>NZ_JACIFO010000026.1 GCF_014197445.1 Mesonia hippocampi | reverse complement strand
TACAAGGAAATAGCAATACTACCAACGGCAACATCGATGCTACAGGTTTAAGCGCTACTGATATTTTTACAGACCCCGCCAACGGAGATTATAGCCTAAAAAATGGGAGTCCTGCTATAAATACAGGTAGTAATAGTCTTTATACAGGTGACATAAATAACGATACCGACCTAGCCAGCAACCCGCGTTTATACAATAATATAATAGACATGGGAGCTTTTGAAAGTCAAAATGCACCACCAACAGCGATTTGTAAAAATATTACAGTACAGTTAGATGCTAATGGACAAATAAGTATTACTGCAAGTGATGTAGATAATGGTTCATCAGATTTGGAAGGTAATGTTACGCTCAGTATTAACAAAACCGACTTTGATTGTAGTAATATTGGTGATAATACTATTTTACTAACTGTTGAAGACAGCAATGGAGCTACAGCTACCTGTCAGGCAATTGTTACCGTAAAAGATGTAACTGCTCCAACCCCTGATAACCTTACTTTAGCAGATATCACTGCTGAATGTCAAGTACTAGCAACCGATGTACCTATCCCAACGGCTACCGATAATTGTGGAGCAACCATCCAAGGAACACATAATTTAACTTTCCCGATTAGCACCCAAGGAACGCATGTCATCACTTGGACTTTTGACGATGAGAACGGAAATGCCGATACACAAACGCAAAACATCATCATCGATGATGTAACTGCACCAATCCCTGATAACCTTACTTTAGCAGATATCACTGCTGAATGTCAAGTACTAGCAACCGAGGTGCCTATCCCAACGGCTACCGATAATTGTGGAGAAACTATATACGGAACACATAATTTAACTTTCCCGATTAGCACACAAGGAACGCATGTCATCACTTGGACTTTTAACGATGGGAACGGAAATGCCGATACACAAACGCAAAACATCATCATCGATGATGTAACTGCACCAATCCCTGATAACCTTACTTTAGCAGATATCACTGCTGAATGTCAAGTACTAGCAACCGAGGTGCCTATCCCAACGGCTACCGAT
>NZ_JACIFO010000025.1 GCF_014197445.1 Mesonia hippocampi | reverse complement strand
GTTATCTGGTATGATGCTGCAACCAATGGAGTTCAATTAGGCGATACAGTTTTATTAGCAGACAATACAACTTACTACGCAAGTTTAACCACCGCAGCAGGTTGTGAAAGCACAAGTCGATTAGCGATAACGGTAAGTTTAACCGACCCAGGATTACCAACGGCAACAGAAACTACACAAACTTTCTGTGCTTCGGATGCGCCAAGTATTGCAGACATCGTTGTAAACGAAAGCAATGTTATCTGGTATGATGCTGCAACCCATGGAGTTCAATTAGGAGACAGTACGTTATTATCCGACAATACAACTTACTACGCAAGTTTAACGACAGCAGCAGGTTGTGAAAGCACAAGTCGATTAGCGATTACGGTAAGTTTAACCGACCCAGGATTACCAACGGCAACAGAAACTACACAAACTTTCTGTGCTTCGGATATGCCAAGTATTGCAGATATTTCAGTAAACGAAAGCAATGTTATCTGGTATGATGCTGCAACTAATGGAGTTCAATTAGGCGATACTACTTTATTAGCTGACAATACAACTTACTACGCAAGTTTAACGACAGCAGCAGGTTGTGAAAGCACAAGTCGATTAGCGATAACGGTAAGTTTAACCGATCCAGGATTACCAACGGCAACAGAAACCACACAAACTTTCTGTGCTTCGGATATGCCAAGTATTGCAGATATCGTTGTAAACGAAAGCAATGTTATCTGGTATGATGCTGCAACCAATGGAGTTCAATTAGGCGATACAGTTTTATTAGCTGACAATACAACTTACTACGCAAGTTTAACGACAGCAGCAGGTTGTGAAAGCACAAGTCGATTAGCGATTACGGTAAGTTTAACCGACCCAGGATTACCAACGGCAACAGAAACCACACAAACTTTCTGTGCTTCGGATATGCCAAGTATTGCAGATATTTCAGTAAACGAAAGCAATGTTATCTGGTATGATGCTGCAACCCATGGAGTTCAATTAGGAGACAGCACTTTATTAGCAGATAATACAACTTACTACGCAAGTTTAACCACCGCAGCAGGTTGTGAAAGCACCAGTCGATTGGCGATTACGGTAAGTTTAACCGACCCAGGATTACCAACGGCAGCAGAAACCACACAAACTTTCTGTGCTTCGGATATGCCAAGTATTGCAGATATCGTTGTAAACGAAAGCAATGTTATCTGGTATGATGCTGCAACCAATGGAGTTCAATTAGGCGATACAGTTTTATTAGCTGACAATACAACTTACTACGCAAGTTTAACCACCGCAGCAGGTTGTGAAAGCACAAGTCGATTAGCGATTACGGTAAGTTTAACCGACCCAGGATTACCAACGGCAACAGAAACTACACAAACTTTCTGTGCTTCGGATATGCCAAGTATTGCAGATATCGTTGTAAACGAAAGCAATGTTATCTGGTATGATGCTGCAACCAATGGAGTTCAATTAGGCGATACAGTTTTATTAGCAGACAATACAACTTACTACGCAAGTTTAACCACCGCGGAAGGTTGTGAAAGCACAAGTCGATTAGCGATAACGGTAAGTTTAACCGATCCAGGATTACCAACGGCAACAGAAACTACACAAACTTTCTGTGCTTCGGATATGCCAAGTATTGCAGATATCGTTGTAAACGAAAGCAATGTTATCTGGTATGATGCTGCAACCAATGGAGTTCAATTAGGCGATACAGTTTTATTAGCTGACAATACAACTTACTACGCAAGTTTAACCACCGCAGCAGGTTGTGAAAGCACAAGTCGATTAGCGATAACGGTAAGTTTAACCGACCCAGGATTACCAACGGCAACAGAAACTACACAAACTTTCTGTGCTTCGGATGCGCCAAGTATTGCAGACATCGTTGTAAACGAAAGCAATGTTATCTGGTATGATGCTGCAACCCATGGAGTTCAATTAGGAGACAGTACGTTATTATCCGACAATACAACTTACTACGCAAGTTTAACGACAGCAGCAGGTTGTGAAAGCACAAGTCGATTAGCGATTACGGTAAGTTTAACCGACCCAGGATTACCAACGGCAACAGAAACTACACAAACTTTCTGTGCTTCGGATATGCCAAGTATTGCAGATATCGTTGTAAACGAAAGCAATGTTATCTGGTATGATGCTGCAACCAATGGAGTTCAATTAGGCGATACAGTTTTATTAGCTGACAATACAACTTA
>NZ_JACIFO010000024.1 GCF_014197445.1 Mesonia hippocampi | reverse complement strand
GCTCCTTCAGGAAGCTCGGTTAATTGACCGGTGGCATTGGCATTGCTTAAGAATAGTAAATCTCCGTGATTGGTTAAACTTGTTTGGAAACTTAACTCTCCTAATACAGATAGGCTTGCTCCTGGGTTGATTACAATACTGTAAGCTTCTGCTGAGTTTGTAGCAGCAACCAAAGGTTGGTTGGTAACTTGGTCTATAACGGCATTGGTGGTAGTGCTAGGCAATCCACTTGTCCAGTTTCCTGCGGTATGCCAGTCGGTATTTATGTTACCTGTCCAATAGGTTTTTATTCCATGATGTTCAAAAGCTCCAATATCTATAGTACTACCAAACAAACGTGTATTTCCTGCTAAGTCGGTATCGTTATTTAGGTCTCCACCTGCGTTGGTGTAAGCGGTGTTATCTCCTGCATCTATGGCAGGGCTTCCATCTCGCAGGCTAAAGTCTAATGAGTTTATAAATAAAGGGTCTGCATCTAGGTTATTTCCGTTATCTATTCCAAGATTGGTATCCCACACTCCATTAAGCGTACTAGCATATACAATAGAGTGGCTAAAGTTAGGAGAACTATTGGTGCTATTAATTATTTCGCTTGTTGTATTCCCATAAATAATACTATTTTTAATAGTTGGCGAGCTTTCATAATTATAAATCCCACTTCCAGCATTGCTACCACCACGAGCGTAATTCCTACTAATCGTTGTATTTATTATATTAGATGAACTTGTAGTATTAAAAATACCTCCTCCTCTATTAGAAGTATTAGAAACAATACGGGTATTTATAATTTCTGGTACGCTATTCGCTTGGTTATAAATTCCGCCGCCATTGGCACTAACACTATTACTTTTGATAACAGAATTTAAAATAACTGGAGAACTCGTGTTATTAAAAATTCCGCCTCCATTTCCAGTAGCAGTGTTACGACTGATATCCGAATTAACAATGTTTAGAGAGCTTGTTTCATTATAAATTCCGCCGCCTTGTTGTCGTCCTCGGTTATTACTAATCTTTACATCCCTAATGTTTAGAGAACTCGTTTCATTATAAATTCCTCCACCGAATGCGTCAGCGTAATTATTTTCAATAGTCGTATTTAGAATGTTGGACGAGCTATTATTGGTATAAATTCCTCCGCCATTATTTAAAGCTTCGTTATAGGAAATTTCTGTATTTACAATGCTAGGAGAAGCATTTATGGTATAAATTCCACCACCATTACTGTTATTAACATTATTATTGTTTACTGTAACTTGAGCATACCCACTCGCTGACCCTCCTGTAATATAAAAGCCATCTATTAAGGCATTGCCTACATCTCCTGAGGAGATAAGTATATTATAATTGTTATTATTTATGTAGCCATCCCCTTGAAACTCTCCACTTAAAACACTACCAGCTGTAGAATGAAGGTATCTAAGATGGGTTAAATCGGTAATGTTGTTAGCGGGATCAAAACCTCCGTATAGTTGTACGTTTTTAACCATTACAAAGGCATTATTACGGTTACCGTTGTAAGTATATTGACCATCTTCAGCATGATACTCTGGCACATACATTCCTTGTGCTACATATATTTGTAAGCTATCGTTTTGTAGCCAATTGTTATCTGCATCATGTCGAGTTCTAGCCCATTTTAAGGCATCGGAAAGTTCTGGAATAGCATTAGCCCAAGAGTCTCCTGCTTGTGTACCTCCTACTACATTTTTGTCTACATAAAGAATATTACTAATATTAGGTATAGGAGTAACATTTTGATACTCTATAGCTCCCATATCTATACTATTATCAGATAAACGAGAACTTCCTAATAAATCCGTGTCATTTAGTATATCTCCTGTATAAAGACTGTTATCACCAGTATTTATGACAGGGCTATTTTCCTGCAACTTAAAATTACGGCTATTAGGGTTTTTAAATAAGGGGTTTGCGTCTATATTATTTCCACTATTAGTTCCTAAATTAGTATTCCAAATACCATTAGGTTTACTGTTTTGTATAAGAGAAGCTTCATAGGCAGGAGCACTCGTATCAAAATTTTTCGCTTGATCTGGGGCGTTCCCGTAAATAATACTGTTTTTAAAACTCGGCGCAGAGGTATTATAATTAACCATCCCACCACCATCATAAGTGGCATTATTATATATAACATTAGAGTTAATAATACTAGGGGCGCTATTAGAAAGATTCATAAGCCCTCCTCCATTATAATTTACGAAATTATGAGCAATAATTGAATTTAAAATAGTTGGCGAACTACTATTATTACATATTCCTCCTCCATTATCTGCAGAGTTATTAGTAATGCTTGTGGCCGAAATATTAGGTGCGCTATTACTTCCATTAAAAATTCCTCCACCTTGGCTACTTGCACTATTATAATCAATATGTACATTTATGATACTGGGAGAACTTCCATTATTGTAAATCCCGCCTCCATAAGTAGCTTCATTTCCGTAAAGTACTGTATTCGAGATACCAGGAGAACTTGTATTGTTATAAATTCCACCACCATAAGCGGATTCATTTTCCTTAATTTCTGTATCTATAATAGTAGGTGAACTTGTAATATTACAAATTCCTCCACCAAAATCAGCAGCGTAATTATAAGCTATTTCCGTGTCTGAAATGCTAGGCGAACTATTTACGTTATTATAAATTCCACCTCCCTGTACAGAGGAATTGCTTCTAATTTTTACATTTGTAATACTAGGTGAGCCTCCGTAGTTATAAATCCCGCCTCCATAAACGGATTTATTTTGCATAACTTCTATATTTTCAATATTAGAAGAATTGTAAAAACTCATAATTCCTCCACCACTAACAGCCTCATTTCTGCTAATGTATACATTTGTAATACTAGGGGAAGAAGAAAAATTAATAATTCCTGCTCCAAAACCTCGATTAACACTTGTGTTATTTACAGCAATATAGCTTTCAGAATCATCTGCATTTCCAGAAATGATATTAAAACCATCTATTAGTGCATTACCAACATCTCTTGTAGAAATAATTACATGGTGAGCATTCTCGCCATTATTATGAAAAGTTGGTTCAGTTTGAGTTTCTGTCATATAATCGTCATCATTAAAGTCACCACTTAGAGTAGTTTCATAGTATAATGAATAATAACGCTGATGACTAAGGTCTGTAATGCCATTTTCTGGATCAAAGTTTCCATAAAGCTGTACATTTTTAACCATTACAAAGGCGTTATCGCGGTTACCGCTAACACTGTAATTTCCATCCCCTGCATTATACAGAGGCTTGTATGTACCTTTGGCCACATAAATTTGCAAGCTGTCATTTTGTAGCCAACTGTTGTTGGCATCGTGTTGTGTTCTTGCCCATTTTAAGGCATCGGCAAGTTCAGGGATAGCGTTAGCCCAAGAGTTTCCAGTTTGTGTACCTCCTACTACATTTTTGTTTACATAGAGAATATTACTGGTACTCGGGGTTTGCGCTGTAAGCGTACAAGTAGCCCATAATGCAAACAATAAAGTAAACATGCTTTTAGCGTGCCGTTGTGTTTGGTAATAATGTTTCATGTTTTTGATTAATTATTTTTATATGAAATTTTAAGGTTCTATTAAATACTTTTTAATGACGTTGTTTTTCAACAAGTATGCTTCTTGTTTTTTTAAACAGTAATTTTTATATGTTCATTTACTAAATCAACAAAAATATAGTTCGACTTGTATTTTTAAGGTGTTTAAAAGGGGGACAAAAAGGGGACAAATCCCCTAACCAAACCCAACACACTAACAAACAAGCAGTAACACAGCTGTTGTTTTCAACTTATTAGCTCTTATTTTTATAATTAATGACACAAAAGAAATTGATTTGTTTTTTATCTCAAAAAAAACAGCGTTACAAAATCGTTACAGTTTATAAGTAACTAAAAATGTATTGATTAAATATAGGTTTAATAAAACCAAAACTGTTGGTT
>NZ_JACIFO010000023.1 GCF_014197445.1 Mesonia hippocampi | reverse complement strand
GCAAATAAGCGGTTTTTACGAATGTATTCGTAAAAATTTCCTTTAAAGGCACTAGATTTTTTTGATTCGTTTTTTTATCGATGAAAAAAATGAATGCTTATGTTGATTCATGAACACCATTAGCAAATAAAAGTTTCGTGAACTAAAAAAAGTAAGTATATTAAAGTTAATTATCCGTTCATTTTGTCTTGACAAAAAGCTGATTAAAAACAGACGAAAAAACACTGTTTTTTTAGATAAAAACAAGCCTGTAATAATAAAAAAATTTTCAGTTTATTTATACCATTATTTTACGAAAAACCAGCCTTTAGTTTTAGTCATGTTTTTCCCCTATCAAAGCCATACCTAGTCCACACCTAGTCCATACCTAGTCTAGGGTGAGACCACAAATTGTCCACTAAAAAATGGGCTAATTTTAGTTTAGCTGTGGTTTAAATATGGTGTAAAAAAGACTTATTTATAGGCTATAAAAAGCTATTAAAAATAGAGCCCCTAACAGAAATATTCTTAGCCTGTTTTTTGAGGGATTTTATTAAAAAAACAAGTAAATTTTATATATTTTAACCAAACCCTCTTAAGCTTTTTACACTCCTCTTATTTTAACATAAAAAGTTATATATCTTTGGGGATATATACAAGTTGTAACCAATTAAAAAAAACACTCTGAAAATAAATGACTATTTTCCAAACAGAAAGACTTTTAATAAGAACTCTAAAAAAAGAGGATTCTGTCGATTACTTTGATATGATGGGTAATCCAAATGTTATGAACCCTATTCCTAGAGATGTAATGACCAAAGAAGAAAGTAATGACCACTTAAATAAGTTTCTTAATACTGAACCTACAACGTCAGATATAAAGGTTTGGGCTATAGAATTAAAATCTGAAAATAATTTCATTGGACTTTGCGCTTTTCTAAAAAACAACGAGAATGAAGATGAAATTGGTTATAGATTGCGAGAAAAGTATTGGAAAAAAGGCTATGGTACAGAAGTAACGGTTGGACTTCTTAATTATGGTTTTGACCAAATGAAAATGGATAAAATAACAGCAGATGTCGATACCCGAAATTTGAATTCAGTTAAAATTTTAGAAAAGTTTATGACTGCGAAAAAAGAATTCTTTAATGAAGCAGACAACTGCACGGACAGAAGATATGAAATCCGTAAAAAAAACTGGTTACAACACGGTATATAGCAAATAGGGCATTCAGTAGTTTACGAAAGCTTAGTGTTATTTACTATCACCGCCAAATCGTTGATTTGGCTTTTAAGAATGAATAAATTAAAAACAAAATACAACGCTTTGGCTCAGTGCAAAACTGAAAGTTTATTGCTTTCGACTGCCCTACTTGCCATATACTAATCGTTAGCTGTTATTTTGAAAAATCAATCGTGAAAAAAATGAACTCAGAACAAAATTATATAGAAATAAACCGACAATCTTGGAATAACAGAACCGAGACTCACTTAAAATCGGAATTTTATGACCTTGACGGATTTCTGAATGGTAAAACCTCACTAAATGAAATTGAATTAAACTTGCTTGGAAACATAAAAGGAAAGACGATTTTACATTTGCAATGTCATTTCGGGCAAGACACTATTTCGTTGAGTAGACTTGGAGCTAATGTTACGGGCGTTGACCTAGCAGACAAGGCTATTGAAAGTGCAAAAAAAATTGCAAAAGACACCAACTCAAATGCAAATTTCATTTGTTGTGACATTTACGACTTACCAAATTATTTAGACCAAAAATTTGATATTGTTTTCACAAGTTATGGAACAATCGGTTGGTTGCCGGATTTAGACAAATGGGCAAAAATTATTTCCAAATTTCTAAAGCCAAACGGACAGTTTATATTTGTAGAATTTCATCCTGTTGTTTGGATGTTTGATGACAACTTTGAAAACATCGGTTATAGATATTTTAATTCAGGTGCAATTATAGAAACAGAAGATGGAACTTATGCCGACAAAAAAGCAGATATTACCCAATCTTATGTAATGTGGAATCACGGCATAAGTGAAGTACTGAACAGTCTTATAAAAAGCGAACTTGAAATAAAATCATTAGACGAGTTCGACTATTCACCTTATAACTGTTTCAACAAGACAGTAGAATTTGAATCGAGAAAATATAGAATAGAACATTTAGACGACAAAATCCCAATGGTATATTCGATAACAGCGACAAGAAAAAACAACAGCTAACAAAGATGGTAACCGTTGCACAAGCCTATAACTTTGTCTAAGTTGATCTTATATAAGCCGTTTTTAAGTGGTTTTATTTTTTCATTAGTTTAGCGAATAGTTAATAGTTGAGTGGCTTAAAAGTGAAGATATAGACTTCTGTAAACGGTTTTTTACAAAACCCAAAGCTTTTTACCTATACATTTCAACCAAACCCTTTTAGGCTTTTACACCCCCTCTTGTTTTAACATAAAACGTTATATATCTTTGAGGATAACTAACACTTTGATGCAAATCGCCATATCCGTCGGGGCGTTGTGTGTAATGTTGAACGAATAATAAAATTACATTAAAAATTCGTATTTTCATGATATGAAATCAAATTTAATAAAATCACTTACAGATAATTTTGAGTCTAATTCACACAAAACCGACGAAGGAGTTGAATTTTGGCTAGCAAGAGATTTACAACACTTGTTAGAATACTCAAAATGGGACAATTTCCAAAATGTTATATCAAAAGCAAAAACAGCTTGTGAACTATCTGGAGAGGACATTTCTAACCATTTTGCCGACGTCGGGAAAATGGTCTCTATTGGGTCAGGAACTGAAAAAGAAATACCAGACATAATGTTAACAAGGTATGCTTGTTATTTGATAGCTCAAAATGGAGACCCAAGAAAAGAAAAAATTGCATTTGCTCAAAGATATTTTGCTGTACAGACAAGAAAAGCTGAAATAATTGAACAAAAAATGCTTGAATATGAACGAGTTCAAGCTAGAAATAAACTAAAAGAAACAGAAAAAGAATTATCACAAGTAATTTTCGAACAAACAGGAGGAAACAAAAACTTTGCTTTAATTAGGAGCAAAGGAGATACAGCTCTTTTCGGCAGAAACACTCAACAAATGAAAAAGAAATGGGATATTAAAAATAAACCATTAGCTGATTTTATGCCAACTATTCTTCTGAAAGCTAAAGATTTCGCAACTGAAATAACAATATTTAATGCTAAGGATAAAAAAATGAAAACGGAATCTGCTATTTCAAAAGAACATATAACAAACAATTCTACCGTAAGAAAAACTTTGCTGTCAAGAGGTATTGTTCCTGAGAATTTAAAACCAGAAGAAGACATAAATAAGGTTAGTAGAAAACTTAACAGTGATGACAGAAAAATTTCTAAAAATCCTGACAAACTGAATTAAAAAAACGGCACACAACAAAGATGGTAGTCGTTGCACAAGCCTATAACTTTGCCTAAATTGATATTATATAAGCCGTTTTAAGCGGTTTTATTTTTTTATTAGTTGATTGAATAGTCAATAGTTGAATGTCTTTTAAAAAATAAGTGTAATAAAACTAATTATCCGTTCATTTTGTCTTGACACAAAACGAACCAAAAAGTCAAGACCGTTTTAAGGAAATTTTTAAAAGCAAGTTTTAAAACCGCTGCTAAATCTGGCGTTTCATGCTTTGTCTTTGCTAAGCAAAGACGCACTTCCACTGGATTTACAGCTATTTCTGCAAAACTGTCGGTTTTTCGGAATCACGAAAATTGTCTGTAAAAACGGAAGACCTTTTTAAAAATGTATTTATACATTTTTCCCGGGCCTTTAGAAATAGCTATTTGCAAGCGGAAGTGCTTTCGCCATAGGCGAAAATGGCATGTAGCGATAAGCAAATAAGCGGTTTTTACGAATGTATTCGTAAAAATTTCCTTTAAAGGCACTAGATTTTTTTGATTCGTTTTTTTATCGATAAAAAAAATGAATATTTAGAATAATTCATAAACACCATTAGGAAATAAAAGGTCGTGAACTAAAAAAATGAATGCTTATGTTGATTCATGAACACCACTAGCAGATAAAAGATTCGTGAACTAAAAAAAGTAAATACAATAAAGTTTATTATCCGTTCATTTTGTCTTGACACAAAACGAACCAAAAAGTCAAGACCGTTTTAAGGAAATTTTTAAAAGCAAGTTTTAAAACCGCTGCTAAATCAGGCGTTTCATGCTTTGTCTTTGCGATGCAAAGACGCACTTCCACTGGATTTACAGCTATTTCTGCAAAACTGTCGGCTGGGCTGAAATCAACTTTGTTGATTCATGAACACTACTAGCAGATAAAAGGTTTGTGAACTAAAAAAAGTAAGTATACTAAAGTTAATTATCCGTTCATTTTGTCTTGACACAAAACGAACCAAAAAGTCAA
>NZ_JACIFO010000022.1 GCF_014197445.1 Mesonia hippocampi | reverse complement strand
GATATTCAGGATTTAGAAACCACTTCTACCTTAGTAGACAATACAGACGGTACCTATTTATATACAAACGAAGATGGGGACACAACTTTAATCGATGTTCCTGCAGATGTAGTAAATGAGTTCCAAACGATTATCAACGATAGCAGTGTTCAAAATATCTTAAACGAATATTTGACGACCAAAGCAGAAGGGAATGTATCTTACGATGGCAACAACTTCTATTATGTAGATGTGAATGGCGATACACAAGTTATCGATATTCAGGATTTAGAAACCACTTCTACCTTAGTAGACAATACAGACGGTACTTATTTATATACAAACGAAGATGGGGACACAACTTTAATCGATGTTCCTGCAGATGTAGTAAATGAGTTCCAAACGATTATCAACGATAGCAGTGTTCAAAATATCTTAAACGAATATTTGACGACCAAAGCAGAAGGGAATGTATCTTACGATGGCAACAACTTCTATTATGTAGATGCGAATGGCGATACACAAGTTATCGATATTCAGGATTTAGAAACCACTTCTACCTTAGTAGACAATACAGACGGTACTTATTTATATACAAACGAAGATGGGGACACAACTTTAATCGATGTTCCTGCAGATGTAGTAAATGAGTTCCAGACGATCATCAACGATAGCAGTGTTCAAAATATCTTAAACGAATATTTGACGACCAAAGCAGAAGGGAATGTATCTTACGATGGCAACAACTTCTATTATGTAGATGCGAATGGCGATACACAAGTTATCGATATTCAGGATTTAGAAACCACTTCTACCTTAGTAGACAATACAGACGGTACTTATTTATATACAAACGAAGATGGGGACACAACTTTAATCGACGTTCCTGCAGATGTAGTAAATGAGTTCCAAACGATCATCAACGATAGCAGTGTTCAAAATATCTTAAACGAATATTTGACGACCAAAGCAGAAGGGAATGTATCTTACGATGGTAACAACTTCTATTATGTAGATGTGAATGGCGATACACAAGTTATCGATATTCAGGATTTAGAAACCACTTCTACCTTAGTAGACAATACAGACGGTACCTATTTATATACAAACGAAGATGGGGACACAACTTTAATCGACGTTCCCAACGATGTGATTACGAACATCACCCAGATTACCAACGATAGCGATGTTATCACAGAAGTTACGGAGTTAATCAACAACGACATCGTAAACCAGGGCGATATTTACACGAGCATTCAAAACTTAATCGACACGAATACGGATGAGTTTATCGATAACGGAAACGGCACTTTTACGCATGTAGCAGTAAATGGCGATAGCGTAACCTTCGATGCGAATACGTTAACGATGACAAACACAGGAAACGGTACCTATCAATTATTAGACGCCAACGGCGATAGCTTAACGATAGACGTTCCCAACGATGTAATTACGAACATCACTCAGATTACTAACGATAGCGATGTTATCACAGAAGTTACAGAGTTAATCAACAATGATATCCTTAACGAAGGAGATATTTACACAACGATCAACAACATCTTAGACACGCGAACCGATGAGTTTATCGATAACGGAAACGGCACTTTTACGCATGTAGCAGTAAATGGCGATAGCGTAACCTTCGATGCGAATACGTTAACGATGACGAACACAGGAAACGGTACCTATCAATTATTAGACGCCAACGGCGATAGCTTAACGATAGACGTTCCAAACGATGTAATTACGAATATCACTCAGATTACCAACGATAGCGATGTTATCACAGAAGTTACGGAGTTAATCAACAACGACATCGTAAACCAGGGCGATATTTACACGAGCATTCAAAACTTAATCGATACGAATACGGATGAGTTTATCGATAACGGAAACGGCACTTTTACCCATGTAGCGGTAAATGGTGACAGCGTAACCTTCGATGCGAACACGTTGAAGATGGTAGACAATCAAGATGGCACCTATCAATTATTAGACGCCAATGGCGATAGCTTAACGATAGACGTTCCTAACGATGTGATAACGAACATCACCCAGATTACTAACGATAGCGATGTTATCACAGAAGTTACAGAGTTAATCAACAACGACATCGTAAACCAGGGCGATATTTACACAAGCATTCAAAACTTAATCGACACGAATACGGATGAGTTTATCGATAACGGAAACGGCACTTTTACACATGTAGCAGTAAATGGCGATAGCGTTACCTTCGATGCGAACACATTGAAGATGGTAGACAATCAAGATGGCACCTATCAATTATTAGACGCCAACGGCGATAGCTTAACGATAGACGTTCCCAACGATGTAATTACGAACATCACTCAGATTACTAACGATAGCGATGTTATCACAGAAGTTACGGAGTTAATCAACAACGACATCGTAAACCAGGGCGATATTTACACAAGCATTCAAAACTTAATCGATACGAATACGGATGAATTTATCGATAACGGAAACGGTACTTTTACGCATGTAGCAGTAAATGGCGATAGCGTTACCTTCGATGCGAACACGTTGAAGATGGTAGACAATCAAGATGGCACCTATCAATTATTAGACGCCAACGGCGATAGCTTAACGATAGACGTTCCGAATGATGTGATAACGAACATCACCCAGATTACTAACGATAGCGATGTTATCACAGAAGTTACGGAGTTAATCAACAACGACATCGTAAACCAGGGTGATATTTACACGAGCATTCAAAACTTAATCGACACGAATACGGATGAGTTTATCGATAACAACGATGGTACTTTTACACATATAGCTGTAAATGGCGATAGCGTAACCTTCGATGCGAATACCCTAATGATGGTAGACAATCAAGATGGCACCTATCAATTATTAGACGCCAATGGCGATAGCTTAACGATAGATGTTCCAAACGATGTGATAACGAACATCACCCAGATTACTAACGATAGCGATGTTATCACAGAAGTTACGGAGTTAATCAACAACGACATCGTAAACCAGGGCGATATTTACACAAGCATTCAAAACTTAATCGACACGAATACAGATGAGTTTATCGATAACGGAAACGGCACTTTTACGCATGTAGCAGTAAATGGAGATAGCGTTACTTTCGATGCGAACACGTTGAAGATGGTAGACAATCAAGATGGCACCTATCAATTATTAGACGCCAACGGCGATAGCTTAACGATAGACGTTCCGAACGATGTGATTACGAACATCACCCAGATTACCAACGATAGCGATGTTATCACAGAAGTTACGGAGTTAATCAACAACGACATCGTAAACCAGGGCGATATTTACACGAGCATTCAAAACTTAATCGACACGAATACGGATGAGTTTATCGATAACGGAAACGGCACTTTTACCCATGTAGCAGTAAATGGAGATAGCGTTACTTTCGATGCGAACACGTTGAAGATGGTAGACAATCAAGATGGCACCTATCAATTATTAGACGCCAACGGCGATAGCTTAACGATAGACGTTCCAAATGATGTAATTACGAACATCACTCAGATTACTAACGATAGCGATGTTATCACAGAAGTTACGGAGTTAATCAACAACGACATCGTAAACCAGGGCGATATTTACACAAGCATTCAAAACTTAATCGACACGAATACGGATGAATTTATCGATAACAACGATGGTACTTTTACACATATAGCGGTAAATGGAGACAGCGTAACCTTCGATGCGAATACCTTAACAATGACCGACACTGGTAATGGTACTTACCGTTTAGAAGATGCCAATGGCGATAGCTTAACGATAGATGTTCCAAATGATGTGATTACGAACATCACAGAGATTACCAACGATAGCAATGTTATCACCGAAGTTACGGAGTTAATCAACAACGACATCGTAAACCAGGGCGATATTTACACAAGCATTCAAAACTTAATCGACACGAATACGGATGAATTTATCGATAACAACGATGGTACTTTTACACATATAGCGGTAAATGGCGATAGCGTTACTTTCGATGCAAGTACGATAACGATGACTAAGCAGGTAAACGGCACCTACTTATTAGAAGATATCAATGGCGATAGCTTAACGATAGACGTTCCCAACGATGTAATTACGAACATCACCCAGATTACTAACGATAGCGATGTTATCACAGAAGTTACAGAGTTAATCAACAACGACATCGTAAACCAGGGCGATATTTACACAAGCATTCAAAACTTAATCGATACGAATACGGATGAATTTATCGATAACAACGATGGTACTTTTACACATATAGCGGTAAATGGTGATAGCGTTACTTTCGATGCGAACACGTTGAAGATGGTGGACAATCAAGATGGCACCTATCAATTATTAGACGCCAACGGCGATAGCTTAACGATAGACGTTCCGAACGATGTGATTACGAACATCACCCAGAT
>NZ_JACIFO010000021.1 GCF_014197445.1 Mesonia hippocampi | reverse complement strand
AGTGGGGCGGGATGCCTTGCTTTATTGTTTCTTGTAAAAAAACGTTTACAGAAGTCTATATCTTCACTTTTAAGACACTCAACTATTAACTATTCACTTAACTAATAAAAAAAATAAAGCCGCTTAAAACGGCTTATATAAAATCGATTTAGGCAAAATTATAGGCTTGTGCAACGGTTACCGTTGTTACCTGCTGGCCTTTTTCCATTTACTCAATTGTAGGTGGTTCATTTTCTCCTTTAGTCAATTTTTTAATGAATACATTATTCCGATTTTTTGCTCTCTCAAGAAGTGTTGAGTATTTAACTACTTCTGTATAAAGTGTACCATCTTTACCTTCATTCTTAAACATTCCAGCAATTGTTTTAGAAGGTCTAAAAAGGTAATCAAAATTATAGGCATTTTTGAAATCCGCATCATATGTTCTTACGTCATTAGGCTCAATTTTCTCACCAATCAAATAACCATAAAAAGTAGTTAATTTCATTTTCGGTATTGAGAAGTTCCTTAAAAGAGTTGCGTAACTATTTATTTGGTTTAAATGTGCAGAGACACTAACATTCGGATTTTTAAATTCTATTATAATACATTTTTCTTCTTGAGGAAATAAAAGAATATCTGGTCTTTTGTCAAGTCGTTTTTCACCAATAGAATTTATAAACTGTTTTTCTTCTTCTGTAAGATCTTCTCTAATAATATTTTCTCCTTTAAACTTTATTTCCGATAATTGAAATTCTGAAAGACCTTGAAAGTAAATGAAGTCCTCGTTAATTATCCATAAATCACTTTTTTCAGGTGTTGTTGTATTTTGTTGGAAAATCAAATTGTGTAATAAGGCTTCGTCTTTATTTCTTGAACCATCATTTTGTACAGATAATTTTCTGTTTAGTATTAATGAAAATAATTCAAGCACAAGTTTTCTACGAGCAACATAGTGAGTTAATTCCGCTTTGTTCTGTTGAGGAATTACTCGTGTAATTCTTTCAATTTCTTCATCTAATGAGTTTGAAAAATCATCGGAAGTTGTATCTAAATGATTTAATCTTTCTATACTATCCTTTAAGTTTGAATCTAATTCAGCCTTTTTCTTCGCTTCTGCTGTATAGAATTTTTCTAATATTTTTTTATCACTATCATTTATGGAAATTTCTATTTCACAATCTAAATCTTCAGGTAATAAGAACATTTCTTTAAGATTTTTTAAATCTAGCTGGTGTTTTTCCTGTATTTTTTCTATTTGCGGATACAGATGATTAATAGAACTATTTATCTTGTTTTCAAGTAAGTCTAAAATAATTACTTCTTCGTTAAATATGTTAGGGTCATTTGAAAAAATATCATTGTTTGGAATATCTAATTCGCCTCTTTCATTTGTGTCTTTATCATCTAGATAATCACTTGAAACTAAAAAAAGAAAATGACTATTATCAATTACTTCATTTTTTGAAAGAGAAAGTAAGTCTATTTCGAAATTTTCAATTACTTCGTGCTTACTAGTCAATTTTAAATCATTGTGTTTTAAAAATGATTTATCTAACTTATAAGAATTGATAGTAAATGTTTCAAAATTCTCAGTTTCAATGATGCTTTTAGCATCATCTGAAATTTTAGAATAATGAACTTGAACATTATCAGATTTATCTATTTTTGGAATATCAGATTTTGAAATAGTTGATTTACCTTCTTTATCGTTGAACACAAAATGTTCAATTATTATTTCAGGTAAACTTTCTTTATTTAAACAAAAATATTGGATGTACCTTTTTAAAAGTGCATCTTTCAAAGTGGAATCGTTCAGTGTATGATAGATGTTCCTAGTTTGGTCTAAAAGACCTTCAAATGTCAAAATAGTTCCAGTAGATTTTTCGCTTGATTCTATGTCGCTTTTATGAAAGGTTATAGAGTTTCTTTTAAGGTAGTTTTCATTTTTTGAAACGAAAAATTCCCTTTCTCTGAAACTACCATTATCTTGATATTTGCTTTTGATTTTTGTTGTATCAAAATAGTGGGTGAATTGAATTCTTCCAGAACCAAGATTCTTAAATCCTTTTGTGAAATCTTTATAGGTGTTAAAACGTTTAAATTCTTTGTCATCAAATCCAACACCATTGTCGCTAATTTGTAGTTTAGAAAAAGTATAACTTTGGTCGGTATTCTGAGTTGAATATATTTTTATCTCGATTTTACCTTTAAAGTCTATATTTTGATTTTCCTTAATTCGTATTGCTTCTAAAGAATTTGTAAAGGCTTCGTAGACTGGTTGCAATGAAATTTTAGAACGTTTTACATCTCTAATTACTCCTTCATAATAGACACCATCTCCACTAATATATGTGTTGTTTTCAAATTTCATTTTCAATTCTTAAAAGTTGAGTAAAGTTCGTTTATTTCACTCAGTTTTTTATGTAAACCGACGTTTTTTTCGGCTTGCAGGTAACGGTCTTGTATAACAATCAGTTGCGGATTGGTTAACAACTAAGATAGCTAAAATTACCGACTTTTATGCTTGCGCGGTTGTGTCCGCAGGTGACAAAGCCGCAATTGTTGTTATACGGTGTTGGCATTTCGTTTTTTATGAAATAAACTCTTTGATTTCTAAAAACTCTTCTGGAATATCTTCAGTGTCCAATTCGGAGGCGAATTCATAAGCAGGCCTAATTTTGTCCTTCGAATTCGGATTCAATACTTGACTATCAAATTTATTATTCAAAAAAGTCTCTAAATTTGGATCTAATTCTAATCCTTTGGAATCTTTCATTAGGTTAAAAAGTATTTTGTATTTGTCTTCAACTTCTCCGTCGGAATCCCAAATTGCATAAAAATTAGTCATACCTAAAGCTGAGCATAATCCAGCAAAATAAATTACTCCGCCTTTTCCATTACAATCTATTACTGACAGACCAATTTTATCAATATCAATATTCCATTTAGTTTCTATAATTGTTTGGTAAAATATTTTATCAGATTCACCCTCAACAAATAATATTTTCTTTGCAAAAAAGATTTCATTTCGCTCAGTATTAAAATGGGAATAAATTTTGAATCTCTGTTTTTCAGCTTCTAATTCATTTATAAATTCAGCTTTCTCAAAATTGTATGTACCTTCTTCTTTACTCCTCTGGAGCATCTCAATTTCATAAGCTCTTAGAGGATCCACAAAGTTAGGATTATGCGTAGTGTATAATATTTGAGTTTCCTCAGATAAACTTTGAAAGCTTTTATATAGAGAACGTTGTGCTTGTGGGTATAAATAGATTTCTGGTTCTTCAATTCCAAAAATTACTTTTCCACCCATTAATTCTGAATAGGTTTGAAAAATTGAAATCATTAACAAATTTTGCATTCCCGCTCCGACCTCCGTACTATCGAAATGTAAATCTGGGTTATCTTCACTAATATGTATTTGCAATGTTTTATAAAACCAATTTATATTATAAATATCTAAAACCGGTTTAAAATCAGATGCTAAACCCGCACTATTCTCATCGCATTTTTCTTTAAATGTATCGGAGAACTTTTTAAATGTTACCTGTTCTTCCGAAAAGTCATCTTCTAGAAATTCCTTTGCAGGATTCATTTTCTGCCTAAATTCTTCTTTTAGCCTATCCTCATTCTCATCGTAATGAGTTATATAATTCTCATAAATTAATCGCATCATTTTACCTAACATAGTCCAATGACTAACCCTTAATTCAGTATTTAAATTTCTCTCTGCTGGTATATATATGAAATGACACAATTTTTTAAACTTTTCGTGACCATAAAAAGTTTGTTCGTTGTTTATGGTTGTTTTAGCAGTTAAATCAGGATAAAGACTCATAGTTAGCCTTATTGATTCAACGGTTGTTGGTCTAAATCCTGGATTACCTGGAACGACTACAGGAGTTGTAAATTCAATTTCAATATTTATGTCTTGTGAAGGGTCATTGAATAATTCCCTTGCTACTTTTGCTTTTGTTGTCCAACCTTCTCCTAATACTAAGTCTATAGCTTTAAGTACATTTGTTTTACCCGTACTATTTGGTCCAATTAAAGTAGTTAAATTTCTAGGTTGAATGAAAAGATTTTGAATTGATCGAAAATTTTCAATCAGTATACTTTTAATCATAATTGAATTCTAAATATTGGTTTAAAATGAATGCCAACGCCCTGACGGATATGGCGATTTGCGTTGAAGTGAAAACTTCAAGAGCAAAGGGAGCCATTAGACGTAATTCGCTATATCCGTTTGTTGTCGAGAGTTCACCTATGTAGGCGTCTCAAGTCAATAGTTATTAATAGTTTACTACAAATATAGCGAATTACAGTCGTACTGTCAGGGCGTTGTTCGAGAATAGCTCAAGAGAAAATGTTGCCGTAGGCAACATGACTTGAGCGACCCATAGGGTATTCTCGAACAACGTGTTTGTATAAGATTAGTTGCGTGGTTTAAGCACTAAAGTTAGCAAATAAATCACAGATAGAAAGTCCGCGAGGACTTTCGTAAATAGGCTATTACCAGCAATTAATTTTATACGGTGTGCCTGTTGCACAATTTAGCAAAAAATCCATAGCTAAGGTATTTTTCTGTGATTAATTTTCGTAACTTGTTGTATGCAAGGCAAGAAACAATA
>NZ_JACIFO010000020.1:1488-4722 GCF_014197445.1 Mesonia hippocampi | reverse complement strand
GTACTCAGATGACGGTACTGTAAGAATAAGCATCGGCTAACTCCGTGCCAGCAGCCGCGGTAATACGGAGGATGCAAGCGTTATCCGGAATCATTGGGTTTAAAGGGTCCGTAGGCGGGTAAATAAGTCAGTGGTGAAAGTCTGTCGCTTAACGATAGAATTGCCATTGATACTGTTTATCTAGAGTTATTATGAAGTGGTTAGAATGGGTAGTGTAGCGGTGAAATGCATAGATATTACTCAGAATACCGATTGCGAAGGCAGATCACTAATAATATACTGACGCTGATGGACGAAAGCGTAGGTAGCGAACAGGATTAGATACCCTGGTAGTCTACGCAGTAAACGATGGTCACTAGCTGTTCGGATCGATTAAGATTTGAGTGGTTAAGCGAAAGTGATAAGTGACCCACCTGGGGAGTACGTTCGCAAGAATGAAACTCAAAGGAATTGACGGGGGCCCGCACAAGCGGTGGAGCATGTGGTTTAATTCGATGATACGCGAGGAACCTTACCAGGGCTTAAATGTAGAGTGACGTATTTGGAAACAGATATTTCTTCGGACACTTTACAAGGTGCTGCATGGTTGTCGTCAGCTCGTGCCGTGAGGTGTCAGGTTAAGTCCTATAACGAGCGCAACCCCTGTGGTTAGTTGCCATCAAGTAATGTTGGGCACTCTAGCCAGACTGCCGGTGCAAACCGTGAGGAAGGTGGGGATGACGTCAAATCATCACGGCCCTTACGTCCTGGGCTACACACGTGCTACAATGGTAGGGACAGAGAGCAGCCACTTGGCGACAAGGAGCGAATCTATAAACCCTATCACAGTTCGGATCGGAGTCTGCAACTCGACTCCGTGAAGCTGGAATCGCTAGTAATCGCAGATCAGCCATGCTGCGGTGAATACGTTCCCGGGCCTTGTACACACCGCCCGTCAAGCCATGGAAGCTGGGGGTACCTGAAGTCCGTTACCGCAAGGAGCGGCCTAGGGTAAAACTGGTAACTGGGGCTAAGTCGTAACAAGGTAGCCGTACCGGAAGGTGCGGCTGGAACACCTCCTTTCTAGAGAAAATCTTGAAAAAGATGATAACATTTGTTATGAAGAAGAATTTAGAAGTTATTTAGCTTTATTTTACTGTTAAGATATTGCAGTCTCATAGCTCAGCTGGTTAGAGCGCTACACTGATAATGTAGAGGTCGGCAGTTCGAGTCTGCCTGAGACTACGAAAAAAGAAGTTCATTAAGAAATATTGGAAATTTTAGAAGTTGGGTATCCCAAGTTGACGCATAAGGTCATCAATTAACTGATAACTGTTAACTGATAGTCGCTTGCTAAGATTTATGGGGAATTAGCTCAGCTGGCTAGAGCGCCTGCCTTGCACGCAGGAGGTCATCGGTTCGACTCCGATATTCTCCACAAGGACGTAAGTCCAGAAGTTCATTGACATATTGAAAGAATAAAAGATACGAGAGAAAAAAGAATCTGTTATCGAGAGATAACGAGGATAAAAATATAAATAAAAGCAATTAGGTAAAAAGCATAAGCTTGATAAGGGCGTATGGGGGATGCCTAGGCTCTCAGAGGCGAAGAAGGACGTGATAAGCTGCGAAAAGCTGCGGGGATTGGCACATACGAATTGATCCGCAGATATCCGAATGGGGCAACCCGGTATATTGAAGATATATCACCCGAAAGGGGGCGAACCCGGCGAACTGAAACATCTAAGTAGCCGGAGGAGAAGAAAACAATAGTGATTACGCTAGTAGTGGCGAGCGAACGCGTAGTAGCCCAAACCAATTAGTTTACGGACTAATTGGGGTTGTAGGACCACGACATTGTTATTAGTATGAACTAGAATGCTTTGGAAAGAGCAACCATAGAAGGTGACAGTCCAGTATAGGTAAAATATTAATAATATAGTGGTATCCTGAGTAGTGCGGGGCACGTGAAACCCTGTATGAATTAGGCGGGACCATCCGCTAAGGCTAAATACTCCTGAGAGACCGATAGTGAACCAGTACCGTGAGGGAAAGGTGAAAAGAACCCTGAACAAGGGAGTGAAATAGACCCTGAAACCATACGCTTACAAGCGGTCGGAGCCCATAAGGGTGACGGCGTGCCTTTTGCATAATGAGCCTACGAGTTACCAGTATCAGCGAGGTTAAGCCCTTCAGGGGTGTATCCGTAGCGAAAGCGAGTCTGAATAGGGCGTATAGTTGGTATTGGTAGACGCGAAACCGAGTGATCTACCCATGGGCAGGTTGAAGCTTTGTTAACCCAAAGTGGAGGACCGAACCCGTTGACGTTGAAAAGTCTTGGGATGACCTGTGGGTAGGGGTGAAAGGCCAATCAAACTCGGAAATAGCTCGTACTCCCCGAAATGCATTTAGGTGCAGCGGTAATAAAGTTTTATAGAGGTAGAGCTACTGATTGGATGCGGGGGCTTCACCGCCTACCAATTCCTGACAAACTCCGAATGCTATAAAATGATTATTACCAGTGAGGGCATGGGTGCTAAGGTCCATGTCCGAGAGGGAAAGAACCCAGACCATCAGCTAAGGTCCCCAAATGTATGTTAAGTTGAATAAACGCGGTTGAACTGCTTAGACAGCTAGGATGTTGGCTTGGAAGCAGCCATTCATTTAAAGAGTGCGTAACAGCTCACTAGTCGAGCGGTTCGGCATGGATAATAATCGGGCATAAACATACTACCGAAGCTATGGATTTCATATTAGATATGGAGTGGTAGGGGAGCATTGTAATTGATTAGAAGGTGAACTGTGAGGTTTGCTGGATTAATTACAAAAGAAAATGTAGGCATAAGTAACGATAATGCGGGCGAGAAACCCGCACGCCGAAAGACCAAGGTTTCCTCAGCTATGCTAATCAGCTGAGGGTTAGTCGGGACCTAAGGCGAACCCGAAAGGGGTAGTCGATGGACAAGCAGTTAATATTCTGCTACCTGCTTTATATTAAAAGAGACGGAGTTGAGAATTAGGTGCGTGCTGACGGAAATGCACGTTGAAGTATTTGTTAAGAATACGATAGTACACTTAAGCTACGGCGGCGGTGATAATCCTAAGGATGAACTTCCAAGAAAATCGAATAAAGCAGCCCGTACCCTAAACCGACACAGGTGGTTGGGAAGAGAATTCTAAGGCGCTCGAGAGATTCATGGCTAAGGAACTAGGCAAAATCGACCCGTAACTTCGGGAGAAGGGTCGCCTTCCCTC
>NZ_JACIFO010000019.1 GCF_014197445.1 Mesonia hippocampi | reverse complement strand
ATTCACTCAAGAATAAAAAATAAAGCCGCTTAAAAACGGCTTATATAAAATCAATTTAGGCAAAGTTATAGGCTTGTGCAACGGTTACCGGTGTTAGCATACGTTTTTTTCTATTACGACAAAGAGTATTGTCAATATTAGAATCGGAAAACTCACAATATTTGTTGTATACCAACCATAAAATCCTCGATTTTTTAAATTCCCTTTATTCTTAACCCAAATTCCGTCTGATAATTTGCCCCATTGCATTTGAAAACCTTCTTTTTTAATTACTTTTTTATAAAACTCAATAATCCCTTTTGAGATTAATAAAGTCAGTAAAGGCGAGAAAGTCAGAAGAGTACAATTAAATCGACATAGATAATTCCAATTCAATAATTCCATGAAAATTCCAAGAAACCCGATTCCGAATGTAATTTTCAAATATCGTTTATAATATTTGTCCTCTTTTAGATCCTCCGAAAATGTTATTATTACCAAACTAAAGAGTTGGTAAATTATAATTATCATATAAAAATATACTTCGGAAAGAGTCATTTCAGATGTATGCTAACGGATGGCAATATGCGGAGGCTGGGATTTCGAAGCACTTTCCTATCAAACCGTTACGAATTTGAGTAAATGCACAAAAGTTTAAATTACCCGTATCCCCCAGCTTACGTATATTACGTGTTGTAGCCAGTGCTTTATTAATCATTAATATCAATCTTTTGGTGGTTCAGGAACATACACGTCTTCTGGGTCAACAACAAAATCAGATTGTATTATCGGTGGACAAATCCAAAAATGTATTGAATCATTAACTATATATTCTGTTGAAATTGTTTCATAATATTTTGTTGTCCGTCTAACTTTAGCTTTAATTACATTTTCAATCCTTTTGTTGTCAATCAGTACCTCAAATTCACCAATGTCAAGAAGATTACAAATAGTTTCTTTTAGGTAATTCTCCATGTAATACAAAGTATCTGTTTCAGGTATTTGTTCTTCAATCTGCTGAATTTGAGAAACGGAATCATCACTTACATATTCAAAAAATATTTTCTCTTGTCGTTTTACAAATTCAAGGTATAGCTCTGATTTTTTATAATTTTCAATCTGCCAATCCTTATTTTGTGAGGTTTTATCAAGTTCATCCTCCCAAGTCTCAATCAAAGATGCTTTACTAATAAATACTTTTCCATATGGAATTCCAAAACCGATTTCTTTCGTTGAAATTTCTACCGTTTGAATAACTTTCAATGAGTCAACTTCTATATCAACCGTCAATTCTTGTCCAAATGAACAGATTACAAACAAAAATCCGATTAATCCTAAAAGTGTCTTTCTCATTATATTTAGTTTTCAAGTTTGCAGTATTTTTCCCGCATTGGCTACAACGCCCTGACGGATATGGCGATTTGCGTTAAACTGTTAACTTCAAATATACACTACTTTTTATGTTAAAACAAGAGGGGTGTAAAGCTTAAGAGGGTTTTAGTTGAAATGTATAAAATTTACTTGTTTTTACCTCGGTTTTTTGTTGTGCATAGCTTTTTATTTCCGTAAACTTGTTAGCGGTGTTGGCAAAGACCTACTCTTTTTACAGTTTTAGTGAAGCTTAGATGATATGACTGTAAATGTGTATGGCTTTTAACTTTGGCTATTTCGTAAATCTAATTTGCAAATTCAGTTTAAAATATAGTTCTCCGTTTTCTTCGTAAATTTCTCCAAATCCATGTCGAGAAGAACTTGCCGTGTCGAGTTTTGTATTATTTAGCAAGTAATCCTCAAACTCATTTCTGTTGTAAATATGATAGCATAAAACATCTCCATTTTCTTTGACAATTAAATATCCACCTGTCGCATCATATTTTCCTGTCCAAACTTTTGATGGCATCATTCCAAGTGCAACATCTGTCAAGAAGCGTTTGATTTTGTATTCGTAAAACTTATGTTCGTTTTCAATATCGAAGTTCAATGGATTTTTGTCAGCCGTTTTGTTTACTAGATCGGTCAAGTGTGAAAACTCACTCGAATAAAAATCAAAAATGATTTGTGATAAAATCTCTGGAAGCAAGCTGTCTATTAAAACAAGGTTGTTTGAAAATATTTGTCTTTCTGTCTTTATAAATTCAAATTGTCCTCCATTTTTATGAATTTGAACAATTCTATCCATTATTTTACTTCTTGAAGCGATTGAGTTGATTTCCAGAATTTCATTTTTAGAAAGTTTCGCTCCTCTGATTTTATAAATAAAGTTTGTTGTTTTACCTGCATTTAAAAGAGTAGAAGGGCTTCCGAGTTGAGATTTTATGCTAAATCCCAATGTTGGTTCTTGATTTGTTCTCTGGTCGTGAACAACAATCGTAATATCAGTTTTTGCTGTGGAACTAGCTTTCAACGAAATGCAATTTATTGATTGCATAAACTGCTCAATTTCTGGAACTGAAAAAGTCCTTTCTTTATTTTGCTTGATTGCATTCAAAAGAAAAAGAGCTTTATCCTTAAAATCTGAAATAGGGATTTTCAAAACTTCTTCATCTCCTGAAATTAATATAATTTCATCTTGGATTGAATATTCAAAATTACCGTTGTTTTCGGTGCGAAGTATTTTGATAATTGGATAAACTAAACCTTCTAATTTTTCAATGTCTTTGTTTCCAAGAAATAGTTGTTTGTCGCCTAATAATTTGAAAAGCGCATAAATTTCGCTCCATTCTCCTTTATTTCCTGTAATCATTTGCAGTTTAGTTTTTCTATTATCTTTTCCGCTGTTGCTTGAATTGCAGGAACTGCAACTGAGTTTCCGAATTGCTTGTATGCTTGTGCGTCTGAAACTACTATTTTAAAATTATCTGGAAAGCCTTGTAATCTTGCCCATTCTCGTGGTGTCATTTTTCTAATTCCTTCTCGGTTTACTTCTCCAGAAATATTAGTTACAGGCTTAAAATTTGTTAATCTATCGTCAAAAACTAAATTTCTTTCTCTGCCCATTCCACCACAAACAACAGCATTTGCAGTTCCATTATTTGGTATTATTTCATAGCCAAATCCGTTTCCTTTACTTTCGTGTCTTGCCTTATGTTTTCTTAATGTATCTATATAAGTTGTTGAAAGATAATATTTAACAGAAACTTCGTTTTCTTCTAGAATATCTTCTAAAACGGTATCTTCATTAGTCGGTTTTGGATATTCAAAACTTGTAATCTCAGTGTCTTTATGAAAACCAACAATAAAAATTCGTTCACGATTTTGTGGCACACCAAACTTTTTGGCGTTTAAAATTTGTGGTTCAGGTACATAGTAACCTAAATCTTCTCGAAGCACGTTTAAAATTGTAGCTAATGTTTTTCCTTTATCGTGATTTCTTAAACCTTTTACGTTTTCAAGAAAAATTGCTTTTGGTTGTTTTTTCTTTATGATTTCCGCTACGTCAAAAAATAATGTTCCTCTTGTATCTTCAAACCCCCCGCGTTTTCCTGCAATCGAAAACGCTTGACAAGGAAAACCCGCACAAAGCACATCAAAATTGTCTGGAATATAATTTTTTGTTTCAGGTTTTGTAATATCGCCAAACGGAATTTCTCCAAAATTGGCTTTATAAGTTTGCTTTGAATATTTGTCCCATTCGCTTGTAAAAACACACTTTCCTTCAAGATTTTGAAGAGCTAAACGAAATCCACCAATTCCTGCAAAAAGGTCAATGAATTTGAATTTCGGTTTTTCTGGTGCTGGAAAAGGAACAGATTTATTAAGGTCAAAAATTAAATATTGAAGTGCTTCTTCTGCTATTTCATTTGTGACTTTTTCTAATGGATATTCCTTTTCAAGAATTTCTTTTACATAAGAAAGTGCATCTTTTTTGTAAAATTGAGAAACTCCATTTTTATAATTGTGCAAATAATGCGTAAAAGAAGCTGGTTTAGAATTATCTGGGTCAACTACTTTTATTTCAAACAGCTGTCCGTCAATGCTTTCTATGTCAATTCTTTCTTTAATCATTATTTCTTATTTAACCGTACAAGTTAATAAAGTTTGCTGTTTTGGCTGGATTGGTTTTGATATTTTTATTCACAATCTTTTTAAGTTTTTTTAGCGTTGGCTTATGTGTTAGCAAAAACCAAATACGCTGTTTGTATAGCTAGGTTCAGCTTACAGTAACCTCTATATACCCTCAAATATATATAACTTTTTATGTTAAAACAAGAGGAGGTCTAAACATTAAGAGGGTTTAGTTGAAAAATTAAAAATATAGGTTGTTTTTTCAATAAAAACCATAAAAAAAGCAGGTCAAAAACACTTCAGATAGAGAGCTCTATTTTTTCGCTTTTTTATAGCTTATAAATATGTCATTTTCACACCATATTTAAACCACAGCTAAACTAAAATTAGCCCATTTTTTAGTGGACAATTTGTGGTCTCACCCTAGACTAGGTGTGGACTAGGTGTGGACTAGGTATGGCTTTGATAGGGGAAAAACATGACTAAAACTAAAGGCTGGTTTTTTGTAAAATAATGGTATAAATAAACTGAAAATTTTATTATTATTACAGGCTTGTTTTTATCTAAAAAAACAGTGATTTTCTCGTCTGTTTTTTAATCAGTTTTTTGTTAAGATGAAATGAACGAATAATTAACTTTAGTATACTTACTTTTTAGCCACTACCCCACATCCTCCATATAGTTGTGTTCATGAATTATTTTAAACATTCATTTTTTTAGTTCACAAACCTTTTATTTGCTAATGGTGTTCATGAATCAACAAAGTTGATTTCAACCCAACCGACAGTTTTGCAGAAATAGCTGTAAATCC
>NZ_JACIFO010000018.1 GCF_014197445.1 Mesonia hippocampi | reverse complement strand
AATTAATCATCAACTAATAAAATTATCAATCATGAATAATAAAAGTAAAATCCGTTTTATCGCAGTGTTAATCCTGTTTTTAACCATGCCTTTAGTCTATGCACTCCCTCCAGGATTCCCTGGAGATGTAGATGATGAAACCCCTACTCCTACCGCTCCTATCGATGGGTTTATAGGGGTAGCTATTGCTGCGGGAGCAGTGTATGGCATCCGTAAATTGCGTCAAAACAAATAAAAACTCACAACTGAAGTTCTTCAAGGCCGTTCTCTAATTATAGAGAGCGGTCTTGTTGTTTTTATTTGCTGATGGTGTTCGCAACACAACCAACAGTTTTGGTTTTATTAAACCTATATTTAATCAATACATTTTTAGTTACTTATAAACTGTAACGATTTTGTAACGCTGTTTTTTTTGAGGTAAAAAACAAATGAGCTTCTTTTACACTTTTATTATTTAAAGCCACAAAACTCTTCTTTTTATTTAGTAACACCTTAAAAATTCTATTTTATAAAAATCAATCAAAATCATGAGAAATTACTATCAAACAAGTTTGTATGTTAAAAGCATACTTTCCTTATTGTTTGCACTATGGGTTGCTTACCCTAGCACAGGACAAGCGCAAACACCAACACCAAGCAATGGGATTCTTTACGTAAATAAAAACGTAACAGGCGGTAATGGCTCTGGAAACTCTTGGGCTAACGCCATCCCAGAACTTGCCGATGCCTTAAAATGGGCTAGAACAGAACACGATGCCAACAACAGTTGGCTACAAAACGATAGCCTGCAAATTTATGTAGCCAAAGGTAATTATAAACCTTTATACAATGCCAAAGACGGAAATTACACGACCAATGCTAATCGTGAAAATGCTTTTGTTATGGTAAGAAATGTGCAACTATATGGAGGTTTTGACCCCGCTAATGGCGTTACCAATTTAACGCATACTAGAGACTTTTCTAGCACATCGGGAAGCATTTTAAGTGGAGATTTTAACGATGATGATGTAATAACAGGAAGCGGGGCTACACTAAGCATTACCAATAATACAGAAAATGCTTACCATGTGGTTATCTCGGCAGGAAATAATGGTAGCTCCTTAATAGATGGCTTTAGTATTACAGGAGGGAATGCTAGCAATTTCAATAGCACTTATGTTAACTTATTATACGTAGGACAACGAAACGGAGGAGGGATTTATAATGTAAGTTCTTCGACTAACTTAACCAATGTAACCCTTACAAGAAATTCAGCAGTATCTAATGGAGGAGGAATGTATAATGACAACGGGGCATCACCAATCCTCGCCAATACAACCATTTCAGAAAATATAGCAAATTATGGAGGTGGAATGTATAACAGAACCTCTACTCATTATCTTCGTTTAACCAGTGTAATACTTAAAGGAAATAAGGCAACTCATTCTGGTGGTGGGATGTATAACAACGGATCCGGGCCTTATATAATCAATACATTTATTAGCGAAAATGTAGCAACCACTCATTATGGCGGAGGAATGTATAACTATAGGTCTTCTCCTGTATTAATCAATGCAACTATTAGTAGGAATACAGCAACTCTTAATGGAAATGGAATGTATAATGATTTTGATACTTCAGCAATAATAAAAAACTCCATTATTTTAGACGGAATATATAATAGCGGTAATGGTTCTGCTATTATAAACTACTCTTTAACATACGGAAATAGTGATACTAATAACGGTAATATAGATGCTACGGGGTTAAGTGATGTCAATATTTTTATAGATCCAGCTAATGGCGATTATAGTTTAAGAGGAGGAAGCATTGCTATAAATACAGGAAGCAATAGTCTTTATAGTGTCCCCATAGCCGTAGGAGAAAGTATAGATGTTAATAACGATACTGACCTCGCGGGAAATCCTCGTTTACACAACAATACTATAGATATGGGGGCTTTTGAATATCAAACTCCAAACATCACTCCAAACACTAATAATACCATTTATGTAAATAAAAGCATAATAGGAGGTACACAAACAGGAGACTCTTGGGCTAACGCCATTCCTGAACTTGCCGATGCGCTAAAATGGGCAAGAACGCAACATGATACAGATAACAATTGGCTGCAAAATGATAGCTTGCAAATATATGTAGCTAAAGGTACATATAAACCTTTATACAGTGCCGAAGATGGAAATTATACGACCGATGCTAACCGTGACAACGCCTTTGTTATGGTTAAAAACGTACAAATTTATGGAGGTTTTGACCCCGCTAATAATATTACAGACCTTAGCCATCAGCGCTATTTTTCAGATTACGGAAGTATCTTGAGCGGTGACTTTAATGATGATGACCAAATTACAGGAAGCGGAGCAACACTTTCTTTTTCTAATAATACCGAAAACGCATACCATGTACTTATTGCTGCAAAAAATATAGGCAATGCCTCGATAGATGGTTTTATGCTTACAGGAGGAAATGCTGATACCTCTACTACAATTCAGGTAAACAATGCAAGTGTTAGTAGGCATAAAGGTGCAGGATTTTATAACTCTAATGCTTCTCCTCGTTTGACTAATCTCATTATAACTGAAAATATAGCACTTCTTAAAGGAGGTGGAATATATAGTGATAATTTTTGCTCTCTGAGTTTAACTAAGGCAACTATTGCTAAGAATAAAGCAATCCTGAGTGGTGGTGGGATGCATAATGATTATGCTTCTTCAGCGAACTTAACCAATGTAATCATTACTAACAATACTGCTGATAATGCTGCAGGAGGAATTTACAATGGTTTTAATTCAAAATCTAACTTAACCAATGTAGCTATTACAGCAAACACTGCCGATAAGGGGGGCGCAATGTTTAACTCTTATGCTTCTTCTTTTACTTTAACCAATGTTAGTATTGCAGGTAATATAGCTCCTAACGTTAATGGGGTGTATAATCAAAATACATCACTAGCAATAAACAACGCTATTGTTTTTGGGGTAATATTTAATGAAAATAACAGTAATTACACCGCAAACCACTCACTGATAGAAGGAAATAGCAATACAAATAACGGCAATATCGATGCTACGGGCTTAAGCCAAGCCGATATTTTTACAGATACGGCTAATGGTGATTATAGCTTAAAAAATGGAAGCCTAGTCATAGATGCAGGAGATAATACTGCCTATACCAATGCAGGAGGAGATGTTAATAACGATACAGATCTAGCTAACAACCCTCGTTTGTTTGGTAATTCTATAGATATGGGAGCTTATGAAAATCAAGGTGCAACAACCAGTAATATCATCTATGTAAATAAAAACGTAAATGGAGGAAACGGCTCTGGAGATTCTTGGGCAAATGCTATCCCTGAGCTTGCCGATGCCTTAAAATGGGCAAGAACACAGCATTATGTTAAAAACAATTGGTTACAAAACGACAGTTTGCAAATTTATGTAGCCAAAGGTACGTATAAGCCTCTATACAATGCAGCAGACGTATATTATACCAATAATGCCAACCGTGAAAACGCCTTTGTCATGTTGAAAAACATACAGCTATATGGTGGTTTCGATCCAGCTAATGGCATTACCGATTTAACGCACGCGAGAGACTTTACAACAACAGGAAGCACCTTAAGTGGAGACTTTAACAACGATGATGTAGTAACAGGAAGTGGTACTACATTAAACATTACCAATAATACAGAAAACGCTTATCATGTACTTATTTCAGCAGGTGACTTGGGTAACGCATTGATAGATGGTTTTAATATTACTGGAGGGAATGCAAATACGATAGATTATATACATGCATCTGTTAACGGAAAAGAGATATATCAACCTTATGGTGCTGGTATTTATAATTCTTATTCTTCACTAAATTTCATCAATATAAATATTGCAGGGAATTCTGCTCATAAATATGGTGGAGGAATATTTAATTATAAATCTTCTCCAAGCCTAACCAATGTAACTATTTCAAATAATGTAGTAACAAATAAAGGTGGAGGAATGCATAATGATGAGTCTTTTCCGAACTTAACCAATGTGCGTATTATAGGGAATAAGTCATATCATGGAGGCGGAATGTTTAATTATAAATCTTCACCAAACCTAACCAATGTAGTTGTTACGCGTAATAAAGCAACAGGAAAAGGTGGTGGAATGTACGCAGAAAACTATTCATCACCATTATTAACTAATGTAACTTTAATAGGAAATATAGCAGATAATCATGGCGATGGAATATTTGTAAGCACTTATTCTTTACCAACCATAAACAACACTATTGTTTGGGGAGGAATAGTTGGATCTAGTGGTTACGCTGTAAATCATTCTATCGTAGAAGGTGATAGTGCTACGATTAACGGCAATATCGATGCTACGGGCTTAAGCGAAACCGATATTTTTACAGACCCTGCTAACGGTGATTATAGCTTAAAAGAGGAAAGTATTGCCATAAATGCAGGAAATAATAGTCTTTACAGCAATACAGGAAGAGATATCAGTAATGATACAGATTTAGCAGGCAACCCTCGCTTATCTGACGGTATTATAGACATCGGAGCTTTTGAAGATCAAGCTATCTCTACAACCCCAGATGCAAACAATATCCTTTATGTAAACAAAAATGTAACAGGAGGTAATGGCTCTGGAGATTCTTGGGCAAATGCCATCCCAGAACTTGCCGATGCCTTAAAATGGGCAAGATCACAACATGATGCCAACAACAACTGGCTACAAAACGATAGCCTACAAGTTTATGTAGCTAAAGGTACTTACAAACCTCTATACAATGCAGACGACGGAAATTATACCACTAACGGAAACCAAAAAAGTGCTTTTGTTATGGTTAAAAATGTGCAATTGTATGGAGGCTTTGATCCTGCTAATGGCATTACCAACTTAACGCATACTAGAGATTTTTCTAGCACATTAGGAAGTATTCTAAGTGGAGATTTTAACGATGATGACCAAATAACAAGAACCGCTACCTCATTTGACCTTACCAATAATACCGAAAATAGCCGTTGTGTACTTATCGCTGCTGGTGATGTAGGTAATGCTTTAATAAATGGTTTTAGTATTACAGGAGGGACTAATTATCAAGGAAGTACAAGTAACAATATACTAGTTAATGGAAATACTATAGATGAACTTCTAGGAGGAGGAATACATATCAATAACGCTTCACCAACCTTAATTAACACCAATATTACTAGAAATAGGGCTGCGGTTTCTGGAGGAGTACACATTGATAATAACTCTTCACCACACTTAATAAATGTAACTATTACCGAAAATATAGCAAATATTGGCGGGGGAGTACTAAGTGACAACAGTTCTTCAGCAAGCCTAACCAATGTAACGATTGCTGGAAATAAGACAAAGCAGTTTAATTTTGATGTGCTTAATAGCTCTTCTTCATTAACAATAAACAACACTATTGTTTGGGGAGGTATAATTAATAATAACGGTAATTACACCGCAAACCACTCACTGATAAAAGATGATAGTAATACAAGCAACGGTAACATCGATGCTACGGGCTTAAGCGAAACCGATATTTTTACAGACCTTTACAACGGTGATTATAGCTTAAAAGATGGAAGTCCTGCCATAGATGCAGGGGATAACACCGCTTACACCAACGCAGGTGGAGACCTAAATAACGACACCGACTTAGCAGGAAATACACGTTTGTTTGGTAGTACTATAGATATTGGAGCTTTTGAACATCAAGGAATAAAAACCTATTGGACAGGTAACAT
>NZ_JACIFO010000017.1 GCF_014197445.1 Mesonia hippocampi | reverse complement strand
CGGTTTTAAAACTTGCTTTTAAAAATTTCCTTAAAACGGTCTTGACTTTTTGGTTCGTTTTGTGTCAAGACAAAATGAACGGATAATTAACTTTAATATACTTACTTTTTTTAGTTCACAAATCCTTTATTTGTTAATAGTGTTCATGAATCAACATAAGCATTCATTTTTTTCATCGATAAAAAAACGAATCAAAAAAATCTAGGCTGCCGAATCTTGTCTTAAATTTATTACTCGGAAGCTAAATTTTAGAGAACTCGTATTGGCAAACCAATACTCAAACAGCCTAAAATTTCAACGCTTCTTTCGTGGCAAATTTTACAGACAATTTTCGTGATGCCAGAAAAAATGTATTAGTTCACAAACCTTTTATTTGCTAATGGTGTTCATGAATCAACAAAGTTGATTTCATCGATAAAAAAACCCTCCGTTTTAGCGGAGGGTTTCTTATAGCACATAGTAGGTCCAATAAAAAGCTACTAATTTTCTGTTTTATTATATCTTATAGGTTTTGCAGGGATTCCAACAGCTGTACAGTTACTTGGTAAAGATTTTGCAACAACAGCTCCTGCACCTATTACTGTATTTTCTCCTATTGATAACAAATTTATAATTTTTGCACCTGTTCCAACATATACATTTTCTGATATTTGCACTTCACCTGAAATATTTACAGAAGGCATAAAAGAACAATAATTACTAATTAATGTATCATGGCCCGTTGTACAACTTAAATTTAAAGTTACAAATGCTCCTATATTTATATTACATGTTATAATATTTCCTGCGCATATAATACTACCTCTTCCTATCTTTACGTCATCTCCTATATAAACACTTGGGTGAATTAACACTGGAAAATTAAAGTTACATCTTCCCTTAAATCTAGAAATTATCTGTTTCTTTATTTCAGGAATACCTATACCTATTGCTACTTCTATATTCTCTTCTCTTTCTAGAAGATTATCTATTTTTCCTAATAAAGGTAATCCATTAATTATTTCAGGTAAATTTTCTGCATCATCATAAAACCCCTCTATTTCGTATAGATTTCGTTCTTGGTTAAGTTGATCTATTAAAACCTTTACTTCCCTGCCGAATCCTCCTGCTCCTATAATCACAATTTTTTTTACCATAATATTTAATTATTTCCATTAAATGCCTCTGTTGTTACTTGTCCTTCTGCGTTTATGCCTTCAGATTTAAACACTTTTTGAATAGTTTTTAGTAATATTTTTATATCCAAAAGTAAACTACAATGTTCTACATACCAAACATCATATATAAATTTTTGTTCCCACGATATTGCATTTCGTCCATTTACCTGTGCCCAGCCTGTAATGCCTGGCCTCACTTGATGGCGTTTTTTTTGCTCTTCATTATACAATGGTAAATATTGCGGCAATAAGGGTCTGGGTCCTATCAAACTCATGTCGCCTTTAAATACATTAATCAACTGTGGTATTTCATCTAACGAGGTTTTACGTACAAAGCTACCAATTTTGGTTAATCGTTCGGCATCGGGTAATAGATTTCCGTCTATATCTTTTTTATCATTCATGGTCTTGAATTTGATAATTTTAAAAATCTTTTCGTCTTTTCCTGGGCGTGCCTGAAAGAAAAAAGGTTTGCCTTGATTAGCAAAAAACAAACCGATGGTTACGATAATAAATATTGGGCTTAGTAACAACAAACCGAAAAAAGCGGCTAAAAAATCAAATATTCGTTTAAAATAGTTTTTGTACATTTTTTTATTGAGGTTGGGAGTTGGCGGTTAGAGACTAGAGATTTTCCTAATTTCTAGTTTATTATTCAAGGCTGAATTTAATCCCATAAAAACGTAATTACCCATTCTTAGGTTACTTCCAATTAGTGAATGAGCAGCAAAAAAATTATTATTCCCTATATGAGTATCATGTCCTAATAAACACATGGAGTTAAATGTATTATGATTACCCATAACCGCATTAGACCCTACAACAGTGCCTGCCTGTATTGCATTTCCATAACCCATTTTCGCACTTCTGCAAATTGTCGCCGTAGGATGAATAAAGTTATAATATCGTTCTGTTGGAGCTTTAAATTCAGGAATCCATAATGATCTTTCTTTAAGTTTATCTGGCCTATACAGTTGATACATAAAAAACACATCTTTATATTTCTCATAAACCTTTCTTGTTTTACTTAATACAGGAAAACCATTAATTTCACCTCCATAATCTTCATCATCGAAAGCAAAATCCAAGAAATTCATCTTTTAGACCATAATTATCTATGGCATCCTGCATTTGTTCTGCAATATTTACTGCTGTCCCTATACCTCCAATAATTATTACTTTTTTAGCCATTTTACTTATTTTTTATTGCTTTTGCTTTTTTTAATACTTTTTTTGCTTTCAAAACAAATGGAGGGCCTACAAATTTACCATTCATAATGGCAACTCCTTGATTGTTTTCTCTAGCCTCTTTATCTAATCTCAAAATTTCTTCTGCTTCATAAATATCTTGCTCTGAAGGTGAAAAATATCTATGCACTAAAGGCAGCTCAATAGGATTCAAACAAAGCATTCCTTCAAAACCTAATTTTTTTGATAAAACAAGGTTCTTTTCTAAGTCTTCTAAATCTTTTACGCGAACATGAACAGTATCAATCGGGATCACTTTACATGCCCTTGCTGCCATCGCAATCATATTTCTAGGAACAAATAAGCTCTCATGTTCTAAATCGTGCTGACCTTCAAGATCGGTAATAAAATCTTCAGATCCGTATGCAATAGCTACAACCCTAGAAGAGGCGTTACAAATATCTTGAGCATTCAAAACAGCCGAAGCTGTTTCTATTAACGGAATAATTTTAAACGTTCCTATTGGAATTTTTTTTTCGTATTCAATTGTTTCTAAAAGCTTATCAAAAAAGTAAATATCTTCTCCTTTTTTAGCTTTAGGATACATAAAACCTGTGACTCCTTCAATAGCAAGCTGTGTTACATCTTTAAGTAGTTGCCCACTTTCTCTATCATTTATTCTCGGAAAGATCGTTTTCCCTTTAAACTTACCTGCGTTGATATACGCAGAAACCTTGTCTCTTGCAAGTTGTTTGTTCTCTACAGGTTGCACAGAATCTTCTATGTCAAAAAGTAACACATCCGCATCCATTCTCATAGCGCTTTTTAAAAGCTTATCATTATGACCTGGAACAAACATGAGGCTACGCATTAAATAATTTTCCATAATAATTATTGAATTGGGATTAATACTCTTCTTCTAAAACGTAATACTTCAAGGTTTTCTTGATTAAAAGCCCTTGTTTCTACATATACAACTCCTCTATTTCCTTTAGATGTTTTCCTTTTTTCAAGTATCTCTGTCTCTGCCCTTATTGTATCTCCAATAAAAACAGGACCCGTATGATTTACACTTTCATATTCTAAATTAGCAACTGCTTTACCACTAATGTCTGGGACAGTCATCCCTACTACTAAACTAAAAACAAGAGTTCCAACTACCAATATTTTTCCATGCTGGTGATCTTTCACATGCTCCAAACTTAAATGAACAGGGTGATGATTCATTGTTAGCAGACTAAATAAATTATTATCGCTTTCAAATATTGTTTTGGTAAGTGAATGTTTTATTGTTTCTCCAACAACAAAAGCATCATAAAAATTTCCTAAGTTACTTGGTTCCATAATGATTAATTATTTTTTTAGCTTTATTCAAATGAGGACGTTCTATGATTTGATTATCTATTATTATTGGATTAAACTCCTCCTTATCTTCAACTTTTTCTAAGGCAGTTATTACTTTTTTCGCCCATTCTAAATCAGTTTCAGTATATAATTTCATCTTTCTTTTAGACTCTAACTGCCACGGATGAATATAAAACTTGGCATCATACCCCTTCTGAAAACCATCTATAATCTCTTCTTGCAATAAGTTTTCGTCTTTCAGTTCCATAGAAGCTATATCTATGGCCTCAATATTTATCATTCGAGCCAAGTATAACAATTGTATTCGAGGATATTCCAAGTTTTTCAACGTATGATTTCCTCCTATCTCACTCATAAAATCATGACTTCCTAATGCCAACCCTTTTATCAATCCTCGATTAGTTAAAAGTATTTGTTGTAGCTCCAAGAAAAAACGAGCTGTTTCAACTAGTAATATAAGTTTTAAATCAATGTTACCTATTGTTTTTATAATAAACTCAAAATCTGAATTACTCTGTAGTTTTGGAAATACAAAATTACTATATCCAGCATCTATAAGCTTCTGTAAAGCCTGCGTATTTGCCTGTAACCTCACATCATACAAAGGTATGCGCAAGTAATGTTTTTTATATTTTAATGGATTATTACATAATTCATCTATAATAGCTACTCTGTCTGAAGCTTTTACTGCATCTTCAAGGTCTATAATAATATAAACTCCTAAGGCTTCAATAGTGGCTAATTTGTGTAGCCTATTTCCTGGAACAAAAAAATAATCTTTCATAATTAATTAACCTCTTATAGTATCTCTATGCTATCTTTAAAATGTTTTTGTTCTGAGTAGTTATTGATTTCATTATACATTGCTATTTATAAATCAAATGTTTTAATTTACCAACTTAGTTCCTAGTTCCCAGCTGCTATCAAACTTGCATATTGATCGCATAAAATACTTTTATCATAAGTAGTTTCTGCTAATTTACGCGCATTTTTTGCCATTTCATTTTTTAATGTATCATCTACTTGGAGACTTTTTATGGCTTGTGCTAACGCTGTTGGTTGGTGCGGATTTACATAAACTCCACAGTTGTGCTTTTCAACCATTTCTTTCGTCCATCCTGCAGAGTTTACAATTATTGGCTTCCCTGCTGATAGAGAATCAAATAGTTTATTAGGTGAATTGGTATAGAGTATTGGTAAGTCTTTAAAACTAACCATCGATACATCACAGAAATTAACAATCTCTGAGGTTTCTTCCATTGGGAATCTTCCTAAAAAATGTACTTGTTTTAACTGATGTTTTTGGCAATAGTTCTTTAATTCTTCTTCTGTAGAACCTCCTCCTATAAAAATAAATTCGATACTGGTATCTTCTTTTAGTTCCTCTGCTCCTCTTATTATGCTCATTGCTCCATTAGCTAGACCCAATGCCCCAAAGTGGATTAATTTAAAACTGTCTGTTCGAAGCCCTAACTCCGTTTGCAATTGTTTGTTTTTCTCTCTTGGCCAAAAGGCATCAATTTTTGCCATGTTAGGAATCATACTCACTTTTTCCTGAGGTTCATATTTGAGTACCCCCGCTGCCATACCTGGAGATAAAGCTACAATATGCTTGGCATTTTTGTAAATGCTTTTTTCAAAATTAACGGCTAATTTTTGAAGCAGCTTGTTATTTAGTCCTCCCATTTGGATAGGTACTTCGGGCCATAAATCTCGCACTTCAAAAATAAAAGGAATTTTTCGTAATTTTTTTAATACTAAAGCAGGAAAACCTACCGTTAAGGGAGTTGAGGTAGCAAGTGCTAAATCGACATTTTTTACTTTTAATGCTAAACGTGTCGATTTTATCATAAAATTGATAAAGGATTTTACACGTGCCATGATAGACATATTCTGGTTGTAAGGTACTTTTAGGTAAATTACCTCGATGCCATCAATTGTTTTATGCACAATTTTTTCTTGAATACTAGAAGAGGTTGTAAGCATCGTTACTTTATGCCCTTCTTCTATAAAGCGTTTTGCTACCCAATATGAACGTGTACCACCTGGCTCGCTAGGTATTTTAAAATATTGATGTATATATAAGATGTGCATAATATATGATTCAAATTATTTTCTTAAATTACAATGGTAATTCCCTTTTTACCTTATTCAAGCGACTAAAAGTATTATACATTTTTGTTTCATTAAATCCTTTATCTAACTTACTTTGCAAAAAATCTATTATTTCCTCTTTTGATGATTTACTTTCAAATACGGAAACGTCTTCTAAAGGCAACACATCAAAATGATCTTGTACTTTATTTGACTTCGTAACTGACACATCTGTAGGTATTACTCCTTTAGTATAAGCTGCAATTAAAACATGTAAACGATCACTAATCGCTATTTTAGATTTTCGATATATTTCATTAACAATCTCTTCTTGTCTATTATGATTGTATTGATTTTCCCAAATATAATACTCTCCTCTTAATTTAGCAGCTATCTCTTTTGCTCTTTCATTATCAATTTTAACTTGAGAAACAACAGCAATGCTTAAATTATTTTTTTGTTGAAACTCCTTTATTGCCTCAAACCATTTCTGGGAAGGGAGTTTTCTATCTCCTCGCATAGAAATAACTATAAAGTATTTTTTTTCATAGACAATATTTTGATCTATCTTATAAAACGCTAAATCAGGTATTACTTCTCCTTTTTTAAAGAGTTCAGAACTTTTTATTGTTCTCCAATATATTTTATTTGAAAAACCTATTAATTTATTCCACAACCATTTATATTTAATCTTAATATCAGACTGTGCAGCGACACCTATTCTTAGAATTTTCCCGCCTGTAATTCTTATATACAAATAAAAAGGAAACAAAACCAATTCTTTAACTAAGCGAGAGTTACTAAATGTTATCTCGCCTGGATTAAAAATAAAAAGTTTTTTTCTTAGAAAATCTTTAAAAATTATAGAAAATAACCATTTTGAAATACTTGAATAAACGATATCTTCTTCTTTAAGATCTAAAGCTTCTATAAAACTTTGAGGAGCATTACCAACATATATATGCAACTCAGTTGACCTATCTCTCAACCAAGAAATTAAAATTTTTCTATGCAGTGTGTCCCCAATATTAATCACCTGTCCGACTACTGGAATAAAAACCTTCTTCATAATATTATCTATTTAAAACTTCGTTATATAGTTTCTGATAGCTTTTCGCTATCTCTATCCAATCAAAACGTGAGAAATCAATCTTTGATAAATTATATTGTGGATAATTTAAAATAATTTTTTCCAACCCTGAAACTATACTATCGACAGAATATGCGTTAACTTTTTCCCCTACAACTCCATCTTGAAAAACTCCATCTATCCCTTGATTTTCAGTAAACAATACGGGAAGCCCTTGTGAAAGAGCCTCAATATAAACAAGCCCAAAGGTTTCTGTCAATGAAGGCATTGCAAATATATGATGACTACGATATATTTTTAACAATTTCTCTTTACTTTTTATTGAACCAGTATATTCAATGAATTTAGAATATTTTTGTATTAAAGGAAGTACTGTTTTTTCATCGTTCCCTAATTCTCCAACAATTGTTAATTGAATGTCTTGCCTAACTTCACGTAATTGTAATAAGGCATTTATCAATCGGACTAAATTCTTTTCTTTAGATATTCTCCCAACAAACAAAATCTTAAAAGCAGAGGTTTGTTTTTTAGGATAAATATTTGATAACCAAAAATCATCTATACCATTACTGATAACTATTGTTTTATCATAATATAAATGTTTTGATTTTTTAATTGAATTATGTTCAAACAAGTTTATTCGGTAAGCCTCACTTATGAAAATAATTTTATCTGCATTTTTAAGAATTTCGTGCATAAGAGAATATAAATCTTTCCTATACTTTAAAAATGTATTTAAATCAGTATTCCTAATCGTAATAATGTACCTCTTATTGTATTTTTTATAAAGCTTTAGTGCTAAAACTCCATCAGTAAATAATGTTGTTGCATGAATCAAATCTATATTTTCAATATTAGTTTGGTCTGTTAAATCCTGATATAAAAAACGAGCTTTATTTCTAAATAAAAACTTGTGATAGGTTCTTAAAAATCTAGAATAAATAACTTTTGAACCCTCTACCGAAAAATATAGTTCTGTATCTTCCCGTTGGCTCTTATTTTTTCTGTTAACGGCAAAAACTGTCTGTTGAATTTTTATTTTATCTACAGCACTACAAAGAACTCTATGCACTTTTGATAACCCTAAAAAGCCATTTGAAATATATAATATTTTTAATTTATTCATATACTTTCACTAAACATTAAAGCTTGTTTTTTTAATAGATGTAAGTCACAGTCTGTATTTTATCTATACAATTCGACTGTTTCTTTTAATTTCTGGTTGATATCTATTGTTTCATTAGCAGGTTCCCAATAGATTACTTTTTCCACTCTTTCATTTTTATACCTATAATTCTTGATTAATTTTAGATATTCAGAATATTGATTTGAACTTATTATATTTCCTCCATAATTTTTGTTTGAAGGATGTATCTTATACCACACGAAAGGATAAACTTTTTTATTTAATTTTTCAGCATACTCAAACGATAAGTCTAAATTGTTTTTTATGTAAGTACTAAAAAAATGAGGTTTCTTTTCTTTTTCATCGTGATGGAGGTATAATGACGGAGCAAAAACATCAACTGCCCTTAGCAAAGGGTATAGCTTATCAAAATCACTATATTTTTTATGGTTTTCCGAAATAAATCTAAATGGAATATTATATATCATGACTTTCGCCTTAGGTCTTAATTCCTTTACCAATTCAACAGCTCCTACCATCATTCTAATATTATGATGATAATTTTTATGATTCATTGAATTAGACCTAAGTTCTTGATAAACCTTATTTTCAATATTTAAGACTACATAACCACTATAATTAAGATCCTTTATAACTTTAAGTATTCCTTTCTCTAAAGTTTTTAAATCTATAATTCCTTTTTTAGTTGGATCAATATAATAACTTCCAAAAAAATAATAGTTATCCATCTTCAACGAAACTTCTTGCGAATATCTGCCTGATTGAATAACAGGTCTTACTTCTTGAGCAGAGCAACTATAATTTAGTAATGCTACTAAAAGAATTATTATCTTATACATTATCTCTCTTATACTTTTCATTAGTAATAGATTTATAATTTACACCTATAACAAGTACCGAAAAAATCCAAAAAAGATTATTAGAAAATATGTTACCTGAAAACATAGAAAACACTAAATATTGCATAAACAACAAACTTATCCATGTATTGGCAGAGTGTTTTTTACAATTAAGGTAAAAACCTCTTATACATTTTGCAATCCATAACATAATGGTAATCCCTCCCATAAAACCTATAGACATTAAGGCCTCTAAAATTAGATTGTGAGGATAGTTCCCCGAAATAGAGTATTCCTGAATCAACATTGCATTTCCAAATATTGGATTATCTATAAATTCATTAAACGCAGTTGCAAAATATTTTTCTCTCGTTTTATCTCCTCCTACTTCAATAGCATAAAGTATTCTTTCAATCAAGCTACTTTTAAATATATCGTTTAAAAAAAATAAAATATCTGCAAAAAATACATAGATGATTATTCCTAAGGTTAAAAGCAAAAGCAAAGATTTTACACTTCCATACCACAAAAACAAAAAGAGTAGTGATACTAAAATAAGTGCCAAAAGAGGACTCTTACTTGCCGACACAAAAACCCCCATAAAACCTAATATAAAGCCAAAAATATAAAATATGTTTTTTTTAAAATCTTTATCTTTTTTGGTTAGATAAAATAGAGATAAAAGACTTAGCGTAGTACCATACTGCCCAAACATAATTATTCCAACGTTAATATCACCAGCGTCCCTACCAACAAGATTAGAGTTACCTCTCGAATATAATGCTACACATAGCGTAAAAAACAGAATGCGATATACCCATTTCAATAACCAATCATAATCAATATTTTTTGCTTGTGTAATCAATATCACACATAATGAAGGTATAAAAACAACTCCAAAAGCAAATTGCAAGTATTCAATAGGCTTTTTATTTGGAGCTAAAATGATATTTATAACAAATAAATCATAAAAAATTCTAATCGTATAAAGAAACCAAAAAACAAAGAATAGAAAGTAACGATTCAGATAAAGTTTTGGGACTTTACGAGAGAGTAGGATTGATAAAATTAAAAAAATTGAAACTACTAAAATAAATGCTCTAAAAGGAACTGCTATAGAGCCTTCTGTTAGACCAAAAATCTTCGGAACGACTCCTATAAAGAAAAAACCAATAATAAGTATTATTAAATAGAGGTTTGACGACTTATTTATTAAACTTCTAATCACTTCACTAATCTTTAAAAAACTCCTTCCATTTATCAATAATTATTTCTTTATCAAGATAATTATCAATTATTTTATAATTCTTGACTTTATCAGTATAGGTCAATTCCTCAAAAAAAGCTTCTTTAGACATAGAATCTATCTCGTTTACATGAAATACTACTGCACCTAACAACTTCATAAAATCATAATTAATCCCTGATAAAAAAACTTTTTTACCTAACCTCAAGCATGTAAAAATAGCACCTAAACCAGACTGTCCTTTTACGTCACATATATATATATCACACTTATTCATATACTTGTAATAATCTTCTAAAGTATATAATGTCTCGTCCATAAAAAAATTATCTCCATAAATAGCCTTGCCAACCTCTCGTAGCTTTAAAGAAATACTACTCTCCTGAAAAGTATAATTTATCATACAATTAACGTAGAGATTTTTTTTAAATCTAGAAAGTTTTTCTGCTAAAGGTAAATAAGTTTGTAAACTAGATGAATTATTTCCCAAATATATTTTTTTAATTGAGCTTGTATTTCCTTCTTTCGTAAGGTTTTCTAGAGAATAAGGAAATTTTCCAAGAGAACCAAAATACGACAAAAGAACACATTCTTTTATACCATAATCTTTTCTTAAGCTAGCTTCGTCGTGAGGCATTAAAACACCTATTTTACTAAAACTAGTATAAATCATCCTTTTAAATGGTGTAAAAACTATCGATTTCCAATTTTTATTATTAATTCTAGTCCCTGCTCCCCAGCAAATCCAACTTACGTTTGTAAAACCTCTTAAATAGAAAAATAACATCCACTTATAAGGAACCCCATGTAATATAATTTTATTATCCTTAAAATTCTTAGAAACAGTTTTTAGCTCTTTAAATGAATGTGTGATTTCAAACGATTTATTATTAAAATCTCTAAAAATATCGATATAAACTGAATCTCGTTCATCTTCTTTTGTTCTTGCTAAAACATAAAACTGTGGCTCTTGAAGCTGTAGAAACCCCTTTAAAATAGTTGGCACTAAATGAAACCTATCAGCTGTAAAAATGTGTATAATCATATATTAACAATTTTATTTTACGTCAAAAACATCTAATATTAAAACTATTGTAAGTGATTAACCTATCTAATATTAAACACCTAGTTATCTTTCAAATACAAACACCATATTTTCAAAATCAAATAATTAAATTATTATTGCTTTTTTAACTTAGTAATAATATCTTTATTCTCTTCCATTTTAAGCTATAATGGTTTTATATCTTTTATAAATTCTTTAGCTGGATTACCATACACTTTAGTATCTGAATTAACACTTTTAATAACGTTTGAAGCCATCCCGACAAAACAAAAATCTCCTATTTCAATATAGTTATTAAACGATGAGTTTAACCCCAAGAAATTTGCATTTCCAATTACATTGTTACTTCCAATTACATTATGTGCGGCAATAAAGTTATAATTTCCCATAAGAGTATCATGCCCTATTAAAGAATTGGAATGAATTGTACAATGGTTACCTATTATGGCATTTGAGTTAATTACACTATTTGCCATAATAGCTGTCCCTCGACCTATTTTACTATTCTTTGAAATCACAACAGATGGATGAATAAAAGTAGCATACCTATCTAATGGAATCCTATAAGAATTAAGTAAATCAATTCTTTCTCTCATTAAATCAGGACGATATAATTGATATATAAACTTAACATCTGAATAATCTTTGAATTTATTAAAAACTTCTTTCGTTTTTGAAACTACAGGAAACCCTGCTATTTCACTTCCAAATGATTCATCATCAAATGCGAAGCCTAAAAACTCTACATTTGCACCCTTCTGATTGGCATCGCAAATCTGTTCACCTACTACTATGGCACTACCTTTTCCTCCTATGACTATTATTTTTTCCATCTTTTAAATTATAATTTCGATTATGCGATCTAATTCTTTTTTATCATACCTCTGGTCTATAGGTAATGGAATTAATTCTCCTACCAAATTATATGAATTACTAGTAGGATTACTCCAGTCTAATACATTAGACCAATAAGTTGCACAATATATTTTATTTTTTAATAGTTTTGATTTAAGCTTTGGATTTTTTGTTCTAAATGGATAAACCATCGGAACAGATTTTTCACTTACTTTAAATGACGAAAATAAATTTACCCCTGATAATTCTTTATGCAAATAATTAAAATTTTCACACCTTTTACCTTTTACATAATCAAAATCAATAGAATTCAACATCTTTTTTGTTAAATTTGACATGAATTTTATAGGCTGATTATCAAGAGATTCATCATTCAGTCTAAAATCTTCATATGCCTCTTCTGCAGACAAATCAAGTCTTTTTAACAGATGAGAAGCTCTGTTGTAACTAACATCTATAGGGAAAGACTCCGATAACTTTTTATCTGTGTACAAAATACCACCATCAGGTAAACCAAAAAACTTTCGAGGAGAATAAAAAGTATCAATTCCTTGTATTGCTTCTGAAAAAAACGATTGTGCATTGTCAATAATTAAATTTTTCACTCTTTGATGTATTTTTAGAATATATTCATCTTTAAGTCCAAAATAATTAGTTAATAAAAATGCCTCCTTCTTATCTATTCTATTAAAATCAAAAATTGGTTCTAAATTATTATCTAAATCATAAAACTCATAGTTAACTCTTGTTTTATTAATAGGTTCTAAAATTACCTCACATGTGTAGTAGGGAATATATATTTTAGAGTATTGTTTACTAATTAAAATATACTCTAAACAATTACGTGCAGAATTTAGCTCAACAAAATTATCTCCAGAGTGATATTTTTTATTATTTGTTAATTCTAGAGAGAAATAACCCCCTATTGAGTTTCTTTTTATCATATCACTAATATTATTCAATAATTACTTGAAAATAAGAAGCATAATCAGAAATTACTTCTTCTAACTCTTCGCTAGTTTCAAATTGAAGCACAATTGTCCCTATTGCATCATTAGCTGCACTAAAAGCGTTAATTTTATCTCCCTTTTTAACCCATAAATCTATTTCAACTACTGCTTTCTTTACATCTTCTTTTACAATCAAATCCCTATAAAGTCCTTTAGTGTTACTATACAGAATTACTTCTGCCCAATATCCGTTTTGAGAAGGAGACTTAATCTCAATATCTTCTCCAAGTGCTACTTTCACTGCATTAGATATTAAATCTATTCCTGTTGAGTAACGAACCATTTCTGAAAGTCTGTTTCCTCCACCTCTAGGAGAAACTTCCATAATATAAGCCCTATTATCTACTGTTTCTCTAACTTCTATATTGTATATAGAAGATTTCAAGTTTAACAAACTAACCAATCTTTGTAACTCTTCTTTTAAATAATTTTGATTTTCTAAGCTTATCGTAGAAGGCCAACTATATGCAGATGGCGTATATGGATTAGGGGAATTCTTATCAAACCTTTGTGCCGAAAAAGTAACCACTTCCATTTTTCCATCAACAGAAAAACAATCAGAGTCTGATGAACACCCTTTACTCTCCAAAAACTCCTCTATTATAAATGTTTTAGATGGAGAAAATTTAACGGCATAGAGAATTGCTTTCTCTAACTCTTCTATTTTTTCTACTTTTATTACTCCTTTACTACCGGCAGAATCTACTGGTTTAACAATTACAGGCAAATCTGCCTCATTATATTTTTTTAATGCTTGTTCTAACTCTGTATAACTATTTGATTTAGGTACATTAAAATCATGTTGTTCTAGAAATTTTCTAAACAGTGCTTTGTTCTGTAATATTTCCACAGATTTAAACGAACCTGCAAAGGGCAGCCCCATCTTTTCACTCACATAAGCAGCTGTCAGAACACCTGGATCTACGGCAAAAGACATAATTCCGTCTATTTTAAGAGTCTTCGCTAACTCCAATACCGCTTCTTTGTCTATAATACTTATGTTATAATATTCATCCGAATATTTATGTGCTATATTATTTGGCAAATAATCACAAGTTATTACATAATGCCCCAAATCTTTTGCAGCTTTAATAACCGGTATCAAATACCTCAGTCCCCCTAATAATAATATTTTTTTCATCTATCAAAAATAATATCTTGCTACCCCTTAAAGTTTAATTAATTTGGCGATTTTATCTACCTCTACCTCTGTTAAATCATAGTACAAAGGTAAACAGAGTACGCGTTTTGCTACACTATCGGTTATGCTAAAATTTTGTCTAGGCAAATAAGGTGTACTATTGGCTAAAGATGGGTAAAAATAACGCCGTGCTTGGATGTTATTTTTGTTTAAATTTTCCAATACTTTTAACAAATGTGCTTCTGTAGCTAACAATATAGGATAATAGGCATAATTTAAATTGGCTTGTTGGTGCCATATAGGCTTTGTTATTTTTGTGGTTCCAAGCAATTTTTCATCATACAACTCAGTTAACGCTTTTCGTTTTTCATGTATAGCTTCAATATATTTCAAATTAACGAGCCCCATTGCTGCATGAAATTCTGAATTTTTTCCATTTATCCCTAATTCTGAAAATGCCTCTGGTCCTGCAAACCCAAAGTTACGCATAGATGCTAATTTTCTAAATACTTGCGCATTATTGGCAAACACCAAGCCGCCTTCTGTACTATGGTATAATTTGGTAGCGTGTAAACTACAAGTGCTAACATCTCCGTATTCAAATATCGATTTTTCGCCCACCTTTACTCCAAAAGCATGTGCGGCATCATAAATTACTTTCAAGTTATACTTAGCTGCAATAACTTGTATTTTTTCAACATCACACGGGTTGCCATAAACATGTGTTGCCAAAATTGCTTGGGTATTAGGCGTAATAGCGGCTTCTATTTTATTGGCATCTATATTAAAACTTTGCTCATCGATATCTACAAAAACAGGTTTACAGCCTTCCCACACAATACTACTTGTTGTTGCTATAAAAGAAAATGGTGTTGTAATAACCTCGCCTGTAATCTCTAAGGCTTTTAATGCCATCTGTAAGGCTATTGTACCATTGGTTACAAAAAGTGTTTCTTTTACTTGAAGATAATTTGCTATTTCTATTTCAAGTTTTTTTGATAGCGGCCCCATATTAGTCAACCACTGTGAATTCCAAACCTCATCTAATAAGGCTGAATATTCTTTTTTTGGGGGTAAAAAAGGTTTGGTTACAGGAATCATATTATTTTTTATTCTTTATAAGATTTATAATGGTATGGATAGGACTCGACTTATAGATATAATTTATACCTAAATAGCATAAAACTCCAACCCCTACGGGTAATATTATTTGATATATGACATGAAAATTTTCCATTGCCTGTACTAATAAATTTATCAAAACTGCAATACCTAAAGTTATTAAGAGGGTTATGGCTAAGTCGATAATTTGTTGCTTGACCGGATAGTTAATTAAATTGCTTGAGTAATACATATTGACATACAAAGATGAAAATGAAGTAAATACACTACTCCAAACTAATCCTATAACACCAAACTGAAAAGCAACTAAAACAGCTAAAACAGTAATTATTTTTTTTATAACTTCTATTTTTAAGAATAAATCACTTCTTCCAAATACCTTTAGAATATTTAAATTAAACGAATGTACTGGATGAAGCATCATGGCTAAACTTAAAATCTGAAAGTAAATAACTGCGGGCAGCCATTCTTCACCCAAAACTAATGTAAATAAAGGTTCTGCCACAGCTGCTGTTGTTAGCATAATAGGGGCAATAATAAAAAATGAGCTTTTTAATAAATTACGGTATGTTTTTTCTAAACGTTCTTTATCATTTGTTATGCTAGAAAGCATGGGATAAGTTACTTTAGAGATTACCCCTGTTAAAGTTGATGAAGGGTAAGTTGTAAATTGCTTAGAACGTTCATAATACCCTAAAGATTGAGCAGAATAAAATTTCCCTATTAACACATTATAAATATTCTTAAAGAGCGTATCTAACAATCCTGATAACATTAATTTATACCCAAAACCATAATGCTCTCTGAATTTCCTCCATGAAAATATAAGCTTAGGTTTCCAATCTGAAAAAATCCATAAGAGTATCGTTCTTACAATCTCTATCGTTAAATACATCCATACAATACTCCATACTCCATACCCTAAATACCCTAAGCTAATTCCTATCAAAACCCCTATAAGGTTACTTGGAATATTGTATAAAGCAATAGCTCTAAACTTCATATTCCGGGTTAATATAGCTAATTGCACAGCGGAAAAAGCTATTATAATAAAGATAACGCAGTAAGTTCGTACAAGGTTTATTAATACTGGATATCCAAAAAAGTCTGCAATAAATGGGGCTAAAATGTATATTAATACATATACAATAAGACTCATAACTAAGTTTATATAAAAAACTGTTGAAAAATCTTTTTGCCCTGGTCTGGTTGTACGAATTAACGAATGTGACATCCCACTATCGGTCAATGACTTACCAATAGCAATAAATACGGCTATCATACCTACCAAACCGAAATCTTTTGGTCCTAATAATCGTGCCAAAACAATCATTGCGATAAAAACACTTCCTCTTATTAAAAAAACATCAAGGAATGTCCATAAGAATCCAGCGAAAGTCTTCTTTTTTAAAGAACTAGTCATTAAATGTGCTCCTATTTACAAATTCGTTTTAGGTACTCAAAATAATCACCTTTCATACCTTCTACTTGTTGTTGTAATTGTGTTCTTGTAATCCATTTGTAATGCAATGCTATCTCCTCTAAACAAGCTATTTTAAGTCCTGTACGCTTTTCTACCGCTTTTACAAACTCGGTAGCTTCGGTTAAGGCTTCATGGGTTCCAGTGTCTAGCCATGCAAATCCTCTACTTAAAATTTGCATTTTAAGTTGTTCCTGTCCTAAATAGGCCTGATTTACCGAAGTAATTTCTAACTCTCCTCGATGGGAAGGCTTAACTTCTTTGGCAATATCAACCACCGAATTCGGATAAAAATATAAACCTACTACCGCAAAATTAGATTTTGGTTCTTTAGGTTTTTCTTCAATACTTATTACATTTTTATCGGCATCAAATTCGGCAACGCCATAGCGCTCTGGGTCGTTTACATAATTACCAAAAACAACTGCTTTTTGTTCATCTTTTACCGTTTGTACGGCTTCACTTAATAGTTTTTGTAATCCTGCTCCGTAAAAAATATTATCGCCCAATACTAAACAAACATCATCATTCCCAATAAAATCTTCGCCTATAATAAACGCTTGCGCCAAACCATCGGGACTAGGTTGCTCTGCATAAGTCAACGTGATTCCTAATTGAGAACCATCTCCCAACAAACGCTTAAAATTAGGCAAATCGTGAGGCGTCGAAATAATTAAAATTTCTTTTATTCCCGCCAGCATTAATACCGATAAAGGATAGTAAATCATCGGTTTGTCGTAGATAGGGAGTAGTTGTTTGCTTACAGACAGGGTTAGAGGGTGTAACCTTGTTCCTGAGCCTCCTGCTAATATTATTCCTTTCATAATGTTTTGGTTGTCTTATTTTTTATCGAAGTTATGAGTTTTTTAATGTTTTTTAATGCTTTAGTGACTTTTATTTATGTAAAATATTGACTTTTGGTTTGTTTTGTGTCAAGAAAAATAAACGGGTAATAAACTTTAGTATACTTACTTTTTTTAGTTCACGAATCTTTTATCTGCTAATGGTGTTCATGAATAAATATTCATTTTTTTAGTTCACGAATCTTTTATTAACTAATGGAGTTCATGAATTATTCTAAATATTCATTTTTTTCATCGATAAAAAAACGAATCAAAAAAATCTAGTGCCTTTAAAGGAAATTTTTACGAATACATTCGTAAAAACCGCTTATTTGCTTATCGCTACATGCCATTTTCGCCTATGGCGAAAGCACTTCCGCTTGCAAATAGCTATTTCTAAAGGCCCGGGAAAAATGTATAAATACATTTTTAAAAAGGTCTTCTTTTTTTACAGACAATTTTCGTGATGCCAGAAAAAATTGTATTAGTTCACAAACCTTTTATTTGCTAATGGTGTTCATGAATCAACAAAGTTGATTTCAACCCAACCGACAGTTTTGCAGAAATAGCTGTAAATCCAGTGGAAGTGCGTCTTTGCATCGCAAAGACAAAGCATGAAACGCCAGATTTAGCAGCGGTTTTAAAACTTGTTTTTAAAAATTTCCTTAAAACGGTCTTGACTTTTTGGTTCGTTTTGTGTCAAGACAAAATGAACTGATAACATTCTTTATTATACTTACTTTTTTTAGTTCACGACCTTTTATTTCTTAATAGTGTTCATGAATCAACAAAGTTGATTTCATTGATAAAAAACGAATCAAAAAAATCTAGGCTGCCGAAAAAACTGTTCTTTATTTAATTTTCTTAGCTACCGTATAATTATTTTGTATTCAAGGATTTTAAAAACTCATCTGCAGTCATAACAGGTAATAATGATTTTTTAAAGTCTTTTCCGTTTCTTGTTATTATTATTTCACATTCTGATTCTGTAGCACTAAAATATTGTAAGGCATCTTCAAAGTCTTTAATAGACGAATTAAGTCCTTTTTCAATCGTTTGTTCATCAAGTGAACATACTTCACATATTATCTTAAATTTTCTTAGCTTTTCCCTAGCAATTTTTTCATTTTCAAACTTTGCTAGAAAATAGTTAACTGTAGCAAACGAAATAGGCGAAACAACCATTGTTAGTCTCTCTTTTTCAGCCAAGGTTGCGATTTTTGCTATCGGCTCGTAAAATGGTTTACGTTCTCCTAGAAAATCCAACATTACATTTGTATCTATAAAAATCCTCTTGCTCATTTGTACTTTTCCATTAAATAATCAGCATATTCTTTTTTATAGTCCAAATCAGTTGGTATTTCAATCCCAGTTGAGATACTTTTAACGAAAGGTGAAATCTCAAATTCAGCGGTTTCTTTTTCAGATGTCAAAGATTGCAAATAGACTTCTACAATACGAGATAAGCTCATTTTTCTGTTAGCAGCGTAGGCTTTAGCTTTTTCTATAACATCTTGATTAAGCTTTAATGTTAATTTAGTATCCATAACAAATTAATTTATACGTACAAATATAACAAAACAACCCGTATAATTCGGTTTGTCATTGATTTTTGATGCTTATAAATCCATTTTCTTCTGTCTTTTTCCAAGGATACAAAATTATCAATTTGGGGTGTTTTTAAGAGCTATCTTTTTGCTGCTTTTTAGCCCCTATAAACAAGTCATTTTTACCCAACATTTAGACAACAGCTAAACTAAAATCAGCCCATTTTTTAGTGGACAATTTGTGGTCTCACCCTAGACTAGGTGTGGACTAGGTGTGGACTAGGTATGGCTTTGATA
>NZ_JACIFO010000016.1 GCF_014197445.1 Mesonia hippocampi | reverse complement strand
CCATTCCGAACAGAGAAGTTAAGCCCGTTAGTGCCGATGGTACTGCGTATTGTGGGAGAGTAGGTCGCCGCCTTCTTTGAAACCCTTCATCATTCTGATGAAGGGTTTTTTGTTTTTATATTGTTTATGTTTACTTCTTTTTCTTATTACTACTCGGAAATTATAGGTATTTTTGTTTTCTACTCAATTTAAACTAGTTCATTTTGAAGGATATTATTATTGCTATTGATGGTTTTTCGTCTACAGGGAAGAGTACAATTGCTAAGAAATTAGCCAATAAGTTAGAGTACGTATATATAGATACTGGGGCGATGTATAGAGGAATTACATTGTTTGCAATGGATAAAGGGCTTATTGTAGATTCTGAGATTGATAAAGTTGCTTTATTAGAAAAGTTGCCAGAAATATTTATTTATTTTAAACATAATTCTTCTACGGGCGTGGCTCATATTTATCTAAACGATGTAGATGTGAGTAAGAAAATTAGAAGCCTGGAGGTGTCTAATTATGTAAGTTTAATTGCTGCAATACCTGAGGTGCGTAAAAAACTGGTAGAACAACAACAAGTATTTGGGAAAGAGAAAGCTTTAGTTATGGATGGGAGAGATATTGGTACAGTGGTTTTTCCTAATGCAGAATTAAAAATATTTATGACAGCATCGGCTAATGTTAGGGCAGTGCGTAGGTATAAAGAACTTATAGAAGGAGGTGATAGTGTTAGTTATGAAGAGGTATTAGAAAATATAGAAAAACGAGACCTGATAGATACTACACGTGCAGACTCTCCATTGATAAAAGCAGAGGATGCAGTGGTTATTGATAATTCTGAGCTTACCATTGAAGAACAATTAGATTATATTTTAGAATTAGTAAAAAATAAAATAGAAGAAAAATAAAGATTTTTTCTAAATATTTGAATATCAAAAAATAAGTTGTATTTTTGCACTCCTTTTAGAGACTTTATCGGTAAGAGAAAGGATAGCTATAAAAATGTAACATTCTTCTGTAGGAATGTCTCATAATTCTGCCGAGATACTATAGAATACAAATTATTTAATCAGCAATGGCTGAAGAAAACAAAACTCCAGAAGTTCAGGAACAAGAAGTGAAATCTGTAAAAGCATCTTACATAACTGAACAACAAACAAATCCAGAGCAATTTTTAAAAGATTTTAATTGGCATAACTACGAGGAAGGTATAGACCCAATCGAAGATGACAAGTTAGAAGAATTTGAAAAACTTGTTGCCGACAATTTTGTAGATACTTTAGATGATGAAGTAGTAGAAGGTACGGTAATAAACATCACCGATCGTGATGCTATTATTGATATCAATGCAAAAAGTGAAGGTGTTGTTTCTCTAAATGAATTTAGATATAACCCAAATTTACAAGTAGGTGATAAGGTAGAAGTATTAATTGATGTTCGTGAAGACGCAACAGGACAATTGGTACTTTCTCACCGTAAAGCTCGTGTAATTAAAGCTTGGGATAGAGTAAATAAGGCTCATGACGAGGCTACTATTGTAAACGGATACGTTAAATGCCGTACAAAAGGTGGTATGATTGTAGATGTTTTTGGAATAGAAGCATTCTTACCAGGTTCTCAAATCGATGTGAAGCCTATTAGAGATTATGATGCCTATGTAGGAAAAACAATGGAATTTAAAGTGGTTAAAATCAATCACGAATTTAAAAACGTTGTAGTTTCTCATAAAGCACTTATCGAAGCGGATATTGAAGAGCAAAAGAAAGAAATTATTGGTCAGTTAGAAAAAGGTCAAGTATTAGAAGGTACTGTGAAGAATATTACTTCTTACGGTGTATTCGTAGACCTTGGAGGAGTAGACGGATTAATCCATATTACAGATTTATCTTGGTCTAGAATTAACCACCCTAACGAGATTGTAGAATTAGACCAAAAATTAAACGTAGTAATTTTAGACTTCGATGAAGCTAAAACACGTATCCAATTAGGTCTTAAGCAATTAAGCAAACATCCTTGGGATGCTTTAGACGAAAACTTGAAAGTTGGCGATAAAGTAAAAGGAAAAGTAGTTGTAATTGCAGATTATGGTGCATTTATAGAAGTTGCAGAAGGCGTTGAAGGATTAATTCACGTTTCTGAAATGTCTTGGAGTACACACTTACGCTCTGCACAAGACTTTGTAAATGTAGGCGATGAAGTTGAAGCGCAAGTTTTAACTCTAGATAGAGATGACCGTAAAATGTCTCTAGGTATAAAACAATTAACTCCAGACCCATGGACAGATATTACAGAAAAATACCCTGTAGGATCTCGCCATACAGGAGTTGTTCGTAACTTCACTAACTTTGGTGTGTTTGTAGAATTAGAAGAAGGAATTGACGGATTAATTTATATCTCTGATTTATCTTGGACTAAGAAAATTAAACACCCATCAGAATTCTGTAACGTAGGAGATAAACTAGAAGTTGTAGTACTTGAACTAGATGTTGAAGGACGTAAATTAAGTTTAGGTCACAAACAAACAGAAGAAAACCCTTGGGATAAGTATGAAGATGAATTTGCAGTAGGTTCTAAACACACCGCAATCATTGAGGATATGGTAGATAAAGGCGCTACAATTAAATTTAACGATGATGTTGTTGCTTTTGTACCTAGCCGTCACTTAGAAAAAGAAGATGGAACTAAATTAGGAAAAGGAGACGAAGCTGAATTTATTATTATTGAATTTAATAAAGAATTTAAGCGTGTAGTAGCTTCTCACATGTCTATCCACAAAGAAGAAGAAGCAAAAATAGTAAAACAAGCTGCTAAAAAGGCGCAAGAAGAAACTAGCAAGCCAACATTAGGTGATGCTAATGCAGACCTACAAGCACTTAAAGATAAAATGGATGGTAAAGCCTAATAAGCTTAATTAACCTTTTATAAAAAAGAAGAGATCGTCTGAAAATTACTTTTCAGACGATTTTTTTGTGTATTTATGGTTTTTTACACACTTACTAAGATAATACCTTAGCGATGTTTTCTTTTGGCGATGCCTTGCTCACTCACTGGTAAGTAGCGTTTTTGTTTTAGATTTTAATCGCATTAAATTATAATTGTGTTTTATAATACGATTATCTTTGGATTTATGACAAAGACTTCTTATACCCAAAGAAGCAATTATGTGGTTAATGGTATTCTAAAATATGTGGCTCTCGATAATTATAATCGTCTAACCTGAACAAGTTATCAAAGTTTCCATTAAAACGCATAATATTTTGTCCTTCGCCAGGTATTTTAGGATATAAAGAAAAAGCAAACCTAATGTTTTCAAACACAAAATAATCGTTACTAATTAAAAAACCAAAGCCTACTCTAGTATATACATCATTCTTGAAAAAAGCATGTGGTTCTTCCCCAATAAAACCAATATCGAAAGCTAAAAACGGACTTATACGAAAACCTAACCAGTTAAAAGGCACATAAGATTGCGTCTGGAAGTTAAAAACAAATTTTCTTGTTCCGTAAACTCGTGGACTATTAAATTCATCTATACCATAATATCCATTTATGTTTAAACGGTCTTTAATAATGCTTTTACGGTTAAGCCCAACAGTCATATTCGTTTTTACAAATTGTCGTAAATACCAGTTTCCTATTTTAAAAACAGGAGAAAAATAAGTTCCTTGAATCCTAAATAATGATTGATTCGCTTTTCCACTCCTAAAAAAACTTCCGTATTGTAAGGTTGTTGCTAGGTAACCAAAACCTGTAAAATAATTAGTTAAGGTAAAGTCTGCTCCTAAATAAAAACTATTTTTTCCGTTTTGCGATTGTACACCAGAATGTAGAAAATAGCTATGGCCTATGCTAATATCTTCAATATCTCCATTTCTAAATACATACCTATCTCTTACATAATTTACATCCCTAACACCTATTGAACCTAATTTTATATTTTGATTAGAAAAAAAGCCAATAGAGTCAATCTCTTTACTAGGCGTTGTTAAGAATTCTGTTTGGGCATATCGCGCCGCAATAATAAGGTTAGTAGGTAAGTCTCCTTTTTTGGTATGATTTTTTAACGGAATGGCATAAGCTCCCCACACATTAATTCCTTGGGTTTTTATGGGCGTTTTTACAATGCTATCAGCTTTATAGTGGTAAAAACGCTCCAAGTACTGTCGTTTATAAACACTAACCTCTCCCGCCCAACGGGCAAGCGGAGAGTAAAAAGTTCTGTTTACACGAGCAAGGTTTAGATAAGATTGATTGGTTTCTACATCCCTAAAAACTTCTGCATTAATATAGGTGTTATGTAAATTTTCTGCTTTATACCCTAGTGTAAACCCAGGTGGTTTATTTGTATTAAAATCTTTTTTATAAGCAGAAGAGAATTGATGGCCAAGCCCTAAAAAATTATACTCTTTTAACCTTATTTCTCCGTTTTTAGACGAAATATCGCCTTCTAACCCTAAACTCCAACTATCTAGAACGTAAATGTGTAAATCTATAGAATCTGATTCTTCAGAGATTTCTTCAGGTCTAATAAGGGTTCTTCTAATAATTTTTTTTCTACGTAATAAACGTTCAGACTCTAATACAAGTAAGGAATCTAAAGCTGTTTTTTCTCGTAAAAGAATTAGCCCTTTAACGGTAAATGGTTTTGTTTTTACATGGATGGCATTCCCGAAGTTATCAATTTTTTTAATAGGCTTTGCAGTGCTATCTTTTTCACTATACCCAAAAGGGTCGTAGGTGGTTATTTTTATTTTTCGGATTATTTTACCCTGGTGTTTTGTGAAATTTCTATGTAATAATTCTTCTATTTGCTGCTCAGATTTCTCCTCGTTGGCAGGGTCTAAAGGTTCTAGCATTAAATTATACAGGAGTTTTGTTAATTTACTGCTTTCCGATTTTTTTTGAAGCTTTTTATAAAACTCTTCGTTTTGTTGTTGCTGTATAGGATCTTTTTTACCAATTACAGAAGTAGTGTCCTTTTTTTGAGCAAGACCCCAAAAAGGAAGGCAAAAAATACAATATAAAAGCAGAATATACTTCAATAGATGGCTTTTAAAACTATAACAAACTTAAATATTTTTTCGTAATCAGTATTACTAATAAACTGTTTATCTAGCTAAAGTAAGCAGTAATTTATGTATAAGTATTTTCTATTTAAAAATTTATTCTAAAAGGCTTAAAAAGTGTATTTTTAGATTAAAATAAGTACTTATGAAAATAGTTATATCACCGGCAAAATCTTTAGAATTAGCTAAAAAAATTCCTACGCAACATTATACACAGCCTATTTTTATGGATGAGGCAGTAAAAATTAATCAGAACTTAGCAAGTTGTACAAAAGTAGAGCTTTCTAAATTGATGAATATTAGTGATAAGTTGGCAGAGTTAAATTTTGAGCGGTATAAAGCGTTTTCGGTCAACCAGACACAGCAAAATGCCCGCCAGGCGGTTTACACCTTTAACGGAGATGTGTATACGGGCTTAGATGCTTATGCATTATCAGAGACAGCGATAGAAAACCTGCAAGATAAACTACGCATTCTTTCTGGTTTGTATGGGGTATTAAAACCATTAGATTTAATACAAGCATATCGGTTAGAAATGGGAACAAAATTAGCACTTTCTAAAACCGAAAATTTATATGAGTTCTGGTCAGAAAAAATAACTCATGCTTTAAATGAAGAATTAAGTGAAGATGAACTTTTTATTAATTTGGCAAGTAACGAATATTTTAAAGCGATTGATAAAAAAAACCTGAAAGTGCCAATAATAGCTCCTGTTTTTAAAGATTTTAAAAATGGTAAATTAAAAGTAATTAGCTTTTATGCTAAACGTGCACGTGGGGCAATGGTGCGCTATATTGTAAATAATAATGTGCAAACCTTGCCAGAATTACGAGGCTTTAATTTAGGAGGCTATGCATATAGCGAAGAATTTACACAGAAAGAAAATGAACCTGTTTTTATACGCTAAGGAGTAGCCTTTTGTAGTTCAAAACTTATAATACCTACATCCAAAATCCCTTTAACTAGCGTTCCTTTTTTATAGGTGTAGGTATTCTCTTTACGAGATTCCCCCGGAATAGTTTTTTTATAGGTGTGTTGAGTAACATAATCCAGCTTATGGAAATTTCCGTGTTCTTCGGCAAATAGGCTTGTAACATTTTTAGGCTCTTCAAACATTAGTTTTACGGTACTGTAGCTGATTTTTTTGGTATCTAAGCGTTGACTGTTGTTTTCTTTTTCAGAAAAATAGTAAGCACCGTCACGGTATATGGTATGTGCTTGGGTTCTTATTTTATCATTAACCTTAATTAATGTTTTTGCCTCTTTTAATTTATTGTTTTTGTACACTACATGATAGCTATATAGAACATTTATGGACGTAATTATTTTTGTAGAAATCTCGGTGTTACTGGTGTAAGTTGTTAAACTATCATCAATATTTTTTGTGGCGTGAAGTTCCCCTATTTTTCTATCTTTATGTAAAATATCAAACATTAAGGTCTCTTGTTGTGCAGTGCTATAAAAAGTAGTAATTAAACAGACTAACAGCCCTAAGCATAATTTTTTACGTAGCATAAACTAAATTTTTACAAGAATAAGTTTACACTTTTTATTTTTTATAAGCAATAAATCAAGAAGTTATTTTGATGATAAATATCATGTTATTTTGCCTATTAAATCTACAAATTTGTAAACTTAAAATAACTATAATGGAAGCTTCTTGTTATCATTGCGGAGACTCTTGTGGAAAACACCCTATTGTTTTCGATGAAAAAAAATTCTGTTGTACAGGTTGTAAAACGGTTTATGAATTGTTTTCTGAAAACGATTTAAGTTGTTATTATGATTATGCCGAACAAGCAGGAACAACTCCAGAAGTTACCGAAAAATATACTTTTCTAGATAAGCCCGAAATAATAGAAAAGCTTTTAGAGTTTGAGGACGCTAATATTGCTGTAGTTAATTTATACATTCCTCATATACATTGTAGCAGCTGTATTTGGTTGTTAGAGAACCTACAAAAACTCAACGATAATATAAGGCATTCTCAGGTAGATTTTCCTAAAAAAACGGTACGTATTACATACAAAACAGAAGCTTATACATTAAGAGAGCTGGTAAGCTTACTAGGAAAAATAGGTTATACACCTTACATTAGTCTAGAAAATTTAGATAAGAAAAAAACAAAAACAGATCGAAGCTTATTTTATAAACTAGGTATTGCAGGGTTTGCTTTTGGTAATGTAATGTTCTTATCTTTTCCAGAATATTTTGAGGTTTCAGAATTTTGGTTAGATCGTTACAAGCATGTTTTTAGGTGGGTAATGTTCGCTTTTTCGTTACCTGTAGTTTTTTATGCAGCTCAAGATTATTTTATTGCAGCTTATAAAGGCTTGCGGGCAAAATCATTAACAATAGATGTACCGATAGCCTTAGGCATTATAGTCCTTTTTATCCGAAGTACAACAGAGATTGTGCTGGATATAGGAAGTGGTTTTTTTGATAGTTTAACAGGCTTGGTTTTCTTTTTGTTGGTAGGAAAGTTTTTTCAGCAAAAAACCTATGCATTTCTTTCTTTCGAGCGAGATTATAAATCCTATTTTCCAATTGCAGTAACAAGGGTAAAACACCAATCAGGTAAAATAATAGAAGAAAGTATTCAGGTATATGAAATTCAAAACGGAGATCATTTACTCATTAGGCATAATGAATTGTTACCAGTAGATGCTAAATTGCTTAGTCCAGAAGCATTGCTAGATTATAGTTTTGTAACAGGAGAGAGTAAAAGCGTAGCAAAAACTGTAGGAGAAAAATTATTTGCAGGAGGAAAACAATTAGAAGGCGCTATCGAAGTAGAGGCATTAGCAGCAGTAGAGCAGAGTTACCTTACAAAACTATGGAGTCAAGAAATTTTTTCTAAAGATAAAGATGCCTCGTATAAAAATATTATAACCAAGGTAAGCAGGCACTTTACTTGGATTGTTTTACTTATTGCTTTTGTATCTACGGCAATCTGGTTGTATTTAGATGCTAGCCAAGCCTTACAAGTGTTTACAGCAGTACTTATTATAGCGTGTCCTTGTGCATTGGCACTATCGGCACCATTTACCTTAGGAAATATGTTGCGTATTTTTGGTTATCAGAAATTTTATTTAAAAAACGCACAAGTTATAGAAAAATTAGCACAAGCCGATACGTTGGTTTTTGATAAAACCGGAACAATGACTTCGCAAGAAGAAAAACAAATTACCTACGAAGGGGTTGCTTTAACCCCAGAAGAACAAAGCCTACTCACGGCAAGTTTGCGGTCGTCAAACCACCCACTAAGCCGGTCATTATATAGCTTTTTGCAGTCGCAGAACATTACCACCTTAGATAGTTTCTCTGAAGAGATAGGCAAGGGGATAACAGCAATAAAAGGAAAACAAGAAATTAAAATAGGTTCGGCAAACTTTGTAGGTATCCAAACCGATAATAAATTAGAAGAAACCTCTGTCTATATAAAAATGCAACCCGATTATAAAGGGAAATATATTTTTGTTAATAAATACAGAAAAGGCTTACAAACACTTTTCAGAAGATTAAAAAATAACTATCACCTAGTTATCCTCTCTGGAGATAACGATAGTCAACGTGAAAAATTAATGCAAATTTTACCATCAGAAACACAAATGTTTTTTAAACAATCGCCAGAAGATAAATTAAACTATATAAAACGACTTCAAGCAGAAGGAAAAAAAGTAGTGATGATAGGCGATGGTTTAAATGATGCTGGTGCATTGGCTCAGAGTGATGTTGGTATTGCGTTATCGGAAAACACCAATGTGTTTTCGCCTGCGTGTGATGCTATTTTAGACGCTACAAAATTTGCAGCCTTAGATACATTCTTAAAAGCTTCTAAAAAAACTATTCATATCATTAAAGCGAGTTTTATGCTTTCGTTTTTTTACAATGTTATAGGCTTGTATTTTGCAGTTACAGGGCAATTGTCGCCTGTAATAGCAGCTATTCTTATGCCATTAAGCTCTATAAGTGTATTAGCCTTTGTAACGGTTTACGCAAATGTCTCAGCAAAAAAAATGGGTTTGTAAATTACTAAGCTTAAATATTCTAAATAAAAAGAAATAAAGCTGATAAATGTCATTTTTTAACAAAGTCTTCTCTGGTATTTTTGAAGTATAATCTAAATCCATGAGTGTTATCTATCTTTTATTAGCGCTAAGTATATGTGTTGCTATCGTATTTTTTGTCGTGTTTTTGCTTTCCGTAAAACGAGGGCAATATGACGATTTGCATAGCCCTGCCGTACGTATGCTTTTTGAGGATGAGTTGGTAGAAAAAACATCAAATAATCTAACCTCTAAAAACCAAAAATCATAATGGAAAAGGACGTCTTTTATTATGACAATAAGATTGTTAAAAAATTCTTATACGCCACCATCTTTTGGGGCGTTGTAGGGATGTCGGTTGGGCTACTGTTAGCCTTTATGTTTTTATTTCCTACGCTAACCGAGGGAGTTTCTTGGCTGAGCTTTGGTAGATTAAGACCACTACATACCAATGCGGTAATTTTTGCCTTTGTAGGAAACGCTATTTTTGCGGGTGTGTATTATTCGCTACAGCGTTTATTAAAAGCACGTATGTATAGCAATGCCTTGAGTAATATTAATTTCTGGGGCTGGCAGTTAATAATTGTAGCAGCAGCAATTACATTGCCTTTAGGTATTACAACAACAAAAGAATACGCTGAATTAGAATGGCCTATAGATATAGGGATAGCCGTAGTCTGGGTAGTTTTTGGATGGAATATGATTGCTACAATATTACGTAGACGTCAGCGTCACCTTTATGTAGCTATCTGGTTCTATTTGGCTACTTTTGTAACAGTAGCAGTATTACACATTTTTAATAGTTTAGCATTACCTGTAAACTTTCTAAAAAGTTATTCGGCTTATGCAGGGGTGCAAGATGCACTTGTACAATGGTGGTACGGGCATAATGCGGTGGCATTTTTCTTAACTACACCGTTTTTAGGTTTAATGTACTATTATGTGCCTAAAGCTGCTAACCGCCCTGTGTATTCATACCGATTATCTATTGTACACTTTTGGTCGCTTATTTTTATATATATCTGGGCCGGACCTCACCACTTATTGTATTCTGCTTTACCAGATTGGGCACAGAACTTAGGAGTTGCTTTCTCTATTATGCTTCTTGCGCCTTCTTGGGGAGGTATGATTAACGGGCTGCTTACCTTACGAGGGGCTTGGGATAAAGTAAGAACCGACCCCGTATTGAAGTTTATGGTAGTCGCAATTACAGGCTACGGTATGGCTACTTTTGAAGGGCCAATGCTATCGTTAAAAAATGTAAATGCAATTGCCCACTTTACCGACTGGATTATTGCGCACGTTCACGTAGGGGCATTAGCATGGAATGGTTTCTTAACCTTTGGTATGATTTACTGGTTGATACCTAAATTAGTGAAAAAAGATTTATGGTCTGTAAAATTAGCCAATGCCCATTTCTGGATAGGTACATTAGGAATAGTAATGTATTGTTTACCTATGTATGTGGCAGGCTTTGTACAAGCTTCTATGTGGAAACAATTTAATCCAGATGGAACACTAGTTTATGGAAATTTCTTAGAAACCGTACAAGAAATTATGCCAATGTACTGGATGAGAGCCATAGGAGGAAGCTTATATATTTTAGGAACTTTCGTAATGTTATATAACGTTATTAAAACAGTAAGAGCTGGATCGAAAGTAACCGACGAAAAAGCAGAAGCAGCACCATTACTGCGTGTTACAGGAAAAAGAACAAAAGGAGAAGGCTACCATACTTGGTTAGAAAGAAAACCAGTTAGACTTACAATTTATGCAACCATAACTATTTTAATAGGAGGAGCAGTACAAATTATTCCTACAATATTAGTAAAATCCAATATCCCTACAATAAGTAGTGTAAAACCATACACACCACTAGAATTAGAAGGTAGAGATCTTTATATTAGAGAAGGATGTGTGTCTTGTCACTCACAAATGGTCAGACCTTTTAGGAGTGAAACCGAACGTTATGGAGAGTTTTCAAAAGCAGGAGAATATGTTTACGATAGGCCTTTCTTATGGGGAAGTAAACGTACAGGGCCAGACTTATTAAGAGTAGGCGGGAAATATTCAGATAACTGGCATTTTAACCACTTTTATGACCCTCAATCCACGTCTTCAGGTTCTATTATGCCTAGCTATAAAAACTTAATTACCGATGCTCACGATCGTAGTGACATACAAGATAAAATGAAGGTAATGCAAAAACTAGGCGTACCTTATACAGAAGAAGATATTGCTAAAGCTGTTGAATGGATGGATAAACAAGCACTAGAAATAGAAAAAAGTTTACATACCGATCCTGACTTTGCAAAAACCTACCAGGCTGATAAAAAATATGCCAAAGAGAATGGCTTAGATTTTATCGATATGAGAGATAGAGAAGTTGTTGCTTTAATAGCTTACTTACAACGTTTAGGGACAGATATCAAGGTGGAAATCCCAAGTGGAGAAGAAGCAAACTTGAGTTTAAATTAAAAAGAGAAAACTATGCTGAAATTTGTAAAAGGACATTTAGAAACCATAGATGGAGTAGCTATATATCCCGTCATCTCTTTACTGATTTTCTTCATCTTTTTTGTAGCTCTTTTTTGGTGGGTATTTACCTGTAAAAAAGATTACTTAAAAAAAGTGAGTAACATTCCATTAGAAATAGAAAAAGACCAACCTTATGAAAAATAAAGCATCCTATATTCGTATAACAGTACTGGTGGCAGTAGCATACTTTCTTGTAGAATATGCCCTACCTGTAGAAGGAGGATCTGCACTTAGCGAATACCCGATTACATGGCTTATCCTTTTTGTAGCAGGAATATTAGCACTAGCGGTAGAACTATCCGTAGCAGCATTACAAAATGTACTTTACCGCTCTTTATCGGAAGAAGAAAAAAAACGCTACAACCTAGCTAAACAAGCAGAAGAAGAGAAACGTTGGGCATGGTTTAATAAAACATACCATAAAATGCTCGATAAAAAACCAATGTCTTCTGAGTCTGAAATTGTATTAGACCATAATTATGACGGAATTAAAGAGTTAGACAACAACTTACCACCATGGTGGATATATGGTTTTTACCTCACCATTGTTTTTGCCGTAGTATACTTAGCCAGATTTCATGTATTTAACGATTACAGTCAGCTAGAAGAGTACGAAACGGAAATAGCTCAAGCAGAATTAGCCATTGCAGAATACAAAAAAACAGCTAAAAATTTAGTCGATATTAATACCGTAGAATTTCTTGATAACCCAACAGATTTAGGTGCAGGTAAAAGTATATTTCAAGCAAACTGTATAGCCTGCCACAAAGCCGATGGCGGTGGAGGTATAGGCCCTAACCTTACCGATGAATACTGGATTTTAGGAGGAGGAATAAAAAATATATTTAAAGTAATATCCGAAGGAGGACGCTCTGGAAAAGGAATGGTAGCATGGGACCAAACCCTAAAACCATTAGAAAGAGCCCAAGTAGCTAGTTACGTACTATCGCTTCAAGGTACAACCCCAGCAGAACCCAAAGAACCTGAAGGAGAACTCTGGGTAGATGAAAATGCAGCAGAAGGAAAAAATACACCTGAAACAACAGTAGAAGAAAGTAACACAACTGCAGGAGACACAACGATGACCGAAAACACTGCGGTAGAGTAACTTTTTTAGCAAAAATAAAATAGTAATAAATAATAACATCTATTATGTCAAATCCCGATCAAGAATCTTTTAGAGACTCTATAGGAACCATTAATGAAGAGGGAAAAAGGGCTTGGATTTTCCCAAAAAAACCATCAGGGAAATTTTACAAGTATAGGACATGGGTAAGTTATGCATTATTAATATTTTTATTTGCAGCTCCTTTTATAAAGATTAATGGAAACCAATTTTTATTATTTAATGTCTTAGAACGTAAATTCAATATATTTGGTTTTCCCTTTTGGCCGCAAGACTTTTACTTGTTTGTAATAAGCATGATAATAGGTGTGGTATTTATAACCCTATTTACCGTTGCTTTTGGAAGAATTTTTTGTGGCTGGATTTGCCCACAAACCATTTTTATGGAAATGGTTTTTAGAAGAATAGAATACTGGATAGAAGGTGACCGAGGGAAACAAATTAGGCTAAAAAAACAGAAATGGGACAAGGAGAAAATAAGAAAAAGAGTAACAAAATGGATACTTTTTTATATTGTTTCTTTCTTTATTGCTAACATTTTTTTAGCCTATTTGATAGGAAGCGATCACCTTTTGCAATACATTTATGAAGGCCCATTCAACCACATAGGTACATTTATTTCTTTAATCATATTTTCTATAGTCTTCTATTTTATATTCGCATGGTTTAGAGAACAAGTTTGTGTTATTGCCTGTCCTTATGGAAGGTTGCAAGGCGTACTGCTCGATAAGAAATCGGTAGTAGTAGCCTACGATTATAAACGCGGAGAAAAAGAAAAAGGACGTGCAAAATTCAAAAAAAATGAAGACCGCGAAGCTTCTGGAAAAGGAGACTGTATAGATTGTACGCAGTGCGTACATGTATGCCCTACAGGAATAGATATTAGAAACGGTACACAATTAGAATGCGTAAACTGTACAGCATGTATCGATGCATGCGACGCAATGATGGAAAAAGTAGACCTTCCTAAAGGGCTTATACGCTATGCCAGTGAAGAAAATATAGCAGAAAATAAAAAGTTTGAATTTTCTTTACGGATAAAAGCTTACATAACAGTGCTACTGTTATTAATAGGAGTGCTAGTTACCATGCTAACCTTACGAAGTGATGTAGAAGCACGAGTGTTAAGATTACCAGGACAATTATACGAGCATAAAGAAAACAACATAATAAGTAATGTATACACCTATAAACTAGTTAATAAAACTAACAAAACAATAGAAAACGTACATTTTGGTTTACTCTCTCATAAAGGAAAAATACACTGGGTTACTAAACAAAGTTTTGATGTACCAAAACAAGAATTAGTAGAAGGAACATTATTTATAGAACTTCCTGCCGCAATGCTAGAAGACGATAAAGAACGAGTAAAAATAGGCGTATACGCTAACAATAACCTTATAGAAACTACAAGCGTTACTTTTTTAGGACCACGTAGTTACCGATAAAATTTGGATAATATGAATATTAAAGTTAATTGGGGAACAGGAATAGTTATCGCTATAATAGGTTTTATAGGCTTTATCTTATATTTTGTGGTGAGAATGAGTGTCGAAGATAAATTTAGCCATGACCTAGTAGTGGAAGAATATTATAAACAAGAAACACATTTTCAGGATAAACTTGATGCAGCTCAAAATGCAGCTTATTTAAAAGGTAGCCCAAAAATAGAAAAACAAGAAAAAGGTCTACTAATTACCTTTCCTAGCGCATGGAAGCTAGACCAAGCAAAAGGGACATGCACAATGTACAGACCAGATAATAAAAAATTAGATTTAGAAGTGCCTTTAGTAGTTAAAAATAACCAATTTTTAATTCCAGATAAAAAAATAGTAGAAGGAAGTTATAAAGTACAACTATTTTGGGAGAAAGATGGTAGGCCTTATTATTATACCAAAAGTATATTCTATTAATTATGTTATACTCAGCTCTTGTATTAGGATTTTTAGGGAGCTTACATTGCATGGGCATGTGTGGTCCTATAGCTTTAATGCTGCCATTAGACTATAAACATAAAATTAAAAAATATGTTCAGTTAAGTTTGTACCATTTAGGGCGTTTGTTTACATACGCTCTATTTGGTTTTTTAGTAGGCTTATTAGGAGAACAATTTAACCTTTTTGGTTGGCAACAGGGCTTGTCTATATTTGCAGGAATAGCCCTTATTTTGTTTACTGTTTTGCCAAAAATTCAATATAAATTTTATGGGTTTTTTTCACCATTGCAACGCTTGATATTTTCTATAAAAAAAAGCTTGGGAAATCAATTTAAAAAGAAAACTCCAGATACCTTTTTTACCATAGGATTTCTAAATGGTTTTTTACCTTGTGGATTACTATACGCAGCACTTTTTGGATCCTTAGCTTTATCAGATAAATTTATGGGAGTTGCTTATATGTTATTTTTTGGAGTAGGAACCATTCCCTTACTTTCAATAGTTGTTTTGGCAGGAAATAAATTAAATTTAAGTAAAAAATATAATGTCAAAAAAATAATACCTATACTCGTTGTATTAATAGGCTTTTTATTTATTCTTAGAGGTTTAGGTTTAGGGATACCGTATCTATCTCCGCAAGAAATGCCATTGCACCAAGTTTCTTCAGAGTATAATTGCTTTCCTATGCCCGAGTAGCCTTATATTTGTAAAAAATGTTAGAATGAGAAAATATTACTCGATAGAGGAAGCTGTATCGCACGTACAATCAGGAAATAGAGTTTTTGTGCAAGGAGCAGCCATGACGCCCCAACGCTTAGTTACTGCTTTGTGCAAACGGTATAAAGAATTATCAGCAGTAGAGCTTGTACACCTTCATACCGAAGGCAAAGCATTATATACAGAAGAACCTTACCAAAGTTCGTTTAAAGTAAATAGTTGCTTTGTAGGGAGTAATGTACGCGACATTGTAAACAAAGGTACAGGAGATTATATTCCTATATTTCTTAGCGAAGTGCACTTGTTGTTTAAGCGTGGCATTTTGCCGCTTGATATAGCCTTTATTCAAGTATCACCACCAGATAAACATGGCTATTGTTCCTTAGGGACTTCTGTAGATATTACATTAAGCGCTTTAAAATATGCTAAAAAAGTAATAGCAGAAATAAACCCTCAGGTGCCAAGAACTCATGGTGACGGGATTATTCATATAAAAAATATAGATGTTTGTGTAGCAATAGATGAGCCTATCTATAGGCAACCATTAATAGCATTAGACGAAACCTCTAAGAAAATAGGAAAGTATGTTGCCGAGTTAATAGACGATGGGGCTACGCTACAAATGGGTATAGGCGCAATTCCTAATGCCGTACTAGAGCAGTTAGTGAATCATAAAAATTTAGGTATTCATACAGAAATGTTTTCAGATGGTGTTTTGCCACTTATCGAAAAAGGAATTATAACAGGGAATGAAAAAGTAATAAAAAACGAAAAAATTGTTACCTCTTTTGCAGTAGGCTCACAAAAATTGTATGATTTTTTAGATGATAATCCTATTGTTCATTTCAAAGAAGCAGCCTATACAAACGATGCTAGTATAATAAGAAAAAACCCAAGGGCAACCGCCATAAATAGTGCCATAGAAATAGATATTACAGGGCAAGTTTGTGCCGATACTATTGGGACATATCAATATTCTGGCGTAGGAGGGCAGTTAGACTTTATGCGAGGAGCCTCACTATCCGAACAAGGAAAAGCAATTATGGCAATGCCTTCCATAACAAAATCGGGTTTAAGTAAGATTGTTCCTACATTAAAACATGGCGCAAATGTAACAACAACAAGAGCGCATATACACTATATAGCGACAGAAAATGGTGTAGTAAACTTATTTGGGAAAAATTTACACCAAAGAGCAAAAGCTCTTTTGCAAATAGCACATCCTTCGGTACAAGAAGATTTAGAAAAAGCAATTTGGGAACGTTTTAAATAGAAACTTATTTATTTTAGGTAGGTGTAATTAAAGTTTTAGCAAATGAAAAAAGATATAGCAGATAGAGAAGACGTCTCGTTACTAGTACATACTTTTTATAAAAAAGTAAGAGCCAATAAGGATATAGGTTTCTTTTTTAATGAAACCATAAACGACTGGGATGAGCATTTAGCTAAACTTACCGATTTTTGGGAGAGCAATTTATTTCTAGTACAAAAATTTAAAGGAAGACCAGGGCGTGCTCATATTGAGGTAGATTATAAATACGAGCATAAAATAGAAGCCTATCACTTTGGAGTGTGGCTAAACCTCTGGTTTGAAACTTTAGAAGAGCTTTTTGAAGGCCCTTTAGCCGAGCGTGCAAAGAATCACGCTCGGAATTTAGGGCATAATTTTTTTATGAAAATATTTTCGGCAAGACCAAAATAAGCTTAAATACATTTAGAAAAAATAGGTTTTTCTGCGTTTTTATCATCATCTAAGTAAAAGTCAAAAGCCATACAAGCATTCCTAACAAAAGGTCTGCCTTTTTCGGTGATGCTTAATTTTTGTGCCTTTCTATCTATTTGTAATAAGCCATCGTTTTCCATTCCTGTTAAGCTATCTAAAACCAGAGGTAAATTTTCAAACTCTAAGTTTTCTGCTGCCCACGATGTTTCTAATTGACACATAATTGCTAAGATGTGTTTTCTTATTACTTCATCTTTTTCAGATAGTATATGCCCTTTTGCCACAGGAATTATTCCTTCCTTTACCAGCTCTTGATACTCTTCGATGCTTTTGGTGTTTTGAGCAAAAGCCGTCCAGCTATCACTGATAGAAGAAACTCCTAAGCCTATCATTAAATGGGTTTTAGATGAGGTGTAGCCCATAAAATTTCGATGCAATAATTTGTTTTCAGCAGCTTTAATAAGACTGTCTTCGGGAAGCGCAAAATGATCCATCCCAATTTCTTGGTACCCCATTTGTTCTAGGTGTTTTTTTCCTAAAACATACTGTGCTCTTTTTTCTAATGCGTTAGGAATATCTTTTTCTAGAAAACCGCGCTGTCCATTACCTTTTATCCATGGTACATGTGCATAACTATAGAAGGCAATACGATCTGGCTTAACCTCTTCTGTATAAGCCATGGTTTTTTCAATGTGTTTTTGTGTTTGAAAAGGAAGTCCGAAAATAATATCGTGCCCTACCGAGGTGTACCCAATTTCTCTAGCCATATCACTTACCTGTTTTACACTTTCAAACGATTGTACCCTGTGAATAGCCTTTTGTACAATTGGGTTGTAATCTTGCACCCCAAAACTTACCCTTCTAAAACCAATATTGTATAAAGTTTGTAAGTGTTCTCGGGTTGTATTGTTTGGATGCCCTTCAAAACTAAAGTGTTTATTTTTAGGTACAATAGCTGTTTTTAATAAGCTTGTTATTAAAAAACTTAAGTTCTCTGGAGAGAAAAATGTGGGAGTTCCTCCTCCTAAGTGTAATTCTTTAATAATAGGTTTTTTTGGTAGAATTTCTAAATAGAGATTCCATTCTGTTAATACAGCAGTAATATAAGGCATTTCCATATCATGCCTGCGGGTTATACGCTTATGGCAACCACAAAAAGTACACATTTGTTCACAAAATGGTAAGTGGATGTAAAGGCTTATCCCTTCGTCATCATTATAGTTAACAAAGGTGTTTTTAATTTCATTTTTCCATTTTTTGAGGCTGAAGTTTTTATCATCCCAATGAGGTACGGTAGGAAAACTTGTGTATCGTGGGCCTCTTACATTGTATTTGTCGAGTAGGTTCATATTTATTAATTGGCGTGTAAAACTAAAAAAGGTATTGTTTCTGGGTAGTTAATTTTTTCTGATTCAGGTTCAAATAAAATATGTTGAAATAAATTTAAGTGCCTGGCAGGCATAGCTATTAAAGAGCATTCTGTTGCTTCTACTACTGCTTGTACGGCATGTTCGAGGGTTTTGTTGCGTTGGAAAATAAATTGATGTTTTATTTCCTGAAGATACATACGTAAAACATTGCGGTGTTTTTCTTGGAGTTCTGTAAATTTACTGGGCTTTTTAAAAACATATAAAACGTTTAGCAGTGTTTTGTGTATTTTACCTATTTTAAGTAAGCTTTTTAAAGCCTTATATTGGTATAGGCTGTTGAAATCTGTAGGAAACAGTACTTGTTGAGGTAGTTTTACTTGTGCTTTTTCTGGGATAACAAACACTGGACATTTAACCCGAGTAATCACTGCGGCAGCATGGCTTCCTAAGGTAGCGTTTTGTTGCTGATGAAGCCCCTTTGTACCCATACAAATAAAATCTATTTGGTTGATTTTTATGTGTTTTCTAACGGTTTCTATAAAGTTGCCTGTATCGGTAAGTATGCTAATTTGATTAACGATTTCAGGAAAATTTCTTTTCAGTTTTTCCTGTAAAAGTTTGGTTTCTTTTGTTATTTTGATAGCAGAAGATATTTCTTCATGTTCGTTGATGTGTAGAAGATGATAATTTGCTTGTGTACTAGAAAAAACACCGATGGCATAATTAAGTGCCGCCCATGCATTATTAGAGAAGTCGGTTAAAATTAATACAGATAGCATTCTTCTATTAGATTAGAAAACAAATCTAATAGCATGTTTTTAGGTAAAGAATGATATAAGTCAGTTTTAATTAATTTGTACTAATATTTTAAGCCTAATACTAACAATAATGTATTTAAACAATTTCGGTTAAACTATCTAACGATAGAATCTTGATGGTTCTTCCTTCAATTTCTATAAGTCCTTCTTTTTTTAGACTAGAGAGTGTTCTTATAAGGCTTTCAGGGGCAATTCCTGCAACACTAGCTAAATCTACTCGGGTAATTTTAATTGGGTCGCTCGGTTTTTTATTTAATACTTCTGCGAATTTTAGGATGGTTTGTGCTGTTTTTCTTCGAACAGAAGCATAGGCCATTTGTACAAGTTGCTCCTTTACTTCGATTAAGTTTTCTTGTAAATTATCTATTACATCTAGGCTAAGTTGTTTGTTTTCTTTTAGCAATTGCTTTACCTCTTCATTGGGAAGTCTTGTTAATTCAGCGTTTTTTACAGCTATGGCGTTTTCTAGATGTGTGGTATGTGCAGCAAACGAGCTAAAGCCTATCAAATCGTTAGAGCAATAGAGTTTTGTAGTGAGTTCCTTTCCGTTCTCATCAATATGAGATGTTTTTATGGCGCCACTAGTAATAAGGTATATGTAATTGGCATGTTCTCCTAGTTGGTAAAGTTTTTCTCCTTTTTTTATACTGATTTTATCGCCATGATCATCAAAGAATATCTTGAGTTCATGGAGGTTAAGAATTTTTTCATTGTTTTCATTTTCGTGGTTTGCCATAAGTATTGCTTTAGCAAGTCTACTTTCTATGGCATGCAGGAGGTCTTCTTCATCAAAGGGTTTGGTAAGGTAATCATCGGCGCCTAGGTTCATGCCTTTGCGTACTTCTTTGTGTTCTGTTTTTGCAGAAAGAAAAATAAAGGGAATATTCTGTGTTTTGGGCATTTCAGACAGTGTTTGTAAAACACTATAGCCATCTGCTTTTGGCATCATGATGTCACAGATAATTAAGTCTGGAAAGTGGGTAATTGCCTCTGTTATACCTTCTTGCCCGTTGGTGGCTGTAATTACCTTATATCCTGAAAGTTCGATTAGCTCGGCAGTATTTTCTCGTAGAGCGATATCATCTTCTATAAGTAAAATTGTTTTCATAATAAGTTGGTTGGTGTTTTTATACTTGGTATGGTATGTTAATAAAAAAGGTACTTCCTTGGTTTTCTGTGCTGGTAAAAGAAATACTACCGTTAAGGTTATCTAAGTGATTTTTTGCAATGTTAAGCCCAATACCTGTACCTTGGTTTGTTAATGCATTTTCTGCTCTAAAATAGCGTTTAAAGATAAAATTTTGCTCCTTTTCAGGAATCCCAATACCTTGGTCGGAAACAGCTATACAGAGTGAATTTTTAGAAGTATTTATTTCAATATCTATCAGCGTGTTTTTATCGGAATATTTTATAGCGTTATTTACTAGGTTTGTTAAAACAAGTTCTAATATTTTTTCGTCAAAGTAAACTTCTAAGTTGTCGATGTTTTTTGGGTAATTTATTTTTTGTCCTTGTTTAAGTAACATATTAGCATCATACAAGACCTCGTTAATTACTTTGCTTAACGGAAATTTACTGTGCTTATAGCATACTTTTCCTGCTTCGAGACGTTCTACCGATAGGAAATCGTTTAAAATATTATCAAGGTACTTTACTTTGCTTTTTATGGTTTTTAGATGTTTTTCGCGTTTTTCTTGCTGTTCCTCTTTTGTGTATTTTCCTAGCAGTGTAGTAGAAGTTAATATTCCGCTAAGTGGTGTTTTAAACTCATGAGAAACAAGCGATAAAAATTTTGTTTTTAAATTGTTTAAGTCCCGTTCTTTTTGTAGCGCTTCTTTTATACGGTTTTCGGCCTCTTTTCTGCGTTTAATTTCGGCTTCTAAGTTAAGTACAGTGTCTCTAAGTTCTTGGGTGCGTTTTATAATTTTATCTTCAAGCTGAGCATTGAGGTTAAGTATTTCTTGCTCATGTTTTTTTCTAAATGTTATATCGGTTACAATAGCCATTACATAAACTTGTCCTTCTAGTTCTAAAGGGTTTAAACCAGCTTCTACGGGAAATTTGTTACCATTTTTGTGTAGCCCGAATAAATCGCGTCCAGAGCCCATTTGCCGGTGCTGACTGTTGGCCATAAAATTACTGGCAACTTTGTGGTGATTAGGTCTGTATTTTTGTGGAATTAATACACTTAGCGAATTCTCTAAAAGTTCATCTTTATCGTAGCCAAACATGGTATTAGCGGCTTGGTTTACGGCGACAATTTTTTGTAATTTATTAACAACAATAATTCCTTCAGAAACGGCATTAAACAGTACTTCAAATACAACTTTATGTTGATCGTTAAAACTTCCCATATTTAAGATATATGGAAATAAAAATAAGCTATTTTAATAAGAAGTCAAAACTCAATAGCTTATAAAAACTTTTTAATTTATTAGTTGTTCTTTTGGAGGTTTATTTGTAAAATTTTAATCAAAAAAAATATATTAAATGATATTTTGATTCAGATGGTTTATTTTTTAAACTAAAATATTGTAAATAAATTATTTTTTCCATTTTATGTTACACCCCATACTAGGTTTTTGAATACTGCTTACCTTGTGGTTGTTTAACACAGCATCCAATGCTTCACGCAGGTTTCTCCCAGTTACAGGGATTCCGTTTTGGGGCCTAGAATCGTCTAATTGCCCATGATAAATCAATTTTAAATCGCTATTAAAAAAATAAAAATCAGGTGTGCAAGCGGCCTTATATGCTTTAGCAACTTCTTGATCTTTATCGAATAAATAAGGAAAGGGATAGTGGTTTTTTAAAGCAATTTCTTCCATTTTATCTGGAGCATCTGCAGGATATTTTTCTATATCATTACTAGAAATAGCTATGAAACTAAACCCAAGCACGCGGTAATCATTCGCAAGCCTCACCAATTCTGCATTTACATGCTTTACATAAGGGCAATGATTACAAATAAACATAATAACAGTACCTTTCTCGCCTTGCATGTTTGTTAAAGAACGGTATTTTCCTGTAATGACATCTTCTAATGAAAAATGCGGAGCAGGGGTTAACATTGGGATATCGGACGAAGGAGTTAATGCCATAATATTGTTTTTATAGAAATAATCGATAAACAAGATAATAATTTATCTTACATTTAAGCCACAACAAAACTATAAAATATGAAAATTTCTTGGAGCGATTTTGAAAAAATAGAAATGCGGGTAGGAACTATTATAGAAGTAAATGATTTTCCCGAAGCACGAAACCCATCATATCAATTAAAAATAGACTTTGGAGCAGAATTGGGTGTCAAAAAAACTTCTGCACAAATTACAAAACGCTATAAAAAAGAAGATTTGTTAGGAAAGCAAACCATAGCTGTAGTAAACTTTCCTAAAAAACAAATTGCTAATTTTATGAGTGAGTGCTTGCTGCTTGGAGCCGTAAATGCAGATGAGGTTACAATAATTCAGCCAGAAGCAAAAGTGCCCAACGGATTAAGAGTAAGTTAGCTTAAAACTAAAAACCCTCATCAAAAAAGACGAGGGTTTTTAGTTGTTTTTAAGAAAACATAATTATTTTTTAAATATCATCAAAACTAACATCTGTAAAGCTATCGGTTTGGTTGTTACCGTCTTCTTCTGCAGAGGCTTCGTATTCTTTTTTATAATCTTTTTGATGACGTTCGCTAATTACTTCCTCTCCTTTTTCTTCAACAATAAATTGAGTAACCTCGTCTAGGATTTCTCTAAAACCTTCAAAATCTTCTTTATATAAATAGATTTTATGTTTTTTGTAGTAAAAAGAGCCGTCCTCATTGGTGAATTTTTTACTTTCAGTAATGGTTAAATAATAATCATTAGCTTTAGTAGATCTTACATCGAAGAAATAAGTTCGTCTTCCTGCTCTTAAAACTTTAGCAAATATTTCTTCTTTCTGCATCGTTCCGTTATCGCTCATAATCAAAAATTATTAATAGGTAAAATTGGTTTATAGCTTCAAAAATCTTAAAAAAATTAACATCAGCCAAAAAAAATCAATGTTCTTTTTCACTTAGTTGCTTTATGTAAAGTTCTTGGTAGTATCCTTTTTTATTTATAAGTTGATTGTGAGTGCCTTGCTGAATGATGTTTCCATCTTCCAAAACAATAATTTTATCGGCATTTTTTGCCGATGAGATTCGGTGGCTCACAATTATAGTGGTTTTATTTTTAGAAATGCGGTGTAGATTGTTTAAAATTTCTTCTTCGGTTTCTGTATCTACAGCCGATAAGCAATCGTCAAAAAGTAAAATTTCAGGGTCTTTTATAATTGCCCTGGCAATAGAAACACGTTGTTTTTGTCCGCCAGATAGAGTGATTCCGCGCTCGCCTAAAACAGTTTCATACCCATTTTTAAAGTTACTGATGTTGTTGTGTACAGCGGCATTTTTTGCTGCTTGTATCATTTCTGCTTTGGTAGCATCGGCTTTACCAAACAGAATATTATTTTTTATAGAATCGCTAAATAAAAATGCATCTTGTGGTACATAGCCAATAGCTTTTCTTAATTCGTTTAGGTTGAAAGTCGTAATGGGTTTATCGTCGATAAGGAGTTCCCCGTCAGGAACATCATAAAGCCTCCCGATAAGTTCTAAAATAGTAGATTTTCCTGAGCCTGTTTTTCCTATTATGGCTAAGGTTTCTCCTGTGTTTATACTAAATGAAATATTTTTAAGCGCGTGGATATTCGTATCTTCGTAGGTGAAGTTTAAGTTGTTGAAACTTATTTTGCCATGTATAGGCGTGTGACCTTTTTCTTTATTAACAATACTAGGTTTTTCTTGTAAAAATTGGTTTATACGCTCTTGCGAAGCTTCTGCGCGTTGTACCATATCGGCAATCCAACCTACACTAGCTACGGGCCATGTAAGCATATTTACATAGAGTAAAAATTCTACCACAACACCAAGCTCTATATTGCCATTTATTACTTGTTTGCCTCCAATAAAGATGACTAAAATGTTACTTCCGCCTATAAGTAATGCCATTAATGGGAAAAAGAACGATTGTATTTTAACGAGGTCAATATTTTTCTCTTTACTAGCGTTAGATAAAGCAATAAAACTATTGTTATTCTCTTTTTCTAAACCATAAGATTTTATTACCGAAATACCACTAAATGCCTCTTGGGTAAATGTGCTTAATTTAGAAAGATAAAGTTGCACCATGCTGCTACGTTGGTTAATGCTTCTACTCAATTTATAAATAGCATAGGATAAGATAGGGAACGGAGCAACGGTATATAAAGTAAGCATAGGCGCTTTGCTAATCATGTATGCAATTACAACAATAAACATGGTAATGGTAGATACGGTATTCATAATAGCAGGGCCTAAATAAGCACGTACTTTAGAAACATCTTCGCTAATACGGCTCATTAAATCGCCTGTACGATTTTTTTTATAAAAATCTAATGATAGGTTTTGATACTGCTGATAAATTTCGTTTTTTAAATCAAATTCGATACGCCTAGAAACCACAATAAAAGTTTGTCGCATTAAAAAGGTTAATAAAGCCGATAATAAAGTAGCACCTAGAATAAAAGCAATGTTTATTACCAAAGCCTCCCGTACCTCGGCAATGCTAGTGGTGTTGTTTTCTAAATAATTTTTAATAATATCGGTAGAGCTCCCAATATACTGCGGGACATAAACAGCAAAAATACGGGCAGCAACGGTAATAATTAGTCCTAAAAGTAAAGGCCACTTATAAAATAAAAAATATTTATTAAGATGTTGAAGTGCTTTCATGAAGCTGTTAATAGTTTAGATTTTGAAATATTATTAAAATAGATATAAAAACTTCAGCCAAAATTAAAATATTCTTACATTTGGTACGCACAAATTAAAGAATTTTAAAAACATATAAAGTATAGAATTATGACATCTGAACAAATTTCTGCGAAAGAATTAAAAAAAGTAGCTCCAGTTTTTGGACAGCTTTCTTTCGATGATCATGAACAAGTAGTTTTTTGCCAAGACAAAGATACAGGATTAAAAGCAATTATTGGTATTCATAATACCGTTTTAGGGCCTGCTTTAGGCGGAACACGTATGTGGAATTACCAAAGCGAATGGGAAGCATTAAACGATGTTTTACGCCTATCAAGAGGGATGACCTTTAAAAGTGCAGTAACAGGCTTGAACCTTGGTGGAGGTAAAGCCGTTATTATTGGCGATGCAAAAACCCAGAAAACCCCAGAGCTAATGCGTAGATTTGGTCGTTTTGTAGATTCATTAAGCGGAAAGTACATCACCGCAGAAGATGTAGGGATGGAAACTAGTGATATGGATACCGTAAACGAAGTAACAAAGCACGTATGTGGAATTTCCGAAAGCAGAGGAGGAACAGGAAACCCTTCGCCTATTACCGCGCACGGAGTATATATGGGGATGAAAGCTGCTGCAAAATATAAATTTGGCACAGAAAACCTAGAAGGGAAAACCATCTATGTACAAGGAATAGGACACGTAGGGGAAGCCTTAGTAGAACGTATCGCAAAAGAAGGAGCTAATGTTTTTGTAACCGATATTAACCAAGAGCGATTAGAAGAAGTAAGCAAAAAATACGGTGTAAACATATACACAGGGACCGATTTGTATGCAGAAGCTATGGATATTTACGCACCTTGTGCTTTAGGAGCAACAGTAAACGATGAAACCATTGCAAAACTTCAAGCAGCTGTAATTTCTGGAGCAGCAAATAACCAGCTAGAAAACGAGGTGGTTCACGGGCAAATGCTTAAAGAAAAAGGAATTGTATACGCACCAGATTTCTTAATTAATGCAGGAGGAATCATCAACGTATATGCCGAAATAGAAAAATGGTCTAAAGCGCAAATTATGGATAAAACAGAAAACATCTTTAATACCACGTTAGATATTTTAACCAGAGCAGAACAAGAAGGTATTACCACACATCAAGCCGCTTTGCGTGTTGCACAAAACAGAATAGACCAACGTAAAAAAGAAAAATAAAAGTAAATAGTTTTAAGATAAAGTATTACTTTTGCAGGGTGAAATACAGCGATGTTTTTCACCCTTTTTTAATAGTAAAAGTTCTTTAAAAGCAATGTTAACAAGAAGACATATCCGTGTAAAAGTAATGCAATCCTTATATGCATTTAATCAAGCTAAACCAGACAGAATAGAAGTTGAAGAAAAATTTCTAAAAAAAAGCATGGAAGATATGTACGATCTTTTTTTGCTGCAACTTGCATTGCTTGTAGAAATTAAAAACAAAGCAAAAGATTACCTAGACATTGTTCAGAAAAAACGTTTAGCCACCTCAGATGATAGAAACCCTAACTACAAATTCACGCAGAATAGAGTTATTGAGTTGTTAGAACAAAATGAATACTTTCAGGAGATTTTAGAAGACAGAAAACTTCACCACTGGAAAAAAGACGATGAGTATGTAAATATACTTTGGAATGAAGTAAAAGAAAGTCAATACTACCACGATTACACCCAAACTAGAACCTCAAGTTTTCAAGAAGATAAAGATTTCTTAATAAGCATCTTTAAAGAAATCATAGCGCCAAACCCAAAATTATATGATTATATAGAAGATAAAAAACTTACCTGGTTAGACGATTTTCCAATAGTAAACACAAGTATCGTAAAAAGTATCCAAAAGGTAAAAGAAAAAAATCCTTATATGGCAATTCCTAGGCTTTTTAAAAATCAAGAAGATCAAGAGTTTGCCCTAGATTTATTTAGAAAAACACTTCTAAATAGAGCCAGTTACGAAAACGATATTGTAAGCAAAACCCCAAAATGGGATAAAGAACGAATCGCAGAAATTGATAGAATTTTGTTAGATATGAGCGTATGCGAGTTTCTAAAATTCCCTTCAATCCCTGTAAAAGTAACCATCAATGAGAGTATAGAAATTGCAAAAGAATACAGTACAAACAAAAGCAGTATCTTTATAAATGGAGTACTAGATAAACTATCTAAAGAGTATCAAGAAAACGGAAAACTAAATAAAATAGGCAGAGGCTTGATGTAACTATAATATTTTTTTATATTTAGCCATTAAAATAAGTTTAAACCTAAAAACTAAACGATGAAAAAAGGATTATTAATGATAGCTGCTGTTGCCGCTATCGCGTTTACCTCTTGTAAAGAAAATGCAGCAGACAAAGTAAAAGAAGAAAATGCAAAAGAAGTAGCAGATCGAGATGCTAAAGCAGAAAAATTTGCAAAAATTGAGTTCGAAAAAGAAATGCATGACTTTGGTACCATAAACGAAGGAGATGTAGTAGAGCACATTTTTAAGTTTAAAAATACAGGAGACGCACCTCTTGTAATTACCAGCGCAAAAGGAAGCTGTGGATGTACCGTGCCAAACCCTCCAAAAGAGCCAATAGCACCAGGTGCAGAAGGAGAATTTGCAGTAAAATTTAACTCTGCAGGAAAACCAAACAGCCAAATAAAAACCATCCGTATTACCGCCAATACAGAAACAGGTAAGGATATGGTAAAAATTAAAGCCTTTGTAACGCCTAAAGCAGGAGCCGCAGCAAAAGCACAAACAGGTCACGAAGGGCATAACCACTAAGATTATAGAATGGAACAATTAATGAGTTTTTTACCGTTTGTAGCTTTATTTGGAGTGATGTATCTTTTTATGATACGGCCACAAATGCAACGCCAAAAACGAGAAAAAAAGTTTGCAGAAGAATTAAAAGTAGGAGATAAAGTAGTTACAAAAAGTGGTTTACACGGAAAAGTTTTTGGATTTAGCGATAAACTAAACGCTATAATCATAGAAACAGGAGCAGGTAAACTTACTTACGATAGATCTGCTATTTCTTTAGAACTAAGTAAAAGTTTAAATACACCTAAAGAAAAAGAGAGCAAATAATACTGCCCTTAATTTACTGCAATAAGCAACAAAAAAACCGTCCTGTGTACACAAGACGGTTTTTTTATACCAACTTTTCAAGCAATAATTGCTTTCGATTGGGCTACCGAAGCCAACGAAAAAATGAAGAGTCATATTTTAAGTGGGGATTTTCAACCTTTAATCGACTTTAAATCGCAAGGAAAAGCCTTTGATTTGGCCATTCCGACTCCTGAACATTATCTGCCTTTACTTTATACATTGGCATTAAAAGAAGAAAATGAGAAAATAAC
>NZ_JACIFO010000015.1 GCF_014197445.1 Mesonia hippocampi | reverse complement strand
AGAATTCATAACTGAAGTTCTTCAAGGCCGTTCTCTAATTATAGAGAGCGGTCTTGTTGTTTTTATGGGGTAATAGATGTTCGCAACACAACCAATAGTTTTATTCTTGAGAAAACCTTTTAAAAGCTAAGAAAATGTATTTGTATATTTAAAAAGGTGTTTTCCGATACTAGGAGAATTCTGTTGTGTGGTTAATAAGTATTTAGTGTTTTTTCTAGTTAAACCCTTACCGCATTAGGAACTAACAAGGTGTAATCTCCGTTATTTCTAATTACATCGCGTACGATAGAGGAGGAAATATAGCTTTTTCCGCTAGAGGTTAGTAAAAAGATAGTTTCTATTTTTTCTAATCTTCGGTTTGTATGCGCAATGGCTTTTTCAAATTCAAAATCGGCAGGATTACGTAAGCCACGCAAAATAAACTCTGCATTTTCTTGTTTACAAAATTCTACGGTTAAGCCTTTATAGGTTTTTATTTTTATGCGAGGTTCGTTTGCAAAGGTTTTTTCTAGAAAAGCTTTGCGTTGAGCTAAACTAAACATGTATTTTTTATCGGCATTTACACCAATGGCTAAAATAATTTCATCAAAAAGTGTTAAGCCACGTTCTATAATATCGTAGTGCCCAAGTGTAATGGGGTCAAAAGATCCTGGAAAAACAGCTCGTTTCATAAAATATGATGTTTTAATTTTTACGAATGTACATAAACTAATTAAGATTGAAGGGCAGTGCGAACCATTTCGGTAAAAAAGGCTTTTAAGCTAATGCCTGCCGCTTTTACTTGCTGCGGAATGATACTAGCCTCGCTAAGTCCTGGGCAAGTGTTTATTTCTAGGAAATGAGGCTCATGATGATGAAAAATAAACTCGGCACGAGCAAAACCATTGAGCTTTAAAATTTTGAAGATTTTTATGGCTTGTTTTTGGACTTTTATACGATTTTCGTCAGAAATATTTGCGGGGGTAATCTCCTGAGATTCGCCAAGATACTTTGCTTTGTAATCAAAAAAATCATTGTCGCTAATAATTTCGGTTACTGGGAGTGCGGTAATTTCATTTTGATAGTTCATAACTCCTACAGAGACTTCGGTGCCGTCTAAAAAAGATTCGATAATCACCTCGTCATCCTCTTTATACGAGAAATGTATGGCTTTTTCTAATTCTTCTTCTTTATAAACTTTAGAAATCCCAAAGCTACTTCCTGCTTTATTTGCTTTTACAAAACAGGGTAAACCTACTTTTTCAATAATGGCTTTAGTGTTGATGTCATCGCCTTCATTAAGTAAGTAATTAGGAGCTGTTTGAATGCCGTAAGCCCGTAAAATACTAATGCAGTCGCGTTTGTTAAACGTGAGCGCAGCAGGGTAAAATGCCGAAGATGTTTGTGGAATGCCAAGAATATTTAGATACGCCTGAAAAATGCCGTCTTCTCCTGGAGTACCATGAATACTGTTAAAAACAACATCGAACGTTATTTTTTTATCCTGGATATTAACCGAGAAATCATTTTTATCGATAGGAAATTTTTCGTTGTTATCGGTAACTACAAACCAGCCTTCTAATAAAATATGTACGCGGTAAAGGTTATATAATTCACGGTCTAAATAATTGTAAACGAGTTCTCCGCTATTCAACGAAATCTTATATTCGCTAGAATATCCTCCCATCGCAATGGCAACATTTTTTTTCATGCAATAAAATTGATTAAGCTTATTTAGTCAACATTTAATAATCCAACGCAGGTTATTAATTTAATTAAACAAAAATACGCTTGTTTTTATATCTTTGCCTAATAATTTTTAGAATAATGAAGCTACTGAAATTTCTTACAAGTAAAACATTTTTCATTCAGTTAATTTTAGCCATAGTCGTTGTAGTGGTAGGTATATTTTTTATGATGAATTGGTTAGAGAACACCACCAACCATAACGAGCATATCGAAGTGCCAGATTTAACCAAAATGACACTAGATAAGGTTGATGCCGAGCTAGAAACATTGCATTTACAGCGAGAAATTTTAGACTCTGCCAACTATAACCCCAATTATCCTAAATATTCGGTAATAGAACAAGTGCCAGCAGCAGGAAAATTGGTAAAAGAGAATAGAAAAATATACTTAACGTTAAATCCTTCGGGTTATGCTAAAATAGAAATCCCGAGCTATTTATTAGGAAAAACAAGACGACAAGTAGCGCCTACTTTACGCTCGTTAGGTTTCGAGATTGGAGAGATCTCTTACCGTCCAGATATAGCTAGAGATGCGGTCTTAGAGATGCGAGCTAATGGGGAAACCATAAATGCTGGCGATAAACTGATGAAAACAACTAAAATAGATTTGATCTTAGGCGACGGGAAATCTAATTACTAAATTAAAATATGCAAGAAAACCCACAAGAGTTACCCGAAACGGACGATTTATACGAACACCATAAATTTGTAGCCGCAAAAGGACAAGAGCCTTTACGTGTAGATAAGTTTTTAATGAATTTTATTGAAAATGCTACTCGAAATAAAGTACAACAAGCGGCAAAAAATGGCAATGTTTATGTAAATGGGGAAGTTGTAAAGCAAAATTATAAAGTAAAAGCTGGTGACGAGGTGCAGGTAATGTTTGAGCACCCACCATATGAGTTTTTGCTTACTCCAGAAAATATTCCGTTAGATGTAGTTTATGAAGATGATACGCTTTTGGTGGTAAACAAACCTGCAGGAATGGTAGTACATCCTGGGCATGGTAATTACTCAGGAACATTGATTAATGCCCTTATCTATCATTTTGAAAACCTACCACACAACAGTAGCGATAGGCCTGGGTTAGTTCACCGAATAGACAAAGATACAAGTGGACTTTTGGTAGTTGCTAAAACAGAGGAGGCCATGACGCATCTTGCAAAGCAGTTTTTTAATAAAACCAGCGAGCGTGAATATGTAGCCTTGGTGTGGGGAAATGTAGAGGAAGAGGAAGGTACTATAGAAGGAAACATAGGAAGGCATCCTAAAAACAGACTTCAAAATACCGTATTTGAAGGCGATGAAGCTGATAAAGGAAAACCTGCAGTAACACACTATAAAGTTTTAGAGCGTTTTGGATACGTAACATTAATTTCCTGTAAGCTAGAAACAGGACGAACACACCAAATTAGAGTGCATTGTAAACACATTGGGCATACGCTTTTTAACGATGAACGCTATGGAGGTGAGAAAATATTAAAAGGAACTTCATTTACAAAATACCGTCAATTTGTAGATAATTGTTTTAAAATTTTACCTAGGCAAGCATTACACGCAAAAACATTAGGTTTTGAACATCCTAAAACAAAAGAGTGGATGAGTTTTAGCAGTGAGCTGCCAGAAGATATTGAGCAATGTATAGCGCGTTGGCGTAATTATGCTAAAAATCAAAAAGATTATTAAAAAGAATATAGATTAGCTGATGTATTTTGCTTTTTATGGATTTGCTTACTAAATAAGTATCCTAGCTTTTAGGAGCCTTACTTTATTCATCATTATTTTTTAAGACATCTTCTAGACTTATTTGTTTAGGGTTTTTCCCGTACTCATATTTATAGAGTTTTACCATAAGCATAAATAACGAGATGATTAAAGGACCGAAAATAAGTCCGATAAACCCAAATAACGGAACACCAACAATTACCCCAATTAAGGTAACTAAAGGATGCACATCAGACAGGCGTTTTAAAATCATTAAACGTATAATATTATCTGTAGAGCCTACCACAACAATGCCATAAATAAGAATAGCAATTGCTTGCCAAGTGTTTCCTTGGGCAAGTAGAATAATTGTAACAGGAATAACACCAATGGCAGTACCTACAAAAGGAATCATGGAGCCGATAGTGGTAACTACAAACCAGAAAAATGGATCTGGAACTCCGAAAATTAAATAACCGATTAAAGCTATAATTCCTTGGCATAACGCAACAAGAGGGATTCCAATAGCGTTTGCTTTTACAGTTTCGTTAGTTTCCTTGCCTATAATATTAATGTTTTCCTGATTCATGGGAATATAGCCAACTAACGAGCTTTGCAGGTTATTTCTGTTAATAAGCAGGTAATAGAGTATAAAATACATTACCCCTATAGCGATAACAATATTAAAGGTTCCGCCAGCAAGACTCTGAAGGTTGGTGCTAACCCAATCGGTAATTTTAGAAGTATCTATGCTTTGGCTTATACTATAGCCAAAAGAAGTTTCTAACTCTGTAAATTGCTCTTTAATAATAAGAGCTACCTCTTGGAAATTTTGTACGGCTCTTGATATTTTAGAGCTTAATAATAAGATAATCCCTGTTACTGGAATTACGATGATAAAAACCGAAACAACAATAATAATGCTTGCTGCTAGGCTTTCTCCTAATCCTTTTTTTACCAATTTACTCATCCATCCCTTAAAAAGGATATGCATCGTAACGGCTCCTAAAACTCCAGATAGATAAGGAAGCATCTCAAAAAATATAAGAAGACCAAGTATTAAAACTAAGATTAATAGAAAAAGTTGTCGAACTAATTCGGGCGATAGTTTTTTCATGCTTTTAATTGGTTAGTAATGGATTATCTTGCTAAAAGTAAAAATAAATTTTATAAAAGTATAAAATTAGGTGCTAATTTTTATAGAAGAAAAAGTTTTACTCATGAGTTTTAGAGGAGTTCCCAATAAGGTGGTTTAGTGTTGCTAGTTCTTTTTGGGTTAATTCTCTGTATTTACCCACTGGCGTATCTAAATGTATGTTCATAATCCTGATACGTTGTAAGCGTGTAACTTGGTAATCTAAGTATTCACACATGCGTCGTATTTGTCGGTTTAGCCCTTGTGTAAGGATTATCTTAAATGTGTGATTGCCTAATTTTTCTACCTTACATTTTCGAGTTACCGTATCTAGAATAGGGACTCCGTTACTCATTTTTTCTATAAAATCGGGGGTAATGGGTTTGTTTACCGATACGATGTACTCTTTCTCATGATTGTTTTTTGCGCGCAATATTTTATTTACAATATCACCATCGTTAGTAAGTAATATAAGTCCTTCGCTGGGTTTGTCTAAGCGGCCTATTGGGAAGATACGTTTAGGGTACTTCATAAAGTCTACAATATTGGCTTTTTCTCTTTTAGTATCGGTAGTGCAAACAATTCCTACAGGCTTGTTTAAGGCAAGGTAAACAAAGTCATTTTTAGTAGCTACGGGCTTTCCGTCTACGGTAACTACATCGGCTTCTGTGATTTTGGTGCCTACTTCAGGTAGTTCTCCATTTATGCGAACGCGATTTTCTTCGATGAGGGTATCGGCTTTTCTACGAGAACAAAACCCTATTTGGCTTAAGTATTTGTTTATGCGTATTTCTTTAGTGGTTTCGTTACTCATGGTGTTTATGGTTTAGCAAAAAACGGGTTATTTTTTGGTTTATCATTTGGTTGTTTAACGAGTGTCCTGCACCTTCGGTAATTAGCAATTCTACATCTTTTAGATTTTGTTTTATTTTTTCTGCTTCGGTCAAAGGAACAATTTTATCGTATTGATCGTGAATAATAAGTGTTGGGTTTTGGATTGTTTTAGCAAAGTTTGCTACCGAAAATTCTTTGAAGCGAAAATTAAATTTACGCACAAAAATTTGTTCTAAATCTGCCATAAATTTATTATTTAAATTCAAGATTTTTTGATAGCCATACATAATGCGGTCAAGTTCTGAAGGGGCGCCTAATAAAACGGTTTTTTTTATGGTATTTTCTGTAAAGAAATGTTGGTAATAAACGCTTGTCATTCCTCCCATGCTATGGCCTACCAGGTAATCTGGAGTAAATTTTTTCACTAAGACGTCTGCTATGTTAGCATAAATAGGAATATTTATAATTTTTCCTCCCGAGTTTCCGTGTGCGGGAGCATCAAAAGCAATAATATTAAAGTTTTTTTCTTGAAGTTCTGTAATTAACTCTTTCCAACGGTGAGTGTTGCTTTCCCAACCATGTATAAGCAATACCGTATTTCCGCTTCCTTCCCAGTGATAGGTTTGTATGGGAGTTTGCTGGATGGTTAAAACTTCTTTTTTTGCGGTGTTAAGGAAATCTTTTTGTTCTGGTTTTATACGGCCTCGTCTAGGCGAACAAAATAAGTAATAAGCTTTTTTCGTGGCCTTTTTAGGGTTGATAAGGTATAAGGAGCTTAACTGAATACCAATAATTTTTGGCAAATATTTTTTTATTTTCTTTCTCATTTTAAATTTCCTAACATGCAAAAATAAGAAAAGTTTTTATGCTTTTTCTAAGCTGTTTTCAATAAGCTTCCAAGCAGCTGTTTCATCTTGCCAAGCCATAATTTTATAGTTTTTAGCAGCATTATGTTGTAACAGCCAATTGTTTATTTCTTTCCTTGTTTCGGGAAATTCTTCATAAAGTTCTTTAAAGTTTTTAATAGATAAAACTTGGTGTTCTTTTTTTTGGGGGATAGCAATTATTTTTGCAATTTCTTCTTCTTGCCTTTTTGCTTTGATTAATGCAATGGGTTGGATGCCTATAATACTAGCAGTAGGTAAGGTGTCGGCTAAAATAAAAACTTCTATGGCGGAATTTCCTTTGTGCGTAGAAGGAATAAATCCGTAATTGCCTAAATAGGGTAAGGGGTTGTTTCTTTTTGAATAAGAAGTGTCTGTGTTGAAAGAATTATTTTTAGGGTTGTAAGTTATCGGGTTTGTGGTTCCTGTAGGGGTTTCAACAATGGCTTGTAATACTCCTTGTTTAGAAAAAGTAGGGATGTTGTAAAAATTCACTTGTTTTTCTTGTTCAGACTCATGCTTACAACCTATGGTTATGCTTGTAAGAATAGCCCCAATAAGGAAGAAAGTAATTTTTTTATTTATTGCCAACCTAACCAAAGTTGTTCTATTTTGGCGTTATCAGGAATTTGTGTTTTGTCTATCTTTATGCTTGTGTTGTAACGCGCATTTCCTGTAATATTATCTTTATCTATTGTAAAGTATAAGTTTTCCTCATCGATAAAAACAACAATTTTACTCAGTGTATTTTCTATTTTACTAATGTTATATTGGTTGGTAATTTCTTTAAAGCTACTGTTTTTACCAATGCCTTTTTGGGTTTTAAAGCGTGCATCTAGAATTTCTATATTGCTTATGGTGCTGTTTTCGTTTTGGCGTTCTGCAGGTTCTAATTTTAGTAATTTTTTCCCACCTTTTTCATAGACTATAAGCTCGTTGCTACTCCCAAACATTCCGCGTGTTTTTTCTTTTACCAGCGAGTCATTTTTATATAAACTATCTAAAGATTTTACTTGTATTTTGGGAGTTAAACCTCCAATAGCTTTAGGTTGCATAAGAAATTTATTGTTGCTTTTTTGGCAACTAAATACGAAGCTAATCAGAATACTAAGGGCGAAAATTGACTTTTTCAAAAGTTTATATTTTTAAAATTCGAGGTAAAAATACAAATACTTTCCTAAAATTTCTTTCCGAATATATAAATCATTTAAAACAAATGTGCAGGCTAAAGCTAAATAACTACCTTTGCATCATGAAGAAAGAAGATATACAGGCATTGGTAAATACTGGCCAGTATTTACCACTCATGGAAGAGTTTTACACCATACAAGGAGAAGGTTTTCATAAAGGGACGGCAGCATATTTTATACGAGTAGGAGGTTGTGATGTTGGTTGCCATTGGTGTGATGTAAAAGAAAGCTGGGATGCAGAAAAACATCCGCCAACTTCGATTGGTCAAATTGTTGCTAATGCAGAAAAATATAGCGATACCATTGTAATTACCGGAGGAGAACCTTTAACATGGGATATGAGTCCGCTTACAGAAAACTTAAAAGCCAAAGGATTAAAAACACATATAGAAACTTCTGGAGCTTATGCAGTAACAGGGGTTTGGGATTGGTTTTGTTTATCGCCTAAAAAACTAAAATTACCAACGCCTGAGGCATATAAGCAAGCAGATGAACTTAAAATAATTGTTTATAATAAAAACGATTTAATTTTTGCTGAACAACAAGCCGAAAAAGTAAATTCTGACTGTATTTTGTACCTACAGCCAGAATGGAGTAAACGTGATAAAGTAGTGCCGCTTATTGTAGATTATGTAATGAAAAACCCAAAATGGAAAGTATCTTTACAAACCCATAAATACTTAAATATTCCGTAAATATTACCCGTATTTCTTACGTAGCCAAAATGCAACCCTAACAAGTAATAAGAGCGCAGGGACTTCTACCAAAGGACCTATAACGCCAGCAAATGCTTGTCCAGAATTAATTCCGAAAACAGCAATAGCAACGGCAATAGCGAGCTCAAAGTTATTGCCCGCTGCGGTAAAGGCAACAGCAACTTTTTTATCATAAGGTGTACCGTTTAGTTTGCTCATAAAGTAACCAATAAGGAACATTAAGATAAAATAGATAAGCAAAGGAATGGCTATTCTTAGGATATCTAGCGGAAGCTCTACAATGGTTTCGGCTTTAAGCGAAAACATAATTACAATAGTAATAAGCAATGCCACTAAAGTTACAGGAGAAATAGCCGGGAGGTATTTGTTAGTAAACCATTTTTTGCCTTTAAACTTTATCAACAGATACCTGCTAATTCCGCCTAAAGCAAAAGGCAAACCTAAGTAAAGGAGTACACTCTCTGCAATTGTGCTAATTGGAATGTCGATAAGTGCACTTTCCATACCAACATAAGGAGGTAAGATGGTGATAAAAAACCATGCGTAAAAACTATATACAAACACTTGGAAAATACTATTTAAAGCAACAAGTCCTGCGGCGTATTCATTGCTTCCTTCAGCAAGGTCATTCCAGACCAAAACCATGGCTATACAACGTGCAAGCCCAATAAGAATAAGCCCTATCTGATATTCTGGATAACCCTTTAAGAATACGATAGCTAAGAGGAACATAAGTACAGGGCCAATAATCCAATTTAATATAAGCGATACGCTAAGAAGCTTAACATCTTTAAATATCTGCGGAAGTAACTTGTAGTTTACTTTTGCCAGTGGCGGATACATCATCAAGATAAGCCCTATGGCTAGCGGAATGTTTGTAGAACCTGATTGTAAGGCTAAAATTACTTCAGAAAATTGAGGAAAAAAGTTTCCGATAGCAACGCCTAACAGCATGGCTAAAAAAATCCAAAGGCTTAGGTGCCGACTTAAAAAATCTAATTTTTTCATGCGATTTTAGCTAAAGCGTTAAAGAGGTATAAAAGTTCTGTTGCAATTTGCGTATTTGTTGCCCGATAGGCTTCCTTTTGATTAGGAAGCTTATCAAAGGATTTGGGGTCTTGGTAAGGGAGTGCAAACCTTATTTCTGCACGAGGAACCATTGGGCAAGCCTGATTGGCTTCATCGCAAGTTAGTATGGCTATAAACTCTTGGTTTAGCTGTTGTTGTGCTAAACTTTTAGAATAATCGGTAATTTTTTTAGCAGCTTCACTAAACTTAATTTCATAAGTAGGATTAACAGGAACTTTACTTTTTCTGTTGATTTGGAAGCCGTTTTCCTCTAAAACTTCTAAGCATGAGGAGAAAATTTCGGTAGCTTCTGTTCCTGCAGAATAACTCTCTATTAGCGGTAACTTAAAATGATAAGCTAAAACATTAGCCCATACATTAGTCAAAAAACTACGTCTAGAATTATGTGTACATATAAAATTTAAAGCAACAGGTTCTTGTTGTTTGAGTTTTTTGTAGATGTACTCACTTATCATGTTAAGCTTCTCCTTGCGTTTTTCTGTAATGTTATTTGGCGAGAGTTGCGCTAAATAAGCTTCTATAGGAGGAAATAATGTTTTCATAACTAAGTATTAACAGCAACCAGAATTGGGGTCGCAAGTGTTTTTTGCCGAGCTGTTTAAATCGACCATTTTTGTTTTTACTTTAATGCTTGGTGTTTGGCACTTATCTGGTGCTAGGCAATCGGTAAGTGTTTTAGATAGTACAAACCCAGTATCATTATGGCTTAGGTTGTATTTCTCTATAGTTCTTCCTTGGTATTCTACTTCTATTGGTAGGTTAGGTAGCTGAAGCTCTTTTTCAGAGAGTTCGATAATTTTGATTAACTTTTCTGGGTGCAAGCGGTGGTCGTAATCATTTGCATTCCAAAGTTGGAAAGATATACGTTGTTCGTGACGAATGGTGCTGCCACAATCGATAAATTTCTTATCGATAAGTCCAATTTCTGTAACATGAAAGTGAGCAGGAACCAATTCTCCGTTTGGTAATGAAAAGCTAATCTGAGTGCTTTCTTTTAAAATTTGTTTAACGTCATTAAGGGTTAGAGTTTTCATATATTGTAATATTGCGATTAATAAGGGTAAATTTTTTTAACAACAACTAGGGGGATTCGTATCTTTACTAAAAAAAGTTTCAAAAGCAAGACTTATTTCTTTCCATTTTTCAGTATTAATACAGTAGCATACGCTTGTGCCTTCTACTTGTCCTTGAATAATGCCAATTTTTTTTAGCTCTTTTAAATGCTGCGAAATAGTTGGTTGGGCAAGGCCAATAACACTTACCAAATCTCCACAAATACATGTGTTTATTTTTAAAAGGTGTTCTATAATGGCAATGCGTGCTGGGTGAGCCAAAGCCTTTGCTAATTGTGCAAGTTGGTTTTGCTTTTCAGTAAAAATTTCAGATTTTGTAATTCCCATTATTATATTTATATATTGCAATATTACGATGAATGCTTTTTCTGTCAAAATAAAATTTAAAAAAATTAGGACTTATTAATTATTCAGAAGAAATATTTTTCATTAATATTTCGATATAAATATTGTCCCAACCAATAAGTAATAATGCTCCCTGATTGATGGGTTGCAAGGCGATAGAAAAAGTTTCGATGGGAGCGGCAGCTTGCTTTGGAATAGTAGGAATTTTAGCAATATCTAAATCAGGGTTATAATTGGTTCCCCAAGTGTTTGTGGCTTCGTTAATAATTAGTGTCCATTTATTTTTGTTCGGGATGGTGTATAAAGTGTAAGTGCCTGCACAAATGTAATAATCCTCTATCATCATATCGTTATAAAGGGTAAGTTCGGTGGCTTCATTTGCCCCAGTACGCCATACGGTATTGTACGGTACTAGTTCACCAAATATTTCGCGTTCTCTTTTTTGTGGGCGGCTGTAAATAATTCTTGCCATAGGAGAATTATCGTTATTTCTAATATGTGCAACATCCATCGGGCTTTTATCTAAATCCGAAAAATCTTGTGCGTTTATACTTGTGCTAAGTAAAATAAATAGTAAAACCCCGAAGTATTTCATACATTAAAAATTTAGTGGTTATCATTATAGGGTATAAAATTTAAAAAGTTTACAATTTCTTGTTAAAAAAAGCCGCCATGTTAAATGGTTGTTGATAACTTGCATTTAGGCTAAGTTATTAGGTTATTCTAAACCAACAAAAATAGTTATATTTGTAGCTTAGCTATGTTAATTTATTAATATGAACGAAGAACAAAAGAAAAATTATTCGGCCGATAGTATTCAGGCGTTAGAAGGGATGGAGCACGTACGTATGCGTCCTTCCATGTATATTGGAGATGTAGGAGTACGAGGTTTACACCATTTGGTTTACGAGGTAGTAGATAACTCGATAGACGAAGCAATGGCTGGATATTGCGATAGAATAGATGTAACAATTAATGAAAATAACTCGGTTACGGTTTCTGATAACGGTCGAGGAATCCCCGTAGATTTACATAAAAAAGAAGGGGTTTCTGCGCTAGAAGTAGTAATGACTAAAATTGGTGCAGGAGGGAAATTCGATAAAGACTCCTATAAAGTATCAGGAGGGCTTCACGGGGTTGGTGTAAGTTGTGTAAACGCACTTTCTTCGCATTTACACGCTAAAGTTTACCGAAATAATCAAATTTGGGAGCAAGAGTACGAAATAGGAAAAGCCAAGTATCCTGTAAAACAAACCGGCGAAACAGAACTTTCTGGTACCGAGGTAACCTTTTTGCCAGACCCAAGCATCTTTAAAGGCGGAACAGAATATAATTACGATACCTTAGCCAACCGTTTACGAGAATTAGCTTTCTTAAATAAAGGAATTAACATCTCTTTAACCGATAAACGAAATAAGGATGAAGAAGGTAATTTTATCTCAGAACAATTTCATTCAGAAGAAGGTTTAAAAGAGTTTATCCGTTTCTTAGACGAAACAAGAGAGCCTATTATTGGAGGAGTAATTTCTATGGAGGGAGAAAAGAACGATATCCCTGTAGAGGTTGCGATGATTTATAACAATACTTATGCAGAAAATTTACATTCTTATGTAAATAACATCAATACGCACGAAGGAGGAACTCACCTGTCTGGATTTAGAAGAGGACTTACCTCTACGCTTAAAAAGTATGCAGATGCTTCTGGAATGCTAGATAAACTTAAGTTTGAAATTTCTGGAGACGATTTCCGTGAAGGATTAACAGCTATAGTTTCTGTAAAAGTAGCAGAGCCACAGTTTGAAGGGCAAACAAAAACAAAATTAGGGAATAGAGAAGTAACCTCGGCAGTTTCACAAGCGGTTTCAGAAATGTTGGAAAACTACTTGGAAGAAAACCCTAACGATGCCAAAACCATTGTGCAAAAAGTTATTCTTGCAGCTCAAGCAAGACATGCTGCTAAAAAGGCACGTGAAATGGTACAACGAAAAACCGTGATGAGCGGAGGAGGCCTACCAGGTAAACTTTCAGATTGTTCAGAGCAAGATCCAGCAATATGTGAAGTGTTTCTAGTGGAGGGAGATTCGGCAGGAGGAACTGCAAAACAAGGACGAGACCGTAATTTTCAAGCCATACTTCCTTTAAGAGGTAAAATACTTAATGTTGAAAAAGCGATGCAGCATCGAGTATTTGAAAACGAGGAGATTAGAAATATTTATACCGCTTTAGGGGTAACCGTAGGAACAGAAGAAGATAGTAAAGCATTAAACCTTTCTAAGTTGCGTTACCATAAAGTAGTGATTATGTGTGATGCCGATGTAGATGGGAGTCACATTGCAACACTTATTTTAACCTTTTTCTTTAGGTATATGCGCGAGTTAATAGAAGCAGGTTATATTTATATTGCTACACCACCTTTATACTTAATTAAAAAAGGAGCTAGAAAACGTTATGCGTGGAGTGATGCAGAACGTGATGAGATTGCTGCAGAGTATGCAGGAGGGGTTACTGTACAGCGTTATAAGGGTCTTGGAGAGATGAATGCAGAGCAGCTTTGGGATACCACTATGAATCCAGAATACAGAACCTTACGCCAAGTAACTATAGATAATGCAGGAGAAGCAGATCGTGTATTCTCTATGCTAATGGGAGATGAGGTGCCTCCACGTAGAGAGTTTATCGAGAAAAATGCAAAATATGCCAATATTGATGCATAATAATAAGCGTTTATAAAAAGCAAGAAGCCATGTTTAAAAACATGGCTTCTTGCTTTTTATAGGTGTTTTTTTGTTTACATAGCTTAAATTAGTTAAAAAGAAATAAGTATGATACGATTGTTTAAACCCCAAGATATAGCCAAGTTAGTCGAATTATGGTATGATGCTTCTGTAATAGCTCATGATTTTATAGAAAAAAATTACTGGGAAGAAAAGAAAAAGGAAATGGCAGAAATCTATATTCCAAATAGTGAAACTTATGTATATGAGCAAGCAGGGCAAATTATAGGCTTTGTGTCTTTGTTAGAAAATTATATAGCTGCAATATTTGTTGCTCCAGCTCAACAAGGTAAAGGAGTGGGGAAAGCATTAATGCAGTTTGTAAAGCAACAGCGCAAAACTTTAACCTTGGGAGTTTATGCTAAAAATATAAATTCGATTGCTTTTTACAAAAAGCAGGGATTTGTTGTTGTGGAAGAAAAAATAGACGAACCTACAGGAGAGCAAGAGCTAGTGATGGCGTGTAGCTGATTTTTTTATTTAGTAAGAGTTTATATATACTAAAGCCGTGTTTTTAAGCACGGCTTTAGTATTAAAAAGTAGAATATTCCTATTGTATAATAAGCTTCTCTGTAGTTATGTGGGCGGTATTCGTCTGTTTGATTTTTACTAAATAAATGCCTTTAGTAAGCTCGCTAATTTGATACGTATTTTGAGGTTGTGTAAATAGCTTTATTAATTTGCCTTCTATATTATAAAGTTCTATTTGCTTGATAGAAAGATTGTTTGTGATAAAGAAAGAATCGGTGGTGGGGTTAGGGTAAAGTTTTAATTTATCTTTTGCATTATGCTTAGTCGAGCTAAGTGTGTAAGGACAATTAGAAAAGTTTATAAAGTCACCATTAGCAGCTTCAAGGCGGAAAAATTCGGGGCTACATCCTTCCCCCGAATCTACAATGCCGTATGTGAAATTAAAAACTTCGGTAGTATTGTTTTTAAAGAAATCAAAATAATGAGTTTGTAAATTGGTAGTTGTGGTGTTTTGGCAATTAACAGGAGTTGCGGTTAAGCTTTCACAAACAAAGGTTAATTCATTATCACTATGTATAGAAAACTGTCCTGAAAGTATACTGCAGGCTTCCGTCTTAAAAGTTCCGTCACTAGCGAATTCAATACTTATTTGATTATAGGTTGAAGTTGTATTAAACTCTGAATTTACAAAATCTTGAATGTTGTAAGTGGTTCCGTTTACCTGCATGGCGTCTACATACCAAGTGTCTAAATTATCTGTGCTTGTAAGTTTTAGCGTGTTGCTATTAAGCCCATTAATATTAAATAAAGGCGTATTGTATAAGTTTATTGTATTTCCCGTACTATTGGTAATTTCCAAATGGGTAAAATCACCCGCTTTTGAAATGGTGAAATAAAAATTATCACCCACACCGTTTTTAAAGTAATTTTTAATCGTATTGCTAAACGTAGTGCTATTGGTGTTGTTGCATATAGGAGTGTCGCCCGTATAAGCATCGGCAGTAAATACGTTAATTCCCATGGTGATGGGCGTTTCAAAACTGCCACCACAGCATAAATCTCCAATAAGTTTATTGTTGGTGAGGTCAACGTTTATTTGGGTGTATAAATCGGCATCAGCAGGGTGTGTTAACTCAGTATTTTCGGTTTCTATACTATGCACAAACCAAGTAACATCTTCTATGGCTGGCGTTTGTTGAGCAGTAGAGCTCATAAGACTAATCATGCCTATCAGGAGTTTGATTAAATAAGTTTTCATATAAATTAGTTTTAGTCACTGTTTTAAGAATAGTAGTTTAGAAGTCGGTTAAATTTAACAAAAAAAAATACAATGCAATATTTTATTGCTAATAATTAAGTTGTGGGGATTTTATGTTGATGAATATGTAATTTTAGTGAGGTTTGAGCTCCTTTAAAAAAACTTATGAATATTCTTATATAAGCTGTTGTTTTTGTAAATTAGCAACCAGCTAAAAAAATATTAATTTTATAAAATAACATATATGAAAGTTACAGTAGTAGGAGCAGGAGCCGTAGGAGCAAGTTGTGCAGAATACATTGCGATTAAAAATTTTGCTTCGGAAGTAGTAATTTTAGACATTAAAGAAAATTATGCCGAAGGTAAAGCAATGGATTTAATGCAAACTGCTTCATTAAACGGATTTGATACCAAGATTGTAGGAAGTACAAACGATTATTCTAAAACAGCCGATAGTGATATCGCTGTGATAACAAGTGGTATCCCAAGAAAGCCAGGGATGACGAGAGAAGAGCTGATAGGAATTAATGCAGGAATCGTTAAAGAAGTATCGGCAAACCTTATTAAGCACTCTCCTAATGTAACCATTATCGTGGTAAGTAATCCTATGGATACCATGACTTACCTTGTACACAAAACCACAGGTTTACCTAAAAACAAAATCATAGGAATGGGAGGTGCCTTAGATAGTGCACGTTTCAAATATCGTTTAGCAGAAGCTTTAGAAGCGCCAATCTCTGATGTAGACGGAATGGTAATAGGAGGACATAGCGATAAAGGGATGGTGCCACTTACTCGTTTAGCCACTAGAAATAGCGTTTGTGTTTCTGAGTTTATCTCGGAAGAACGTCTTGAACAAGTAGCGGCAGATACAAAAGTAGGCGGAGCAACACTTACTAAAATGTTAGGAACAAGTGCTTGGTATGCACCAGGAGCAGCAGTATCTGGATTAGTACAAGCAATTGCTTGCGACCAGAAAAAAATGTTCCCATGCTCTACCTTGTTAGAAGGAGAATACGGGTTAAACGACTTATGTATTGGAGTTCCTGTAATTTTAGGCAAAAACGGAATCGAAAAAGTAGTCGAAATAGAACTTAACGAAGCCGAAAAAGCAAAACTACACGAAAGTGCAGAAGGCGTTAAAAAAACAAATGGTTTACTAGAACTGTAAAACCAAAAAAAACGGAGAAAAGAAAGTAAAAAGCCTATCGGGAATTTATTTCGGTAGGCTTTTTCTAAAATATATCTTAAATAAATTATTGTAGGTTCTTTTTTGAAATCCTATATTTGTCCGTTTTTATATATAAATCAATCAATAACATTAAAGAATAATAATGCAGAATAAGGGATTAATTAAGCTATTTGCACTTGTATTTGGCTTAGTATGTATTTATCAGTTATCATTCACATTTATCGCAGGAAGCGCAGAAGATAAAGCTAAAGCTTTTGCAAAACAGAAAATTAGTGAAGAGGTAGAAAATTATTCAAGCTTAAGAGAGCAAGAAGAAACCAGGTACTTAGATTCTATTGGGAACGAAAGTATTTTTGCTGGAATTACGTATAATACAGCAAAAGAAAAAGAGCTTAATAAAGGTTTAGATTTAAAAGGAGGAATCAACGTAATTTTACAAATTTCTGTAAAAGATATTTTGCGTGAACTTTCTAACCATTCAAAAAATCCAGCCTTTAATCAAGCATTAGCTAATGCAGATGAAACACAAAAAAGCAGTCAGGATGATTATGTAGAAATATTCTTTAGTGAGTTTGATAAAATAGCAGACGCACGTTTAGCCTCGCCAGATATTTTTGCCAATAAGACTTTAAGTGACGATATCGCTTACGATATGACAAATGAGCAGGTAAAACCTGTTATTAGAAGAAGAATAGACGAAAGTATAACTTCTGCATTTGAAGTATTGCGTAAACGTATCGATAAATTTGGAGTAACACAGCCAAACATTCAGCGTTTAGGAAATTCAGGAAGAATTTTAGTAGAGCTTCCAGGTGCTAAAGATGTAGACCGTGTAAAAGGCTTATTACAAAGTACAGCACAGTTAGAATTCTGGCACGTATTTAAAGGGCAAGAACTAATACCATTCTTATCGCAAGCTAACGATCGCCTAAAAAGCATTCTAAAACCAGAAGCAAAGAAAACCGCCGATTCTAAAACTACAGAAGAAGAGGATATCGATGATCTTTTAGCCGATACAGAAGAGGAAGAAACACAAGGAGAAAATCCAATTTTCGATTTACTAGTAGCTCCAGGAAATCAAGGAGGTCCAGTTATTGCCACTTTTGCACTTAAAGATACGGCTAAAATGAATACCTACCTGCGTATGCCTCAAGTACGCTCGCTATTGCCAGCAGAGCAAAAGTACGCTAAGTTTGCATGGGGACTAGTACCAGAAGGAAGCGAAACCGTAGAGCTTTATGCACTAAAAGCAAATAAAAATAACGAACCAGATTTAAGCGGTAGCGTTATTACCGATGCTAGACAAACTTATACACCTGTTGGTGGCGTAGCTGTTTCTATGGAAATGAACGGAAAAGGAGCTAAAAAATGGGAAGAAATGACCACCGTAGCTTACAATAACCAATCGCAAATTGCTATTGTGTTAGATAATACCGTATACTCTGCGCCAGGACTTAGCAAAGGACCAATTTCTGGAGGACGAAGTGAGATTACAGGACAATTTACAGTAACCGAAGGGCAAGATTTAGCAAACGTATTGCGTGCAGGTAAATTACCAGCATCGGCAGATATTGTACAAAGTGAAATCGTAGGACCATCATTAGGGCAAGAAGCAATCGATAGCGGTATGATGTCGTTTATGATTGCACTAGCTTTAGTATTGGTTTGGATGATTTTCTACTACGGAAGAGCAGGAGTATATGCCGATATCGCTTTGGCAGTAAACATCTTGTTTATCTTTGGTATTTTAGCAGGATTGGGAGCCGTATTAACCTTACCAGGTATTGCAGGTATTGTACTTACCATTGGTATGTCGGTCGATGCTAACGTACTTATCTTCGAACGTATAAAAGAAGAACTAGCAAAAGGAAAAGCACAAGTAGATGCCATTAGAGATGGATTTAGAAATGCGCTTTCTTCTATTCTCGATGCCAACATTACTACAGGTTTAACAGGTATTATCCTATTGGTATTTGGTACAGGACCAATTAAAGGTTTTGCAACCACGTTATTAATAGGTATTTGTACATCTTTATTTACCGCTATCTTTATCACACGTATGTTTATCGATAAATATGGTAAAAACGGAAAAAGTTTAGATTTCTCTACGGCAGCCACTAAAAACTTATTTAAAAACGTAAACATCAATTTTATAGGGAAGCGTAAAATTGCTTATATCTTCTCAGGAGTACTTATTGTTGTAAGTTTAGCCTCATTAACCTTAAACGGATTAAACCAAGGGGTAGATTTTGTAGGAGGAAGAACCTATACAGTACGTTTTGACCAGGCTGTAAATGCTACAGAGATAGAAAATCAATTAGCTGAGGTATTTGGAAGTGTAGAAGCAAAGACTTTTGGAGCTGCAAACCAACTTAAAATTACAACAAAATATAAAGTAGACGAAGAGGGAACAGCAGTAGATAATGAAATTTCAGAAAAACTTTTCAAATCACTTACAGAATACTTGCCAAGCGGAATTACCTATAGCCAATTCTCGGCAGGAGGAGAAGATGCCAAAGTAGGTGTAATGTCATCGATGAAGGTAGGGCCAACTATTGCAGATGATATCAAAAAGGCCTCTATCTTTGCAGTAATAGGTTCGTTAATTGTAGTATTCTTATACATATTATTCCGATTTAGAAAATGGCAATTTAGTTTAGGAGCTGTAGCGGCAGTTTTCCATGATGTATTAATTATTTTAGGGATATTCTCGTTAACCTATAGCTTTATGCCGTTTAATATGGAGATAGATCAAGCATTTATCGCTGCGATATTAACCGTAGTAGGATACTCGCTGAATGATACCGTAGTTGTATTTGATAGAATTAGAGAGTACTTCAACGATCATCAAGGAAGAAAGTTCGATAAAACAATTAATGCGGCATTAAACAGTACCATTAGCCGTACATTAAACACCTCGCTTACCACTTTATTAGTATTGTTAGCAATCTTTATTTTTGGAGGCGAAAGCATTCGCGGATTTATGTTTGCCTTAATCGTAGGGGTAATTGTAGGTACTTACTCATCGTTATTTATAGCAACACCAGTAATGTATGATACTGCTAAAAAGAATAGCGAAGATTTATTAAAAAAGAAAGAAACAGAAACAGCAGAAGAAGATATCGCATAAGTATATAGTATTCTTCTACTATAATTTTAAAACCCCTTGGTAATACCCAAGGGGTTTTTGTTTAAAATAGCCTTATATAATTAAGGCTGTTTTTTTAATATAAATCGTCAAGAAAAGCAAGCTTAAAATACTCCCTTTAAGAGGGATTGTTTTTGCTGCTTTTTATAGCTTATAAATAAGTTGTTTTTATACCATAATTAAACCACAGCTAAACTAAAATCAGCCCATTTTTTAGTGGACAATTAGTGGTCTCACCCTAGACTAGGTGTGGACTAGGTGTGGACTAGGTATGGCTTTGATAGGGGGAAATCATGACGAAAACTAAAGCTTGGTTTTTCTTCAAATAACGGGATGAATAACAACTATATTTTGTTGTAAGTATGGGTTTATTTTTGCTCTAAAATTAAGAGGTTTTTTGTGGTGTTTTTTTTATAAAGTCGCAGCAACCAATTTGTGTTTAGTTTTTAACATCTCTAAAAACTAAAAAAAAAGCGCTTAAAATAGTTTTTTTATTTTGTGTAAAAATAAAATGAGCAGGTAAATTATAGCCTAGTATTTCTTATAGGTAAATAAAACACCCTAGCATAGGAGATACCATAAAAATCAGGGAGGGAAGATTTGATACTTTTTTTATTATGTAAAACCTGATAATTATTTATTTTAAAAAGTTTTTTGTAAATATTTGTAAAACAGTGTTATATGTTTTGTATTTAACGTAAATTGACTTAAATAATCCTAGCTAATTATGAGAAAACTCCTATTAATTGCCCTAACATTAAGCCTGTATACTTGTAATAGTGACGATGACAAACCCCAAAACCCCGTAGACCAATTGCCTAAAGCCACGCAAACCGGAGAGGGTACATTTGCCTGTTTGGTAGATGGTAAACCGTTTATAGACAAAAGTGGTGGTTGGTTTAATTGCTTTTATCAATATGTTGATGATGGTTGGCATTTTGGGATACAAGGTAAAGATGAAAGCTATAAATATACATTACTGCCACGTAGTATAGCGTTAGGAACAACTAAAAAAAAGATATCAGAAGGAAGAGTACTTCAGTTAATTGAAATATCTGAAGGAAATGCCTCTGGAGGGGGAGGGTTTACATTTTCGATTAATGACAGTCAATCTTCATCAACAAATCAGGAATATACCGGAGAATTAACCATTACCAAATTAGATTTTGAAAGTTATATAGTTTCCGGCACCTTTTGGTTTGATATAAAGCATCCTGTAACGGGCGATACCATAAAAATCAGGGAGGGAATATTTGATACTTTTTTTATCATGTAATAACTAATAATTATTTATTTTAAATAAAGTTTTTTTTGTAAATATTTGTAAAACAGTGTGATATATTTTATATTTAATGTGCTTTAACTGAAATATCGTGCTCATGAAAAAATATATACTAATAATTATGGTCTTGTTTGTGGCAACAAGCTTTTATGCACAAACTCAGCAACAAGTACTAGCAGACCATTCATGGAATGTTTATAAAGTAGAAATAGATGGGCAAGAATACTTGGCACCAATTAACCAAGAGCGTATAGAATTGAATACTGCAAATTTATGGTATTTAGTAGATAATGAGATATGGTTTGGTTTTTGTGGATGGAGTGCTTTTCAAGGGCTTACTTTTACTAATGATAATCAATGGGAATCAACTAATTGGGTTAGTTTAGCGTGGGACTATTGTACCCTTGCAGAGAACATTGAATTTGCAGGGTATTATAGTGCTGTAATGAAGTATGAAACGCTAACAAGTTTTAGCTTTTATTTTGAGATTACAGATTTAAGTAACGGAGATAAAGAACTGGTGGTAACAAATGTTAATGGCGATAAAGCCTATTTTAATAATAAAACCTTGGCTATAAACGCTTATCTTTTTAATGATATAAAGGTGTATCCTAATCCTGCACAAACAGTGGTAAATATTAGCTTACCTAATCATACAAGCCAAATGCTTGTTATAAAACTTTATGATGTTTTAGGGAAAGAGATAAAAAAGATAACCCAAACAGCAGCAGCAGATATACGTTTCCCTTTAGATGGCATAACCGCTGGCGTTTATTTTTTAGAATTAAAACCTAAAAACCATAACGGAAAAGGAGAAATAATTAAACTGATAAAACAATAAGCTAGGTATTTTATTAAAAGGCATAAAAAAACCACCTTATGTAGTTTAGGTGGTTTTTTGTGGTGTGTTTTCTGTAAGGTTACAGCTCGGTAAAGCTAGCTTTATCGCCAAGGTTAAGCCCCCATTTTTTTACCATTCCTGCATTTACTTCAAGTACATATTGGGCAGGTTTATTAGAGCTTAATGTTGTTTCATCAAAAGCTTGAGCGTTTTCATTAAAGTCCACCAGCTCTCCTTTTGCATTGATGTATATTAAATCTAGGTTAATGTAGGTATCTTTCATATAAAAGTAGGGCCTAGGTTGCTCGTTTGTATAAACAAACAGCATCCCACGGTTGGCTTTCATCGATTTTCTGTACATTAACCCAGTTTGTTGCTCGTAATCTGTTTTAGCAAATTCAATTTCAATAGTTGCGATGGTGTCTCCTGTAGCTTTGGTAAAGTGAAGTTCTCCTTCTTTCGTAAAGCTTACTTCTGGTGTCTCTATGCGTTGCTGTTTAGCTTCTTCTTTACAAGAAATAATTAGGATGCCAAGAAGTCCAATAAGGCTAAATTTAATAAGATGTTGGGTTTTCATAACGTATATAACTTAAGCTTGTTTGTTTTTTCTAAAAATAAGAACTAATCCAATAAGTATAAAAGGGATACTTAACCACTGTCCTGTATTTAAGGCCCATTCTGCACGGTTGTCTACTTGGGCTTCTTTTACAAATTCTACAAGAAAACGTACAGTCCATAATAAGACTAGAAAAACACCAAAAATGTAGCCTTGTTGTTTACGTTTATCGGTTTTCCAATAAATGAGCCATAAAATGATAAAAACAATAATGTATCCAAAAGCTTCGTAGAGCTGCGCTGGATGCCTAGGGAAATTTTCGCCAAGTTGTTTAAAGATTACTCCAAAATCGCTGTCGGTAGGTTTCCCTATAATTTCAGAGTTGATAAAGTTTCCTAACCTAACAAAAGCACCTCCTATAGCTACAGGAATAGTAATGCGGTCTAAAATCCATAAGATTGGTTTTTTTAATACCTTTTTACTATATAAGTACATGGCTATGATTATACCGATGGCTGCTCCGTGACTTGCAAGTCCTCTAAATCCTGTGAATTTAAATTCGGGAACAAACTGTACAGGTAAGAAAACCGATAGTGGGTCTTCCCAAAGCAATTCGGTTTGATAAAAAATCACATGCCCTAATCTTGCGCCTACTAAGGTCGCAATTACGGTATAGATAAAAAGCTTGTCTAATTTTTCAATTTCAATGCTTTCACGAAGGTATATTTTTTTCATAAGATACCAGCCTAGCGTGAAGGCTATAAGAAACATTAAACTATAGTAATGAAGCGTGATAAAACCTAGGTCTATCCCTTCCGAAGGGTTCCAAACAATGGCATTGCTAAACATAAATTTAATTTTGGGTTTAAAGATACAGTTTCTCATAAAACTCTTCTTATTTTAAAGTTAAAAAAAGATGAGTACAAGGAGTGTAAGTTACTATTTACGGGTGGGAGGCACAGGGTCGTAACCAGAACCTCCGCCCGGGTGACATTTTCGAATGCGATTAATGGCCAGCCAACTCCCTTTTAGCAAGCCGTGTTTTTGTAAGGCTTCGAGTGCATAACTAGAGCATGTTGGTTGAAACCTACAACTTGCAGGAGTAAGGGGCGAAATAAATAATTGATAAACCCGAATAATTAGTACAAAAGGGGCAATAACAATTTTTTTAAGCATGAGTTACAGGCTAAAGGTGGTACCTTCTCTTGCGTCTTTAAGCTGTATATCCATATCGCTAAGGGCATCTCTAATTTTATCGCTCATGGCATAATCTCTATCCAAGCGGGCTTTATTACGCAGCTCGATAAGTAAAGCAATGGTGTTTTCTAAACGTTTTCGGTCTTTACTATTATCGTTTAGCGCCTCGGTTGCTTCGAGCCCTAAAACATCGAAGGTAAAATTATGTAGCGTTTCTTTTAGTGCAGCTTTATCAGTTTCGGTAATGCTTGCTTTGTTATTGGCAATGGCGTTGATGTATTTTACGGCTTCAAATAACTTAGCGATAAGAATAGGGCTGTTAAAATCATCGTTCATAGCATCGTAGCAAGATTGTTTCCAAGCATTGATATCTAGGCTAGAGGTGTTTTTTGTTTCTAACTTAGGTAGTAAAGCAATGGCGTCCATAAGTTTTAGGAAACCTTTTTCTGCAGCCATTAGTGCTTCGTCAGAAAAATCTAACACACTTCCATAAGTGGCTTGTAACATAAAAAACCTTGCTACCGATGGTGCATAAGCTTTGCTTAACACATGATTGTTACCCGAAAAAATTTCTGTAGGAAGAATGTTGTTGCCTGTACTTTTTGCCATTTTTTTACCATTTAAGGTAAGCATATTGGCGTGCATCCAATAGTGTACGGGAGCTTTTCCAGTGGTTGCGTGCCCCTGAGCTATTTCACATTCGTGATGAGGGAATTTTAAATCCATACCTCCGCCATGAATATCAAAAGTGTCTCCAAGGTATTTTGTACTCATGGCAGTACACTCTAGGTGCCAACCAGGAAAACCTGTTCCCCAAGGAGAAGGCCAGCGCATGATGTGTTGTGGCTCGGCTTTTTTCCATAAGGCAAAATCCTGTGGATTTTTCTTGTCGCTTTGCCCGTCGAGTTCTCGGGTATTTGCAATAAGGTCTTCTAGTTTTCTTTTGCTTAAAATCCCATAGTGATGGGCTTGGTTGTATTTAAGTACATCAAAATATACAGAGCCATTAGCCTCGTAAGCAAAGCCTTTATCGATTAATGTTTTGATGATTTCTATTTGCTCGATAATATGCCCTGTGGCAGTAGGCTCTATGCTAGGCGGTAGGTTGTTAAATTTTTTGAGTGTATCGTGGAAATCTACGGTGTACTTTTGTACAACCTCCATAGGTTCGATTTCCATAAGGCGGGCTTTTTTAGCAATACGATCTTCTCCTGTTTCCGCATCGTTTTCCAAGTGCCCAGCATCGGTAATGTTTCGTACATAGCGAACTTTATACCCCAGGTGTTTTAGGTAACGAAAAACCAAATCGAAAGAGATAAATGTACGACAATTACCTAGGTGAACATTACTGTATACGGTAGGTCCGCATACATACATGCCTACATAGCCTGGGGTAATTGGTGTAAATAACTCTTTTTCTCCCGTAAGGGAATTGTATATTTTTAGGTTTTGGTTTTCGTATAATGCCATGGTTAAAATTCGGTATCTATATTGATGTAATCTAAAAATTCTCTTTTGGTCGCAGGATCTTTAAATTTTCCGCCAAACTCGCTAGTTACGGTACTGCTTTCTATATCACGGATTCCTCGGCTGTTTACGCACAAGTGTTTTGCGTCTATTACACAAGCCACATCTTTAGTGTTTAATATTTCTTGTAGGGCTTGTACAATTTGCATGGTCATACGCTCTTGTACTTGTGGGCGTTTCGCATAATAATCTACAATTCGGTTCATTTTAGAAAGTCCTACAACGGTTCCGTTAGAGATATAAGCAACATGGGCGCGCCCTACAATAGGTAAGAGGTGATGCTCGCAAGTAGAGTAAACGGTAATGTTTTTTTCTACAAGCATTTCGCCATATTTGTATTTGTTATCAAAAACAGATGCTTTAGGTTTATTGTCTGGGTGTAACCCTGAAAATATTTCTTCCACAAACATTTTTGCTACACGTTTTGGGGTACCTTTAAGGCTATCGTCGGTTAAATCCATGCCTAAGGTTTCTAAAATTCGGAAAACATCTTTTTCGATGCTAGCTATTTTTTCCTGGTTGCTTAATTTAAAAGCGTCTTTTCTAACCGGGTTTTCTGCACTTGAGGCGATGTGGTTGTCGCCAATTTCTTCAAAATCTTCCAATATGTTATCTATTTTCATAACTAAATTAAAAACATGAGTTTTTATAAACCGCAAAGATACATAAAATATTTTCTAAGAAATAACAACTAATGGAACTTGTCTTGATGTACTTGTGTAGTGTTTTTGTACGGAGTATTGTTACTGTATTAATGTGTTACAGGTAAGTATCGTTTTATTAAAGGGATAACTTTGTAAACTTACGATGAAGTGTATGCCATAACTAAAGCCTATTTGTAGAAGAAGTCTTGATTTTAGCATAGGGGTTAGAAAAGAATTTTACACTGAAGCGGTAAAAAGCTTATATAGGATTTGGTTTTTAAAAATATGTTTTTAAATTTGCAGAATAATTCGAAGAAATAACATGAACAATTTTATGTATACTAACTTAATGATGATGTGGAGATTTTCCGCAGTGGTTCGTTAGTATCTAAAATTCACCTTATACTTTTAAAGCCACTGTTTTTTTCAGTGGCTTTTTTTATTTTAAACACCTATACGTAAATATATACATGCAAGTAAGTAAACTAAATATGGTAATGATGATGATGAACATGATGATGTATCGTCTGCACTGTTATTGCCATAAGTGAGCTTAGTTTTCTAACCTATTTTTACAAGCCCTTCTGGATAACAGCACATCCCGAAGGGCTTTTTTTATTATTAATATTTAATTTTTATAACCATGAGTACATTACAATTATCAACAAAAGTTTTACATGCAGGGCATCAAATTCACGAAGAAGGCGGAGCAAGAGCAGTACCTATTCATCAATCGAGCTCTTATGTTTTTAAAGGAGCTAGCCATGCCGCAAATCTATTTAACTTAACCGAAGCAGGATTTATTTATACGCGTTTAAACAACCCTACGAACGATATTTTAGAAAAGCGTTTAGCAGAAATAGAAGGAGGAATCGGGGCTTTAGTAACCGCCTCAGGAGCTGCCGCTATTCATACGACTTTGTCTACTATTTTACGTAATGGCGATGAGCTTGTTGCTTCTAATAGTTTATATGGCGGAACGTATAATTTATTAGATGTAAGTTTACGACGTTGCGGAATACAGACTTCCTTTGTAGATGCAGGAAACATAGCGGCTATTAAGGCGGCTATTACCCCAAATACCAAAGCTATTTTTATAGAATCTATTGGAAACCCGAAATTAGATGTGCTGGATATTGCTGCAATAGCAGAAGTGGCAAAAGCGAATAACATTCCTTTAATTGTAGACAATACAGTTGCAACCCCGCTTTTATTAAACCCTATTAAATACGGAGCGAACATTGTGATTCATTCCTTAACAAAATACATCAACGGTAATGGTACGGCTTTAGGTGGTGCTATTATTGATGGTGGAAACTTTAATTGGAACAATACTAATTTTCCAGAATTTACAAATCCTTCTCCAGGTTATCACGGATTAAATTATCATGAAACTTTTGGGGCTGCCGCTTTTATTGTAAAAGCAAGAATAGAAACCCTCCGCGATTTTGGTGCTGCATTAAGTCCTTTTAATGCTTTTCAAATTATACAAGGTTTAGAAACGCTTCCTTTACGGATAGAGAAACACTCTAAGCAAGCCTTGGCATTAGCCGAATGGTTATCACAACAAGAAGAAGTGGCTTGGGTAAATTATCCAGGGTTGAAAACTAGTCAGTATTATTCGTTGGTGAAAAAATATTTACCAAATGGGCAAAGCGGATTATTAACTTTTGGTTTAAAAGGCGGGTACGAAGCTGCGAAAAAAGTAGTGAATACGACAAGGATTTTTTCGCTAGTGGCTAATATCGGCGATACAAAATCACTATTAATACATCCAGCCAGTACCACGCATCAGCAATTAAGTGATGCAGATCAAGAAAAAACCGGAGTAACTAAAGATTTAATTAGGCTAAGCGTAGGAATAGAAAACTTAACGGATTTGAAAGAAGATTTAAAATCTGCTTTTCGTCAATTAAACCCATAAAAATCACAGCGAGGTGGAATCTATTTTACTAAAGCAATATAAAACGCAAAAGGGAGAGGGGTTAGACTTGTTGGTGTACTATCAAGTAGTTGGTTTGCCAATAGGGGAGGCTCCAATTATTTTGGTTAATCATCCTTTAACGGCAAATGCTACATTGATAGGCGATGGTGGTTGGTGGAATGCAATAGTTGGGGAAAACAACGTGTTAGATACTACAAGGTATACAATTATTTCTATTAATATACCGGGTAATGGTAGTGGCGAAGGAAATCTTTTAGAAAACCATACGGCACTTACTATATATGATGTGGCTAAAGTGTTTTTATTAACACTCGATAATTTAGGAGTAAAAAAACTACATACTATTATAGGGGCTTCTATTGGTGGAGCTATTTCATGGCAAATGGCAACATTAGCTCCTACTTTAGCAGAACAGGTTATTCCTATCGCAACAGATTATAAAACCACAGACTGGCTGCAAGCTATATGTACAATCCAAGCATCTATTTTAAAGAATGCAGTAGCTCCATTAGAGCAAGCACGGCAGCATGCTATGTTGTGTTACCGTACACCAACCTCTCTTAACCGTAAATTTAAGCTGCAAAAAAGCGATGGGGAGTTTAACGTTAATGCATGGTTAACGTATCATGGTAATGCATTGGCAAAGCGTTATGCGTTACAGGCGTATAAAACCCTCAATTATTTACTGTCTAGTATCGATATTGCTCAGGCCGATGGATCTTTTTTAAAACATATAAGTAAAATAGAATCTACCATACATATAATAACAATACCTACAGACGGATTGTTTTTAGCTGAAGAAAACTGGGATACCTATGTGCAACTAAAACCATATAAAGAGAATCTTTTTATTCATGAAATTAAATCTATTCACGGGCATGATGCCTTTTTAATCGAGCAACAACAACTAGCAAACATTTTAAATTCAATTTTTAAAAAATCAATAATAAATGAAAACAATAAATATAGTAGTGTTCGGCATAGGTAATGTAGGGAGCACATTGGTTAATCAATTAATAGCATTAAAAGAAATATGGGAAAATGAACGAGAAATAGAGGTGAATATTCCTGTAATTTTAAATTCTACATTGGCTTTTTATACAAAAGGAGGAGCCTCGCCAGAGTGGGAAACTAATTTTGAAAAATTTGGGGTTCCTTATCGCCTACCAGAAGTTATAACATATATTAAGGAACAAAAATTAGAAAACTTAATAGCTATAGATGTAACAGCTTCTGCTAAAATAGTAGAAGCATATCCTTATTTAATAGAAAACGGCTTTCATATCATAGCGGCAAATAAAGTAGCGAATACAAAAAGTCAACAATTTTATAAAGAATTAAGAGAGCTTTTAAAAGTGAATCAACGTAAGTTTTTATACGAAACAAATGTAGGAGCGGGCTTACCTATTATAGATACACTACAGAAATTAGTTAACTCTGGCGATAAAGTTACCAATGTACGTGGTGTCTTTTCGGGTTCACTTAGTTACCTATTTAATACTTTTTCAGATTCTAATGCTGCTTTTAGCGAAATATTAGCCGATGCTAAAGCAAAAGCCTATACAGAACCAGACCCAAGAATAGACCTTTCAGGGGTAGATGTTGCTAGAAAATTACTCATTATAGCTAGAGAATTAAAATTAGAAATAGAAATAGATGCTATTAATGTGGAAAGTTTAGTGCCAAAAACCTTAAACGGAAACAGTACATTAGATTCGTTTTATAAAAATATAACCTTGCTAGATCATGCTTTTTTAAAAAAGAAAGAGAATTTAGTCCCTGATAAAGCGCTGCGATATGTGGCAGATTTAAATGTGCAGACACAGGAATTAAATGTAAATCTATTAGAAGTAGATAGGTCAAGCCCGTTAGGTGCATTAAAAGCTGCCGATACATTATTCGAAATACATAGCTCGGCATATAAAGATAAACCTTTGATAATTCAAGGAGCAGGGGCAGGAACAACAGTAACCGCAAGAGGAATAATTACAGATTTGCTTAGCCTAACAGCCCAGCTAAACAATTAAAGTTAACCTTAAATTAAAAAGAAAGAAATCAGCCTAAAAAAAAATGTAAACTTAAATTTCTTGTTTTTCAGCGACTTAAAAACTAATTTGAATAAATATTAAATTATTTTAAAGAAATAGTTGCGTAGAAGTAAAAAACGGTTGTATA
>NZ_JACIFO010000014.1 GCF_014197445.1 Mesonia hippocampi | reverse complement strand
AGGGTACACTGTTACTTAATAATTTGGCTCGCCTGCTGTTCGCTTCGGGCTAATCCGTTAGTAACACTTCGAAACCATTCCACCAAGAAACTAGGATTGAAACCCAAGGTGAAGCTCCCAATATCATATAACCTTTACCAGAGGTGTTTTTATAACCTACCATTTAGAGGCAGATAAACGCTATGCATTATATGCAATGGATAAGTTGACTTATTATTTTTTATAAATATTTAATCTACCTTGTTTTTCTATGTTTAGCTTTCCTTCTTTTACTTTCCGTTTAAGTATTACAGAAACTTCCGCAGTAGAAGGTGAAATTTTATAAATAGCTCCTAATTCCCTAACAACATCTTTAGCGGTACGCTCTTGAGTGAAAAAATCTGAACCTAAAATTTTATTAATCCTAGGGGTAAGTCTGCTTTTTTCTTTTCGTGGTTGTGAGAGTTTATAGAGTGGTTCTAGTTTTATTTCTATATCTAATATATCTTTAGGTGCCATTTTTAATGCTAAACATACAGCCAAAAAGTTGGAGAGGTAAGTTTCTTCACCAGCTTCAATGTTTCTAATAGTAACAGCTGTTAAATTAGTCATTTCAGCAATGTCTTCAGGTTGTAGTTCTTGTTGTAAACGATGCTGTTTTATAGTTTTTCCTATGGTAGCTAAAAGCTTTTTTAGTTTGACGTTTTCCATAGGTTAAAAAGAATAATACAATTGACAACAAAAAATATATTAAATTTTTATTTTGTTGTTGTTAATATTTTAATATATTTGTTTACAGTATATTATTTTTATAAATATAATACTCGTATGAACTGTAATACTTTTTAATATCGATCTGAAAACTGGTAATTTTTAGCAACGAGAAGATAAGCAAGATGCTCACGACCTAGGCGTGGGCTCTCTTATTGTTGCGCGGTATACCAGTACCTCTGTCCGATAAGTTGAGTTCCACGCCTTTTTTATGGCGTTTAATTAAATTATTAACCAACAATACCACAAACGCCTATGCAACAACACCTAACTTTTAATACTTAATACAAGTGTACGCTGTTTATTTTTTGTTCATTTTGTTTTAATACCAAACAAACTAAAACTGTTGGTTTTTCGGCATCACGAAAATTGTCTGTAAAAAAGGAAGACCTTTTTAAAAATGTATTTATACATTTTTCCTGGGCCTTTAAAGGCACTAGATTTTTTTGATTCGTTTTTTTATCGATGAAATCAACTATGTTGATTAATGAACACTATTAGCAGATAAAAGGTTTGTGAACTAAAAAAAGTAAGTATACTAAAGTTAATTATCCGTTCATTTTGTCTTGACACAAAACGAACCAAAAAGTCAAGACCGTTTTAAGGAAATTTTTAAAACAAGTTTTAAAACCGCTGCTAAATCTGGCGTTTCATGCTTTGTCTTTGCTGAGCAAAGACGCACTTCCACTGGATTTACAGCTATTTCTGCAAAACTGTCGGTTGGGTTGAAACAATTTTTTCGGCATCACGAAAATTGTCTGTAAAATTTGCCACGAAAGAAGCGTTAAAATTTTAGGCTGTTTGAGTATTGGTTCGCCAATACGAGTTCTCTAAAATTTAGCTTTAGAGTAATAAATTTAAGACAAGATTCGGCAGCCTAGATTTTTTTGATTCGTTTTTTTATCGATGAAATCAACTATGTTGATTCATGAACACTATTAGCAGATAAAAGGTTTATGAACTAAAAAAGTAAGTATACTAAAGTTTATTATTCGTTCATTTTGTCTTGACACAAAACGAACCAAAAAGTCAAGACCGTTTTAAGGAAATTTTTAAAAGCAAGTTTTAAAACCGCTGCTAAATCTGGCGTTTCATGCTATGTCTTTGCGGTGCAAAGACGCACTTCCACTGGATTTACAGCTATTTCTGCAAAACTGTCGGTTTTTTCGGCATCACGAAAATTGTCTGTAAAATTTGACACGAAAGAAGCGTTAAAATTTTAGGCTGTTTGAGTATTGGCTTGCCAATACGAGTTCTCTAAAATTTAGCTTCCGAGTAATAAATTTAAGACAAGATTCGGCAGCCTAGTCTTTTTTGTTACTTTTTACGACAATGAAATCAACTATGTTGATTCATGAACACCATTAGCAAATAAAAGGTTTGTGAACTAAAAAAAGTAAGTATACTAAAGTTAATTATCCGTTCATTTTGTCTTGACACAAAACGAACCAAAAAGTCAAGACCGTTTTAAGGAAATTTTAAAAAACAAGTTTTAAAACCGCTGCTAAATCTGGCGTTTCATGCTTTGTCTTTGTAGAGCAAAGACGCACTTCCACTGGATTTACAGCTATTTCTGCAAAACTGTCGGTTGGGTTGAAATCAATTTTTTTGATTCATGAACACTAAAACGAATAAACAGAAAAACACAAGTTAAGTAAAAAACAAACAAAAAACCTTCCCACAAAGTTTTGGCGAACCGCAGGAAGGCAACTAAGCAATAACGTACCCATAGGGTACACCACTTAATACCACAAAACTATGAAAATTTTATTTAGGCAATGCCTTAGGGGTAGTATATACTTACTCCTAAGCAGCTTTGCACTGCCCATACACGCACAAGTAAGTGTATCTGGGCTAATTACCGATAGCAGCAATATGCCCATCCCAGGGGTAAACATACTGCTTAAAAACACAACAACAGGAACAACCACCAATTTTGAAGGCAGGTTTAAACTAGAAGCATCGCCTAGCGATACCTTGGTGGTTAGCTATATAGGGTTTAAAACCCAAGAGCTAGCAGTAAGAGAGCAGGTATTTTTTACAATAAACCTAACACCCGAAGCCAACACCCTAGCTGCGGTACTTATTAATGCAGGCTATTATACCGTTAAAGACAAAGAGCGCACGGGGAGCATTAGTAGGATTACCGCAAAAGAGATAGAAAACCAACCCGTAAACAATCCTTTAGAAGCAATGCAAGGGCGTATGGCAGGGGTAGAGGTTGTACAAAACTCTGGAGTTCCCGGTGGTGGTTTTGAAGTGAAAATAAGAGGGCAAAACAGTATTATGGCAGGTAATGAGCCGCTGTATATTATAGATGGTGTACCTTATGATTCACGTACATTAGGTTCAGGTAATTCTTCAGGAGCAATTATCCCAGGAGGAAACATTAGTCCCTTAAATGCCATTAACCCAGGCATTATAGAATCTATTGAAGTACTAAAAGATGCCGATGCTACGGCAATTTATGGCTCTCGTGGGGCAAATGGGGTTGTTTTGATTACTACAAGAAAAGGTAAAGAAGGTAAAACAAAATTTACGATAAATAGCAGTACGGGTATTGCTTCCATCACTCGAAAAATGGATTTGATGAACACAGAACAATACCTTGAAATGCGTAGGGAAGCTTTTGCTAATGATGGGATTACGGAGTATCCTGCCAATGCTTATGATGTGAACGGTACTTGGGATGAAGATAGGTATACAGATTGGCAAGAAGCACTTGTAGGTGAAACTGCCAACACAAGTAAGTTACAAGCCTCAGTGTCGGGAGGTAGTAAAAGTACGCAGTTCTTGATAAGCGGGATGTACCAAAATGAGACTACAGTATATCCTGAAGACTTTAATTATGATCGTATTACTATAAATTCCAACATCCGGCATACCAGTTCCAGTGACCGATTTCAGGTAACACTAAATACAGGCTATACTCTTGAAGACAATTTTTTACCCGGAACAGATTTGTCTTTTAGTGCTATTAGATTAGCTCCCAATGCTCCAGAATTATACGATGATGAAGGGGCGTTAAACTGGGAAAATAGTACGTGGACAAACCCTTTGGCACAATTGGAAGGAAAGTATAGAAATAAAACCAAAAGCCTGTTTTCGAGTGCTGTGATTTCTTATAAATTGATGGACAACTTAGAGTTAAAAGTAAATTCTGGGTATGGTTATACAAACCTACAGGATAATATTACTTCACCACATACGGTTTATGATCCAGCTTTTGGATTGGATAGTGAAAATTCTACGGTTATACTGAATGGAGCTGATAAGGATTACTGGATAGTTGAGCCTCAGTTACATTGGAATAGAACATTAAGTAATGGGGTGTTTAACATATTGGTAGGTAGTACCTTTCAAAAACAAAATCAAGAAAAACAGACATTGGCAGGGCTTGGTTTTCCATCAGACAGGCTTATATATAACCTAAGTGCAGCCACTACACTTTTGGTATTAAACGAAGATATTATACAGTATAATTCTCAATCATTTTTCACACGGTTAAACTATGCCTACAAAAATAAACTCTTTGTAAACCTAACCGGAAGGCGTGATGGCTCTAGCCGTTTTAGTTCAGGGAATAAATATGGGAACTTTGGGGCGGTAGGTGCAGCTTGGCTCTTTTCGGAAGATATTAATTTATCGTGGTTAAGCTTTGGGAAGCTTAGAGGGAGTTATGGGGTAACAGGGAACGACCAAATTGGGGATTATCAATACTTACAGACCTATACCATTAATGATAATTTCTACGATGGAAACATTGGGTTGAATCCTGCCCGATTGAATAATCCTAATTTCAAATGGGAAAAAAATAAAAAAATGGAGATTGCACTGGAGCTTAGGTTTCTTAATCAACGTATGGCATTCTCTACCGCTTATTATAAGAACCGTTCTTCCAACCAGCTTATCAATTATGCCCTTCCGGGTACTACAGGGTTTACATCAATCCAAGCTAATTTGGACGCTTTAGTGGAAAATTCAGGATGGGAAATTGAATTAAACGGAGCTATTATTCAAAATGAAAGCTTTGACTGGAAAGCTTCTTTCAACCTATCGTTGCCTAAGAATGAATTATTGAGATTTCCCGGACTTGAGAATTCTACATATACCAATCGCTTTGTTATCGGGGAACCTTTATCTATAGCTAAGTTATATAATTTGAAAGGGGTAAATCCTGAAACTGGTCTTTTTGAGTTTGAAGACTACAACAATGACGGAACGATTACCGCTGCCGAAGATAGGCAATATATTGCCGACCTAACCCCAAAATTTTTCGGTGGGTTCTCAAATAGCCTGAGCTATAAAAATTGGGCAATGGATGTTTTTTTCCAGTTTGTCAAGAAAGATGGATATAACCAGTACCGCACCAGTGAACCTCCTGGAACTATGACCAATCAGCCCGTATCGGTATTGGGTCGTTGGCAAAAACCTGGAGACCAGGCAGAGATGCAAAGGTTTACAACGGGAGCAAATTCTGAAGCTTTTTTAGCACACTCACAATTTAGTCAAAGTAACGCTGCTATATCAGACGCTTCTTTTATTAGATTAAAGTCTTTGGCATTATCTTATACACTTCCACTTAACAAATCTAACAATACTTCTTGCCGAATTTCTGTACAAGGCCAAAACCTATTGACTTTTACACGATTTAAAGGTGGAGATCCTGAACAAATGAACGGGTTCTTGCCTCCTTTAAGGAGAATTACCTTTGGGGTGCAGCTACATTTATAAACCAATACAATATAGATTATGAAAACACTAAAAATATATTACCGACTTCAAAAAATAAAGCAAACCATTTATTTGCTAATTTGTTTATTACTAATATCAGGTTGTGAAGACTTTTTGGAAATAGATGAACCGTTTGGCCAAGTACCACACCAAGAAGTTTATGAAGATGAAGCAACAGCTACTGCAGCAGTTACTACAATGTATGCAAAACTAAGGGATGAAGTGCTGGTAACAGGGACATCTTTTGGTATGGGGGCTTTAATGGGGCTTTATACCGATGAGTTAGAATTTTATGGAAATCCCTGGGATCCTTCCCTAACTTTCTATTATCATCAGATAGTAGCATCAGATGTAGGGGTGGAATCTATTTGGGGCAAATCCTATAATCTGGTCTATATGAGCAATGCCGTACTTGAAGGTTTGGAATCTTCACCAAACCTATCCGTGTCAGTTAAAAACCAACTGAGAGGCGAATCTTTGTTCATTAGGTCGTTGGCGCATTTTTACCTTATAAATCTTTTTGGTGAAATACCTTATATCACAACCACAGATTTTGAAATGAATAAGGAGGTACTAAGAATGCCAAAGGAGACAATCTATGAAAATATTCTTCTCGATTTAACCGAAGCTAAAACACTTTTAGGAGATACCTATATTTCAGAAGAACGTATTCGTGCCAATAAGTGGGCGGTATCTGCACTGTTAGCAAGGGTTTATTTATATATGGAACGATGGGAAGAGGCAGAAATGGAGAGCAGCTTACTTATGGATAATACCTTATTATTTAATTTGGAAACCGATATAAATAATGAGTTTTTAAAAGAAAGTACTTCTGCTATTTTACAGCTAAAATCTAAAAATACAGGAGCAAATAGTCAAGAAGGAACCACTTTTATTTTTGTAACGGCCCCGCCGCCTTTTGTAGCATTGACTAATACTCTTGTTGCAGCGATGGAAGGTAATGATTTAAGAAAAACACATTGGATAGGCGAAGTTACCGATGGTAATGGCACCTGGTATTTTCCGTATAAGTATAAACAATACTCCAATACAGGCAATAGCATGGAGTATTCTATTGTGTTTCGTTTGGCAGAACAATACTTAATTCGTGCAGAAGCTCGTGCTAGACAGCATAATATTAGTGGAGCGCAAGATGACCTTAATCGTATTCGCCAACGTGCAGGATTGGCAAACACCACTGCTACTGATACTGAAAGTTTATTGGAAGCCATTTTAAACGAAAGGCGTTTTGAGTTATTTACAGAGCACGGGCATAGGTGGTTTGATATACGTAGGTTTGGTGTTGCAGATGAAGTATTAACGCCGATTAAACCCGGATGGAGCCCCACGAATGTTTTATTGCCCATTCCTGAAGCAGATTTATTGACTAACCCCAATTTAGCCCCACAAAATTCTGGGTATTAATTTAAACAACGAATAGTTATGAAATGTAAAATCAAAATCTTACTAATTACATTTAGCTTATTTTTATATTTTGGTAATATTTCCTTGTATGGTCAGGTGCAAAAATATTCTGTAGAAAAGGATAGTTTATGGGAAAATCTATATTTGCTTGGTGTATCAAAAGACAATAAATGGATTCACTATAGTACACATCATTTTATTGGGGATAATGAAGTTACTTCTATTAAACATATAGAAACGGGGAAAACCCTAGATTTCTCTGGAGGGTATTGGGGAAGTTTTAACGATAAGTGGTTTTGTATCCGTTCTGGTTCAGACTCCTTACTAATGGTGGATTTACTTAAGAAATCTGTTGATACGATCAATCGAGTTAAATCCTATCACCTTTCTACTTCTTCAAATCATTTATTGGTACAAACCCTATCTGATACATTGGAATTGAGAAACCTTGTTACCAAGCAGTCGTACAAACTCGATAAAAGCCTAACGTACTCGTTAAATCCTACCAATGAAGTTTTGGCGGTCGTGTTGCATAAGAATGGCAGGGAGTCTCTTTTTATTTATGATTTGAATACATTGAAAGGTCACAAAATAATGAGTGGAAAAAATAGTAGTTTTCAAAGATTAACATGGAACGCTACAGGAGAAAAATTGGGTGTACTGTATAATTCAAAGGATAAGAAAGCGCATCATTTGGCATACTATAATTTGAAAGAAGGAACTATTGAACATTTAACATCAGATGCTTTTTCAAAGATTAATGATGAAATAGAGATAACAAACGGTAAATTATCAATATCAGATTTAGGAGATAAAGTGTTTTTTTATGCAGTACCTAAAAGAGGTAAAAAAAATACAACACCTGGTGTTGAAGTTTGGGACACCTCTGACCCATTGATTCATTCCAGAAAAAAATATGAAAACACAGGTGAATTTGGGCCATGGTTATATGTTTGGTGCCCTAAAAGCAATAAAGTTATTCCCCTAGGAACAGAGGAGTTTCCAAAAGTAGTTTTTAATCCAAATTATCAGTATGCCTTGAATTTTAATGTGATTTCCAACGAACCGAAATTTCATTACTATCCGTTTATCGATATATATGCTTTGGATACTGAGACAGCCGAAAAAGAACTGATTGTTAAAAAACAATATCCCGGAATCGGTTATGTGCATTTTTCTCCTACGGGAAATTATTTTGTTTACTTCAAGGAAAAAAATTGGTGGCTATACAACCTTAAAGAGAAAAAACACATTAACTTAACACAAGATTTAGATGCGGGGTTTTATAAAGAGGGGCAGTATGATTATAATAATCCACAACCATACGGGCTTGCAGGGTGGTCTGAAAACGATAGTGAAGTTTTTGTATATGATAGATATGATGTATGGAAAATTAGTGTTAATGGCACTAGAAAGGAAAAACTAACAAAAGGTAGGGAGTCAAATACTGTTTTTAGAATCGTAACTGGTAATAATGATAAAAAAATTCGATATGATTATATCGGATTTGATACGTTCACGATTGACTCCAAGGATGGTCTTTTATTAAGTGCTACAAATACTAAAAATTTAAGGTCAGGGTTCTACCAATGGAAAGATACTGATAATATCCGTGAAATTGTTTTTAAAGACAGGCGATTGACTAATCTTTTTCAGCTAGGAACTGATAGTTTTATTTTTAAGGAACAAAGCTTAACTATTCCATCTTCTGTAGTATATAAAAACCTAAAAAAGAAGAGTTCCAAAACGGTTTTTTTGAGCAATACCCAATGGAATCAGTACAATTGGCCTAAAAAAGAGCTTATCTATTATGATACCGAAATAGCCGATTCCTTAAAAGGGGTATTGATCTATCCGGTTAATTATAACCCTGAAAAAAAATACCCTATGATTGTTTCTATTTATGAAGAGCAATCGTCCTACTTACATAAATTTACACCTCCGTCATTGTTCAATGAAAATGGTTTTAATTCAATGAATTATGCCCTTGATGATTATTTTGTTTTGCTCCCTGATATCTACTACGAAAAAGGGAAGCCGGGAATATCTGCTTTAAAATGTGTTGAAAAAGCAGTTAAAAAGGTTCTTGAAACAGTCCCTGTTGACAAAAAAAGAATAGGGTTGATAGGTCATTCCTTTGGCGGTTACGAAACAGCTTTCATTGTCACCCAAACGGATTTATTTGCCGCAGCCGTTTCAGGTGCCGGAATCTTTAACCTTTTAAGTTTTTATTTTGATATTTATAAGATGACAGGACATTCAGAGATTATAAGGGTAGAAAATAATGGCTTGTTTAGGATGCAGAAATCATATTTTGAAGATTCGGAGACATTTATGGAAAATTCACCGCTTCATAATATGGCAGGGGTAAATACTCCGCTCCTGATTTGGGCAGGAAAAGAAGACACTAATGTGAACCCTAACCAAAGCCTTCAGGGGTATCTCGCACTTAGAAGATTAAGAAAGCCTGCAAAGCTAATTTATTATACAGGTGAAAGTCATACACTTAGCATAAATAAAAATAAAAAGGATTTATCTAAACGTATAAAAAATTGGTTTGATACTTATTTAAAATAATATACCTCCCTAATAAATCTTTTAAAACTTATTGGGGAGGTAATCCCTGTTAATTGCTCCAATGGTATAACTGCTCTAACCCACATTGGGTCTCATTGATTTTATTGCGAGCAATTTTTGTACCTACCATACAAAGAGGTCCTGGTACAGTACTACAAGTAGCTACTTGCTGACATTTTCCATCTTGGAAAATATAACCAGGTACCAAAGCTAAAGAAGTATCTTGAGCCTTGGAGGTCGAGTTAGAGGCAAAAGCAAATACAATTGCCAACATAAATACTGCCAAGGGCAGCCCTAATTTTAAAAATTTAGTTTTCATAATTTTAAATTTTATTGAATTGATAACCGAATCTTTCAACAGGCGTTCGGTCTTCTGCCTGATACTGCGCAGTATATGTTTACTTAAAGCCGGAGTTAAAATACTTCGGCTTTAATTGGTAAAGCCATAATGTATCATCTACTATGGCCACCAATAAATCTTTATAAATTGTAAAAGCACTTAGCTTTTTATCTTTTTGATGAAAAAGGTAAAAACTAAAGGCGTAGGTGTTATCGGTAAGGTTATAAACATCAATTATAGAGGCTGTTTTTATACTATTTTCATATTTCCCTAATCGGGTACTGTAGATGTATAGGTAATTGGCATAGGTTGCGGTTTGCCTGTTTACAAATACAGCATTTCCTCCTAGTTTATATTGGTTAGTAGCAGTATAGTGAGCAATATCTAAAATAGGCTTGCTTATGGTATCTATTGTTTTTCCTGTAAATTGATGTGTTAAATTCTTATCAGCTACTTCATAACTGTTTTTATAGAAATAGGTGTATATAAAGCGCTGTAAATGTTTGTTCCAAAGAAGTAAACCATCGGAACCAAACTTGCCGTCTGTTTGTTTATTTAGGATTTCTGTATTTAGGTTAAAATCGATAAAGTCTTTTTTCTTTTCAATAATTCCTAAAATATTAGCTTGTGTTTTACTACTTATACTAGAAATACCAATTCTTGTAGAGTCAGCTACTATAAATTGATTAAAGTAGGCTTTTTTATAAGCGTTTACCTTTCCTTTCCAATTTTGTGTTTCCCCTTTAAAAATAATAGGTACAGTACCATCTGCTACGTAAAAGTAAGGCGGAATTACTTTTATAGTTACCCTTCTGTAAGGTAAATGCATACTGTCTATAGCTACTTGAAATTCATTTATTTGGTTAAAAGAGGTGTTTAAAGTTGTCATAGATAATGGTGCGGTGTAATTACCTAGGTAGATAGTTTTGTTGTCTATACCAGCAATATAGTAGGAGTTGTATTTTAAATTATATCGACCGATTTCCGTTATCGGATGAGGTATATATTTTCTTATAAAAGCATTGTTGCGTTTAATTTGTTTTTCTGAACTTAGAAAGAGTGTAGTTACTACAGCTATTGCCATAATAGCGAGCAGGAAGAGTTTTAGAAGAATCTTTTTTGTGGGCTCGAGATTAGAAACTAAAAATATTGCAATACCTGATAGTAAAATAAAGATGATATTGAAAATTAAATGTTCTGTCCAGCCTAATTTTTCTAACACACCCCCACAGGAACAGGGAATAAAATCAGAAAAGTTTAATATGATAACAATATAGACGGTAAACATAAACATCATCGTAAAAAATGCATGTAAACCAAACCACCTCCATTGCGGAACCACCAAGGCAACGGCGATTAAAATTTCTGATAAAGGGATTGCCCAAGCTACCCAAACAGCATAGGCACTTAATAGAGGTGATTGCCCTAGTTGATTCTGAAAGCTGTTAAAGTCGAGTAATTTACTTACAGCGGCATAAACAAATAACAAAACAAATGCATAACAAAGATATTCTGCTATACGACTATGATTATGGACATGATAATTAAACATATTGAAAACTTATAGCAATAAAATTATTCCATAACATTGAGGCTGTTTTGTCTTTTAGGTATTTTTATTTGATGTAAACGTATAAAAACGTTTTAGTTAGCTTACTTGAAGCGATTTCTAAGCTGGCTGGGATTATAACCAAATTGTTTTTTAAAGCTTTTAGAGAAGTGAGAAATACTATTAAAACCTGTATCAAAAGCAATCTCTTGTATAGATAAATGGGTAAACCGTATAAGCTGATGAGCTTTATTTAAACGTTGCTCTTGATGAAATTTAGAAACTGTAGTATTGAAGAACTGCTTAAAACCTATTTTTAACTTAAATTCATTAATACCATAATCTTTTGTTAGTTTCTTTAAAGAGGGGAAGGGAGAGTTTAGGTTCTCTTTTAAATGTTGATGTATTAGGTGTAATGCTTTAATATCTGTATGCTTATCTATAATACGTTTGCTAGTATGTGGTAGCGAAAGAAAATTACTTTTATTTGTAGATACAGAATAGGCATGAAGAGGCATAGCACAAATATCGATGTTAAAAACAATTAGCTGTTGTTTACCAGTATGGGTGTTTTTAATAAGATTAATAGTTGAGTCAACCGTATATGTTAATTTATTTTTTGTTTTAAATGATAGTTCTTGGTGTACGGAAGTATCGTTTTTATTTTTTTGTAATCGGGAAAGCGTTTTCCTCCAGATAACTTTAGATTTATTTGTTAGTAAATCGTTAAAGTAAGCTGTAGGCCTTAAGTTATTTAGCTTAGTAGATAATACAGTAGGAGGTTTACCTATGGTTGCTTTTATTTGGTTATCTAAATTTAGAATGAAGCCCCACATTAACCTAGGTCTAAATTTAGCTTGTCCAGCAGTGTATATATGGTAGTAAAAAGAATGTTTTATTTCTTCGGTAAGTAAGTTTAATAAATTTATAATGGCTTCGGTTTTATCATTTTTACCTGTTTTAGGAATACGATAAGAAAACTTGCCCTTAGTCCAAGCTAACAACATTTTATAGATAAAAGCTATACGTTTATCATCTTTTTGGCAAGTCATATCAAATAAGGTTTTAGGTAAAATCTTTTAAAAAGCTTATTCCATTTTCTTTATTAGGGGTTATTAATACAGGAATACTAGGTTTATGAATAAGCGAAAAGAAGTGAAAAATGGCTGTGGTTGCTTCATGCTTTGTAAAAAAACAAACGGCTTTGGTTAATAAAACACCTTGATTAGCGAAATAAACACGTGCATCTCTTTCTATATAAAGCAGATTAGAAGCAAAACAAAATAGGGGATAAGCCCTGTTGTTTTGTAATCTTAAACGGAGTTTTGTTACACTTTTAGCTTGTGATAGATTAACATCCTGAGCGGGTTTATATTTGAAGAATAAAATTTCTTGTTTAAAGTAAAAACTCCCTAGAGAATGTGGATAATATTTAACGACCATAATACCTGTATTTATAATTAGTAAAGTTCGGAGTTAAAATTGACATTCGAGGTCTAGAAACTTATACTTAAGGGATTAAAACATATCTTTAAGGGATTATTTTTGTTTTTTCACTCAAAAAAGACCTGTTTTCTTTCTAAATCTCATAAAAGTGTTAAAAAATACATTTGTAAGTATTTATAGAATTACAAAAAACATCTGTAAAAAAGGAAAACCTTTTTAAAATGTATTTATACATTTTTCCTGGGCCTTTAGAAATAGCTATTTGCAAGCGAAAGTGCTTTCGTCATAGGCGAAAATGGCATGTAGCGATAAGCAAATAAGCGGCTTTTACGAATGTATTCGTAAAAATTTCCTTTAAAGGCACTAGATTTTTTTGATTCGTTTTTTTATCGATGAAATCAACTTTGTTGATTCATGAACACCACTAGCAAATAAAAGATTCGTGAACTAATACATTTTTTTCTGGCATCACGAAAATTGTCTGTAAAATTTGCCACGAAAGAAGCGTTAAAATTTTAGGCTGTTTGAGTATTGATTTGCCAATACGAGTTCTCTAAAATTTAGCTTCCGAGTAATAAATTTAAGACAAGATTCGGTAGCCTAGTCTTTTTTGTTACTTTTTACGACAATGGTAAAAAGTAAGTGTACTAAAGTTAATTATCCGTTCATTTTGTCTTGACACAAAACGAACCAAAAAGTCAAGACCGTTTTAAGGAAATTTTTAAAAGCAAGTTTTAAAACCGCTGCTAAATCTGGCGTTTCATGCTTTGTCTTTGCGATGCAAAGACGCACTTCCACTGGGATTTACAGCTATTTCTGCAAAACTGTTGGGTTTTTCGGCATCACGAAAATTGTCTGTAAAAAAGGAAAATCTTTTTAAAAATGTATTTATACATTTTTCCTGGGCCTTTAGAAATAGCTATTTGCAAGCGAAAGTGCTTTCGCCATAGGCGAAAATGGCATGTAGCGATAAGCAAATAAGCGGTTTTTACGAATGTATTCGTAAAAATTTCCTTTAAAGGCACTAGATTTTTTTGATTCGTTTTTTTATCGATAAAAAAAATGAATGTTTAAAATAATTCATGAACACTATTAGGAAATAAAAGGTCGTGAACTAAAAAAAGTAAATGTAATAATGCTTTTTGCTTACACATTTTAACCAAACCCTCTTAGGCTTTTATACCCCCTTTTGTTTTAACATAAAAAGTTATATATATTTGAGGATATATAGAAGTTGCCCACAATTATGAAAAAAATCTGTATTCACATCATATTTCTGATTTTTTTGACTATCTCTTTTAATGGATTTTCTCAAAATATTTTTGAATACGAACGAGAAATAAGCAAAAAAGAAAATTATAACTTTCAAGAAATTGATTTTCAAAATACAGATGAAAATATCAAACTCTCTGGAACTTTAATAACACCCAAATCGGATTTCGATAAAATTGTTGTAATTGTTCCAGGAAGTGGACGTGATACAAGATATGCTCATTTTGTTTTAGCCGAAGAATTTTTAAAAAATGGAATTGCAGTTTACCGATTTGACGAACGTGGAATTGGAAAATCCGAAGGTAAATTTAATACTTCCGCTACTTCATTAACGGATGACTTGACATTTGCAATCTGGGAATTAAGGAAATTAGATTTCACTAAATCTCATAAAATTGGTGTTTTAGGTCATAGCTTGGGAGGAATTGCTTCAATTGGAGCATACAAGAAAAATCCGAATATTGATTTTCTCATTCAAATGGGAACACCAGTTGAGAAATATGGTACATTTTTTAAATATCAAACTATTAATAATATAAGTGAATTTTATAGAATTAAAGGAAAAACCCAAGAACAAGTTGTAGAATTATTAAATTTAATTTATCCGATAATTGTTAATAACGATGATATTAAGATTATAAGACAAAAAGTCAAGATAGTTGCAAAGGAAAACGGATTTAAAAAAGACTTTTACAAATTTATTAGTCCTGCACATATCGACCACGTTAAACAAAACTACGAGGAAACTTACAGAAACATAGATATTCCTGTCTTATATATTATTGGAGAAAATGACAAGTTTATAAACCCAAAATCTGAAATCGAATTGCTTGAATCGTTTAATAATTCGACAATCCAAATAAAAATAATGGACGGACTTAATCATTGGCTGACTGAAAAAAATGCAAAAGCGGGAACATCACTTTATAAAATGGACAAAGAGGCTTTGAACGAAATAATGAATTGGACTCTAAAAAAATAACTATGCCCAACAAAGAACTGAGTTAAAAACCAAATATTTTCAGACTAATTTTGGTACATTTTTATTACCAGGAATCCCTGATTTAGCAATTGTAAAGGCTTGTTGTAATAATTTATAGCGTCTATTTTTTTAGTTTTCTTACGGGAAATAAAACTAGATAAGGCTATCAAAAAAGATAGCCTTATTGAATAGAAGTTTTCTAGAAACTATATAAACTGATTTTTAATGCAATTACATGCCTAAAAGGTAAGCAAATACTAACGGAGCAACAATGGTTGCATCACTTTCAATAATAAACTTAGGGGTGTCTATCCCTAATTTGCCCCAAGTGATTTTTTCGTTAGGGATTGCCCCTGAGTAAGAGCCATAGCTTGTGGTAGAGTCTGATATTTGACAAAAATAGCTCCAAAATGGGGTGTCTGTTTTTTCTAAATCTTGGTATAACATGGGTACCACACAGATAGGGAAATCTCCGGCAATGCCTCCACCAATTTGAAAAAATCCTATGCCATTGGTAGCATTGTTTGTATACCATTCAGCAAGGTAAGCCATGTATTCTATTCCAGATTTCATGGTACTTGCTTTTAATTCTCCTTTTATCACATAGCTGGCAAAAATATTACCCATGGTACTATCTTCCCATCCAGGAACAACAATAGGAAGGTTTTTTTCTGCAGCAGCATACATCCAAGAATCTTTTATATCAATTTCGTAATATTGCTCTAATACTCCGCTTAACAATAATTTATACATAAACTCATGGGGGAAGTAACGCTCTCCTTTTTCTTCGGCTTCTTTCCAAATGGCATAGATATGCTTTTGTAACCTTCTAAAAGCTTCTTCTTCTGGGATACAAGTATCGGTTACTCGGTTTAATCCTTTTTCTAATAAATCCCACTCATCTTGTGGGGTTAAATCACGGTAATGAGGAACACGTTTATAGTGGCTATGAGCTACCAAATTCATGATGTCTTCCTCTAGGTTAGCTCCTGTGCAAGAGATAATATGCACTTTGTCTTGGCGGATTATTTCGGCAAATATTTTCCCTAATTCTGCGGTACTCATAGCTCCTGCTAAAGATACAAGCATTTTTGCATTATTATTTAATTGCTGCTCGTATGCTTTTGCTGCATCAACAACGCTAGCAGCGTTGAAGTGTAAATAATATTTTTCTATAAATGATGAGATGTTTCCTTTTTGCATGATGTTATTATTAGTTGTCATCGTTATTGCGATGATTTTGATATTTGAATTTATAACTAAGCATTTTGTAATATAATTTTGCGGCTAAGAAGTTTGAAGATTTTTCATTTTCAATAGGGCATAGCTCTACAATATCGAAGCCTACTACGTTTTTCTTTTTAAAGATAAGTTTTAAAAAATCTAATGTTTCGTACCATAATAATCCGCCAGGTTCTGGTGTTCCTGTTGCTGGAAGAATAGCAGGATCAAAAGCATCTAAATCTATGGTAATAAATACATTTTGGGTCATTTGTCCTATGGCATCATCCATCCAATCTTCATAAAGTTCGTGAGCGAAATAAGTTTGGTTTTCATCCATGTATTGAAGCTCTTCTGCATCCATAGAGCGTATACCTACTTGTATTAAGTTGGTATTTTTACTGGCCTCGTACATGGCACAAGCGTGGTTGCATGTAGAACCTTCGTAGGATGGTCTTAAATCGGCATGGGCATCTAATTGTACCACGCTAAGGTCTTCAAAAGTTTCCTGAAAGGCTTTGATGCTTCCGATAGATATGGAGTGTTCACCTCCAAATAATGTAACAAATTTACCTTGTTTTAGGTAGTTTTTGGTTGTTTTATGCACAGCATCTGCCATTTTTTCGGGCGATGTATTTTCGGTTACTGCAGGAGCTAGGTAAATTCCTTTTTTATATACCTCGGTACGGGTTTCTATATCAAAAAGCTCCATGTTTTCCGAGGCTTCTAAGAAAGCATCTGGTCCTTTATCTGCACCTTTTTGCCATGTGCTTGTACCGTCGTAAGGCACAGGGATTAGTACTACTTCTGCGGTATCTAAGCGGGTATATTTATCAGGAATTCCTGCATAGTTTTTTTTACTTATCATAACCTAATATTTTAAGAAATTCGTTGGTGTTTTGTTGTTCTCTAAATAATGTAGTTGTTAGTTTACCTTCTTTGTCTTTATCGATAAGAATATGTTTAGGAGAAGGAATTAGGCAGTGCTGTAAACCGCCAAAGCCTCCTATACTTTCTTGGTAAGCTCCTGTATTAAAGAAGCCAATGTATAAAGGTTTATCTTTTTTATACTTAGGTAGGTATATGGCGTTTAGGTTTTGTTCGCTATTATAATAATCGTCACTATCGCAGGTTAATCCGCCCAAAAGTACACGTTCATATTCATCATTCCACCTGTTGATAGCAAGCATTATAAACCGCTTATTAATGGCCCAAGTATCGGGAAGGGTAGTGATGAACGAAGAGTCTATCATGTTCCATTTCTCACGATCGTTTTGTTGTTTTTGGTATAAAACTTCGTAAACGGCTCCTCCGCTTTCTCCTACGGTAAAGCTGCCAAATTCTGTAAAAATATGAGGTACGGGAACCTTTGCTTCTTGGCAAGCTATATTGATTTGGTTTATAATTTCGTCTGCCATGTATTGATAGTCATAATCAAATTGAAGTGAGTTTTTTATAGGAAATCCACCCCCAATGTTTAAGCTGTCTAAGCTTGGGCAAATGCGCTTTAATTTGATGTAAACTTTTAAGCATTTTAAAAGCTCGTTCCAATAATAAGCATTGTCTTTTATACCAGTATTGATAAAAAAGTGAAGCATTTTTAATTCGATTTGCTCGTTGTTTTTTATCTGATCTTCATAAAAAGGAACAATATTTTTGTAGCCAATACCAAGCCTAGAGGTATAAAATTCGAATTTAGGCTCTTCTTCCGAAGCAATTCTAATTCCTATTTTAAATTCTTTAGTTGTAGCTTTGCAAAGCAAATCTATTTCTTCATAATTATCTATTATAGGAATACAGTTTTCATGGCCATTATTTATTAGCCTTGCGATATTGTTTACGTATTGGTTTCGTTTAAAACCATTGCATAAAATGTAGGTGTTTTTATTTATTCTTCCTGTTTTTTGAAGTTTTTCAACAATATCGATATCAAAAGCAGAGGAGGTTTCTATATGGATGTCGTTTTTTAAGGCTTCGTTTAAAATATGTTGGAAGTGTGAACTTTTAGTGCAATAGCAATAATTGTAAGTGCCTTTGTATTGGTGGTTTTCTATAGCTTTGTTAAACCAACTTTTGGCACGTTGTATGTTTTCTGATATTTTTGGTAAATAGGTGAATTTTAATGGAGTACCATAGGTTTGGATAAGTTCCATTAAATCTATTCCGTGAAAAAATAAATTGTTTTCTTTTAAGTCAAATTCTTCTTGTGGGAAATAATAGGTTTGATCGATAAGATCTAGGTATTTTATATTCATTGTAGTTTGTTTTTATAGAATTAATTAATGTTTTTTATTAATTAATCTATTAACAAACAATTTTCTTAACGCTAATAGGTGAGAAGGCTAAGCGCTGGTACAGTGAGTGATAAGTTACCTTAGAAGTGAGCTTTAAAATTCGGAGGCTTAACCGATAAGCCGTTTTTGAAGTTACTTCTATGTTCTTCAAAAACCCGAAACTAAAAACAGGTTTCAATTTGTTCAGCTAAAATATAACGGAACAAATAAAACCTATTTTTAAAAACAAATCAACATATAAAATGTTAAAATTACAGATTATTAAAGCATCCCTAAGTTGATTACTTCTTGTTTTGTAAGGTGTCTGTAACGTCCGCGTGGGAGGTCTTTTTTGGTTAGTCCGCCGTAAACTACGCGATCTAATTTTACAATATTGTAGTCTAATTTTTTAAATAAACGCTGTACGATATGTGGTTTACAGCTTTTTAGCTCTATACCAACATGTTTTTTGGGTTGATTTTCTACATAGCTTACCTCATCTACAATTACTTTACCGTCTTCTAGGGCAACTCCTTCTCTAATTTGGAGTAAATGCATCATGTCTAGTTGCTTATCGAGTTCTACGTGGTAGATTTGACGAATAAGTTTCTTAGAGCTTCCTAGGTTTTTTGCCATTGTACCATCGTTAGTAAAAAGCAATAACCCCATGGTGCTGGTGTCTAATTTCCCTACAGGATCCAATTTAGCACGTGAGGCTTTGGCAATTAAATCTAAAACAGTACGGTTGTTTTTTTCTAAGCTTCCAGTTACGTAGAAGCCTTTGGGCTTGTTTAATAAAACGTATTCTTTTGGTTCTGGGTTTATTTTTCTTCCGTCAAATTTTACTTCATCGGTAGGTTTTACTTTATAACCCATTTCGGTAATTACATCACCGTTTACGGTTACATTTCCTGATGAGATATAAATATCGGCATCACGACGGCTGCAAATGCCTGAGTTAGCAATATATTTGTTTAGTCGCATACCCGCTTCTGGGTTTTTAATATGCTGATCTACTTTTGCTTTTGCTGTTGCGGCAGTATTGTTTTTTTTACTAAAAGGTTTTCCTGCTTTCTTTCCACTTCCTTTTCTGTTTCCTTTATTAGGTATTTTTGCCATTATTAATTTTTTTTGCAAAGGTATAGAATTTAAATAAGATTTTTTACTTCCCAAAGAAGAGTTCTTCAAGAAAAGAAAGTCTATCGATAATTAAATCTATATTGATAAAGAAAATACTAAAAACACCTATTACCAATATGGCTTTTAATAGGTTATGCAGACGTAAGTACTCACTTCTTTTTTGTGCTTTCCATAAAAAAAACAAAAAAATGAGTAGTAGAATAAAACTTATAATAAAGTAATAATACATGTATCCTAAAGGGAAATGATAAAAAATAAGGAGCAATACAGGAATAGCTGTAAGTAACACCAATAAAGTTGCTAAACGCTTGCTGTAAGCAATACCGTAAACCACAGGAATGGTTTGGTAATTATGAGAGAAATCTCCTTTTAGGTTTTCAAGATCTTTTACCAATTCTCGTAACGAAAGAATTAGAAATAGAAAACTTGCATGAATAAAAATAACCCAGTCGAAGTTTTTATAGTAAACAAAAACCGCAAAAAAAGGAGTAATGGCTAGTACAGAAGCTGTTAGATTACCTATAAAAGGATATTTTTTAAGCTTGTGCGAGTAGAACCAAAGCATGAAAATATATACAGAAAAAAAGAGTACTGCCCTAAAGGATATGTAACTGGCTAAGATTACGGCTAAAAAATTAAGGATAAAATAGACACTTAATTTGGTTTTCTGACTCACATAATTGTCTATAAATGTTTTTGTAGGCCGGTTTATTAAATCTTTTTCACTATCGTAAAAATTATTAATAAGGTAACCAGATGCGATAGATAAGGTAGAGGCTAAAACAATAATAAACAAATTTGGATCAAGAATAACGTCCGAAAAAGCTTTTTCTGGAGCTAAAATATAGATAGACGTAAGGTATTGTGCTAAAGCAATAACCCAAATATTATAACCTCTCACCACAGAGAACAAACTCGCTAACTTTAGCAATAAGAGTTTGTTCTTTCTAGAAAGCATAGGGGGTAAGGTTTTATCAGAAATTATAAACTACTTCAATTTTATGGTCTTTTAATGCTTCTTTTGCTTTTTCTAAATTCTCAGTAAACCCAAGAATATAACCGCCACCGCCAGAACCACAAAGTTTTAAGTAATAGGCGTTGGTCTCAATTCCTTTTTTCCAAAGTTGATGGAACTGTTTAGGAATCATAGGTTTAAAATTGTCTAATACCACGTTAGAAAGTTGCTTGATGTTGGTGAATAAGGATTTTACATCGCCGTTTAGGAAATCATCAACACAGGCATCGGTATGTTTTACAAATTTATCTTTCAGCATTTTTCTAAAGCCTTCTTGCTTCATATTTTCCATAAAAATCTGAACCATTGGAGCGGTTTCTCCAACCAGACCACTATCAATTAAAAAAACACCTCCTTTTCCGTTAGATTCTTGTGCAGGAATGCCAGTAGCTTCTATATTGTCTTTAGAGTTTATTAAAATAGGAATGCTTAGGTAGCTGTTTAAAGGATCTAAACCTGATGATTTCCCATGGAAAAAAGACTCCATTTCAGCAAAAATTGTTTTTAAGCTAAGTAATTTTTCTCTGCTTAAATTTTCTAATACGGTAATTTTATCAAGTGCATATTTATCATAAATTGCTGCCACTAATGCTCCGCTACTTCCTACGCCATAACCTTGTGGGATGCTGCTGTCAAAATACATTCCTCTGTCTAAATCGGCAATAAAGTTATCTAAATCAAAAGTTACCAGTGTAGGTTGTTCTTTTTGTAATTTTTGCAGAAATGCTGCGTATTTACGTAAGTTTTTATTTGATTCTTCTTGAACTTCTGTTTCGTTTTCCGATATTTTTAATGCGCCATTATAAAAGTTATAGGGTATAGATAAGCCTTTAGAATCTTTTATAATTCCGTATTCTCCGAAGAGTAATATTTTTGAGTAAAAAAGTGGTCCTTTCATTGGGTCTGATGGTTGTTAAGTAGGCAAATTTAGTTTAATTGCTCCTTCGCCTACAGCATCACAAATATAATGCCCATTTTGGCAATATCCAACTAGTTCTTTATTAATGAAATGTAAAATTTCCTCTTTTTCATTTTCAGGATAGAGTAGGTGTACGTTTGCTCCTGCATCTAGCGTAAAGCATAGTTTAGATTTGGTTAATGCTCGGTATTGCCATATTTTATGGATAACTTCTACCGTATTGGGTTTCATTAAGATAAAATACGGGTTGCTGGTCATCATCATTGCATGCAGTGTTAATGCTTCAGATTCTACCAGGGCTATAAAAGCATCGGTGTCTCCTTTTTTTAGGATAGCGTTTAAGGTGTTAATGTTCTCATTTGCCTGAACAAAACGTTGTTGAGCAAAAGGGTGATTGTTCATTAATTGATGCCCTAAGGTGCTGCTTACTGTTTTTTCGCCTTTATCTATAAGTAAAATAGTATCTTGGTAAGTGTGAAATATAGGGTGGATGTTTTCTTTAAGTTCTACCCCGTAAAGGTTACTACTGTTTGGTATAGAGGGGTGCTCTCCCCAAGCAACAAGCTTCCCTTTTAGACTTCTTGCTGCACTACCAGAACCTAATCGTGCTAAAAAACTGGCTTTTTGATAGAAAAAGTCTTCCTTCATAGAAGGATTTAAGGTTTTTTCTAGTTGCATAAAACACAGTGATAATGCTGCCATTCCGCTTGCAGAAGAAGCAATTCCGCTACTGTGAGGAAACGAGTTGGTGGTTTCTATTTTGTACTTGTAGCTAGGTAAAAAGCTTAGGTAAGGTTTAATTCTAGCTAAAAATTTAGCAATTTTAGGCTTAAAATCGGGAGCGGGTTGGTTATCGAGAAAAACATCAAAAACAATTTCGTCAGATTTTTCAGTTACCGGTTCAAAGTGCAAATGGGTTTGGGTATTGCAGTTTGTTAATGTAAAACTAATAGAGGTGTTTTTAGGAAGTTGTTCTCCATACTTCCCCCAATATTTTACCAGTGCAATATTACTAGGTGCTTGCCATGAGAATACTCCAGCGGGTAATGTTTGTTGGTAGGTTTTTCCTAAAAAATCTTTTTCTGTCATTTTTGCCTAAAATTTTTGCAAATATAATTTAATAAAAACGCCGAGATGTATAGTCGATAAGCTTTATTCGTCAAATAGAGCTTTTGTTAATAGTTTTAGTCCATAAAAAATACAGAACATAGCGCCTAAGCAAAATAAAGCACCTATGCTAAGTACAAGAATATATAATGGATGTTCCCGATTATTAAAGGCGCTAAATAAAACACTAGGGCCTATAAATACTAGTGGTAATGAGCCCGATAGAAATTTTATGCCTTTGGCAAGGACTTCTTTATTGGTTCTTTTTGTCATGGTAATTTTTTATGGCTATTCGGACATTTTTATACTGAGATAACAGGCTTTCTGCTTCTGCCTTTGTACAGTTGGTTTCTTGCTGAATGATAGATACACCTCTTAAAAAAAGTTTATTGTTATTCAGTTGCATGTCAACCATTTTATTTCCTTTTACTTTACCTAATTTAATCATACAGGTTGTGGTAAGCATATTAAGCACCATTTTTTGTGCTGTTCCTGCTTTCATGCGTGAGCTTCCTGTAAGAAATTCTGGACCAACCACAATTTCTATTGGGAAGTTGGCTGTTTTAGCCAATGGACTGTTTTGATTGCAAGTAATGCAACCCGTAGGAATTTTATTTTCATTGCAAGCTTGTAAGCCGCCAATTACATAGGGAGTAGTTCCCGATGCTGCAATGCCTACCACGATATCGTTGGTGTTTATTTGGTGTTGTAAGAGGTCTTTCCAAGCTTGGTTTGGGTTGTCTTCTGCGTTTTCTACGGCAGTTCTAATTGCAGTATCTCCTCCTGCTATAAGTCCAATTACTTTATTTTTATCAACTCCAAAGGTAGGAGGGCACTCACTGGCATCTAAAATTCCTAGTCTACCACTTGTGCCAGCACCTATATAAAAAAGTCTTCCCCCTTTTTTAAGTTGAGCGATAATTTTATGGGTGAGCGTTTCTATCTGCGGAATAGATTTTTCTACTGCAAGCGCAACTTTTTTATCTTCATTATTGATATTAGAAAGAATTTCGGTAACCGATTTTTGTTCTATATTGTTGTATAGTGAGTCGGTTTCGGTGGTTTTGATGAATGTATCCATAAGAAAGTCTAATCTTTACAAAGATACATCATTCTGATGATTTACAATTATAACTTCTTAGAGGTTAAGGAATGTTAAATTTTAAAATATATTCTTTTTTAGTAAATTGTTTAAAGCTAGTGTTTTTGTGTGTTTTCTGTTGAAGTTCAGTTTTTTAGCTTTTTTTTAAATGTTTCTAAATTGTTAATAAATTTTGGATTGAAAAATTAAACAACGTACATTTGTTCCCTTGAAATAGGAAGGCAGTTTGTTTTAACAGTGTATATAAGTCCTTTCGAAAACAAAACCTTTGAAGAAAAAAGTACTAAGAGTATCTTTGTTTCCTGTAATAGCAGGAACCTTTATGTTTTTTGGTTTTTCAGAAAACACCCATTCAGAAGAAGCTTTACCAGCTTTACCAACCTACAATGTGGTAAGTAAACCACACATTGTTCCCAATGCAGCACAGCATGTTGCTTACCCAATTCTCCAAAAAGATTATACAGGTTTTAAAGAAGCTGTAGGTTTTAAAGAATCTCAAGGTAATTATAAGGCGATTAATACTTATGGTTATATGGGGAAATATCAATTTGGACGTGGAACTTTAGCTTTAATCGGAATTAAAAACACGACAGAATTTCTTAACTCTCCAGCTTTACAAGAGGCGGCATTTTATGCAAATGCTTCTAGAAATAAGTGGATTTTAAGGAGAGAGATTAAAAAATATGTCGGAAAAGAGATGAAAGGTGTCGAAATTACCGAATCTGGTATTTTGGCAGCAGCCCATTTAGCGGGGCCAGGAAGTGTAAAAAAATATTTACGAAGTAATGGCTATCATGGATTTAAAGATGCCTACGGAACCAGTGTTAGAAGCTACTTAAAAAGATTTAAGGGGTATGACACCTCTATAGTTACTCCAGATAGAACAGCTAAAGTAAATAAGTAATCTATAATAAGTAATTAGATTAAGATTTATAAAAAAACCACACTGTAAGCAGTGTGGTTTTTTGTTGATAGCTGTTAAGCCGCAAATCTTATTAACTTTATTTTTGAATAATAAATATAGCAGGACGCTTATGAATATCTATTTTTATGTTTTTCCACTCATGAATAGGTTTTGTTTTGATGTATTCGGTGGTTAATGTTACATCACAACCAATACAAAGCTGAGTAGAAGGGTGTAAAAAACTAAGTAAATCTGCAAAAAGCTTTTCGTTTCGGTACGGAGTTTCTATAAAAATTTGAGCTTGTTGGTTTTCTACCGATAAACCTTCTAGTTTTTTAATAAACTGCTTTCGTTCTTGTTTTTGTATCGGTAAATAGCCATGAAAGGTAAAATTTTGTCCGTTTAATCCACTAGCCATCATCGTTAATAGTATAGACGATGGCCCTACTAAAGGAATCACTTTAATATCTTTTTGGTGAGCTAGTTTAACAATTTCGGCTCCTGGGTCTGCAATACCGGGACAACCGGCTTCACTAAGTAGACCTATATCAAAACCTTCTTCTGCTTTGTCTAGAAAATGCTGAAGCTCTAAAGGGTCGGTATGTTTGTTGAGGATATTAAAACTTAATTCTGCTTGTTTTTTTTCTGGCGCCAGTTGTTTTATAAACTTTCTGGCAGTTTTTTCATTTTCGGCAATATAAAAATCAAGTACAGCAACTTTTTCATAAACCGAAGTAGGTAAGCTAACTAAGGCTTGATTATCTCCTAAAGTTGTAGGGATTAGAAATAATTTTCCGGTTTTCATACTGTTTCTAAATAATGGGCAATATTTGTTGTTGCTGTATCTAGCATACGGTAAACATTATCAAAGCCTTTTGCGCCTCCAAAATAAGGATCGGGAACCTCTAGGTTTAGTTTTTCTTCAGACAACCAATTAAGGATAAGATGCACTTTTTCTTTTTGTGCAGGTGTTTGCGCTAATTTTGTAACATTTTGATAATTGCTATTATCCATAACAAAAATATAGTCGAACGTATCAAAATCTTTAGTGGTAAATTGCCTTGCACGTTGGTTTTTAATGTTAATGCCATTTTTTTGAGCAACATCGATAGAACGAACGTCAGGCTTTTCTCCTTGGTGATGGTTAGAAGTACCTGCAGAGTCTACTTTTATTTTTTCAGGATTTACTTTTTCTTTAAGTAAACCTTCTGCTAAAGGAGATCGGCAAATATTACCTAAACATACCATAAGAACCTTAGTTTCCATTAAGAGTTAAGTTTTTTATTTAAATCCTCTACGTATTTTTTAAATTGTTTATCTGTTGCAGATAGGTTGTTTACAGTTTTACAAGCGTGTAAAACGGTTGCATGGTCGCGTTTACCTATTTGTGAGCCAATACTTGCTAGTGATGCTTTGGTTAATTTTTTTGAAAAGTACATAGCTAGTTGTCTTGCTTGTACAATGTGTCTTTTTCGGGTTTTAGATTGTAAAACTTCTATATCCATCTGGAAGTAATCGCTTACTACTTTTTGGATATAATCTATAGATACTTCTCGTTTGGTATTCTTAACGTAGTTTTCTACAATTTTTTTAGCAAGACTAAGGGTAATGTCTTTTTTATTGAATGAAGAGTGAGCGATTAATGAGATAATTGCCCCTTCTAATTCCCTAATGTTGGTTTTTATATTGTTGGCAAGGTATTCTATAATATCTTCAGGCATTTCTACACCATCACGGTATAATTTATTTTTGATGATAGAAATACGTGTTTCGTAATCGGGTTGTTGTAACTCTGCAGAAAGCCCCCATTTAAACCTAGATAATAAGCGTTGCTCGATATCTTGTATATCTACAGGAGCTTTGTCACTTGTTAGAATTACTTGTTTTCCGTTTTGGTGTAAATGGTTGAAAATATGAAAAAATACATCTTGTGTTCCTGCTTTTCCTGATAGTAGTTGAATATCATCTACAATTAAAACATCGATAAGTTGATAGAAATGGATAAAATCATTTCGTGTATTTTTCTTTACCGACTCTATGAATTGTTGTGTAAATTTTTCAGCAGAAATATAAAGGACAGTTTTTTCTGGGTATTTGTCTTTTATTTCTACCCCAATGGCGTGAGCTAAATGCGTTTTTCCAAGTCCTACACCTCCAAATACTAATAGAGGGTTGAAAGATGTTCCTCCAGGTTTGTTGGCTACAGCCATCCCTGCCGATCTTGCTAAACGGTTAGAATCGCCTTCAAGGAAATTATCGAAACTATAATTAGGATTCAACTGAGAATCTATCTTAACATTACGAATTCCTGGAAAAACAAAAGGGTTTTTTAATTCTGGACTTTTATTTTTAAGCTGTACATTAACTTCTTGTGCACTTACATTGGAACGTTGAGAGCTAGGAATTTTTTCAGTGTAAGGTTGTTTATTACCATACGTGTTTTCCATTTTTATACTGTAAATCAGTTTTGCTTTTTCACCAAGCTCTTTTGTTAAGGCAACTTTTAGTAATTTCACATAATGTTCCTCTAGCCATTCATAAAAAAACTTAGACGGCACTTGGATACTTAGTGAATTATCTGCTAGCTTAACTGCTATTATAGGTTCAAACCAAGTTTTGTATGCTTGAGGAGAGATGTTATCCTCAATAAAAGACAGGCAATTTTCCCAAACCGATTTTGCAGTTCTAGCCATAGTATAAGCTAAATTTAAAGTTTAATAGATTAGTATAAAGTTACCTAAATAGAAGGGATTTAGTTTGTAGAACTACTTCTTATTTAAGGATAACAAAGATGTGAACAAATTAGCTAATAAAAAAACTTATTTAGGGTTGAATATTTCTTTTTTTTTTCGCATAATTAAAATTATCTACTAATAAACAAATGCAAATTGTTTTTTTATGAAAAATATTGATTCTTCTTTTAGAGTAAGGTATGCAGAAACAGACCAAATGGGGGTAGTGCATCATGCTAATTACCCAGTATACTTAGAGTCTGCGCGTATAACATGGTTAGACAATTTAGGAATTTCCTATAAAAAATTAGAGCAAGATGGGGTTATGCTACCCGTTTATGATTTGCAACTTACTTATGTGAAACCTGCTTTTTTTGATGATATAATTACCGTAAAAGTAAGCCTGCGAGAAGCTCCTGGGGTTAAGATAATTTTTGATTACAAATTGTATAATCAGCATGATGAATTGTTAACAAAAGCTGCTACAACCTTAATTTTTGTAGATGCAAAAACACGTAAACCAATACGTTGTCCTAAACCTATTTTTGATATTATTATGGGGTAATTGCTAAACGTTTTTTTTAAGAAGCTCTACGCCATAAAAATCCTTAAAAATTTGTTTTAATTTTTTAGCATTTTTTTCTCGGATGCTTATGGTGAAAATACAATTAAGTGTCATGTCTTGTTTAAGAATTTGAGCTTCGTTATCTTTTACAATCCGCATAACTTTATTCATTAAGGGGTAATCAAACTTTATTTTAAAAACCTCGTCGATGGTTTTTTCTACAATATTGGAGGCTTCTATTGCTAATTTAGCACTTGTTTTGTAGGCTGTGATTAATCCGCCAACACCAAGTTTTGTTCCACCAAAGTAACGTACTACGATAATTAAGGTATTGGTGAGTTCAAAAGATTGTAATTGCCCATAAATTGGCATTCCTGCGGTATTAGACGGTTCGCCATCATCGTTTGCGCGATGGTTTTCGTACCTACTACCTAATTGCCATGCATAGCACCAATGCCTAGCTTGGTGATGTTGTGCTTTTATGTTTTCTAAAATTGTTTTTATTTCGTCCTCTGTACTTACTGGGAAAGCGTAGCCAAAAAATTTACTTCCTTTTTCTTTAAATAGGGTTTCTTCTCCTGGTTCTTTTAGGGTTTTATAGGTGTCTTTTTGAGTACTCAATTTAATACTTGTTTTTATAGAAGGTTAATTCGTCGGTGCTTAGGTTAGTTTTATATGCTGCTACCGATTGTAATATGGGTGCTTTAATGCCTTTGTGCAACATGGTTTTTCCGGTAAAAACTCTTGCTTCGTCCCATAAGTTTTCATCGATAAATGTTTGTAGGGTTTGTTTGCCTCCTTCAATAATTATCGATTGAATCTCTTCAGTATAGGCAATTTTACATACTTGCGTTGCAAGGTTTTTAGAGAAATCTATAGCATGATGATTGGCATTGGTAGGCGGGGTAGTTTTGTTACCTATTATACAGAGGGTTTTTTCTCCTGTAAATACGTTGGCCTGTTTGGGGACTTTGAGTGTTTGGTCTAATATTATTTTAACAGGCGATTTTCCGTACCATAATCGCGTATCTAATTTTGGATTATCTTTTAGGGCGGTATTTGTTCCGATAAGAATACCTGCTTCTTGACTTCTCCATTGGTGTACTAATTGCTTTGCTGCTGCTGATGTTATCCAAAAAGGCTTTCCGATTTCTTGATGCTCAGGGGCAATAAATCCATCGTTTGTTTCGGCCCATTTTAAAATTATATAAGGACGTTTATGTTTATGGAAGGTAAAAAAGCGCTTATTTACTTCGTTGCAAGCCTCTTCTAATACGCCAACTGTTACTTGGCAACCAGCATTAAGCAATTTTTGTATGCCGCGTCCAGCAACTTTTGCAAATGGGTCTGTAGTGCCAATAACTACATGTTTTATCCCTTTTTCGATAATTAAATCACTACAAGGAGGAGTTTTTCCGTAATGGCTACAAGGTTCAAGATTAACATAAAGCGTGGCTTTTTCTAATAAAGAAGTATCTTTTACTACGTTAATTGCATTTACTTCTGCGTGGGCTAAACCTGCTTGGTGATGCCAGCCTTCACCAATTATTTTTCCGTTATAAACAATAACGCTACCTACTAGCGGATTGGGATAGGTATACCCTAATCCTTTTTTTGCAAGTTCTAAGCAGCGGTTTATATATTTTTCGTGTATTTTCACAACCTAAAATTCAGAATGACCAAAGGTACTAAGATAAAATAAAATTTGGCCTTCATTTTTAAAGTCTATCAAAAGTCTGTTGTATGAATATTATATCGTTTAAAACCTATTTTTATAAAGAACTTTCTGAGGTATATCCAGAAACCGAGATTAGCGCATTTTGGACTCTTATCGTAGAGAAGTACCTTGGTTTAGATAGGTTAAACGCAGCCTTGTATCCAGAAAAAGAAATTACCAATACCGTACATATTGCCTTAAAAAAGGTGGTAGCACGTTTACAGCAAAATGAACCTATACAATATATACTTGGCGAAACAATATTTTTTGGGTTGCCTTTTTATGTAAATCCAACTGTGTTAATACCAAGACCAGAAACAGAAGAGTTGGTAAACTGGATATTAACCGATATTGAACTTGCTAAAGAAAGAAAAACAACACATATTTTAGATATAGGAACAGGAAGTGGTGCGATAGCCATTGGTTTAGCAGCCAATTTACCAAGTGCTTTAATCGATGCGATAGATATTTCTGCAGCAGCTATACAAACAGCTATAAAAAACGCAAACCTAAATAAAGTTCAAGTAAGCTTTATGGAGCAAGATATTCTTAGTTGTGATAAATTGACTAAACAGTACGATGTAATTGTTTCAAACCCACCTTACGTTCGTAATTCAGAAAAAAAACAGATGCAAGCTAATGTTTTAAACCATGAACCCCAAACCGCTTTGTATGTTACAGACAAGAATCCTTTACTGTTTTATAAGAAAATAGGAGAGCTTGCTTATAAAAACTTACTCGATAATGGGCTTTTGTATGTAGAGATAAACGAGTTTTTAGCTACAGAAACAGCAGAATTGTTTGAGGAAATAGGTTTTAAAACTACTGAAGTGAAGAAAGATATTTTTGGAAGAAACCGAATGATAAAAACACAAAAATAACTAATTTTAAGGCATTGCTAAGCCCATTTTATATATGAATATCAAAGAGAAAATAGAAAATTTACGAGAGGAATTACGTACGCATAACTATAATTATTATGTGCTTGATAAACCTGTAATTACCGATTTTGAATTTGATAAAAAACTAGAAGAACTTCAAGCTTTAGAAACGAAGCATCCTGAATTTTTTGACGCCAATTCGCCTACACAACGAGTAGGAGGAGAGGTAACTAAAAATTTTAATACCGTAACACACGAGTACAGAATGTACTCTTTAGCGAACTCTTATTCGAAAGAAGATTTAGAAGACTGGGAAGCTCGATTACATAAATTAATAGGAAACAACATTACCTATACTTGTGAGCTAAAATACGATGGTGTTTCTATTAGCATTCATTATGAAAAAGGATTGTTGGTAAAAGCAGTAACTCGTGGCGATGGTTTTCAGGGAGACGATGTAACGGCCAATGTTAAAACAATACGTTCAGTGCCTTTAAAATTAAAAGAAGATTTTCCAGATAAATTAGAAATTAGGGGCGAAATTATTCTTCCGTATAAAGGGTTTACCCAGCTTAATCAAAAGCGAATTGCACAAGGCGAAGAGCCTTATGCAAATCCTAGAAATACAGCTTCGGGGAGTTTAAAACTTCAGGATAGTGCCGAAGTAGCACAACGTCCGTTAGATTGTTTATTATATGGCGTGGTGGGAGAGAAACTACCATTTTTATCGCATTACGAGAGTTTAGAAAAAGCTCGTCAATGGGGATTTAAAGTTCCTCCGCAAGCTCAAGAAGTAAAAGATATTACAGAAGTTCTGGCTTATTTAGCTTATTGGAATGAACGCCGACATGATTTACCTTATGAAACCGATGGAGTGGTTGTAAAAGTAAATAATATACAACAACAAGAGGAATTAGGCTATACGGCTAAAGCCCCACGCTGGGCAATGGCATATAAGTTTAAAGCAGAACAAGCCCATACGCAATTAGAGCATATTAGTTTTCAAGTAGGTAGAACAGGTGCCATTACCCCAGTAGCAAATCTTACTCCTGTGCAACTTGCAGGTACTATAGTAAAACGTGCTTCGTTACATAATGCAGATCAAATAGAGAAACTAGATGTGCGTGAGGGTGATTGGGTATTTGTAGAGAAAGGAGGAGAGATTATCCCTAAAATAGTAGCAGTAGATTTTACAAAACGCGCTGAAAGCTTAACCGAATTTACTTATATTACTACTTGTCCAGAGTGTAATACGCCCTTAAAAAGAGAAGAAGGCGAAGCGCAACATTATTGTCCAAATGCAAAAAGTTGTCCTCCACAAATAATAGGGAGAATACAACATTTTATTTCGCGTAAAGCCATGGATGTAGAAGGTTTAGGAGGGGAAACCGTGGCATTATTGGTAAAGGAAAAACTGATTGAAAGTTATGCAGATTTGTATGAACTTAAAAAAGAACAATTGCTCCCATTGGAACGTATGGCGGAAAAATCGGCAGATAATTTATTGCAGGGTATTGAGGCTTCAAAAAATATTCCTTTTGAAAGGGTTTTGTATGCCTTAGGGATTAGGCATGTAGGAGAAACGGTAGCTAAAAAATTAGCCTTACACTATAAAAATATAACAACATTGCGCAATGCAACTAAAAATGATTTGGTGAGCGTAGATGAAATAGGAGAAAAAATAGCCGATAGTATTATCGAGTTTTTTGGAAATCCGACGAATATTGCTTTTATAGAACGTTTGGAACGCTATGGTTTGCAGTTTTCTATAGCTAAAGAGCTGTTGGAAGGATTAACAGATAAACTTAGCGGAAGTACTTTTGTTATTTCGGGTGTATTTACACAAGTTTCTAGAAAAGAAATTAAAACATTGATAGAGAAAAATGGCGGAAAAGTAACCAGTTCTATTTCTGCTAAAACAGATTATCTGGTTGCAGGAGAAAATATGGGACCTAGTAAATTGGCAAAAGCAGAAAAATTAGGAACAAAAATGCTTTCGGAAGAAGCTTTTTTAGCCCTATTAAATTGAATTTATTAATACTTGTTATGAAATAAAGACACTATCCCGTAAAATGTGTAAATTTATTTATTGAGGGTTTGACATAATTAAAGTTGAACCCTTTTTTTAATATAGTTGAAAATTGGTTTAAAATTATATCCAGTTTCTAATCGGTATTAACCATTTTTAGTCACTTTTCTTAGTACTAAAAACAGCCATCAGCTGTTTCTTATATAACTATTTTAGTGAGTTTTGATAGAGAGAATAAAACTTTATCATTATTGAACCGCCGTATACGAGACCCGTACGTACGGTGGTGTACTCAGTGCGTTGTTATTTTTATTATAGGACTTCATGAATATAAATATTTGAGAGGCGAACTCCGTGCCTATTTGGGTGCGGAGCCGTCTACTCGATTAGCTGTTGTTATTTCATTTTTTTATCTCTAATTACTACACTAATCAGTTTATATCCTTCGTCTGTTTTTAGAAATTCGTAATGATTTTGAGTGAATTCATTTTTATGATTAATTATTATTGACATTGTTGGATAAATCCAATCTTTTGACTCTCCGCAATTATTATAGTATTTATTAAACTCTGTACCTTCATACATAAAAGGGTTCAGTCCGTCATTTGAAATGAAGTAATCCGATTCTGGTTGCAATATTTCTAACAATCCGTTTTTCAAAATTGTAAAATTTTCGGCTATGAGTTCGTTTTTATTTGATTTTGTCCAACCATTTTTTGATTTCCAAGTTATTGTATCGTGTGAAACTGCAATTAATCTCTCAAGAGTTAAGCTATCAAGTAATTCTTTAGTTACCCATTGTCTAAATTCCTTTTCAAATTCAACAAACGAATAGAAGCTACCATCAACAGCCAGGAATGATTTTCTTATATTGTCTGAATATGGTTCTTTGGTCTTTTCAAGTGTGAAAAAGTTTAACGAATTTTCGTAATGGAAATTTTCAATGAGAACATTGTTCGCTGTGTCAATCAAAACTTCCTGTCCTCCTTTCCAACTATAATGATTACAACCTGATTCTTTGTGTTTGTTCCAATATTTTTTCTCTGCTCCTTTTAGTGCCCAAATCAATCCATTGTGTGTTCTTGAAAGTGCATCATAAACTGCTGGAATTGTAACATTTCCGTTTTTATCAAACATTCCGACTTTATCTGTCTTTTTATCTTTAAACCTTATGAAGCCTTCGCTTTCACAGTCCGCACCGTTATCAAAGAAATATAGGCTGTCAATACCTATTTTTCTACCCGACTTGGTTAAATAATAGGTGTCATATAAACCATTATTTTCTTCCATAACTGCAATAATATTATCGAATCTTCTTGCAATTGTGAGCCCCATAAATTTAGGTTCAATCATTACTTCATCTTTTGAGTTTTTAAACCCCATCAAGTCAGTTTCTTCATTCCAAAAAGAAGTCCATACTTCATTGTTTTGGGCAAAAGTGAATTGTCCAATTAGAAGTAAAAAAAATGATATGATTTCTGCTTTCATTATAATAACAGCTAACGGGCTCGTATAACCGTCAGTTACGGGATTAAAGTTAATAATTTTCGGTTAAGCACTGACGTTAGTAATTCCGAGTGGATTCGGACGTAGTCGAATCTGCCGTAATTGCGGTTATACATTGTGCCTGTTGCACAATTTAGGAAAAAAATCCATAGCTAAGG
>NZ_JACIFO010000013.1 GCF_014197445.1 Mesonia hippocampi | reverse complement strand
TAGAATAATTCATAAACACCATTAGGAAATAAAAGGTCGTGAACTAAAAAAATGAATGCTTATGTTGATTCATGAACACCACTAGCAGATAAAAGGTTTGTGAACTAAAAAAATGAATGTTTAAAATAATTCATAAACACAACTATATGGAGGATGTGGGGTAGTGGCTAAAAAGTAAGTATACTAAGTTTATAAGGGTTCACACTATCTATTGATTTAACATAAATAGTTGTATATGAAGATATATAAAAGTTATGTGGTATTAGGAAAAATGAGCAATTATTCGGATATTTATAAAATAATTTTGAATAAAATGGCTACAGTAGATAATATACGAAATGGGTTGATTGACAAAATACTATCGATTAAAAATAAAGATTTTTTAGTTGCTCTTGACAAAATAATTACATCTAGTTCATCTGAATCTGAAATGGTTGAATTGACTGAGGAGCAAAAAATAATGTTGGAAATGAGTGAACAAGATATAAAAGAAGGAAAACTGATTTCCCAAGAAGCAATGAATAAAAGGAATTTGGAATGGCTAAACGCAATGTAGTTTGGACACGAACAGCTGACATTCAATTCGTAGGTATCTTAGAATATTGGGCTAAAAGAAACAAGTCAACTAGTTACTCGAAAAAACTATTAAAATTAGTTTCAGAAAGAACAAAACAAATATCCGAAAAACCACTAATTTATAAAACAACAGATTTCAAAGACACGAGAGTTGCTTCTTTAGGTAATTTCAGTTTTTATTATAAGGTTAATGATAAAGAAATTATCATCACCGCCTTTTGGGATAATAGACAAAATCCAAAAAAACTTTTGAAAATATTAAAAAGCAAAAAATAATATTACACAACAAAGAATTGAGTTAAAAACACGTTTTAAAACCGCTGCTAAACCTGGCGTTTCATGCTTTGTCTTTGCGATGCAAAAACGCACTTCCACTGGGTTTACAGCTATTTCTGCAAAACTGTCGGTTGGGCTGAAATCAACTTTGTTGATTCATGAACACCACTAGCAAATAAAAGGTTTGTGAACTAATACAATTTTTTCGGCATCACGAAAATTGTCTGTAAAATTTGCCACGAACGAAGCGTTAAAATTTTAGGATGTTTGAGTATTGGTTTACCAATATGAGTTCTCTAAAATTTAGCTTCCGAGTAATAAATTTAAGACAAGATTCGGCAGCCTAGTCTTTTTTGTTACTTTTTACGACAATGGTAAAAAGTAAGTATACTAAAGTTAATTATCCGTTCATTTTGTCTTGACACAAAACGAACCAAAAAGTCAAGACCGTTTTAAGGAAATTTTTAAAAGCAAGTTTTAAAACCGCTGCTAAACCTGGCGTTTCATGCTTTGTCTTTGCGGTGCAAAGACGCACTTCCACTGGATTTACAGCTATTTCTGCAAAACTGTCGGTTGGGTTGAAATCAACTTTGTTGATTCATGAGCTCCATTAGCAAATAAAAGTTTCGTGAACTAAAAAAAGTAAGTATACTAAAGAATATTATCCGTTCATTTTGTCTTGACACAAAACAGGTGAAAAATCACTATATTCGTTAGGGCGTTGTGTTTTATAAAATGGAATATTCGATTGTTAGATTAACTGATTATCCGTTCGTAAATTCATCTAATTGCCTCAAAATAGTAAAAATAGATAGTTTTAATTCTGTTTATTTTATTTACATTTGTTATATTAAGATAAATTAATAGCAATGTTAAACCCTATTCCAGTAAAAAAGATTATTGAACGCCTTCGGTATGAAAATCCGTGGTGGATTACCAAAGAGATTCCAGCTACTTACAGTTCAATGTCCAAAAGATTATATTTTGCTCTCTTTTATCCATTCGTTGTTGAAAGAAGTATAAAAAGAGCATTAGTCCTAATGGGACCAAGAAGAGTAGGCAAAACGGTAATGCTATTTCATTGCATTGGGAACTTGCTAAAAGAAGGAACAAATCCTCATAAACTATTCTTTATTGGAATCGATAACCCGATTTATGTCAACTTAAGCTTAGAAGACGTTCTAACCCTATGTAAAGAATCTTTAAACCTAGATAATCTTAATGGTTGTTATATCTTTTTTGATGAAATACAATACTTGAAAGATTGGGAAAGACACTTAAAAGTATTGGTTGATTCATATCCAGAAACTAAATTCATTGTTTCAGGTTCAGCAGCTGCAGCATTGAAATGGCATAGTACAGAAAGTGGAGCAGGCAGATTTACTGATTTCTTGTTGCCTCCGTTAACATTTCAGGAATATATTCACTTGAAAAATCTAGACCATTTAATTTTTGAAGGGGATATCCAATATGAAGACAAGGATATAGCGTATTGCTTAACTCATGATTCAAAAGCTTTAAATAAAGAATTTATCCATTATTTAAATTTTGGTGGCTATCCAGAGGTTGTGTTATCTGAAAAAATACAAGGTGATATGGGTAGATATGTGAAAAATGATATTGTAGATAAAGTTCTTCTTAGGGATTTGCCAAGTTTGTATGGTATTAAGGACGTCCAAGAGCTAAACAGGTTTTTTACATATATAGCTTATAATACGGGAAATGAATTTTCGTATGAGAGGATGTCTAGGGAAAGTGGAATCCAAAAGGATACATTAAAAAAATACCTAGAATATTTGGAAGCAGCATTCTTAATTAAAGTATTAAACAAAGTTGGAGTAAATGCAAAAAGATTAAAAAGGATTACAAGCTTTAAAGTATATCTTACTAATCCATCACTTCGTACTGCTTTGTTTTCACCGATAAGCGAAACAGATCAAGAAATGGGAAACATGGTTGAAACTGCAATTCTTTCACAATGGATGCATAGGGAGCAACTAGATTTAACCTATGCTAGATGGAAAGACGGCAGAAATGAAGGAGAGGTAGACCTTGTTTTAGTAGATGATAAAAATTACAAACCTGTTTGGGGAGTAGAAATTAAGTGGAGTAATCGATATTTTGACAAACCACACGAATTGAAAAGCTTAATTAAATTTTGTGAAACAAATAAACTTAAAGCTGCAGTTGTCACTTCAATTGATCAAATAGGGATGAAAGAAACACAAGACTTGAGGTTTACTTTCCTGCCAGCTTCTATTTATGCATATAATATTGGAGAAATTACACTTAAAATGAAGACTAATAATTAAGTAATCGATATACGGCCTTTTTTAGGACTTTTATTTTAGTGTAGCTCTAAAATAGGGAAGGAGTTTAAAAGTAAGAATATTATCAGTTCATTTTGTCTTGACAGAAAATCGATTAAGAACAGGCGAAAAAATCATTGTTTTTTTTAGATAAAAATAAACCTTTTTAAGCTTGATACACTCCTTTTTGTTTTAACATAAATAAAGATATAGAAGCTATTAAAGAGTTAAAAATTGTACTCAAAAATAGAATCATAAGATTAAATTTGTAACTTTGATACTATGGGCTTAAGTTTAGAAAATAAAAAAATAGAATTAATTCAATGGCTATCTACATTGAACGATAAATCTCTGATTGATAAATTAATGAAATTAAGAGAAAAAGAAAAAAGCGATTGGTGGAATGAAATTTCGATAAAGGAAAAAGAATCCATAGAAAAAGGAATTTTAGATGCTGATAATGGAAACTTGACTTCTCACGCTAATGTGAAAGGAATTTATGAAAAGTGGTTATAAAATACTATGAACTAACCACGCGATATCTGAACTTGAAAAAACTTTAGAATATCTAGAAAATAATTGGACAGAAAGAGAATTACGAACATTTTCAGCCAAATTAGACCATACTCTTGAACTGATTTCAAAGTCACCTGAAATCATTCCCATATCTTTAGAGAAAAAGAATATCAGAAAGGCTGTAGTTGAAAAATATAATAATCTTTACTACAGAATTAACCAAAATTCAATAGAGATTATTTCTTTGTTTTCAAATAGTAAAAACCCGAATAAAAAGAAAATATAAAGCCGTTGCATAACTAGGAACTGTGTTAAAAGTCAAGTATTTTTAGCCTAATTTTGACACATGATTTTCATTGTAGAGAATCCCTTGGTTTAGTAATTGCAAAGACGAACTTCCACTGGATTTACAGCTATTTCTGCAAAACTGTCGGTTGTATTAAAATCAACTTTGTTGATTCATGAACACCATTAGCAAACAAAAGTTACTGATTAAAAGAACGAGTAGTAAATAAATTTATGTTCACTTTATTTTTAAAAGTATCTTTGCGAACGTACCATTCAATATATTTTCGTTGCAAAATCGAAGTTTAGACATTCTTTTCTCTAGTATATTAATACTAATCACCGCAGGAGTAGTGATTCTAGCTTGGCTGATAAGTGCTATGGCACATTCGGGTAAAGGTTTATACCTGAGTACTAGAATAGGAAAAAATGGGGTAGGGTTTACTATTTATAAACTCCGCACAATGAAAGAAACCTCTGTGCAAACAACTTCGGTAACTACAATAAATAACCCAAACATTACCAAGGTTGGTCGATTTTTAAGAAAAACAAAAATAGATGAACTTCCTCAACTATGGAATATTTTAAAAGGTGACATGAGCTTTATAGGGCCACGCCCAGATGTAGCTGGTTTTGCAGATAAATTGCAGGGGGAAGACCGTATTGTATTAAGTATAAAACCTGGTATTACAGGGCTAGCCAGTATTTATTTTAAAAATGAAGAGGAAATTCTTGCTCAACAAGAAAATCCAGAAGCTTACAATCAGCAACTTATTTGGCCACAGAAAATACGTTTAAATAAATTCTATATAAAAAAGCATTCTTGTTTTTTAGACTTAAAGATTCTTTATAAAACTATTTTTTAAAGCCTAAAAAGGGCTATACTTGATTTAAATAAAGGTATTATCTAAAAAAATTGTTAGTTTTGGGAAAATAGGGTGTTTTATGCCCGAGTATTAGCTTTTTTATTTTTCAGTCAACTAAAAAAAATAAATTTATGAGAATCACATCATTTCTTTCCTGCATCTTTAGTGTTTTAATGTTGTTTAGCACCTATGCACAAGATAAGCCTGTAAATAATCAGCATGTTTTTGATGATTTGATGTATCGTCAAGGTTCAATTTACAGAACAGCTTCGGGAAAGCCAGGAACAGCCTATTGGCAAAACCGCGCAGACTACACGATGGAAGTTAGTTTAGACGAAAATACGCATGTGCTAACAGGGAATATAAAAATTACATACACTAATAATAGCCCAGAGCAATTAGATTTTATCTGGTTGTATTTAGAGCAAAATGTATTTACAGAAACTTCTAGAGCAACCTTAACCACACCATTAAATGGAAACCGATGGGACGGGAATGTAGATGGCGGCTATACCTTGACCAATATAAAAGCAAACGGAAAAGAAAATCCAACGCACTACATTAACGATACCCGTATGCAGGTGTATTTTGAAAAACCAATTGCAGCAAAAGGAGGAAAAGCGAGTGTTAGCATGAATTTTTCGTATAAAATCCCAGAAGAAGGAATGGATAGAATGGGGAGGTTATCTACAAGCGAAGGAACAATTTATGCATTGGCACAATGGTATCCAAGGGTAGCGGTATTTGATGATGTGGTAGGTTGGAATACCGAACCTTATTTAGGGGCAGGAGAGTTTTATACCGAATATGGAGATTACGATTATAAAATAACCGTACCAGCTAGTCATATTGTAGGGGGTTCTGGAATATTAAAAAACCCAACTGCTGTATATACCCAAAAGCAGTTAAACAGGTTAGAAAAAGCGAAAGAAAGCGATAAAACAGTTTATATTATAAAACCCAATGAAGTAGGTAAAAAATCTAATCGACCTAAAAATACAGGGACAATTACATGGCATTACCAAATGAAAAATACGCGAGATGTAGCTTTTGCTTCTTCGGCTAGCTTTATTTTTGATGCTGCAAAAATAGATTTAGGCAATGGTGAAACAGGCTTAGCGCAATCCTTATACCCTGCCGAAAGTGATGGCGATCATGCTTGGACACGTTCCACCGAATATACCAAAGCTTCGGTAGAGTTTTATTCTAAAAATTACTTTACTTATCCTTATAAAAATGCAATTAATGTGGCTGCAAATGTTGGTGGAATGGAGTATCCTGGGGTGAGTTTTTGTAGCTATAAAAGTAAAGGACAGTCTTTATGGAATGTAACCGATCATGAATTTGGGCATAATTGGTTCCCTATGATTGTAGGCTCTAACGAGCGCAGGTATGCATGGATGGATGAAGGTTTTAATACCTTTATTAATCATTACAGTTCTAAAGCTTTTAATAAGGGAGAATATTCGTCTTATATCGACCAGCCACGACAGATAACAAACTACCTAACATATTCTAAAAGCGAGCCTATTAACACTTATCCAGACATTGCTCAATCTAGAAATTTGGGATATGTTGCGTATTATAAACCAGCAGTAGGTTTAATTATGCTGAAAGAATATATCTTAGAACCAGAGCGTTTTGATAGGGCCTTTAAATCGTATATAAAAACATGGGCCTATAAGCACCCGCAACCTTCAGATTTTTTTAACCATATAGAGAATGTTACCGGAGAAAATTTAAATTGGTTTTGGAAAACATGGTTTTATGGAAACGGAAATATAGATATTGCAGTAAATAAAATAAGCAAAGTAGAACAAGGTTTTATTATAGAGGTAGACAATAGGGGCGAGATTCCAATGCCTGTAAAACTTGAAATTACCTATACAGACGGAACAAAAGCAGACGTAAAACTTCCTGTGGAGATTTGGCATAGAACTAACCGTTGGAGATACTTGCATAAAACAAATAAAACCATAGATAAAGTAGTGTTTGATGCCAAAAAACAAGTAGCCGATATTAATGCTGCAAATGATATAGGCGTGTTTTAAACTAGGCTGTTTTTAAAAAAAATGTTGGCTAGAAATGTAATAGGTATGCTCCAGAAAATATTCAGTGTTTTATTGTTATTAACTTGCCCTTTGTTGTTTGGACAGGAAATACCAGTAAAAATAAGCGAAACTGATTTTACCATAGGAAAGTCAATAAATATAAAATCTGCCGTATTAAAAGAAACCCGAACTATAAATGTTTACCTGCCTTTAAATTATCATAAAGATAGCTTAAAACAATACCCTGTAATCTATTTGCTTGATGGTTCTAAAAACGAGGATTTTATACATGTTTCAGGGATTGTTCAATTTGGGTCTTTTTCATGGATAAACATGATTCCAGAATCTATTGTTGTAGGCATTGGAAATGTAGATAGGAAAAGAGACTTTACTTATCCTTCTCATAATAAATTAGACCAGAAAGAATTTCCCACTGCAGGAGGTTCTCAAGATTTTATTAGGTTTCTAGAAAAAGAGCTGAAACCTTTTATTTCCGCTAGCTACAGAACAACCGATACCAGTACAATTATAGGGCAATCTTTAGGAGGCTTATTGGCTACAGAAATACTGTTGGAAAACCCAGCGCTTTTTACCAATTATATTATTGTAAGTCCTAGCTTATGGTGGGATGATGAAAAGCTATTAACGCAACATCCAGCTCCTTATACTTCTAAAAAATCTATTTACATAGCTGTAGGAAAAGAAGGTGAGGTGATGGAGCGTACTGCGAAAGAATTGTATACTAAAATAGCAAAAAATAAAAACGAAGATGTTCAGGTGTTTTTTGAATTTTTTGAAGATAAAGCGCATGGAGATGCACTTCATAATGCCGTATATAATGCATTTGAAAAAATATTTAAACCTTAACACTTACCCGTATGCAAACCGAATATATAAAGAGCATAAAAAAACAGTTTGAATATTATAAGCTGGTAGGCGAAAAAACTTTTGAACAACTAGAGGATAAAGATCTTTTCTGGCAGTATAATGAAAACTCAAATACAATTGCAATAATTGTAAACCACCTTTGGGGGAATATGAAATCTCGTTGGACAGATTTCTTGATTTCAGATGGCGAAAAAACCTGGCGAGAAAGAGATTTAGAGTTTGAAACGGTGATAAAAACCAGGTCTGAACTTATACAAAAATGGAATGATGGTTGGCAATGCCTGTTTGAAGCTTTGGCTACAATTAACGATGTGAATTTTGAAACTAAAATTTATATTAGAAACCAAGAACACTCCATTATAGAAGCTGTAAATAGGCAGCTTACGCATTATGCATACCATATCGGGCAAATGGTGTATATCGGGAAAATGCTTAAGGCAGATAACTGGCAAAGCTTAACAATTCCTAAAGGAAAATCGAAGATGTATAATCAAGAGAAATTTTCTAAAGGAAAGCATAAATAAGTTTCTTACTTAAGGCTAAGCAGACTTTAAAAGAAAATAGCATTTAATAGTTTTTGATAAACAAGAAAAAGAGGTTTTTTGTTATAATGGCTTATAGTTGTTTTGATAAAACCTTAAAAACCCACATAAAGTTTATTTTTTTAATAATCTATTTCCTATATTTAGCAACTAACCCAATAACGATTTATGATTAGAAATATTCTTTTCCCCGTTGTAGCAATTAGTTTTTTACTGTTAGGCTGTAAATCTTCAAAAAAAGCAACTTTAGCAGAAGATAATATTAAAGAATACCTAACCTATTTAGCTTCTGATGAATTGGAAGGAAGAAAAACAGGCACACAAGGGATAGAAAAAGCAGCGGTATATATAGAAGATGTTTTTAAAAAATCAAAACTTAAACCCTATTATCAAACCTATCGAGATAGTTTTTCCTTTATCGGGAAAACAGGCTATAACCTCATTGCCTTTCAAGAAGGAACCGATAGAAAGCTAAAAGATGAAATTATTATACTCGGCGCTCATTACGATCACATTGGTCGTATCCGAGAAGCTATAGGCAGCGATGATATTGCCAATGGAGCCAATGATAATGCTTCGGGAACAGCAGCCGTATTAGCCCTAGCAGATTATTTTGCTAAACAGCCTACAAAGCGGAGCTTGATGTTTGTACTGTTTTCTGCCGAAGAGGAAGGGCTTTTAGGAGCTAAGCATTTAGCACAGCGATTAAAAAATGAAAAAGCAAACATCTATTTTGTACTTAATTATGAGATGATAGGCGTGCCTTTACCTCATAATGTATATACTGCTTACCTTACCGGTTATGAGAAATCTACTATGGCGAAAGAATTTAATATGGGGCAAGAAAAACCTTTGTTAGGTTTTTTTGAGAAGGAAAAATCATTTCAGTTGTTTTATCGCAGCGATAACTTTCCTTTCTATGAAGCTTTAAACATTCCTTCACATACCTTATGTACTTTCGATTTTAGCAATTACGAGTATTACCACCATGTAAACGATGAATTAGATCAGTTAGATATAAAACATATCCAAAATTTAGTACAAGCCACTATCAAGCAACTTACCCGAATTGGGAATGCATCAGAGCGACTCATAAAACTTCATTAATTAATACATCTATAACACATTGTTAGCCTGAAAAGGTTTACTTTGTTTTTCTCGCTGAGGTTATCCTTTTTAAAAGGGTAATTTTAGGTTAAAACAAATAAAAAATATGACTATAAAAAACATCATCATCTCAGGGGCAAGTCGAGGAATAGGGTTTGAACTTGCTAAACAGTTATGTGCAGAAAACCATCAGGTAATTGCGTTATCTCGTAATATAACTCCATTACAGGCATTAGCCTTACCTAACTTACATCCTATTTGTTTTGATTTACAAGACCAAGATGCTTATAAGGGATTGGTAGCTTATTTAACAGAAAAGCAATTGAGTGTAGATGTACTGATTAACAATGCAGGAAAAATTATCAATAAACCTTTTGAAGACTTAGGACTTCAAGATTGGCAAGAAGTCTATGCAACAAATGTTTTTGGAGTAGCAGAGCTTACAAAATCGGTCTTGCCATTTATGAATAAAGAAGGGCATGTAGTAACCGTTAGTAGTATGGGAGGTGTACAAGGAAGCATGAAATTTCCTGGTTTAGCAGCCTATAGCTCTAGTAAAGGAGCTGTAATTACACTTACAGAGTTGTTGGCTGAGGAGTATAAAGAAACAGGGCCTGCCTTTAATGTATTGGCATTAGGAGCTGTACAAACCGAAATGCTAAACGAAGCCTTTCCTGGATATAAAGCGCCTGTTTCTGCCGCAGAAATGGCAAGCTATATAAAACATTTTGCCATGACAGGACAACAGTTTTACAACGGGAAGTTATTGCAAGTAGCCAACACAACTCCTTAAAAAGTAAGTAATAAAAAAAAGCACATCGCTTTAATTATATTTTTTTGAAAGAAATATTAGGAAAATACCTGCCAGAAAATGCTGTAAACCCATCATTTACACTTATAGAGAATTATGGCATTTATCTAAAAATTGTAAATGAACGTAAAACCAGGCATGGGGATTACAGAGAAATTAACGGGGTTGCGCAAATCACCGTTAATGCTTCATTAAATAAATACCAGTTCTTAATTACACTTATACATGAAATTGCCCATGTTTTGGCATATCGTGAATTTGGACGGTATATAAAACCTCATGGTGTAGAATGGAAACATACTTTTCAGCACTTGATGTTGCCGTTTATTAATCCTGCAATATTTCCCAAAGCACTGTTGCCTATATTGGCACAACATTTTAAAAACCCTAAAGCCAGTAGCGATACCGATGTTCGGTTGGCGGTTGCTTTAAAAGAATATAGCGATTCTAACAATAAAAACTATATCTTTGAGCTTCCGTTAGGAAGCTTGTTTAAGGTTTCTAACGGAAGGATTTTTAGAAAAGGAAAAAAACGCATTAAACGCTATGAATGTATAGAAGTTTCTACCAGAAAAATCTATATCTTCCAGCCACATGCCGAAGTAGAATTAGTAAAGTAAAGATAAATGAATAAGGATTATTATGCCGTAATTATGGCAGGAGGAGTAGGGTCTCGTTTTTGGCCTGTAAGCAGGCAAGCTTTTCCAAAGCAGTTTCACGATATGTTAGGAACAGGAGAAAGCCTTTTGCAAACTACTTTTAATCGTATAAATACATTTATTCCTTCAAAAAACACATTGGTGCTTACTAATGGAGATTACCAAGATTTAGTAAAAGCGCAATTGCCAGCACTCACCAATACACAGTTGGTATTAGAGCCAAGCATGAACAATACCGCTCCGTGCATTTTACTTTCAGCTATGAAAATAGCCAAAGAAAACCCAAATGCGCTTATGCTTGTAGCGCCGAGCGACCATTGGATAGAAAACCTAGAAGGCTTTACCGCAGATATTACCAAAGCCTTTGAAGAGTGTAAACAAGATAAAAGCTTATTGATGACTTTAGGCATACAACCTACGTTTCCTAATACAGGTTACGGTTATATTGCTTATAAAAAGGGAGAAAAAGCAATTAATGAAGTTGCGCAATTTACAGAAAAACCCGACTATAAAACCGCAAAAGATTTTTTAGCACAAGGGAATTACCTTTGGAATGCAGGAATTTTTGTTTGGAGCGTAGAAGCCATTTTAGCGGCATACCAAAAATACCTACCCGAAATGTATGCATTATTTGCTGCTGGTGAAGCATTTTATAATACCGCTGGAGAATTTGATTTTATCGAAAAAAACTATGCAAAATCTGAAAATATTTCTGTGGATTATGGCATTATGGAAAAAGCCGATAAAGTAGCCGTGTTACCAGCAAGTTTTGATTGGAGCGATTTGGGTACTTGGGGTTCCTTATACGATAAATTAGAAAAAGATCCCAATAATAATGTTAGTGTGCGCGCAAAATTACAAATAGATAATTCTAGTAATAATATTGTTAGGACGGCAGCAGAAAAATTGGTAATTTTAAAAAACGTTAACAATTATATTATTGTAGATGAAAAAGAAGTCTTGTTGATTTATCCTAAAGAAGATGAGCAAGACGTAAAAAAGGAACGTTTACGTGCTATAAAAGAACAAGGCGATAAGTATCAATAATCTGCTTATGGAAAACAATAACTCAGATCCAACTTTAGAAAATCCTCAAGGAAACAACCAAGAAAACAATCCTTCTGTAGAAGAGCAATTGGCACAAGATGATGCCAAGAAAGAAGAATTGAAAAAAGATATTAAAGGAACCTTTAGCAACATACTCCGTTTTGTTTCAGAACTTTTAGACATTAGGCAAGATACCGATAGAGACTCTACCATAGAAGCCGTGAAAAAAGATATTATCTTTAAAGGGCATAATGCGTGGATTCTTATTTTTTCTGTATTTGTTGCTTCTATTGGGTTAAATGTAAGCAGTACCGCAGTAGTGATAGGAGCCATGCTTATATCGCCATTAATGGGGCCTATTGTTGGGGTAGGGCTATCGGTAGCTATTAACGACGTAGATACGTTGCGTCGCTCTTTAATAAACTTAGGGGTAATGGTAGGCTTAAGTGTGATTACGGCATTTTTCTATTTTTCCATCACACCGCTTACCGGGAGTAATGCGGAGCTTGAAGCAAGAACCTATCCTACTATTTTGGATGTATTGGTAGCCATTTTTGGAGGTTTGGCCCTTATTGTAGCCAAAACAAAAAAGGGAACCATTGCAAGTGTAATATTTGGAGTTGCTATTGCAACGGCCTTAATGCCACCATTATGTACCGTTGGTTTTGGACTTGCCGAAGGGCGTTGGGCAGATGCCTTTGGCGCATTGTATTTGTTTTCTATCAACGCTACTTTTATAGCTTTATCTACCTTTTTGGTGTCTAAATTATTAGGCTTTCCTTTGGTTAAATATGCCAATTCTAAACGCAGAAGGCTTATTGCTCGAGCGGCTTCTATTATCGCCATTATTGTGATGGTACCTAGTGTTTACTTGTTTTATAATATGCTACAAGAATCTTATTTTACACAGGAAGCACGTAGTTTTGTAGCAAAAGAGCTACAGCCTTATCAGGATGCGTTCTTGCAAAAAAATGCGACGGTAATTGATTATAGAAATGGTTACGAGCCAAGGATAGAAGTCTCCTTTTTAGGGAAAGAAATTCCTAATTCTGTAATTAATTTATGGCGTTCTAAATTAAAAGCAAATCCAAAGCTTCAAAGTACCTCCTTAATTATCTTACAAAATAAAAACACAGAGGCTTTTGATGAGCTTGCATATATGCATGAGTTTAAAAAAAGAGACTCGATAAGTTTGTTAAATAAAGATGAACGTATCCGGTATCTAGAAGGAGAACTAATGCGTTTAGAGCGTTATAAAAAACAACAAATACCATTTCAGGCTATTGCAAGCGAAGTGAAAATTAACTACGAGCATATCGCAAAACTATCATACGCAGATAAATTTGTTTCTAACTTTAAAAAAGTAGATACCATCCCAGAGTTTATTGTAGAATGGGATAATAAAATCTCTTTAGTTGATAAAATTATGCAAGAGAAAAAACTAAGAGAGTGGCTAACTTACAAATTAGATTTAGATACACTTGTGGTAAGTAGGGCGAAATTCTAAAGTGTTAAAGGTTAAAGTTTTAAGGTTTATTGGGGTAATAATTAAACTTTAGTGAAATCTAAGGATTAGAGTTGTGAAATATAGAATTATAACTTAACTTCGTGTATAAGTTAAGTATAAGGAATGGCAATAAACTTTCTATATCAAAAATATTTTGCAACCAACCTGTTGTTGTCGTTGTCGTATATGCTTGATGATATTTTTCTTCAAGATTCTAAAGAGTTTCTCATATAACCCCTGTCAAGACTCAAGGCGGGGAAGTTTTTGTGTTTTAATTTTATTCAGTGCTTTTTGCAAAAGGATATTCCTAGTTGTTTAGGAATAACTTGTTGCTTTGGGTCTGTGTACAAAGGCTGGATGTTATTTTTATACCATACAAAATTATAATTATGTCTACTATTATAGTAACTACAGGAATTTACGATTTAATAAAAGATCAAGTAAGAAGAAAACGTGTAACACAAGCAGAAGAAGATTTATTAAACGAAGAACTTAAACAAGCTAAACAAGTATTACGGAGAGAGTTACCAAGCGATATTGTTACCGTAAACAGAAAAGTAGTCTTAAATAACCACACTACAGGAAAAGAAGAGACCTATATTTTTGTAGACTCTGATAAGGAAAAAAAGAAAAAAGGAAAATATTCTATTACTTGTAATATGGCTATGGCAACATTGGGAAGAAAAGTAGGCGATGTTTTAGATTGGCCTTTTAAAGGGGGAAATAAAAAAATAGAAATCCTTAGTGTAGAAGCTATTTAGGCTTATGCCATAACAATTGTTATTAAAGTACAAAGCTGCCTCTCTAGGCAGCTTTTTTTTAGGTGATATTATCTTAAAATAAGCTTTTTATCAGCTTATGTGGTTTTATAAATTATTTTAGCTTGATAATTAATTTATGAAGCTCTCCTTTATCAATTATTCCATTTAAATTTTTATCAATTAAAAAGGCGATATAGAGTTTATTTATATTGCTATCTGAAATGTTAACTCGGGTATGATTATAGTGTAGGGCGTTAATTTCAAATTCAAATTTTGGTAACTCCCCAGTGTCATCTAAAAGGTTTAATCTCCTATTGTTGGTGTTTTGGTAAAACGTGTAATGGTGACCAATTTTATCTACAAATAAGGCTTCGTACATGCTGTTTTCATGAGTAGCCATGCCAGAACCCGGTTTAAAATAGGCTAAATCTGCTTTAGAACTGCCAATTGTTATTTTATCAAACTCAGCTTTGTTGGTAAAAGCTGCAATTTGTGCAGCATAGAATTTCTTATTGTCCAGGTCGTATTTTCGATTAAAAAACCTCAATGAGAAAGGGCTCTTTTTTAGGTGAACAGTTTTTTCGGGCTTATTGACAGGGATTTCTTTACCATTTTGAAAAATGCTTAATTGGATAGCGTCGCTATCTTGTTTTATGGCTTTACATGCTTGGGCAGAAATTATTGCTATAATTAAAAAGGTAAAGAGTTTTAATGTTCTTGTTGTTTTCATGATATTATTTTTTCTAAAGCAACCATTTGTTTTCAATTTTTATATTGGGCATGCTAATTAGTTTTGTTTTACAGTCCTTGTAGTTGTGCCTTGCGAACTTTTTTAAATAGCTCGGAGCTGTAAACAAAGTTTATAATATTCTCGTTATCTGTTTTGTAAATAATGTCTTTATTTCCTTCCCATTCTAGCAATCCATCTTTGAGGTAAACTATTTGTTCTCCAATTTCTAACACAGAATTCATATCGTGAGAGTTAATAATAGTGGTAATGTTATTTTCTCGTGTAATTTCTTGGATAAGGTTATCGATAAGAATAGCGGTTTTAGGGTCTAGGCCAGAGTTGGGTTCGTCGCAAAACAAGTATTTAGGTTTGTTTACAATAGCTCGCGCAATGGCAACACGTTTTTGCATTCCTCCGCTTATTTCTGACGGAAATTTAGCATTAGCTCCTTGTAGGTTTACACGTTCTAGAACTTCGTTTACACGTTTAAGCATTTCTTCACGTGTTTGTTTTGTAAACATACGTAACGGAAACATGACGTTTTCTTCAACTGTCATCGAGTCAAATAAGGCACTGCCTTGAAAAACCATTCCCATTTGTTGCCTTAATTTTCTTCTGCCATTATTTCCTAGTGTTGCATAGTTTTCGCCATCGTAGGAAATACTTCCTTTACTCGGTAAAAAAAGACCTAATAAGCATTTTAAAAATACGGTTTTTCCTGCTCCAGATTGTCCGATTATCAGGTTGGTTTTTCCTTGTAAAAAGGTCGTGCTTATTCCTTTTAGGATTTCTTCTTCTCCAAAAGATTTATGTACATTTTTTACGACAATCATTAGCTTAAAAGTAATTGGGTGAGTAAATAATTAGCAATAATTAATACAACGCTTGTCCATACAAACGAGGTTGTACTTGCTTGTCCAACTTCTAGGGCTCCTCCTTTCATGTAATACCCATGGTAAGATGGGATGGTAGCAAGAATAAGCGCAAAGAAAAATGTTTTTATAAACGCATAGGTAAGGTGGTAAGGGATAAAATCCTCTTGAAGCCCCGTAAGAAATTGCTCGCTATTTATATAACCGCCCATAACACCTGCAATGTATGCGCCCATAATGCCCAAAAACATAGAAATGGCTATTACAAAAGGGTAGAGTAGCATGGCTATAATTTTAGGAAAAATAAGATAGTTTGCTGCATTAATTCCCATTACCTCTAGTGCATCTATTTGCTCGGTTACACGCATGGTACCAATACTTGAAGTGATATAAGAACCTACTTTACCAGCCATAATAATGGAAATAAATGTAGGCGAAAATTCTAAAATAATAGATTGCCGTGCCGTAAATGCAATAAGGCTTTTAGGAATAAGCGGGTTATTGAGGTTTAAGGCTGTTTGAATGGTAACTACTCCGCCAATAAAAAAAGATACAAAAACAACAATGCCTAAGGATTTGATAATTAGGTCGTTTATTTCTTTGAAAATTAAATCTTTTAACACGCTAGCTTTTGTCATACGTCTAAACACGTCGCGTAGCATAATGATAAATTGCCCTATTTTTTGTAGATATTTCATTAACAAGCAGGTTTTTCTTTACTGAGTTGTGTGCGAAAGTAATATTTAGCAAGATAAGCTATAAAAATAATATACTAAATTTTAGTAGGGGTTTAAATTTTACATGCAATTATCAATTTAAGCTTAAACAAAAGTTTATTATTTACGGATTTAACCTATTATTAATCTTAGACGTTTATTACTTTATATCTTTGTAAAAAATAATAATTCTAATGAAAAAAATAGTATATCTCGCCTTTATGGCGGTTGCTTTTATACAATGTAAAGCCGCCGAAACACAATTAAAAACCCCACCAACGCTTGCCACCGAAGATAAACAAATCTTCACAAAGCCAAAATTAGTTGTAGGAATTGTAGTAGACCAAATGCGTTATGATTATTTAACTCGTTTTTGGGATAAATACCAAGCAGATGGTTTTAAACGTCTTATAAATGAAGGTTTTGTATTTAAAAACAATCATTTTAATTATGTTCCTACTTATACAGGTCCAGGACATACGTCTGTATTTACAGGCACATCGCCAGCTGTTCATGGTATTATAGGAAACAATTGGTATGATAAAGAAGAAAAAACATCGGTGTATTGTGCGCAAGATGACGAGGTAAATTCTGTGGGAACCCAAGATAAAGCAGGGAAAATGTCGCCAAAAAGAATGAAAACAACCACATTTGCAGATCAAAATAGACTTCATACACAATTTAAAGGAAAAACCATAGGAGTAGCCATTAAAGATAGAGGAGCTATTTTACCTGCAGGACATTCTGCCAACGCCGCATACTGGTTTCACGGAAAGGACGAAGGGAAATTTATTTCTAGTACTTATTACCTTAACGAACTACCTACTTGGGTAAAGGATTTCAATACTTCGGGGGTTGTGGCTTCTTACTTAAAAGTTTGGGACACAAAATATCCTATAGAAACTTATACCGAAAGTACAACAGATCATAACAACTACGAGCACGGTTTTAGAGGGAAAGAAACCGCTACTTTTCCTTACGATTTAGCCAAGCTTAAAGATAAAAACAAAAACTTTGAAATCTTAAAAGCAACGCCTTATGGAAATAGCCTTACGGTAGATTTTGCTTTGGCAGCTATAAAAGGAGAGCAATTAGGAGCAGATGCTTATACCGATGTACTTACGTTAAGCTTTTCTAGTCCAGATTATATTGGGCATAATTTTGGGGTAAGCTCTAAAGAAATTCAAGACAATTACTTGCGTTTAGATCAAGATTTAGCACGCTTACTTACCCAATTAGATAAGCTTGTAGGCGAGGGAGAGTACACTGTTTTCCTTACTTCAGATCATGGAGCTGTAGAAGTGCCAGCGTATTTACAAGACCATAAAATTCCTGCTGGGTATTTTGATGTAGCAAGCTTTTCTGACGATTTGCGAGCCTTTACTAAAACTCAATTTGGAAGCGAAAATATTATCGAAGACATTTCAAACAACCAATTGTTTTTTAATAAAGAAGAATTGAAAAAACAAAAGCTTTCTAGTATCGAAGTGGAAAATAAACTTAAAGAATTTTTAATTACATACCCACTTATCGATAAAGTATTTACCAGAAATACATTAGAAAACACGTATTATAACGAAGGGGTAATTGGTTACCTTGTTCAAAACGGATATAACCAAAAGCGTAGCGGAGATGTTGTTGTGGCTTTTGATCCTGGTTATGTAATTTATCCTAAAAAAGGATCTACCCATGGTACGGCTTTTAATTATGATACGCATTCGCCTTTAATTTTCTTTGGAAAAGGAATTAAAAACGGACAAACTTTACAACGTTCCTACATTACCGATATCGCACCAACCATTTCGGCACTTTTAGGTGTGGCTTTTCCAAATGCAGCTACCGGAGATGTACTTTACCAAGCACTAGAAGATGATTAAAATAATTTTTGTTTGATTTTTTTCCAGCGATAAGCTCGAATCCATTTGCCCTGTTTTGATGAAACAAGACGGGGCATTTTATTTTGCTTTGCTTTAAAGTAACCAAGCAAATAATCTTTGATTAATAAAAAGTTTCCTTTTTTTACGGCTAATTTAACAGCAGCTAAAAAAGTAATTAGAAAACCATAACGAAGTCTATAAAAAGCTTCTCCTTGTTTATATTTAGCCTTTTTATTATAAGTAGCTCCTGTTGGACGTAAATGTTTTACATGTAGGTTAGGAAGCGTTTTTATTTTCCATCCAAAATACATTGCTTTTAGTTCGTCTGCGGTATCCCAACCCATGGCGGGTTCTAGTCCGTTAATTGCATTAAAACAGGCTTTTCGGTAGGATTTTAAAGCTCCGCGGATATGTTCTTTATCTGTTAAATTTTCAAGCACCCAATTTTCATCCTTTTTGATATAGCAAAAACCAGCAATCATCCCGTAGGAATCATCTTGTTTGTAATATATACTTAAGGTTTCAAGGTAATTTTCAGGAAAAATTAAATCGGCATCAAATTTACAGAGTATATCGTAATTATCATCGAGGTTCGATAATCCGTAATTAAAGGCTTCAATAACTTTACTTCCTGGTAAATGAAGCGGAGATGATTGTTTGTTGACAAAATCGATAAATGGGTACTTTTCTGAAAAGCTTTTCGCTATTTCTTCTGTATTATCGGTCGAGTTGTCGTTAACTATTAAAATTTTTGTAGGCAGAAGGCGCTGCGAAACCAACGATGTTAAGGTTTGCTGTAAATGGAGCGCTTCGTTATGTGCTGGAATTATAATATAAAAGCGCATGGATTATTTTCTTTCAGCATACACGATATAATATCTTGGCGTAAACTTACGCAAAACAGGCCTAATACCTATTTTATTAACAGGATTTGCCCATTTTTCTGTTTGGATAATTTTCCAACCTGTTTTTTCTAGTAGCCAGTCAAACTGCCAGTCTTCAAATTCATGGTAATGCCTATCTCTGGTATCGGTTTTACTTTGGTAAGCTTTAGCAAACCATAAGTTTAAGGGGACACTAGCAATTAGTTTTTTTGCTTTTATGGCTTTGAGGAGTGTATATGGCGATAATAAATGCTCAAATATCTCGAAGGCAGTAACAAGTTCTACGTTTTCATTCAAAACCGCAGAAAAATTTTCATCTAAATCTTCCCCTTCTGTATTAATTACTTGGTGGCCTTGTTTTTCCATTACTTCAGAAAAAGGATTACGAACACCTAAATCTAAGATACGGGTAGGTTTTGGTTGTATTTTTTGTAAAAATTCTAGGGTGTGTTTATAGCGTTTATGAGGAAAATGTTCTTCGTACATGTTTATATTTTGTAAATCATTGCATTAATATTCATACCTGCTCCCACGCTAGCAAAAAGGATAACATCGCCTTTATGAATTTCTTGGTTATCAATTTTTTTAGCTTTTACTAAATCAATTAATGTAGGAAGGGTAGCTACAGAGCTATTTCCTAATTCTGCAATGCTCATTGGCATGATGTTTTTGGGCATTTCTAATTGGTACAATTTATAAAGACGTTCGCAAATGGCAAAATCCATTTTTTCATTGGCTTGGTGGATAAATATCTTTTTGATGTCTGTAATATTGTAGCCGCTGTTGTCTATACATTCTTTCATGGCTTGTGGTACATGTGTTAATGCAAAGCTGTAAATTTTGCGACCACTCATTTTAATGTAGCGTGTTTCCCGTTTTAAATCTTGGTTATAGGAAGCCTCGAAGGTGAGGTAATGCGATTCGTTTTTGGCGTAAGTAGCACTTTTATGAAAAATAATTCCGTCTCCTTCCGAAGTGGTCTTTTCGATAATTGTCGCGCCAGCCCCATCACTAAAAATCATGCTATCACGGTCATGTTTATCAACAACTCTCGATAAGGTTTCTGCTCCTATAACCAGACAGCGTTTAGCAATATTAGCATCAATAAAAGCTTTGGCTTGGATTACACCTTGTAGCCAACCAGGGCATCCGAAAATTAAATCGTAAGCAACACAATTAGGGTTTTCTATTTGTAGCTGGTGTTTTACTCTAGCAGCCAAACTAGGTACGGCGTCGCTTTGTGTGTTGCGGTATTTTACATCGCCAAAATTATGGGCTACAATTATATAGTCTAGGGTTTCTGGGTTAATTTCGGCATCTTCTATTGCCTTTTTTGCAGCAATACTAGCAATATCTGATGTTGTTGTGTTTTTTGCTACATACCTGCGTTGTGCAATACCTGTGATGGCCTGAAATTTTTTTATAATCACTTCGTTAGGAGAATTGATTTTAGATCCATCTTCATTTAGAAACTCCTCGTTCAAAAAATCGGTATTTTCTATAATACGTGGAGGGATAAAACTTCCCGTTCCTGTTATTTTCACAGCCATAATGTAAATTTTAAACCAAACTACTCATTAAATACGAATTAGCATTAGCCTTTATTTACTTTTTTTGAAATTTATAGAATCGGCAATATTATGCGTGCATAGCTTTAAGATTCGTAAAAAGTATAGGTTTTTTGTGTTACTTAATGATAATATTATGAAGAAGATTTGATAAAAAAGCCTCTTGAAAAAATCAAGAGGCTTTAAAGTAAGTATTATAGCGTGTTTATTTTACTCTTCAGCGTCAATATACTCTTCTATAGGAGCGCAAGTACACATTAAATTTCTGTCTCCAAAGGCCTCGTCTACACGTCTTACAGATGCCCAAAATTTATTTTCTTCTAAATAAGGGAGAGGAAAAGCGGCTTGTTTTCTACTATAAGGAAAATTCCACTCGTCTGCGGTAAGCATTTTTTGTGTGTGTGGAGCATTTTTTAGAAGGTTGTTCTCTTCATCTTCAATAGCTTCATATTCTGCTTTAATTGCAATCATGGCATCACAAAAACGGTCTAATTCAGCTTTGCTTTCGCTTTCTGTAGGTTCAACCATAAGTGTTCCTGCAACTGGAAAAGATACGGTAGGCGCATGGAAACCATAATCGATAAGACGTTTTGCAACATCGGCTACTTCAATATTTTTATCTTTTAAAGGACGTATATCGATAATCATTTCGTGAGCAGCTCTTCCCATTTCTCCAGAATATAAAATCTCGTAGTGCTCTTTTAGTCGTTCTTTGATGTAATTGGTGTTTAAAATAGCCATTTGCGTAGAACGCTTTAAGCCTTTTGCACCTAACATACGTATGTAGGCATAAGGAATTAAACACACAAGTGCCGACCCCCACGGTGCAGATGATATAGCAGATAAAGGAGTGCTTCCTCCAGTTTGTACTAATGGGTTGGTAGGTAGGTAAGGAGCTAAATCTTCTACCACGCAGATAGGTCCTACACCTGGGCCACCACCACCATGTGGTATAGCAAAGGTTTTGTGGAGGTTAAGGTGACAAACGTCGGCTCCAATTCTTCCTGGATTAGTAATACCCACTTGGGCATTCATGTTTGCACCATCCATATAAACTTTCCCCCCGTTATCGTGAATTATTTGGGTGATTTCTTTTATTGCAGATTCGAATACTCCGTGTGTAGAAGGATACGTAACCATTAGTGCTGCTAGAGAATCTTTATACTTCTCTGCTTTTTCACGTAAATCATCAACATCGATGTTTCCTTTATCGGTTGATTTAGTTACAACCACTTTCATACCTGCCATAACAGCACTTGCTGGGTTTGTACCGTGAGCAGATGATGGTATTAAACAAATGTTTCTGTGCTGGTCGCCTCTGCTATCATGGTATTTACGGATAGTCATTAATCCTGCATACTCTCCTTGTGCTCCTGAATTTGGCTGTAAAGAAGTGGCGTAGAATCCTGTAATTTCTGTAAGCTGATCTTCAAGTCCTTTAAGTACTTGGTGGTAACCTTCTGCTTGGTCTGTAGGTACAAACGGGTGAATATTTCCCCATTTTGGATTGCTTAATGGTAACATTTCTGCTGCTGCATTAAGTTTCATGGTACAAGAGCCTAAAGCAATCATAGAGTGATTTAGGGCTAAATCTTTGCGTTCTAGTTTTTTAACGTATCGCATTAATTCTGTTTCAGAATGGTATGCGTTAAAGACTTCGTTGGTAAGGAAAGGCGAAGTTCTTGCAAGTTCGTGTGTATCTAAAATTCCTTCGGTTAGGTTTTTTAGCGTAATGGTTTCTTTACCGGCTGCTTCTGCAAAAACACGAATAATGTTATTTAAATCTTCTAGTGTAGTGGTTTCATTTAAGGTAATCGAAACGGTATCTTTAGAAGGGTAGTAAAAGTTTATCTCGTTTGCTAAAGCAATTTCTTGTATTTTAGTGCTATCGGCTTTAATACGTATAGTATCAAAGTACGTGTTATTAAGTTGTTGGTAACCTAGTTCTTCTAATTTTTGTGAAAGACTTACGGCACTATTGTGTACTTTGTTTGCAATATGCTTTAATCCTTCAGGACCATGATATACTGCATACATTCCTGCCATAACTGCTAGCAAAACTTGAGCGGTACAAATGTTTGATGTTGCTTTATCTCGTTTTATGTGTTGTTCACGCGTTTGTAATGCCATGCGGACAGCACGGTTTCCGTCTTTATCTTTTGTAATGCCTATAATTCTTCCAGGAAGATTACGCTTATAAGATTCTTTTGTAGCAAAGTAAGCTGCGTGAGGACCTCCATAGCCTAAAGGAATACCAAAACGTTGTGTAGTACCTACTACGGCGTCTACTCCAAAATTCCCTGGGGCTTCTAACTTAACAAGGCTTAGAATGTCTGCTGCAATAACAACTTTTATACCTGCTTTATAAGCATTGCTTGTAAAACTATGGTAGTTGTATATTTTTCCTGAAGTACCTGGGTATTGAAGAATGGCTCCGAAAAAATCTTCAGAAAAATCAAAATCCTCATGGTTTCCAATAACCAATTCTATTCCTAATGGGTAAGCACGTGTTTCTAATACAGCAAGTGTTTGCGGTAAAATTTCTTCCGAAACAAAAAACTTAACTACATTGTCTTTTTTTTGCTGGCGACTTCTTGTGGCAAAAAACATGCCCATGGCTTCTGCTGCTGCGGTACCTTCATCAAGTAAAGATGCATTGGCAATTTCCATTCCAGTTAAGTCGGCAACCATGGTTTGGAAGTTCAATAAAGCTTCTAATCTACCTTGAGCTACTTCGGCTTGGTAAGGGGTATATGCTGTGTACCAACCCGGGTTTTCGAAAATATTGCGTTGAATAACGGGAGGTAAAATAGCGGCAGAATAGCCTAAACCAATATAGGTTTTGTATATTTTATTTTTTTCGGCTAGTATTTGGTTATGGGCTAAGTATTCTTGCTCACTAATGGCAGGAGCAAGGCTTAACTCTTTTTCTAGTTTTATCCCATCAGGGAGGGTTTCGTAAATTAACTGATTTAAAGAATCTACTCCAATGGCTTGAAGCATCTCTGTAACTTTTTCGGGTCTTGGCCCTATATGACGTAATGCGAAAGAGTCTGTATTCATAATATTTATAAAATTGTGCTGTGTTTTTGCGTGCAAAAATACGACTTTTAAAAGAATATTATCGGTAATTGAAAAGGATAATTGAGGGCTGTTTTTTAGTCATAAATACTACCTTTGTATGGTGAGGTTTTTAAAAAATGCATTAAATTTTTATATAAATAGTAGCATGCATGTGGCTTTAGCTGTTTGTGCTTTATGTATGGTTACGTACTATAATTTTCAGCTTATTCCATCATATAGGTTATTGGGGTTTGTTTTTCTGAGTAGTATTACAGGCTATAATTTTGTAAAGTATGCAGGAATTGCCAAATGGCGGCATAAAACACTTACAGGCCGACTTAAACTCATCCAAATATTCTCATTTTTTGTTTTTTTAGGGTTGCTTTATGTAAGTTTTTTACAATCGGTTGAGGTGATTTTTGTGAGTTTAACTTTAGGTGTTTTTACATTGTTTTATGCCGTGCCAATTTTACCTAAAAGTAAAAATTTAAGAAATTTAAAAAGTTTAAAAATATTTATTATTGCTTTAGTTTGGGCTGGAGTCTGTGCAGTTTTGCCTTTGGTTGATATACCTGAAGTTTCGTTTTTGTTATTAGGAGCTACTTTTTTGCAATATTATATTTTTGTTCTTGCGTTGTTGTTACCTTTTGAGATACGTGATTTGGCTCATGATGTTCCTGATTTAGGAACTTTTCCTCAACTTTACGGGGTAAAAAACACTAAACTTTTTGGCGGTGTATTGTTGATTCTCTTTATTATAGTGAGTCTTGTTATTGCTCAACAAATAGGATATAGCAAGTTAGAAATAACTCTTATAGCGCTTCTGTTAGGAGGTTTTATTGTGTTTTCTTCTCCTTTTAGAAGTAAGTATTTTACCGCTTTTTGGGCAGAAGCCTTACCTATATTCTGGATGTTATTTGCAATGCTGCTTAGGTGATTTTATCTTTAAGGTAAGATTTTAACTCCTTTTGTTCCTCCAGGCTTAAGCATGAGATGTTTGCTTGTTTTATCAATGTTGTTAACCTATTGTTTTTCGCTGCATAATCTTTACAAGTTTCGCAAAACATAAGGTGTAGTTTAAACTGTACTTTTTCTAAAAAACTAGCTTCGTCGTATTGGCATTTATCGCATATACATGCTAATTGATGAAAATTTTCTTTGTCATGATTCATATCAAGATAACCATTTTTCTTTTAGGCAATCGGCTAGAGCAGCTCTTACACGGTGGATGATTACCCATAAATTAGACGGGGTAATATTGTATTCATTACAAATAACTTCGGTATCGTAATTTTCTATGGTTTTTAATTTAAAAATGGTGGCTTGTCTAGGGTTTATTTTATCTAAGCAGGCATAAATGGCTTCAGAAAGCTCGTTGTTGATAATGTTGTCTTCAATAGTTACATAATCAGGATTTTCGATGCGTTCTTCTAGCCAATCGCCATCGTTATCAGCAGAAAAATAGTTTACTTTTACTTCTGCTTTTCCTTTGTTGGAGTTTATTTTTCGGTAATAATCGATAATTTTTCGTTTTAAAATAGCAACAAGCCAAGTACGCTCGCTTGCTTCCCCTTTAAAATTATCTTTTGCTTTTAGTGCGGCTAAAAAAGTTTCAGAAATAAGGTCTTTAGCAATATCCCTATCATTAACTTTGCCCATGGCGAAATTAAAAAGGTAGTCGGAGTGTGTCTCTACCCAACGATCGGGAGTAATCGTATATAAATTTTTTGCCATAAACATTATTAATAATGCCTAAAAATACAAAGAATAAATTGGTTAAGTTTTATTGAATTGTGAAAATAAATATAAAATGGTTTCGATAAATATAATTCTAGGCAATAACCTAAACCTATTTTGATGAAGAAGAAGTTGCTAATTATAGGCTATTTATGGCCAGAACCATCATCCTCTGCGGCTGGAAGTAGAATGATGCAATTAATAACATATTTTTTATACAAAAAGTATGAAATAACTTATGCTTCTCCAGCATTGGAAACTCCTTTTTCTGAAAAATTAGAAAATCTAGGAATTAAAAAAGTACAACTTCCATTAAATAACAGAGAGGCAGATGTGGTATTAAAAAACGAACAACCAGACGTTGTTCTTTTTGATAGGTTTATGATGGAAGAGCAATTTGGATGGCGGGTTGCAGAGCAATTGCCCAAGGCTATTAGAATTTTAGATACAGAAGATTTACATTTTTTACGAAAAGCCAGGCATAAAGCACATAAAAACGGAAAAGCGATAAAGCTTAGCGATTTACACACTGATATTGCCAAGCGGGAAATTGCAAGTATCTTACGTTGCGATTTAAGTTTAATTATATCAGAAACAGAGCAACAATTGCTAATCGATAAATTTTCTATCAATCCCTCGCTTTTATTTTATCTCCCTTTTTTGATTGAAGAAAATAAGATTTCTTCAAGAGAAGCCTTACCTGCGTTTGAAGCTCGTGAGGATTTTTTGTTTATCGGTAATTTTTTACACGAGCCTAATTGGGATGCGGTACGTTATATAAAAACAGAGTTATGGAGCGAGATAAGAAAAAGCCTTCCTCAAGCTAAGTTTAATGTTTATGGCGCTTATACATCAGAAAAAGTAAAACAATTGCATTGTGAAAAAAGTGGTTTTATAGTTTGTGGGAGAGCCGATTCTAGCGAGGAGGTAATGAGAAAATCGCGGGTTTTGTTAGCGCCATTACGATTTGGCGCAGGATTAAAAGGAAAATTTATTGAAGCAATGCTATGCGGAACCCCAAGCGTTACCACAACAGTAGGTGCAGAAGGTATAGGAGGGAAATGGCCGTGGGCGGGAGAAATTGCAAATGAAACATCGGAAATTATTAAACAAGCAGTAACTTTATATACCCACCCCAAGCGATGGGAAATCACACAGAATAATGGTTTTAACATAATAAAAAACCGGTTTTTGACGGGTAATTTTTATCAACTTTTTAGCGATAGGCTAGCAAAATTATATGAAAACCTAGCCCAACACCGTGTTGATAATTTTATGGGAGAAATTTTACACCACCATACAACAAGAAGCACAAAATACATGGCTTTATGGATAGAAGAAAAAAATAAGGAGGATTAACATGGCAGGAATTTATATACACATACCTTTTTGTAAACAGGCTTGTTTTTATTGTGATTTTCATTTTTCTACCACCATGAAACACAAAACAAAGCTATTAGATGCGATTGATAAAGAACTTGTTATTCGGAAATCTACTTTTGAAACAGAAAAAATAGAAACCATTTATTTTGGCGGTGGTACTCCAAGTTTACTCTCGGTAGAAGAAATAAATAAACTGATAAAAACTATTGAGGATAATTATAACTTAGCCGATAAAATAGAGATTACATTGGAAGCCAACCCCGATGATTTGTCCTTATCTAAAATAAAATCTTTAGCGCAAACTCCAATAAATCGGTTAAGTATAGGAGTGCAGTCTTTTTATGAAGAAGATTTAACCTTGATGAATAGAGCTCATAATGCCACAGAAGTAAAACAAGCACTTACAGATGCACGCCAATATTTTGATAATTTAACAATAGATTTAATTTACGGAATTCCAGGAATGAGTTCAAGTAGGTGGGAAGATAACTTGGAACAAGCATTAAGTTATGATATTCCGCATATTTCTAGTTATGCCCTTACGGTAGAACCCAAAACGGCTTTAGAAGCTTTAATAAACAAAGGAAAAATAGCACCCGTAGAAGAATCACTTGCTTATGAGCATTACCAGTTATTACAGGCCTTTACAAAAGCGCATAATTTTATTAATTACGAGTTTTCTAATTTCGGTAAAGAGGGTTATTTTTCTAAAAATAATACGGCCTATTGGTTTGGGAAACCCTATATAGGAGTAGGACCTTCAGCACATAGTTTCTACAAGAATACCCGAAGTTGGAATGTTGCTAATAACATGCTCTATATTAAAGCCCTTTCGGAAAATAGGATTCCTTCTTCTGCAGAAAAATTATCGGTAACAGATTTGTATAACGAGTATATTATGACGCGTTTACGTACAATGTGGGGTGTTTCTGTTAACGATATCGAATTGCTTTTTGGAAGAAAATATGTAGCATACTATCAAAAAATAACTAAGGAGTTGTTGTCACAACACAAACTTTATATAGCAGAAAACGGAAATTTAGTTGTAAAGGAGTCTGCAAAATTTCTAACTGATGGCATCGCCTCTGATTTGTTTTATATTTCATAATCATAAAGTAAACTTAAGTATAATAAGTACTAAGATTAAGTAAAGTATTGTATTTTTAGCCCATGCAAGTTTTAAAAGAAAATAAACGCGTTATTCTATTTTTGATGGTATTTGTAGGGAGTTACTTTTTACTATCAGCCGTTTACCACTGGTATTTATCATTAACTTTTTCTCCAATGCATTACCCAGATTTTATTACGTATTATGTAGCAAAACAGAGTAATGATTTGATTAATACATTTGGGTATATAGGGCAAATTTTTCCAATGCCTAACCATCCTGCAGTGGCTCAATTTGTAAATGGGAAACATATAACTAGGGTTGTTGAAGGGTGTAATGCTGTAAGTGTAATTATTTTGTTTGTTTCTTTTGTATTGGCATTTGCTAAGAAATTAAAAACAACTTTATTGTTTATTTTTTCTGGGGTAAGTATTATTTATGCTTTAAATATTCTAAGAATAAGTTTGTTGTCTATTGGTTTATATGAGTATCCCGAGGCCCAAACACTTTTGCACGATATTCTTTTTCCTATAGTTATATACGGTGTAGTTTTATGTTTATGGGTAATTTGGGTGAAAATAGTATTAAAAACAAAAGGAAATGAAGAATAAATTTGTTGTATTTTCAGGAATAACAGTGTTTTTTATTCTTCTCGTATTAGTGAGGTTTTATGAACGAGTTTTGTTTTATGATCCATTAATAGATTTTTATCAGGGTAATTTTACAATAGCTTCACCTCCTTCTATAGATAAAATCAAGCTTATTTGTTATGTTGTATTACGTTACTTTATTAATGCCGTTTTATCTATAGGGATTATAGCATTACTATTTAAGAATAAAAAAATAATTTATTTTACAAGTCTCGTCTATGTAATTTTCCTGATACTTCTTACGCCTATTTTTAGTTATTTTATATACAATTTTAACGCAGATAATTATTTAATGGTGTTTTATATACGTAGGTTTTTAATTCAGCCTATTCTTCTGTTATTACTTTTGGCAGGACTGCTATATCAATATAAAATAAATAAAAAAAGCTAATGGAAATTATTTAGAATATTATCTTTTAAAGAATGATAAGTTTTATAAATACTTTATATTTACATAGATAATATAGTATTAACAATTAACTAATTACAATTATGGCTTCAATTTTAGATTTATTAAAAACAGATGTGGGTGAGCAACTTATTCAAGGCGCAACCACAGAAACAGGAGAAACAAAAGATAATATTGTTTCGGTACTTAGCATGGCATTGCCTACAATGTTAGGGGCAATGAATAAAAACATACAAACAGAGGAGGGAGCAAAAAAACTAAACCATGCATTAGAAGATACCCGCCATGATGGTTCTATACTTAGTCAATTAGGAGGAATCGTAGGAGGAGGTAGTGTAGATAACTCTTTACTTTCAGATGGAGCCGGTATCCTCTCACACCTTTTAGGAGGAAAACAAACTAATGTAGAAAATAGTATTAGTAAAACAACGGGAGTAAGCATGAGTTCTGTAACAAAAATCATTCAGATGGCAGCTCCTGTTTTAATGGGGTTTTTAGGAAATGCAAAACGTAAAGATGGTGTTTCTCAATCAGGTTTAACCGATTTGATAGGAGCAGCCATGGGAGAATCTTCTAGCAATATGTCTATTATTGAAAGTTTATTGGACGCAGATAACGACGGAAGTGTTATTGATGATGTAGCTGGAAAATTATTAGGCGATAAAGCAGGAGGACTTTTAGGAGGTTTATTTGGGAAATAAATCACAATACACATTAAGGCCAAGCTGTTTTGCTTGGCTTTTTCTATTTATAGAAGTTTAATTATTTTTACACAAAAATAAAAATCATGTTAAAAGCTGTTTTATTTGATATGGATGGGGTTATTGTAGATACAGAACCATTACACCACAAAGCTTACCATGCCATGTTTAAGGAGGTAGATATTCCTGTTTCTAAAGAGCAATACCAAGCATATACAGGGCAATCTACTATTAATATTTGTAAAGATTTATGTGAGAAATTCTCTTTATCAGAAGCGCCAGAAACCTTAATGGCTTTAAAGCGTAAGCACTTTAAAACACTTTTTACAACGGATGATGAGCTTAAACTGATAACAGGCGTAGAAAAATTAATTGTTGATTTTTATGAAAATGATACTACATTAATTTTAGCCTCATCGGCATCAATGGCTACTATCAACGCTGTTTTTGATAGGTTTGATTTAAATAAATATTTTAAAGGGAAACTTAGTGGTGCCGATTTAGAGGCCTCTAAGCCGCATCCTGAGATATTTGAAAAAGCAGCAGAAACTGCTCAAACCCCAAAACAAAACTGTATCGTGATAGAAGATTCTACCAATGGAGTTAAAGCAGCTCATGCCGCAGGTATTTATTGTGTAGGCTATAATAGCTTAAATTCTAAAAATCAAGATTATCGTTTAGCGAATACTGTGATAGAAAATTTTCACAATTTTTCCTTTCACCACGCCAATAAGCTTTTAAAGAATCTTAACGATTTATAGTGAATTGTAAATGCTCATAGGGATGCCCAGCTAAGTTTTTGATGCCTTGGCTGGTAAAACCTATACGAGTATATAGTTTTTTAGCGTTAGGGTTATCAATATCTACCAATAAACCAACTTTTTTGTGTTTTTCGTTGGTTGCTTTTTCAATAATAGCACTAATCAATTTACTGCCAATACCATAGCCCTGATGTTTAGATGAAACACTCACCGTGTCTATATAAAATTCGTTGGCCTGTGTTTCATCTCCAAAATCTTGATTTTTAAAATCTTGTTGGTAATTTGTTAAGACATAATCAAAAAAGGGTGCTCGGTATGCTTGTAAGTTACCTCCGTCATAACCCACAACAGACCCTACAATTGTATTGTCTAATTCTGCTACGATGCAATGTGTATAACTGTATTGGTTTTCTGTGTTTTTAAAAAAATGAGTAAATAACGGAATTGCGTCGTAGGGATCTTGGCTACCTACAAATTTAGCAGCTAAATCTTCCATAGCTTGAATTATAAGTGGAGCAACCTGTATAGCGTCGTTTGGAGTAGCGGCGCGTAGTTTGATTTCTTTTTTCATAACAAAATTGTTTTAAATAAAAATCACCTAAAATTTCCCATGGGAAATTTTAGGTGAAATATACTAAAAATAATGAGTTTCCTTATTTCTTTTTTGGGTGTACTAGTTTCATTTCTTTGATAAGATGCTGTGCATTGGCGTATTTATCGATAATGAACAGGATGTAACGAACATCAACCATAATGTTTCGGCAGATGCTAGGGTCGTAATAGATATCGCTCATGGTACCTTCCCACACGCGGTCAAAATTAAGTCCTATTAGGTTTCCTTCAGCATCGATGGTTGGGCTTCCAGAGTTTCCTCCAGTAGTATGGTTGGTGCCAATAAAGTTTACAGGAAGTTTTCCGTTTTCGGCATAAGCGCCATAATCTTTGTTTTTATATAAATCGATTAACTTTTCAGGAACATCAAATTCATAATCTCCAGGAATATATTTTTCCATAACACCTTCTAAGTAGGTAACAGGTTGGTAATGTACAGCGTCTGAAGGGCTGTACCCTTTTACTTTTCCGTAAGTTACTCGTAGCGTTCCGTTAGCATCGGGGAAAATACGATCTTCTTTAGTGCTGGTTTCAAGAATTGCTCTCATGTATTCACGTTGTAGTGCTGTTATAGCTAGTTCTTGCTCCTGATATGTAGGAAGCACTTTTTGATAAAACACCTGAGTTAGGCTTTTTGCGAGTGTAAAAGCAGGATCTTTTTCTAGTTTTTTGAAAACATTTTTAGGAGAGCCTTTTAATATTTTTTGTGTATTTTCTGATGTTGTTAAGGCAGAATTACTATAAATATCATCGGCTAGTTTTTCGATATTTACGTTTTTAAAATTCTCTGGTAGAAACTCAGCAGGCATTTCTGCCGCAAAAACTTGCATTACTTTAATAAAAACTTCTTTATCTACATGAGGGCTATAATCTTTATGGAAAGAAGCATTTCTTTCTAATAGATTTTCTTTCCTATCGGTAAACGATTGTTTTCCTTTGGCCTGATAAACTTGCTCTAACTGAACCAATTGAAAAGCATTACGCATAAGTTCTATGTTGCGTAAAATGGCTTCGCTAAAATAGGTGTAGGCTAAATTGTAAGGTTCAAACTCTTGGTAAGCTTTTTCGAATGCAGGTAAAAGATGCCCATAGGTTTGGCTAAGGTTTTTCTGCGCTAATGCTTTTGTAAAGTCGGCTTCTTGTTGTTTTTTTATGGCTATGGCATTAGATTTTTTTAGCCCTTGATTCTCCCCAATCCATTTTTTGTAATAATTAGCAATGCGGGCGTATTTAGAGGCATATTTTATTTTTATTTCCTTATCGGCACGCATAAATTTATCTTGTTCTTTTAAGGCTACTTCGCGTAAACCTATTCGTGCTGGGTTTATTACATTAACCCGTTGTTCTACAGCTACGGCAGGTAAGTATTCATCTGTAGTTCCTGGGTAACCAAAAACCAGGGTAAAATCATCTTCTTCGACACCGTCTAAAGATATTGGTAAGAAATGTTTTGGTGTATAGGGTACGTTATTTTCAGAATATTCAGCAGGTCTGTTATTTTTATCGGCATAGATTCTAAACAAGGCAAAATCTCCTGTATGTCTTGGCCATACCCAATTATCGGTATCAGATCCAAATTTCCCTATAGAAGAAGGCGGAGTACCCACCAGCCTCACATCTTTAAAGGTTTCTACCACAAACAACATGTATTGGTTTCCTTCATAAAAAGTACGCACACGGTTGTTTTGCCAGCTTTCTTTAGGTGAGTTTTCTACAATATGGGAAATATTCTTTTTAATTACCGCTTGCTTTTCTTCTTCACTACTAAGTTTTTGTGTGTTTTTAAGCACTTGGGCAGTTACATCTTCAATTTTAACAATAAAGGTAACCGTCATTTCTGGGTTAGGAAGCTCTTCTGTATAGTTTTTTGCCCAAAAACCATCGGTTAAATAATCGTTTTCGAGGCTTGAATGCGATTGTATAGCGCCATAACCACAGTGGTGATTGGTAAGTAATAATCCGTTGGGTGAAATAACTTCAGAGGTGCAACCGCCATTAAAATGAGGTACAGCATCTTTTAGGCTCGATTGATTTACATCGTAAATGTCTTTGGCAGACATTTTCATCCCTAGCGAGGTCATTTCGCTTTCGTTTAGCCCTTCTAATAACGAAGGTATCCACATTCCGCCTTGTTGTGCAAAGCTCGAAAATGAGATAAGAAGTATACAATAACGTATAAGTTTCATAAGTGATAATTTTAGAAAACAATTTTTTTGCAAAATAAGCTAATATAAATTATTTGTAGCCTATTATCTATAATTAAGATTGAATAGAAATTACTTTTGATATAGAATAAATCTATTTGTAATAAATCCAAATAACAATTAATTTTGCGGGCAGATGAATTTATTATACACATACCAGAAATTTTCTATTTTCCAATCGGATGTTACACGCAATTTTCAAGTAGATTTTGCAGGTAAATCTGTTTCGATGAGTTTTTGTGAATTGCTTTCTTTTAGAGAAAAGCTAAAAAGAATAGATTTACAAACACACTTTGAAGGGGCTGACAGTGTAGAAATTCTTAGCCTATGCAATAAGCGTCACTTATTTATTTTTGATACGCTAGATATCATCCACCTAAAAGAACTTGTTCGAGGGGCATTTATTTCTATGGCCTACCAAAATGTTTTAGTATAAGTTTATTTGATTTTAGATTGTTTTTAAATTAGTTTATACTATGGCTTTTGGCTATTAATAGCCTTATCTTTGTACCTGAATTTTAAAATGAACAGGTTATGAAAGATATAGCAAGACAAGAGTTAAGTATTCATATTGAAGTTATGGATATGCTTAACGACCAAATACAAAAAGAAGCACAATCATCAACTGCATATTTAGCCATGGCATCATGGTGCGACCAACAAGGTCTAGAAAATTCTGCTCAGTTTTTTTATGCACAAGCAGAAGAAGAAAGAACCCACATGATGAAAATTTTTAGATTTATCAATGATAATGGCGGAAATGCGATGGCACCAGCTACTTCAGCAGTAAATCATGATTTTACAAGTTTGGAAGAAGTTTTTTCTGATGCACTAGCGCATGAGGTTGGTATTACAAAATCTATCCATAAGCTAGTAGCAAAATCTAGAGCAGAGCATGACTATGCTACAGATGCTTTTTTACAATGGTTTGTAACAGAGCAAATGGAAGAAGAGCAGACTATGCGTAGAGCGTTAGACATTTTAAAATTAGGAGAAAAAATGTCTTTACTACAATTAGACGAAAGAATTGCGGAGTTAAATACAGCGCAATAGTAGATACGCTGTTTATTACAGAATAAAAAACGGGCTGCTTTTCATCAAAGCAGCCCGTTTTTTATATAGATAAATATTACCAATTAAACTTATAAGCTAATTTTACACCGCTAGAAAATGTTTTTATGTTGCTAATAAACGCTTTATCCTCTTTTTGCAATTTAGAATTAACTAAGGTATTGTAAGTAAATAAAGCAGGTGTATCTGTGTGATAGGTTATTAATTTTTCTGAAGGAGCTTCCTCAAGATTTGTTATTCCCATAGCAATAAATAAGCCAATATAAATACTGTTTTTTGCATTTAGCTGTTGTTTTACTCCAGCCTCCAAATTAAAAGCGATATCGGTTTTAAATGTGATATCTTGTTTTGGAAGTTCAATATTCTTTTCCGTTTTATACCCCATAAACGCAGGGTCATATAAGGTAGCGTCCCATTGTGGGTAGTATCCATAAGTTTGTAAATTTTGAATACTTGTTTGGGCTGTACTTTTAATAGGAAAGCCTATTTTTGCACCCGCAGCCATGTAAAAACCCGTTATTCCGGGTGTTTCGTAAATAAAATTTAGCGGAATGTATAGAAAGCTAGCATGTTGCTTTTCTTTATAACCTGTGGTTTGATAATTAAAAATAAAATTATGATTATCTAAGTCGGTTGCAGCATATTGGTCTATAAGCTTATCATAATACGCCTGACTTTTATACGTTTGTAGTTCTCCACCAAGGCTTAGTCCAAAATTCTTGGTAAAAAAATAGGTGTAATTTATACCAACCCCAAAACCTGTTTCGGCTTCATGTTTTCCTTTAAAATTCATGTCGTAGGTAAGCGACGAAAAAATCCCTGTGGTGTAAATTCCAAATTGATTTTTATAATCTTGAGCATTAATTTTTCCTGTAATTATAATACATAGTGTTAGCAACATAACACTCGATAAATTTCTATAATATGGTTTCATTTTTTTATGGTATATGAGATTAAGAAATTAAAAAATGTTAGTCGATTATTACCTTACTAACCTTTTTATAAGATTTTGTTTTACATTCTATGATATATACTCCAGAGGATAAATCTGATACGTTTATCCTTTTTTTTTGCGTGTACACTTTATAAGCCCTAACTTTTTGACTGGTTAAAGAATAAAGTTGAATATCCATTCCATCTTCTACATCATCCAAAGGAAAACTGGTGTGAATAGTTACAAAAGGAGTGTTTTTAACAGGGTTAGGATAAATATCAATACTATAATCTGTATTATTAAGCGTTATTTGGAATTCACAACTGCTAATAACTTCACCGTTTTCTGTGGTAACTTCTACATGATAAACGGCATTAGGGTCTAATGTGTCTGTTACTTCGTTTCCTGCAGAATAATATTGCGTGTTACTAATCAACTGGTTGTTTTTATACCATTTATAAGCAATAAAACGGTACCCACCATTTGTTGAAGGATTATTGTTAACAAGAAGTACATTGTTAAACTTTTGTATAACGATATCCTCAAACGAGAATCGTTTTTCTATAATAATAGTATAGTTACGTACAGAACTACCATCTTGCGAAGTAATTTGAACTTGTTTTTTATAAATTCCAGGAACAGGAGTCTCTATTTCAAAATAATGAGCTGGTAAAGCTGTTGCATTGGTTTCTGTTGTTAACTCTATTGTAACAATGGTTTGTTCCGTTTCACAATCAATAGTATAATAAATTTTTTCCGAAGGATTATGATAAACTTCATTATCGATAGCTATATGATGAATAGAAGCATCACGACTGTTAATTTGTAAAGGTTGCATTACAGGAGTAGCAGGGAGGTAATTTTCGTTTCCTGCTTGGTGTACTGTAATTTCTATCATCCCTGAGGTTAATAGAGTAACCCAACCTGTTGAACTAACCGTGGCAGGCGGATTATTAGCCGTAAATGTATAGGTGTAATCTACTGGAAGTCCAGAACTTGCTGTTGCTGCTAACTGAAAATCATCGTCATCTTCAATATAAAGTATAGGCAACGAATTAAAGGTGATTTCCTGTGGGGCTTTTTCAATGGTTAAAGTGGCTGTTAGGCTGATATCTTCACAATTTATAGCATTTGCTGGCGGACTCACTATCGCGGTTACCGTATAAACTCCCGCATTTATAGCTCCGTTAGCTTCTCCCGTATTAGGGGTTGTGCTGTATGAAACCGAAGCTCCTGTAGGAAGGTTATTTACATTGATTTGATGTAGGTTACCATCGTAAGTTACCGTTAGGTCGTTTAAGCTTAGGTTTTCAATTGGCGAAGGATGTACAATGATACTTTGTGTTTGTGTACTAATATTTCCATTGCCATCGTTAAATGTCCAAGTGATTGTATGTGTCCCTTGATCACTATAAGTAAGCGGATCTGTAGTGGTAGCGTTAATGCTTCCTTCACAGTTATCGGTTGCCGTTGGAATTGGGATATCAGTTGCTAAGACAGCACATTGTCTTTCAATAACAGGTAGATTAGTTACATCAGGAATAGGCGCAGTTACATCATTGATGATGATGTTTTGTGTTTGTGTCTCAGCATTTCCTTTACCATCGTCAAAAGTCCAAGTGATGACATGCGTTCCTTGGGTGTTAATCGGGAAAGTTAAATTATGTGTTCCGTATATAGTTTCTCCACAATTGTCGGTGGCTGTTGGGATAGGTACATCGGTTGCTAATACTTGACATTCAGCAGTGATATCTGCTAAAGTTAGGTTATCAGGCGTTGGTGCAGTTACATCATCGATAATGATGTTTTGTGTTTGTGTATCGGCGTTCCCTTTACCATCGTCAAAAGTCCAAGTAATGACATGCGTTCCTTGGGTGTTAATCGGGAAAGTTAAATTATGTGTTCCGTATATAGTTTCCCCACAATTATCGGTAGCCGTTGGGATAGGCACATCGATTGCTAGTACTTGACATTCAGCAGTGATATCTGCTAAAGTAAGGTTATCAGGCGTTGGTGCAGTTACATCATTGATGATGATGTTTTGTGTTTGTGTATCAGCATTTCCGTTCCCATCGTCAAAAGTCCAAGTGATGACATGCGTTCCTTGGGTGCTAATTGGGAAAGTTAAATTATGTGTTCCTTGGATGGTTGC
>NZ_JACIFO010000012.1 GCF_014197445.1 Mesonia hippocampi | reverse complement strand
AAAACTGTATCGCCTAATTGAACTCCATTGGTTGCAGCATCATACCAGATAACATTGCTTTCGTTTACAACGATGTCTGCAATACTTGGCATATCTGAAGCACAGAAAGTTTGCGTGGTTTCTGCTGCCGTTGGTGATGCAACATCACTTACAACAACAGTTGCTTTGGCTAATGTTCCTGGTAAATTCTCGCAGAAATTATCGCCCTGTACACTTACATAATAAGAGGTGGTTACTCCTGCGGATAAACCTTCTACTGTTAAGGTTCCATTAGCAGAAATATGATAGGTTACTTGCCCCGCTGTATCTCCATCTAAAATAGGTTGAGAAGTATCGTTAGCTAAATACCAATTAAATTGCGGGTTTACTATTCCTAAAACAGTTGGTGTTATTACGGCATCATCCGTATAACAAATCGTTTGATTCTGAACAGTGATATCTGATGCTGTAGCTGCTATCTGAATTTCGAAAGTAATTTCTCTACGATTAGCTATTGTAGATTCACACACACTATCCCCGCTTATTCCTACACTATAAGTATAAATACCATTCGTTAACATACCTAAATTCAACACAGAAGAATCTGAAAAAACAACTGAGTCTCCCACTTCATCATACCAGTAATAGACTGGATTAGTGATTGTACTTGAATCTGAAAGTGCAGTTGTTAAAACAACGCTTTCGTTTTGATCTAAACATAAAGGTCCTGAAATATTAGCTCCGTTTACTTTGATAGGCTCTAAATCTGTTTGTAGTGCCGATGCAGTAATACTCACTTCTATTTCTTGAGACGACCCATATTCGCAACCGTATCTATATGCTTGAATTTTGTAGGTATAAGTTGTATTCTCTTGTGCATGAGAAGGAAGCTCAAAAGTATCTTCCGACAACTTCGTTAATAAATTATTGTTTTCATCACGAATCTCATAGGTTGTACAATCATCCTGTAAGGAAATGCTTATATTATCTGTTGCACATATAGCTAGTTTGTTATCTGTACCGTTTTGGATTGAAATTTTCGGCTCTCTTTTTATTTCATATATATTAATAATATCCAATACATCAACTACACCACCATTAGAGATTCTTATTCTATCGTAAGGTAAGTCGTCCCCTGGATCTACCACAAGCCTTTTGGCTGTACTAGACCCTAAGCCTAGAAGCTCTAAGCTAAGTAAACCTCCTGCTGTATCTAGCGGAGCTCCTACCTTGGTTGTTCCTAGATAACGCTGAATACTAAAGCCTGATAACAAGCCTAGATTAAGAATATTGTTAGGGTTTGATAAGTAAATATGTATTTTATCCCCTTCTAAAGAAGCTGATTTAAAGTCTACGGTTAATTGCGTTATTGCTGCTACACCAACTCCATTATACATAACGGCATAGGTATTCATATCATCATCTACCGCATCCCATGGATTTTCTACACCTGTTAGTCCTGTAAGCGCACCTAAAGCCGCTACTTGATCTACGCCTGCAAACACATCTTCTACTTGCCCTTGTTGACAATCTAATACCTGCCCTGCTGGGGTACGATAATAAGCTCCGTAAACATTTACTGAGTTTCCTATGCCTAAAACACCGCCTACCATGACTCTTACTTCATCATAATCTTGGGGTCCGCTACTGTTAGAAGGCACAAATGTATATTCGTATGAATTTTCTCCATTAATTAAATTAAGTAAATCCATATCGACGATTTTAATCGCCCCAATATTTTGCCCATTTTTTCTACCTACAACCGAAATACCGTTTAATAAGCCTAATACACCAACTTCTGGTCCTAGTTTTATGCTTACAGGTGTTCCTGCTGCGATGGTTTGGTTTGACCATGAAAGATCTTGGTATGTAGTACCTAAACCTAAAAGAACTAATCCTGTTGTTATTGTTGAATAGGTTTTAGGGTTTCCGTCTACGGCGTTATTTTTATTACTAACCCCTCCCAACAATGTGGTTACCCAACGTTGTTGGTCTGCATATACTCTTTCTGTTAGTGTAGGACATGCCGTAGCATCGTATACCGTAATGGCAAACTCTTTTGTTGCTGTACAACCTGTTACGGCATCTTCCACAGCTACCACATAAGTATAAACTCCTGTTTGAGAAAAACTTAATCCTGTTGTAGTAGTTACTTGTTGTCCGTTTCCATCATACCAAACAGGCGTTAATCCATTAGGTATGGTGGTTACTGCAGGTAAATCTACTATACCGCCTAAAGCAACTATTTCCGAAGTCTTAGTCAATGTTATTTCTGGCACGGCATTAACCGTAAGTGAAACGGTCTCTACAGCTGAAGGACAAATATTATCTCCAGTAACATATACATAGTACTCTGTAATTGCTGTATTTGCATTTACCACAATAGAATCTCCTAATACAGGTGTATCGGCTAGATTAATATCTTGGTGCCATGAATACACTGGGTTATCTACGGTGATTCCTGCTACAGAAGCTTCTAGAGTTATGAATTCCCCTTCACAAACAGGATTTCCTGCTCCAGTTACAGTTACCTGAGGTACTGCGTTTAGTACTTTAAATGAAACTTCAAGTAAATCGCCCGCTTCCGACTCACAATTATTCTTATTTGTTGCCGATAAATAGTACGTGTAAGGGGTTGCTGATGCAGGCAAGCCATCTACAGCTAACATTCCTAAGTTATCTATAAAATAATCTACGCCTCCTACAATTCCTGAAGAAATAGGTTGTGTCTTATTAATATCAAAATACCAATCGTAAGTAACATCGTTAGCATTAAGGCTACTTCCTAAAGCTAATCCAGGTACAATTTCCACGGTTTCTCCTGTACAGTAAACAGGTTCAACTTCTGCTCTCAAATCTACAGCATTCGGCACTTTATTAACCATCACGCTTACTGGTAGTCTATTTGCTTCTTCACAACCATTATACGATAATGCTACATAAAATATATTTTCTCCTAGTGTAGTAAGCGCTGGTGTTGTATAACTAACTGAATTGTTAATTAATGGAGTTCCGCCTACTTCTTGCGCATACCAATGTACCTGATAGCCTGAAGCTGGAGTAACGGTTAGTGTTGTCGTGTCGCCTTCGCAAACCGACACATTTTGTGTTACAATTGCTGGATCTTGGTAATCTATACTTCCTTTATAAAGTAAGAAGTTATTATTTAAAAGTCCTAAAAGCGGTCGGTAAGTCACTCTAACTCTATCAAATACACCTCCCGAAGTAATCACAACCTTAGCTTTTGTTCCTCCCGATAATAAGGTAACATCGACTAAAGCATTTCCTGTAACTGCATCTCCGTTTGCTGTTCCGCCATTATACGTTTCAAAAGTAATACCACCTAATAAGGTTAAATTTAGCACTGCATTTTCTTCTCCTATAATAAGCTCTACCTTATCACCTGATTGACCTTGTTGCTGGAATACCAACTCTTGCCACACTCCTCCAATTACCGAAGCTGGCGCAACAAATCTAGAGGCCGTATTTATATCTCCATCAACGGCATTTTGAGCTTCATCTACTTCACAAAGCACACATACAGGAAGCACTCCTGAGGTTTGTGTATTTGCAACGTAACAATCTAATGCGTTGGCAGAAACAACCGTTATGGTAACAAAAACTGAAGTTGACGTCTCTGTTGCTGATTGCGTATAGACTTCATAAGTATATGTTCCTGGCGTTAAAGAGCTACCTGTTTCAAAAGTCATTTGTCCCGTTGCTGCATTTTCTACAACAAGCGTATCTCCATTTTGATCTTCCCAAATAAAATTCACACTTGAATTTGGCGTTGCTGTTGCTACAAAAGAAGCATTCTCCCCTTCTGTTATTGTAATGGTCGTTGGACTAACTTCTGGCGGCAATAAAGCAGCCGTAACATTTACGCTCACTGTGGTTTTTGAGGCACTCACACAAGTAGCCCCTATTTTAGCTTCCACCTCGTAGGACTGATTTGAAGTCACATTTCCTACCATAAAGGTAGTTCCTGTATGTACTGCATTAGCCCCATCGTACCACACATACTCTATATGATTTTGTGGATTTTGAATTTCAAAAACAGTAGAACCTCCTGAATTTACGTACTTAACAGCTTCTACAACTGTAGGCGCTACCGCTTGTGGATGTACAAAAACGTTTACTGCTTTACGTGCCGATTCTGTAACACAACCCGCTTTTGCTGAAGCCACATAATAAGTAGCATCTTGCATCAATGCAGGAGTTACAAAGTCTGCAGCTCCTTCAAATAAAGGCGTATCGGAAGTTAAATCTGAATACCAACGTAAATTCCCTAAGGTAGATGTAGCTGTTAAGCTAGCCGTTTCTCCTTCACAAACATGGTATTCCGACACTGATAATGTTGCGGCTGCAGGAACTTGATAAGCTCCATACACTTTTACAGATTTTGTTAATTGTAATTCTACTAAAGAAGAGATAGTCACTCTAACCCTGTCAAAACTTGTTCCGGGTGCAAAAGGCACTTTTACACGTTGACTATTGCTTAATAATCCTAATAAGTCTAAATCCAACAAGCTCCAATCATCAAAAGTTGCCACAAGCGTACTTCCTAAAAAGGCTTCTATCTTAATTCCGTCTGCTACATTTAAGCTTAATAATGTAGGATCATCTACCTGTAATTCAACAACGGCTTGATCGGTTGCTTGTGAAGGCGAATCAAAATAAATGGTCTGACTTAAGCTTCCTGCCAAAGACAATAAACCTAACCTTAAGTTTGAATAAGTATTAGGGTCTGCATCTATTGCATGTGCTGGATTTTCAACTCCATTTTGCCCTAAGCCTAGTACATCTATAGTTCCTCCAGAACCTGAATATGAAGTAGCAAAAGGCTCTCCACACATACGCTGTCCTGTTGTATAATAAGCCCCATAGACATCCATGGTTTCCTTAACCCCAAGACCTATAAGTGACGACATTTTATTCTCTACATATATTTTATCATAAGCAAAATTCGGGGTAATCGCCAACAGGTAATTGCCATGCTCATCAATCACTAATCGCATTTCGTCACTTGAAAAGCCATTTTGACTCGAAGCTTGCAATACATTAGTAGGCAACACTCCTCGTGCTTCTACATTAAAATAATGGTTCCCTAGAAGTACTGTTCCTAATATATCGGCTAGAGCTCCACCTAGCTCTCCTCCTAATAAAGCATTCAGCAAATCATCATCAAAATCTAAATGCAGGTAACTCGTTGTCCCAGCGCTTAAAGGTTGTGAGAACTTAAGCTCTAAATACCCAGAATACCTCCCAATCCCTAAAGCTAATCCGCTAGAAGCTTCTAAGGTTGCTGCCCCAGCTTCAGCAGTGGCATTAGCAGAATTTGTCACATGACTTTCACTAACTACCTGATCTGCATAAGTTTTAGTTACTTGCCCGTTAACCGACAGTGACAACACAAACAAAAGAAGTGTGTAGACCATCGATGTTTTCCTAACTTTAATGTTAAAAGTAAAATTATTACTCATAAAAAACTATTTATATTAATCCCAAAAAACCATGTTTTCAAAAACAAGCCTGAAATCTTAATGATTCCAAAATTCCGTCTAAAAATTTAACACTTTTAATTACTTATGTTCACAATACTTTAAACAAAAAGCATTTAGAAATCATTACATTGTATATAAATACACAAAAGGAGTTTTTTAACTAAAAAAACCCCTACATAAACACTCATAATCAAAAGATTAAATTATTTTTTTTAAAAAATATCTAAAAAATAGATAAATCACTCATTTACAATACAAAATTAACACACAATAATTGAATATGCAAATAAAAAATTCACATAATGCGAACAAAATAATTAATAACTTAAAAGAAAGATTGGGGTTACAAACCGATAAAGAACTAGCCTTATTACTAAATGTTAAACCGAATACTTTATCGACTTGGAGAAAAAGAGAATCAATAAGTTACGAGCATGTTTTAAATTTATGCAAAAAACAAGAACTCGATTTAAACGATATTTTTGATAACATTAACATAAAACCCTACATAAACACTCCATACAGTATACCGCTAATTTCTAGAGAGAACCTTTTTGAATATATTATGGGGAAATTTAGCAACAGTATAGAAAAGTTACCTCATTATTGTTTACCTCATCTCAACCCTAATAACAACTATGCCATTATCCAAGCTCCAGATAATAACATGGCACCTATTGTTAAACAGGGAGATTATATGCTTTCCAAATCAATATGTCCGAGTACAATAAAGCCCAACGACGTGATTATGTTTTTAAGTAAAGTAAAAGGATTTTATTTAAACAGAGTGCGAAAAATAAATGAAGAAACTATTGTTATTCAAAATGAAAACCCTATAATGGGAAAAAATATACAGCAAATCAATATTCGTGATATTGACGAAGTTTGGTTAGTTAAAGCCGTATTAAGCTACAATTATGACAAAAAATAAGCCAACCATAAAACCCTTTTTATACCTACTTATTATACTAAATATATTCAGTTCTCCTCTACACGCGCAACTATTAAACAACAGCAAGCATGAAATTTACACGCGAAAAGATAGTCTTCGGGGTTATTTAAACGAAAAACGCCTTTTTGATGTAAAAAAATACAACCTGGAAGTAAAAGTAGATATTGAAAAACAATTTATTTCTGGCGTAAATCATATAGATTTTACTATTAACACCCCACTCCCTATCATGCAGTTAGATTTATTTTCCAACATGAAAGTAGACTCAATCGTATACAAAAACAAAAAACTCAACTACACCAGAGAATTCAACGCCGTATTTATAAATCTCCCCAAAAACATTCCTTTAGATAACAAACAACAATTAAGCTTTTATTACTCCGGAAACCCTAAAATAGCAAAAAATGCTCCTTGGGATGGAGGTTTTATATTCACCACAGACTCATTAGGCAATCCCTGGGTTAGTGTTGCCGTACAAGGAACAGGGGCTAGTTTATGGTTTCCTAATAAAGACCACCAAAGCGATGAGCCTGACGAAGGTGCCGAAATAAACATTATTGTACCCGAAACATTAGTAGCTGTTTCTAACGGAAAACTCACCCATACAGAAGCCCTGCCTAAGCAATTAAAAAAATACAGTTGGAAAGTAGTAAACCCCATCAACAACTATAACATTATCCTAAACATAGGAAATTACACCCTTATTGAAGATAAATTCAACCAATTAGCTTTAAAGTATTACGTATTAGAACAACATAAAAAAGAAGCCCTTAAACAATTTGCACAAGTGAAGCCTATGCTCGCCTGTTTTTATCAAAAATTTGGAGAATATCCTTTTACAGAAGATTCCTATAAACTAGTAGAAACCCCTTTTTTAGGAATGGAACACCAAAGCGCCATAGCTTATGGTAATCATTTTAAAAATGGCTATCTAGGGAAAGATTTATCTCAAACTGGCATTGGTTTAAAATGGGACTTTATCATTGTACACGAATCTGCTCACGAATGGTTTGGCAATAGCATTACCGCAGCCGACATTGCCGATATGTGGATACATGAAGCATTTACCTCCTATGCCGAAGCTGTTTTTGTAGAATGCCAATGGGGAACACCAGATGCGCTCAGCTATTTAGAAGGAGTGCAAAAAATAATTAGCAACACCTCTCCTATTATCGGGGATTATGGCGTAAATAAAGAAGGCTCTCCAGACATGTATTACAAAGGTGCAAACATGCTAAACAGCATAAGAAGCACCATTAACGATGATAAAGCTTGGTGGGAACTGTTAAAAAATTTCAGCATCAGCTTTAAACACCGCATAACCAACAGCGAAGAAGTAATCGCTTATTTCGATAAGCACACCAAAGCCAAACTAACTCCTATTTTTAAGCATTATTTATACCAACCTGAGATTCCTATCCTAGAAATAAAAAAACATAAAAAAGGAATAGCTTACCGCTGGAAAAACACCGCTAAAAATTTTAGAATGCCTGTAGAAATAGTAGTTAACCAAAAAAGCATTCGCCTAAAACCCTCTTCTAAACGCTGGAAAAAAATAAAAAACATAACTCCGCAACAAGTTACAATAAACCACAAGCGGTTTTATGTTGCTTTAAAAATAAACGAAAATTAATCTGTACTTGCTGCTAAGGTTTTTAACCTATTAACCTTTCCGGTATGGGTTTCTTCAAACTTTTCTATGAAGTATATTTTTTTAGGTTTTTCAAATTTACTTAAACCGTCTAGCTTATGTATACTTGATTTTAGATCCTGTAAAGCTTCTTCAGAAAAATGAGCCTCTACAAACAGCACCAATTTATCGCCCAAAGCATCATCTGGTAAAGCGGCGATAAAAAACCGTTGCAGAATTAAAGCCTGTAATTTTCGTTCTACTTCCTCTGGATGTATTTTTATTCCTCCGCTATTAATAACATTATCAAACCTTCCTTTCCAAAGGAATTTTTTATAGGTTATCAATTCAACAATATCATTGGTTACTATTTCTTTTTCGCTTACCGCAGGTGCGTTAATCACCAAGCAATTTCGTTCATCGATTTTTATAGTTACTTTAGGTAAGAGTTTAAAAGGTTTCTCGGCGCCTAAAGGCTTATTTTTTTTTGAATTTACTTTTCGCGCAGCAATATGGGTTACGGTCTCTGTCATCCCATAAGTTTCATATACTTTGGTATCTATCCCTTGTATTAAACGTTTTAAATGTACCGAAATAGCTCCGCCGCCAACAATAAGTTTTTTTATTAAGTGCAACCTCCCTAAAGAGTTATCTAACTGAAAAGGCGTCATGGCGCTAAAATCATAACGTTTAAAAACAGCATCTAACGGATTTGATTTAGGCTGAACACTATCTAAATGCCATCCTAAAACCATTGCTCGCACCAACATTAATTTCCCTGCAATATAGGTTGCGGGTAAACAAAGTAAAGCTGTTGTTTTTTCTGGTAATTTAAAAAACTTTCCTGTTGCCAAAGCACTATTAACCATAAACTGCTTTTTAACCTTTATGGTTTTAGGAGTTCCTGTAGAACCAGAGGTTTTTACAAACACATAATCTTTATCATCAAGCCAATCTTGAATAAACAGCGCTATTTCTTCCTGAAAAGGTTCACCTTCATCCAAATAGAATTTTGCTAAAGCTAGCAATCCATTTTCGTCGAGTTTGTTTTGATTAAACCTAAAATCAGGGTGCACTCGAAAATTGTATGTAGTTGTTTGAGGTAACATAATGCCCAAAATTGTAAAATAGTTGCGTTTTTTACATCAACAAATTAACAATAAAACATTAAATTAACTCTCGTTTTTCTTCTTTTAACACAACCACCTTCCCAAATAATTTTTCTTTCCAATTATTCCACTTGTATTTACGCGCCATAATAAGAATAAACACTGGATAAAAAACCAATACAGGAACTAAAACATCTAAACCTGCCGAAGGATCTGAAATGTCTTTAAAAATAGAATCGGTTTGAAATGCGGTCCAGTCTGCCGTAATTAATAAAGCGCCTATTAAGTTATTTCCTGCATGAAAACCAAGGGCGAGTTCCATCCCCTCATCCATCAAGGTAATAATTCCTAAAAAGAAACCTGTACCTACATAATAAATCATGATAATATAGCCCATCTGAGCTACTTCTGGATTGGTAATATGAAGTAAACCAAAAATAACAGATGTTACCACAAGAGGAAGCCATTTATTTTTTGCCCATAAACCTAAAAATTGCATTAGATAACCTCTAAAAAAATATTCTTCAAAACTGGTTTGTAGCGGCACCATAATAACAGCAACAATACACAGAATTAAAAAAGGTAAGGGTTGAAAATTAAATTCAAAATCCTCGGGAACAAGCCAATAACCTACCAATACACTTACTATGGTATATATTGCCACAATACCAAAACCAAAACCAACCCTACTCCAATCTATCTTTTTTCGTGCCGTAGTAAGACTTGTAAAACTTTGCCCGTGAATAAACCTAATTGCCAAAATAACTCCTACAAGTCCCATGGCAAACGTAAACAACATTAAAAATAATGCTAAATTGCTATCTAAACCACTTAATACCTGCATAGGGTCACTTGCCACTGTTGTTAAATCTCCTGCAAATAGAATTACCGCCGTTAAAGGAATTTGCCCCATAACAACCGCCGCTATTACAAGCATTATTCCTATAATGTAACGCCATGGTTCGTGCTTAAAACGTCCTGCTTGTGCTATATACATATATTTATTTTAAATATTAATCTCCCAGCTTGATTCTGGATTATATTGTAATTGATCCCCTTTTAAGGTTAGCGGACAAGGAATATTGTTGGTATATAAACTTCCTGTTCCTAATCCTTGTGGCATCTTAGTGTTAAGCATATAGGTATATTGTGCTATTGCATTAAGCCCTACATTACTTTCTAAGGCACTTGTAAGCCACCAACCTATATTATTTTCTTCAGCTAATTCTATCCAATCTTGTGTACCTTGATACCCACCTATCAAACTAGGTTTTAAAATAATATACTGTGGTTTTATTGTTTTAAGCAATGTTTCTTTCTTAGACTTAGAAAAAACACCAATCAGCTCTTCATCCAACGCAATAGGTAAGGGAGAAGCTTCGCACAAATCTCGCATGACTTCCCACTGTTTTGCTTTTATGGGTTGTTCTATGCTGTGTAAGTCGAGTTCGTTTAATATTTGAAGTTTTCTTAAAGCATCTTTAGGTAAAAATGCTCCATTAGCATCTACTCTAATTTCTATGGTATCGGCATCATACTCACTTCTTATATAAGAGAGTAAATCTATTTCTGATGAAAAATCTATTGCGCCTATTTTCAGTTTTATGCACGAGAAGCCAGCTTCTAGTTTCTCTTCTATCTGATCTTTCATAAAGCTTCGTTCCCCCATCCAAATAAGTCCATTAATTGGAATACTAGCTTCCCCGCTTGTGAACTTTGAAGGGTTTAAAAGAAAAGGATCTTCTGCTGCTAATGATTTCAACGCCATTTCTAATCCAAATTGTATGGAAGGAAATTCAACCAATTTAAGCAGTAATTCTTCTTTAGTAAGGTGAATATTTTCACAAAGCCATTGTAGTTTTGCTTCATAATCTGGCCGATTATCTATACTCAAACCTTTTAACAAACCACATTCTCCTATCCCTACTTTAGTGTTGTGAGATAGTTTTAAAAAATAAGTTTGTTTTTGGGTTAATACGCCACGAGATGTACCACTAGGACGCTTAAAGTTTAGTGTATAGGCTTGGTAGCTTGCTTTAATCATAGATATACTATACTTCTAAACTTCCTCCGATAGGTAATAAATGGAGTTCTTTATTTTTCATTGCAAATTTCTCTTTTGTTAAGGCATGGTCTATTTTTATATAGCCAAAAGTATCGTAATGGCAACCTAAAATTCTATCGCATTTTATAAATCCACTTGCCAGAATAGCATCATCTACGCCCATGGTAAAATTATCTCCAATTGGTAGGACAGCTAAATCTAACTGTGTGTGAATAGGAATTAGCTTCATATCTGCCATTAATGCGGTATCTCCTGCAATGTACACATTCCCCTCATCGGTTTCTAGGATAAAGCCTCCTGCTTGCCCGCCGTAAGTTCCGTCTGGGAAAGAGCTGGTATGTACTGCATTTATCATTTTTACATTTCCGAAATCAAAATCCCAACTTCCGCCAAGATTCATAGGATGCACTTTTATTCCTTTTTTCTCATAATACGTAGCAATTTCAAAATTACTAACAATGATTGCTCCTGTATTTTTCGCGATGCTTTCCGCATCTAAAATATGATCCTGATGCGCATGAGTAAGCAAAATATAGTCTGCTTTTAGGCTCATGATGTCTATTTTATCTTTTGCTAGTTCATTTCCTGTAATAAAAGGATCGACTAATATAGAGGTGCTTCCTACTTGTATCCCAAGTGTATTATGCCCGTAATATGTAATTTCCATGTTGCTCTGTATTAAAAGGCAAAAATTACAAAAACAAAGCTAAAAAACAAAGCCGATAAGCTAAATACTTACCGGCTTTTATCTTTATTGTTTTTAGGTTAGAAAGAGGTGGTTATATTAACCGTAAGTCCTGCTGCTTCTGAAACCATTCTACATATTCCTCCTACACATAACAAGCCTCCTCGCTGCCTTCCATATTGTACTGCTATGCGAGTTGATTTTTTAGTATAGCTTATTCCTGCATTATAGTAATGTATTCGCTTATTTTTATAAAGAATTTTCCTTTAAAAAAATAAAAACATGAGGTTCATTTACTATATCCACAACTCTCTTTAAGTCTTGATTTTTATCTAAAAGTATTTCATACGCCCAAGACTTCACGTTAACCATAGGCTTAACTCTTTTGGCTGTTCTTGCGCCATCTACAGAAATCGCTACAAGTTGTACTCTTGTTTCTGCCTTGCCAGTCTATATAGACCTCTCTAATTGCATCTAACTCCTTTAAACAAGATTCGTACTATGTCCGAAAAAAGAAATTACTATAAACTTCCGTCTTCTAAAAAAGAACGAACAGTAAACTCTTCCCTATTTAAGTCATTCAAACTTACATTAGAAATTTCATCCTGTAAAAAATCACAAATATTAAAAATAATCATCAAGTTTTTCATACTACTTATTTTCATGTTTTAATATCTAAAAAAATCTACTTAATTACGAATATTAGATATATTTAACAACAAACATATTCAGACAAAATTAAATACAAAATCTATAACTTTTAACTATATTTGCTCAACTATCTACAGTAGGTAATTACCTAGCTGTATATTTTGGTAATACTTAGGCATAGCTAGATGCTGAAGCTACACTAGAAACTCCTACTTTAGATTTATCTCAAGCTGGTAACTTTATCAAACGCCTTAAATAATAGATTATGAAGCATTTATCGATAATTATTATGCTACTTTCTGCAATGAGTTCACTCGGACAAATACGAAATTTCAAGGATATTCCGAAGGATATTTTGGAAAAGTTAGACAAAACAGGAGCTGATGCTTCGCCTCTACTGAACAGTTATGAAGCAGCATACTTAAATGTTATTTTCAAAGACAGTTTGAAGGGGTTTGATTTTACAGGAAAAAAAGTAGGATTTATTCATAGAGGTGTAAAGAGTGATAAACAAGAATACTTTAGCGATGTTAAAGGTAGATACCATAGTAATAGTACGCCTGTTGGTGGTAGTGGTTTGTATATTTTTGACGCTGCTCAAAAAGTAGAAAGTGGTGGATATGATGCAGCGATTGTGTATTGGAGTAAGTTATTTATTCCCACTAATAAAGTAGTAAAAAAATTAAAAACACGGACAAGCAAAAAATGAGTGGCTTTTACACCTCATTTTATTTTTAGAAAGCGGCAAAGCCGTTTTTTCTTCCATTCCCAGGGCTTCAAACAGTCATTTCTAAAAAGTTATCAATAATCGCCTAAACACGCTGTAAACCCTTTGCTAACAGTGCTCTCCTCTCTTTTTCATTTAGCCCCCAATCGCTTGGGTTTAGGTGGATTTTAAGAGGGGTTTGTTTGGGTACTTTGGTTGGTTTTGTGGTGTTTTTCTTATTGGCTTTTAGGTTCGGTTTTCGGTCAGTTTTTCCGCTTATTTTTCTCTTTTTTATACTCCCGATTTCGGGAGCAAGGGGGCTTTGTTTCACGGCTTTGCTGTGGTAGGATGGTTAGAATATTTATAAGGATTTAATACTAATAGAGAGTCTTACTTTCTGTCAAAAATAAAGCTATACCAATTACAGCTTGGTATATTATACTAACCATACGCACTTAATTTTTAGAAGGGATAGTGAGAAAACACCGCAAGCAGTTTTAGGAAATTTTAAAGGATATACAAATAAATCAATTGTCAAGGACAATATAAGAAAACCCAAAATAAGCTAAAAAAAACAAAGCCGATAAGCTAAATACTTACCGGCTTTTATCTTTATTGTTTTTAGGTTAGAAAGAGGTCGAAAAATTGATGGTAAAACCTGTATTTTCTGGCACATACCTACACACTCCTCCAACACAAATTAAACCTCCTCGTTGTCTTCCGTAATTAACAGCAAGCCTAGATCTTCCTTTTGTATAGCTTCCGCCTACATTATAGTAATGCGTTTCTTCTCCTCCATAATTCCATGCATCATTAACATACACGCCAAATCTAGGAGAGAAATTATACTCTAGTAAGGTTCCTGCCCAATTTTCTTTATCCTGTTTTGTCCATAAATGCTGAAGCTCTAAACGCACAGATTTTCCTCCACCTAACTTCAATGTATGTTCAACAACACCTATGTTTGCTTTTATATCTTTTTCTCCTAAAAGACTAGCGTCAACAATACCTTTATCGATAATTGTATTGGTATAATAATAAATTCCGCTAAAGTTTTTTGTCCATTTTTTCTTAACTTCAACAGTTAACTCTCTAAAATAACGATTTCCAGCACCTAAAAACTCTGAAGAATAACTATCTGTACTCGGTTCGAAAGTAGCATCTAAACCTCCCCAATAAGAAAAGTTTGCAGATAATTTTGTTCCATATTTACCTCCCAAAAATTTTCCTCTCGGGAAAGTATAGTAAAAATCTACCTGAGAACCCATTTCTCCCGCTTGTTGCTGAAAATCTAAAATTATTAAACGAGACTGCGGGTTGTACACATAAATGTTAGACAATAAATAATCATGCTGTTTAGTTAGCGCAGGCACATAATTAATACGCTGCTGATTGTATTCATTCCCTTCCGCATAACGATCGGAATAAAAACTAAAGTTTTCTAACCTTCTAAAGCTTGCATTTACCCCTAATCCGCTTTTAGCATAGCCTAAGTTAAGCAACATTGCAGAACCTTTATACGTATGTGCTTTATTGGTTATGGTATTATCGTTTACTAATACATCTGGATCTTTATGAACGGCTTCGAAATTAGCAAAAAAGTTTTCATATATAAAATCTACTCTTCCTGCATAAGCATTTAAGGTGGTTGGCACTTTTGTGTTTCCGTCATTCTCTTGGTACCTCCCTACGTAACTTCCTCCAACTTCAACAAAAAGTTTCTCTACACCCAACAATTCACCTACATTTAAGTTTACATCGAGTCCTTGAACTGTTCCTTCTGAAAGTTCAAAACCTACTCGTTGTTGCCCATATACTCCTGTTAAATTTAAATAATCTGTTGGGTCAAACTTTACCTTCACCCCTCTTAATGCGGTATTAATTCCCAGCTGCCTGTCTTCCCATGACCTCAATATCAATCCGCTTCCAAACTGCTCATAAAAATACCCTGCAGTAATATCAAGATTTTCGTGCTTATAGTTTACAAAATAATTAGCTATTCCGTTACCTTCAAGAGTAGGATCGTAACCCAATAAAGGCGTTGGAAGATAAGCTTCGTATTGAATACCTGCGGTAAATTTTCCTACATTATAATTTAAAAAGAAATAATTATTAGCTCTAAATTGATCATCTGGAGCATAAAACCCCAAGTCTTTATCATCTTGAAGCCATTGTGCATTAGACTCAAACCCTCCATTAAAGGTACCAAAATCTTGAGCATTTAAAGCTACGGAGGAAATTATTACTACTACCAGGGCTAGTGTATATTTTCTCATTTACATCTTTATTTTGAGTATTCTTTTATTTTTTCATAAAGTTCATCTTCTGCACCTGGAGAATACCCTGAATGCCTATATAACACTTTATTATTCTTAACTAGTAGCGTTAAGGGAACAGAAGCCGCTCCTATAGCACGCTTAAAATCGTGATTTTCATCTAAAAGAATTTTATAAGGCCAACCTTTTCCATTTATCAACGGGCGAACTCTCTTCTGTGTTCTTGCATCATCTATCGAAATTGCCACAAGTTGCACTCCCGTTTCTTCTTGCCAATCAGGATATACATCATTAATTGCATCCAATTCCTTTAAACAAGGTACACACCAAGTTGCCCACAAAGAAATTACTGTTAATTGCCCATCTTCTGAAAAAGAACGAACATCAAACCCTTCTCCATTTAAATCGTTTAAAGTTACATTAGGAACTTCATCCTGCGAAAAAACCACTGATGTTAAAAATAAAAAAATAATTGTTAAATTTTTCATACTATTTGTTTTGTATTTTAATACCCGAAAAACCTGACGAATTACGAATATCAACCATATTTAGCAGCAATATTACATATTCAAACAGAATTAAACAATAAATAAAATATTTTTTACACAAAAAACACATGAATTCTATTTTTTAAGTATATTTGTTTAATCAATAATTATTAACTTTTTTTTAACTATGAACAAAAAAATACTTTTGAGTAGTTTACTCACGATACTTTTCACCTCCTTTATGAGTTCTCAAGTTTTTTTTGAAGACTTTGGAAATAACACTACAGGAAACTTTACCGAAAATCAAATTTCAGGGAATTTAAATTGGACAACAACTCCACTACCTACTGCAGATAATAATATTGCAATATACTTTGGTAGCACCACAGCTGAGCTAGATGCAGAATCTGCATTAGAAACACCTTCTTTAGATTTATCTCAAGCAAATAGTTTTGCATTAACTTTCACAGCTTTAATGAATGCTAACGGAACAAATGTTAATGAATTACATGTTGAAATTTCTCCTGACAACGGAACAAATTGGTATAACCTACAATCTTACACCAGCGAGATTACTGTAGGTGGAGGGTCTGAGTTAACAGAAAAGAAGATTATAATCAATCAACACTTATCTACTACTGCTAAAGTACGTTTTAGAGCAATTAACAAACAAGGTTACGTGGTAGTTTTAGGCAAGACTTTACTTTTAGAGGCTTATACCAATGATGCTGAACTTGTTGAGATTACTACTACTAAATTTCATGTAGCTAATGATGCTGTTAATATCAAAAGTAATATAAAAAATACAGGAACTGACCCTATCACCTCTCTTGAACTTAACTGGGAAATTGATGGTGCTAACACACAAACACAAAACATTACAGGTCTAAATATTCAACCTGGAGACACACAAGAAGTAACTCATACAAATACTTGGACAGCAACTGCTGGGGAACATACTTTAAATGTATTAATTTCAAAAGTAAACAACTCAAGTGCTCTTGGTGGATATTACACCGTAGAACTTGACAAAAACCTTAATGTAGCTACAAACAGCACAACCAACACACCTATATTAGAGCGTTTTACAAGCTCTACTTGTGGACCATGTGCTGCATTTAACGATGCCGTTTACAATGATTTCCATGCGCAAAGAAGTAACGAATATGTTTACATTGCCTACCATGTGAATTGGCCAGGAAGCGGTGACCCTTATCAAACTGCTGCAGCCAATAATCGTGCTTCACAATTTTATGGAGCTACAGGTGTACCAGCCTTATTTGTTGGAGGAAAACTTTCTAACTGGGATAACGCTGTTACATGGGGAGATGTTATCACAATTGTAGGAGACGACCTAGATAGAGAATTAGCTAAAAATGCATTTTTCGAATTTACCAGTGCCGATGCTACAATTACTCCGAACAATGATGTAGTTATCAATTTAGACATCACTCCTTACTTAACAGGAAACTATACCATTAGAGCAGCGGTATACGAAAAAGAAACCACAGGAAACGTAGGGAGCAATCAAGAAACTGAATTCACCAACGTAATGATGAAATTAATGCCAGAAGCAACTAATTTCTCTGCAGATACACCAATACAAAAAACAATATCCGCTAGCATGGCTAACACTTTTGTAGAAGAGTGGGACGACCTAGAAGTAATTGCTTTTATTCAAGACGATAGTAGTAAAGAAATTATGCAAGCTATCCAAATTACAAATGTAACCCTCTCTAACGATAAACTTGTTAAAGAAAATGCATTAAACATCTACCCTAACCCTGCATCAGAAATGGTAACTATTACAACTTCAGAAGCAGGAAGTTTAGAGATTTTTGATATTACTGGAAAGTTAGTTAAAAACAACATCAATTTAAGCAACGGAGATAATGCAATAAATATCAATACCTTATCTAAAGGGGTGTACATCTTAAAAATAACTTCTGAAAACAAGAACAGTTACTCAGAAAAGTTAATCATTAAATAATCTATACTTCTCCAGGATGTTGACATCCTGGAGAAGTATTACAAATAAAATGCTATGAAAAAAACAATACTTAGTCTAGGGGTTTTTCTTACAACACTTCTTAGTGCTAATGCGCAAATAGACTTACTTGACAAAAATGGAAATGTAATTACAGACGGTCAAGATTTTTCCTTCAACACCATAGATGAACACGACGCCAAGCTTTCTTTTAGTATACGAAACAATACAAATCAAGCTATAGACGTTCGTGGTGAAGTAACAGCTATCCAAGGAAGTGACGGTCAGCTTGCTAATTTTTGCATTGCAGAATGCTTACCATACGTAGAAGTTGGTTTTCTAGTTCCTGAACAAGGAGGTCTAAATATTGCTGCAAATGCAATCTCTGATGACTCTTCTGGAGGAACTTACTTTCTGAATATGGACAATACCAGTAGTTATATTAAATATACTTTTAAAGTATACCAAATAGATGCTTTAGGATTAGAAACAGGCACTCCTGTACATGTTAATTACATCTATGATGAAACACTTTCTACTCAAGAAGAATTAGTAAACGAAACTACAGTATACCCAACAGTAACTCGTAATAATATTACTGTTTCTGTACAAGAAAAAGTAACAGCTTCCCTTTATAATATCCAAGGTAAATTGCTAACTTCTTACAGCTTAGACCAAGGAGAAAACAATATAGATATTTCTCAACAAGCTACGGGAATTTATTTATTACAATTAAAAAACAATAACAATGCTGTTATCACTAAAAAAATTGTAAAACAATAAATTACTCTATTTTCATATAAATACACTAAAGCCAGCTCATTGTTAGTTGGCTTTATTTAATAAAACCCACCTTATGAAGCGACACATTTTTATTTTACTTAGCATTATTAGTGGTTTGCTTATCGCTTGTAGTGCAGATTACGATTACAGTCCTAATATCAACACAGAAGACCTCTCTTTCATCACTCTAAGTTCCTCTGCCAATGAAGGAACTATAGGCGTTAACCAAGAAGTAAAATTTATGGTAACAAGTGACAATAGCCTAGATAATAACGACATAACCAGTATTGCTACGATATACATTAATAACGAACCAATACAACAAGATAAATATACTTTTAACCAAAATGGAACTTACCTAATAGAAGCTAAAATAGACAACATTACTTCTAACCAATTAAACATAAAAGTTGCTAATGGTGATTATTACATTACTACTTCACCAGAAGAAGCAATTATAGGGCAAGAAGTAACCTTTAACCTATATAACAACGCTGGAGAAAACCTAACAGAGACAGCAACTTTTACGATAAATAATTCGTCTATCTCTTCCAATAAGTATACTTCAACTGAAAATGGCACACATCAAATTAACACTACAATCAACAACAACGTTGTAAGTGCTTCCTTTAATGTTTTTACACCAAAAAGAAAAATAGCTTTAGAAGATTACACAGGAGATTGGTGTGGCTGGTGTCCAAGAGTTCTTTTGGTCGTAGATCAAGTATATGAACTTACTGATGATGTTGTTGTTCTTGCCATCCATAAAAATGATGATATGGAAGCCAGTATTACAGATCATCTTATAACATCATTCAATGTTGGTGCGGCACTTCCTAAATTACGAGCTAACAGAACAGAAAATATAAGTGTTATACAAGATAGTAGCATCCCTGAAGCGGTAAACTACATAACTAATATTGCAGGAACAGAAACCAACATCGCTATCCAAATAGAAACAAAACTATCGGGCGATAACCTTAAAGTAACAACAGAACTTATTTCTACCGAAACCCTACCTAACTCGTACAAATTAGCTGTTTATTTATACCAAGATGGACTTATTTATGACCAAGCTAACTACTACAATACTTTAGAAGGAAACCCATGGTATAATCAAGGAAACCCTATAGAAAACTTTACACACAATCATGTATTAGAAACAAACCTTACGGAAAACTCTTTGGGAGATAACATAGAAACAACCCCTGCCTTTACTTCTTACAAAAAAGAGTTCCCCACTATTAACTTAGCTAATTTTGCTCATACAGATAATGGTAACACTTACGATCCCTCTCGTTTTGGTGTAGCAGTATTTTTAGTAGATGAAAACAACAATGCCCTTAATGCTCAAAGCGTAAAAGCTGGAAAAAAGGTTGAGTTTAAACAATAACCAATACAAGAAAAAGCACTGTTAATAAAAACGTGCTTAACGCTACTTTTTTTAATTCCGGGTCTAATAGGCTCGGAATTTTTATTTCAACAACCTTTTTAAGATGTATAAACAAAGGAACAAAAGCCACTAAACAAAAATAAAGGTGTGCTGACCCTGTTTGTGCTATCCCTATTAAATAAAGAAGCATAGCTACAAAAGCCCCTATTATTAATATAAAGTGATATTTTTTTGCCCTCATCAATCCTAGTTTCACCACTAAAGTATGCTTTCCCGATTGCTTATCGTTATCTATATCGCGCATATTGTTTAGGTTTAGTACGGCTGTACTTAAAAAACCTACGGTTACTGCTGGTAAAAATATTAACGGATTTATGGTTTTAGTGAATAGGAAATTAGTTCCCACAACACTTAATAATCCAAAAAAGACAAAAACAAAAACATCTCCCAAGCCTCTATATCCATAGGCCGATTTTCCCACCGTATATTTTATGGCTGCCCAAACTGATGCTACAGCTAGCACAAAAAACAATAAGGCAAGTAAAAATTGTTCGCTCCCAAAAGAAACATAAATAAGCAACAACGCCAATAGCAATGTTATGATAACAGTTACTATTATCCCTTGTTTCAATCCTTCTCTTGTTAATTTTCCGCTTTGTAATACACGTTGCGGCCCCACGCGTTTTTCATTATCAGTTCCTTTAACGCCATCTCCATAATCGTTTGCAAAATTTGATAATATCTGCAAGGCCAAGGTAGTAGCTAAAGCCAAAACAAAAATAAGCGTATTAGAATAACCGTTATAATAAGCCGCAGCTCCGCCCATTAATATTCCCGAAACAGAAAGTGGCAACGTACGCAACCTGGCTGCCGAAATCCACACTTTTACTTTTGCCATTAAGCTGCTATTTTTATAAGAATTTCCTTAAACAAATCTGCAGGAGTTAACGAGTTTCCTCCCACTCCCTTAGCTTTCATATCTAACTCACGAAGTGTGCTGATAATTTGACTCACCTCTTTCATGGTATAACTTTTTGCTGCCAACGCATAATCGTTTACAAAATAAGGATTCACTTTTAATGCATTTGCCACAGCTTGATTAGATTTGTCTGACAAGCTATGGTAGATAAGTAATTTAGAAAAGTAAAAATACAGCACTGGTAAAATTCTTAATATTGGGTTTGCTTTAGGATTTTGGGCGTAGTAATTTAAAATCCTAAAAGCTTTCTCATAATCTTTTATTCCTAAGGCTTTTTGCAATTCAAAATTATTAAAATCTTTACTTATACCTATGTTCTCCTCTATCAGCTCTGGGGTTATTTTAGATCCTTTAGGAAGTATCAATTGCAATTTTTGGAGCTCGTTATTTATTTTTCCTAAATCGTTCCCCAAAAATTCTTCGAGCATTACAGCTCCTTTCATGGTAATGCTATAATTTTCCTTCTTAAGTTGGCTAACAATCCAATCTGGAATTTTGCTTTCGTAAAGGGGTTTAGATTCAAATAACACCCCTGCTTTTTTTACTGCTTTACTCAAGGCCTTTCTCCCATCCAACTTTTTATACTTGTAACACATTACAAGGATGGTTGTAGGCTGCATATTATTTACATAGTCGATAAGGCTTTCTATGCTTTTGTGTAAATCTTGTGCTTCTCGCACAATAACTACCTGGTATTCTGCCATCATTGGGTAGCGCCTTGCATTAGCTATAATGTCGGCTATTTTTATATCTCGACCGTAAAGTATGCTAAGGTTAAATCCTTTTTCATCTTCAGTAAGCACATGATTTTCTATAAAATCGGCTACAACATCAATATAATAAGGCTCCTCTCCCATCAAAAAATAGATAGGTTTAAACTTTCGGTTTTTTATATCATTTAATATTTTATCTACTTCCTGCATAATAAAAATATCAGCTTAGGGTTGTTTCCTCTACAACAAATATGTTTCTTTGATTTTTGTAAGCCATGGATTCCTGCAGATGATAGCATTAAACTTCCCTTCCTATAATTTTAGGTTCAAAAATAAAGAAAATAAACTAGCTATATTCGATGTTATTCGTAAAAAGTTTATTTTACTAACCCCAGAAGAATGGGTGCGCCAACATGTAATTCACTTTTTAATAGAAGAAAAAAATATCCCAAAACAACTTCTAAATGTAGAGAAACAATTACTAATCAATAAGCTAAGCAAACGCTATGATGTGCTGGCCTACTTACCTTCTGGAAAGATTCAACTTATTGTAGAATGCAAAGCCCCTAGTGTGAAAATTACCCAAGAAACCTTCGACCAAATAGCGCGTTATAATTTAGTAACCCAAGCTAACTATCTTATGGTAACCAATGGTATAAAACATTACTTTTGTAAAATGAATTATAAAGAAAAACGTTACGATTTCTTAATCGATATCCCTGCTTATTCACATGAAAACAACTAAAGAAATTGCCGTTGTTATTTTAAATTGGAATGGTAGAAAACTCCTAGAAACCTTTTTGCCTTCCGTGGTAAACTATTCGCCAGAAGCACAGCTATATGTTGCCGATAATGCTTCTACAGACGATTCGGTAGATTTTTTACAAACAACCTACCCCGAAATTCAAATTATTCAACTCCCAGAAAACGGCGGTTATGCAAAAGGTTACAACCAAGCCTTACAACAAGTTAACGAACCCATCCATATCCTGCTAAATAGCGATGTTGAAGTAAGTAAAAATTGGCTCCCTCCTATTCTTGCACATTTTAAAAACCATCCTGAAACAGCTATTGCTCAACCTAAAATATTAGACTACAAAAAACCTAATTATTTTGAATATGCAGGTGCTGCCGGAGGTTTTATCGACAAACTAGGATACCCTTATTGTCGAGGCAGAATTTTTGACACGTTGGAGGAAGACACCCATCAATACAACAATTCTTGCCCTATATTCTGGGCAAGTGGGGCGTGTTTAGTAATTAGAAAAGAAGTATTTCTTTCCCTAAACGGCTTTGATGAAGATTACTTTGCCCATCAAGAAGAAATAGACCTTTGTTGGCGAGCTTTTAATAAAGGTTTCCAAAGTTATTACATAGCAGAAAGCACTGTTTACCATCTAGGAGGGGCGACACTTTCTAAAATGAATGCAAAAAAAACCTTCTTAAACTTTAGAAACTCTCTTTATAATTTATTGAAAAATGTAGCTACCCCAAAAGCCTATTTTTTAATATTTATCCGTTTATGTTTAGATGGCCTTGCTGGGGTGTTTTTTTTATGTCAAGGAAAACCTAAACACACGCTAGCAATCATACATGCTCACTTTAGTTTTTATAAAAATTCTGTTAAAATTTACAAGAAGAGAAATTCTAAAGTTAGTTATAAACCTTACAGCAACGTAAATGCCTTAATAATCAACTACTTTATTAAAAGCCAAAAAAATTATAAGAATCTAAAATAAAAACCTCAGATTAGGTTTTTTGTGTATTTTTGAAAATAAAAATTATAACCATGAAAAAAGTTTTTTTATTTGCTGCCGCTATTGCATTCACAACTTCGGCATGTGTATCTAAAAAGAAATTTGCAGATTTAGAAGACAAGTACACCGAAACACAGGACTTATTAAACACGGCTACTGTAAAGCTTAACGCTTGCCTAGAAGAAGATCGTGTACGCAGTACGCGTATGGAAGCCCTACAAGACCAAGTAAATACCTTAAAAAATACCAACTCTGCTTTACTTAATAGCCAAGGAGATTTAGCCACCCTATCTAAAAAAGGTGCTGAAAACTTAGAGCGTTCTTTAGAAAGTATCAAAGAGAAAGACTTACAAATTAAAACAATGCGTGATGCAATAAACAAGAAAGATTCTGTTACGCTTGCTTTAGTAACCAGCTTAAAAGGAGCTTTAGGAAACTTAAACGACGAAGATATTGAGATTAATGTAGAAAAAGGAGTTGTATTTGTTTCTATTTCTGATAAATTATTATTTAGAAGCGGAAGTACCACTGTTTCTGCCAGAGCTAAAGAAGTATTAGGAAAAGTAGCTACTGTAGTTAAAAACAAACCAGAGTTTGAATTTATGGTAGAAGGACATACAGATAACGTGCCTATTAGAAACAACTGTATGACAGATAACTGGGATTTAAGTGTAAAACGTGCAACTTCTATTGTGCGAATTTTACAAAACGACTTTGATGTTGACCCAGCTAGAATGACGGCTGCAGGACGTAGTGAATATATCCCTATTGCTTCAAATGAAACATCTGCTGGAAAAGCTGCTAACCGTAGAACTAGAATTGTAGTACTACCTAAATTAGATCAGTTTTATAGCATGATTGAAGAAGGAATGAAAAAAGCTAGTGCTAACGAATAAGCTAAACCTTATTACATACCCATAAAAAGCCTCGAAACACGAGGCTTTTTTTTATGACAAAAAGTAAGGCGTATATTGCCAAACTCTAAATTCTAACGTATTACCCACTAAGGATTTTTTCTTCATTGCCTTATAAAGCTGCATGCTTCCTACAGCTCTATTTGCAGCACCAGAAGGCGCGGTTAAAGAAACAGTTTTTATCTCTCTACCATCCAATAGCAAACGGTGTTCTTTAGGTGTTTTAGCTTCTATTTGCTCCAATTTTAAATCGTAATTTTTTAATACTTTTCTAAAAAAATACTCAGGTCCATTTTTAGCGTTCCCTCCCATAAATAAAAGTTGCTTTATACTTTCGTGCTGTTTTAAAATGGCTATTAAATCTCGTAATTCTGGTTGTTTTATTCCCAAATCAGAAGCATCTATTTTTTCACGATAAGCAACAGCTACCATATCACAAATTCCAATCTTGTGCGTTTTTAAAAACGTTTTGCGTTGGTTTATAGCTACCGGGGTGTTTTTGTAAGTTAAATCTAAATTAAAAATATCCGATAGAATTTTCCAAAGCTGACCATCTCGACTTCCATAGCAAAAATTTACATCTCCTGGCTTTAAATGCCCCGTAGTAAATCTTGGCGGCGGTAAAGTTCCTACAATTAATTTGGTGGTATTATCTGGAATAAAAGCAGGATATGGATGACTATGCTTAAACATTTTCTTGGAAATTTATAAAACAGGAAGTTTGGTAAAGTTAAACATTTTTAAAAAAGGGAAGCTTACTAAATAAATTACTTAATTTTATATAAGCAACCTGCATTTTACCCCAACCAATTTTTTTGGTCGAGACTTGCCTAAGGGTTGCTTTTTATTTATGGAATAGATAAATATATGTAAGCTTCTCCTTTTTAAGACACTCAACTATTGATTATTCGTTCTACTAACAAAAAAACAAAGCCGTTTAAAACGGCTTATATAAAATCAACTCAGGCAAAGTTATAGGCCTGTGCAGCGGCGATGTTATTAACAGTTATTTTCAACATCCGCAATACATTTCAATCTCCGTATTTTTTTCGGTTTGTTTTATTTCAAAATAGCAACCAGCTCCATCATCGGTTGGGCCAAATTTTGTTTTATCCGAATTCCACCCGTGTTCAATATTCATCGGTGAACTTTTAAAAATTAGTTCAACCCATTGAATTAAACTTTGCTTTTCAGTTTTCGGTAAAATAAGTTTTGTTGTTATTCCTCCAGCTTCTCTACATTGCTCTTCCGAGTATACAATTCCACTTTCAAATTTCTGTTTAAAAGCACAAATGTTGTAATCAGAATAACTATACTTTTTAACTTCCAATTTTTCAGATTCCGCCTTGTAATTCCGATTTAGGTATAAGTATATCACATCTTGCGAATAATTGTTTTTTTTCAATTCCGCATTTAGTTCCTCAACATTTGGTTTTTTTAGCTCAAAATCTTGTGCGCTGCCAAGTATTGGTAAAATCAAAAATAATAAAATTGATAATCTCGATTTCATAATTATTTATAAAGCTCTGATAAATGTGGTTATTTATGTTAAAACATCATTCTCAAATATACAATTTTTTATGTTAAAACATGAGTTTTATCAAGTTGTTTAAGGCTAATCATTTTTTCATCTGTAAATGTTTTTAACTTGTATGTTAGGGACTTATTCTTCCATTGTTTGGTAAAGGGACATGGCTTTTGAGCCTTGAATATATAACAAAATATTTTTTGTTGAGGAAATGTCTTTTTTGGAATATGTGTGGTAATTTATCGTATCGTTCTCCAACACAACTGAATGATGTTTAAATGCTTTTATAATTTTCATTCTTTGCCCTAAGGATATGTGACAAACACATAAAAATAGAATTATTGTGAGTAATCTCATTTTAATTATTTTATTTAATGACTAATAAAAAACTATTTGTTACACTTTTTATTAAGTTAACCTACGTTTTTTTCTAATCTCTAATCCTAAAGTATAACTACAGATTGCAATACTTATTTTTAAGCTATTAAAAAAAGTTTTTACCATTGCTAAATTAGGGATTCCCTACAATGAAAACTATGTATTAGTTCTAGCAAAAGGGTAGATCAAAAAAGAGGAATAAATGTAGAGTTAAAATCTGTTTATAAAGATTTTGACACAGGTAATGTATGTCTCAAATTTAATGTAGAAAAGAGTTGGTTTTTACTTCAGTTCTTTGTTAGGGCTAGTTTTTTATATCATTTTTTGGGGAATTAATGCATTTCCATTCTTAAATTCAGAATCGACTAGGTAAACATTTTTCATATCTTTAAATAAATTCTTTGAAATATGTTCAAATACAATCATTTGGAATTCACCTCCATTTTCGTTTCTTTCTTCAATGAATTTATCTAATAATTTAAAAGCCTGATTTATTTTGTAATCATCACTATGGTCTTTATCCAATCTTGTTTTACCATCATCTCCGTAATAAGGTCTACTTGGTTGGTCAATAACTATAAATGGAGCTACATAAGGAGATTTGTTTTTAAAAATTATTTCGTGTATTGCTAATGAAAAAAATAAATGTAAAAACATATGATTAGAACTACTTCCAACTTTTTCATAAAACGTTGTTTTAGGTTTTCTTAATAATAAAGATTTGGTTTTGTAATCAAACACAGGTAAAAAATATTTATAATTTTCCATTGCATTATCAACAGTAATCATATACTCTTGTATAATTTCTTCTATCAACTTTATTGTTAATTCTCTTTTTGTTTCTGTGTCAGTAATTATTATTGATTCTAGTTCTTCTTCTATTTTTTGTATTTCTGTTTTTACAGAAACTGATGGAGATGAGTCTGATTTTGAGTATAAGTTTATTTTGGCTTTTACTTCTCCTATAAACATATATTTTTCCTTCTCATTTTCGAAAATTTTATTCTCCTTGGGCAAGGATTCTAATTTATCTTCTAAAGAAGACAATTGTGTGGTTAATTGAGAAATTTCGTCTAAAACCTGTTTGTCAATTGGAGTTTTTGTTTTTCTAGCTTCTTTTATTTCATTTAGTTCGGTTGATAATTGTGAAATAAGACTTTTGAAATTATCTGTTTTAATTATTTTGTCTGTTTCTCTCTGAATAAAAGTTATAGGTTTTAAACTGTCTTCAACATCCGTTAGATTCTTTTTGAAAATAGAATATTCATTAGTGAAATCTTTTAAATTCTTGATTTTTCGTTTAATAATATTTCTTTCTTTTTCTAATTTTGCTCTTTCAATACCTGTTCCAGTTTCTATTATAGCACCATTTACAACTTCATTTAATTCGCTTACGGCTTCTTTTTCAACTGTATCAGGATTTATTAAGGAAAATTCTTTAGCTTTTTTAACTAATGCTTTTTGTTCTCGTTGAAAATATTCTGTTTTTTTAGATATTTCAGATTCTTTACGTTTTAGTTTTGCTAGTTTCTTTTCTAATTCTACTTTTTTCTCTTTTTTTAATATGTTTTCTATTTTTTCTATACCAGTTGCAATATCAAAAATTCTAGGTAACGCATCTCTGTATCTCGATTCATTCTGCTTATCAAAAAATGTTCCTTGTGAGTTTGTTATAAGGTCTTGAGAAATAGTATTAAACATCAAGAAATATCGTAAGGAAATCTTAGAACCAACTTTAATATTGTTACTACCATAACCAATAGGGAATGATACCGTTTTATCTATACTAAATTCTGTTTCTATTAGTGATTTTATATTTTCTTGAGTATTGTTTGATTCTGGAATTGTTATTGGGATTTCACCTGTAGATGAAAAATAATATTCACTTGAAACATTTCCTTCAAATAAAGCTTTTCTTCCAATGGTATATTTTTTATCATTTATGTTTATTTTTAATCCATACCAAGAAACATTCTCATTAATAATACTTTCTGAAATTGTTGAGTTACTAGAAAAATAACAATAATCTATTATTTCTAAAATAGCTGTCTTTCCAGTATTACTATCTCCTGTGATTACATTAACCTTGTTTGGTTTAAACTCTAATTCTCTTTTTTTTCCATTCTTAAGCCAAAGAATTATTTTTTCAATATTATATTTCATAATTCTATTCTAAGATTTAAGTAAAGTTTTTCAGTATTTTCATTTAGTAGTTTTGATACATTTTGAGATGCTGAATTTATTTTATCAGCTCTTTTCCCCATAGTTTTCTCAAAATTAAAGTGTTGATTATTTATTAAATTACCATCTTTAATTGAAATGCTATTAGTCTCAATTAAAAGTTGTATTGCATTTAGTGAATTAGCTAATGTATCATAATACCTTTTATTAAAATTTGAAAATAAAGGAGTCTTTTCAGATATTAATTTTTCAATACTTTTTATTTCTGTTGTTTTTCTTGATAAATGTGCTGTTAAAGCTTTACTTGTAAATAAAGGCATAATAAGTAAAACTTTAGATAAAGAGAGCTCTTTAGATAAAGACAAAACAGAGCTTATGGCTATAGAGGTGATTCCAATATTGTTATAGTTTTCTAAATTCATTTTTTATGTTTTTCCCAATCTTTTTTCCATCCAATTTTTGGTATATCGGATAAGTAATAAAATTCTCCATTACTTAATTCTGTGCCTAATTCTTGTCCGTCAATTCTAAGGTTTTCCTCTCTTAAGTGATTAACAATATCCAAACTAGAATCATTATTAAAGCCCGATTTATTTGTTAATGCTCTAAACTTATTAGACCATTTTAATATAGCTTCATTTCTATAATTATCGATCTCTTCTATTGTAATTTCACCTTCAGTATGCCATTTAGCTATGTTGTTTTCTAGTTTAAGCTTAAAACGTGTAAACTGAGCAATTAACTCAATGTCATCAGTTTTAATATCATTAATTTCTAGTAGCTGTTTAATAAATGTTTGATTTTCAAGTTTGTCAGGTAAGCTCATTGTTAGAGGTAAAATTTGTAGCTTTTCTGTTCGGGTATTATTAAAATACTTTCTGTATTTTTTCTGAAAATCTTCAAAACTGATTTGAATTTTATTACCAGTTTTAATTTCTATAAAATTATCTTCTCTTATCCTTGAATCAATTTTTGCAAAAACATCATCAACTTTATTTTTTGGAATTAATTTTGTTTCTATTGCGTCTTTACAATTTTGAAGTATTTCATCTTCACCTAGTTCAAAAGTGATTTTTGATATATAATTATTAAGAACATTTTTATCTAAAAGTAAAAATTCGTTAATGTATTTTTTTATTGTATCATTCTCTGATTTTTCCTCAAATTTCTTGATGTTTTTGATGAAATTATCAATAGAAATAGTCTTGTTCTTTAGTTTTTCTATATTGTCAATAATTTGATTTTTAGAGCTATGATTTTTATTACTCCACATCACAAAATGAGATTTATGAACAAATTCCAATTGTGACTTTACTTCTTTCCGGTTGTCATTTTCATCACTTATTACTTTCGCCCAATTATATAACGTTTTCCATAAATCAATATCAGAAGCGGTCATATTTTTTATATCACCCTGCTTGTTTTTTTGTACAGAGTGCTTAACTTGATAAAAAATATTAATATCATTTTCTAGTTCAGTGTGTACATCATCTTTTACCTCTAAACCAACAGATTCACCTTTATTTAGGGTTAATAATTTCCACAAGAAAAAGTAATATTGAAAATCGAATCCAATTGATTTTGTTTCGGCTCCTGTTTTCTCAATATGTGTTTTATTACTCATATAGTATTTTGTTTTGGAAATTAGCCCTAACTTCTATATATCCCCAAATATATATAACTTTTTTAACATAAAACACTTCTTTGTATATAAGGCAGTGATTTTACTCTTTATAAAAAAAGCTTTTTTATCAAACACCCCCTAACAAAAAAAGACTGCCTTTTTAGGGCAGCCTTATATACACTTCAATCTATACCTAGATTTACTCTCCTTTTGTTAAATACATTTTAATTAAAAAGGTCACTACAAAACTAACTACAGCACCAATGCTGGCTAAAATAATCGTTTTAATTAGGTCTTCCGATGTTAATACAGGTAAAACACTACAAAGCGTTCCTCCTGCTGTACCAGAGATAAAAAAACTATTCTTCATCTTTTTCTAGCATTGGTGGTTCTTCTTCAACCGTTAGTTGGCTTACACCACTTAAAACGCCTCCTGCTACAGCCAAATAACCGCCTATTGTTACCACAATACTGGGCAATGCTACGGGGGCTGTTAAAATAACACCTCCAATACCAGCTATACTTAAACCTATGTTTCGTAAAACTTTAAAAAACTTAGGTGTTGGTTTTTTTGTTCGTTCGGATAAATTCATATCATCTTGAATTAAGAATTAATAATTAGAAATACAGGCTCTCTCCTTTTAAATACAGGGTATAACAATTGTTTTAATTGTTGGAACGCAATACGCGAGTTCAATCCTTTTCCTGGTCCACTTAACTGTTGTACTGGGGCTATACATCCTCGCAACTCACGCAAGGCATGGTTTGCAGGGTGTAATAAAATATGTTCCCGTTGGGGTACATCTACTACTTGTAAGTGCCATTTAAACCTAGGGCTATAACGCTTTTTTAGACGATATTTCCCTTCTGGGATACACGATTGTAAGCGAATATTATTTTGCCAAGGAAGCTCGATACAGTAGCAGATAAGCTGCCCTGCTAAAAAAAGAGCGCCATTACTCCCTTCTTCAAAATAACTTCGTTTTAAAACCAGTTCCATATTAAACCTGATCGACTAAAACTACTGCCAAGGTGTTATAAGCTCCATTTTTAAGCGGATACATCTCGGCGTTCACTTCCTGGAAAAACTCAACCCCCAACACCCCGATTACAGGCAGTACGCTATCGGCTTCTACAGTTGCTGTTAACGTACTAGCAGCTTGCTCGGTGGTTGAATGTGGCAAAATACTCGTTTGCTCCATCCCTAAATTAAAGTTGCTTTGCTCAAAATCGAGCGAGGCACCTGCAAAATTCAATCGGTAATGTGTGGTTCCCTGCGGAGCTGATATTCTTACCGCCGACTGGTAGCTAGCTAGCTGTAAACTCAGTGTTCCTGCTGTACGGTCTAAAGTACATTCAAACGGAGTAAATAGAGTTGCTCCTAGTTTTCCGTTTTGGTTAAACTCAAAACCTTTTAGCAGTTGCATGTTTCCATCTTGAACTTTACGCGCTCCACGGGCATTACTACTATCCGTTTTTACTACCCCCAACAGGTTACGGGTTAAACGCCCTACACAACGTTTGTCTTTTGCATTTTGAAGCAATACTTGTATCGCTGTCCGAATTAGCTTCCCTGCTTTACCTGCAGTAGCGAATTCTGCATTGTTTTCTCTTGTTCGTTGGAAAGCAGCATCGGTTGCTATTCGTTTAGCACTCACCCCGCCTTTTTCTCGGGCTAAATAACCATCGCTCGTTTTGTAAAAAGAGATTCCTCCTATGGTTCCTCTTAATTTTATAATACCTAATTGTTCTGCCATAATATTTAATTTTAAACAGTAAAAGAAAAAGAATGATTATAGGCTCATTCACTCAAACCTGATAAACCTCGATGCATCTTATAAAAGTTTACAAGCCAAAGATGAGCCCTTCTTCTTGTTGTTTTTCACAAGTTGGGAAGAACAGGGGATTTACTTTAACACATTATTAACATTTTACAGCTTAATAACTTTTACAATCCTAACAGGGTGACAGGTTTTCCCATTTAAAAGTAATTTTCCTAGCACTGGATCTTCTTTATAATACAATAAACCCGCACTAATAATTACCAAGCTGTTTACTGGAAAAGGATTACTTTGAAAGGTTTGCAATGGAACTTCTGTATAATTAGGCCTAACTTCTAGCTTAAACAGTTCTTGTTGATAAGGTTTATAATCGCTTTTTCGGAAAGCACTAAGCCAGTAACACACCTCTACTTGACCGGTAAACGGCAACCAATGCAGGTGTTTTTTAGGAATAAAACGCTGTTGCTGAAAACCAATGCGGTGCTGTTCATCTACCTGCCAGTTTATAAGGTTTAGCTCAGAAAATTCGTTATACTTACTCGCTGTATTAAATTCAAAGCCTTCTAGCAGTTTTGGTGTTCCATCCCATAAGTTTTTTCTCCCCAAAGGTAAAGCACTTTGAAATCGCATAGCTCTTAATATTTTTGTTCGAAGCCTGTTATGCATATCTGAACTGTGGTAATTCTGAACAAATTCTTGCATTCCAGAATTTATTTTCTTGGTAATATGGGATGAACTCCCAAAATCTGAAGCAGCACTTTTTGTATGTTTTGTTTGTTTGATATTTTTTCGCTCTGGCTTGGTCTGTATTACCATCTTTCCTTTCACAATTTTAAACACCAAATTTCCCAAACTTCCAATTAGCTGATTTTTATTATTTAAATGTGCCATAATTCATTACTTTTTTAGGTTATTTTTAATACATAGTTAGCCCATAGCTAAACTAAAATTAGCCCATTTTTTAGTGGACAATTTGTGGTCTCACCCTAGACTAGGTGTGGACTAGGTGTGGACTAGGTATGGCTTTGATAGGGGAAAAACATGATTTTTCCTAGAGGCTAATATTTAGCGTTTTTTGCTTGTTTTTTCACCAGCTGTTTTTCTGCTAAATTTTGAGCTTAATAAGCGATAAAAAGATTGTTTTTTTATCAAAAAACATACCTCATCAACAAGGTTTAAATCTTGTATTTTGGAGGTCATTTTTATAGCAAAAAAACTTAAAAAAAACCTTACTCATCGGCATCATATACCCGTTGCTCTAAGGCTAATTTTAGGTGATTTATAAACTTGGTTAACTGTATTTTTCTAGCCCGTATTTCTCCAAAAGTATGGTAAAGGTCTCCTAAGTCTATTTGAAATATTTTCTGAAATGCTGCGGCAATTTCCTTGAGGTCTGCATTACCACTATTTACCGCACGGGCAGAATATAAGGCATATACCAGCTCGGTCATTGCTGCCTTAGAGGCCGTCCATTTCAAATTATAAAGCGGGGGGTTATCTTCGGGGTGTTTACCTTCTTCTAGTTTTTTCAAGGCGTCTCGAATATAAGCTATAAGCCTATGCATTGCCTTTATCTTTGCCCATAACAAGCAATGTGAAGTATCAAACTCTAAGAATTTTGTATAATTTGTTATGGGCTTAAATGATGTTGTTGCGTGTTTTGTTTTCGAAAAAAAATGTTGATCTAAGTAAGTGTACCCTAACTCCATATAGCTTACAAAATCAGCGTTTCTATAAAAAAACCGGTTAATCTTTTTCAATTTTCTTTTAAGAAAACTTATCTGAAACTGTGCTCCTGCTTTAGGTTTTTGCAATTCATAATTTTTTAGCTCCATAAAATAAATCAAATAACTCATAGGAATTGGTTTTATATTTTTAAAAAAATAAACCTCAGCTGTAGTAGATTCAAAGCCTTTTTCTGCTATAAGCTCTCTTAGCTTTAGCAATGTTTGCGAACTCATGCTTATTCCCTGATTAGCTTTTATGAGCGATTTATTGTTTTTATTAAGTAAAGCTTCCACTTGTAATTGGTAAGTGTCAATAATTTTTTCAGCAGATTTCATAACGTTAAGGGTTTTAAGTTTTTATTGTTTACTTTCTAAATAATCCATTTTAAAATTTGAACTACTCTGTACATAGGCCATTTTCGCCTTGATTTCTGCTCCTAGTTTTTTCTTTTCAAAATTGGCACTAATCCCAAAATCAACTGTTTTAAAACCTGCGTTGTTTGCTTGTAAAATACTCTCATACAAAAGCTGCCTGTATGTTTGGTAATCTTTATTATAGTTATAGTTTATCCCTACTAAACTAGGAACATAAGTAACTCCTAAGTTTCTATAGCAAAACATTACCCCTATTGCTTTACTCATTGCTTTACCCTTTATTTTTATACTGATAAACTCCCAAGCTTTTGATTTGTTCATTTCTTGAAATACCGATATAGGATAGGTAAATGTGTTTAGCCCAAGGTTTTTATTTTTTACATTTTTGTACAATGCGTAATAATGTGTTAAGACACTAGGCGAAACCTCGCTGTGCACCTCTACCTCTACCAACTCTCGAAATGGCAAAATGTCTCTTTTAAAGTGTTTTTGAGAGCGTTTAGATAGCCTAACCAAAAAGCCTTCTAATGTGTTCCAATTAAGGTTTTCTATTAAACAAACTTCTGGCATGTTAAGCGTTATAAACCCTTGAGCTTGGAAAAGTTTATCGTATTTTACCGAAAAGTCAAAATCTCGTAAAACAATTTGTGATGCCTTATGGGTAAAAGCAATGTTCTCTAGGCTTGTAAAAAATAAGTTTTGAAGTGTTTTATCTGTTAATACCTTATCGTGAATATATAATGGCAGCCCATCTGAAAATAGCGAGCCTAAGCTTAACACATAGGAAGTAAATTTGTATTTATCATCCTTACGTTTATGCTCAAAGGCTTTAGAAACGGCAGGTTTAGCCAACACATCGTCTTTCCATAAACTTATGGTTAATGCTGCCATTAGCATTAATTTATTATTGGCATCAAAAATTTGAATATAGAAAAACTTCCATTTATGCTCATCTGCTTTATGAGTCTTAAAACAATCTTCTATAAATTTAAAACCCTCCCAATCTAAAATTCCTTTTCCTTTAAAATGTTTATTCCATACATGCTTGTCTATTTGTGTAATGCTGTTTTGTTGTACAAGGGTATAATTTGTACTTTTAAGAGCTTGTTCTGGAAAAGAAAACTCTTTTTTAAAATATTTATTTAAGCGTTTTAACGAGTTTCCTGTAGCCCTCATTACCTTAGGGTACAAGCTTGCCAAGTTTTCTACAAGTTGACGTATTTCTGTTTTTTGATTATGCCTCGAGATTGTAATACGCAGGCCTGTTTTTATAGAGGGTACTGCCGGAAAAAGTCCCATATTTACATAAAAACCTCGTGCTAATAATTGCTGTGTAAGCTGATAGCCTGTTTCGGGGATACCCGTTGCTATAAAAAACACAGGCGATGAGTTGGTTTCTACTAAAGGAATTTTATACGCTGCCAAAAGCTTATTAAAATAATTTATTCGGTCTTGTAGCTCTTCTTGTAAAATGTTTATCTCGTCAGACAAATGGATTTTTGCAGCGGCAATAGCTGCCCCTACAGAAGCAGGGTCTAATTGTGCAGAAAACGTAAGCGAACCTCCAAACGTTTTAATTTTTTGCTGCATCAGTTTATCTCCGCAGATAATAAAAGAGCCATTAGCCCCAAAAGTTTTACTCAACGTACCAATAAGCACTACCTGAGCAGGTAATTGCTGAAGCTGTTCGTATACATAACCTCTGCCATGTTTCCCGAACCAACTCATGCCATGCACATCGTCAAAATACAAATGCAGTTGCTTATACTTTTGTGCTAGCTTTAGTAGGTCTTTAACTGGGGCAAAATCTCCATACATAGAGTAAACCCCATCTGCCATATACCATATTTTATCTACCTTAGCCCCTAACTCCTGTATTTTTGCTTCTAGCAAATCTAACCTGTTATGCCTTAGCAATTCAATTTTCACTCCTCTTAACTGCAATCGTTTTGCAGCATCTTGTACGCTCCAATGTACTTGGTGGTCTAATACTATTGCATCGTTATCGCCCACCACCACAGGTATAGCAGCCATATGAGCCAAAGTTGCATTTTTAGTAACCACCACGGGTTGGTTGTATAAGGTATGTAAAAGCTTTTCTAGCTCCTCATATAAAGGATGTGCGATATAAGATTTTGACAACGGAAATTGCGTACCAAAATCATCTATAGCTTGCTTTGCAGCTTCTTTTAAACGCTTATCCTGCTCTAAGCCTAGATACCCTGTGGTACCAAAATGAAACGCCTTACTACCTCCTATTTGTATGGTTCTCCCATCAAAGGTTTTTCCTTGCATTTTTAAGTGTAGTATTTTTAGCTTTTTAGCATAGCTAAAAACATGATCTACCGTGTCTAAAAAATGATTGTGTTTTACTTTTGCCATAATCTCTAAATTTAAGTTTAACATGTCCTAAAAAATTTAGGCTGACAAAAATTAATCATTTTAAGTATAGAGAAACGAAAGTGTCGAAAAGTAATCCCTTAAAGATAAGTTTTTCTCCCTTAAGTATAAGTTTTTCATAAAAAACCTCATTAACTTATGAAAAAATAGCTTGCAATAAAGATTATTTTCTTAAATTAATAGAAAATTACCAGTAGCCATGAATTTCTTAAGAACCAATTATGGGGAAATCCTCCTTGATGAGGATATTCTTTATTTTACCTACTTCCCTATTACTAACTTTGATATCAACTTGGCAGAAGCCATTGTATCTGACCGCTTGCACCTGCAAAAAGACCAAGCCTACCCTGTATTATGCGATATGAGCAATATAAATTACCCTAATTTAGAAGCTAGGAGGTATTTAGCTACACAAGGCTCTCTACTTATTAAGGCGGTTGCCTATTTAGTTTCTTCAAAAATTAGCGCACAACTTACCAACTTTTTTATCAGGGTTAACCACCCTCCTATTCCAACAAAAGTTTTTACCGATAAAGAACAGGCAATAACTTACTTAAAGCTTTTTAAATGACACCTAGATTAAAAAACAAAGAGGAGCGCCTTGAAGAGTTACGAAAAATGATTTATGAATTGGCAAACGGAAATTTTTCGCATCGCATTAAGCTTACGAATATACATGACGATATTGAATCGTTTAGCCTTATGTTAAATATGCTAGCCGAAGAGTTGGGGAGTTTTTTTATTCATCCGGCTTCTTTCCACAAAAAAAACATCCTTAAGCCCTATACCTTACTCTTAGATGCAGATTTTAAAATTATCGATGCTAATCCTATTTTCTTAAAGTTATTAAACCTCCCCTCAAAAAAAATCCTGCTAAAACCCATCCAACAATTTTTAACCCCTTTTACTCATAAAAAGCTACTAGAGGCACTTAACACCTCGTTAAATAAAGAAAAAGCAGCGCCAATAAACATACTTCTTCGTTTTTTACCTTTTAATATGTCGCCTCTAAATTGTTGGGGCTATTGCCACCGTTTAACCGCTTTAAACAAAACACTTTACTTTATTAGGGGCTTGCCTATAGGTTACCACAACCCTCATAACAAGCTGGTAGTTTCTAAAAAAGCTTCCTTATTTCCCCATGATAATAGTTTACAATACCAAGCCGATACTCAAAAAATAAGAGCCATACATAAATATATTTTAAAGCACTTGCATAAACCCCTACCTCCTATTAGTACCTTATCTAAACAATTTCATATCAATGAGCATAAACTAAAAAAAGGCTTTAAGCAATTATACCAAACCACTATTTTTAAATTTCATTTAGAAAAGCGTTTAGAGCAAGCCATGCTTATGGTAAAATATACCTCGCTCCCATTTAAAGCTATAACCCGTTTATCAGGATTTAAACAGCCTACACATTTCTCTAGAACTTTTAAAGCAAAGTACATTTATAGCCCAAGGCATTACCGCAAAAAATTTTCTACTCCTTAAAGATATCTAAATTTTAGTTTTTATAGGTTTTAAAAATTCCTTTAAAATAGGCTTGACTTTTTGGTTCGTTTGGTGTTAAGATAAAATGAATGGATAATAAACTTGATTGTATTTACTTTTTACCTATACATTTTAACCAAACCCTTTTAAGCTTTTACACCCCTCTTGTTTTAACATAAAAAGTTATATATCTTTGAGGATATATAGAAGTTGTAGCCAATTAAACCCAAAATGCCTAAAAGACCTAAACAACATCAATTAGAAGACTTATCGAGAGCTAAATTTCAGCTGTGTCTTCCCGAAAAATGGGTTATAAGAGATAAGGATAAAGATTACGGAATTGACTGCGAAGTAGAACTATTTGATGAAGAAGGTAATTCAACGGGAATTTTATTTTATGTACAATTAAAATCAACTGCTTCTAAGAAAGAATCTGAAATTTTCAATGTTGATTTTAAAATTAACACTTTAGAATATTTTAAACAGCTTGAAATTCCAGTTTTATTAGCCAGATATTCTAAGCATCTTGACAAAATTTATGTAAAGTGGGTTAATGAAGTTGACCTAACATTTGCTAAGAAAAAAGCGAAAACTTTCAGAATTAAAGTTGAGAAAAGTAATGAATGGAATGAACAATCTGAAAATCAAATTGAAAATGATTTAAATAACGTTAGAATACTAAACTCTCGTTCATTTAATTTTCCTCTGTCATATTCTATAAATTTTGAGGATGACAATATACAAGGACTTTCAAATAGTCAATTTAAAATACAACTGAGAAATGAGCTTAGAAAATATTCAGATTTTTTAGAATATAAGGCTAATGATGAAAACTATCTTATAAATATCAGTATTGATAAAAACGTTTTATTAGTACAAACAAGTATTCTTAAAGGAGTCTTTTTTCATAACCTCGATAAAAGACCTAAAGAAAAATTTATAGAAGAGTTATCATTAGACGTTTTATTGAGTTTATCAATGTGTATGGTAATGGTTGGTCACATTGATTATTGTGGGAAAATAATATTTGAAAATGAACTAGAAAAAAGGTTAATTGAAAAAGAAGAATTATTATTAAGATTACTACCTGTATTACTTTCTAGTTCATATTTTGAGAATTCATTAAACTTAATTAATGATGCACTTGACAATAAAGAAAATGAGATAATACTATTTCCAGCAGTTGCTTCAATTTTACTTAAATCTGACACTAAAATAAAAAAAAGAATAGCTCTAATTGAGTCTTTTTTCAAATCACAATTAGAAAAAGCAAAAAAACTTAATATTGATAGTTTGATTGCTACTTCTTACTATAATTTAGGCAACTTCTACAGAAGTAAAGACAGACATAGGGAATCAATAAATCATTATGTAAAAGCAAAAAAATATGACTCAGATTATTTAAAAAGGTCTTACTATTTCAGAAAGATAGCTGGAGTTTGCTTTGAAGCTGGAAAATTTAAGTTTTCTGCTAAATTCTATAAAAAATCAATTGAGCTTGGAGCATCAAATGAAACTAAATCGCTCTTAGGAGATGCATTAATGTTTTCGGGCAATTATAAGGAAGCTGATAAAATATTTCAAGACTACATTTCTACCATCGAAAAACCAAATGAAGAATTTTTATTAAAGGCTTTATTACTTGGTGAAATATTGGAAAACCAAAAAATTTATTCACAATTCAGAAAGCCAAAGGAAGCGGATGAAATAGCTGGAAACAAACCTTCTATTACTGATATTGAAAGTGCTTTGAACAAAGATTTATTATCTAGTTTAGCTTGGTTTAATTTGGGTGTGATTAAAAAAGATAATTCAGACTTTGAAGAAGCAACTTTTTGTTTCGCAATGTGTGCTTGTATTAATCTATCGGATATTGAAGCTTGGACATTTGCTTTTTTAGCATTTATAAATTCAGGTAAAAAAGGAAATCTATTAATTGGTTCATTAATATTAAAAACAGCATATTGGCATAATCGTGATGAATTCCTAATAAACTTATACGGAATTCTAGAACAGAATGGAGAACAAAGTACAGAAATAATTAAGATGATTGATAATATCCTCACAAGGGATAACAGAACAAGTGAAAAAAGTGCTGTATTCAGAGTCCTTGACGGAGAGGATTACAAAGAAATTGAAATAAAATAATAACTGGCTACAACAAGAACCGAGGTGAAAAACAAGTAAATTTCATACATTTTAACCACCCCCTTAGGCTTTTACACCCTTCTTGTTTTAACATAAAAACTTATATATATTTGAGGATATATACAAGTTGTTCGAGAATACCCTATGGGTCGCTCAAGTCATGTCGCCTACGGCAACATTTTCTCTTGAGCTATTCTCGAACAACGCCCTGACAGTACGACTGTAATTCGCTATATTTGTAGTATATTATTAATATTTTAACTTGAGACGCCTACATAGGTGAACTCTCGACAACAAACGGATATAGCGAATTACGTCTAATGGCTCTCTTTGCTCTTGAAGTTTTCACTTCAACGCAAATCGCCATATCCGTCAGGGCGTTAGCAGTAATTTGAGAAAAACATTAACTAATTAAAAACAAAACACTTAAAGAAGAGTGAATAGAATTGAAATAATAGACAAAATTGGCGCTCAATACCAAATTGGAAATACTGAATCTGGAGAATTTAGTTACTCATCTGCACTTAAATCAATCGGAAAAAATATTAAGGATTTTCAGAAAGGTGATACAGGAACAAACCATCAATATTTAGACATAAGATTTGAAAATGAACGACTTTGTATTTTGATAGAAACAAAGAACAAGTTTAGTAAATGGAATAAAGAAAAAATTCAGAAACAATTACAAGACTATGTCCGTTTTGAAAAAGCTTATTCTGACAAAAGAATTGTTGCAATTCTTGCTGAAACAGAAGGTGACGATATTTGTGTTTGGTATGGTCAATCGGTAATTATAGATGATGAACATATAGTTCTTGAAGAAACTAAACTAAAAACGTTTGAAGAGTATGAAGAAATATGCTTTGGTAAAGTTAATGATAAAATCAAAGTAATCGATTCTATCAAAACCCTTAATGAAAAACTACATTCAGACGGTGTAAATGAAAAATTAAGAAGCCAATTCGTTGGTACTTGCCTTTTAGCCTTAAAAAATGGTTTAGTATATGAAAACATTAAGGATACGATTAACCCTAAAACTGGAAAACCTCTAAAAGCAGAAACAGTAGTACTCAATAACATCAAAGATATTTTAGAAGGATTATTAACGAAAAGCGGTAGTATAAACAAGGCTAGTAAGTTAGCAATTCTTAACAATAAAGTTTTAGATGACCAAGATGTTCAAAGTCTTACTTATAAAGAATTAACTGATATTTTAAAGTTTATAGACACTAACATAGTGCCTTACATAAACGATAAAAATACGGCTGGACAAGATTTGTTGAATTTGTTCTTCACAACCTTTAATAAATATGTAGGAAAGTCTGATAAAAACCAAGCTTTTACGCCAGACCATATATGTAGTTTTATGAGTAAAGTCGTTGGTGTTAATAAACATTCAAGGGTTTTAGACCCTTGTTGCGGTAGTGGTGCTTTTCTGGTAAGAGCTATGACAGACGCAATGGATGATTGCGAAAGCGAAGATGAACGAGAAAAAGTAAAACAAGAGCAAATTTTTGGAATTGAATATGAAGCAGGCGCATTTGGCTTGTCATCTACAAATATGTTAATTCACGGAGATGGAAACTCGAATGTTGTCCAAGACTCATTATTTAACAAAGGTAAATGGATTGAAAATAATGACATCAATGTAGTATTGATGAATCCGCCGTATAATGCTACAAAAAAGTTTTGTAATTCCAACTATACGAAAAATTGGGATAGTAAGAAAAAAGAAGACCCTTCAAAAGGTTTCCATTTTGTTGAATGGGTAGCAAGACACGTTTCACCATTAACTAAAATGGCAGTATTACTTCCAATGCAGGCAGCTATAGGTAATAGTAGAGATGTCAAGGAGTTTAAGAAAAAAATGCTAGATAACTACACTTTAGAAGCTGTATTTTCTTTACCTGTTGAAGTATTTTATCCAGGTGCAGCAGCAGTTGCTGTGTGTATGGTGTTTGACCTTTCACAAAAACATATTAAAGCAAATAAAGAAACATTTTTTGGATATTATCGAGACGATAAATTCACAAAAAGGAAAGGACTTGGTAGGGTTGAAATGACTGATGAGAAAGGAAATAGTTTATGGGCAAAAACAGAAGAATTATGGCTTGATTTGTTTAAAAACAAAAAGCAAGTAGCTGGTTTATCTGTTATGCGGAAAGTTAGTTGGAAAGATGAATGGTTGGCGGAAGCATATATGGAAACTGATTATAGTAGTCTTGAATCCGATGATTTTGAAAAAACAATTAGAGATTATTATTCATACATAATTAAAGATGGTGGCGAAAATGCTTAACACAGATAACTGGGAAGAATTTTGTTTGAATGATTTATTCGATATTGGCCCCGGTAAATACCATAGTAAGGATGAGTACGATGAAGGACTTACACCTTATGTCACAGCTTCAGCAAATAATAACGGCATAGCACAGAGAATTAGCTTAACACCTGATTTTAAAGGAAATGCTATAACAACAGGTAAGGTTGGTTGCACAGCATTTTATCAAATAGAAGACTTTTGTGCTTCGAGCGATGTTAATATTTTCAGAGCAAGTAAATTTAAAATGACTTCTAAAATAGGTGTTTTTATTACGTCTATCATCAATTTTTCTGAAAATTACAAATGGACTTACGGCAGACAATGTCGTGTAGGTGACAGTAAAAAAATTGTTATAAAATTGCCTATTTCATTTGATAAAAATCATAATCCAATAATTGATAATGAAAAGAAATTTAACCCTAAAGGTTATGTTCCTGATTTTAAATTGATGGAATCAATTATTGAAAATAAAATAAATAACAGTCCAATTGGAGACTCATTAAAAACGAAAAACCGAAACAATAAAGCCTCTTTTAAAACAGAAAATTGGAAAGAATTTTATTTGCATAAGCTTTTTAACATTACTATGGGTAATGGAATAGATGCTAATAAGACTACTAATTTTGACCCAAAATATAACTATGTATCGAGAGATAGTAATGGAAACGGTGTTGTTGCTGTAGTGGATGAAATAAATGGCGAAGACCCTTTCCCAGCAGGTGCAATGTCCGTTTCTTTAGGTGGAAGTTTTTTAGGGTCTTGTTTTATTCAAAAAAAGCCATTTTATACAGCTCAAAATGTTGCCGTTTTAAGAGAAAAAGAAGCACTTTCGCTTCATACTAAACTTTTTATTTCTTCTCTAATTCGTAATGAATGTAAAGTTAAATATTTAGCATTCGGTAGAGAATTAAATTCTCATATAAGGAAAGATTTTACAATCAAACTTCCAATCTTAAAAAAAGGAAATGAAACTGTTATTGATAAAGAAAAAGATTATTCTGAAAATGGATATGTACCTGATTGGAAACTTATGGAAGGAATTATCAAAAAACTTCCTTATGGAGATAGAATTAAATAAAAAACTACTGCCAAGCCGGTAACCGTTACACAAGTCTATAACTTTGCCTAAATTGATTTTATATAAGCCGCTTAAAGCGGCTTTATTTTTTTATTAGTTGAGTAAATAGTTAATAGCTGAGTGTCTTAAAAATGGGGTTATAGATTTTTACAAACGGTTTTTACAAAACTCAAAGATTGTTATTAAAGCTATTTTATCTAGAGAATAATTAGATTTTAAATTTTGTATCTTCCCTAAATAATATTTAAAGGAAAATTGTATGGAGGCATCGATTCAAGATATGGCAAAACGTATTGAGTATCATTATGCAAGTATAGAAGACAAACATTATTTTGGAGGTTTTTTAAATTTAGCTCAGAATAATATTGATGAAATTTTTACAGCATTTAAAGAAAGATTTGGAAAGGAAGTATTTGAATTTTTCAAAGATAACAAAGCTGTTTCAGAATATGAGTTAGGGGTAAAGTTTCTTCAACAACATTTACCAGTTATTCGGTATTTATACCTTCCTCTTTCGCACTATAAATCACTAAGGTATGCTTCTCACGAATTGATCTCAGAACAGCGCTATTATTTTGAAAAATCTTTGAAGACTCTAATTTGTTTAATTAGAGATTACAGAAACTTTTATACACATCATTATCACAAACCAATTGAAGTATTTTCAGAGAATTATGAGTTGTTAGATAATCTTTTATTATCTGTAATAAGGGATGTAAAAAAGTATCGTATGAAAACTGATGCTTCTAAACAATTGCTAAAAAAGGGTTTACTAGAAGAGCTTCAACAATTGAAGGTGTTAAAAATTGATGAGCTTAAAAAGTTAAAAAGAGAAGGTAAAAAAGTAAATCTAAGTGATGAAGAGGCTATAACTAGTGCTATTCTTAATGATAGTTTCTACCATTTACTGCATGGAAAAGACGAAATAAATAAGTATTATAGTGCTATTCCTTCCAGAGAAGTCAAACCTGAAAATAACGTGACAATTTCTGAAAGTGGACTTTTATTCCTTATGAGTATATTTTTAACTAAAAAACAAGGAGAAGATTTAAGGAGTAGAGTTAAAGGCTTTAAAGCTAAAGTTGTTAAAAATCCAGATATTCCTATAAATAAAAAAAATAATAGTCTAAAATATATGGCTACTCATTGGGTCTTTGGTTATTTAGGCTATAAAGGTTTTAAAAACAGGTTTAGAACAAGTTTTACAAAAGATACTTTACTTGCTCAAATAGTAGATGAATTAAGCAAAGTTCCTGATGAATTATATCAAGTTTTTTCTGAAGATAAGAAGAAAGAGTTTCTAGAGGACATAAATGAATTTATAAAAGAAGAAGGTTTGGGCTCTTCGGGGGAAGCTACAGTAATTCATCCTGTCATTAGAAAGCGTTATAAAAATAAGTTTACTTATTTCGCACTACGTTATTTAGACGAATTTGTTGACTTTCCATCCTTACGATTCCAGTTACATTTGGGAAATTATGTACATGACAAACGTGAAAAATCTATTGAAGGAACACAGTATGTTTCAGATAGAATTGTAAAGGAAAAGATAAAAGTATTTGCTAAGCTAAGTGAGGCATCGAAGTATAAAAAAGATTATTTTTCTACCGCAGTAATCAATACTGAACAGGGATTAGAATTATACCCAAACCCTTCTTATAATTTCGTTGGCAATAATATTCCTATTCATATAAATTTTTCAGAAAAATACTTCCCAGGAAAAGTAAAGAAAGTTGCTAATCAAATAAATGGCCAAAATTCTGTATATAAAATAAAGCATACTTCTGAGTATAGAGAAAGAGAGGACACAAAAATGAATCCTAGTACATTTTTGAAAGATTTTAATTACGAAAAACTAGCGCCAATTGCAATGTTATCTTTAAATGAATTACCCGCTCTGTTGCATTTAACTTTAAACCATACTCCGCCTGAGGATATAGAAAAAATGATTGCTCAGAAAATAGTAGAACGTTATGAAGTACTTACTGGTTTCAAAGCAGGGGATAAACTTCCTAAAGGATCTATCACTAAAAAACTTCTTAAAGCTGGTGATCATGAAAAAGTAAATATTCCAAAACTTTTAGATGCTATTTTCAATGAGATAGGAATAACCAATGCCAAGTTACAACTAGTTTTTGAAAATACGAAGCAAGTTAAAGATAGAAAAAATAAAAGAAAATATATTTTTAATAATAAAGAACTTGGCCAAGAGGCTACATGGATTGCCGATGATTTAAAGCGTTTTATGCCGAAAGGAAGTAGATTACAATGGAGAGGGTACCATCATAGTCAATTACAAAAATCTTTAGCTTTTTATGACATACAAACAAAAGAAGCCTATAAGTTGCTTAGAGAGTTTTGGGATTTTAGGAATGAATCTTACATATGGAATGATAATATCAAAAATGCTTTTGAAAAACGCGATTTTATATCCTTTTACACCTGTTATTTAAAAGGAAGAAAAGAGCTTTTTGAGAATTTTATTTACCAAATAAAAGGCTATCAAAAAAATAATAGATTATTAAACTTATTTATAAAGCAACAACATATATGGAATTTGTTTCACAGAAGGCTTTATATGATTAATACTGTTGACAATCAAGTACAAAAATTGTTAGTAAAACCAATGCAATTTCCTAGAGGTATTTTCGATAGTAAACCTACATATGTAAAAGATAAAAGTATTAAAGAGCACCCAGAATATTTTGCTGAGTGGTATGTGACATGGCATCAACACCAAGACTATCAAAAATTTTATGGTTGGGATCGTGATTATAAAAATGCATATCAGGCTAGTAGTCAAGAGAAAACAGAGAAACGATTTATAAAAGTTCAAGAATCTAAAATCAAAAAAGTACAACAGCAGGATGTTTTGCTTTCAAAAATGGCGAGTAACATTTTTAATAAACTCTACCTTTCAGAAAAAGCAATACCAATTGAGCTTCAATTGAGCAATATTTATAAAACTCAACAGGAGCGTAAAGATGAAGAAGCTATAGCAAGAGTGCAAAGTCAAAGAATCTCTGGGGATACTAGCAAAAATATAATAAAATCATCATCTGCATGGACGCTCACAGTTCCCTATGAAAGTGAGAATATTAAAGAGCCAGTAGTGAAATTAAAGGAGTTAGGGAAATTTAAAAAATTTGTTAATAGTAAAAAGGTTCAAACTATATTTGAATACTATCCAGATAAAAAATGGAATAAAATAGCATTAGAAGATGTGTTAGAACTTAAACCAAATTCTTATGAGGTGATTCGAAGAGATTATTTACTAAAGAGTATTCACGACTTTGAAAAATTTATGATAAAGAAGATTCCTTCCTTAATTAAAGGTGATAACAATCCAAATTTCAAAAAATACTTAGCAACCTATTTAAAATATATGAATTTTATATCAAAAGAGGATGAAGACTGGTTGAATAGTAGGTGTAAAAAAGATTTTGATACAGATATAACTCAGGAACTAAAAGAGAAGAGTGACCATATTCAAAAAGCATTTTTATTGATTGTAATTAGAAATAAGTTTTCGCACAATAAATTGCCCATTGAGGTATATTTTAAAGAAATTTACAAAAGAGTAGCCAATGCTTCAAAACTTAATTTTAATGAATTATATTTAGAATATACAAAACAAACGATTCTAGAATTTGAAAAAGCAAACTAAGGAGTTTAGTTTTAGGTTCATTGACATCATTTTTAACACTAAAAGATAAATGAGACAACCTGAAGTAAACGTTGTTACATAGAGCATGTTGTAACAGCCTTTATTTTGGAAGGTATTCACAACCTCAAAATCTCCATCATCTTGTGTAACATCGTTGTAACAGCCTTTATTTTGGAAGGTATTCACAACGCCAAGCATCTAAAGCTGCACCACCGTTTTGTTGTAACAGCCTTTATTTTGGAAGGTATTCACAACTATATTCTGTATTGAAATGATATGTAATATGTTGTAACAGCCTTTATTTTGAAAGGTATTCACAACAATGATAAGTCTGCTAGTAATTCTCTTTTTGTTGTAACAGCCTTTATTTTGGAAGGTATTCACAACTGCATAGTCATACAAGTCAATCCAATTGTCGTTGTAACAGCCTATATTTTGGAAGGTATTCACAACATTCTCTATGATGTACTTAGAGATAGGCATGTTGTAACAGCCTTTATTTTGGAAGGTATTCACAACTACTTCCAACAGCTGATGTAGTAGCACTTAGTTGTAACAGCCTTTATTTTGGAAGGTATTTACAATAATCAATACTTCTATGTAGAAATAGAGTATTAGAGCTAAAGCTTAAAAGTCTTATTATTAGGTATGTGTTTTTCAAAATTTCAAAAAAGGTAAAACAAAAATTTATTGTATATTTATTTGGTTGTTAGTGCTCTATGTAGATTATTATGAGGTTTATTTTATTTTTATACTTAATTTCCTTTTCCTTATTGGCTCAAGAGTCCTCTAAGGGTATAGAAGGTGTAGAAATATTAAACTACGAAAAAAATTATCAGGTTATTTTTAAAACACAACAAGGAGGCTTTTCTTCTTTTTATTTAAATAAAAACTTAGAACAAATTAATGAGTACCAAATATTTAAAAAATATATTTTTTTGACATTTAATCTAGAAAAAAATAAAGGCTACTTATTACAGTTCGAGGACAATAGTATATTTATTATATATAAAGATAAAAGAGTTAAATTTGAACTTTGGCGAGAGCACAATAGTGATAAAAGAGAGACTTCTTTATGGTATAGTATTTCAGATTATTTAAAATTATTTAATTTATTACCCAAAAAGAACTCTTTTTAGCAGTATGACACTTTATGAATTTATCCGCCTACCAGAAAGCGATCAATATCATGTAGCTTTTACCAGAGGTGTTTTTATAACCTACCATTTAGAGGCAGAAAAACGCTATGCATTATATGCAATAGATAAATTTTTTATTGAAGTAACTTATGCTGTAGAAGCAAATAAGCTATTAGCTATAAAAAGTTTTAAAACAGGAAAGCTGTTGGATAAATACTCTAATTTTGATAAAGGTAAAATATAAAAATAGCTCTTAGTTAAGTGAGTATATTGTCATTACGTTATTTTCTTTTTATAACCTTTGATTCTTGGGATTACTTCAAACCATATAATTTTTTTATTTGTGTGATAATGATTTATAATTATAAAGATAGATGTAATTTATTTTAAGCTTCAGGAATCTCAAAATCAAATAACTCTTTAGGGTGAACTCCTAAACCTTTTGCTAATTCATATACCGTAGGTAATTGAATTTTTACTTGCCCTTTCTCAATTTTGCTAATATCGCTATAATCAATGTCACACTGTTGTGCTAATTTTCTGTAACTCAGATTTTTTTCTTTTCTAATTTGAGAAACTTTTAATCCAAATAGAGCTAAAAATCTTTGTTTAGCTTTTTTGTCAACCATAACTTTAATATTTATGGTCAATTTCATTATTTACAAGTAAAATATTGTAGGCTTTTTAACCCACTTGTTAAATAATTTGATTATATTTGTTGAATAATAATATATTTGCGATTACTTCTTGCGTAAAATAGAAGCATCGCTTTGAGTCTCGTATAGGAAAACTGGCGTTTTAAATTATACCACGGGACAATAAGTGTAGATGCTCACGCCTATAAAATGGTGTGGGCTCACTTATTTGTGGTAAAGGTACACGCCAGTACCTCCTATCTTATAAGCTGAGTTCCACACCTATTTTTATTCTAGATTTCAGGTACTTAATTCGGTAGATTCTTAGCATACTTCTTCAATCTTTATAAGAGATTCCGCAATAAAGTGTTTAACTTAAAATATAGAGAAGCCTATGAATAAAAACTTAGCTAACTATTATTTAGATAGATAGCTATATAAATCCAGAGCATTTTATAATGTTATAAAAAACCTTCCCACAAAGTTTTGGCGAACCGCAGGAAGGCAACTAAGCAATAATGTACCCCATAGGGTACACCACTTAATACCACAAAACTATGAAAATTTTATTTAGGCAATGCCTTAGGGGTAGTATATACTTACTCCTAAGCAGCTTTGCACTGCCCATACACGCACAAGTAAGTGTATCTGGGCTAATTACCGATAGCAGCAATATGCCCATCCCAGGGGTAAACATACTGCTTAAAAACACAACAACAGGAACAACCACCAATTTTGAAGGCAGGTTTAAGCTAGAAGCATCGCCTAGCGATACCTTGGTGGTTAGCTATATAGGGTTTAAAACCCAAGAGCTAGCAGTAAGAGAGCAGGTATTTTTTACAATAAACCTAACACCCGAGGCCAACACCTTAGCAGCGGTACTTATTAATGCAGGCTATTATACCACCACCGATAGAGAACGCACAGGAAGTATAGCAAAAGTTACTGCAAAAGAAATCGAGCTACAGCCAGTAGTAAGCCCGCTACAAGCATTACAAGGACGTATGGCAGGGGTAGAGGTTATCTCAAATAGTACTTTGCCTGGAGCTGCTCCTACTATACGTATACGGGGGCAAAATAGTTTACGACCAAATGGGAATTACCCCCTCTATATTATTGACGGGGTACCTTTTAATTCTACGCCATTAGAAACTAATAGTACCTTAAGTTTTACAGGGATTGATCCCTTAAGTACAATTAATCCCGCCGATATAAAAAGTATAGAAGTATTAAAAGATGCCGATGCTACGGCTATTTATGGTTCGCGTGGGGCGAATGGGGTAGTTTTAATTACCACTAAGAAAGGAACCACGGGAGAAACCACGGTTCAGGCACGTATTAGGTCTGGATTCTCTGAAGCACCCAACCGTATTGATTTACTTAAAACCTCAGAATACTTGAAAATACGCCAAAAAGCATTTGAAAACGATGGTATAGTACCAAATGAAAATAATGCTTATGATTTGTTGGTATGGAATCAAAACCGCAATACCGACTGGCAAGAAAAGTTTTTCGGTAAACAGGCAGGTTTTACCCAAGCCAATCTCTCGATTTCAGGAGGGAGCTCAACTACCCGATATCGTGTTAATGGTTCTTATTTAAAACAAGGAAGCATTTACCCTGGTAGTGCTAGCTTCCAGAAAGCCACAGGAAGCGTACAACTCAATCATTTAAGTAAAGACAATAAATTTTCATTAAATATGGCGATTACTTACGGTGCAGACAAAAACCACACCGTAGGGATAGGATCTTTGATACCACAAGTTTTTAGTTTAGCACCCAATGCACCAAAAATTTTTAATGAGGATGGAAGTTTACATTGGGAAGAATGGAGTGAAGTAGGAAAGGAAAATCCATTTCAAGGTTATCTAAATACTAGTGATATTAAAATACATAATACACTTGCTAATCTCAACTTATCCTATAGGTTAATGAAAGGATTTAAACTTTCTAGCAATTTTGGATATACTCATCTTAATAGTAACGAATTAACTAAACGTCCAAAAGAGTCCTATAATCCACAATATAAAGAGTTTATAGATCATGAGTCTGCTCATTTACAAGGTGAAAGTACCTCGTGGATTATCGAACCGCAACTTTCTTATCAAGAAAACATAGAAAAATTAGGAATTAAAGCTTTAATAGGAGCTACATTACAAGAGCAACTAAACCTCCAAACAGGAGTTACTGGTACTGGTTATGCTACTCGTTCGATGATAGGAAACCTTGCAGCAGCCACTAATCTCTCTCGAGGGCTTCATCAAGAAGCTAACTACCGTTATATGGCTTTTTTTAGTCGACTGGGCTTAGATTGGGACAAAAAATATTTTATTAATCTTACAGGTAGAAGAGATGGCTCATCTCGCTTTGGCCCCGATAAACGTTTTGCAAATTTTGGAGCTATTGGGGCGGCTTGGATTTTTACAGAGGAAGTTTGGGTAATAAAAAAAATCCCATGGTTATCTTTTGGTAAACTAAGGGGTAGTTATGGTATAACGGGTAGCGACCAAATAGGTGATTATGGGTATTTAGATAGTTATGTAGCTACCGTTGGTCCAGGAGGGCTTTACCCCACTCAGTTAGCAAATCCTAATTACTCATGGGAAGTAAATAAAAAACTAGAAGCGGCTGTACAGTTAGGTTTTTTTAAAGACCGTTTACAACTTAATGTAAGTTATTATAAAAACCGCTCATCTAACCAATTGGTAGGCTATAGCTTACCTAGTATTACAGGATTTACCTCTGTACAGGCCAATTTACCCGCTACGGTAGAAAACAGGGGTTGGGAAATAGAAGCCTATGCTAAAGTTATAAACACTGATGACTGGAAATGGCAAAGTACATTGAATTTTACTCTGCCTAAAAATGAATTGGTAAACTATCCCAATATAGAGCAATCTCCCTATGCTAATAGCTATCGGGTTGGGGAACCATTAAATATAGCTTTGCTATACCAATATGAAGGTATCAATCCAAAGACAGGTTATTATCAAATTACCGATGTGAATGATGATGGAAGACTAGATTATGAAGACCGGGTGGTTGTTAAAGATCGTAACTCGAAGTTTTATGGTGGTTGGCAAAATACCCTGCAATATAAAAATTTTGACATTCAGTTTTTATTACAGTTTGCAAAAAAAGAAGGGGAGTTTGCATTATTTGATGCTGGTCGCGTTGGTGCACTACGACAGGAAGATTATATTGGTTTAGAGGGTGATAAATTTCAAACCATATCTACGCAGCTCGATGCAATAAGAGGCTATAGTAACCTAATACAAACGTCTCTGCCTTATACTGATGCTTCATATATCCGCCTTAAATCCTTTGCATTAAGCTATTCCATACCTAATACCCCCCTTCAAAAAATTGGGATAAAGAATTGTAAGCTATTTGTACAAGGGCAAAACCTATTTACCCTTAGTAATTATCGCGGGATGGATCCCGAAATGGCTAAAGGACAAGGTACTGCATTTGGTGCTTTGCGAACTTTTACTACGGGAATAGAAGTGAAATTTTAAAATAAATAAAATGAAAAGATATAAATTAATAATACCATTTTTAGTGATTAGCTTTTTAGCTATTTCTTGTGAAGATTTTGTAGAAGTAGAGACTCCTGATCACCAATTACCTGTTGCTGTGGTATTCGAAAATCAGGAAACCGCAAACAGTGCTATGCTAGGTATCTATTACCAGCTTTTTAGGAGTGTTGCTTTTAGCAATGGCCACAGTAGTAGCGTTACTGCCTTAGCAGGTCTAAGTGCAGGTATATTAGTTCCTGTAGATGCTACCAATACTGTTTTTACAGAATTCATGCAGCACGAGGTATTGCCTCAAAATCCAAATAATCTGAAATTATGGTCTAGTACCTACCAAACCGTGTATATGGTCAATTCATTTTTGGAAGGGCTCGAGGCCTCAGACAGCCTCCCCGAAGAATTAGCCAACCAATTACGGGGAGAAGCCTTGTTTGTAAGAGGGTTTACCTATTTTTACTTAAAGCAGCTTTATGGGAATGTACCCCTGATTTTAACAAGTGATTATCGTCTGAATGCTTCGGCTACTTCTAATACACCAGAAGAAATACAAACACAAATTCTAGCCGATTTACAAATCGCAGAGAATCTTCTTTCTGATGCTTACCCTCAACAAGAACGTACAGTTGTAAATTCTTATGCAGTTAAAGCCTTATTAGCACGTATATCTCTTTTTGATAAGAATTGGGAATTGGCACTAGAGTATAGTAATCAAGTAATTGCAAAAACTGCTCTTTACAGTCTAGAAGAAAATGTAAATGACGTGTTTTTAGCCAATAGTAAAGAGGCCATTTGGCAAATTTCACCGCTAGGTGGTGGCAATAGTACTACCAACACCCATGAGTGGACTATTTTTTCGTCTGCTTTTCCACAATTACGACTGAAACCTGGTTTTGAATCCAATTTTGAAACAGGAGATTTACGTAAAGAACACTGGATAGAGCAACACTCAGAGAATGCTACCTACCGCCCTTTTAAATATAAAGCAGGTAACACAGGTAATGTTGTTACAGAATACTCTATGGTATTCCGCTTGGCTGAGCAATATTTAATTCGTGCCGAGGCACAGGCACAACTAGGCAATATGCCAGCTGCTATAGCTGCTATAGATCATATTAGAGAAAGAGCAGGAATTCCATTAATAGCGCAAAGTCAACCACAAATTTCTAAGGAAGATTTTTTAACACTTTTGTTAGAAGAGCGAGAACGTGAACTTTTTTCTGAATGGGGGCATCGATGGTTCGATTTAGGTCGTACTAATAAACTTGATAATATTTTTAATTCAAGTCCATTTTGGTCTGAAACTGATAGTCTATACCCTATTCCAGAAGAAGAACGTATAAAAAACCCTAACCTAACGCAAAACCCAGGCTACTAATGAAAACAAATAACAATTACCTCAATATCTTTAGCATTATACTACTATTATTAGGTGTACAATTTTACTGTTATGGTCAAGTCGCTAAGTCAAAAAAGGCACCGCCTGTAGACTCAAGCATTATACATGGGCAACTCCCTAATGGCTTAACCTATTACATTAAGCCTTTAAACGAAAGTACTTCTGATATTAAAATGAGTTTTTGGGTAAAAGCTGGAGCGATACAAGAAGGGAAACAACAACCTAACCTTGCTCATTTTTTAGAGCATATGGCCTTTAAATCTAGTACCCATTTTCCTGAAGGATTAAAAGTAGATAGTTTACGCTTAGCCAAAGCAGGCATCCGAAATTTAAGGGATGTTAACGCAGCCAGTGGATACTACAGCACTAATTACCAATTCCCCGTCGCATCGAGCAATCCCGAAGGAATCCACACGGCTTTATTATGGTTTAAAGATATTGCTCATGGCTTAAAACTTACCGATGAAGATATTGAGAATGAACGGGGGGTATTGCTACAAGAGTTTAATACACGGGTGCAAAATTTGTCTGCGCATCGGGCCAAATCAAAGATGCTGCAACACATTAACCCTTGCTATCCATCTTGGGAAAATTTCTTCGACTACAATACTAATTTTCCTGCAAAAGAATTACGTGATTTTTATGCCACTTGGTACCGCCCCGATTTAATGGCAATAGGCGTGGTGGGAAATATAGAACACCCCGAACAGTTAAAGGCTAAAATTAAACACATGTTCGGAAGCATTCCTATGCCTATAAACCCTAAGCCTCTTCCTAATTGTGACTTAAAAATGCAGCCTCCAGGTTGGATTAACATCACCCAAGGAGAAAAAGAGACTACACAAGTCAAAAACAACCGAAATCGATTATATTTAGGCTTTAGAGATCCATATACCCAAGAAAAAATACATCGCATTGAAGGACTAAAACAACTTTTCCTTTGGCAATCCATGACACAACTTTTGCAAGAACGCTTGAATAAATTACAGCAGTCTTATGACATACATTTTAATTTTTTAAATAAGCACACCTATCGGTCACAAGTCGTTATGAGTTTTAAAGCGCATAATGCTTTGATTGATTTTGAAGTAGGATACAGTGAAAAAGCTTTAGAAACCTTTATAAGTTATTTACATCAATTGAAAGAATTTGGAGTGCATCCTAAAGAATGGGAAGAAGTGGTAAAAAACCAAGATCTTATTCTTGATTACCAAGACACCACTAGTACGAACTATTGGTCCCAAGAAATTTACCGGCATTTTGTAGCAGGAGAAGCCTTACCTGCCCACAAAAAAACTTTATTAAAACAATGGTGGAATGAAATGAGTCTCACCCAATTCAATCAAGAACTCAAAAAAATAATCCAATTGATACCAGAAGACATAGCCGTGATTGCCACAAAAGGAAGTGCAGCAGCCAATTATACGGAAATGCAGGTAAGAAATCTCATTGATAAAACGCTTCAAAAGCCCGTCAAACCTTACCTGCCAGAAACATGGGATCAGTCTTTGTTGAACAACGAGGTGATGGCTTCCTTGACGTCTCAAAAAATCAAAGCAAAAGGAACGACCAAAAGTGGCGGTAAACGTTTTATTTTTAAGAATGGAGCTCGATTGATTTTTCATAAAGACACCACTGCCCGTTACAAGGAAGGAAAAATTGAAATCACGGGGTTCAGTCCGTGGGGGAGTCATTGTTTTCCAGAACCCTCCACCTATGCGGCACGAAATTCGGCAAACATAGTACTTCAATCAGGCATAGGCACATGGAATAAATTTGATTTAGAACGCTTTATAGAACAACAACCACATCTCTTTACCATTAGACCTTATGTCGAAGCTGAGGAATCAGGCATTAAAGGAAAGGCTTCGACAGAAACTTTAGAGAAGTGGTTTCAAATGATGTATCTTTATATGACCCAACCCCGTTATGACACCAAGGCATTTGACTATTGGAAGCGACAGAAAAAGATAGAATATTTTCAATCCCCCTATGACGTTTCTTTTTTTAACTTTAAAAATCGGATAGAGCAACTCATGGGTCGCAATACCTATACAAATGTAGGAGAGCAATTATGGATAGGAGTTAAACAGACAGATTTAGACACCGCCTACCAAAGCTATCAGCAGCTCTTCGGTCAAACCCAAGATTTTACTTTTGTAGTTAGGGGAAATATAGAAGAGCCTGCTTTACTTTGCCTAGCTCAAAAATATATAGGTAACCTACCGCAGAGTAATTCTAAATTAAAATGCCAACCTAGGCTAAAGCAAAAAAACAAAGCACAAAAGCATCCTGCACTCAATAATATAGGCGACACGATAATAAATTCAGAGAAGACTCAATATTTAATACGCTATGTATTGACCGATATTCCATCAAATAGCCAAGAGTATTTAGGCTTACAGATGCTTAGCCGAATACTAGGGGAACGTCTCATGGACTTGCGTTACGAGAAGAATTTTTCTATCTATGGGGTGAACGCTAGTTTTAACCCACCAGCTGAATCTAATGCATATGATTTTTCATTTCATATCGGCTGTAAGGCCAAAGAACTACCATCGATACGAAAAGAAGCAAAAAAAATAATAGAGAATATAAAATTGGGAAATATAGATAAAGAGGAGTTTAAAGCCGCCCAATCCTATGTCATAAGTATGGCTTCAGGCTCCCTGTCAACCCAAAATCGACTCTTGGCTTATTATAAAGGGCAAAGCCCTTGGGTTAACTTAGAAAGCATAAAATTAACTGTAAACGCCATTACTCCAAAATTACTTAAAAACCTAACAAAACGATATATAACGGACGAGTGCTTGTACGAATTTGCTACTTATAAGTAAGTCTAGCTTAAGTCTAAAAATTTATAATTACATATTTAAAAAAGAAGAAACCGGATGTAAGTCCGGTTTCTATTTTTAAAGATTAATCTAAAGTAACTTCTCCTACCACTTTCCCACTACCAATTTTGGGGTCAGAGAAACTTTGTGAATCATAAATTGGATAGTTTGTGCCATCAGGTAGTACACGTACCAAACAGCTTTGGTCTTGATTAACACAATTCATTTCAGGAATTTGATGCCAATTTCCATTTCTAAAAATGTAATCGGAACTAGGGTCTGCACTTACTGCAACAGTAGTAAATGACATGGCAACTGCAAATATAATTGCCAATACAGGAATTAAAAATTTAGGTTTCATAACATAAAAATTTAAATGAATAATATGCCTACTCTTTTTCAGGTTTTCGGCTCGTCCCTGCTTCGCTGCGCAGCAAAATCTTTATAATTATACTAGCTATAGCTAGCAATGTACATCCAATAGTAAAGTATAAGTGCCCGTGCCAATTAAGTATAGGGAAAAAGCTACGGCAGTTACAGGGTATCTCAGGATACATAAATAATAAAGCAACTAAGTAGCTAATATATCCTATAAGTAAAAACAAGATTAGAAACAGGCTTATGCTTAGTTGTTTTTTAATAAACAATAATGCACTAACTGTAAGTTCAGTTATAGGGAGGCCATAAGCAATTGCCAATATCACTTCGTTATTGTTTAGCATTGGAGAGTTGGATAGGTTATCAATAAACAAGGTCATACTTAAAAGTTTAGTAAGCCCTGCATATAAAAACAACACCATAAAAAATAACCTAGAAAAACGAAGTATATACTTCCCTAAAATAATACGCTTGTTTTTATACATAATATCCCTTTTTTATTCTCTGGTAAAGTTCGGAGATAAAAATGACATTCGAGGTCTAGAAACTTATCTCTAAGGGATTAATACATATCTATAAGGGATTATTTTTGTTTTTTTTACTCAAAAAACACCTATTTTACTTATAAATCTCACAAAAGTGTTAAAAAGACATATTTGTAAGCATTTATAGAATCACAAAAAATATTTACAAAAAACTATTACCTGGGTTTAAATCAACTTTGTTGCTTCATAAACATCACTAGCAAATAATGATTCTAGATACATATCAAGGGGGTGAATTAAATTTTGAAAGCTAATTACAACTATTCGTTTTATGTTGTATATTTTTTGTATTTTTACAATTCAAAGGGACGTGTTACGCTTCGGGCGGCTCGTACCGCCTGAAGCCCACTTGTTGGGCTTCGCTTTTTTATAGGTTATGGTATGTATATCTTTTTGGCTTTTTTATTTAACACTATCACTCATAACTAAAAATACAATTAGCTATTTTTAGTCCGTTACCAATTTATATCGATTATTTAGGGCTAGGTGATTTGTTTTTTAAATGTATTTCTTTATCAAAATTAGAGTATTTATCCAACAGCTTTCCTGTTTTAAAACTTTTTATAGCTAATAGCTTATTTGCTTCTACAGCATAAGTTACTTCAATAAAAAATTTATCTATTGCATATAATACATAGCGTTTATCTGCCTCTAAATGGTAGGTTATAAAAACACCTCTGGTAAAAGCTATACTGGCCTACAATTTATAAGCTAGCTACCTAATATAAAAGCAGTATGTCCTTTTCTCGCGTAGCAACATTCAAAAAAAATACGTAGAGGTACGTATTTCTTTTTACGCATCTCTTATCGAACTTGCACAGAAATAAACATTATCCAAATCTAAAAATTAAACATATAATTTTTGTCATGAAAAAAAATACTTTTTTATTTTTCTTCTTCTTACTCTTTTCGTTCAGTCCAAACGTTTTATCCCAAACGGTAAATCTATTTTTTAGCGATTTCGAAGATGCCGCCTCAGCATGGACAACAGGTAGCCTTTTAGGAGAAAATAAATGGGAAATAGATGAATGTGCTGGTAACGGCTTAGTTAGTTTTGGAGAAACTACACCAACCAATTGCTTATTTTATAAAAACAAAGCTAATACCAATAGAGGGCTACCCTTTCCAAAAACGACACCATAAACCTCGTTAATTCTACCATAATAATACACTTAATAATAAATTACTATTGTTTTAGATAAAAAACAATTATTTCACATCAAAATAACATTAATTTACTTATTTCAATAATTAAAAACAAAAAAATGAAACTTTTTCGCAAAGCTGTTTTTTTGATATTAAAAATAAATTAACTTATTTTGCTATCTTGCTTACTCAAGTAATGAAGTAAATAAAAATTAACCAATCTTATTTTCTTATATAAATTAACCTAATAACTATTTTGATAAAGATAGTAAAGGCTAATATTAAAGAGAACTATTCAGTAATACCTTAAAATTTCATTTTATAATAATTAACCAAAACCATGAAAAATTACTATCAAACAAGCTTGTATGTTAAAAACATACTCATCTTATTATTTACACTATGGACTACTTATACTAGCAGGGCACAAACACAGATACCAACACCAAATAATGGAGTCCTTTATGTAAATAAAAATGTAACAGGCGGTAATGGCTCTGGAAACTCTTGGGCTAACGCCATCCCAGAACTTGCCGATGCCCTAAAATGGGCAAGAACAGAACACGATGCCAACAACAACTGGCTACAAAACGATAGCCTACAAATTTATGTAGCTAAAGGAACATATAAACCTTTATATAGTGCCGAAGACGGAAATTACACCAATGATGCCAACCGTGACAACGCTTTTGTGTTAGTTAAAAACGTACAACTTTATGGTGGCTTTGACCCCGCCAATGGCATTACCAACTTAACTCATACTAGAGATTTTTCTGAAACCACAGGAAGCATTTTAAGTGGAGATTTTAACGATGATGATATCATAACAGGTAGTGGGGCTTCGTTTAGTTTTAGTAATAACACCGAAAATGCTTACCAAATTGTTATCGCCACTGGAGATGTAGGCAGCGCCTTATTAGACGGTTTTAGTTTAACTGGAGGAAATGCTAACAACAACACTGGTACTTATGTTAACTCATTATACGTAGAACAAAAAAACGGAGGGGGGATGTATAATTATGCTTCTTCGCCTAGCTTAACCAATGTAACGATTACAGGGAACTCTACAAATAATGACGGTGGTGGGATGTTTAATAATTATGCTTCTTCGCCGAGCTTAACCAATGTAACAATTGCAAATAATATGGCAACTAATAACGGAGGAGGGATGTATAATTATGCTTCTTCGCCGAGCTTAACCAATGTTATAATTACAGAGAACTCTACAAATAATGGAGGAGGGATATATAATGGCTCTTCTTCACCTAGCTTAACTAATGTAAAAATTACTGGAAATAAAGCAAATAATGGGAATGGGGGCGGAATCTTTAATTATGATTACTCCACACCTAATTTAATTAATGTAACAATTGCAAGCAATACAGCGACTAATGGAGGTGGGATATATAATGACTCTTCTTCACCAAGCATTTACAATACTATTGTTTTTGGGGTAATATTTAATGAAAATACCAGTAGTTATGCTGCAAATTACTCCTTGATAGAAGGCGATAGCAATACAAATAACGGTAACATCGATGCTACGGGCTTAAGCGAAACCGATATTTTTACAGATCCTGCTAATGGTGAATATAGCTTAAAAGAAAATAGTCAAGCCATAGATACTGGAGATAACACCACTTACACCAGCGCAGGTGGAGACCTAAATAACGATACCGACCTTGCGGGAAATCCTCGTTTACGTAATAATACCATAGATATAGGAGCTTTTGAATATCAAACTCCAAACATCACTCCAAATACTAATAACATCATATATGTAAATAAAAGCATAATAGGAGGTACACAAACAGGAGACTCTTGGGCAAATGCCATCCCAGAACTTGCCGATGCATTAAAATGGGCAAGAACTCAACATTACACAGATAATAATTGGCTGCAGAACGATAGCCTACAAATTTATGTAGCTAAAGGAACATATAAGCCTTTATATAGTGCCGAAGACGGAAATTACACCAATGATGCCAACCGTGACAACGCCTTTGTTATGCTTAAAAACGTACAGCTATATGGAGGTTTTGATCCAGCTAATGGTGTTACCAACTTAACTCATACTAGAGATTTTTCTAGCACAACAGGAAGCATTTTAAGTGGAGATTTTAACGATGATGATATCATAACAGGAAGCGGTGCTTCGCTTAGTTTTAGTAATAACACAGAAAACGCTTACCAAATTGTTATCGCCACTGGAAATGTAGGCAACGCCTTATTAGACGGTTTTAGCCTAACTGGAGGAAATGCTAACAATAACACTAGTACTTATGTTAACTCATATTACGTAGAACAAAGTAGCGGAGGAGGAATTTATAATGTAAGTTCTTCGCCTAGCTTAGCCAATGTAACAATTGTAAATAACATAGCAACTAAATATGGTGGTGGGATGTATAATTATTATAATTCTTCGCCTAACTTAACCAATGTAATAATTACAGGAAACTTTACAAATAATGGTGGTGGGATATATAATTATTATTCTTCGCCTAGCTTAACCAATGTAACGATTGTAAATAATATGGCAACTCAAAGCGGTGATGGGATGTATAATAATTCTTCGTCACCAGCCATAAACAATACCATTGTTTGGGGAGGCTTATATAAGGGTTGGAACGGTAATTACACTGCAAACCACTCACTGATAGAAGGAGACAACAATACAAATAACGGCAACATCGATGCTACGGGCTTAAGCGAAACCGATATTTTTACAGACCCTGCTAACGGTAATTATAGCTTAAAATACAATAGCCCTGCCATAGATGCAGGAGATAACACCGCTTACATCAACGCAGGTGGAGACCTAAATAACGACACCGACCCTTCGGGAAATCCTCGTTTACATAACAATATCATAGATATAGGAGCTTTTGAATATCAAACTCCAAATATCACTCCAAATACTAACAATATTATTTATGTAAATAAAAACATAATAGGAGGTACACAAACGGGAGACTCTTGGGCAAACGCCACCCCAGAACTTGCCGATGCCTTAAAATGGGCTAGAATACAACAAGATGCTGATAGCTCGGTTTTTGATAGTCAGCCCCTACAAATCTATGTAGCTAAAGGAACATATAAGCCTTTATATAGTGCCGAAGACGGAAATTACACCAATGATGCCAACCGTGACAACGCTTTTGTGTTAGTTAAAAACGTACAACTTTATGGTGGCTTTGACCCCGCCAATGGCATTACCAACTTAACTCATGCTAGAGATTTTTCTGAAATCACAGGAAGCATTTTAAGTGGAGATTTTAACGATGATGATATCATAACAGGAAGCGGGGCTACACTGAGCATTGCTAATAACACAGAAAACGCTCACCATGTATTTATCTCTGTAGGCGATGTAGGCAACGCCTTATTAGATGGTTTTAGTCTAACTAGAGGGAATGCCAACGGAACTGGCCAAATAGTTATCAGTGGAAAAACTATAGAGAATAATAGAGGTGGCGGAATGTGTAATAATACTGCTTCGCCTAGCTTAACCAATGTAACAGTTATAAATAACATAGCAACTCAATTCGGCGGTGGTATACATAACGAGACTTCTTCGCCTAGCTTAACCAATGTAATAGTTAAAGGAAACTTTACAAATATTGGTGGTGGTGGAATGTATAATTATTTTTCTTCGCCTAACTTAACCAATGTAACGATTACAAATAATATAACAACTAATAACGGAGGGGGGATGTATAATAATTCTGCTTCGCCTAGCTTAACCAATGTAACGATTGCAAATAATATGGCAACTAATAACGGAGGGGAGATATATAATTATTCTTCTTCGCCAAAGATATACAATACTATTGTTTGGGGAGGCGTAACAGGTGTTAATTACCAAGCTCAAAACTCTATAATACAAGGAAATAGTAGTACTATTAACGGTAACATCGATGCTACAGGTTTAAGCGAAACCGATATTTTTACAGACCCTGTTAACGGTGATTATAGCTTAAAAGATGGAAGTCCTGCTATAAATACAGGTAGTAATAGTCTTTATACAGGTGATATCAATAACGATACCGACTTAGCAGGAAATACACGTTTGTTTGGTAGTACTATAGATATTGGAGCTTTTGAACATCAAGGAATAAAAACCTATTGGACAGGTAACATAAATACCGACTGGCATACCGCAGGAAACTGGACAAGTGGGTTACCTAGCACTACCAGCAATGCCGTTATAGACCAAGTTATCAACCAACCTTTGGTTGCTGCTAC
>NZ_JACIFO010000011.1 GCF_014197445.1 Mesonia hippocampi | reverse complement strand
TTGGTACGGGTTTCCTACAAAGTTAAATCCGCCAGCAGTTCCACTCAGGTTGCTTAGGCTAAAGTTTCCTGTGTGTAAGCTACCTTTAGCTCTTAGTGTGGTAGCCGTTGGTGTTGCTGCATTCGAAGTTACATCAATACTACGGTCACCACGTACATACAAGCGGTAAGCTTTCCCAATAGTTAAGGTATTCACATCGGTATTGGTAATGGAATTCCAAGTTTGGGTGGCATTGTCGAAATCAAATAAAGAAGCATTACCACTAGGCGTTGCATCAAAACCATTTAAACCAGTTGCATCTCCTGTAATATGCGTACCAAAACTAGGCGTAGGATTATCGGTGTTGTTTAAAGCACCTTCTTGCCAGTTTGTATGGATATTATCGGTACTATTCACGGCAGATGATAAGAACCTAAAGGCTCTTGTGCCGCTAGGAATATAACGTTGTACCTCTGCAGGGTTTCCGGTGATGCTTGCTCCTTCAGGAAGTTCTGCTAATTGACCGGTGGCGTTGGCATTGCTTAAGAATAATAAATCTCCGTGATTGGTTAAACTTGTTTGGAAACTTAACTCTCCTAATACAGATAGGCTTGCTCCTGGGTTGATTACAATGCTGTAAGCTTCTGCTGAGCTTGTAGCAGCAACCAAAGGTTGGTTGGTAACTTGGTCTATAACCGCATTACTGGTAGTGCTAGGTAATCCACTTGTCCAGTTTCCTGCGGTATGCCAATCGGTATTTATGTTACCTGTCCAATAGGTTTTTATTCCATGATGTTCAAAAGCTCCGATGTCTATAGTGCTGCCAAACAAACGTGTATTTCCTGCTAAGTCGGTATCGTTATTGATATCACCTGTATAAAGACTATTACTACCTGCATCTATAGCAAGACTTCCATCTTTTAAGCTATAATCACCGTTAACAGGGTCTGTAAAAATATCGGTTTCGCTTAAGCCCGTAGCATCGATGTTACCGTTGCTTGTATTACTATTTCCTTGTATTAGTGAGTGTTTTGCGGTGTAATTGCTGCCATCTATACTTCCCCAAACAATGCTGTTGTTCCAGAAGGTCCAGCCATAAGCATAAATAGCATTCGGACTATTTCCTACAATAGTCGTATTGGTAAGCGTTGCATACCCTGACATGTTGAATATTCCGCCGCCTCGATAAGTTGAGTTATTCTTAATGATATTCACATTGGTTAAGCTAGGCGAAGAGTTTTCATTATATATTCCCCCTCCATAATTTGCTGTATTGCTTTCAATTTTCACATTGGTTAAGTTTGTTGATGAATTTTCATTATACATCCCGCCGCCGTTTCCATCTGCTGTATTGTTTACAATGTTTACATTAGTTAAGCTTGGTGAAGAATTAGAATTATACATCCCCCCACCAAGATGTTTGAATATAGCTTGTCCGTTAACGGTTATATCATTACTTCCATTAGCACTTCCTCCAGTAAGGCTAAACCCATCTAGTAGGGCGTTGCCTACATCATTAGCAGAAATGACTACGTGATAAGTATTTTCGGTGGTATTACTAAAACTAAGCGAAGCACCGCTACCTGTAACAACATCATCATTGTTAAAATCTCCATTTAAAATGGTTCCTGTGGTTTCAGAAAAATCACGGGTATGCGTTAAATCGGTAATGTTGTTAGCGGGGTCAAAGCCTCCATATAATTGGACATTTTTAACCATAACAAAAGCATTGTCTCGGTTTCCGTTAACACTATATTTCCCATCTTCGGCATTGTATAAAGGTTTATATGTACCTTTGGCTACGTAGATTTGCAGGGGCTGACTATCAAAAACCGAGCTGTCGGCATTTTGTTGTATTCTTGTCCATTTTAGGGCATCGGCAAGTTCTGGGATGGCATTAGCCCAAGAATTAGCATTTTGATTACTAGTATTGGTATCTACATTTTTATCTACGTAAATAATATTGTTAGTATCGGGTTGTAAAATTAGGTATTCACTTTCAAAAGCCCCTATATCTATGATGTTGTTATATAGGCGAGATTTTCCTGCTAAATCTTTATCGTTATTGATGTCTCCGCCGGCATTGGTATAAGCGGTGTTATTTCCGATATCTATAGCAGGAGAGTAGTCTAATAAACGATATCCTGTTTTGTATAAGGGGTCTGTATTATATATGTTATTTCCTCCATCTACTATATGAGGAGGTAAATTTCCGTTGTTTCCTGTAGTGCTATTGTAAAATAAAGAATACGAAACATTGGCAGTACCAGCGTTGATACCGCTATCATCATTCATGTTTCCATTTGTTCCGCTGTTTTGTGTAAAGATGGAGTTCACAGCTTCTATATCGCCTCCATAAAAGTGAACTCCACCACCTTTTTGAGCAGTATTATTTGTTATGGTAGAATTAACGAGATTTATGGTGCCGTTTTCTGCAGAAATAGCTCCTCCATTGGCACTAGCTGTATTTTCATAAAATAAGCAATTGGTTAGTGTAGCTTCTCCAAAACTAACTAAGCCACCGCCAACACCATCATTAGCATTGCCATAAGCAGTATTGTATCTTATTATAGCGTTGTTTATGCGTATACTTGTTGCGTTGTTAATATATATTCCTGCTCCAGTACGGTCTATAACAGCCGTTCCGTCTGCATAGCCGTATTCTATGATGAAACCATCCAAAACGGCATTATCATCATTTAAGAAGCTAACAATAGAATGTGCATCGCCAGAATTGCTAGAAGCAGAGTTGTCTAAATCACCGCTTAAAATAGTAGGGTTTGTTGTCCAATTTCGCTCATCAGCATTTGTTTCTGTTGCAGAAAAACCACCTAATACGGTTACATTTGAGGGAATTTTAAAGCTGCTGCTTTCTAGCGTACCTGGTTTATAGGTACCTGCAGCAACCCAAATTTGTAGGGGAGTAGTTGCCCAAGTGGGATCTTTAACTATTCTTGCCCAAAATAAAGCATCGGCAAGTTCGGGTACGGCATTAGTCCAAGAATTTCCGTTAAGGTTGCTGGTAGTGGTATCTGCATTAATATCTACATAGATAATATTGTTGGTATCGGGGATTAAAGGAACCATTTGACTTTCGCCTTCAAAGGCTCCAATATCTATAGAAATACCAGATATACGCATATCTCCAGCAAGGTCGGTTCCCCAACGGTTATCATTTAACGGAGGAACCGGAGCGCCATTTCCTATAGCACCCCAGTATAATTGATTGCTCCCCATATCTATAGCAGGACTTCCGTCTTTTAATGTAAAGTCGCCGTTAAACGGATCGGTAAAAACATCGGTTGTATGTACTCCTATCGCGCTAATGTTTCCGTTATTGGTATTGCTGCTTCCTTCGATTAAACAGTTTTGAGTGGTGTAGGTAGTGGAAGAACCAGGACGAGTTATCCCTCCCCATACAATAGTATTGTCCCAATAAGTCCATCCTCCAGCATGGATAGCACTAGGACTGTTTTCAGCAATAGTGGTGTTCATTAATGTTGCATATCCAGAGCCGTTAAATATTCCTCCTCCTTGATTACCAGCTATGTTTCCTGTAATTCTTACATTGATAAGTGTAGGTGAAGAATTTCCTATGCGCATTCCTCCTCCAAAGGATCCTGCTGTATTTTCTGTGATGTTTACATTTGTTAGGTTAGGGGTTGATAGGTCTCCAATACGTATTCCTCCTCCACTAACGTCTGCTTTATTTTTGGTGATGTTAACATTGATTAGCTTAGGTGAAGAACTATTTTGAACAAATACTCCAGCTCCTTCACTTCCAAATACATTTGTTCCGTAAACAGCTATGTTGCTACTTTTATTAGCATTTGCTCCAGTTATGGTAAAACCGTCTAATATGGCGTTGCCAATATCGTTAACAGAGATAAGTATGTGGTGGGTATTTTCGCCGTTGTTGGTAAAGTTAGCCCCATCATCATTGTTAAGGTCTCCGCTTAAAATTGTTCCTTGAGTAGTTGAGGGGGTAATGCGTTGGTGAGTAAGGTTGGTAATGCCGTTATCTGGGTCAAAACCACCATACAGTTGTACGTTTTTGACCATGACAAACGCATTGTCTCTGTTTCCGTTGGTGGTATAATTTCCATCGGCAGCGTTATATAATGGTTTGTAAGTTCCTTTAGCTACATAAATTTGAAGGACTTGGCTGTCAAAAACTGCGTTATTGGCATGATTTTGAACTCTTGCCCAAAGTAAAGCATCGGCAAGTTCTGGGATGGCATTAGCCCAAGAATCTCCGCTAAAGTTACTGGTGTTGGTATCTGCATTAATATCTACATAGATAATGTTGTTGGTATCGGGGGTTATAGGGGTTATTTGACTTTCATAAGCACCAACATCAATTATATCTGCGAAAACTCTAGAATTTCCTACAATATCGGTAGTTTCGGTATTAGCGTTATTGTCTCCCGCATTTATAAGTAGGCTCGTATTAATTGGGTACAAACCATCGTCCTGAGTACCCCAAATTCCGTCATTACCAATAGAATTAGTGCTGTTTACAAAAGGGTTTGTAACAAGTTGGGTAAAACTATTCCCAATAGTATATGAGGTTTCACTAAAGTTGTTGGTGCTTACTGCTGCTAAGGGAGATACATCATGAATATCGGTAGGTGTATTGGCGTATAAAACAGTATTATACAATTCGGGCCATGAAGAGAGGTTATTATATATTCCACCTCCTTCATCGGTAGCTGTGTTTCCAACAAGGGTTACATTAATTAAGCTTGGCGAAGAATTGGTAGTATATATACCTCCACCATTTCTGTTTGAGGTATTTTCAGAAAAGATTATATGGGTTAAATCTGGGTAAGAATAATAATTATACATTCCTCCACCGTCTTTATGGGCTATATTTTTAGCTATGGTCACATTGGTTAAATTTGGGGAAGAGGTATTGTTATATATTCCTGCACCGTAATTTCCTCTATTCTCCGTAATGATGATATTGGTTAATGTAGGAGAAGAATAACGATTTATTATTCCGCCTCCTAGGTGTCTATATACACTACGTCCATTAACTTGCATGTCGGTATTTTTGTGTGCATTTCCTCCAGTTAAGGTAAAACCGTCCAGTAGAGCGTTGCCTACATCATCGGCAGAAATGAGTACGTGATAAGCATTATCAAAAATATTGATTACGTTATTTCCATCATCGCCATTGAGGTCGCCATTTAAGATAGTTCCTTGGGTAGTTGCTGGAGCAATACGTTGATGGGTAAGATTAGTAATACCGTTATCTGGGTCAAAACCACCATATAATTGTACATTTTTAACCATAACAAACGAGTTATCACGGTTTCCGTTAGTGGTGTAATTTCCATCTTCGGCACTATAAAGTGGTTTGTAAGTTCCTTTAGCTACATAAATTTGCAGACTATCGTTTTGTAACCAATTGTTGTCTGCATTATGCATTGTTCTTGCCCATTTTAAAGCATCGGCAAGTTCTGGGATGGCATTAGCCCAAGAATCTCCACTAAGGTTACTGGTACTGGTATCTGCATTAATATCTACATAGAGGATGTTGTTAGTACTGGGATTGATAATGTCACAGGCCTTTATTACGGCTATATTACTTTCGCAACCTACTGCATTACCCGTTATCACCCTAAAGTTACTTGGGTCAGAAAGGTATGTACAGAATGCTGTATTATTACAGGTGGCAAGCTGTGGGTTATTGATAATACCCAAATTGGTTATCATAGTTGCATCTATATTTTCCAGCCCTGAAACATCGGTTAATATGTTATTATTTCCAATATGAACAGTGCTTACACTTTGTAAGCTACTCAATCCGTCAAGGTTTTGTAATAAAGGATTTAACGAAATTCCAAGTGTTCCGTTTATATCTTCTATATTGCTTAAACCGTTTAAGTTGGTGATGTTATTACCAGAAATGCTCATGTTTTCTGAAATCGTTGTGCAATTAGGGAAAATACTTGCAAAGGAATCTATTTCTGCTTGTGAGCTGAAGATGACGTTTCCTGTAGGACAGGTAGGTACAATGGCTTCGAGTTTTACATTATCAACCGCAAGACCTGGAAGGTTGATGATAGAGTTATCATACGTATAACGGAAACCTAGGTCGAAAGTCGTTCCATCAAGCGAAGAAGGGAGAGAAATAGACATGGATGACCACCCTCCGGATGAGGTTAGGTTTGAACCAGGTACAAGATTCCAAGAAGCACCTCCACTGGTTTTGTAAACTACTTCGCCGTAATCTCCAGAATTCCCCCCTATATTATAATCAAAAGTTAGTAATAAATTGGTTCCGCCGTATGTATTAACTTCACGAGATAGCGTAATTGAATGATTTATGGAAGATGAATTTAAATAGGTGTAGGTATAGCCGCATGCCGATATAGCACCGTCGGTAATATAGGCTGAAGCTGTTCCTGTAACAGATGGACCATTACCAGCACATTCATCTATTTCCCATTTGTTTTCTCCTAAAAGACTACCTTTTGTCCATGCCGAAGAGGCATTTTCAAAGTCACTAAAAAATAGATTTACCGTTTGGGATAAAACATTTGGACTAAAAGAAAATAGCAAGAAGAAGAAAAATAAAAAAGTATTTTTTTTCATGACAAAGATTATATATTTAATTTTTAGAATTGGATAATGTTTATTTCTGTGCAAGTTCGATAAGAGATGCGTAAAAAGAAATACGTACCTCTACGTATTTTTTTCAATGTTGCTACGCGAGAAAAGGGCATACTACTTTTATATTAGGTAGCTAGCTTAGAAATTGTATAGGCTAGTGTAGCTTTGTAAATGTTGATTAAGAGGGAAGTTATTTAGCTTTTTAACGACTGTTTTTAGGCTGTGTTACGATGAGCTTATGGAACTTATACAACCCTAGGTAAGTGCAAGGTGAGTCCATATTGAGTCCAATATACCTCCAATATTTCTTATAAAAACATTGGACACAAACTAAAAGCACCTTCAGAATACTTTATAAAAACAGTGAAATACAATATATAGTTAAGTCTTTTTTCTTAAAAAGTTATATATATTTGAGGGTGTATAGAAGTTGTGCTTAATTTAAAAATGTCCCAATCAAATGGATAAGGATAAGATAAAAAAATATTTAGAAACAGGAGCTGATATTGCTGGTGGAGTTGCAGGTGGAGCAATCGGTTTAATAGGAGGACCTGCAGGAGCAATTTTAGGTGGTGGATTAGGTGTGGCATTGACAAGTGGGATTAAAGAAATAATTAGCAGGAAATTAGCGGAAAGAGAAAATGCCAGAACTGCTGCATCCGCTGCTTTTATGTTTACAGGAATTCAGAATAACCTTGATTTAGGAGTTCAAATAAGACAAGATTCATTTTTTGACAATACTAATGGAAGGAGTTCTGCTGAAGAATTATTTGAGGGAGTATTATTAAAGTGTAAAGACCAATACCAAGAGAAAAAAATAAAATATATTTCGAAGATTTTTGAGAAAGCAACATTTGATACTGGAATATCATCTGAGACAGCAAATCAAATTTTATCAATGGCTGAAAGCTTTACTTATAGAAAATATTGTGTTATTTCTTTTTTTGCACAAAAGGATGTTTTATACAACACTAATGAGTTAATGAAAGAAGTTTATTCTTGGTATCCGAACGCACAATTTTCTTTTGAATTAGAAATATTAAAACAAGATATTTTCGATTTGGTAAACCTTGGAATTATTGACCAGAATAATCTTATGATGGTTACAAGGAATGAAGTTATTCCTGAGAATTTTAAGCTTACACAAATCGGTCATGCTTTATATGATTTGATGGACTTAAATGAAATTCCACAAGAAGACTTGAATCCCATCTTTGAAGAGCTGAAATACAAAGAAGAGTTTGGTGTCAGTGAGCATGGAACGAGAAATGGAGTAAAACAAAACTAAGCACAACAATGGCTCATAAAGCATAGGCTTGCCGCAGGCGCAACACAAGCCTACAGCTTCATAGCCAAACCGTTGGCAGTAATATGAAAAAAGCAATCTACATATCGATTTTGACCATTCTTATTGCTTGTAAAAAGATTAATCTTGAATCTGCCAATAAATAATTATTAAAAATGAATTTACTTATAGGACTTCCGATGCTACTTTTAGGTTTATTTATAGCTGTTATGGTTTATATAAATATTAAAATAAAAAAGAAAATGAGTTTTATTTGGGGAGGTTATACCTTATTTTCATTTTCAGTTATTTTAATCTTATTTGGTATTTTAATAATAAAAAATGGTATCTAATCTTCTGAAAACATTTTATTTACTAAATTAGTGATTCCAAACAATTCGTAATATAAACTAGAAATTTTAAAAAATTATTTTCTAATTATTTAATGCCTCATAATGTAGAATTTGCTCGAATTGACGGCACGAAAACATATAAAAATATAAATTTCCCTACTTTAGTAATTATCGGAGAACAAGACATTTTAATTGACCCAAAATAAAGCAAAACTGAATTAGATAATATTGAAAATCCGAATATAGAATTCAAATTAATTAGTGAACTAAATCACTTTATGACCAAAAGTGGAATTGACTGGAAAACGAATGAAGTTTATAACGTAGACTTAGCTTTTAAAGAGTACATTGTGAATTGGGTAAATAACATAAAATAACTACTGGCAACAAGCTAACAAATTCGTTAACTGTTATTATAGAATGACACAACAAATGACAATGAAATTATACATATTGATTTTCCTTACAGCAATTTCAAATTTAACTTTATTTGGACAAAGTAACGGTACTTGGACTTCATTTTGGAATAAAGACACGACATTGATAGGTTATAAAGACGAAAATGGAGTTGTGAAAATAGAACCAAAATTTACCGGCTTTACGAGTGCAGGGAAATTTGAAAATATAATTGCAGTTGCAGAAGAAATTAACGGAAGTTGGAAAAATTACTATCTAACTAAACAAGGTGAAATTATAGGCAGAGATAGTTTGTACATATTTGATAATACGCCTGACTGTGAAAGTGAAGGCTTTATTCGTTTTAGAGACAAAAAAAATGACAAAGTAGGAATATTTAATAAAAGTGGGGATATAGTAATTCCAGCAGAATATAACGACTTGACAAGAGTCAGGAATGGAATGATAATCGCACTTAAAGGTGCTGAAAAAAAATATTGGGATGGAGGAGAGCATTATAGATGGATTGGTGGTCGGGAACTTCTTATTGACACTAACAACAATGTACTAATTAATAACTTTAAACTCAGCAATAATTTAAACTTTTTTTCCCTTGCAAAGGCTGCATCTCCAAATTCCGATACAATAAGAAAATCTTTTTTAGCAGTTGATGGTAGTCACTACTCATTTGTTGATTTTGAAAAAGAGTTTATACAATGGCTTAAAAATGATTTATACATTAAGCTTACACCAGAGAAATTGATAAATGCATCTTATGGTACGATTACATGGAAGTCTCCAGGAGGTTGGACTAAAACAAGCAGAGAAAAATTTATTACCGACAATTTCTCAATTCTAAAAAACAGTTTATTTGAAATTTTGCAACCTTCTTGTGAATATTTTATATCCAAAGGTGGTTTAAATCCTTTTATGTTTAATGGAGTTGAATTTGAAAAATATTTCAATAATTGTGGTGAAGCCAATGAATCGATTTATCCAACAATGACAATCATTATAACTCATAAAAACAAAAAGGACTTATCACAAAATCATTACGAATTTTTACGAACTGACGATGGATATAAACTAATTTGTGTAACAATAAGAAATGGAGAAATAAAATAACATAACATTTGATCTGATGGACAAGGATTCGGTTTTAAAATCCCGACCGACCACATATAAGTGACATCTTTTATAAAATTCATCCTGGAATTTTGAGAAGAGCAATAATATTTCAATCGGTTCTGATTTCAATTTTTAATGAATATATGTGATGAAAACTGTTGCCAACAAAGAACGGAGGTGAAAAACAAATATATTATGAAGTTTTATTGTTAAAACATTATATAGTAGAGGTGTGTTTTCAGCGTAATCACATACCTGTAAGTTAGGCTTCTTTAATATAATCTAAATAAGCGTGTTAGATGCAAGAAATAATAATAAGAAACATATATGCACCTTCTCATTTGGAGAGCTTTCATATTATTCGTTTTGAAGATATATACTTAGACAAAAATATGGAAGAAGGTTTGCATCGTCACGACTTCTTTTTCTTAATGATTTTAGATAAAGCTAGAGGAAAACATCATGTAGATTTTAAAGAGATTCCTGTAGCTGCAAATACAGTTACATTTTTACGACCCGGGCAAGTTCATGAACTCATCCTTCAAAAAGGAAGTAAGGGGTATCTTATTACTTTTAGTTCAAAATATTATGGCAATCTGCTTTTGGCAAAAGTAACTCAGAAAAACTTTTATACATTTAATCAATTTGGTTTTGGCAACATTTTAAGTACTTCTAAAAATATCTTCAAAGAGTTTAAAGAGAAATCAAAGGGATTTGAAAATGTAATAAAAGCAAACTTAGATATTTTATTAATACTATTAGATCGTGAAAATAGTAAACAAACAAATTTCCATAATACTCAAACACTTGAAGAGCAAGAGATATTAGACAATTTAATACTTCAAATAGAACAACATGTTTTTGAAAAAAAACGAGTTTCAGACTATGCTAATGTTTTACATCAAACCCCATATAAGCTTAATAGTGTTACCAAAAAATTATTAGGAAAAACTTGTTCTCAAATGATTAATGAGCAAATAGTGCTTGAATCTAAAAGGTTATTATTAGCAACATCAAACCAAATAAATGAAATTGCTTATAAATTAGGTTATGAAGACCCTGCGTATTTTATTCGCTTTTTTAAAAAACACACAGGACATACGCCTAAATCATTTCGTAAAAATTTTAAAAAAGTACTATTTCTTTAAAACAAAATCCTATGAATATACCCTAAAAGCATGCTATCATTGCTCAATGTTTAACAAAATTTAGAAGCGATGAACACAATAATTAAAATAATCCTCATAGGCATTGGTGCTACCGCTACGATGGATATTTACGCATTTATTTTAAAGCAATTTGGAATAAACGGTCTAGATTATAGATTTTTAGGAAGATGGATAGGTCATATTTTTAAGGGGAAATTTTTTCACAATAAAATATTTGACGCTCCAATAATAAAAAATGAACAAATCATTGGGCAATTTGCACATTACTTTATAGGCATTGCTTTTGCCTTTTTACTTGTAATATTATTTGGTAAAAAATGGGTAGAAAGTCCTTCTCTTTTTCCAGCCTTGGTAATTGGTATATTAACAATGGTTGCTCCTTTCTTTTTAATGCAACCAGCTTTTGGATTTGGAATTGCAGGAGCAAATTTGCCAGACCCTAATAAAGCCCGTTTGATGAGTTTAATTATCCATAGTATTTATGGTATCGGACTATTTCTAAGCGCGTTATTGATTAATAAAATTAAACTTTTGTAATCACAGAAAGATAATATAAGCAAAAAACGAACGCACAACAAAGAACTGAGGTAAAAAACAAATAAAATTTATACTTTTTTAAACCAAAGTATTTTTATAAGTAGCATCATAAGGTAAACCACTTTTTGCTATGGCAAACGATTTTTTATAAGTGTTGCTTAGAAGAGAAGTTGTTAAACTTTTTTATTATACTTGTTAGAAATTTTGTATAAGCTAAAAAGTGAAAAAAATGAAAGATAATGTAATTGATATAAATGAGTTTATAATAAAAAAATATGTTGAAAAGTTACGGCCAGAAGAAAAATCAATCCGTAAAAAATTAGATTATGGGTATTCCTACGATGGTAAAATTGTAATTCTGTATGAAATAAGACCTTTTTGGGATAACCCTGAAGAAATACAAAATATTGAATTCGCTAAAATTAGATTTTATAAATCAACCAAAGAATGGAATTTATATTGGAAACGAGCAAGCGAAAAATGGGAGCGTTACAAGCCTTTTCCAAAATCAACTCATTTAGACGAAATAATAGCTGTAATTAATGATGATAATTACGGTTGTTTTTTTGGATAATTACGGCAAAATATTATTTCAACTTAATACTGAAAGGAATAGGATTACCGTGTTAATTGAATAATAGTAAAAGAGGCTAATTTTTTGTGCATTTTTAGAAGCTGAAAAAAACTTAATTGATTTATTATCAATTAATTAATGTTTTTGTTAGTCGGGATGAGAGGATTCGAACCTCCGATCTCACGCCCCCCAGACGTGCACTTTAACCGGACTAAGCTACATCCCGAAATTAATTTTTAAGCGATGCGAATTTACATAAAAAAATAGTTGTATTCAAAAAACAAAACTTATTTATTTAGCACTTGTTTTTAGCGAGAGCAACAAGGTTAAGTACAAGAATAGGCTGTACTTTTTATTGTAATATGATAATAAAAAATAAAAATAACCCAAAGACAGTCTTTGGGTTATTATAAAAGTTTGATTAGGTTTGAATAACTCCAAGGTTAAAATCTTTTTTAATCGGCGCATGGTTAGCCGCTTCTATTCCTGTCGAAATCCATTTTCTGGTGTCTAACGGATTAATTACCGCATCGGTCCAAATTCTGGCAGCAGCATAATACGGACTAATTTGCTTATCGTAATTGGCTTTTATTTTATCGTAAAGTTCTTTTTCTTTCTCTTCGGTTAATTCTTGTCCTTTTTTCTTTAAGGAAGCGGTTTCTATTTGTAACAATACTTTAGCCGCAGAGTTTCCACTCATTACAGCCAGTTCTGCACTTGGCCAAGCAAAAATTAAACGTGGGTCGTATGCTTTTCCGCACATGGCATAGTTTCCAGCTCCGTAAGAGTTCCCTAATACTACTGTAAACTTAGGAACAACAGAGTTGCTTACTGCATTAACCATTTTTGCTCCATCTTTTATAATGCCTCCATGTTCGCTTTTGCTTCCCACCATAAAACCGGTAACGTCTTGTAGGAAAACAAGCGGAATTTTTTTCTGGTTGCAATTAGCAATAAAGCGAGTTGCTTTATCGGCAGAATCAGAATAGATAACGCCCCCAAATTGCATTTCTCCTTTTTTTGTTTTTACAATACTACGTTGGTTGGCAACAATTCCTACAGCCCAGCCATCTATACGGGCATAGCCTGTAATAATGGTTTTCCCGTAATCTGCTTTATATTCTTCAAATTCAGAATTATCAACCAAGCGTTTAATAATTTCTTTCATATCGTATTGGTCGCTACGTTTTTCTGGTAGGATTCCAAAAATTTCATTTTGGTCTAACTTAGGAGGCATAGCAGCTTTACGGTTAAAACCAGCTTTTTCGGGTTCTCCAATTTTATCCATAATATTTTTTATGGTATCTAAAGCATCTTTATCATCTTTAGCTTTATAATCGGTTACGCCACTAATCTCGCAATGGGTAGTAGCTCCTCCAAGGGTTTCATTATCGATAGTTTCTCCGATGGCCGCTTTAACAAGGTAGCTCCCTGCTAAGAAAATACTCCCTGTTTTATCAACAATAAGCGCTTCATCGCTCATAATAGGTAGGTAAGCACCTCCCGCTACACAGCTTCCCATAACGGCTGCAATTTGGGTGATTCCCATACTGCTCATTACGGCATTATTTCTAAAAATTCTACCAAAATGCTCTTTATCGGGGAAAATCTCGTCTTGCATTGGTAGGTAAACTCCAGCACTATCTACAAGGTAGATGATAGGAAGTCTGTTTTCTATCGATATTTCTTGCGCACGTAAATTTTTCTTTCCAGTTATCGGAAACCAAGCTCCAGCCTTCACCGTAGCGTCGTTTGCAACAACAATAACTTGCTGTCCTGCTACTTTTCCAATTTTTATAACTACACCACCGCTAGGGCATCCGCCATGTTCTGCATACATTTCATCGCCTGCAAAGGCTCCAATTTCTATCGCATCCTTAGGGTTGTCCAGCAGGTAATCTATACGTTCACGCGCTGTGAGTTTACCTTTTTTGTGGTGTTTCTCAATATTTTTTTCGCCGCCTCCTAGATAAACTTTTTTTAATTTATGGTTTAAATCAGAGACTAATAGCTTATTGTGGTCTTCGTTTTTGTTAAACTTAATATCCATCGAAATCTACTCGTTTTATATATTTTTAGAATTGCTGAAATATAATAAAATATTTTCGTTACACATCGAAATTATTTAATACTCGGCCGAAATTACAAAAGAAAATTATAATATTTTTTAGAAATGCCATCTAATAATACGATATTTGTAAATTGGCGTAAACTATACGCTGGCTTGAAAATAATATAGAATAATATGAAAATGAATAAGAATACGGTGTTGGCTTGGGCAACACTGATAATGGTTATTGTAGGCTTAACACTTATAGGTTTAGGTGTTTTTAGGTATGACGATGTTGCAGGCTGGGGGTTTGCCTCTGTAGGAATAGGTTTTTTTGCTATTGCTTGGGTTTTTAATGCACTTAAAGGACGGGTATAGAGCAACTTATGAAATATAATATTTTAGAACGATTTTTTTAATTTTTAATTTTTTATAACAACAATATGGCTGACGATAAGAAAGTTATTTTTTCAATGTCTGGGGTTTCTAAAACCTATCAAGGTGCTAATAAGCAAGTGCTAAAAGATATTTATTTGAGTTTTTTCTACGGTGCAAAAATTGGTATTCTAGGGTTAAATGGCTCTGGAAAATCTACGCTTTTGAAAATTATTGCTGGCTTAGAAAAAAATTACCAAGGAGATGTTGTATTTTCTTCAGGATATTCGGTTGGTTATTTGGCGCAGGAGCCACAGCTAGACGAGGAAAAAACTGTTCTTGAAGTGGTAAAAGAAGGAGTTGCCGATACCATAGCTGTTTTAGATGAATACAATGCTATTAACGATCAATTTGCTTTACCAGAAGTGTATGAAGATGCTGATAAAATGCAGAAACTAATGGATAAGCAAGCAGCATTACAAGATAAAATAGACGCTAGTAATGCTTGGGAAATAGATACCAAGTTAGAAATTGCGATGGATGCGTTGCGTACCCCAGAATCGGATAAAAAAATTGCCGTGCTTTCTGGAGGAGAACGTAGGCGAGTGGCACTTTGTAGATTATTACTGCAAGAACCCGATATATTATTATTAGATGAACCTACCAACCACCTTGATGCAGAATCGGTACTTTGGTTAGAACACCATTTACAACAGTATAAAGGAACGGTAATAGCTGTTACCCACGACCGTTACTTTTTAGATAATGTGGCTGGTTGGATATTAGAGCTGGATAGAGGAGAAGGTATCCCATGGAAAGGAAATTACTCTTCTTGGTTAGACCAAAAGTCTAAACGTTTAGCACAAGAGCAAAAAGCAGCATCTAAACGTCAAAAAACATTAGAGCGCGAGCTAGAATGGGTTAAAATGGCACCTAAGGGAAGGCAAGCCAAACAAAAAGCTCGTTTAAATAATTACGATAAATTGCTTAACCAAGACCAAAAGCAAGTAGATGAGAAGTTAGAAATTTACATTCCTAACGGACCTCGCTTAGGAACCAACGTAATCGAAGCAAAAGGAGTAAGTAAAGCTTTTGGCGATAAATTGCTTTATGAAAATTTAAACTTTAACTTACCACAGGCAGGAATTGTAGGGATTATTGGTCCTAACGGAGCTGGAAAAACCACCATTTTTAAAATGATTATGGGGGAAGAAAAACCTGATAAAGGCTCTTTTGAGGTGGGAGATACAGCAAAAATTGCTTATGTAGATCAAACACATACCAATATAGACCCCGATAAAACCATTTGGCAAAACTTTAGCGATGAGCAAGAACTCATTTTGATGGGAGGCCGTCAGGTAAATTCTAGGGCTTATTTAAGTCGATTTAATTTTAGCGGAAGCGAACAAAATAAAAAAGTAAGTGCTTTGTCTGGTGGTGAGCGTAACCGCTTACATTTAGCAATGACTCTTAAGGAAGAAGGTAACGTGCTGCTGCTAGATGAGCCAACAAACGACCTTGATGTAAATACATTGCGAGCACTAGAAGAAGGTTTAGAGAACTTTGCAGGTTGTGCTGTAATTATTTCACACGACCGTTGGTTTTTAGACCGTGTATGTACACATATTTTAGCTTTTGAAGGAAACTCTGAAGTTTATTTCTTTGAGGGAAGCTTCTCTGAATACGAAGAAAATAAACGTAAACGTTTAGGAGCAGATGTAACACCTACACGTATAAAATATAAAAAATTAACTAGAGATTAAATTAAATATACACGTAAGATGAAGAAAAAAATAATGAGTCTTGGGTTAGCAGTTATGCTAAGTATAGGTGCTTTTGCGCAAGACGACTTAATCGCTTCTTTAAAAGAAAACCAAAGTAAAGCTGCAAAAGAAGGATTTGTTTTTACTCCGATTATTAACCTTGCCACCACTTCGGTTAAAAACCAAGGAAGTAGCGGAACTTGTTGGAGCTACTCTGGAAATTCTTTTCTAGAATCAGAAATGATAAAAGCAGGTAAAGAACCTGTAGATATTTCTGAGATTTATACCGCTCGTTGCACTTATATCGAGAAAGCTATTAATTATGTACGTATGCACGGAAGTTTAAACTATGGAGATGGTGGAGCTTTGCATGATGTAATTAATATTTATGAAAAATATGGCGCTTTACCTGAAGAAGTTTATACCGGTTTAAATTACGGAACAGATATTAATAGGTTTGGAGAAATGCAAGCTGTATTGAAAGGAATGTTGGATGGCGTAATTGCCAATAAAAACGGTCAGCTTACCCCAAATTGGATTACAGCTTTTACCGCAGCTTTAGATAGTTATTTAGGAGAAGTTCCAGAAACTTTTACTTATAATGGAAAAAAATATACCCCAAAAAGCTTTGCAAAAGAGGTGGTAGGTTTAGAAGCTAGTAATTATATAGAGGTAGTGAATTTAGCTTACGAACCTTTGTATACCGATGTGTTTTTCCCTGTGCCAGATAACTGGAGCTTTGATTATGCCTATAATGTAAGCATGACAGATCTTACCGATATTATAGACAATGCTTTAGATAAAGGTTATACCATAGGTTGGGCTACCGATGTAAGCGAAAAATACTTTAGCTGGAAAAACGGAGTGGCTTTTGTTCCTGAAAAAGACTATAGAGACATGAGCAACGAGGAGCGTAAAACCTTGTTTGATGGGCCTAAACCAGAGCGAGAAATTACGATAGATATGCGTGCAGAAGCTTTTGATAACTATACAACTACAGATGACCACGGAATGCAAATAGTTGGTTTGGCTAAAGATCAAGATGGGAAGGCATACTATATTATAAAGAATTCTTGGGGAGAATCTAACGATTATAAAGGGTACCTTTATGTAACTAAGAATTTTGTACAATACAAAACTACTGCTTTGTTGGTTAATAAAAACGGAATGCCCAAACAATTGCTTAAAAAGCGTAAATCTTAATAAGTAGTTTAGTTTTATTGCAAGAAAAAGGAGGCTTGAAATATTTCAAGCCTCCTTTTTTATTTTTAACTAAAAACTTTGTTTTAAAAACCTAGAGATAAACTCAAGATAACTTGAGAAGGTCTTGTGTCTAAAGTTAAGCTTCCAGTGTTAATTTCATCATGAATTAATTTCGCTTCATTATCAGAGAAACCACGTTCGTACCTAAGGTCTATCCCAATTCTTCCTAAGCTTACCGCAGCACCTATGTTGAAACCAACACTAATGTCGTTTTTTATTTCTTCTACACGCGCATTAGAAAAATCCTCATCGATAATGTATTGAAATGAAGGTCCAGCAAAAACACTTAAAGGGCCTACAATATCAATTCCTACCAATACAGGAAGATCTAGCTTTTGCATATCGAAGCTAGCTCCGTTATAGTTATCATATTTACTTTTAGTAGAGGTGTAAACAAGTTCTGGTCTTAAATAGATAATTGGTAAATCTATTTTCCCGAAAACTCCAAAATGATAACCAGTACGCCCATCGGCACTAATTTCTTCATCTATGGTGCGTAAATCTCCATTTGAGTTGTAGTTTAACCCGGCTTTAACTCCCCAAGTAGATTCTGTTTGCGCTAATCCTACACTGCTGATAAAAATGGCAATAAGAATAAAAAAAGACTTTTTCATAATGTTTGTGTTAGAGTTATTATTCTTTAATAAAAAGTTTTCTAGTTGTGTTTCCGTTTTGTGTTACTTCTAGTAAATACGTACCTTTATTTAAAGCACTTGTATTAATAAAACTTTTATGCACCGAGTTTATTATTTCTTTTCCTGTAATTGAGAATACTTTAACATTTTCGATGCTGTTACCTGCAGAAGTTATATGGATATAATCTTTAGCCGGATTTGGGTAAAATGAAAAAGAATCAAGCTTGTTTTGTTGAGTATTTAATGTGCCTTCTTCTATGTTGATATTGTCATAGTAAGCACTTCCGCCGTAATTATTATGAAGCATGTTAATGCCGTATACGTCTAATTGCGTGAAATTGTTTCCTGTATAAATTAAATTATTATCTAGGTAATACTTAATGTTGTTTTCTGTAATTTCTATTTTTATGTTATGCCAGGTATTAATGTTCCAAGCAATAGACTCATCGGTGTATTCTGTTCCGTAATTCTCGTCGACAATTACATAAATATAGCCGCGATTTTCTAAACCTATACCTGCAACAGGAGAAAATACTTCTTGACCTTCTGCATAAGCAGTAAATTCAAAATCTGCTCCATTTTGTTCGGTGATATAAATATCGTAAGAAATTACCAAGTCTTTATAGTCACGTGGTGTATCAAAGGCTTTTGCAGCACCAAATATAGGTAGCCATTGCGATCCGAAAGCATCTTCATGACTGTTTTTAAAAGAAAAACTTCCGTCGCTGGCTTGCTCATCTGAGATTATTTGATTTTGTAATACTCCGTCGCTGCCTTCAGACACTTCCCAAGCATTTTGGGTATGTATACTGGTTAAGGTAAAACCCTCTGAACTTTCAAAAGATATTTGGGTTTGGGCAAAGGCAAAACCAGATAATAGTAAAGAAGCAAGTGATGATAGAATGTAATTTTTTTTCATAGCGTATTTTATTTTTTAATTGATAATTTACTTCCTTTTAAGTACTTTGTTTACTGCTTTCTCAATAGCATTATGGTCTATTTCGTATTTTTCCATAAGCTGAGCTGGGGTTCCGCTTTCTCCAAATGTATCTTTAGTAGCAACAAATTCTTGAGGATAAGGTGTATTTTCGGTAAGTACACGTGCCACACTTTCTCCTAAGCCGCCTAAATAGTTGTGTTCTTCGGCAGTTACTACACATTTTGTTTTTGCTACAGAAGCCAAAATAGCCTCTTTATCTAATGGTTTTATGGTGTGTATATTGATTACTTCTGCTGTAATTCCGTTTTCCTCTAGTTTTTCGGCAGCTAATAAAGCTTCCCAAACTAAGTGTCCGGTAGCAATTATGGTAACATCGTTTCCTTCGGTAAGTTGTACGGCTTTTCCGATTTCAAATTTCTGATTTTCAGGAGTAAAGTTTGCTACTTTTGGTCTTCCAAAACGTAAATAAACAGGGCCGTCATATTCGGCAATAGCAATGGTGGCTGCTTTGGTTTGGTTATAGTCGCAGGTATTGATAACGGTCATTCCTGGAAGCATTTTCATCAATCCTAAATCTTCAAGAATTTGGTGTGTTGCTCCGTCTTCTCCAAGGGTTAGCCCTGCGTGCGAAGCGCATATTTTTACATTTTTACCAGAATAAGCTACACTTTGCCTAATCTGGTCGTAAACACGTCCTGTAGAAAAGTTTGCGAATGTTCCTGTAAACGGAATTTTTCCGCCAATAGTCATTCCTGCTGCCATACTAATCATGTTGGCTTCGGCAATTCCTACTTGAAAAAAGCGTTCGGGATGGTTTTTCTTAAAGGCATCCATTTTTAATGAGCCAGTAAGGTCTGCACAAAGCGCTACAACATTAGGATTGCTTTTTCCTAACTCCTCTAGTCCTGCACCAAATCCTGAGCGTGTATCTTTTTTTCCTGTATCTTGATATTTTTTCATGTCTAAAGTTTCTGAGTGTTTTTTAGTAATCTCCTAAAGTTTCTGGGTTTTGTGTAAGGGCATTTTCTAATTGTTCATCGCTAGGAGCTTTACCATGCCATTCGTGTGTATGCATCATAAAATCTACTCCATTCCCCATAACGGTTTTAAGCAATATGCAAACGGGTTTTCCTTTTCCAGTTGCTGCTTTTGCTTGTTTTAAACCTTCGATAACTTGGGTGATATCGTTTCCTTTTTCTACTTCAAGTACGTGCCAACCAAAGGCTTCAAATTTAGCTTTAAGGTTTCCTAGGCTAAGTACATCGTCTGTAGAGCCGTCTATTTGCTGTTGGTTATAATCTACCGTAGCAATTATATTATCTACGTTATTTGCCGCAGCATACATAATGGCTTCCCAGTTTTGTCCTTCTTGCAATTCGCCATCACCGTGTAACGAGTACACCAGTTTAGTATCTTTATTAAGCTTTTTGGTTTGTGCAATTCCTAAAGCAACAGATAGGCCTTGCCCTAAAGAGCCAGAAGCTATTCTTACACCAGGAAGGTTTTCGTGTGTGGTAGGATGCCCTTGCAGACGAGAATTTAACTTTCTAAAAGTGTTTAATTCTTCTACCGGAAAGAATCCGCTACGTGCTAAAACGCTATAAAAAACAGGAGAGATATGACCGTTAGAGAGTACAAAAATATCTTCGTTGTTTCCATCCATGGTAAATTTGGTCGAATATTCCATTACTTCTTGGTATAAAGCAGTGAAAAATTCGGCACAGCCAAGGGAACCTCCTGGATGCCCTGAATTTACTTGGTGGACTTGCCTAAGTATATCTCGGCGTACTTGTGTAACAAAATCGTTAAGTTGTTGTGTTTGTGGCATGATTTTTTAAAATTATCTTGGTATAGGCAAAAATACTTTATTTGGGGGTTTATATAAAATATTTGGTATGTATTTCTTTAGGCAAAGTTGGTGTTTCATTATTTTAGATTGTTTTAGGCGAATAAAAAATGATATTTTTGAAAGAAAAAATTATGGATGCTTGGACAGAAAAATGGAATACTAAGTTTAGTACAGAAGAATATGCCTACGGGAAAACACCTAATTTATACCTAGCAGAGAAGTTAGAAAACCTACCTGTGGGAAAAATTTTATGTGGAGCAGAAGGAGAAGGGCGTAATGCGGTTTATGCTGCGAAAAAAGGCTGGGAGGTAGCCGCGTTTGATATAAGCGAAGAAGGAAGAAAAAAAGCTATGCGATTGGCAAAGGAGAATCAAGTAGAAATCGACTATAAAAACGGATTGCTTCCTACATTAGGATATAAACCACAAAGGTTTGATGCCATTGCGTTGATTTATGCTCATTTTCCTAAAAATATACGCGAAACCTATCATAAACTTTTAGATACATACCTTAAAAGCGGTGGGTATATTATTTTAGAAGCGTTTAGGGTAGGACATGAAGCTTACCAGAAAGTGAATCCGAATGTAGGTGGGCCTCAACAAAAAGATTTTTTACTATCTGATAAAGAGCTAAAAGAGACCTTTTCTAATTATGAAATTATAGAGTTGTTAGAAACAGAAACAATGCTTAATGAAGGTGACGGGCATATAGGAAAAGGAGGTGTTGTTCGGTTTTTAGGAAAGAAAATGTAAATTCAGTTTCAAAAGCTAAATACATCAGTATAATAATTTAAAGATTTAGCTATCTTTGCTGCTTACAGAAAGATTTTTATGAAGTTTAGTCTATTAGCAAAAGATCAAGGGTCTAAAGCTCGTGCGGGAAGTATTACTACCGATCATGGAGTTATTGAAACCCCAATATTTATGCCTGTGGGAACCGTTGCTACGGTAAAAGGTGTACATCAGCGAGAATTAAAACAAGATATAAACCCTGATATTATTTTAGGAAATACCTACCATTTGTATTTACGTCCAGAAACCAAGGTATTACGGCAAGCAGGAGGTTTGCATAAGTTTATGAATTGGGATAGAAACATCCTTACCGATAGTGGTGGCTATCAAGTTTATTCTCTAGCAGCTAATAGAAAGATAAAAGAGGAAGGTGTAAAATTTAAATCACACATCGATGGTTCGTATCATTTTTTTACACCAGAAAATGTTATGGAAATCCAACGAGAAATAGGAGCCGATATTATTATGGCTTTTGATGAATGTACCCCATACCCATGTGATTATACATACGCCAAAAACTCTATGCACCGCACCCATAGATGGTTAGATAGGTGTATAGAACACTTTACCAATAAAACCCAGCCTTTGTACGGGTATGAGCAAAACCTATTTCCTATAGTTCAAGGAAGTACTTATAAAGATTTGCGAAAACAATCTGCCGAATATATTGCAGAAGCTGGAGCCGTAGGGAATGCCATAGGAGGACTTTCTGTAGGAGAGCCAGCCGAAGAAATGTATGCCATGACAGAAGTGGTAAATGCCATTTTGCCAGAAGACAAACCACGTTACTTAATGGGAGTAGGAACACCTATAAATATATTGGAAAACATAGCTTTAGGAGTAGATATGTTTGACTGTGTAATGCCTACACGTAACGCCCGAAACGGAATGCTTTTTACCGCAGAAGGAACCATAAATATAAAAAATAAAAAGTGGGAAACCGATTTTTCTCCTATAGATGATATGAATATAACTTGGGTAGATACCGAATACTCTAAAGCATACCTAAGGCACTTATTTAAAGTAAACGAATTGCTAGGAAAACAAATTGCCACCATACATAATTTAGGCTTTTACCTATGGCTTGTACGTGAAGCAAGAAAACATATTATTGCAGGAGATTTTGCTGTATGGAAATCAAAAATGGTAAAACAAATGGATAAGCGTTTATAAGGTGAAAATTTTAGATTGGTATATATTAAAACGCTATTTAGGAACATTTATAACAATGTTGCTTTTGTTTATTCCGATAGGAATAACCGTTAATCTAGCAGAGAAAATTGATAAAATCCTAGAAAACGATGTTCCGTTTCTAGAAGTAGCTCAATACTATATGGATTTTACCATATATTTTGCCAATTTATTATTTCCGCTGTTTCTGTTTCTTTCTATTATTTGGTTTACTTCCAAACTGGCAAACAACACAGAAATTATTGCCTTTTTAAGTTCGGGTGTTTCATTTAACCGTTTTTTGCGTCCTTATTTAATAGGAGCTACCATTGTTTGTATAAGTGCATTGGTGCTTAGTTTATACTTGGCGCCAGAAGCCAATGCAGGTTATAATGAGTTTAAGTATAAATACCTTAAACGTGGAGCCGCACCACAAGAAACCGAGAATATTTACAGGCAAATAAATGATGATGAGTATATTTATGCCACAAATTTTTATCCTAAAAGAAACACTGCAAGTAATTTTACTTTAGAACATTTTGAAGGAAATACGCTGAAATTTAAAATTAAAGCTCGTTCCTTAAGTTTTAACCCTAAAGATTCTACCTATAGCCTAAGAAACTATGAAAAAAGAATTGTAGGAAAAGAAGAAGATATCCTTATTAGTAAAGCTAAATTTGACACCATTCTCCCTTTCGAGTTTGATGCTTTAACCCCAGTTACTTATATAGCAGAAACATTAAACTATGTAGAACTGAAAAAGTTTATAGAACAAGAAACCAGGCGAGGCTCCTCTAACATAAACACCTATAAAGTAGTTGCTTATAAGCGGTTAAGCTTACCTGTTTCGGCATATATTTTAACCATTATAGCCGTGGCGGTTTCCTCTATGAAAAGACGAGGAGGAATGGGGATAAACCTAGCTATAGGAATTTCGGTAGCTTTTAGTTTTGTATTTATTGATAAAGTATTTGGTACCATTGCAGAGCAATCAACCTTTTCACCATTATTAGCCGTATGGTTTCCTAACATTGTGTTCGGAATATTAGCGGTTTTACTACTCAATAAAGCCAGACGTTAAAGAACTTTAAAAATTTAAAGTGTTATTTTTTAAAAACGCTTTATAGTTTTTTTATATTTGTAAGCTATAAAAATAATAAACCCATAGTTTAGTATATGGAATATTTAGATTTCGAACTTCCTATAAAGGAACTTCAAGAGCAATACGAAAAAGCATGTAAAATAGGTTACGACAGCGAAGTAGATGTGTCTGATACCTGTAAACAGATAGAGAAAAAACTTCAGGAAATAAAATCTGAAATATATAAAAACCTAACGCCTTGGCAGCGCGTTCAGCTTTCAAGACACCCTAACCGTCCGTATACTTTAGACTATATCCATGCAATATGCGGGGATACTTTTTTAGAGCTACATGGAGATAGAGGCGTAAAGGATGATAAAGCGATGGTAGGAGGTCTAGGTAAGATAGACGACCAGAGCTATATGTTTATTGGGCAACAAAAAGGGCACAATACAAAAACCAGACAATACCGCAATTTTGGGATGGCAAATCCCGAAGGTTACCGCAAAGCATTGCGATTAATGAAGTCTGCAGAAAAATTTAATATTCCGGTAGTCGCTTTTATCGATACTCCAGGAGCATATCCAGGTTTAGAAGCAGAAGAAAGAGGACAAGGAGAAGCTATTGCACGTAATATTATCGAAATGACACGCCTAAAAGTACCTATTATTGTTGTGGTAATAGGCGAAGGAGCAAGTGGAGGTGCTTTAGGAATAGGTGTTGGTGATAAAGTAATGATGCTCGAGAACTCTTGGTATTCGGTAATTTCTCCAGAAAACTGCTCGTCTATATTATGGCGTAGCTGGGATCATAAAGAGCAAGCGGCAGAAGCCCTAAAATTAACTGCCAAAGATGCAAAACGCCTTAAGGTAATCGATTCGATAGTAAAAGAACCTGTAGGAGGAGCACACAGCAACAAAGAAGAGATGTTTGAAATTATGAAAAAGGTAATTACAACCTCGTTTGAAGAACTTAAAGGACTACCCGAAAAAGACTTAATAAAAGCACGTATGGATAAATATACAGACATGGGTGATTTTAAATAAACAACAATTACAGAAATAGTTTAAAAAATCCGAAGTTTTACACTTCGGATTTTTTTACACATATTAACAAAAAAAATAATTTATTAACAAGTAAAATGTTTATAATCGGTTAATCATATAGCCTGTTAAATTAATTATTTTCAATAACATTTTAGTTACCTTCGTGGCATGGAAAAAGTAAATGCACCAAAACAATTTAAGAAACCTAAAACCAACGTAATCAGTTTAGAACGTGGTAAAATACCGCCGCAAGCTATAGACCTCGAAGAGATTGTGTTAGGGGCGATGATGATTGATAAAAAAGGAGTAGATGAAGTTATTGATTTGCTGCATCCCGATGCGTTTTATAAAGAAGCACATCAGCATATTTTTGAAGCCCTACATGCACTTTTTCACGATGGGCAACCTACCGATTTAAAAATGGTTTCCTATCAGCTTCAAAAGCAAGGGAAATTGGCCGCTGCAGGAGGCGATTATTACCTTATTCAGCTTACGCAGAAAGTGTCATCTTCAGCACATATAGAGTTTCATGCACGTATTATACTACAAAAATATATTCAACGTAGTCTTATTAAGATTTCTAGTGAAATTATAGAGGAAGCTTACGATGAAACTACCGATGTTTTTGATTTATTAGATCAAGCCGAATCCAAGCTTTATGAAGTAACACAAGGGAATATTAAAAAATCATCCGAAAAAGCACAAGATTTAGTAGTTCAGGCAAAAAAGAAGATTGAAGAAATTTCTAACCGAGAAGGTTTGAGTGGAATTCCTACTGGTTTTGAAAAACTAGATGCTTTAACTTCTGGTTGGCAACCAAGTGATTTAATTATTGTGGCAGCTCGACCTGGTATGGGTAAAACAGCATTAACCCTTTCGATGGCTCGAAATATTGCTGTAGGTCAAAATATTCCGGTAGCTTTCTTCTCACTAGAGATGTCATCGGTACAGTTAATTACGCGTTTAATATCTTCAGAAACAGGATTATCGTCAGAGAAACTCCGAACCGGTAAACTAGAAACTCACGAGTGGGAACAATTAAACGTAAAAGTAAAAGGCTTAGAAAAAGCCCCCTTGTTTATCGATGATACGCCATCGCTATCTATTTTTGACTTACGTGCTAAAGCACGACGATTAGCTTCTCAGCATGGAATACGTATGATTGTTATTGATTACTTGCAGTTAATGACCGCAGGAAGTACTACAAAAGCAGGAAACCGTGAACAAGAAATTTCTACCATTTCTCGAAATTTAAAAGCTTTAGCAAAAGAACTAGATGTGCCTGTAATTGCACTATCACAGTTATCGCGAGCGGTAGAAACCCGTGGAGGAAGCAAACGCCCATTACTTTCAGATTTGCGTGAATCTGGAGCTATCGAGCAGGATGCTGATATTGTTTCGTTTATTTATCGTCCAGAATATTATAAAATAGAAGAGTGGGATGATGAAGAAGGTACGCCAACACAAGGGCAAGCAGAATTTATTGTGGCAAAACACCGTAATGGAGGATTGGAGAATATTAGGTTGAAGTTTATAGGAGAATTAGGTAAGTTTGATAACTTAGAAAGTTTTGATTTTCCACAAGAGTTGCATTCTAAAATGAATGATGATGACTCTGACCAAATAGACCCAAGTCATTTACCTCCTGCTAGCGAGGCCTTTGGAACACCAATTTCTTCGTCTGGAAATGATGATGATGATTTTCCTTTTTAAGAAAAAGTTTTTAAATTCAACAGCTAATGATTAATCGATGAGAAATGTTTAAAAAAACGCTGCTTCTTCTACTTTTTTTTATAGGATTAACTACAAAGACCTTTGCTGCTTATGTTTTAATCCCTATGGATGCAGAATCTCAAAAAGATCATTTAAAGGCTTACGGGATAACTTATTGGGCATTAACTAAACAAATAAAAGTAAAGTGGTTGTTAAATTATAGAGGAGGTGCTTTTTTGCTTCCAGCTGCCGAAGCTTTACAACAAGAATGCACCATACGTGGAGTTTCTTACGAGCTGATTAGCAATGCGAATGCCGAAAAAATTTTAGAAGAAATTAGCTCTCCCGCTAAAAACCAAGAAGCTGTTTTATTAGAAAAAGCTCCAAAAATAGCGGTTTATACCCCCAACGATGATGCCCCTTGGGATGATGCTGTAACAATGGTATTAACCTACGCCGAAATTCCGTACGAAACCATTTACGATAAAGAAGTATTAGAAAATAAATTACTACTTTACGATTGGTTGCATTTGCATCATGAAGATTTTACAGGGCAATACGGTAAGTTTTATAATCGCTACCGTGCAACCCCTTGGTATATAAAAGCAAAAACCGATGCTGAGGCTTTAGCTAACGAACTAGGTTACCAAAAAGTATCGGAACAAAAACTAGCTGTAGCTTTAAAAATTAGAGACTATGTTGTGGGAGGTGGTTTTATGTTTGCGATGTGTAGCGCAACCGATAGCTTTGATATTGCGTTAAGTGCAGAAGGGGTTGATATTTGCGAGCCTATGTTTGATGGAGATCCCAGTGACCCAAGTTATCAGAATAAAATAGATTATACTAAAACTTTTGCTTTTACCAATTTTACCTTAGAGCGTAGCCCTATGGTGTATGAGTTTTCTTCTATAGATATGACAGCAAAACGAAATGTGCCAAAAGAAAAAGATTATTTTAGTTTAATGACTTATTCTGCCAAGTGGGACCCTATTCCTACCATGTTAACACAAAACCATACCACATTGGTAAAAGGCTTTATGGGGCAAACTACAGCTTATCATCCAGAACAGATAAAACCTAATGTTTTGGTTATGGGAAAAAACAAACGAAATGAGGAAGCACGGTACATCCATGGGGTAAAAGGAAAAGGTTTTTTTACCTTTTATGGCGGGCACGATCCTGAAGATTATCAGCATTTGGTAGGTGATCCAAAAACAGAATTGGCTTTACATCCTAATTCACCTGGTTATCGTCTTATTCTTAATAATGTGTTGTTTCCTGCAGCAAAGAAAAAGAAGCAAAAAACGTAAACATAATTGATAGAGTGTTTATTTTTTAGCTGGTGGAATGTAGAAACTTTTGTCGGGTAATACCAGTATTTCTACACGTCTGTTTTGTTGTTTTCCTTTAGCTGTTTTATTAGAGGCAATGGGCATGGTTTCTCCAAAAGATTCTGTGTTTATGAGGTAAGTGCCTTTATCCTTTAATTGTTCTGAAAGATATTTTTTCACTGCTCGAGCTCGTTTATCCCCAAGTTTCATATTGTAGTCATAGCTCGCATCGCTATCGGTATGTCCCGAAACTAAAATTTTAGCCTTAGGAATTTCAGAAATAAGCACAATAAAGCGTTCTAACTCATTAATAGCAGAGGTTTTTAAAATAGCTTTATCGGTATCGAATAGGAGGTGAGCCGAGACATTTAATTTTAAAACACCACCAACGGTAGCAATAGCATCTATATCGGCACCTGGCGTGGGTCCTCTACAAAATGAACCTAAATCGGTTAAACGTACATAATAATAAATATCTTTTTTGTTGGCGGGTAAGTTGGCGTTAGCAATATCGGCACTAGATTTTCCTCCAGAAACTTCCCCTATCATAATCCAGTTTTTATTATCGGAAGAAATCTCTACCGTAAAAGCTTCTACAGAGGGACCTATTTCGAAAAAATATAAATCAGGTCCTTCTATATCGATAAAGCCGTTATCTTTAAACTGAGCGACCAATTGTCCTTTGCAACCTACAGATACGTAGGAAGTGTCTAAATACTTTTTATAATCAGGTTCGCCAGCAGCATTTTGCGGATTTGAGTATTGTGGTAATGCTTTGGGATTACCTTCTTTAAAACTTATGATGGTATCGGCAAAGGCTACATTTCCTAGCGGGATAAAAACATGCGATTTATCTTTAAGGGTGTAAAATTGTTGAAATTTTATTTTCTCAATCGGGATTACTTGTGCTTTAGTAGTTAAGAACCCTAATAGGCAACTGTAAAATAAAAGGTTTTTAAACATGAGAAATAAAACAAATAATTTATGGGAAAATACAAAAATATTATGGGTTTAGTTCATTCTTTAGTAGTATAAATATCGATATTGTGAAGGTAGATTTTTTTATTTTCTGATTAATAATACTCGATGATAATATCGGGTTCTGAACCATTAACAAGACAAAGGTGTCTTTTATAACTTATAGGATAGCCATCATTATCGTAAACATACTTAATGATCCAAATATCGTTATACATTGTATTATTAAGACGTGTAATGTTATTAGGAGTTAATCCTGAAGCGTTGGTTAATTCTATTCCAGAGAGGTTATTAAGATAATAGGTTAAGCTATTATGCTTTTTAAAAGATACATAGTACGGGTTAATTTTATCATCGTAAAAATATTTATCAATAGATTTAATTTGTTTATTTTCATATTTCGTGATAATTTCGGTAATATTTCCCCTACTATCATAGGTGTATTTTTTATATTCGATATTGTGTATGTTGTCGGGTGTTAAGTAGGTTGCTTTTATAATTCGACCTTTATCGTCTAATTGTAATTCATAATCTGTTATCGATGTAGTGTTATTATAATCGTAATAAACATAAGCTTTTGTTATTACTTTATTTGTTTGGTAGGATAATTCAAAATAACGTTCATTTCCTACTGTATTTACTCTTACAATCCTGTTTAGAGTGTCGTATTTATATTCGTAAGTATTATTATTTTGGATTCTTTTTTTTATTCTCCCAGAGGAGTCATATTCATATTCTCCAACAAACGGAGTGTTTCCAGTCGCACTTATTAACAATCCATTATTAAATTCAAAAGAGTGGTTATAACCTTGATATGGAGTATTAGTAGACTTTGTAACATTTTTAATGATTTTTGTTTTAAACGCTAGCTCGTTATCATCATTATGGCAAGAAAGTATAGATATACAGACCAATATTAATGTTAAAATTTTTATTTTTTTCATGTTTCGTATAGGTCTATTTTAGTAGTATTATACTGCTTATTGAGATTGTAAAATACGTAAGAAATGCTATTAAAACAAAAAGTCTTCTCGATTGGAGAAGACTTTTTTATAAGAGAGATAATTAGGTTGTTGTATTTATTTAACTTTCTCTACAATCGCTTTAAAAGCTTCTGGGTGGTTCATTGCTAAATCTGCTAAAACCTTACGGTTAAGCTCAATTTCATTAGCTTTTAATTTACCCATAAATTGCGAGTAAGACATTCCGTTAATACGTGCTGCTGCGTTAATACGCGTAATCCATAATGAACGGAAGTTTCTTTTCTTGGTTTTACGATCTCTATAAGCGTACAACATTGCTTTATCAACCGCATTTTTAGCTACTGTCCAAACGTTTTTACGACGTCCGAAGTAACCTTTAGCTTGCTTCATTACTTTTTTTCTTCTAGCTCTTGAAGCAACAGAATTTACTGATCTTGGCATAATTTACTGTTTTTTTTGTAGTAGGCGATTTTTTTTAATTTAAAAAATACTTTTATGAGCCTAACTCCAGGGTTATTAATTTAGTTAACCAATTAAACCTTTATTACTTTAAGCGTAATTGTAGTTTAATATTGTCTTCATCAGACTTGTGCACTAGTGTACTGTGCGTTAATTTAAGCTTACGTTTTTTAGACTTCTTTGTTAAGATGTGGCTTTTAAACGCGTGCTTTCTTTTAATTTTTCCAGAGCTTGTAAGCTTAAAACGCTTTTTAGCACTAGATTTGGTTTTCATTTTAGGCATTGCTATCCTTGTTTTTAATTATCTCTACTTAATGTTTTTATTTTACCTTTTTTGGGGCGATAAACATAGTCATACGTTTTCCTTCTAGCTTAGGTAATTGTTCTACTTTACCATATTCTTCTAGCTCTTGTGCTAAACGAAGTAAAAGGATTTCTCCTTGGTCTTTAAAGACAATAGAACGCCCTTTAAAGAAAACAAATGCTTTAAGTTTTGCGCCGTCCTTTAAGAATTTTACAGCATGATTCTTTTTAAATTCATAATCATGATCGTCTGTGTTAGGGCCAAATCTAATTTCTTTAATTACCACTTTAGAGGTTTTAGCTTTCATGGCTTTTTCACGTTTCTTTTGTTCGTAAAGAAACTTTTTATAATCCATGGCTTTAACCACTGGTGGTTTAGCATTTGGAGAAATTTCTACAAGATCTAATTCTAGCTCTTTAGCTATTTCTAAGGCTTTTCGAGTTGGGTAAACTCCCATCTCTACGTTATCACCTACAAGCCTAACTTCCGGAACACGAATTTTTTCGTTAATTCTGTGTAAATCTTCCTTTTTTTGACGAAAATTACTTTTCGATTTTTTCCTGCGTATTGCTATGACTATATAATTTTAAGGTTAAACTTCAAATGTTTTTTGAGAAGCGTTAACTTCAGAAGCGATGAGCTTGGCAAACTCTTCTACTTTCATGCTTCCTAAATCTTCTCCTCCGTGTTTTCTTACAGAAACCGTACCATCTTTTTCTTCTTGTTCGCCAACAATAAGCATGTATGGTATTTTGTTCACTTCAGCTTCTCTAATTTTTTTACCCATAGTTTCACTACGGTTATCTACGAGACTGCGAATTTCGTGATTTTCTAATGAATTTAAAACTTTTTGTGTATAATTTTCATATTTCTCACTCAAAGACAGAATAATAGCTTGTTCAGGCATTAACCATAGGGGGAAGTTACCGCCTGTATGCTCTAATAAAATAGCAATAAAGCGTTCCATGCTACCAAATGGGGCACGGTGTATCATTACTGGGCGGTGCTCCTCGTTGTCGGCTCCTTTATAGGTTAAATCGAAGCGTTCGGGTAAATTATAATCTACTTGTATGGTTCCTAATTGCCAACTTCTACCAAGGGCATCTTTAACCATAAAGTCTAATTTAGGCCCGTAGAATGCTGCTTCGCCTGTTTCGATTACATAATTGAGTTCTTTTTCTTTTGCTGCATTGATAATGGCTCGTTCTGCTTTCTCCCAATTTTCTTCGCTTCCTATGTATTTTTCTTTGTTTTCAGGATCTCTTAACGATACTTGTGCTGTAAAGTTCTCGAATCCTAATGAACCAAATACATAAAGCACTAAATCGATTACTTTTTTAAATTCATCGTCTAATTGATCTGGAGTACAGAATATATGGGCATCATCTTGTGTAAACCCTCTTACACGGGTTAATCCGTGCAATTCTCCACTTTGTTCATAGCGGTATACGGTACCAAACTCCGCGAAACGCTTTGGGAGGTCTCTATAACTCCACGATATGGCATTATAAATCTCACAATGGTGAGGGCAGTTCATGGGTTTTAATAAAAACTCTTCACCTTCGCTAGGTGTTTGTATGGGTTGGAAACTGTCTTCGCCGTATTTAGCGTAGTGTCCTGAAGTTACATAAAGTTCTTTTTGACCTATATGTGGTGAAACTACTTGCTCGTAGCCTGCTTTTTGCTGTGCTTTTTTTAGGAAATTTTCTAGGCGTTCTCTTAAGGCTGCTCCTTTAGGAAGCCATAGAGGTAATCCTTGTCCTACTTTTTTTGAGAAGGTGAATAGTTGTAATTCTTTTCCTAATTTACGGTGATCTCTTTTTTTAGCTTCCTCTAGTAGCGCTAGGTATTCTTTTAAGTCTTTTTGCTTAGGAAAACTTATTCCGTATACGCGGGTAAGTTGCGGGTTTTTCTCATTACCACGCCAGTATGCTCCAGCAACGCTCATTAGTTTTACCGCTTTTATGATTCCTGTATTAGGAATATGACCACCTCGGCATAAATCACTAAAGTTATCGTGGTCGCAAAAGGTAATGTCACCATCGGTAAGGTTTTCTATAAGTTCTACTTTATAAGGGTTTTTCTCGTTTTTATAGAGGTTTAAAGCATCTTGCTTACTTACTTCTCGCATAGAGAATTCGTGCTTTCCACGAGCGATTTCGAGCATTTTATCTTCGATTTTCTTAAAATCGTTGTCAGATATTTTATGCTCACCAAAGTCTACATCGTAATAAAAACCGTTTTCTATGGCTGGACCTATGGTGAGTTTTATACCTGGGTATAGTTCTTGTAATGCTTGTGCTAGTACGTGGGCAGAACTGTGCCAAAAGGCTTTCTTACCTTCGTCGTCATTCCATGTGTATAACGTAAGCGTGCCATCTGTAGTAAGCGGTGTTTTTGTTTCTACGGTAGTCTTATTAAAACTTGCAGAAATTACATTTCTAGCCAAACCTTGGCTTATGCTTTGAGCTACTTCAAAAGGGGTTGTGTTCTGTTGGTATTCTCTAACACTCCCATCGGGCAAAGTTATTTTTATCATGAGACGATTTTTTCTATATCCTGCAAAGATAAACCTATAATTTTTTTGTACAAGAGGTAGTGAGTTTTCTTGACTAAAAAACCCTGCTTTTTTGCAGGGTTTTGGTTTTGTATTGTTTTTTGTGATTTTATCTATTCATCGAAAGTAAAAACTCTTCGTTAGAACGGGTGCTTTTTATGCGGTCGCTAATAAATTCCATAGCTTCTATAGGATTCATATCGGCTAAGTATTTACGCATTATCCACATACGTTGTATGCTTTGCTCGTCTAACAATAAATCGTCTCGTCTTGTACTCGAGGAGGTGAGGTCTATAGCAGGGAATATACGGCGGTTGGCAATTTTTCTGTCTAATTGTAACTCCATGTTTCCTGTTCCTTTAAATTCTTCAAAGATAACTTCGTCCATTTTAGAACCTGTATCGGTTAATGCTGTAGCTATGATAGAGAGAGAGCCTCCGCCTTCGATGTTACGTGCAGCTCCAAAGAAACGTTTAGGTTTATGTAAGGCATTTGCATCTACACCACCACTTAATACTTTTCCGCTGGCTGGTTGTACGGTGTTGTATGCTCTTGCTAGACGGGTAATAGAGTCTAATAGGATTACAACATCGTGTCCGCATTCTACCAAGCGTTTTGCTTTTTCTAATACGATGTTTGCTACGCGAACGTGTTCGTGGGCTTCCTTATCAAAAGTAGAAGCGACAACTTCTCCTTTTACGTGGCGTTGCATGTCGGTTACTTCTTCTGGGCGCTCGTCTATTAATAAAACAATTTGATATACCTCTGGATGATTTGCTGCAATGGCATTGGCAATGTCTTTTAATAACATTGTTTTACCTGTTTTTGGTTGCGATACAATCATGCCTCGTTGTCCTTTTCCTATAGGGGAAAATAAATCGATGATACGTGTAGAGATAGAGCTTTGCTTTTCTGTTATCTTAAACTTTTCTTGTGGGAAAAGAGGGGTTAAGTGTTCAAACGAAACCCGGTCTCTAACTACTTGTGGGTCTAGCCCATTAATTTTACTTACTTTGATTAGTGGGAAGTATTTTTCGCCTTCTTTAGGAGGGCGAACTTCGCCTAATACGGTGTCTCCAGTTTTTAAACCAAATAATCTAATTTGTGATTGTGATACGTAAATATCGTCTGGAGAAGAAAGGTAATTGTAATCTGACGAGCGTAAGAAACCATAACCATCTTGCATAATGTCTAAAACACCTTCGCTTTCTATAATAGCCTCAAACTCATAGTCTGGCTCTCGGTAACGGTTGCGGTTATCGCGGTTGCCATTTTTTTGCGTTTGTTTCTTGTTATTGTGGTTGGCAGAATTGTTGTTTTGTTGGTTTTTGTTGTCTTTCTGCTGATTTTTTTGAGGATTTTTGCTATCCTTTTGATGTTTCCTTTTTTGATTGTTCTCAAAATTGGATTTATTCTTGTTGTCTCCTTTATTGTTTACAGAGTTGTCTGTCTGCTCGTTAGTGCTAGTAGCGGGTTTAGTTTTTTGAGCTTGTTTTTGCTCTCTGTTATCATTGTTAACAGCGGGCTTGGAAGTTGAGTTTGTTCTGGTATTGTTTTTAGCTGTACGAGGACGTTTTTGTTTTTTAGAATGCTCTTCCTTTTTGTTATCAACTTTACTATCTACAACTTTTTTTGTATTATTATCAGGCTTACTTCTATTTTCAGTCACTGTTTCGTTGGTTGATTTATTGTCTTGTAGAACTGCTTTTACTTCCTGTGGGTTAGCTGCTTGGTGATCTAGAATTTGGTATACTAAATCTAATTTTCTTAAGTAGCGGTATTTGGGTACATTAAGCGATTGTGCAATTTCTTGAAGCTCGGGTAGTTTCTTGGCTTTTAATTCTGAAATGTCTAACATGTATTCTTAAATAATGATATGTACTATTTTTTAGTGAAAACTAAATAATATACTTTAAAGAGATGTGATTTTTTTATTGAAGCAACAAGTAACCTTATATGAGTGGGTTACGATTTGTTACTGCAAATGTACAATTTTATTTTTTATATGAAAATATTTTTTTTGAAAATAAAAGCCTACATTTGCGACGAAACCAAAAAAGTAATGATTCAACGAATACAAAGCATATACTTACTCATAGTAGTACTTTTAGGGAGTGTACTGCCTTTTATTTTTCCGTTATGGACCACACCAGAAGGTGCTGCCGTTTATGCTATTGATGTTCTTTTAGCAAAGAGCATTTTTATAGGTTCTGCTTTTATGGCTTTAGTAAGTATTTTTTTATTTAAAAATAGACAGCTTCAATTTGTTATGGGGCGTTTAAATATAGTATCAAACTTTATTTTACTAGGATTTTTTGTGTATTGGTCGCTAAGCTTACCTGGAGAAATGAATATTTCTGAGAAGGGTATTGGGATGCTGATTCCTATTCTTTCTATCGTTTTTTTAGTGTTAGCCAATAAGGCAATTAAAAAGGATGAAGCTCTTGTAAAATCTGTAGATCGATTCCGATAAACCTAACATCTTAGTAGTATTAGTGCGTTAAAAACCCCGAAGTATCGGGGTTTTTTTATTACCTTTTTCCTAGTTCTATTACTTCGAGATTTTTAATTTCGGTTTTATCTATGCAAAAGCGTAGCATGGTGCGCTGCTGATGAAAGCCATGTTTTCCTGCCGCTCCAGGATTCATGTGAAGGGTTTTTAAGGTTTTATCAAACATAACTTTTAAAATGTGCGAATGCCCACAGATAAAAAGCTTAGGAGGGTTTTCTTTTAAAAGCGAACGTATTTTAGTATTGTATTTAGGTGGGTATCCACCAATATGTGTTATCCATACCGAAACTTCTTCACATAAAAAGCGTTGGTGTAACGGAAAGGTTTTTCTGGCCTTATGGTCGTCAATATTGCCATAAACAGCTTTTAACGGAGCAACTTCTGCGAGTTTATCGGTAACATCTAGCGAGCCAATATCACCGGCATGCCAAACTTCATCGGCTAGAGAAGCATAATGTAAAATCCTATCGTCAATATAACTATGGGTATCGCTTAATAAAAGTATTTGTTTCAAGGGGTGTAAAAATTCTTAGTTATGTATCTTTGTGAACAAAATTACATAGAAAGTTTGAGGTATTTTATAGAATTAGCTTACGATGGTCAATCTTTTCATGGTTGGCAAATACAACCAAATGCAGAGAGCGTGCAAGAACACCTCGAGAAAGCTTTAAGTGTATTGCTTAATCAAGAACTATCCATTGTAGGGGCAGGACGTACAGATGCTGGAGTACATGCAAAACAACTATTTGCCCATTTTGATATAGAAAAACCTATAGATGAAAAACAACTTGTGTATAAATTAAATAGATTTTTACCTAATACAATAGGGGTGAAGCGTATTTTTAGTGTTCATGATGAGGCTCATGCTCGTTTTGATGCCATTAGCCGTACTTATGAATATGTAATTAGTATTGAGAAAAATCCATTTTTAGCCGCTTATTCTTATTACATGGCGAGGCCTTTGTCTGTAGAGAAAATGAATCAAGCCGCAGTTTATTTAATTAAAGAAGCCGATTTTCAGTGTTTTTCAAAAAGTAAAACCGATGTATATACTTATTTTTGTACTATAGAGCAGGCTGTTTGGGAAAAAAAAGAAGAGAAACTCATATTCACCATAAAGGCAAATAGGTTTTTGCGTAATATGGTACGAGCTATTGTAGGAACATTGCTGGAAGTTGGCTTAGGGAAAATTCCGCCCGAAAGGATTCAAGAAATAATAAAAAGTAAAGATCGTGGAAAAGCAGGTTTTTCTGTACCCGCTCAAGGTTTGTTTTTGACAGAAGTAGCTTATCCTAATCGAATTTTAGAGAAAAATGATAAATAATTCAGGAAATGCATTTGATTATTCGCTTTTTAAGCGATTACTAAAGTTTACAAAGCCGTATAAGTTTGTATTTTATTTTGTGGCTTTTGCAGCAATAATACTTTCTGTTTTTGCTATTGTAAGGCCTTACCTTACTCAAGAGGCTATAGATTTGTCTATCAATACTCAAGATTACGATAACCTTGTTTACTACACAGCTCTTATGCTTATTACTTTGGTGTTGGAGGTTATTTTTCAGTTTGGTTTTATTTATTATGCCAATTGGTTAGGACAAGAGGTGATACGAGATATTCGAGTAAAACTTTTTGAACACATGCTAGGGTTTAAAAAACAATATTACGATAACTCTGCAGTAGGTAGACTTGTAACACGTGCGGTAAGCGATATCGAAACCATTGCAAGCATTTTTAGTCAAGGCTTGTTTATGATTATAAGCGATTTATTAAAAATGTTGGTGGTAGTAGGTTTTATGTTTTATCAGAGCTGGAAATTAAGTATCGTTGTACTTTTGGTTATGCCGTTTATATTATATGCAACGCGGGTTTTTCAGCAGAAAATGAAATCGGCCTTTGAAGAAGTGCGTACACAAGTAGCAAACCTAAATTCTTTTGTGCAAGAACGAATTACAGGAATGAAAATTGTACAAATTTTTGGTAGAGAAAATGCAGAATATGAGCGATTTAAAGCCATTAATGCAAAGCATAAAAAAGCTTGGATAAAAACGGTTTGGTATAATTCTATTTTCTTTCCCGTTGCCGAAGTTGCCACCTCGATAACCATAGGTGTATTGGTATGGTATGGCGGAATGCAAATTGTAGAAAACAACAATTTATCGCTAGGACTTATTGTAATGTTTATACAGCTTACACAAATGCTATTTAGGCCTTTAAGACAAATTGCCGAAAAGTTTAATACCTTACAAATGGGAATGGTGGCAGCCAATAGAGTTTTTAAAATTTTAGATACACAAGCCTCCATAACAGATGTAGGTGCAATAGAGGCAAAGCAATTAAAAGGAGCAATACAATTTAATGAGGTAAGGTTTAGCTATATTAAAGGAGAAGAAGTGCTAAAAGGAATAAGCTTTGCTGTAAATGAAGGAGAAACCGTAGCTATAGTAGGAGCCACAGGAGCAGGAAAAAGTACCATCATTAATTTGTTAAATAGGTTTTATGAAATAGATAGCGGAACCATTAGTATAGATGGGGTTTCGGTAAAAGATTATACGTTAGCCTCTTTACGTAATCAGATAGCCGTAGTGTTACAAGATGTGTTTTTGTTTGCCGACACCATTATGAATAACATTACGCTAAAAGAAAATTCTATTACAGAAGAAGATGTTATTACAGCGGCAAAAGCCATTGGGGTGCACGATTTTATTATGAGCTTACCTAACGGGTATCAATATAATGTAAAAGAAAGAGGGGTAATGCTTTCTTCAGGACAGCGTCAACTTATTGCTTTTTTAAGGGCTTATGTAAGCAAGCCAAGTATTTTAATTTTAGATGAAGCCACATCATCGGTAGATACTTATAGTGAACAATTAATGCAAGATGCTACCGAGCGTATTACAAAAGGAAGAACCTCTATTGTAATTGCTCACCGATTAGCAACGATAAAAAAGGCAGATAAGATTATTGTAATGGACGCTGGACAAATTGTAGAAATGGGCAAACATGATGAGTTGCTAGAAAAAGAGAATGGTTATTACCGAAACTTGTATGAGGTTCAGTTTTTACAAGAGAATACATTAGATGTGTAAAATTAACGAAGGTCTTTTTTAATTTTATGGGTAAGTTCTTGGATAGAATCATAAAACTCAAAATTACCATTTTTAATATAAGAAATTTTCCCAGTCTCTTCACTTACTACAAGTGCAATAGCATCGGTTTTTTCGCTAATTCCTAGTGCGGCTCTATGGCGAAGTCCAAAACGCAAAGGGATTTTCCTATCGTTAGATACCGGTAAAATTACACGTGTAGCCGTAATGGTATTGTCTTCTATGATCATAGCGCCATCATGTAAGGTAGAATTTTTAAAAAAAACCGCTTCTATAATGGGTTGGTTGATTTCTATTTGCATTTTATCACCTGTGTTTTTTACAAAATCTAGTTTTGTATTTCGTTGAATAACAATAAGGGCTCCAGTGCGTTCTTTTCCCATGTTTTCACAAGCACCAATAACAGCTTCTACATCTGTACGTGTATCTTCATCTTCAATTTTTAAAAACTTAAATTGTCTAAATATGCTGTTTTTAGACCTGAAATTGGTAGAGCCTACCATAAGTAAAAATTTTCTTATTTCTTGCTGAAAAACTACAATAAGCGCAAACATTCCTGCTCCTATAAATTGCCCTAAAATAGTGCTAAGCATCTCCATACGTAGCAATTGTGTAAGCAACCAAACTAGATAGATAACAGCAATACCTATAAAAATATTAATTGCAGCGGTGCCTTTTACCAATTTATAGATATAATAAAGTAAAACGGCAACGAGAACAATATCTAAGATGTCTAGAAAACGTAAGTCTAAAAAATCAAAAGAATCTAACATGAATTTCTTTTTTGTAAATGTAAAAAATTAAAACATAAGTTTCTGGGTAAGTTTTACACATTCTACCGCTTCTTTTACATCATGAACACGTAATATATTAGCCCCGTTTAACAAGGCATAAGTGTTTAAAACACTGGTAGCATTTAAGGCATTATCGGGTGTGGTTTCTAGGGTTTTATAAAGCATAGATTTTCTAGAAATTCCAACCAATATAGGCAATTGAAAATGTTTGAAAATATCTAATTGTTTAAAAAGTTCAAAATTTTGTTCGGTGGTTTTGGCAAACCCAAAACCTGGATCGATGATAATATCGTTAATCCCGGCGTTATAAGCTTCTTGTATTTTTTGCGAAAAATAGTAGTTTATTTCCTGTGTCAAGTTATTGTAGGTGGTTTTTGTTTGCATGGTTTGCGGTGTACCACGCATGTGCATCATAAGGTAAGGTACTTGTAATTTCCCTATGGTAGGAATCATTTTATCGTCAAGATTTCCCGCCGAAATATCGTTGATTATCGCTGCACCAGCAGCAATACTTTCTTGGGCAACTTTTGCCCTAAAGCTATCTACCGAAATTAAAATATCGGGAAAAGTCTCAGCCAGTAATTTTACAATAGGTATAACCCGTTTTATTTCTTCTTCTTCTGTAACAAAACTAGCGTTAGGCTTGCTGCTATAACCGCCTATATCGATAAAATTAGCACCTTCGTTTAGCATTTTTTCTGTACGCAGAAGAATTTCGTCTTGATTTTTATATTTCCCGCCGTCGTAAAATGAATCGGGCGTAAGGTTTAAAATCCCCATTACCTTAGGAACAGAAAAATCTATAAGTTTGCCTTTGCAATTAATAGTCATTTAGTTTAATTTAGAATTTTTAAAAAATTATTTATTAATTAAAAGAAGTTTAAAAACCGATAAAATATAGTCTAAGAAAGCCTAAAATAATTAAATTAGGCAATTTTAAACAGATACTTGAAATAAGTTACGAAATTTACGCAAAATATAATTTTTTATGAAACACACGCTTAAGCAATATGACTCGGTGATAAAAATATGCCGCGATTTATTTAAAAAAAAGATGGAAGATTACGGGAGTGCTTGGCGTGTTTTAAGGCTTCCTTCTTTAACCGATCAAATCTATATTAAAGCACAGCGTATTCGTGGTTTACAAGAAAATGAAGAGCGTAAAATAGACGAAGGAGAAATATCTGAGTTTATAGGAATCATCAATTATTCCATTATGGCTCTTATACAATTGGATAAAGGCGTAGCTAAACAACCAGATTTATTGGTGGCAGAAGCTTTGGAAGTTTATGATAAGCATGTGCTTGTAACCAGAACTTTAATGGAAAATAAAAACCATGACTATGGCGAGGCTTGGAGAGATTTGCGTATAAGCTCGCATACAGATTTGATTATCCAAAAATTACTTCGGGTAAAACAAATTGAAGATAATCTCGGGGAAACTCAAGTTAGTGAAGGAGTAGATGCTAATTATCAGGATATTATAAATTATGCTGTTTTTGCAATGATTTTGTTAGAAGAGAATACACCAGCAGTTTAAGTGAGTTTTTTTAAAGAGCAAAAATCTTAACATATTACAAAGTGTATTTCGGTATAAAATAGTATATTTCCACAACATAAAAAAATAGAATAGAGATGAGGTTACTCGTAAATTTTGCTAGAATTTTTGTAGGTGTATTATTTATTTTTAGCGGTTTTGTAAAGCTAAACGATCCGTTAGGATTTTCTTATAAACTAAACGATTATTTTCAACCCGATGTACTTAACCTAGAATTTTTACAACCTTTTGCATTAGCATTAGCAATTTTTATAGTTGTTTATGAACTTATGTTAGGGGTAACCTTGTTGTTGGGCTATGCAAAGAATTTTACACGTTGGAGTTTGTTGCTCATGATTATATTCTTTACGTTTTTAACCTTCTATTCAGCATATTTTAATAAAGTAACCGATTGTGGCTGCTTTGGAGATGCCATCCCATTAACCCCATGGCAATCGTTTAGTAAAGATGTAATTTTATTGCTTTTAATCGCATTAATCTTTTTTAAGTGGGAATATATTACACCTATTTTTAAACAAACTGCAAAGTGGATTGTTTTTGCCGTGTTTATAGCTTGTTTAGGCTTTGCTTATTATGTATTGATGCACTTGCCTGCAATAGATTTTAGAGCCTATAAAGTTGGGGTGAATATAGAAGAGGGAATGATTCAGCGCAAAGGAGAAGATTTACCATCAATCAACGATTTTGGGTTTTATACCATGGATGATGATTTTACAGACGAAATATTAAACGATAAAAAAGTATTGGTAGTTGTAGCCTATAATCTTTCAAAATCAGAAAATCAAGCTTGGCGAAATATAAATAAAGCCATACAAAAAGCTAAACAACATAACTATCGGGTAGTAGGCTTATCGGCTTCTGGTCCTCAAGAAGTTTCTGCGCTGAAAGAAAAATATGATGTTAATATCAATTTTTATTTTACCGATGAAACAGCCATAAAAACCATTATCCGAGCTAACCCAGGTTTAATGATTTTGCATAAAGGAACGATTATGCAAAAGAAACACTGGAACGATGCTAGCGATCTAGATTTTTAGCAATACCTCTATATAGGTTCTAAGGTTATGCTTAAATATATATTTAAGAAATTTTTCACGGCATTATTCACCCTATTTGGTGTTGTAAGTATTATATTTTTATTATTTACATTGCTCCCTGGCGATCCTGCACAAATGATGCTAGGACAAAACGAGAGTGAGCAACAATTAGCAACCATTAGGGCAAAGTATGGTTTTGATAAGCCAATAACCACGCAGTATTTATATTATATAAATGATTTACTTCCGCTATCAATTCATGCTAATACTGTAGGTAATTACACCTTTTTTGATGAGAAAAAATATAACGGAATAGAACTATTAGATTTAGGGACTTTTATGCTGGCTTTAAAATATCCTTACCTAAGAGAATCTTTTCAGAAAAACGGAAAAAAAGTATCAGCTGTTATTGCCGAGACACTTCCAAATACCATTGTTCTAGCCATAGCAGCAATTAGCATAGCATTGCTTTTAGGAATTTTTTTAGGAATTATTTCTGCATTGTATAAAGATACTTGGATAGATCAAGCCATTCAATTTATTAGCACCTTAGGCATGAGTGTGCCTTCCTTTTTTAGTGCCATATTATTTGCTTGGTTATTTGGTTATGTATTAAATAAATATACACAACTTAACATGACGGGAAGTTTATATCAATTAGACGATTTTGGCGAAGTTTATCAACTACACCTTAAAAATTTAATTTTGCCCGCTATTGTTTTAGGTATTCGTCCGTTAGCTGTAGTAACACAGCTAATGCGAAACTCTTTGTTGGAGGTTTTGCAACAAGATTACATACGTACAGCCAAAGCAAAAGGATTATCCATGCCATTAATTATCCGTAAACACGCGTTAAAGAATGCCTTAAATCCTGTGATTACAGCAACCTCAGGCTGGTTTGCCTCAATGTTGGCCGGAGCTGTTTTTGTAGAATATATTTTTGGGTGGAACGGACTAGGAAAAGAAATAGTAGATGCACTAAATACATTAGATTTGCCAATTATTATGGGAGCTGTGCTTATTATTGCCAGTATGTTTATTTTAATTAATATGTTTGTAGATCTTATTTATATCTGGTTAGACCCAAAAGTAAAAGAAAGTTAGAAACAAAAATTAGACGTTATGAAAAAAGTAACTTTATTAATAATTGGTTTATTACTAATTACAGCAAGTAATGCGCAGGAAGTACCTACGCAATTTTCAGATAAAGCTTTAAACGATACCTTTATCAGTACAGAAGGCGATAAAGTGAAATTTAAGGAAATACTAGCCGAACATCAAGGAAATAAAATCTTGATAGATGTATGGGCATCTTGGTGTAAAGATTGTATTGTAGGAATGCCAAAACTTAGAATGCTACAAGAAAAATTCCCAGAAGTATCTTATGTATTTCTTTCGTTAGATAAAAATAAAGAAAGCTGGAAAAAAGCCTTAGATAAATATAAATTAAAGGGAGATCATTATTATATGAAATCGGGTTGGAAAGGAAAATTCGGAAATTTCCTACAACTCAATTGGATTCCTAGATACCTTTTAATAGGAGAAAAGGGAGAAATTCTTTGGTTTAATGCCATCGAAGCCGATGATCCAAACTTAATAAAAGCATTACAATGAGAAAAAAAATAGTAGCAGGAAACTGGAAAATGAATGTAAACCTGCAGCAAACTCAACAATTACTTACCGATTTGATAGAGGAAGCAAACACTTATCCTTCAGATGTAAAAGTAATTGTAGCACCAAGTTTTACCAATTTACAAACAGCTGTTCAACAACTAGAAAACGTTAATATAGAAGTAGCAGCACAGCACATGTCTGAGCATGAAAAAGGAGCTTACACCGGGGAAGTTTCTGCAGATATGCTAAAAAGTATCGGGCTAAACTATGTAATATTAGGGCATAGTGAACGCCGCCAATACTTTGGAGAAACCAATGCTAAACTAGCACAAAAAGTAAGTATTGCTTTAGCGAATAAACTAACGGTAATTTTTTGTGTAGGCGAAGAATTAGAAAACAGAAAAAACAATACACATTTTGATATCGTAACTCAACAAATTTCCGAAGGGCTTTTTCATCTAAGTCCGGTTGAGTTAGATAAAATAATTATCGCATACGAACCCGTTTGGGCAATAGGGACAGGAGAAACCGCAAGTCCAGAACAAGCGCAAGAAATGCACGCCCATATTAGAAATGTAATAGCCGATAGGTACACTATAGGCGTTGCAGACAGCGTATCTATTCTGTATGGAGGAAGTGTAAAACCTAGTAATGCCGATGAGTTGTTTACCAAACCAGATGTAGATGGTGGGTTGATTGGAGGAGCCGCATTAAAAGCAGACGATTTTTCTGCCATCGTTAATGCACGTAGCGACCAAAAATTACAGCAATATGTAGGGCTAACGTTTACCGTAGCGCCTATTAATCCTGTAAATGAAATTTTAATAGCCGAATTGTCAGAATTAGGTTTTGATACTTTTGTAGAAACAGAAACAGGATTAGAGGCATATATTTTAGAAGAAAATTTTGACCACACAATCCTAGACGATTTGTATGTATTTGAAAACCCAGATTTTGATGTTTCTTATACCGTAGAGCAAATCGCACAAGTAAACTGGAATGAGGAATGGGAAAAAAACTTTAATCCAATTAAAGTCGATGATCAATGCTTAATTCGAGCTCCATTTCATCCAGCAGAAGAAGTTCCTTACGAAATTATTATAGAGCCAAAAATGTCTTTTGGTACAGGTCATCACGCAACAACCTACATGATGTTAAAGCATATTTTAGCAGAAAAATGGGAAGGTAAAAAAGTCTTAGATATGGGTTGTGGTACAGGCGTTCTTGCTATTCTTGCGTATAAAAAAGGAGCAGCAGCCGTAGATGCCATAGATATAGACAATTGGTGTTATGTAAATACCTTAGAAAATATAGCGCGTAATCAGTGTCCAGCCATCAGCGTAAAAGAAGGCGACGCGAGCTTGATAAACGCTACTTACAATGTAATTATAGCCAATATTAATAGAAATATTTTATTACAAGATATGCCTATTTATGCAACGCATTTGGCTGAAAATGGCAGTTTATTTTTAAGTGGTTTTTATGAGGAAGATTTACCTGTTATTAAAGAAAAAGCTGCTTCGTTAGGACTAACTTATCAAACTCATTTAGAGAAAGATAAATGGATAGGGGCGAAGTTTACAAAATAATTAATAATTTTGTAGCCTACTAATTACTATTTATTAAAAAATGCTTTATGCTATGAGTGTTCAAGAGGAAGTTTTAGAAGAAGTGTTTTCTGAAGTAAAAAAAGAAAATCAAATAGTTGTTTTTAACGATGATGTAAATACATTCGACCACGTAATAGAAATGCTAATGTTGGCTTGCGACCATGACCCAATTCAGGCAGAGCAATGTACATTATTAATTCATTACACAGGAAAATGTACTGTAAAAACAGGAGATTATGACGATTTAAAGCCTCGTTGCTCTAAACTGTTAGACGCAGGCCTAAGTGCAGAAATTCAATAAACATTATTTATAAAATAATTTAAAAAGGAATATTTCCAATAAAAAAAGGAAATATTCCTTTTTTTATTGTATACTTGTGTATGGAAAAAACAGAAGCACAACGTTTTAAAGAAATACGAGAAAGCCTAAACTTAACACAAACCGAATTTGCAGCACTTTTAGGAGTAAAATCATCTACCGCAGACCTCGAGAGAGGAAAAACACGTATTACAGGGAAGGTAGTTGCAGAACTAATGCGATTATATCAGATTAATCCTTTATGGCTCTACGGGGAAAGTAAACAACAATATTTACCATTGCCCGAAACCCTTAGTACGCTGCCAAAAGTTATACAGGTAAATCAGGAAGAAGAGGAGCAGATTTTAATGGTAAATCAGCGTGCATCAGCTGGATATCCTCAAAATATTCACGACACAGGTTGGTATGAACAGTTGCCTGCATTTAATTTTCCTTTGCCAGCATTTAAAAATGCAACATATAGAGGGTTTCAGGTAGAAGGCGATAGTATGTTCCCAACTTTTTATTCTGGAGATTGGGTATTAGCTAAAGCAATGAGTAGCCTTAACGAAGCTACCAATCATAAAATTTATGTGGTGGTTACTCACGATACGGTTGTTATTAAGAAATTAAATAAAATAGTTTCCAGAAATTTTATAGAACTTATTTCTTTAAATAAAGAGTATGCCCCGTTTACCTTACCCGTTAGCGAGATTCAGGAATTATGGGAAGTAACAAGTAAATTGACATTTAGTTTAGATGAAAATTCACAAAATAGCATGCTAACGCAATTACAGCATTCTATGGAAGAGCTAAAAGCACAACTTAAAGAAGCAAATAAATTAAAAGCCTAGTGTTTGAGATTAATTTTGGCTTAAAAGGTTTTAAAGGACTTTATTTTAAATAAAAAGGTTACCAAATCTGGTAACCTTTTTTATGCTCAAAACTCAAAAATTTATCACTTATAAAGCTTTAATTTTTTTAAGTTTTGCTTTCCAAGTTTCTAATTGCTCTTGATGTTTTTTTATGTTTTTATGTACATCTCTAACTAACGGATTATTTTCATCTACGTTAGAAAAGAATTGTAAATTGTTTTCGAGCTGGTTGATGTCTGCCTTGGTTTCTGATATTTTTTTACGTAAGAAAAATTCTTCTTTCTCTATTTCTCTAATGTTATCATTTTTATCAAGCGTTTCTAACCTATTTTCATATTTTAGCATTTCAGCTTGCTTACGATCTATATCCAGTTGGTTAAATAAAGTATCTAAGGCTTTATTAAATTTTCCTTCAAGGTAACGTTTATTGTAAGGTAAGCGTCCAATATTTTTCCAAGCTTCTATTTGTTGTTTTATTACTTTTAAATCTTCTTGATGGTCTCCGGTTAGTTTAACATCCTTTATATTGTTTAGCAGTTCTTTTTTATCTTCAAATGCTTTTAGTTCTTCTTTATTTTCTTCATTTCGTGCTTTATGTACTCTGTCAAAGTAATGGTTGCAAGCTTTTTTAAAGCGTTTCCAGATTTTATCGCTATCCTTGCGTGGTACATAACCTATTTTTTTCCAGTCGTTTTGGATTTTTTTCATAACTGGGGTTACGGTTTCAAAATCCTCACTGTCTTTATTTTCTTCGGCAATTAGTATAAGGTCTAACTTTCGTTTAAGGTTTTCTTGCTGTTCTTTCTTTAAATTTTTATAGAAAGCATTTTTATTTCGGTTAAATTTTCTAATCGCTTCTTTGAATTCTGTCCAAATTTCTTGGTTGTTTTTTTGCGGAACTTTACCAGATTTGAAAAAACTTTCACGTAAACTTTCCATTTCCTTTATAAGCTGTTGGGCTTGTGAATGGTTTGTTATTTCGTTGTTAGCAATAGCGTCTATTTTTTCAATAAGTTCTTGTTTTATTGCTAAGTTGTCTTCTCTAGCTTTATCAAGTTCAGAGAAAAAAGCTTGCCTGTTTTCATGGATTTTTTTTGTAGCGGCACTAAATTTTTCCCAGATATCTTCGCGATATTCTTTAGCAACGGGCCCAACTTCTTCTTTCCACATTTTATGTAGCATTTGCAATTCTCGGAAAGCTCTGTTGGTGTCCTTTTCTTCTGCCAATTCTTCAGCACGTGCTATAACTTTAAGCTTTTGGTCCAGGTTGTGTTTAAAGTCGAGGTCTCTAAATTCACGGTCTAAGTGCAAAAAATCATAGAAATGCTCTACGTGGTGGTGGTAAGTACGCCAAATATCGTTGTATTGGTTACGTGGTACGGGACCTGCTTTTTTCCAGCGTTCTTGTAGTTCTTTAAACTGCTGGAAATTACTGTTCATATCTGCGCCAACACCTATCATGCCTTTAAGTTCTTCTATAATACTTAGTCTAACTTTCAGGTTTTCGTTGAGGTTTTGTTTTAATTGCTCGTAGTAATTGTTTCTTTTTTCTTTATAGTCGAAATAAATCGTATCGAATTTCTTTTTGATAGGGCTATAGTAATGGAAATCAATAATATTTCCGCCTTCTTCTAGGAAATCTTCTTTTTTTTGTTCAAACTCCTCTTCATATTTAGCATCAAACTCGGCTTTGATTTCTACTATATGTTCTCTAATTGCTGGAATTTTGTTTGTTTTTACAAGGTCAGAAAGTTCTTTTATCAGTTCGTTCATGGTGAGCGAGTGGTAATCTTTCATCTCTATTTCATGGCGTAGGTTTGCTTCTTCATCTTCGCTGTCTTCCGCAAGTGCTTCGTCTACTTCTTGTTGTGCATTTTTTTCTGTTGTAGGTGTGCTAGAGATATCCTCGGTGTCTGTTAAGGTATTTTCGCTAATATTTCCTTCGTTGCTTAGAGGCTCTTGATTGCTTTCATCTTTATTGTTTGTTGCATTTTCTGCTGTTTGATCGATGAAGTTTTCTTGTTTTTGAGCTTCTTCCGGTGTGCTATTGTTTTCCTTGTCAGACATATTTTTCAATGTTTAAGTTCGTATTAATTCTGGTTTAAAGATAGTAAGACCGTAACTTGTCTGCAAATAATTTAAAAAAAAGGAGGGCTTTTTTTAAGAATTCCAGATTTTCCATGCTTTTTCGGCTTGTAGTTCTAACATTTTTAATCCATTTATGGTTTTACATCCTTGCTTTTTTCCTTGTTTTAAAAAGGTTGTAAGAGGTGGATTGTATACTAAATCGTACAATAGGTGTTGAGAATTTAGGTGTTGGTATGGGATGTTAGGCGAAGTTTCTATGTTAGGAAAAGTACCTAAAGGTGTACAGTTGATAATTAGGTTGTGAGCTTGGATAATTAGTGGACTGAGTTCTGTATAGCTAAGGTTGGTACTGGTGTTTTTTCTGGAAACAAAGGTATAAGCTATTCCGAGTGTTTTTAGTACATAAGCAATAGCTTTAGAGGCTCCTCCTGTACCTAAAATAAGGGCTTTTTCATGATGCTTTTCGAGCAAAGGGGTTAAGGAGTTTTTAAACCCAAAGGCATCGGTGTTATGCCCTATAAGTTTGTTGTTTTTAAGAGTAATGGTGTTTACGGCACCTATTGTTTTGGCTTCGGGGCTTAACGCATCTAGGTACGGAATAATTTCTTCTTTGTATGGAATTGTAACATTAAGTCCTTTTAGGTGGTTTTTTTTAAAAACAGCAGGAAATTCCGATAAATCTTTAAGGTCGAAGTTCTTATAAGAAGCATTTATGTTTTCTGTTTCAAATTTATGTTTAAAATAAGCCCTAGAAAATGAATACTCGATATTTTTGCCAATAAGCCCGAAATTAGATTTTTGCATTTTTATTTGTTCTAAAACGTTCTAAACCAATTACGATAAAAATACCTATAATGATAAATAGGCTAACCATCCAGGTAGTTAAATGATCTATTTGAGGGATATACCTGTCGTAATTGTCTATAATTAAATTTCCATTAGCATCCAGAAGAAAGCTTCCGTCGGCTTCTGTTTTATAAATTTTTTCTTTCCATGGCCAAACCACGCCTAATGAGCCTGTAATAAATCCAATAATAATTGCGTAAGTAATGTTTTTATAGTGTTTTAAAACATAAGCTAATAAGTGCGATAAACTTACCAAACCTACTGCAGAACCTAGCGTAAAAGAGCCTAAAACTTGTAGCAAGCGGATGCGTTTTGGGGTAAAATCCCAATTGCCTTGTGCAACATCTGCTAAAGTATCGTAAAGTGCATTTACAGAATCTACCAAAAGCAATACATAATTGCCAAGTAACATAAGGATAAATGAGCCTGATAAACCTGGGAGCGTCATGCCGGATACACCAATAATTCCGCAGAAAAACACAAACCAAAGGTTATCATTTTCTTTAGCTGGTTCTAGTAGGCTTATACCAACACCAACAACAATTCCTATAACGATAAAGAGTAGGTTGGAGGTAGATTTTAAATTAAAATCTTTAGCGATATAAAAAATAGAGCCTATAATCATCCCAAAGAAGCATCCCCAAACATAAAGCTCGTAATGTACAATAAGGTAATCTAGTAGCTTAGAAATACTAAAATAGCTAATTAACATTCCTAAAATTAATAAACTAAGAAATTTACCGTTGATATACCGATAAAAATTAGCCCATCTGCCATTAACGAGTAATAAAAATGCTTTGGAATTTATTTTCTGAAGAGAATAGATAAACTCTTCGTAAAAACCAGCAACAAAAGCTACCACACCTCCCGAAACGCCAGGAACTTTATTAGCAGCGCCCATTCCTAAGCCTTTAAGAATAAGTATGATTTTATCTTTTAAACTTCTAGTGGGGTGCATTTTTATGTTTATTTCCGAAATGTTCTAATAAATATATGGTTAAAAAGCCTAAAACAGCAAAAAGTATTGCCGCAAAAAGGTGAGCTTCGGTTTGTATGTTTGCCTCTGTAAATGTGTTGGGGAGTACGCTTTTTTCGAGCACAATTTTATAATTGTCAAAGTTCCCTATTTTTTGCTGATACACATTTAAAGTACCTAAGGATGAAACTTCTGAAAAATCAATAATCCTACCTGTATCTTGCTCCATAACCAAGGCAGTTGTTTTCCAAGGCCAAACCTTATTTAGTGAGCCAAAAATAAATCCTGTGAGTATTGCTAGGGTTGTATTGTGGTAGTGTTTAAAAAACCATTTTAAAACTCTACTAAAACTAAGCAAACCAATAAGTGCGCCTAACGCAAAAAGGGCTATTTTTTTAAAGTCCCAATCATGTATGGCATCGCTTAAGCTTTTATAAGCACCTAAAATTACCAATATAAACGAACCAGAAATACCAGGGAGAATCATGGCGCAAATGGCAATGGCTCCTGCTAAAACAAGAAAAAGAGCGTTGTTGTTGCTGCCTAAGGCAGGTAATGTTGTGATATAAAATGCAAGAACAGCTCCTATAAGCAGAAATAAATAAGTGCTAAACCGCCATTTGGTAATTTGTTTGGCAACTAAAAAGATACTAGCAATAATAAGCCCAAAGAAAAACGACCAGATATAAATAGGGTGATGTTCTAAAAGGTATTTTGCAATACGCATAAAAGTAATAAAGCTTATAATAATTCCGCTAAGTAATGCGAGGATAAAGTTTCCATTAAGCTCATGCCAAAAGCTTTTAAAGCCTTTAGTAAAAAGCGTTTTAAATAAGTTTAGGTTTACATTACTTATGGTTTCAATAAGTTCTTCATAAATTCCCGCAATAAAAGCAATTGTACCTCCAGAAACACCTGGTACGGCATCTGCTGCGCCCATTGCCATTCCTTTTATTCCGATAAGGAAATAATCTTTAAGATTACGCATAGAAATAATTTTGTTTAACTTTTTTGTGATTTTAAGGGTTCAGGAACGTAGCGTAAAAACCACATTTTATCCCCTTCGGGACGATCCCAAGTATGGAAAAGTTCAAACCCATATCGTTGATAAACAATCATGTTTTTTCTAATACGTGTTTCTGCGTAAAGTGGGATGTTGTACATATCGGCACGGCGTAAAAATTCGTCGCGCATTTCATGAGCAACTTTACTTTCGTTACCACGCGTAGATTTATCTACTCCCCAAAACCAACAGTATAAGTATTCGCCTTCGTCTGGGCGTAAGCTTTTTATGTAGTTTTGATTTTTTAAAATTTTTAGGGCGTTTTTAATACCTGTTACATGGTAAACAAGTTTTAAGTCATTTATCATTTCCGACCAAAAGTTTTTCTTTTTCTTACTTGTTTTAAACAGAATGGCAATTCCAGTATCATCGCCCGCTGTTACTAGTGCATCTTCTGCTATTGCTTTATTTACCATTTGTTTTGCTAAATACTCAAAGCGTTTTTCTCGGCCTTTTCCTTTTTTTACAATGTCTTGTGCCGAAGGGGTCTCGGTAAGTATTTTAGCAACACGATTTATTATTATTTTTTTATTCAAGAATTTAATTTTTTAAAGATTTAGCGAAGATAAAAAACTCCGTTAAAAGCTTAAAGCTAATTTTTTCTTTAAGCAAATTTTAAGTCTTAATGAATTCTAAAGATAAAGCTTTTCTTCAAAATATTTAAGATATATTTGCCCAAAAAAATAAGGTGCAATTATCGGCATATACAAAAGAGTTTAAACAGAATTTGCAAATTGCTTTTCCTATTATGTTAGGGCAGTTAGGGCATGTAATGGTTGGTTTTGCCGACAATAGTATGGTGGGGAGGCTAGGAGCAGCTCCTTTGGCTGCAGTATCTTTAGGAAATAGCCTTATTTTTATAGCTTTATCTATAGGAATAGGTTTTAGTTTTGCAATTACCCCACTGGTTGCAGAAGCAGATGGGGTAAAAGATACCAACCGTGGGAGGTCTGTGTTTCAGCATGGGTTAATAATGTGTACGGTAAACGGAGTTCTTCTCTTTTTGCTAATTTTATTAGCTAAACCTATTTTATATCATTTAGACCAACCAAAGGAGGTGGTCGATTTGTCGCTGCCTTATATAGATATTGTAGCGTTTTCCCTTCTTCCTTTAATGATTTTTCAGGCATTTAAACAGTTTGGCGATGGGCTTTCGCAAACAAAATATGCCATGTACGCTACTTTGGTTGCTAATGTAGTAAACGTACTTTTTAATTATTTGCTAATTTATGGCGTATGGATTTTTCCTCGCTTAGAATTAGAAGGTGCAGCTATAGGAACGCTTATTTCTAGGTTTTTTATGCTAGGAATGATTTATTACATTTTGCGTAGGCAAAAGAAATTTGCACCGTTTTTTACCAAACTACAACGCCCATTAGATAGAAAAGTATTTAAACAATTGTTTTCGCTAGGGTTTCCTACGGCGTTACAAATGTTTTTTGAAGTAGCTATTTTTACAGCTTCTGTATTTCTAGCAGGAACCTTAGGGACTAACGCTCAAGCAGCAAACCAGGTGGCACTTAATTTAGCATCGATGACGTTTATGGTAGCGGTAGGAATAGGGGTAACATCAACCATACGTGTAGGAAACCAGAAAGGACTTAAAAACTTTAAGGAACTCCGTAGGATTGCGCTTTCTACATTTTTATTAGTATTTGTGATAGAAGCTGTTTTTGCTGTTGGCTTTATTCTTTTAAAAGATTTTCTCCCTACCTTATATATCGATGATAATACTATTGTAATTAGCGTTGCGGCTCAATTGCTTATTATTGCAGCATTATTCCAATTAAGCGACGGGATGCAGGTGGTTATTTTAGGAGCTCTACGTGGTTTACAAGATGTAAAAACCCCTACGTTAATTTGTTTTATAGCGTATTGGGTGGTAGGTTTTCCTATTTCTTTCTATTTAGGAAAAGAAGATATGTACGGAAGCATGGGAATATGGTACGGACTATTAGCCGGATTAAGTGTATCGGCAATTCTACTTTATTTTAGGTTTAATTACCTAAGTAAGAAACTTATTAGCGATGGCAGTATAAAAGGTTTAGTTTAAATAACTTTGCAGATACTTAACTATTAAAAACATTAAACTTATGGAAATACCACGTTTTTTACTTGGTGATAATACCGATTGTCCTGAAGCTATTTTTGTAATTCATACAGAATTTCCTAGATTTATTATTAATTTAGTAGACGATGAGATTGAGTGGCTGGAAGAGTTCTCTAAAGAAGATGAGGAAGAACTAACCCACCAGACCGAAAACCTTATCGAAGAAGCTTCATTGTTTTATGACCGTGAAGTAGAACGCTATCAAGCATAAATAAAGTTTATGGAAGAATTACTACAGTTAGATCAAGAAGTGTTTTTGTATTTAAATAACTTAGGAACAAAAACTTGGGATTGGTTTTGGGTGTTTATTACGCATAAATTTGCAGCCATACCAATGTATGCTTTACTGTTGTATTTACTTTATAAAAACTTAGGGGTAAAACCTACCTTAGTAACCCTGGTTTTTATAACAGGATTAATTACTTGTACCGACCAGTTAGCCAATGTTTTTAAAGATTATTTTGAACGCCCTAGACCTTGTAAGGAAGATTTTATGGCACAAGGGAGGTTTTTGATGGATTATTGCGGAAAATATGGTTATTTTTCAGCACATGCAGCTAGCTCTACCGCATTAGCTATATTTTTAGGGAGTATTTTAAAAAAATATTATCGCTATGCATTTATAGGTTTGCTTACATGGGCAATGTTTGTGAGTTATAGTAGAATTTATGTAGGAAAACATTACCCCGGAGATGTACTCACAGGAATTTTCTTTGGGGTGCTTATAGGTTGGCTATTTTATAAACTGCATACTTGGGTAATGCATAAATATTTTAACGTATAAAAAATGTTTGGTAGCAATCGTCCTAAATTAAAACTAGAAAAAACTACATACGATAAGTTTTTAATAGCTTTAGGATGCTTTTTGTTGTTGCTTACTTGGGGGTTAGCAATATATGGGATGTTGTGTTCTCCTGATACAATACCAATTCATTTTAATGTCTATGGTGAACCCGACGCTTACGGAGATAAAACAAATTTCCTTATGCTGCCCATTGTAAGTACATTGTTGTATTTTGGTATTGTATATCTTAATAAATTTCCGCACGTATTTAATTATCCGGTAAAAATAACAAAAGAAAACGCTCGTACTAATTATCGTATAGCTATCTGGATGATGCATTGGTTGGCAATAGGATTAGCGTTCTTATTTTTATTAGTAGTTATAGAAACTATTATTATAGTGAAAACAGAAAAAATAGGTTTAGGCTTTTGGTTTGTTCCGTTAGTATTTATTATAACATTATTACCACTCATTATAGGTTTAGTAAAAATGAATAGACACTAGAGGTGAAAAATTATTCTCTTGCTAAATCTAACAAATGTTTTGCAGCCTTAAACGGCGTTGTCTTGTTTTCCTCGATTGCTTTTAATTGTTCTTGTAATGCTATTTTGATGTTTGGTTTGGAATAGAAATTTAATTTTAATTGCTCATCGATACTTTGCAGCATCCAAAACTTATTTTGTTCCTGTCTGTTTTTATAAAAATAAGTGTTGTTTTTGGTGAGCTTTTCGTAGGTTAAAATCATTTCCCATATCTTATCGATTCCCTTTTGGTGTAAAGCACTGCAAGTTTTAACCTTAGGTTGCCATTGGTTTTCTTTTAGCGGGTAAAAATGTAGCGCCCTTCTAAATTCTATTTTTGCTCTCATGGCGGCTTTTTTATTTTCACCATCGGCTTTGTTGATAACAATGGCATCAGCCATTTCCATTATCCCACGTTTAATTCCTTGTAGTTCATCACCAGCACCGGCAAGTTTCAGTAAAAGGAAAAAATCGGTCATGCTGTGTACAACTGTTTCACTTTGTCCTACGCCAACGGTTTCTATTAGAATAACATCGTAGCCTGCCGCTTCGCATAAAATAATGGTTTCTCGTGTTTTTTGGGCTACCCCACCTAAAGAATTTCCAGAGGCAGTAGGCCTAATAAAAGCGTTTTCTTGTTTTACCAATTCTTCCATACGTGTTTTGTCGCCCAAAATACTTCCATGAGAAACAGAGCTTGTAGGGTCTACAGCCAATACGGCTACTTTTTTTCCTTGTTGAATAAGAAAATTCCCAAAAGCTTCAATAAAAGTGCTTTTCCCTACACCTGGTACGCCTGTTATTCCTATTCTGATAGATTTATTGGCATAAGGAAGGCAGCCTTCAATAAGTTTATTGGCGTTAGCTGTATGTTTTTGTTGTTGACTCTCAATAAGTGTAATAGCTCTACTCAAGGCGGTTTTATTGCCTTTTAGTACATCTTTTTGTAAAGTACTAATGTTTTGTTTTTTTCTGCGTAAAGCTTTTATGCGTTCGGCACTTTTTTTACTAAGGTTACTGGAAGCATCGTTGTTTTGCTGGTGTAGGTTTGAAGAAGAATGAGAGCTCATTATGCTTAGTTATTTAATACAAATTTAGGAATTCATTTTTGAACTTAACCTAAATAGTTTTTATATTGAGGAACTAAAATTAAAAACGAAATTTATGAAAACTTTGTATACTGCAAAAACCACAGCAAAAGGTGGTAGAAACGGAAGTGTTAAAACCGATGATGGAATCTTAGATATGGATCTAAGCGTGCCCGAAGGCATGGGAGGTAAAGGTGGTAACGGTACAAATCCCGAACAATTGTTTGGTGGGGCTTATGCTGCTTGCTTTGGTGGAGCTTTACAAGCGATTGCAGGCGATTTAGATTTAGGCGATTTTTCTGTAACAGCATCGGTTAGCTTTAACGCAGAAGCTGCAAACGAATTTGTGCTTTCTGTAATTTTAGATGCTTATTTACCTACCCTAAGTATCGAAAAGGGAGAGGAGCTGGTAAATAAAGCTCATGAAATTTGTCCTTTTTCTAAAGCTACTCGCGATAATATAGATGTAACATTAAATTTATTGGTAGACGAGGCTTAGGCTAATTACTAAGTTATGATTATTAAAAAGGCTATCCAAATTTGGATAGCCTTTTTAGTTTGTTTACTAGGTATAAAATTATACAATAATGCTAGCTCCTTTGTTGTTGGTTATTTTTTGGGCTTCATCTAAATAAAAGTCAATTCTACCTAAATTAATACCTGCCCAACCTACTTGGTTAACCAAAACGTTTTTCCCTTCACTGTTTTGGGTAATTGTTGGTTTTTTTAAAAAGGTATGTGTGTGTCCGCCAATAATTAAATCGATGTTTTTTGTTTGTTTAGCAAGCTTTAAATCGTCAATTTTATCATTTTTATAATGATAACCTAAGTGCGAAAGGCATATTACAAGATCACATTTCTCATCTTTTTTAAGTTTCTCGGTAATATCTTGGGCAATTTCTACAGGATTTATATAGCGAGTTTCCTTATACATTTTTTGGTTAACCAATCCTTTTAGCTCTATTCCTAGCCCAAAAACACCAATTTTCACGTCGTCTTTAACAAATACTTTATAAGGTTTTATTTTTCCGTTTAAAACGGTGTTTTCAAAGTTATAGTTGGCATTAAGAATCTCGAAAGAAGCATTAGGTAATTGCGCATGAAGTCCTTCTATACTGTTATCAAAATCATGATTTCCTAATGTTGCTGCATCGTAACCTAATTTGCTCATTAGTTTAAATTCCAATTCACCTCCGTAGAAATTAAAAAAAGGTGTTCCCTGAAAAATATCTCCCGCGTCGAGTAATAAGGTATTGGGGTTTTCTTTACGTATTTGTTTAATTAACGTATAGCGTTTTGCAACCCCACCTTGATTTGGGTTTCTAGAGTGGCTAGCAGGAAAAGGTTCTATATGGCTATGAACATCGTTTGTATGTAATATGGTGATGTGTTTTTGTGAAACAGGTTTTTTAAAAGCGGTACTTAAAAAAGCGGTACTTCCTACGGTAGAAAGTAAGGTGGCTGCTGATGCTTTTTGGATAAAACTTCTTCTTTTCATAGGGTTATTCTTTTATAAAACGCTGATCTTTAATAGGGTTTATTTTAGGGTGTTTGCTAAAGTAATCGATAAATAAATTTCGTAATTTATAGTCAAGTATTGTTAAGTTTTTGGGGTGTGCAAAAAAGAGCATGTTGTCTCCGCCTTGTTGTAAGAAATCGCTAGTAGCAATGTAATATGTTTTATTTTTATCTACCGGTTTGCCTTGTATTGTAGCCTTTTTTATTTGGTTATTCTTGTCTAGAATTAATTGCATTCCAGCAATAGGATGCGCACGTTTAGCTTTGGTTAAATAAGTAAATAAATCGTTTAATTTAGCTCCAGTAATTTCTACAATTACCACTTCGTTTTCAAACGGCATAATGTTGTAAGCTGTTTTTGTAGTGATATCGCCTTTGTCTATATTTGCTCTAATACCACCGTGATTTAATAAAACAGCATCGATATTTTTAGTTGTTCGTTGGTGAAATATAGGTTGAGCCATTTCTAACACGGCGTCTGCCATCATATTGCCTATTGGGGTGTTATATTCTCCGTCAGTTTTAGAAAGTATTTTTGGGGTATAGGAGAGTACTTTATTCATCTCATCATCTATACGTTCTTTGTAGGGTGCTATAAAGTCTTTAATGGCTTTATCTTCGGTAATTTTTGCACTTACAGGTACTTGTTTGCCTTCAATTTTGCTAGGAAATACTGGTGATGATGTTTTGTTTTCTGCACAAGAAAATAAACTTAATCCTATAAAAAAAATAAGGAATCGTATCATAATTTTATTTTAAAGTTTTCAGGAAAAAGCTGTATCAGTTGAATACTAAGCTTTTATAGAGATTATCAAAAAAGTCAGGTAACGATTTGGTAACGGTGCCTATTGCTTTGCTTTTCAATACGTTTCCGTTAGCTCAAAGCAAATATACACAATATATTTTTCTCAAAACCATACAATTTTATTGTTCTGATTTGTATGTAAGTGTAATAGAATGAGTGAAAATAATTTATATTAACTTAGGATTTATCACACCTCTATACTGTCACCTCTACTTTGGCTTGTGTACCTCCAGATTTTATTTTTGTTATTTTAAAATTACCACCTATAGATTTTAGTCGCTTGGCAATACTGTATAAACCTTGATTTCCGGTATCGTTAGTATCTTCATAGCCTATGCCGTCATCGGATATTTCAATCTGTAAACCGTTTGGACTGTTGCTAAATATAATTTCTGCACTTTGTGCCTGCGAGTGTTTGATGATATTATTGACTAATTCCTGTATGATTCTAAAAAGCATCAGCTGTAATTGTGGGGCAATCTCTTGAACATTACTATTATTATCAGTTACTGAAATAGTTACCAATTTGGTTTCATTGATTTCTGAAGCAAAATGTGAGGTGGCTTTTATCAATCCTTCTTTTTCCAATACGGTGGGAAGAAGATTGTGTGCAATATACCGTACATCAGCGTGTGTATTTTCTAAAATTGATTTTACTTTAGAAAGCTGTTCCACCTGTTTTTCCTGTGGAAGGTGCGGTATAGACTCAAGGCTCATTTTGGCCGCACCAATCATTGCGGCTACGCCATCGTGCAATTCTTGTGAAATACGTTTTCGTTCCCGTTCTTCACCCAAAATAAAGGAGTTTAAAATGGCGTTTTCCTTTTCTTGCTGTAATTGTTTTAGTTTTAGTTTTTGTGCTTTTCGGGTGTAGATAAAAATACCGCCAAAGATGACAACAAATAAAGCTCCGCCTAAAATAGCATATAATAAATTTGACTGTTGCTTCTGGATTTTTAGTTTTTGCTCTGCTATTTGTTTCTCTTTCTTTTCGGTTTCGTATTTGGTGTTTATTTCATTAATTTCCCTTGCATTTTCGGCAGAAGAAATAGAATCTTTAAAGATTGAATAAGTATGGTAAAAATCCGCAGACTTCTCTTTTTTCCCCAGGTTGAAATAAATAGTTGCCGCTGTGTAAGAAGCTTTGGTTAACGTAAGGTTGTCTCCAACTTCTTCCGCGAAATTTACAGCCTGCTCGGCATAGTTTAATGCTTTTTTGCCTTCTCCAAGCTTGTCCAAAGCATCAGAATATCTGTAATAGGCTGAAGCCATATGTATCTTATCGCCCAGTTCGTCGGAATATTTTACGGATTCTTCGGCATATTTCGATGCTTTGTTGAGGTCTTTCTCAAGTAAGGATAAAGTTATTGATGCCTGTGTTTTTGCCACCAAATCATTGGAAAGTTCAGACAGTTTCAAGGCTTTTTCTGACCATTCAATGGCATTTATTGTGTCTTTTTTATGGTAATATCCGAGTGCCAAATTGCTAGCTATAGTAGCAATGAATTTTTTGTCTTGATTTTCCTCCAGTAATTTATAGGACTTTAATAAGTACTCAATTTGTTTATCGTCATTTCCGGTCTCGCCAAGCAGTGTCGCTATATTAGAATACAAATAACCCAAATGCAACGGATTTCCTCCATTTTCCAATATGGTCGCAATTTTAAGGTAATAATCCAATGCTGTATTTAATTCTCCTCTGAAATAATGGCAATTGGCCAAAAGATTATAAGAATCTACATCTCTTCGTTGTTTTTCGTTAGGGTTTGGGTTTTTAATAGCCAATTGGCTATATACCATTGTGGAATCCAGTTCCTGACGGCTCCAAAAATAAAAAGCTTTCCGATTGTATAAATAGTCTAAAAACGGAACGTTTTCCTGTTTTCCTTTGGCAATGATTTTATTTAATATTTGAATGCAGTTTTGTTCTTTATGCTCGATGCATCTGTCAAACTCGTTGAATAGTCCCTTAAACTCCGACCCCACGTCAACAATTTTATCACGGTTTTGTGCATTGGCATTGATTAATAGCATTAATAGCAAAGTAAAAATGAATATTGTTCTCATATAATTTGTTTTAAATGTTTACCAACCCTTGCATAATGGCTTTTTTTACCATTCCGGCAATGTTTTTCACTTCGAGTTTCAGCATAATGTTTCCGCGATGCGTTTCTATTGTTTTTTTGGACAGGCAAAGCTCCTCGGCGATTTCTTTGGTGGTTTTTTCCTTTACAATCAACTGTAAAATTTCTATTTCACGTTCGGTCAGCACGGTTTTGCTTTTGGACGTTTGGGTTTCAAAAAACGCCTGTTGCGTTTTTGGGCTGTAATATTTTTCGTTGTTGATTGCCGCTTTCAGTGCTTTTTCAATATCTTTCCTGCTGTCAATTTTTAACAGATAACCGTCAAAACCCGCGTTTACGGACGATTTGATGGTTACGGAATCCGATTGGCTTGTGAGAGCAATAATTTTCATCTTAGGCATCAGTTGCCTGATTTCCTGAATGATTTCCCTGCCGTCGTGTTTGCCAAAGTGAATGTCGAGCAGTAAAACGTCAAAGTTTTCTTTTTCTAAAACATCTTTTAGTTCCATATAATTCAACACGCTTTGTGTTTTTTCTACAAATTCAAAAGTGGACAATAGCACCTCTAAGCCTTCCAATACAAGAAAATGGTCGTCTGCAAGTAAAATTTTCATCATGATTAGTTAGGGTTAAAACCATAGAATGCTAAAGATACTATTTTATAGCAGAATCCGCGTTTTTTAGCTAATTCTTTGTAAAACTTCCTTTTATCCTCCTCCCCCAACCCTCTCCAAAGGAGAGGGTTGGGGGAGGATCTTTAATTTTCAATTGTCTGAACCGGGATTCAAATCACCATCCACAGACTTTGACCACGCCTCAGATCTGTTTTAGGAGACCTCTACGCTCACTTTTTTTAATCCCCTTCAAACTAATAATCTAAATATATAGAATTTGCCCTGAAAGCTTCCTCGAGTGGGACTAATGCGCCGTTTTTCCAGTATTTGGCAATCGAACCGCTTCCAGTAGTTTGATATCCAACGATGTGAACATCCCCATTATGTATAGCTATAGAGGTTGGGTATTCGTCGTTATCGCCTTCGGAAAGCACTACAGGCGTACCATTTTTCCAGAAAGTTGCCTCCCACTTGAAAGACGCATTAAGTACCCTTCCTATTATATATACATTTCCGTTCTCGACAAATATATCCTCTGCATATGCGTGTGTTGTTGCACTGCTCAGCGTTGACTTCACCCCATTTTTCCAGTACATAGCAATCGCTTTACCGTCTTCATTATCTCGATATCCAACGGCGTACACATCTCCGTTTGATACGAATATAGAATTTATGCCCGCATCTGTGGTTCCATCTGTTAGATCTACCGGTGTGCCGTTTTTCCAGTATCGGGCAATTTCGTTTGCTCCGAAAACTTCATGGCCTCCTACATAAACATTTCCGTCATCTACGACTATTGAACGTGCAAATGCACTTTTTGTTCCGTCAGTCAGCTGTACAATCGTACCATTCTTCCAGTATACGGCAACACTTATTGAAGCCGGGTTGTATTCATTACCAGCTATATAGATATCTCCATTATAAGCGGCAATTTCCTTTGTGTAAGTTGAACCCGAGCCTGGACTTTTTTCCAGTTGTACCATGGTTCCATTTTTCCAGTATACTGCATCACCATAGGATTCCGAGTGGGAATATCCTGCCGCATAAACATCTCCTTGGTCCACTATGATGGACATTGCAGTTTCAGTTTTGTCTGGTTTATCAAGGTCACTTCCCTTAAGAATAACTGGTACACCGTTTTTCCAGTATCTGGCGAAGTGTTCTTCTTTATAATCTTTACCCCCAGTTCCAGCGATATACACATCCATTTTTGACATTTTTACCTTAATCTGCACCGGATCGCTATCTATATAGCCCTCTTTTTTGGCCATAACTTGATAACTCCCGGTCTCGTCAAAAGCATAGCTCGTACCGCTTATTTTTTCATTGTCGACATAGATGTCGGCATCGGTGGCTTCACCCTCGAGTGTCACCTCAAAAGTTACCTCATCTCCCATACTTATTTCAGTAGCAGATGCGGTAAGCATAAGTCCTGACTTCTCTGTTGGGTCGGGTTCCTGATCTGATCCGTCCTCTTTGGTGCAAGAAAAAAGCAGGAGTGCACTGCAAAGTAACATTCCCGCGTATCTTCTGTATCGTGTAAACTGTGTTTTCATCATTTGGTTTTTAAGTTTTATTCTTCTGCCTGTACCACTGCTACCGAAGTGGCTTCGGCAAGGCTAGAGCCACTGGGCAAATCTTGAGCTTCACCGTTTTTCCAAAGTCTGGCGACCATCTCTGTTCCTGAGTTATTTATTTTAACTCCGGCTACATACTCGTCAGTACCAGAGATCGCTACCGAACTGGCACGGGATCCGGAGAGCGTTTGGGCAAAACTGTTTTTCCAAAGTGTGGCAACCCGTGTTCCGGCACTATTCTTTTCATACCCCGCTACATACACATCGGTACCGGAGACCACTACCGAAACAGTAGGGGGATAGCCAGAGTCTTCACCACTGGAGAGGGTTTGGGCCATTCCGTTTTTCCAAAGTGTGAGGACAGGGTTTCCGGAGCTATTCGTTTCATATCCTGCTACATACACATCGGTTCCGGATACCGCTACCGAATAGACATAGACATTGTTAGTACCATCGGAGAGGTCTTGGGCGACACCGTTTTTCCAAAGCTTGGCAACCTTTCCGGGGCTATTCGATTCATCTCCAGCTACATACACATCTGCACCGGAAACCACTACCGAATAGGCATTTGCAGAGTTAGTACCATCGGATAGGTCTTGGGCAACACCGTTTTTCCAAAGTTTGGCAATATAGCGTGTTCGGGAATTATTCATTTGAAATCCTGCTACATACACATCGGTGCCGGAGACCACTACCGAACGCGCATAGCCAGGAGTTGATCCATCGGTCAGGTTTTGGACAGCACCGTTTTTCCAAAGTTTGGCGACAGGTGTTCCGGCACTATTATCTTCGTATCCAGCTACATATACATCAGTGCCAGAGGCTGCTACAGAAAAGGCTCTGGAATCAGTTGATCCATCGGTCAGGCTTTGGGCAGTGCCATTTTTCCAGAGTACGGCAGTACCTATTCCGGAACTACTATTGTACTCATTCCCTGCTACATAAACATCGGAGGTGGGCTCTGATGGGGGGATGTCATCATCCGGTGAAGGCGTATCATCACTCTTAGAGCAGGAAAAAAACACCAATATACTGCATAGCAGTATAGCGTAGAATCTGTTTTGTTTTAAATAATTTATCATCTTATTTTTTTTAAGTGTTACATTTTTTTGTTAGAATTATAAATTACCATTTTCTAAAATCAGTAAAAAACGGGAGGATACTATACAAGCACCGCTCCCGCCTGTTGAATGTTATATATAAGAGGTTGTGCTTTTGCGGTATTAATTTTGTAATATTTCAACTCCACTCCAGTTCGAAAACATTTTGGGTGTGTTGTCTAAATTGAAGTTGCTGAAACTGAAATTAATAGTACTTGGATGCTGAATACTTACCGCATACTCAAAACATTTAATAAAGTTCACATTGTTCATCTTCAAAAAGATTGAACTGCTTTCTAACTGAATAGCGCCATTAGGATATCCGTTGGTACTCCCCGCGTTGGCAATATCCAAGAACACGATTTCATTTAGCGGATTGGTGTTAGCGTCAATTCGAATACCTTCCCAATATCCCGCCACGTCTTCTTTTCCTTTAATCGTGATATGTTCGTTCGCAGTTCCCACCATAATGATTTCGTGGTTGAAATGAAAAGCATTTTGAAACCTAATTTGACTGCCGGCTTCCATCAGCAATGTAGTTCCCGGTTCAAATGTAAACCTACGTTTGGCTCCATTATCGGGCTTGAAGCCTGTGGAAAGAAAAGGAACATCGGTTTTATGAAAGGTTACATCTTGATAAACATCGTGGCTCGTTAATTTTATATAATTGTTTACGTTGCCTGTGTAGGTACTGGTTCCGTCGATAGAGTTGATGTGGTTTACAGAGGTTTCAATCGGTGTGTCATTACCGGTAAAGGTACTGTTGGACAGTGTTAACGATTTTGAATTATTATACCAGTGAAATCCAATGAGGTGTCCGTGCTGAACCGTACAATGGTTCATCTCCAATACCGCACCATAGGTACCTATAAGAGAACCTTGCAGTCCCCAGCCGTTGCGACCGGTTTGTCCGGCATATTCCACGGTTACATAGTCCATTCGGTTCGCAGGGTTGTCGCTGGAAATCTGAATACCTCTCCACGAGCCTTTGTCCTTTTGCGTTCCGGTCAGGATAATCGGTTTGTCGGCAGTACCGTTCATCTGTATTTTACCGTCTGCATATTTTCCTAAGCGTAGTCCGGCATCGCTTTCAAACGCTATTACCACTCCGGCATCTATTATAAAATCTCCGCTGGTCATGGGGTCGCAGGTGACAATATAATCTACCGGGGCATTGGGATCATCAGTCAAATGAACGTCAGGGTTTTTATCAAAATAACTGCAATCCAGCACGATAGGTTCTACTATTGGGGTAACTGGATCCACGCCGTCATCGTCGCTACTACAAGAAAACAGTATTAGCGAAGCAACGGTAAGCGTTGCCAATTTCTGTGTTTGTTTGTTTAAAAAAATCTTCATATCTAATTATTTTATATTACATTTTTTGTTTTTGGGGTTGCGTTTACTTGTTAACTCACCTCTGGTTTTCTAACTATTATTATAAATTAAACTTTACTCCTGCTCCTGCTACCAGTTGCCCACCGTCTATAATGACATATTTAAGCTCGGCAAAAGGAGTGATTTTTCCATCAATTTTGAAGTTGACCCCACCTCCAAGATTTAGCCCAAAGCGGCCGTCTGAAGCAGAATGGTCACCAAGCCAAGCATCATCAAAAGAAACTTTCACGCTATTGTAATTCAATCCGCCCAAAGCATACACGCTCATATTGTTTTGATTGACAAAATAATAATTGGCATTGGCGTTTACTTCAAACCAATTCACCTTAACACTATATTCTTCTTTGGGGAAATAGTAGATCAATGAAGGTGAGATGGTCAGGTTTTCCATAATTGGAAATTCTGCGTTGGCACCAATACCTATGTTTTCTATTTCCGTTCCATACGCGAAAAATGCACCTATACGGGTTTTTTCCTGTGCTTGGGCAGAAAATGCAACCCCAAGGCTTAATAGAACTCCACAAAATGTTAATTTTAAATTCATAGCTAATGTTATTTAAAGTTTTCGGGAGCAAAGTTAGGCTGCTGTCCATAAGTTTTTATCGGGGCAATCACGGAAATTCCATCTAAGGGTTTTCCCTGAGATAGTGTTTTTAAATTTCAGAATATCTATTTGTAATCCAGTTATAATTGGCGGAATTGGCTGTAAAACGAGGTCAATCGCATATAAAAAAGATCGTTTCTTTGTCAATCCGAATGATCTTTATTAGAAAGAAATGTCGCGTCCTGAAATAGCGATACAAAAAGAAATCGTTATTATGGAAGAAAAAAACAATTATGTAAAACGCACTCAGCGCGATTACAGTATGTCGTTTAAGTTGAGTGTTGTCAAAGAAATTGAGTCTGGGGAGTTATCTACTGTTGGTGCTTGCCAAAAGTATGGCATCCAAGCTCGAAGCACAGTTGTCAATTGGCTCAGAAAATTTGGTACCTTTGACTGGGAAAACCAAACACCATCGAATATGCCAAAGTCACCCGAACAAAAAATTATGGAGCTCGAAGCTCAGGTAAAGCTTTTGCAAAAACAGAAGACTTTTCTTGAAAAACAGGCTTATGTGGCTGATAAAAAAGCCATTATTTTCGATATGATGATTAACCTTGCCGAAGAGGAATATCAAATTGATATACGAAAAAACTCACCACCCGAACTATCGAATCTTTCCGAAAGGAACAAAAAGAAACCATAAGTTTCTCCTGTGAATTGTTCGGGGTGGACCGACAGGTTTATTATCGTCATTTAAAACGAAGAACAAAGCGACAACAAAATGCACAGCAGGTTGTGGATTGGGTAGAAGAGATACGAATGGTTCATCCAAAAATGGGTGGAAAGAAACTGTATTTTCTTTTGAAAGAGAAGTTTGAAAATTTAAAAATTGGCAGAGATAAGTTTTTCAACATACTAAGAGCTAATCATTTGCTAATCAAAACTAGAAGAAGTTATCACAAAACAACCAACTCGTATCATCGTTTTAAAAAACATAAAAATTTGATTAAAGATTTTCAATACAGAAAACCAAATAATGTTTGGGTTTCAGATATTACATACTTAGGAAACAGAGAAAACCCAGCTTATTTAAGCTTGATAACCGATGCTTATTCTAAAAAAATTGTAGGCTTTGATGTGTCGGATTCCTTGGCAACAGCATCTTGTCTAAATGCGCTAAAAATGGCATTGAAAAAAGAAAACATAAAGAATCTTATTCATCATTCAGACAGAGGGTTACAGTACTGTTCCGATGATTATCAAAAGCTATTGAAAAAACATGAAATTCGTTGTAGCATGACGCAAGAATCAGATCCTTATGAGAATGCCATAGCCGAAAGAATCAATGGAATATTAAAACAGGAATATGATATTGATAAATTTAATGTAGATTTGAATACAAGAAAGATTTTGGTCAAACAAACCGTAAAAGTTTATAATGAATTAAGGCCGCATTTGTCAAACCATTATTTAACACCGGTCCAAATGCATCAGCAACAAGAATTAATACCTAAATCTTATAAAAAGAAAAACAGTACAAATTTGAATATCTGTACTGTTTGAAATAAAGTTTTATTTGTTTAATCCTGTATCATTTTTTCAGGACGACACAAAAAAAGAATTATCAAAAACCTGACTGAAAAAGAGGGCAAAAACCGAAGATATAAAGTCGGTTTTGTTATTAGATAAAACAAATATTTCACAACCTCCTCCTTTTCTTCTTCATTCGGTTGGCAAACTGTTCTTCCTCGTAGTCCTCGCCCTGTGCATCGGGTAATAAGCTTAGCAATCCTAAATCGGAATTGGACGAATGCTCATTTGAAAGAAATTCAAAAAGGTCTTTCGTTGGCAAATCGTCCATTGTGTTCGTTTTGGATAGAGGATTATCCCGTGTTTTCAGTTCGGGTTTGTTTCCGTTGTTCCACCAATCGTTAAACACATTGGCTGACAGGTTTCTGTCCAAAGCCGAACCGTTCCAAACACTACGGCTCTCGTGGTCGATAAATGTTATACCGTAAATCCGTCCGTTGTCGTTCCAACCGTATTAATGCCTTGCTCTACAAGTTGTTTTTTAAAATCCATTTCACTACTTGTAGTATGAATGGCAAGCTCCACTGTGTTTTTCAGAACAGACCGCGCAGGGTTGCTTTTCATTTTCTCTTTTGACTGTTCAAAATGTTTTTGCAGTTGTGCAACTCCTGCGTCTTTTCCGAAAAGCGATGCTTTGAACGGATTGCTTGCCTTGTTGCCCTTCTCGTCCAATGCCACATACACCAATCCGTTTACGGTCTGACCGTTACGTTCGCCTTTGACTTCTTCCGCTGTGATGTTGAATAGGGAAAGCAAAGCATTATAGCTTCCCATAGTCGGAAAGCTGTAATACTTTGGTAAATGACGGACGACCGAAGCAATTTGGCTCTTTATATCGCCACGCTGATAATCAACAGGTTTGAAAATTTTATTGCCCTGTTTCTGCTCATGCTCGGTGGCTTTGTGCAGGTTGTATTTCTGTTCCAAATCCCGACAGATAGCCATTGAACGTGGGTGGTCGTAATCATCGGGGATTTTCTTGCCGTCAATACCCATGCAGGTCGAAACAATGGTAACCGTTGCACAAGCCTATAATTTTGCCTAAATCGATTTTATATAAGCCGTTTTAAGCGGCTTTATTTTTTTTATTAGTTAAGCGAATAGTTAATAGTTGAGTGTCTTAAAAGTGAAGATATAGACTTCTGTAAACGTTTTTTTACAAGAAACAATAAAGCAAGGCATCCCGCCCCACT
>NZ_JACIFO010000010.1 GCF_014197445.1 Mesonia hippocampi | reverse complement strand
ATAAGAATTCATAACTGAAGTTCTTCAAGGCCGTTCTCTAATTATAGAGAGCGGTCTTGTTGTTTTTATGGGGTAATAGATGTTCGCAACACAACTGACAGTTTTGGTTCGTTTTGTGTCAAGACAAAATGAACGGATAATTAACTTTAGTCACTTATTTTGTAGCCAACTACCCCGCATTCCTACTTTATACTAGTTTATTCAAAAGTATATCACTATAAATTATTTTTATTTTCCTTTTTAAACTCCGTTGGTGTTTGAGATGTGAATTTTTTAAATGCTGTATAAAAAGCAGCTTTACTATTAAAACCAACATCTAACGAAATTGCATAAATGGTATCTGGTTTAGGTTCTAATAGCTTTTTTTTAGCTAAATCTATTCTAAATCTATTAATATAATCAGGAAATCTCATACCTGAACTTTGATTTATTGCTTGAGAAATATGATGCACAGACTTATCTAAGCTTTCGGCAATTGTATTTAGCTTTAAATCAAAATCTAAATACAGTTTTTTTGTTCTAACTAAATCATCTATCTCATTAAAGAGTTCTGAAGCATCTTTTAATGATGATTTAACATATTTATTTTGGGTGATTTTAGGTAAATCTTCAAAATCTCCTGTAAATGCAAAAACTGGAAATTGAATGATAGAATACGTAAATACAAAAAAGAATAATGCGATTATCAAAGTTTCAAATTGCATACTTGATTTATAAATTTCAAAGGTAACATCGTTTTCTATAGTTACTCGAGTAATTACCTCTCCAATAATCACAGCCAATTGCAGTACAATGAATGCTAATAGTACTAAGTTAATCCAGTTATATTTAAACTTTTCTGTGTTGTTTAACTTAATATGAACAGGCGATTTTTTAAATCGTAAAAAAGCTAAAAAGAACAGAGTTATATTTATAATTGAAGTGATTAAAAATTCTAACTCTAATAGCTCGTCATAACGATTTTTTTTAGTGAACACTATAAACTCTTGTAATGAGCTATATTCAAAAACAGGTAAGAAAAACAACCATCTTAAAACAGTAAATATGCTAAATACAGTAAGCCATTTTTTTATATTTATCTCAGTTTTAATAAAAAGAGTCACAAAGTAATACAATAAAAAACCTAACAAATGAATAAATAGATATGATAACCCAAAATATGATGTTTGTCCTTCATATTTTATTGTTATATAATAATCTAAAGCGGTAAATGTGTATAAAAAAACAATAGCAGCAAGGACATAACGTATCTTTTTACTTTTACCTAACCCTGTTTTTCTGAATAAAATAAATATAAATAAAAGCGCACCAATAATTACACTTAGTAATGGTGCTATATCGAATAGATTCATACTACGAATCTAAAAAAAATAGAGCTAAGTTTAATCTTTATCAATATTATTTATGCGAATTTGTATTTCTTTTAGCCGTAACCAGTTTTGATAATATAGTGGTAATTCTGAAACACTTTCTATATATTGAAACACATACATTACTAATGCAAATAAAGCACCATATTGAACAACACCATCTTGTACAGAAAAAATAATTGATAATACTAAAAACACTATCAAGACTAACCACGAAAGAGAAAAGTTTAACGCTTCTAAATCTGATAATTTAATATTCCATTTCATCATCTTTTTAAGGTGTAATTTTAATAAAAATGGCACATTAGTCTCAATTACTTCCACTTGATATTCTAACTCATTGTTATACCCTTTATTTAATGCAATTGTTTTTTTACTATTAAGCCAATATATACAAGCTATTAATATTATACTCACTAAACAGCCTATAAATACTGTAGTGTTTAGTGTTGCAATTACAATAACTACACCAATAATACCAACAACAGATGTTATAATTTCTGGCATAGAATTTTCCATAAACTCTACCCATTCTTCTATCATACCTAATCTTGCTGTTTTTACAGATGATGAAAGCTTTATTTGTTTAGTTAATATATTTTCTCCTAAATCTTGATAGACTCTTGCATAAAATCTAGAATCGAAAATTCTTCTCCCTGTACCAATACATAATGCTAGTACACCAAGAACACCTAAATAAATAGCTCCTTTATAACTATGATTTATAGCATCTTCTACAGCATTACCTATAAATAGAGGAAACAAAATAGCTATTACTGTTTCTAATAAAATTAAGAACAATGTAAAACCATAGCTTAATTTATATTTTTTTATAGTGCTTTTAAGATTCATAGCCCTTTTTATACTTTTTAACAAAAGTGGTTTTTATTACATAGAATACAGATGGAATTAAATAGAGTGTTAAAATAGTTGAAGTAATCATACCACCAATAGTTACTATTGCCATAGGTGTTCTTGATTCTGCTCCTGCATTTCCAATACCCATTGCATTGGGTAGCATACCAAAAATAATAGCTACTGTGGTCATTATTACAGTTTTCATTTTTGTTCTTCCTGCAGTAATTGTGGCTTTATACAAGTTCATTTTCTTTTTATCCATTAAATAATCTGTGTAATCGTGTATTAAAATATCATCATTTACTACCAGACCTAATAGTGTAATAATTGCCATAAGCGACATAATATTCATTGTAGATCCAAAAACATACATAAAAATAAACACTCCAATCATTGCCATTGGTACAGTTGTAAATATTACAATTGGTTGCCAAAAACTTTCTACCAAAGATGCTAACAACATATACATTAATAAAAAAGCAATACCAAATGTAATCATCATATCTGTTGTAGCTTCGTTAAGCTCTTTTATATTACCCGCCCAAGAAAAGCTAACAGAATTTGGTAATTGTGTGTTTTCTATTAATGTTGAAATAGTGTTTTGCACATCACCTTGTAATGCATTCGGTGTAAGGCTCGCAGATATGTTTATAGTTTTAACCTTGTTATTATGCTGAATTTGCGAAGGTGATTCTTCATAAAAAACATTTGCTAACTGACCAACTGTATAAACACCTTGCTCTGTAAAAATGGGTAATTGTTCAATTTTACGTACAGAATTAATTTCGCTATTAGGATAACTTACTGTAATGTCATACTCTTTACCATCTTCTTTTAAAACTGTTGATTTAATACCATTTACAGCATTTCTAATAGTTAAAGCAATATCTAAAGATGTTAAGTTTAATTCTGCCAACAGCCTATTGTTAGGTTTAAAATGAATTAAAGGATTTCCTTTTCGTAAGCTAGATTCATAATTTAACAGTCCTTCAACATTTGCTAGTTCTTTTAAAATAATAGCATTAGCTGTATTTAAATCGTTTTGATTATTAGATTTTAACATAAATTGAATAGGTGCACCATCCTCAGCACTAGCTGTTGATACAGATGCAATTACTTTTGGTATGGCATCTAACTTTTTCTTTAAACCTGCTGCGAATTCAGAGTTCGAAAAATTACGCTTATCTTTTTTTACTAATTTAAGTTTGATATTTGCAAAGTTTTCACCAACAGTATAATCATCTTTTTGTCCAATAATAGTTAAGATAGATTGTACACCATTTACACTATTAATTTGACTTTCTACTTGTTTTATAATTTTTTCTGAAGCATTTACAGACGTTCCTGAAGGCATTTCTATCTGTACAAAAACATCGCCATTATCTTCTGGTGGTTGAAACTCAAATCCAATTGATGATAATAATTGCGTAGTACCTAAAAACAAAGTAAACATAGCTGCAAAGAGTGCAATAGGTTTCCACTTTTTAGATAGTAACTTAATTAATGATTTTTCGTAAACATTTTCTAACCAATCAAAAAATCTAATAGATAGTTTCGCTAAACTATTTGGCTTGCGTTCTTTTTTTATTAACACACTTGCTAACATTGGTGTTAGCATAAATGATACAATAAGTGAAAATATGGTTGCTGCAGAAATGGTAAGTGCATACTCTTTAAAAAAAGCACCTGTAGATGAGGTCATAGAAGCTATAGGTAAAAACACTACTAAATTTGTACCTGTTGATGCGATAACTGCCATCATTACCTCTTGTGTACCTTGTATAGCTGCTTCTTTAATTGGAATTCCTGTATTACGTAAACGAATTATATTTTCTAACACCACAATTGAATTGGAAACTAAAGCACCAATAGCTACCGAAAAGCTCATTAATGTCATCATATTTAATGAACCACCAAAAAGTTTTATAGCAATAAAAGTTCCCATTAGTGATACTGGAATTGAAACACTAACAATTATTGTTGTTCGTACATCATTTAAAAAGAAAAACAATATAATTCCAGTAATGATAATACCTAAAATAATATTAGTTAACGCATCATCTACAGCACTCTCCACATATTCTGAAGTATCAAAAGGTACACTTAAGGAAACTTCTTTAGGAAGCTCACTTTGCATTTGTGCTACCAAGTTTTTAGCTTCTTGAGCTACAATTACTGCATTAGCATCTGTAGTTTTCATTATACTTACGCTTACAATATTAGTATAGCGTTTTTGCTGAGTTGCATCGTAAAATATTGCTTTACCTTGAACCGTTTTTACTGAATCTGATACAGTAGCAAAATCTGTGATTTTTTTAATACCAAATGGTGTTGAAATATAGCTATTAGCGATATCGTTTGCTGTTTTGTAATTTTCACCAACTGTTACAGATGCTACTCGGTTAGTATTAATATAACTACCGCCAGAAATTTTATTATTAGTTGCTTTTAAGTATTCTGAAATTTCTTGAATACTCATACCCATATCATACATTGCTTTTTTGTTAGCAAGTACCTTTATTTCACGTTCTTCACCACCATATAATTCTATTTTAGATACACCATTAAGTTGACTTAACTTGTTTTTAATTTCTCTGTCTACATAATCGTAAAGTTGCCTACCAGATAATTTATCTGACGACACGACTAAATCTATTACAGGCGCATCTGATAGTTTGTATTTAAATACCAAAGGTCTTTCTGCTTCTTTTGGTAAATCTGGTATTACTAAATCTAGTTTGGTTTTTACTTCGTTTAGAGCTTTATCTGGATCTGTACCATTATTAAATTCTACAGTAATCAATGAAGCATCAGGCATTGAAAACGATTTTAACTCTTTTAAACCGCTTAATGTTGCAACTTCCTTTTCAATTTTATCAGTAATTTCTTTTTCAATTTCTTCAGGTGTAGCACCAATATGCACTGTATTTATAATTACAGCAGGAATTTTTAAATCTGGAAATAGGTTTACTGCCAACCTATTGTATGTCATATACCCAAATATTACCAATGCTAGAAAGAGCATTGTAGTAGTTATAGGCCTATCTATAGCGAGTTTTGTTATTTTCATAGTTAGTACTTATTAGTTTTTGATAGAAATTGCAGTGCCATCACTTAACTTATCAATGCCTGATAACACAATTTCATTACCACTAGCCAAACCATTTATTACTTCAACTTCAGTTTCTGACCGTTTTCCTATTACAATATTTTGTTGTTTAGCAATACTATTTTTAACTACAAACACATAATGTTTTCCACTTTGTTTTCTAAAAGCATCAATAGGAATCCATACACGCTCTTTTGGTTGTCCTATTTCTACCATAACATCAATCGTGTTACCTGCATACACTACGTTATATGTATCAAAACTTGCTGTAACCATAAAAGCACGCCTTTGTTCATCTAACTGCATCGCTTTTTTTGATATTTTACCGTATATTTTTTCTTTATTAATTATAAAAAATACATTAGCATTTATGTGTATATCCTTAATTTCGTTGGGTGTAACATAAAATTGAACTTCAACTTTACCTTGTTGCGCCATACTAAACACAGGCTCTCCTGCATTAATCTCTTGTCCTACAGTAACGTGTAACTGAGTAATGACACCTGTAAATGGTGCTTTAATAACATTTACATTATTTAATTGCTGTAATGTTTTATTTTCTATTTCAAACAGAGCCTTATAATCATCAACTGAAACTTTACTTACTGCGCCTGCATTGAACAATTCAATTTGTCTATTGTAATCTTTTAAAGTTTTATTTTTCTGAATTCTTGCTTGCTCTATTTGTAATTGGTAATCTATTGGCGGATAAGTAACAATGCTTTTACCTCTTAAAACCTTTTGACCAGGTAATGCATTTAACTTAGTTACCACACCAGCTTGTTGTGCAACAAAATTGGTAGATTTTGAAAACCGAAGTGTCCCAAAATATGACTTTAAATCATCTCGTTTTTCTAATTTTACTGCTTTTGTTTCTACGATAACTTTAGTTAGCTCAGATTGTATTTCTTGTTTTGTTTCTGTATTACAAGCGCTAATAACAAATATCAGTAACAACATCAGATAAGTGTATTTTGTTCTCATTATATATTGTTTCAAAAAAGTTTTATTTAATTGTTCCTAAAATGCGTTTTATTTGAAGTGATGCTATATGAAGTTCTAGATAATCGTTTAATAACTCTAACTTACTTTGTAATAACCTTAATCTTACTTCTTTATAGTCTATAGGCGTAACCACACCTAGATGAAGTTGTTTGTTATATATTGCTATTTCTTTTTGATTTAAGGCAACAGTAGATTTTCTTATATCAATATTTTCAATTGCTGAGTTATAATCAATTTGTGCTGTATGTAGCTGCTTTAAAAATTCAGCTTTTTTCTGTTGAAATTTTACTTGAATAACATCTTTCTCAATTTGTGCTTTTGCTAATTCAGCTTTATTTTTCCCGCCAGAAAATACAGGAATACTTAAACGTAATTGACCAAAGAAGAGCTTATTTTTATTGTTATTAAAATTAAACCTATTGTCTTGTCCGATATAGTTATAACCTGTAACTAAATTGAGTTTTGGATACCAAAATCTTTTTTTAGATTTAATATTTACTTCAGAAATCTCAATCTCTTTTTTTAAAGATTGAAGATGCGGTTGGTTATTTATCTTATCAGAATTAACAGACAACTGTACATTAACAGTGATTGACTCTAAATTATCAACCAGTACAAATTCTTCTGTAAGGTCTATATTTGCTATTGTTTTTAACTCATTAAGCAAAGAATTGTATTGTTTTTTTGCTTTGTTAAGAGCAGGAAGTGTTTCTTTGTAAAGTGCTTCAGCTTGATATAATTCTAACTTACTTACCGCACCTTTTTTATAAACAGACTCAATTTGATTAAACTGTAATTTTGCCAAATTTGCATCTTCTTCAAGTACAGCGATACTTTCTTTAACTAAAATAGCTTGCCAATATAAAATAGATGCTTGTGTTATAATTTCATTTTGAGCTTGCTCTATATTTATTAGGCTTAGCTCATCAGCTAGTTTAGCTATTTTAAGTGAAGCTATTACATCACTATCATATAATACTTGTGTTATTGTCGAACTGAAATCGACTGAGTTGTTAAAATTGGTTCTTAATTGTGTAATACTACCATCGAACTCATCACTTATAAAAAGGTAATTTTTATTAAAATCACGTTGATAAAACCCTTCTAAAGACACGCTAGGCAACCATAATGAACGTGCTATCTTTTTATCTTCTTTAGAAGATTTTATTTGATAATTTGCCTGTTTAAGATCTAGATTATTATTCTTAACTAAATCAATGTAACTTTTTAAGTCAAGTTCTTGTGCTTTTAGAGTTGTACTAAAAATTAAAAATAGACCAACTGTTATTTTGGTAACTATTTGAAAGTTGTTAATCATTTACATCAAATTTCAAACAAGCTTTCTTTGTAATACTTGTTTATTATTTTTGAGCAAATGTATTTGTGCTATACTTAATTAAAGACTTTCCCTATAAACCTAGATAAATTTCCTATTAAAAAAAGTGTCTTGATTTATAGGGATATATAATTAGCTTGTTTTTTTAGCCTTAAAGTTATGAATACTGAAAAGGGAACAATATTAGTAACTAAAGTAAAAGGAAATCTCGAACACATTACTATTAATGTTTGAAAAAACAAATGCGGAGAAAGGTTTAACAGAACAACAAATTCAGTCAATTTATACAAGCTATATAAATCTAATTAACGAAGATAATAAAGAAAAAATAATACAATGGATTTCAGAATCTCTTGCAAATAGTGTTCTCGCTAAGGATTTTGAAGAAGTAATATCTAAACAAAGTGATAGTAAAAAATTTGATTTACTAAAGCTACTAATGAGATTAGATAAAAACGTATTAATTGAAAATATCATTACAGCTATTCTTAAAGATATTGAATGTGATAAAATAAATGAAGTCTTTGAAAAAATTGAGGAGGAAAAGGTCAGTAAGGATATTGTCATTAAGTCTATAAAATCTACTTTAAGAGGAATTGACCGTGAAGATTCCAATTTCGAATGTCTTATAGAATCATTTTCGAAATCAAGCTTTTCAGATAAGGTAATTCACAATTCAATTGCTGAAAAAATTAAAAATTTGTTGGCAAGAGATGAAAATGAAGAAATTCTTTTTGCTTTAAAAGTTATTGGCAATTTGGAAATTAGTGATTCTAGAAAGTTACAGGCAATTAAGACTCTGATACAAGATATTAATGAACAAAATTTTGAAGGAGAAGGCTTAGAATTAATAAAACAAATGAAATCTGAATATAAATAACGCTGTACAACAATAACTCCTATGAAAACAAATAAAAAGGAAGGGAATGGAGCTTATCTTTGTGTTGCAAGCAACACAAAGATAAGCTCCATAGTATTACTTTCCAAACAAACCGTTTTATGTCCAGTTTATTAATTAAAAAACTGGACATTTTTTTCTATATTTGTTTAAAAAAAACACTTGAAAGTAACTGAACACATAAGAAACACAATAGATCGTCTTCCAAGAGGATATATTTTCACTTATAAAGACTTTGATGTTGATGTAAACAAAAAAGAAGCAATCATCAAAGCCTTAAATCGCATGGTAAATTCAGGCAAAATTGAAAAATTATCAAAAGGAAAGTATTTCAAACCTGAAAAAACCCCTTTCGGAACTCTTCAGCCTAGTCAAGAACAAATAGTTAAAGACTTACTAAATGAAGATGGTAAGGTGGTTGGATACCTAACAGGCTATAGCATATATAATAAATTAGGGTTAACAACTCAAGTTAGTAACATAATACAAATAGGAAAAAATCAAACTCGCCCTAAATTCAAACGAGAGCGTTACACTATATCATTTATCAATCAAAAAAATATAATTACCAAAAAAAATATTCCTCTGCTACAGATTCTAGATTCAATTAAGTATGTAAAAAAAATACCAGACACTACCATAAAAACATCTTGTTTAAGATTTTTGGAAATAATTAGGGAATTAAGTTTAGATGATAAAAAAGAATTAACACGGCTTGCTTTAAAATACCCACCATCTACAAGAGCTTTATTAGGTGCATTATTAGACGAAATACAAAATAAATCAATAACAATTAGCCTGAAAGAATCTCTAAACCCAATTACTAAATATGAGATTTCTGGGGCAAAAAAAGTATTAACTAACGCTTCTAACTGGAATATTATATGAAACTTCATCTAGACAAAAAGCTATTTAGACAAGCTATACAGTTTACATCTGACCAAATGCAAATACCAGCAATATTTGTAGAAAAAGACTATTGGGTAACATATGCTCTTTTTACAATATTCAACGATAAAATTGGTAAAGACACTGTTTTTAAAGGCGGAACAGCATTATCTAAATGTTATAACATAATTGAAAGATTTTCAGAAGACATTGATCTAGTCGTCTTAAGAAGAGAAGGAGAATCAAATAATAAACTTACTACTAAAATAAGAACAATTAGTAATGTAGTGAATAATGTACTGCCAGAAATAGAAATAGCAGGTTTAACTCACAAGATGGGAATGAATCGTAAAACGGCACACTCATACAGTAAAGAATTTAACGGTAATTATGGTCAAGTAAGAGATGCTATTGCGGTAGAAGCTACTTGGCTTGGTTACTTTGAACCCTATACTACTAAAAGTGTTTGCTCTTTTGTAGGTGAAATGATGATGAACAATGAACAAATTAAAATCGCTAAAGAACAAGATTTATTACCATTCAATGTACTTGTTTTAGAACCAAGCAGAACTATTTGTGAAAAAATTATGAGTTTAGTTCGGTTCTCATATGGAGAAAACCCTATTAAAGATTTAAAGAACAAAATTAGACACGTATATGACTTGAACCAACTTCTTTCTGAAGAAGAATTACTCACATTTTTTAAATCAGAAGAATTTGACAAAATGTTATTAAAGGTTGCTCAAGATGATGTAGAAAGCTTTAAAAACAACAATGAATGGTTGAAAAATCATCCTCTTAATTCTTTAATATTTAAAAACCCTGAAAAAATATGGAGCGATTTAAAGGTGACATATGAATCAGACTTTAAAAATTTGGTTTACGGCTCTTTTCCAGATGAAAACGAATTATTAAATACTTTAATCCTTATTCAGAAAAGAATAACTTCCATTCATTGGAATATCATATTATAAAACAAATAAAGATAAATACACAACAATGTGTCCTACGAAAAGCATTACTCCTATTTTTAGCAGTTGCTTTTTATAAATATACAATCATATAATTAAGGAAATCCATAATTATATAAATGTATGTTTTAGTATTTTTAAAACCTATGAATAAAATATAGTAAATAAGGTATACTGTGACATAGCTTGTCATATATTTCATTTACTTTGCCTATTAAAATAAAACAATGAGTATTCAAGATTATATAAATCAATTTGAAGAAATTGAAAATGAAGCAGAGGAGTTAGATCAAGATACACTTGAAGAAAAAATTTACGCCTTAGAAGAACAACTTTCTTCTGATCGAGATTATTTTTTAAGAGATTTTGATAGCCCTGAGTTTAATGCTTTTGAGAAACTTCAGAAAAGAATTAAACGTTTTAAAAAAGCTAATGATTTTTACGACGAAAAAGCTACCTTAGATATAATGTTTCCTGACAGGCATGATGACGATTTTGATGAAGAGTCTATGAATTTTGACAGTATATATGGGAGCGATTAAGCTCTCTTATTTTTTAGACTACTACTCACATAATGAATAAAACACTGTAAGAATATAAAAGTAGTCTACTAAATATTTTGGCAATCATTAAAATAAAAATGTCCGTTAAAGAAAAGTAAATGAATTATGACCAAAAATCCATCCAAAAAAGATTCAGTAATACAGCCTGATATTATTACCGTAAAACAACTACTTAGCACCACTAATCTAGAAATCCCTAATTATCAACGTCCCTATAAATGGTCTAGTAAAAATGTAAATCAGTTATTAGATGATATTTTATTTTTTAAACAAAAACCCGCTTATCGTTTAGGCACTATTGTATATCATTTAGATGAACATGATAAGCTAAATATTGTAGATGGACAGCAACGTACTATAACCTTACTGCTTATTGGATTAGCTATACAGAATAATGTAGATTTAGTAAAAAAACTAAAAAATGTTAATTTAAATATTCCCTCTTTAGAACTTACACAAAAGCTTTCTTTTACCAATCAAGTAAGCAAAAATAACATTAGAGAAAACTATTTAGAAATTCAGCGTAGAATAGCAGACTTTGATGTAGATACCGTATATTTTTTTTACGAGCATTGCGAGGTGGTTAAGGTGATATTAAATGATATCTCAGAAGCCTTTCAATTTTTCGACTCTCAAAACACACGTGGGGTAGATTTAGCTCCGCACGATTTATTAAAAGCATTTCATTTACGTGAAATGATGGATAACACTTCAGAAGATGAACGTATAAAAACAGTAGATAAATGGGAAGAAATGGAATTAGAGCAGCTAAAACGAACCTTTGCCAATTATTTATATCGCATTAAAAATTGGGCAAATTCTAAATCTGCTAGGAAATTTACAAAAGGCGATATAGAGGTATTTAAAGGTATTAGCCCAAGTGTAAACGAACCTTTTCCATTTGCAAGTATTTACCGAATAAGTCATTTTTATGTAGAAGCTTACAATCAAGACTTCAATAGAAGAATAGATAAAAACAATATGACCTATCCGTTTCAATTAGATCAAGTAACTATAAATGGAAAGCGCTTTTTTGAAATGATTAATCATTATGTTAAAGTGATTGAAAACTTAAAAATAAGTGCAAAAGAAGATAGTATTGCTTATGAGGTTTTGAGTACTTTAGATAAATATGAAGGTAGAAATAGAACTGGCGATAAATATGTCCGTAATTTATTTGATTGCGCTTTAATTTTCTATATAGATAAGTTTGGTGTTGCCGAAATAGAACGAGCTATTGAACGTATTTTTATTTGGGCTTATAGTATTCGTCTAACCTATCATAGTGTACAGTTAGCTTCAATCGATAATTATGCTCTAAATTATCCATTCGTTTTTAAAACAATAAAAGAAGCTTTAAAACCATCTGACTTTTTAAATATTAAAATGGAAATATTAAATCAAAATGATTTAATAGCTTCAAATAAAACAGAAGCTATTAAAAACTTATTTTCTAAAATGAACTATATCTATGAGTAACAAGATACCTTCTTTTTCTGTACAATCATTATTTGAAAATAATGATGTCTATGTAATTCCTATTTATCAAAGAAATTATACTTGGGGATTAGGTGAAATAACACAATTAATTCAAGATATTTCTGATTATGCATTTGATAAAGAAAAAGCTAAAACAAATTATTATATAGGTACTTTGGTTGTTTACGAACGTCATTCAGAGGGTGAGGTTATTTACGAAACCATAGACGGACAACAACGTTTAACAACCTTAAATATTATAATTAATGCTATCCATCGAATATTTAATGTCCAAATAGAAAATAAAATTAAATATCAGTTAAATTTAAGTTTTGACAGCCGAAAAAAATCTACAGATACTTTAAACGTGATAAACAACCATCAAAGTACAAGAGTTTCATTTATCGCTAATAAAGATTACAACACAAATATAAAGCAGCGTTATTTTGATGCTGAAAAAGTGCTTTATAGGTTTTTAGATACAGAAGAAAAGGTAACACTTTTTTATAATTATCTTACTAAAAATGTTCGTTTAGTAAGGGTTTCTGTGCCAGAAGAAACCGATTTAAACCATTATTTTGAAATAATGAATAATCGTGGCGAACAATTAGAAAAACACGAAATATTAAAAGCTAATATGCTTGAGATTTTAAAAGATGATGAAAAACTTAATAAAACTTTTAACCAAGTATGGGAAGCTTGCTCAGATATGGAACGTTATGTTCAATATGGCTTTACCACATCACAACGAGATAAAATCTTTACATATAATAATTGGAATAAATTAAAGGTTTCCTCATTAGAAGAATTAGCAGAGCTACAAATAAATAAAATAGAAGAAAACGATAGGAAAAAAATTACTATAGATGAAATAATTACATACAGAGGAAAGTTTGAACATAATACGGAAGAAAAAGAAGATGCTCCAGAGCGTTTTAACTCGGTGATTAACTTCTCAAACTTTTTACTTCACGTTTTACGAATTCAAACAAAAACAAATGTACCATTAGATGATAAAAGACTAATAGATGTATTTGATGTTTATTTAAGAAATCCTGATAAACAAAAACAAATTGAATTCGTTAAGGATTTTGGCTTTAGTCTATTAAAGATTAAACACTTATTTGATCAATTTGTAATTAAAAGAGAATTTATAAAAGAAAAAGACCAATGGAGTTTAAAAAAACTAAAATGGTATGCAGGTAATAAAGTAAGTTATGTAAATAGCTTTGATGATGAAGCCTTAAATAAAGAACTTATAATGTTGGTTTCAATGTTTCATGTTTCTACACCTACTCTAGTCTATAAACATTGGTTAAATGCTTGTTTGAATTATTTATTTAATAAGGATAAAATAGTAGAAAAAGATTATATAGAGTATTTACAAAATTTATCCAAAGCTTATTTGTTTGATAGATATATAATAAAGGGAGAGCCTGTAGATTATTATGACATAATATATAAAAATAATGCTATCACAGTAAATAACAATTATGAATTAGCTTTATTAGATAGAGGAACAGCTGTTGAAAACTTCGTTTTCAATTATTTAGATTATATTTTATGGAAAGAAAACGTAAACGGCTCTTCATCTTTTGAGTTTACTTTTAGGAGTTCTGTAGAGCATTACTATCCTCAAAACCCTATTTCAAAAGAGCATGCAATTGATAAATCTATATACGATTTGTTTGGAAACTTATGCTTAATAAGCAGTAGTAAAAACTCTAGATTGAGTAATCATTTACCTTCTGCTAAAAAAGATTATTACATAAAAGTTGGACCAGATAGTTTGAAACAACAATTAATGATGGACGATATTGATAATTGGGGAGAAAAAGAAATAAAAGCTCATACACTTGAGATGAAATCGAAACTTGTAAACTTCAATTATGAAAAATCTAACTAACAAATAAACTATAGAAAACCTAACTAGTACTTATTTAGAAAATTAAAAAATCTAAAAATTTCTATTAATTAGGTAAATGAAGTAGAGAGCTTTATATAAAGCATTTTTTGATACTATGAAAAGACTTTCTTTTAAATAGAATTATATAATTCCATATTTATATGAAAATATAAAGAAACTACGACATAGATTGTCATTAGTAATAATTTAATTAGTACTCATAAATTTTTACTTGCTATGAAAAAACAAAGACTACTAACAAAATCTAGATTTAAACAGGCTTTAGATTGTCCAACCAAACTTTATTACACAAAAAAAAGTGAATATGAAAACACTCAAGACAGTGATCCTTTCTTAGAAAGTTTGGCGCAAGGTGGATTTCAAGTAGAAGAGCTAGCTAGAATGTATTTTCCTGATGGAATTGCTATTTTAGGTGAAGATTGGAACTATCAAAGTTTAGCAGATAAAACTCAAGAGTTACTTCTACAAGAAAATATTACCATTTTTGAAGCTGCATTTTTAATAAACGATCTATTTATTAGGGTAGATATTTTACACAAACAAGGAAACAACATTCGATTAATCGAAGTAAAAGCTAAATCTATAAACGCTACTAGTCACAACTCTTTTCTTAATAAAAATGGAGGAATGGGAGGTTGGACATCTTATTTATACGACGTAGCATTTCAAAAATATGTTATGCAACTTTGCTATCCTGACTGGAAAATATCATGTGAACTAAACCTAGCAAATAAAGATGCAGTAGCTTCCGTTAATGGATTAAACCAACTTTTTAGAATTACTCAAAACTCAGATTTAAGAACAGGAATTATTAAACCTGATAGTTTAACAATTGATGATTTAGGTGAGCCTATACTAGCTTATATAGATATTAATCAAGAGATTGAACACATTCATACAAATAATCCACTAAATCTAGATAAGTCTTTTGAAGAGCTAGTAAATTTTTATTTACATCATTATAAAATGGATATAAAAATTTTCACTCCCATTGGACATCATTGTAAAGGGTGTGAATTTCATACTACTCCTACTCCATCTCAAAAAAGTGGCTTTCATGAGTGCTGGACACATCAATTAAATCTTTCTGAAACTAAAATAGATAGTCCAAAGACTTATGAAATAAATAATTTTAGAGGTAGCAAAAAATTAATGAATGAAGAAGAAAAATTCTTTATGCATCAACTTACCGAAAATGACTTGAGTCTAAAGCTAGAAGCAGGAAAAATATCTACTTCAGAAAGACAACTTATTCAAATAGAAAAAGAAAACAATAATGACACTACTCCATACATAGAAATTGAAGGGTTAAGAGATGAAATAAATTCTTGGGTGTACCCTTTAAACTTCATTGATTTCGAAACTTCTGCTGTGGCAATTCCTTTCACAAAAGGAAGAACTCCTTACGAGCAAACTGCCTTTCAATTTTCACATCACATAGTGTATGAAGATGGTCGTATAGAACATTATTCAGAATACCTAAACACCTCACCTGGAGAGTTTCCTAATTTTGATTTTATAAGAGCCTTAAAAAAATCTCTAGAAAGTAATAACGGAAGTATTTTCAGATACCACAATCATGAAAACACTATAGTTAATGCTATTTACAAACAACTTTTAAATAGCAATGAACCTGATACAGAAGAATTACTTGAATTTATTAAATCAATATCTCATAACACAGGAAACAGTTCATCTACATGGTCTGGTGAAAGAGATATGATTGATTTATGGAAAGTGGTAAAAGACTATTACTACGATCCTTATACTAAAGGATCAAACTCCATTAAAAGCGTTTTACCAGCTGCTTTAAACTCTAGTGCATTTTTACAAAATAAGTACAGTAAACCTATTAAAGACATTAACCTAACCAGTAAAAATTTTCCAGATGATTTTACCTTCTTAAAAATGGAAGAAAATCAAATAATCAATCCATATAAAATACTTCCTCCTCTCTTTAATAATTGGACAGACGAGCAATTAGAGCAAACTATTTCAGAACTTGATGAAATTGCTAACGGTGGTGCTGCTTTAGTAGCCTACGCTAAGTTACAGTATCAAGAAATGAGCATTAAAGAACGTAACGAAATTAAAAAAGGACTTTTAAAATATTGTGAACTTGACACCTTGGCTATGGTAATGATTTACGAGTATTTTATAGAAGTTATAAATTAACATTTCTCTACGACATGCTTTGTCGTTACATCATAATATATTTTACTAAAACATTTAAGAATGAGTAAAAAAATAATTTTTATAGACATGGATAATGTCGTAGTAGACTTTCCTTCTGCTTTTCCTAAAATAGAGGAAGGAGTTTTAGAACAATACCAAGGAAATGAAGATGAAATCCCTGGAATTTTTTCATTAATGAATCCAAAATTGGATGCTGTTAAATCGGTGAACTTTTTAGCACTACATTTTGACGTCTTTTTTCTTTCAACAGCCCCATGGGAAAATCCTTCTGCTTGGAGTGATAAGTTGTTATGGATTCAAAAATATTTTCCTGAAGTTGGATATAAACGACTTATTCTATCACATAATAAACACTTAAATTCAGGAGACTATTTAATAGATGATAGACTTGCAAATGGTGCTGATAAATTTAAAGGAGAGCATATCCATTTTGGACAGAGCAAGCATAAAAACTGGATAGATGTAATTGCTTATTTATGTAATAAAGAAAACATTCAAGATGGCTTTGAATAATGTTTTATACATACATGGATTTAACAGTGGTAAAGGCAAAAAAGTAACAACTCTTCAAAATGAAGGATACACAGTATTTTGTCCGCAGTTAAAAAACAACGTCAAAGAAGATCTTTTAACGCTTGAAAACTTAATTAAAAAAGAAAACATACAATCGATTATTGGAACTTCTCTTGGTGGATATTACGGACTAATACTTTCGCAATTCTTCAAACAGAAAGATTACTATTTAATAAATCCATCGTATAAGCCATATATCACGTTAAAAAAACATCTAGGTGAAACTTTAGAAAACTTTAAAACATCTGAAAAATTTAAAGTAAATAAAGAATTTATAGAAGGGTTAAAAGAGGTTCAACCTGAGATTAAAAATGTACCCTTAGCTGTAATTAATTTCTATATCGGAACTAATGACGAAGTTTTAGATTATAAAGAATTTACAAACGACTTATTATCTTTACAAAAACCGCTAAATATTTTCAAAGAACAACAAGATCACCGATTTCAAGATATATCTTTAGTAGTAAAACATTTAAACAAAAAGCAATGATAGATAAATTAATAAAGCTTCATAAATTCTTAGATAGCAATAGAGAATATAACAAAAAATTTCAAGAATTAGGCTATTTACCTATCATATCCAATAGTTCTAATGTTGAAGAAAAAATAATATCGCTTTTATATGAAATCGCGAATACTCAAAGTCAACCAAAAATTAACTACTTATCTGAATTCTATATTAGAATGTATAATAATTCTGACTCACTAAAGTCCTTTGAAAATTTTGTTAAGTTTATTTCAGGGAAAGATGAAGCTAACTTCAAAAACCTTTTTACTGGGCTAAAATCACAAAATGGCTGGGGAGAAAAAACAGCTGCTCTATTTGTAAAAACAATTTTTCATTTTCATAATGGTAACTATCATCATTCACTAAAAATATGGAATGATGTTCCAGAAATTATAGGTAAAAATGATGAATTTTATTTACCTGTTGATGCTGTTATAATTTCTATTTTTAATAAACTAGATTCAACAATAAAATGGAATTTCTCAAAAATCAACAAGTTATTAAAAGAATACAACTATAGTAACTTAGAAATAGAGATATGGGATGATTTATGGTTTTGGGGATTTATTACTCAAAAAGGAACTGGTCTTAAACGTGAACATAAATGGAATGAAAACAAATACTGGATACTTAAAAACACAGATAAATCCTCTAACACTATAAATATTATAAAAAATAAAGCTGAAGAATTTTTAAAAATCTACAATTAAAATGTCTAGACAAGGAACGATAAAACGTTATACGTTAATTATTGAAAGAATTAATAGAGGCTTATACCCTACTCTTAAAGAAATTGAAACCTATTTGTTTGATCATGGATTTGAAATATCTAAAAGAACGTTGCAACGTAATATAGAACAAATTAGAGATGAGTTTGGTATTGAAATAATTTATGACCAAGAAAAAAAAGGATATTTTATTGACAAAGAAAATAGTATTCAGTTCAATTCTTTTTTACGTTTCTTAGAAATTGCCAATACTGCTGAATTAATTACTGAAAGTATTAAAGACAGTAAAAAAACACTTGAATACATCTCTTTTGATAATGATGGTATCCTAAAAGGAATTAGCAATCTAAAAATATTACTTCAAGCAATAAAAGAACAAAAAGTAGTTACGTTTACTCACTATAACTTCGATCAAGGTAACTACAAGGAAAGAAAGCTCTATCCGTACCTACTCAAAGAATACCTCAATCGTTGGTATGTTATTGGTTTACAAGAAAAAGACAACACTAACTTTAGAACATTTGGTATTGATAGAATATCTAACCTAACACTAACAACTGAAGTGTTTGTTAGAAATCAAGAACTTCATCCTCAAAGTTTATTTTCTTCAATAATTGGAGTTATCTATCCTGAAGAAAACATTCAAGAAGTTGTGTTAAAATTTACTCCTTTTCAAGGTAAATACATTAAAACTCTACCGTTACATCACTCACAAGAAATCCTCATTGATAATGATAAAGAGTTAACCATTAGACTTTGGATAAAAATAAACTACGAACTTAAACAACGCCTTTTAATGCTTATTGACCAAGTAGAAGTTTTAAAACCTATAGCATTAAGAGATGAAATGAAACAAGTTTTAACCAAAACCCTTAACAATTATAACTAATATGAATCTTTCAAAAATTGCAAAAACAATATATGATAACGTAAATGAAATTATTATTGAAAAAGACATTTACACCGATGAAATATTCACTCGAAATTGGTTGATAAATAAGGCTAAAAGGAATTTAAAAAATGTAGAAGGCTGGTATTGGATAAAAACTGACTTAGACCTTGTTAACTTATCAAAACTACATCCTGAAAACCAGAAAAATAAAGGATCTTTATTCTATAAAACAGCAGGTAATAATAAAAAGATTTTCCATGAAGAGTTAATCAATAAAACATACTTTTATAACGGGCACGCCAAAAAAATAGTAAGTAGGTTACGAAATCATTTTTACTTACAAAATGATGGTACTGGTGCTTTAGGAATTAACGCCTACCCTATTCTACAAAATCACACTATAACAGTTCGTTATTTCACTACAGAAATGATTGACAATCTAAATATCCCTGAAATAGATAAAAGCGTTATTAGAAATTTAATTCTTGATAACATTGGTAGAACCGCCATAGAAAATGCTTGGAGAGCCAAAAACGGTTTTCCTATTTTATGCAAACATTAAAATATTTATTTCTTTTTTTACTACGACACACTTCGACATAGCTTCATTATAATTTACCCAGTTAAAAATATATGTAATTCAATAGATGATTACTTTAAAATTATTTGGAGAAGGGTGTTTTGTACATTATTTAGAATCTAGTAAAGCTTCAATAGAGATCTATAAATTAATTGCTGCTAAAATGAAGCTTCCTCTAAAAGAAGCTTTATTAGACGCATACTTTTTTTATAAATTACATTCGGATGTACAATCGATAGATGATCTTATAGTAGATTCATTTGGAGGGCTACTTCCTCTCTCGCCTTGGAAAATTGAAATTTGGTTTGAAAGAAAAAAAATAGCGAAAATTCCGTTTAACGAACTCCTAAACTCTACTACTCTTTTCCCTTTATATAATGTTGAAAATTTAAATACTCCTATTAGTTTTTTTGATAAAGGAATTTACCTAAAAGAGCTAGTTACTGGATGCATCGGCACTTATAAATTTGATTCTAGTGGTTTTGATATAGACAACGTAACCTTTACACTCTTAAACTCTGTATTTACTGAAAAACCATTACTTATCAATACTTCTTATCAAAACAAAAACTTTGAAAAAGTAAAAGACGATTATTTAATTAGACATCGGGAAATTGTATTTATTTAAAACAAACTGCCCCTTTAATTTTTTTATTTTATAATAATGAAGTTTGGTAGTACAAAACATTTATTACCCCCTATTCTTCCCCCTAAAACACAAAAAAGCCTTCAAAATCAAAAGATTAAGAAGGCTTTTAGTGATCGCGACAGGATTCGAACCTGTGACCGTCTGCTTAGAAGGCAGATGCTCTATCCAACTGAGCTACGCGACCATTCCACATTTAAGCGGTGCAAATATATTAATACTTTTCTTTTTTCATAAAGATTTAAGTACTTTTTTTCGCCTAAATATTTAATTTACTCATACTGATTTACATAGACTGTTTTAATGTTAACAAATTCCCGTATACCTTGGGCAGAAAGCTCACGTCCGTAACCAGACGCTTTTGTCCCTCCAAAAGGTAATCGCGGATCACTTTTTACCATTGCATTAATAAAAACAGCAGCATCTTCAAATTGAGGAATCATTGCTTTTGCGCGTTCGGCATCTTGTGTAAAAATAGAAACCCCTAAACCATATTCTGAGGAATTCACTAAATCTATAGCTTCCATATCGGTTTTAAAGGAAGTTACGGCTAATAGCGGACCAAAAGTTTCTTCTGTAAACAAGGTGTTTTCTGGAGTTACGTTAATAACAATGGTAGGCTCAAAAAAAGCTGCTTTTCGTTTTCCTCCTAAAATTACTTTTGCTCCCTCTTCTACTCCTTTTTTTAACTGATTTTCTAGTTCTTCTGCCAGCTCTTCTTTTGCCATAACACTAATATAGGTTTCTTCATCTAAAGGGTCACCTACTTTAAGTTCATAAACCTTCGTAAGTAATTTCTCTAAAAAAATATCATAAATACGTTCGTGCAACAAGAGTCGTTTTCCTGCAATACAACTTTGTCCTGTATTTTGAAATCGAGCTTGGATACAAATATCTACTGCTTTATCTATTTCGGCATCTTCAAATACAACTAAAGCATTGCTTCCTCCCAACTCTAAAACTGATTTTTTAATTTCTTGAGCTGCTACCGAGGCCACTGCGCTTCCTGCGGGCTTACTTCCGGTTAAACTTACCGCTTTTACATTAGGGTTACGAATAATAGCTTCTACCTTATCATTATTTATAATTAGGTTTTGAAATACGCCTTCTGGAAAGCCTGCTTCTGTAAAAGAGTCTGCTATATTTTCTGCCGATTGCATTACGCTACTCGCATGTTTTAAGAGTACTGTATTGCCCGCTAAAATTGCAGGAATGGCCAACCTAAATACTTGCCAAAATGGATAATTCCAAGGCATTACGCCTAAAACAACTCCTAACGGCTCATAGCGTATAAATGAGCTGTAAGCTTCGGTTTCTATTTCTTTAGGAGCTAAAAAATCTGCTGCTTGTTCTGCATAAAAGTTACATAACAAAATACATTTGTCTATTTCTGCTATTGCTTGAGAAATTGGTTTCCCCATTTCTAAAGTTATTGCTTTTGCGTATAGATTTTTATTTTTCTTTAAAACTTCGGCACATTCTAAAATAAGGTTTTTTCTGCGTTCAAAACTCATAAAACGCCAATCTAAATAAGCTTTATGAGCTTTTTTTATTTTTTTTTCTACATCGTTAGTTGTTTCTTCTTCAAATGTAAGGATAGTTTCTTGCGTATATGGGTTTATAGATTTTAGCATATTTTATAGGTTTAACCAATAAATATACACTATTAATTTCTAATATTACTTTTAATTAAGCTAGATTTAACATATTAACTACATTTAAATAATGTGTAAACTCCTAGTCTAATCCTAAAAAAATACTTATTATTAACTAACATTTCTTATAAAAGTAATCTTATGAAAAATCGGGATGAGTTGCTGGTTAAATTAAGGCCTGAAATCGATAAAGTAACCTATAAAAACACTTCTAAACAAGAAATTTTTCAGAACTCTTGCTTACGTCCTATTATTGTTTTACAGCGAGAATTACTTATAGCCGTTTTTAAAAATTATTTTAAGAAGCATAAAAACATGTTTTTTGAACTCACTGCCGAAAAACGCCTTGTGTATATAGAAAATGCAATACAACGGGACATGAAGCTTAGAAATAGCTTAAAAGGAATGATTATAGGGATGTTTAGTCTTGAAGAATACTTAACCTATACCGAAGATTCTTCTGCTATAAATAAGCGGATGATGCATTTGGTTAAGGGACAAATACAACAACATATCCAAGTATTCGAGAAATCGTAAATGCGTATTATTCTTCCATCGTTACGCTATTTAACAACAATCCTGAAGGCTGTGCAATATGCGCTAAGGTAATACGGTTTTCTGGGTTAAGTGTTTTTTTGATAAATTCTAAATCTATTTTCCCTTTTCCTAAGTCAAACAATGTTCCCATCATTAACCTTATTTGATGTCGTTTAAAGCCTTTTCCTTTTACGGTTAGCATGTAGCTTTTTTCTGGGAAAAAATTAGCCGTATAGCGTGTATTTTCGGTAATTTCACAAAGTGTTATGCAGCCTTTGGTTTGGGTTTCTGGGTTGGGCCTAAAGGTATAGGACCAAAAATCGTGTTCGCCTTCAAAAAGCTTGGCGCCTTCTTTCATGGCGTTTATGTCTAACATTTCTTTTACAAACACCATAAATGGCGCACAAAAGGGATGAAATTTCTCTCCGTAAGCAAAAAAATAACAGTATTCTTTTTGTTTAGCATTGTTAATAATATTAAACTCTTTTGTGGTTTTTTTTATAGAAAGTGCTCTAATATCGGCAGGTAAATTTTCATTGAGGAGCTCCAAAAAAGCAGGTAAATCTAAAGGCTCATTATCTATAAAAAGTTCTACGTAAGTTTGATTTACAGAGACCTTAGCATCGGTACGCCCACTGGCCAAAAGCTTAAAATTTTTATGCTGCAATACAAATGCAATGGTACGTTCTAGCATACGCTCTACGGTAATTACATCGGGTTGTTTTTGCCATCCGTGGAACCTAAAACCTAGGTATTGAAGCGCTATAAGGTAGTAATATCGTTTCCTAAACATATTTTATTCGTCTAATAGAGAAACTCCGTTTAAATCGGTAGTTAAAACTGTACTCATATAATCAAAAAAAGGTCTAATTGCCATAAAATGTTCATTGACTAATGACATAAAATTAGGCGCTACGACTTCTTTATCGGTAAACTGTTTTATAAAAATCCACTGCTTATAATTTAAAATCTTAATAGCTGGATGATTTTTATCGAATCCTTTAGGTGCTGTTTTTAATTGTTCGCCTTGCAGGATTCCCCAATGTTTCTGTATATTTTCTTGATGCATAATGGCTTTAAACTCTTCGGCATCTATGGCAATTTCTTTTCTAAACCTTAATAAATCTTCTTTATTGGGTTGCCAGAAGCCTACACCCAAGAAAGATTTGTGGTTTGGCTCTATATGCAAATAATAACCACCTCTTAATGCTGGTTTTTGCCTTGTAAAACTTGCTCCGAAATTGGTTTTGTAAGGTGTTTTATCTTTAGAAAAACGCACATCTCGATATATTCTAAAAACGTTACTTTTTTCTATTTTATCATGTGCTTGTAAAAGAGTTTCTAACGCAGATATAAAACCTTTAAATTCAGCTTGTAATTTCTTAAAATGTGGTTTATTGTCCTCAAACCATTCGCGTTGATTATTTGCGTGTAATTGGTTTAGGAATGAAAATATAGCGGGGTTAATTTTTTCCATATTCAAATATACATTTTAAAATTTCTTGGCATAAAATAAACTCAGAAATATAATATTAAACTAGTCTAGCAAGCATATTATTACTCCTTGTGTATTTATAAATAAAACAATACAAGCCACTAAAAAAAACAGCGGATTATAGTTTTCTTACACCATAATTTACATGCACAAATATCAATTAAATCTATTTGAAAATCATAACATTAGACTAAAAGCTCCTATAAGAAAAAATAAGCCTAACTATAAGGAAAAACCCTATACTTTCAAGAAATCCAGAAAACGTATTGAAACATTGTTTTATCAACTTTGTGAGTAATTTATGATTTGAAGGAATTATGCTAAATATTTTGATGGATTCAAAAACCGAATCTTATCTAAAATTACTGTTCTGATGGGCATTTTTATATAAAACAGGTTTGATTTCAATAGGAATATCAATAATCTAAAAATCAATATTACTAATGCACAACGGTATATCTTTATTTTCTACTGTAAATTATATATCTTTAACCAGTTAACTAAAACATTTTTTATGAAAAAGATATTTACTTTAGTTCTTTTGGTTTTTTTTATATTTTCTTGTTCTACTCCCCAAAAAGCATTTATTACAGATGATATAAAGTATTTTAATGAAAATAACATAGAGATAAGCAAAACTAAATTCTATGAAGAGCTTTCTGCAAATCACTTGTTAAGTTCTGCCTATATCAAAGAAGGTTTACGCTTTCATAAAAAACTTATTTTGGGTAGACAAGAAGAAGGGGACATTACTAACCTACCTCTATTTAAAAATTTAATCGAAACAAGAACAAACCAAAAATTGGATGATACTAAGCCTATAGTAATAATTTATTATCCTGGAAAAGACCCTTGTAATATGAGTGGAACTGCAACTCGAAAAAGCAAAGAACGCTCGTATAATAAGTTAGAAAAAGGTTTGGAAGAAATCGCACAAATAAAACCCATTTATATATATAAGGATAACGATGGCTTGGAGGATTACGAGAGTATATCCTTCTATAAAGATCCTGATGGCATGATAGAAAGACTATTTTTTAAAGAGCATTACCCATGTATGAGTTTTGTTGTTGTTGATAAGAATGGACATTTTAGAAGTTATTTTGGTGAGTTTCCTTATGAATATGTTTGGGAAACCACAAAACTTATGTTAGACGACAAAAAGCTTTAAAATGTCTTTTACAAAAAATTGCCGTGATATCTCACGGCAATTTTTTTATTTGTAATAAATTTTAAAAATTTATTTTTTCTTTTCCCAAGCAATATAACCGCCTGAGAGGTCATAAATTTTTGTAAAACCTAAAGCCTTCATTTTTCGGGCTGCATTTGCACTACGCTTCCCGCTACGGCAGTAAATATATATAGGTTTATTTTTATCAAACTTTTGAATTTCGCCTTCAAATGACTTTTTCAAAACATCGATATTTACAGCTTTTCCTATATAGCCGTCTTTATATTCGGCAGTAGTACGTACATCTACTAGTTGTATATCTTTATTTAATTTTTCACGCAATTCATCTACACCAATGTTGCTAATTGTTTTATCGCCAGATTTCTGGCAACCAACAAGTGCTAATAGAAAAATGCCTATATGTGCTAAAAATTTCATTTTTTATAAATTATAATAAGGTAGTTGGGCAAACATAATCGGTTAAGTCAAATTTATTACTTTCTTTTATTGCTTTAAATCCTCCTTGTACATCGATAAGGTTATCATACCCCCTAGCTTTTAATATACTTGTAAAAATCATTGAACGATAGCCTCCTGCACAATGCACGTAGTATGTTTTATTTTTATCGATTGCTGTAAAATTCTCGTTAATAAAATCTAGTGGTAGGTTTTCGGCTACTTTTATGCGTTCAGAAAGATATTCTGATTTTTTTCGAACATCTAAAATTAATGTGTCTGGATTATTTTCTAATTTAGCAGCAACCTCATCTACGGTAACAGAAGTTATACTATCGGTTTCTCTATTATCAGCTTTCCATGCATCAAAACCTCCTTTTAAGTAACCTATAGAATTATCGTAGCCTACTCTTGCTAAACGTGTTACTACTTCTTCTTCTCTACCAGGATCTGCAACAATTAATATGGGTTGCTTGATGTCTAAAATTAAGGTTCCTACCCATGGAGCAAATCCGCCATCTATTCCTATATTAATAGCATTAGGAATAAATCCTTTTGCAAATGTTTGTGGTGCTCGGGTATCTAAAATAAGAGCGTTGGTCTCGTTTGCTGCGGCTTCAAAACCTGCAGGACTTAATGCTTGTAAACCTTGGTTTAAAACGTTATCTATACTTTCGTAACCTTTTATATTCATCATCACATTTTCAGGAAAATAGCTTGGTGGTGGTGCTAAACCATCGGTTACTTGTTTTACAAACTCTTCTTTAGAGATATCTTGTAAAGCGTAATTTGTTTTCCTTTGGTTTCCTAAGGTATCTGTAGTTTCTTTACTCATGTTTTTTCCGCATGCCGAACCTGCTCCATGTGCTGGGTAAACGATAATATCGTCTTCTAACGGAAGAATTTTATTGTGTAAGGAATCATACAGGTAACCTGCTAATTTTTCTTGTGTTAAATCTGAAGCTACTTTTTGAGCTAAATCGGGTCTCCCTACATCTCCTATAAATAAGGTATCTCCTGTAAATATGCCTATGTTTTTACCATTCTCGTCACTTAGAAGGTAGCAAGTACTCTCCATAGTATGTCCTGGGGTATGAATAACGGTAATGGTTAGGTTTCCAACTTTCAGTTGTTCATTATCTTTTGCCAAATGGGCATCAAAATCTGGTTTTGCATTAGGACCAAAAACAATTTTAGCACCTGTTTTTTTGGCTAAGTCTAAGTGCCCACTAACAAAATCTGCATGAAAATGTGTTTCTAAAACATATTTTATTTTAGCGTTGTTTTTTTCTGCTTTATCAATATAAGGTTGTACTTCTCTTAACGGGTCAATTACTACTGCTTCTCCGTTACTTTCTATATAATACGCTCCTTGCGCTAAACATCCGGTGTAAATTTGTTCTACTATCATAATTGTTCTTTTTTTATTATTTACTGTAAATTTACGTTGTTTCTAATCTATGTACAGTAACCTTAGTTACAAATATAAGTTATATTAACTCTTTTATAAGAATATAAATTCCCATTAAAAATACAAACCAACCAAAAGCTTTTTTCAGTTTGTTTCCTGCTATTTTTTTAGATAAGAAAATTCCTATAAATATACCAATAATTGACAAACCTGTAAAACTTAATAATAACGTCCAGTCTATAAGTTCATTAGCTTGCAAATCGCCCAAAAAGCCTAACAAAGATTTGGCAGCTATAATAAATAACGATGTTCCTACCGCCAGTTTCATTGGCATTCTAGCAAAAATTACTAATGCTGGAATAATTAAAAAACCACCTCCTGCTCCTACTAGACCTGTTAAGGTGCCTACCAATAAACCTTCTACAAGAATCATCCCGTAGTTGTATTTTATTGTTGTGGTTGTTTCGTCCTCTTCTGCTCCTTTCTTTTTAGGTTTTATCATAGAAATAGAAGCAGCAATCATAACTATTGCAAACAGTACCATTAGAGCAATAGGCTTGGTTAGGGTAAAACTTCCTATAGTCGCTATGGTATCTGGTATAATAGGAACAATATAAGCCCTGGTTAAATAAACTGCAATAATAGATGGGATACCAAAAATTACTACTGTTTTAAAATCAACTTTTTTCTGAAAAGCATTTTGGATACCTCCCACAAGCGAAGTTGCTCCTACAATAAATAAAGAATATGCTGTTGCTAACACAGGCTCTACAGCCATTAAATATACTAATATGGGTACCGTTAATATAGAACCGCCACTACCTATTAATCCTAGTGATGCTCCTACTAAAACTGCTGCAATGTATCCTATAATATCTGTAGGCATAGTAATTCTTTTTTAATTAATATTACGTTTTTTATTAGTGTGGGAGTTTACCTCTCAGCATACCGTATAACCAAGTGCCTATAACAGCTCCTAGTATTACCACCAATATAGGGAGGTATCCTGCACCTAATAAAACAAACATTGGCCCTGGGCAAGCTCCTGCTAAGGCCCAACCTAATCCAAATAAAATTCCTCCTATTAAGTAACGAGGGATACTTTTATTTTTGTCTTGAATTTTAATTTCATTTCCGCTTGTATCCTTCATTTTTTTACGTTTTATGCTTTGCACTACAATTACACCAACGGCGAGTGCAGACCCCATAAGTCCGTACATATGGAAAGATTGGAAATTAAACATTTCATATATTCTAAACCAAGAAGCGGCTTCTGATTTAAACATTACTATTCCGAAGAAAATTCCTACAATAAGGTATATTAAACTTTTCATGATTGTTTACTTTTTAAAATAATATTGGAAATATTAAATGCACCATAATTAAACCTCCTATAAAGAAACCTATGGTTGCAATTAACGATGGAAGCTGTAAATTACTAATTCCTGAGATAGAGTGTCCTGAAGTGCAACCCCCTGCATAACGTGCTCCAAAACCAACAAAAAGTCCTCCTACAAGTAATAACAATAATGTTTTGGGATTAGAAAAAGCTTCTTCTCCAAAAAACTCGGTTGGTACGTAAGCTTCCCCTGCGCTATCAATTCCTATTTCGTGTAATTGTGCTGTTGTTTTAGGATTAATGGCTGGTACTTGATTTTCTGATAAGAAATTAGAAGCGATAAATCCTCCTATTATGGCACCTATCATAACTATTAAATTCCATCGTTGGGCTTTCCAATCGAAATTAAAAAAACTACAAGATTTTCCTGCTCCAGAAAGCGAGCATAGTGTGCGTAGGTTTGCAGACATCCCAAAGTTTTTTCCTAAATAGAGTAATAAAAACATCACCAAAGCGATAAGTGGCCCAGAAACATACCACGGCCAAGGTTGTAAAATCCAATTCATAATAAATCTTTTATATTTTTATACAAAAGTCTATAATTAAGTCATACAAATCTGTCACTTAAGTTACATTTTATAATTTATGAAAGGATTTCTTTGTTGAAAACTATTTTTATCGTTAAATGACCGGGTTTAAATTGTTAAACATAAACCTGTTATACAATTGAAAAGCATCAACTATTATTATATTAAACTCTCATAATATTTACGGTTTATTTTATAACTAGAAAACAATAACTAAAAAACCAATTTTTAATGTGTTTTTACAAATTATATCAGCAGGCTTAATAAAAAAAGGCAATCAAAATTTATTGATTGCCCTTTTTTGGTATAGAAATTTTATAATTGATAACACTAATTTGCCGCTACAAAAACAACAGGTTTATTTAGTTTTGGAATTTTGACAATATGTAAAGGCTTAGTGACAATTTGAGTTAGATTTCCCTTATGCAACCTGTCTACTTTAACCTCTACTTTTTCTTTAAATTCAGTAATATTTATTATCTATTTTACATCTAAAAAAGCTTAAGAAAAGGAATTAACTCTTCTTTAAACGAAGAATTTTATATACTCATTTAAAAATGGCAAAGATTTTGAAGCTTCTTTTGTAATCTTTATTGAAATGCTTTATAATATCTATTATCTTTAACCCGAAAAAGTTGTTACTTCAATGCGTTTAGTGTTTAGTTTTTGTTTTCTTATTTTTTCTACATGTCTTTTTGCCCAAGAAGAGACAGAAAAGCCTTTTATGCCATATCAAAAACCTTTAGAAACTACATACACTTATTTTAATGCCCCTAGTTTATCTGCCATTTATGCTTGGCATAATTACGGTAGTTTTGTAATGAGTAATCCGTATGAAGTAAACTTGCTTCCTGCAAAAGAGACTATTGATATTATGTCTATCGCACAAGAACGCAGACGCGAAAGGCAAGCTAATATAATACAGCTAAACGAACCTATTAAGCAAATGCGCGATATTGAAAGCAGTGTAAAGGTTTTTCAGGAAAACAGAAATTTCTCATACCGTACCGAAGGAACCTCTAAATATGACAAGCGCACACCCGATGGTGGTATAAGAAATGAAGTTTTTGAGGACGTTAGCCAACCCGTTATAAATCCTTATTATCACTATTCGCCTTATTATTATGGACGCCCTAGTAATCGTTCTAGCGGGTTTTATTTTATGAGGTAAATACCTTCTGGCTTTATATCTATTTTTTTAATTTTATAGAGTTTACCTATTGCCCGTTTAAAGCTTTTTTTACTCATTTCTAATGTTCCCTTAATTTCTTCTGGAGTAGATTTATCGTGTAAGGGCATAAAACCTCCTTTTGTTTTTAGTGTTTCTAGAATATAGTCGGCGTTAGGTTCTATACTTCTATATCCTGGACGTTGTAAACTAAGGTCAATTTTATTATCTGGACGTATTTTCTTTACCCATGCCTTTAATTTGTTACCGGTATATAAGGGTTGAAAAATTTCATCATGATAAAGTAACCCCTGATGCAACTCATTTACAATTACATTAAAACCTATATCGGTTTTATTGGTAACTATTATATCTACCTCTTCAAATGGTTCTACGGTAATTTCAGAATTATCTAAAAACGCATTCACTTTACTAGAGGCTACTATCCTGCCAGTTTCTTCGTCTAAGTAACAAAAAATAAGGTACCAGTCGCCTTCTCGCATAGGATATGCTTGTTCTCTAAAAGGCACAAATAGGTGTTTTTGTAAGCCCCAATCTAAAAAAGCCCCAATTTTTGTAGTTTCTACACATTGTAAAAACGCAAATTCGTCTAATTTTACATAAGGCGTTAAAGTGGTTGCTACTGGGCGTTCTTCATGGTCTAAATAAACAAATACCCTTATCCTATCGCCTAAAACAAAATTTTCTGGTTTATACTTATTAGGCAATAAAACTTCGTTATCAGGATTATCAGGGTCTACAAGGTATAAACCTGGAGCTGTATCCCTATCGATAATCAATGTATGGTATTCACCTATTTGCAACATATACTTTATAATTTTTACAAAGATACATAGAAAATACCTCAAATAAAGATTTTATCCTATGGTTAATGGTATTTTTTACGAGGATTGTTGCTAACATAAATTTTATTTTTTAGTAAAGTTTTCAATAGCGATTTTCCTGTTTTCTAAGTTTAATTTAGCTACGGAAATAAAATTTTATTTTTCTAATGTCGTTAATTGACAAATTAAAAAACGGAGACAAAAAAGCTTTAGAAATACTCTATATTAAATACCAAAAAAGGTTGTTTTATATAGCCATGTATTTTACTAAGGATGAAGACTCTGCTGCCGATTTGGTTCATGATATATTCCTAAAAATATACTTAAACAGAAAAAAATTAGCTACCACAGTAACGCTCGAAGCACAAATTATACGTATTGCAAAATCCTATTGCATAGATGTTGTTAAAAAGAATAACAATACCCTGCCTCTTACTGATTTCTACCTCCCTACAACAGAAGAGGAAATAGATTATGAACTTAGGCTAAAAAAGAAAAACCTTTTTTACAAACAAGTAGAAGAGCTTCCAAAAGAATGTAAAGAAATCTTTAAGCTGCATAAATTTGAAGGACTTAGCTATGCAGAAATTTCTTCCTACAAAAATATCTCTAAAAAAACAGTTGAAAATCAAATGAATAAAGCCTTTAAAGAACTTAAAAAAGGACTTTTTTCTTTCTTGTTTTTATAATTACAGCCTATACCTGTATTAACAAAACATCAGCTTATCGTAAACACGTAGGGGTTTTTGTTTTCTAAATCGAATTTATAGTAGATAGAAAATAAAAATGAAAAAAACGAGCTTAAAAAACGCTAAAAGCCTAAAAGAACAAATAGAAAAAAAAGTTGAAGAACTTTGGCTAGAAAGCAAAAACAAAGAGATTAATACGCCATTAGAAAAAGAAACTTGGCTACGTATAAAAAAATCTACTAAAAAGCATCAGCGATACCTATATGCTAAAATTGCTGCGGTTTTTGTAGGGCTTATAGGAATTGTTGGCTTGTTGATGCAAACAGACAACAGCCAGCCTATACAAATTACCAACAATGGTACCACCCCAAAACACCTTAACCTTGATGATGGCTCATCGGTGATTTTAAATAGAAACTCTAGCCTTAGTTATCATCCAGAAATATCAAGAACCGTATCCATTACAGGAGAGGCGTATTTCGATATCAAAAAAGACAGCTTAAACCCTTTTAAAGTACACACCTCTGCAGTAACGGTAAAAGTGTATGGTACCAGTTTTAACGTCTATTCGTTCCCAAAAGATCAAACCACCCAAGTAAGTTTATACAGCGGTAAGGTTCAGTTAGAAAACACAGCAGGTAAGCTAACCAAAATAATTCCAGGACAAACGTATAGTTATAATCATACCACTCACCAAGAAACTATAAAAGACCATAACATCCAAAAACAAATAGATTGGACCCATTCAAAAATAATATGTCATGAAATAAGCATGAACAAACTTTTAAAGAAAATAGCCAATTATTACGCGATTACTTTTCAGGTAGAAGATTCTGAAATTAATAAAAAACTGGTTTCAGGAAGTTTTCGTGTAGATAAAGATGTAGAAGATTTTCTGGAGATGATAAAATTCTCTCACAACATTAGCTATAAAAAGCTAAATGAGCATACCTATTTATTAAAAATAAATCCATAAAAACAATCACCTAATTCTTTATCAACTGGCCATTGGCAAAGGATTATTAATTCAAAAATTCTTAAAACGTATAATAATGAAAAAAACATTAGGATTACACCTGTTGTTTGCTATCCTATTAACAACAACACAACTGCTATATGCGAATAAAAAATCGGTTTTGGCAGAACAAAAAGAGTTAAAAAATTTAATTGAAGAACTTCAATATCAATTTAATGAAATAGAATTTATTTACAACCCAAATAGCTTCGAAGGGCTTTTAGTTAACAATTATGAAATTAAAGCCTCTGAGAGCTTACAGATAAACCTACATAACTTAGAAAAAGTTGCTCCAATCTCGTATAAAGTAAACGGAAAAACCGTAGCCCTAAGACGAGAAGATAAAACACAAAGCGCTCAGCAATATACCATTACAGGTACTGTTGTAGATGAACAACAAATTCCTATTCCTGGGGTAACCATCCTTATAAAAGACACTAGCCTTGGGACTACTACCAATATGGATGGTAACTTTAGCATCAAAGTAGCTAGCTTCCCTGTTACCCTTCAAATTTCATACATCGGGTATCAAAGCATCATAAAAACAATAGAAAGCTCCGCTACCCCACTTCATTTTACTATGAAAACCAGTACAGAAAGCCTTAATGAGATAGTTATTACTGGGCAAGGTGCCGATGTTAGAAAAAAACGTTTACCTACAAAAGTAACCACGATAAAAAGCGAGGATTTAGAAAAAATTGCAGCCCAACGAATAGATCAGCAATTAGCAGCCCAATTGCCTAATGCACAAATAAACTTTACGGGAGGGCAAGCAGGTGCCACAAGTATAATTAGAGCTAGAGGTGTAAATTCTGCCTTTTTAAATTCTACTCCTATAATTTATTTAGATGGAGTTCGGTTAGACAACCTTAATACACAAGCCGCACTTGGAGGAACTTCTCAAGGAGCGGCCATGAGTGCCATTGCCGATATCCCTATGGATAATATAGAAAAAATAGAATACATTAATGGTGGTGCGGCAACTACTTTATACGGTTCTGATGCTGCCAATGGTGTTATCCAAATATTTACCAAAAAAGGAGGCGAAAAAGGCACCCATTTAACGGTTTCTGGAGAAACTGGAGTAGAAACGCCTACAGCAGATTTTCTTCATTTTGATAAAACAAAAGATCTATTACTACGCAACGGTGCTTATCAAAAATACAATCTAAACCTTAACGGTAGTAGCGACAAAGATTTTGGCTATAATTTCTCAACGAGTTTTATGAATAGTTCTGGTGTACAAATCCACGACCAAAACAAAAACATGAAAGTAGATTTTAGCACAGGATTTAAAGCTAAAATTGCTGAAAATTTTGATTACGAAAGCTCTTTTCTATACGTACATAACCAATACAAGAGAAACCGTAACGGTAACCAAGGTGGTTATACAGGACTTTGGTTTGCAGAAGATGGCGCTTCTAAAATAACAGGTCCAGGTTTTAATAATAGGTTAGATGAGCTTACCCCCGAAGAGTTTAACGAAATTAAAGCCTTTGTGGATAATGCAGAAAGACTACAAGACAACCAAATTATCGTTAATAGATTTACCACCTCACAAAGCTTTAAATACAAACCTATAGAAAACCTATTTCTTAAATTTACAGGCGGTATAGATTATAGAGCACAAGAACAAAATGTTATTGAAACAAACGAATACTTATCGGCTACCAAAGGACAAGAAATTACAGACCAAGGAAGCATCCAAAACATCCAACGTAATTACTTAGGGCTAACCTTAGAGTTAACCGCACAACACACTTATGAAACCGAAGATTTCTCGTTTATTTCTACAGTTGGCGGACAATTTTTTAGAAATAAAGATCATCAAATTCTTTATTCAGGAACAAACATTAGAGACGGCGCCCTAACCATTAGTGGTGCTGCGGTAAAAGATAGTGATGAATACTTAAGCGAGGTGCTAAATTACGGTATTTATGCACAAGAAAATATTGGTTATGATGATAAGCTCTTTTTAGATTTAGGTATCCGAGGTGATAGAAACCCTTCTTTTGGAAGTAACATAGGGACACAATTTTACCCAAAAGCCGGATTATCCTATATGATGTCTTCAGAATCTTGGTTTACTTCAAACCTTATTTCTTCGCTACGTTTTAGAGGTAGTTACGGGATAGCAGGAAACTTACCTCCCGCTTATGTACATGAAAAAACAATTGCATTTGATGGCTACTTAGGAAACCAAGCGGCCATGTTTGGACAAATTGGCAACGATAACCTTAAGCCAGAAAAAACACAAACTTTTGAAGGAGGAATAGATATAGCCTTAGCTAATAACCGCGTAAACTTTTCTGTAGGTTATTATAAATCGCTTACAAAAGATGCTCTTTTTTATGTTACCTCTGCTCCTTCTATCGGATACAACTCTGCTAGCCAAATACAAAATGTAGGAGAAATTGAAAACTACGGATTAGAAATAAGCACACAAGTAACCCCTATCCAAACCGAAGATTTATCGCTTAGTTTTAATGCATCCTTCAACACCCTTCATAACGAAGTAATAAATTCTAACGGAGCTCCAGCCTTTAGCATAAATGGTTTTAGCTCTAGAACCTTACAAACGGTTGTTCAGGAAGGGCATCCTATTGGTTTTATTAGAGGGAATCATGGAACTTTCGACGAGAATGGGGTTTTAGAAGAATCTACTCCACAATCGTATTTAGGCTCTACCATCCCTAAAGTATTTGGAAACTTAGGTACAAATTTCACCTATAAAAACTTTAATTTATTTGCTAGCGCATCATACCAAACAGGAGCTTATGGAGCAAATTGGGATGCACAATTCAGGTACCTTTACGGAGCTGCAGAAGGCAATATTCCAGCAGGAGAAATTGAAGCAAATGAACGCAAAAACTGGTTAAAATTTACCAATAGATTTATCGAAAAAACCGATTTCTTAAAAATAAGAACCATTGGCGCTACCTATACCATTAAACCTAAAAATAAAAGCATTTTTAAATATATGGTACTTGGGTTAACAGCAGTAAACCCTCTCAATTTTGTTTCTTCATCTTTCGACCCCGAAGCAACCATTAGTGGAGCTGCACAAGGACAAGGAGGCGCTAGTACAGGAGGTATATCGTACGCTACTTATTCTGCCCCAAGACAATTTTTATTCAGCTTTAAAGTAAACTTCTAATTTTAGATAATCATGAAAAAAACAATTATATATTCACTGTTTAGCATACTTTTATTATCTGCCTGCGTAGATAATCCTAACGTAACCGAAAACACCTACTTAAACACCCCACATGCCGTAAGTAGCTGGGTTAACGGACTAAAAAGACAAATGGCAAAAACCAGTAATACCGTTAATGTAAATGTTGCTATAACTTCCGATAATTACTTTAACAACTATTCTCAATACAGTAAGGTATTTGATATTTTACAACTCAACTATTTTGACCCAGATGTAAACGCTTTACAAGCCGATGTACAAGCCCTTAGAGAAATGGCTATTTTTGGTATCGAAAAAGTACACCCTTCAGACCAAGCGGCTACAGAGCAAGATTTAGCTTTTATGTACTTATGTTTAGGTTATGCCAATATACTTGGAGGTGAATTGTTTACAGGATTGCCAGAAACCACTCTTGGCAACGTGATAACGCCTAAAGAAAATCTAGAAAACGCTTTAGAAGCTTTAGATTATGCAATAGACTATGAAACGGATACCGAATTAATAGCTGCTTATCATTTATTAAAAGCCCGTACTCACTACCATCTTGGTAATCAAGAAAAAGCAATTACCGAAGCCACAAAAGCATTAAACAGTCCTTCATTATTATATCAAATCCAATTTGATGGTACAAGTCAGTTAGCTAACGAAATGCAAAATGCCACCTACGATGCGCTTCCTAATAGGCTAGCTCCATTACCGCGATTAGATTTTTTAGACCCTAAATATTACTCTGTAGGAACACCCACTACAGACCAAAAACCCGTAACACTTGTAAAAGCAGAAGAAGCTTATTTAATCCTAGCCGAAGCCGCTCTTGCTCAAAACAACATTCTCACAGCCAAAGAAAACCTAACCGCTTTATTAAACTTAGTAGAACAAAGACCTGTTGCTATGGTAGATGATAGTGGTGAAACAAGAAATGGAGGAAATAGAACCGATTATCCTTTAACTGCAGTTAAGGTAAAATTTGATAACGCAAGTACCTTTAAAAGTAACTTAGTCCTAAACAGACAAGAAGGAAACATTGAGGTTAAAACAATTTCGGGAACACATGTTAAAATTACCGATATCGAGAACTTAACGTCTACCGATGACTTATTGTATTATGTATACCTATTACGCCAAGAAATTTTTATTAGTGAAGGAAGAAGGTTAACCGATTTAGGTATAAAATACCCAATCTCTCAAGTAGAACAAGATAATAACCCTAATGTAGCTGATGAGTACACCATAGCACAAATTCCTGCTTTTGTTGCCGATAAAGCCTTAGACGATTTCTCTACCGATGAAAATGGAAACATCAGCATTAGCGTAGATATGAATAAAATAATTGTAGAAAACAAAACGGATAACACGATTGTTCCTTTCTTCTAAAATAGAATTATGAAAAAAATAATCAGTTTAAGTTTATTGTTTATAGCCATTGCAAGCCTATCTGCACAAGAAACCAAACATCTTGTTATCATCAGTATAGATGGGTTTAGGTCTGATTTTTATAAAAATGAAAAATGGGCTACTGCCAATTTAAAGTTTTTGGCTAAAAACGGAACCATTGCAGACGATGTAAGAACCATTTTCCCTTCGGTAACCTACCCTTCTCATACAACAATTTCTACAGGGATGTTACCCGAAAACCACGGAATATTGTACAATACAGAGATTAGTCCTGCAGGCAAACCTGGAAATTGGTATTATAAGCATGAGCAGGTAAAAGCAAAAAGTATTTGGGAATATGCTAAAGAAAAGGGGCTTACCACAGCCTCTGTTTCTTGGCCTATAACCATCAATAATCCGTTTATAGATTATAATTTACCTGAAATTTGGTCTTTTGAAAACCCTATGGATCGACGAGGAGCTACAGCAACTTATGCAACACCTAAGGGCTTATTTGAAGAAGTAGAAAAAAACGCTACAGGAACTCTAGCCATTAATGAGTATAACCTCAGTTCGTTTCAAATGGATCAGAACCTTGGTAGAATGGCAGCTTACCTATTAGAAACCTACAAACCCAACCTGCTTACTATACACCTGCCCAATACCGATGGGGCTCAACATAAAGTAGGTCGAAATGGTGATTTGGTAAACAGGGCAATTGCTAATGCCGATAATGTAGTTGGAAAAATTTACGATGCCTTAAAACGTGCAAAAATACTAGAAAACACGAGTATTATTATTACCGGAGATCATGGCTTTATAAGCACACATACTGCCATTGCTCCAAATGTATGGCTTAAAAATGCAGGCTTGTATAATAAAGCTTTTTTCTTTTCTACAGGAGGCTCAGCTTTTTTACACATCCGTAATAAAAACGATAAAAAAACACTAAAAAAAGTAAAACAGGTATTAGCTGAACTTCCTATTGCTGAAAAGCAACGCTTTAAAATTATTACAGAGAAACAGCTAAGAGCATTTAAAGCTGACCCTAATGTAAACTTAGCCATCTCTGCTGCTGATGGATATAGCTTTACAAATACCGAAAAAGGAGCTGTTTATACACAAAAAATAGGAGGAAAACATGGTTATTTTCCAGACAACCATAAAATATACACCGGATTTATAGGTTATGGTGCTGGTTTTAAAGCAAGAAAGCAGTTACCGTTAATAAACCTAGAAGATATCATGCCAACCGCCTTAAAATTATTAAACATAAATGTTACTGATACCGACGGAATTATTGTGCCAGGGTTATTGAAGCAGTAATTATTTACTTTATTTGTTTATTGTACAAAAAACGCCTGTTTTTCACAGGCGTTTTTTATAAGAAAATGTATTGTTTATTAGTTATAAACAGCTTCTTTACCAAAGTGTTTTGCCAGTAAATAATATACTACAGCTCTATATTTATTAGGCTTAGATTTTCCGTATTTTTCAATTACATCTGCAATAGCTTTATCTAATGCAGGAGAATCCTCAAGACCTAGTTTTTTTATTAAAAAATTGTTTTTTACAGTTTCTAATTCTTTCTCATCGGTACCCGATACCATAGATGCATCTTTATTATAGATTGCAGGCCCTAGCCCCTTTGCTACTTTACGCAAAAATGCCACATCTGGTGTAGTTTCAATTTCTTGAAGATGTTTTTCGTAAGACACTATCAACTCATCTAATTTACTCATAATAAAATGGTTTTTTTTGTTAAATAATACTTCTTGTAAATATAAAAAATCAATGTATTTATTACTAGTTTTTTAAGATTAACTTTTAGTAAACTATTTTTTATGGGAAAATTGTCTTGAAATAATTACGTAAATATTGGTCGTTTTCTGTTCTTGGTGTAAATATTTCTAACAGTTTAGGCTGGCCTGTTTCTTCGTTTAAAAAACGTTGTATGGTATCTTCTAAACCTTGTTCTCCTTCTTGCCTAAAATAAGCTATACGATGCATTTTGGCTATATGCTCGGCGGTTAATTGGTGTGTTGTTTCTAAGTAAGTATCAAAATTAGTTACCTCCTTGGCTCCTGGTAAAATTCTAAATATTCCACCTCCTTGATTATTAATTACAATCATTTTAAAATTATTAGGAATATAAGCATTCCAAAGCGCATTACTGTCGTAAAAAAAGCTTAAATCGCCTGTAATAAAAGTTGTGGGTAAACTTGCTTTATGTGCTGATCCTACTGCCGTTGAGGTACTTCCGTCTATTCCGCTAGTTCCTCTGTTGCAATAAATAGCTACTTCTGGCGAGAATTTAAACAATTGTGCATAGCGAATTATACTGCTGTTAGAAAGTTGTAGTACTTGCTGAGCAGGAAAGTGCTTATTGAGGTAATAAAATACTTTTAAGTCAGAATAGGCTAAACTCTCCATAAACTTATCATGGTGTTTATCTCGTTCTTGTGCTTGAGAACACCAAAAATCCTTATAAACAGCATTTTTAGGATAAGAAGCCTGTTGTTTTAATTTATTTAAAAATACATTTGGGCTTACCTCAAAATGCCTATCTAGGCAAAAATAAGTGTTTAAAGCTTTTTTAGCATCAATATGCCAATGATGTTTAGGTTGATACTTTCGTAAAAAGGCTTTTATTTTTTTCGAAATTACGTGTCCGCCAATGGTTAATAAGATATCTGGCTGTAACTTTTTAAACCACTCATCGCTGTTTTCTTTTTGTTCTAGCGGAGCAATTAGCTTATCTATTCTTGTGATAAAATCTGAGTGATGTAAATTGGAAGTAGTTTCTGTAAACACTAATACCGAAGGGTCTTCTGCCAACCAATCTAAATACTCTTGGGTTATGCTATCGGGCTGATTTACCCCTACTAATACCAATTTGCGTTTGGCCTTAGACCATATTTCGGAATAAGCTTTTAAGCTGGCATCATTAATTTCTTTTTCTTCTGTAATAGGTTTTATTTCTATAGGAGAAACCTCTAGCCCATCGGTTAAATTATATAAAGGCTCGTAAAAAGGAACATTGATATGCACAGGCCCGTTTTTCTCGATAGCGGTGTTTAATGCTAGGTTTATCTCACGTTCATTAAGTTTACTTACCTCGAAAGATTTTTGTTTTATTTTCTCATCTAAACCTAAGGAATCTGCTAATTCAGAATACAAATTTGCCGAATACAGAATATGATTTTGGTAAACATTTTTTTGCCTAATGGTTTGTCCGTCGCCAATATCAATACGTTCTGCAGGCCTATCGGCAGAAATAACAACCAAAGGAATATCGCTATAATATGCCTCTGCAATGGCGGGATAATAATTTAGCAATGCACTTCCCGAGGTACATACCAAAGCTACAGGTTTTGCTTGTTGTTGTGCCATTCCTAAGGCAAAAAATGCCGCACTTCTTTCATCTACAATGCTGTACGCATTTATGGTTGGATGATTAGAAAAAGTAATGGTTAACGGAGCGTTTCTCGAACCTGGCGATATGACTACATCGGTAATTCCTTTAGAGATACACAATTTAACAATAGATTGTGCTAAGGGAATGCTAGAATACTGCATATAAAGTTGATTTAAACCACAAAATTACAATTTAAAACTTAGAGCCTGTTTATATTTATATAATAATTTATGTAGCGAAAATGTTTAGTATATTCGTTAAAAAGTAAAGCTATCAAAAACATATTCTTCCTAAATTATGGCAAAAATTATCATTAAAAGAGTTTCAGAATTTCAAAACCGTTTAGGAAAAGTAAAAGTCTATGCTAACCAAAAGCTTATAGGCGTTATTACCGATGGAGAAACAAAGGTTTTTGAGGTTAAAGCTGGCACTTATACATTAAAATTGAAAACTAAATGGCTTGGAAGTAATACAACAACAATTACTTTAAAAGAAAACGATAACTATGCCTTTAAACTCTCGGGGCTTAAACAAGGAAAAATGCTAATTTCTACAGCTCTTATTTTAAGTATACTTTTCGCTTTTTTTAATGACCGTATAAATGTATTTGCCAAAGGCTTTTTTCTACTTATAATGATAATTATTGTATCTTATTTTATTTACTATTTTACTTTTGGCAGAAATAAATACCTTAAGCTAGAAGAAATTAAAATTCCTATTAAACCCTTATAATTTATGAAAAAACTACTTAGTTATATCTACCCTGTAACTAAAAAAACAGCCTCTAGCCACAATGGCATGTTAGAAATTTCATGGATTAACGGGAAAAAGATTTTAGATAGCGAAAACGCAAATTACTCCTATGGTTCCTTACAACGTGTATTAGAAAAAGGAATCAAATTAACTTCGTTAACAAACGTAAACACTATACTGCTATTAGGTTTAGGAGGAGGCTCGGTTATAAAATCCCTACGAGAGAAGTTTAATTATAAAAAGCATATACACGCTATTGAAATAGATAATGATGTAATTACGATAGCTAAAAACGAGTTTAATATTGACAATTCTGAACTTTTAACTATTGAAAACACCGACGCTTTTACCTTTATAGAAAAAAATACTACCCAATATGATTTAGTCATTGTTGATTTATTTATCGATACCGAAGTTCCTCCTAAGTTCTACTCAAAAACTTTCTGTAAAAACCTATCTAAAGCATTAAATAACAATGCTTTTTTGCTATTTAATTTAGGTATTGATATCGATAAAAGCATACAAGTAGATGAAGTTTTCAGTTTTTTTAATGATTCTTTAAAGTTTAAAGATACACAAGTAGTAAAAATTAATAAAATAAACTCACTATTAGTAGCCAATAAAAAATGAGCAATAAGCTTTTAAGCTAAGTAAAAATAGAATATATTTGCACCTCTTTAAAAATTACTTCTTTTTTATTAAGAGTAACTTTAAAGCCCAGGTGCTGGAATTGGTAGACAGGCATGGTTGAGGGCCATGTGTCCATTAGGGCGTGCGGGTTCGACTCCCGCTCTGGGCACTAAAAACGATTAAAATCCTAGTAAATACAATGTAATATAAAACTAGGGAAACAACAGGGGAAAGTAAAATAATTAAGAATTTAAATGCTCCCTAAAGTTATTATTTAATTTATTGGTTGAAAATAAATCCATTTATCAAACGTGATTGAGTTATTTTAACCTTATTATCTTCTAGTGTTTCTATATCAATACCAAATTGCTTATAATTTGAAATTGATTTTTTTTTTTGTGATACTGCTGCTGGTGTTTTCATTTTTTTATTTCTTAAATCCTCCATCATGTATTTCCCAACCAGCACTCATTAACTTTTCTCTGGCATCCTTTACTGTATATATCGTATTTCCTACTCCCAAAGTAACATTATTATTGTGTTCTTTATCTCCCCAGCCAATTAATAAAGCATCATAATTTTCCGTTGAAAGATTTGATTCCCTAAACATCCCTATAGCAGAATTCAAATTAGAAATATTCCATTTACTTAAGTCTTGATTGAATCTTTTTGCTTTATAAAACATTTGATCCATGTTCCGTACCCTTGAAGTATCCCAATTCCCGATAGCTTGATTAAACGAAGCTGCCCCCTTAAACATTGCTGACATATACCTGACCCTTGATGTATTCCATTTACCTATAGCCTGGTTAAATGATCTGGCTTCACTGAACATCCCTCTCATATCCGTAACATTCGAAACATCCCAATTACCGATATTCTGATTAAATGAAAAGGCCCCTTTAAACATTTCTGACATTCCTTTTACCCTTGAGGTATTCCAGTTCCCGATAGGTCGGTTATATGATTTGGCCCCATTGAACATCGCTTTCATCTCTGTAACATTAGATACATCCCAATTGCTTATATCCTGATTAAATGATTCGGCATTACGAAACAACCCGGACATAGATGCTACCCTTGAAACATTCCAATTGGTTAAAGACTGGTTAAATGACTTTGCACCCTCGAAAATAGAAACCATCCAATTTACATTGGATATATCCCATTTTCCTATAGGCTGATTAAACGATTCTGATCCTTCAAACATAGCAGCTATATTGATTGCCTTTGACATATCCCAATTACTGATATCTTGATTAAATAATGTAGCCCCCGCAAACATTCTGAAAAAACTTCTTACACGAGAAATATCCCATTTGTTTAGTGGTTGATCAAATGACGCTGCATAAACGAATAAATCCTCCATAGAAGTCACTTTCGAAACATCCCAGCCATTTATATCCCGATTAAATGCTCTTGCTCCCTCAAACATGCTATCCATTATAATTACATTTGAAGTATTCCAGTTCCCGATAGGTCGATTAAATGATTCTGCTTCAAAAAACATCTCTTTAAAACTAGTCAGTTTCGATACATCCCAATTTCCTATAGCCCCGTTAAACGAAGTTGCTCCCGAAAATATACGCTCCATATCTGTAACATTAGAAGTATTCCAATTGTCTAAATCCTGATTAAATAATCTGGCTCCTGAAAATGCCTCTTTTAAAGTAGTCACTTTCGATATATCCCAATTCCCTATAGGTTGGTTAAATGATTTTGCATGATAAAAAACACCCTCCATATCAGTAACATTCGAGGTATCCCAATGGCCGATAAGCTGATTAAAATCAGAAGCTTCATAAAACATCTCCTTCATGCTGATTACTTTTGAGGTATTCCAATCTCCAATAGGCTGGTTAAAAGAATTTGCATAATGAAACATACTTCCCATATCAGTAACATTAGAGGTGTCCCAATTACCTATAGGCTGATTAAATAACCTGGCTCTATAAAACATTTCTTGCATATCTGTAACTTTTGAGGTATCCCAACTACCGATATTCTTGTTAAATGATTTTGCCTTCGAAAACATTGCTCCCATTTCTGTAACATTAGAGGTATTCCAATTATGAAGATCTTGATTGAATGACCCTGCATCTGCAAACATTCCCGCCATACTTATTACATTTGAAGTATTCCAGTCACCAATAGGCTGATTAAATGATTTGGCCCCATCAAAAACACGATTCATCTTAATCACATTAGCAGTATCCCAATTACCAATAGGTTTATTAAATGATGTCGCACCTGTAAACATTCCTGCTATACTGCTAACTTTAGAAGTATCCCAATTATCTAAGTTCTGATTAAATAAAATTGCCCCCCTGAACATTTTTTCCATACTCGTTACGTTTGAAGTGTTCCAATTTCCGATAGGCTGATTAAACGATTCTGCCCCATCAAACATATACTCCATATTAGTAACCTTAGAGGTGTCCCAATTACTGATATCTTCATCAAAATGATAAGCTCCGCCAAACATATAACTCATATCTGTAATAGTAGATGTATCCCAATTACTAAAATTTCCATACAGGTTTTCACAGCCCAAAAACATAGATGAAATACTGGTTACATCGGACAAATCTGGTGAATCTGTTGCCTCAATACGCAAATACCTGCAACCGGAAAAAGCACTTTTCATATCCTTCCACTTTTGCACACCCCACTGATCAACCGATTGAAGCTTGTCTTTATCCGCATCAACTACATGAAAATCAATAAATTCCCCTGTAATGGTTATCGTATAGCTCCCTGTTTCTTCATAAGAATGAATTATATCTTCTTTAACGTTTTCATTTTTAGTACCATCACCCCAATCTATGTTATAACTCCCATTGTGCAGACCATGTGGTATGGTAACAGAACCATCATAGTCAACAGACCAGGTGGTTACAAACGCTTTAGACGACCTTTCTGGCTTTTTGTTTTCAGAGTTAGGAGCAGATGTATGTAATGAATCTTTTAAAGTTTTTATCGCTGTAACAGTCACTCCATTTTCTTCTTTTTTATCTTTTTTACAGGAAACCAGTAGCATAAAAAATAAAAACGCAAGACTACCCCAGTATATATTTTTGTTCATTTTTTTAAAGATGAATAGTATAAATTAATTAGTACTCTACGCTATGCTCGTTAATAAAATTATACTCGTTATTCATTAACATTTTTAGGTAATCATCAAAACTATTAGCAATTACTTTCAATTCATCTGGATCGTGTAAAAAGCGTACTACTTGTCCTTTTTTCCCTGTTGAAGAAGGGCTAAAATCTATAAATAACTGAGAGGTTCCTCCACTATTCATACAGTCGGAAAAGTGAAGCCATTTAGTATTGGCATTTACTTTATTTGTTATTTTATCATCAATTTCAACACCTTCATACACTCTTTCTATATATTCTGAATAATCATCAGCTGCATTTTTGCCTTGTATTATTTCTTCAGAAGATAAGAGGTAATAAGGGTACTGAAAAACATCGGATCCAAAAATGTAAAACAAAATGGTTTCTCCAGCATATTCTCGACCATAGGTTCCGTCTACATGTTGTAAAAGGCTTATTAAGGATTTTGGTATATCGGGAAAAATTTGCGTTAACTCATCGATATATTCTTTTTTAGCTCCTTGCCTATTTTTTTCGAAATATTCCCATTCTTCTTTTCCGTTGTGTTTTAAATAAGCATCTTTAAGTCCGTCTAGGTATTCTTTTACTGTGGTATTCATAAAATAGTTTGGTATAAATTTTCAGTATAATTACAAAATTATAATTAAACACTTATTAAAAAACCCCTGTTTATGGTTATTTTTATACGTAGCAGAACTACATAACACTAGCTAATGTTTTTGCTTTATTTAAGGTCTCTGTCCATTCTGCTTCTGGATTAGAAGCGGTTGTTATGCCTCCTCCTACATATAGGTTATATTTTTGTTCGGAAGGAAAACATTCCATACAACGTAAATTCACATAAAAATCGGTACTAAAACGATTTGCTCTATAGGCTTGTTGTTCTACACTTTTTATGTTTCTAGAAATTTCTCTCTCTTTATTTAATTCGCCTAAATAGCCTGAATAGAATTTTCTTGACTTTTTTTCATTCTTCAATATAAACTGTTTTGCAACTGTTTTAGGAAGCCCACATACGGCTGGTGTAGGATGTAATTTATCTACTATATTTTGTAAAGTTTCTGCTTTCCCATTGTAAAAACCTTCTATATCTGTTTTTAAGTGTACTACGTTTCCTGCCCTGTGGGTATAAGTTGCCGAAGTCATCACAGAGGTTACATTTTCGGTTTGTTTTAAATCATTTAAAATGCTTCTGGTTACAATGGCTTGTTCTTCTTTTTCTTTATCGCCCCAATAGTAATGATTGGTAGGTTTATAAACTTGTGTTCCTGCCAATGCCATTGTTTTAAAGCTGGTTCGTTGTGTATGTATTAGTGTTTCTGGGGTTGCTCCCATCCATAAACCTACCTGAGGGTGATACCAACAATAAACAAATGCTGTTGGGTAGCGTTCGGTTAAGTTTTGGTATATTTCAAACACAGATTTTTTACTTGTAACCTCCTGTACACGTGCTAATACAATTTTTTCGCTAGTTCCTTCTTTCATATACGCAATAGCTTTTTTTACGAGCTCGTTATGAAACTTTTTTTCTTCTCCATCAAAAACTATAGGCTGCGTTGTTTTTATTAATTTTTCTGCAGCCACATTTTTTTCGGCTTCTGCTTCTAAACAAACAGACTCGGTTATAGGGAAGATTAAAGTGTCTTCATGGGCGTCAAAGGGTGAAAAAACAAAGCCTTTTGACTTAAAATCTGTTAGTTTATGTAAAGTATCATCTTTTTGTAAATAAGCGCTATGCGTATGCTTATCGGGTAATCTAAAAACTACAAAAGGTAACTTTTGTTGATATTGTGATTTTAAGCTTTGTAATAAGTTGGTAAACTCCATAAACTTATTTTTTAGGTAGTGTAATGGTGGTTAATTTTACGGCAGAAATAAGTTTTTGGTCTTCATCGGTAAGTTTTATATCCCAAACTTGAGTAGTTCTGCCTTTATGCAAAAATTCGGCACGTGCATACACATAACCTTCTTTGACACTTCTTACATGGTTTGCCGAAATTTCTAACCCCCTAATAAAATGATTTTCTGCATCTAAAAAAACATAACTTGCGGCGCTTCCTACACTTTCTGCTAAAGCAACCATCGCTCCTCCATGTAAAACACCATCGGGTTGATGAACTTTTGGGGTTACGGGCATTTTTCCTATTAGGTAATTCTCTCCCACTTCTACATATTCTATATCTAAAGTTTCCATTAAAGTGTTTTTACGCATTTTAGCAAAACGCGTTAGAATTTCCGCTGGTGTATATTTCATTACATTTTATATTTATGGTTATTCTTTAACGTGATAAACCGCTTGTAGAATTTTTAATTTATCTTTGTAAAGATACAAAATTGCACAGAATGAATTCTACCGAGAAACAGGTTTCTTACACAACTACCAATAGCTATTCTACCTTAAATAATTTACACTCTCCACAAGAAAACATTTGGTTTGTATGCCACGGACTCGGATACTTAAGTCGTTATTTTTTAAGGTATTTTGTAGGATTAAACAAAGAAAAAAACTACATTATTGCTCCGCAAGCTCCCGCAAAATATTATCAAAAAACCGACTTTAAACACGTAGGAGCTTCTTGGCTTACAAAAGAAAATACTAAAACCGAAATACAAAATGTATTGGCGTACTTGGATGAAGTCTATAAAACAGAAGTTAATCACGCCAATCCCAAAAAAGTAATTTTTATGGGCTATTCTCAAGGCGTATCGGTAATTACCCGCTGGATGGCCTCTAGAAAAATAAGCTGTAATGCATTAATTATTCATTCTGGTGGAATTCCTACAGAGTTAACCGCCGAAGACTTTGCCTACTTAGCTCAAGATACAAAGGTAAAGCTACTGTACGGCTTACAAGATGAGTACCTAACCCCAGAACGTATAAAAGGACAACAAAAACAAGCTGAAAATTTATTTGGGAAGCGTTTAGAAATAATTCCTTTTGAAGGAAAACACGTAGTAAATAGAAGGCTTTTAGAAGAAATTTCGGAGAAATTATAAAGCTATATTAAGCCCGAAATAATTTGCACTTGCAGCGCCGTTATATTTCACATAACTATAACTAAGCCGTAGCTTATTAAGTTTAATGGCAAAACCACCACTTAATCCTGCAAAAGAGCGTTGCTCTAAAATACGCAATTCTTCTCCTCTCCTAAAATTATAACCCAACCTGAGGTTGATAATGCTTTCGGGAAATATTTCTACGCCAACAATGGCATGTCTTAGAATGTTATTAAAAAACCCAGGGTTATCTGCGGTTACTTCTCCATCCAACGAGGTTTCATCTCGATTTGTGTTTCTAAAGGCTATATTCCAATGCTGAAGATTATCTAACGTAAGGTGCCAACGTAAAGGTACATCGCGTAGCTGCTGCGAAATACCAAACATTACATCGAGAGGTAACTTCTCGTAGGTTTCATGGTAAGGGGTTAGCTGTGTTCCTGCATTACGAACCACTGCCGAGATAACCAAATCCCAATCTTCATAATAATAAGTAATTCCCAAATCTGTAGCTATCCCAATAGAGGAATAAGATTCTAACTTTGAAGAAATAAACTTTAGATTAGCCCCAATATAAAAATTAGACCACGGAATATTGTAGGCATATCCAAAAGATATTGCTGCTTCTCCTCCACTAAAACTTCCTGTGGCATTTCCAAATTCATCATAACCATCAAAACTCCCGTAATTTAGGTAGGTTACGCCAGTGTGTAATACTTGTGTACGCCGATCTAATAAATAGGCATAAGAAGCTGTTCCGTAATTTACATCTCCTAAATAATCTGCATAATTTACCGATAGCTGATTATCCATCTGGTAATTGATGTTTGCAGGGTTAAACATCCCTGCCGTAGGATCATAATCGTAAATGGTTATGTTTTTTCCGCCCAAAGCTGCCTGTCTAGGTGAGGTTACCAAATTTAAAAACTGGTAAGTGTGCTTCCCTCCTATTTGAGCAAAGGCGTAACAGGTAAAGAAATATAAAAAAATACTTAATATACTTACTTTCGGCATTCTTATTCTCGTGTTCTTACGAAGTAAAAACGTAATTTATTTCATTTTATTTTACTAAAAAAGCCTTGTCCTAAAACAAGGCTTTTTTCATTGTTTTATTTTGATGATTTAAAAAACAGTAGGGTCTAAATAATCTGGAGTTCCATTCCCGTTTGTATCTGGCATACTTATTTCTTCTGGTTCTATAATTCCGTTTCCGTTGGTATCTTCAACAACAATCTCATCTTTGGTAGGTGTTCCATCTCCATCATCATCTGCATCTTGATAATTTAAGTAACCGTTTTTATCGGTATCATCTTCATAGTCTTTAAGTAAAATACCGTTTCCGTTAATATCTTCTAGGTAAGAAGGTATGCCGTCATTATCGTGATCCATTTGGTATGCTTTATACATCTGAAAGCTAAAAATTAAAGGCGCATACGCAGGAATAGTTGCCGATGTTGAATTAAAGTACCCCAAAACAGAAGGAACAAATACCGCTCCAACACCATAATCGTCATTAAAGCTAATTCTACCATCATTTTCTATTTGATATCCCGTTGCCCCACTAAATTCAATCAAAGCTTGTCTAAAACCTACAATAAAGCCAGGTAAGTCTACTCGGCTAGGACTTTGTAATTGGTCAAAAGCCGTACCGTTAGTCAATTGTCCTTTATAGCTTATTACCGCATCGTCTCCGATAGTAGGCTTATATTCACTTTCTGCCCCTTCACGAAAAGATAAGTAATATAATTTAAAGCTATATTTCCCAGATTCTACCATTTTGCTTTTCAAGAAATCAGATTCTTTAATTGGAGTTCCGTTGGCATTATCGCCTGCAATGGTATCAAATACAATTTGGTTGTAATTCCCTGTGTCATTACTGTTTTCTATACGAAAAGAATGTGTTGCCAAATAAGCTTCGATTGTAGCTAAATCTTCTTCATAAACTTCTTGTACATCTCTTGGTTTTGGTGAACTCCCTTTATCATCATCATCGTTATTACATGATAAAATTCCTATACATAGAATGGGTAATAAAAATTTTAATACTTTCATTTGCCTTGTTTTTGTGGTGCAAGATACAATTTTCTTCTATTTTTGTTTATTCTTCTTAAAGTTTTATAAAGATTATGCGTGTAGATAAATACTTATGGTGCGTCCGTTACTTCAAAACCCGAAGCATTGCCACTAAAGCATGTAAAAACGGACAAGTAAAAATTAATAAAGAAGCTGTAAAGCCTTCACGAGAAGTATACCCAAGCGATGTGCTTGAGGTAAGAAAAAACCAAATTAATTATAAAATAGAAATTCTAGATTTACCTCCTTCTCGGGTTGGGGCAAAGCTAGTAAGTATCTATATGCACGATATTACCCCAAAAGAAAACCTAGAGAAACTCGATTTACTCAAATATTCTCAAGACTATTACCGTAAAAAAGGGACGGGACGCCCTACTAAAAAAGACCGAAGAGATATTGATGATTGGATAAATAATCCTGAAGAAGATAAAGATTAAGCAGAACAATTTATATATATTTACCCTTTACTAAATTTGATTAAAACATGGCTGCAACCACAGGTATACTTATATTAAATCACAAACAAATAGAGCAAAAAACACGTCGTATAGCCTACCAAATCTACGAAAACAATATAGCGGAAAAGGAAATAATTTTGGCTGGCATTACCAAAAGTGGTTATAAACTAGCACAAAAACTAAACGCTATGCTGCAAGAAATATCGTCTTTACAAACCTTATTATGTAAGGTAGAAATAAACAAAACCGCTCCTCTTTCCGACCAAATAAAAACATCGCTCACCCCTACGCAATACCAAGATAAAAGTATTGTTATTATCGATGATGTTTTGAACTCTGGTGCTACGCTTATGTATGGTTGCAAGCATTTTCTAGAAGTTCCTGTAAAAAAACTTCAAACCGCAGTTTTGGTAGACCGAAGTCATAAAAAATTCCCCATCAATGCCGATTTTAAAGGAATTTCGCTCTCTACCTCATTAAATGAAACAGTGCAAGTAAATTTTACCGATACAGACAGTAAGGTTTTATTATTCTAAGATCTCTTCGATTAAATCTGGAATTGTTTTCTGTGCAACCGCAATAATCTTGTGGCTTTGCATGTAATATTGTTGCCTTTCAAACAGGTGTTTTCTTATAAAATCTTCTAAATTCTCTCTATTAGTAAGGTGTTGTATCAACGGACGCCTATAACTGTCTAAAAACAACCTTTCGGTAAGTTCTGCTATGCTTAGTTTTAAATAAATTAGTTGTGTGTTTGGGTTTTCTTTTATCAAAGAAAGGTTATTTGCATAGCAAGGAGTTCCTCCTCCTAGCGCCAAAACATAGTTTTCTTTTCTGTTTAAAAAAACTTTTAGCACCTCGTTTTCTACTTTTCTAAAATAAATTTCGCCTTTTTTTGAAAAAATTTCAGAAATTTTTTTGCCCTCTTGCTTTTCTATTTCATGATCTAAATCGTAAAACTTAACCCCAGAAAATTTTGCAAGTTGCTCGCCTAGAGTAGATTTACCTGCACCCATATATCCACACAATATTGTTTTCATATACTTTCTTTTTTCTAACAAACGAATTTATGAAAGATAATTTAAAAAATATCTGTTTTTTGCCTTGTAAAATTAAATATAGGTTATATATTTGCACCCGCGTTGGCGCAATTAATAAAAACGTTAGCGATGATCTGGTAGCTCAGTTGGTAGAGCATCTCCCTTTTAAGGAGAGGGTCCTGGGTTCGAGCCCCAGCCAGATCACTTAAAAAAATTGTTCTTTTATATAAAAAATTAGATCTGGTAGCTCAGTTGGTAGAGCATCTCCCTTTTAAGGAGAGGGTCCTGGGTTCGAGCCCCAGCCAGATCACTTTTTAAGGCAAATTTTAATATTAAAATTTGCCTTTTTTTATTCTCTAAAATAAAACAAGCTCAAGAATATTTTCTAGGTCTTAGTGTCTTTACAAAAGCTTAGGCAAGTACAAGGTGAGTCCAATGTACCTCCAATATTTTTTACAAAAACATTGGAACAAGTTAAAAGCATCTTCAAAATACCTTGTAAAGGAAGTAGAACTGAATCTTTCAATGCTAAAATAAAAGCGTTCAGAGCACAATTTAGAGGAGTGAAAAATGTAGAATTCTTCCTTTATAGATTAACTACAATTTTTGCTTAAACACAACTTTTGGGAATGATCCCCTATAATACAACACTTTTTGCTATTTTATAGAAACTAAAAAACCCTTTAAAACATACGTTTCAAAGGGTTTTGGTGAGATTTGCTAATCTCAAAGCGGAGAAAGAGGGACTTAAACAATAAAATTTCATTCATTTTGATACAATTCAAATCACACCCCAACCCCTTTAAAACGCTGCAAAGTATTATTAATAAAGATTTTTTTATTGACTTAGCAAAAATGCTAATATTGAATCAAATTGAAAATATGCTGACTAAATGCTGACTAAATTATTTTTAATGCTTACCTTTGAATACACTAAATCGTATTCAAATGGCAACAATTAAGTATTTATTGCAAAGCAAGAGTTCTACCGCCCCTATATATTTAAGGTTATCTTTAAATAGAAATAAATCCATTAAACGTAAAACAGGTGCTGTATGTGATGCTAGAGTTTGGAGTGATGCGACAGGCTTTCCAAAAACCAAAGACACTTCTCACAAAGAACTTAAATCTAACCTTATGAAATTGGAATCATTTGTTATTGACCAGTTCAATAAAGATAATTCTAAAGGTGTGCTTATTGATGGTAATTGGTTGCAATTAATGATTGATAAATTTCACGGCAGAGAAGAACCCAACGAATTAGAATACTTAATAGAATATGGAGAACATTTTGTACAACGATTACCGTTCCGAATTACAAAGTCTGGAAAAAAGGGAGTAAGCAAAGACACCATTACTAAATACACAACCATTGTTAAAAAGCTCAAAGGGTTTCAAGCTCATAAAGAGAAACGATTTCTTATTAAAGAGGTGGACTTAAATTTCAGAAGCGAGTTTTTAGAATATCTAATACAAATAGAAAAGATTAATGATAACACCGCAGGGCGATACATCAGCTTTGTTAAAACAATTATTCTTGATGCTCGTAAAAATGGCATAGAAGTGAGTGTGCAAATAAACGATTTTACAGGATTTACAGTAGAACCACCGAAAGTAACTTTTTCTTTTGAAGAAATAGAAAAAATAAAAAATACTGAATTTGAAAATGACAATTATAATATAGCGAGAGATTGGTTTGTTATTGGCTGTTTTGTAGGGCAACGAGCATCTGACTTGTTTAGAATGAACCAAAAAATGATTGAAAATATTGATGACCTTAATTTCATTGTTTTAACCCAAGTCAAAACAGGAGAATTAGTACAAATACCTATACATGAAGAGGTTCAGCAGATTTTAGATAAAAGAGATGGAGAATTTCCTCCCAAGTTTGCTATAAATATTGATAGTTGTACCACAATGTACAACAGATACATCAAACAAGTATGCAAGATTGCTGAAATTGATGAGGTTGTAGAAGGTAATTTAAACAACCCTGAAACAAATAGATACGAAACAGGAATGTACCCTAAATGGATGTTAGCATCTTCACACGATTGCAGAAGAAGTTTTGCCACCAATTTTTATGCACAAAGAGAATATCCAACACCTCTATTAATGAGTGTCACAGGACATAAAACTGAAACAATGTTTTTAAACTATATTGGTAAAAAACCAATAGATTACGCAATGCAATTAGCTAGAATTTGGGCAAAAAAAGCCAAAAAAGAGAGTATTCAAGAGGGTTCATTAAAACTAACCTATTTAAAACCTGTATCAAATAGTTAGATATGGATATTCAAACATTCAGAAAAGTATTTACTACCTACATTACTAAAAGCATTTATGAAGTCAATAACTTAAATGAACTATTAGAACAATTAGACGACTTGTTTTACAATATTGATGGTATCAAATTTTCTACCTATCTAACAAAAGATGTTTTACCAAGTGTAATTTCTAAAATAAGCCATTTAAAAGACGAGTTAGGTAAAACAGGAAAAAGTAGAAGTACCTACCCCAAAAGAAAGAAATTACAAGCTCTTATAAACGAGTTTAACCATTTTTCAAACTATTTGATTGAAAACTACGCTACCTCTTTAAAAGAATCTACAGAACTGAAAAAAATCAGGAATCAAGAGTTAAAAAAAGACAAAACACTTGCTCATAGTATTATAGATGGGTTTTATTCTGATGAACCTGTTCCTTTTCCTGAATACATTAATAAAACTAGATTAAGCAATGCTATTGAAGAGTTAAAAACGTTTTATGCTGAATTATTTATTGTGCCTGAAAAATTTGAGTTTGGCAAACATAAGCTGATAAACCTTTTAAGTGATTTAAGAATCAAGATAAGTAACAGGGAATTAGATATTTTAGCAGTTTCAAAACAAATTAGTTACTATGAGAAAAAAGTAAATCAGACCAATGAAGATACTTCTTTTGAACAGTCTTACAGTAATGACGTTTCGATTGAAACAAGTTTGAAACAACATTATACCGAATGCTACCAATCTTGTATAATCAACCATTCCAACCTCAAATATCATCAAAAAGAACTTTTAAACCTCTTTGATTACCTAATTGAAGAATACAAGTTTACTAAATCAGAAAAATTATTGTCTATCAATGAAGTAACTGTTTTTGGAGATGATAATTTTGAAGTACTAAACAAAATCTATACTGAATTTTCAGATTTTTTAAATCCATATGTATCAATAGACGAATTTAAAGAACACTTTGTTATAAAATCAACCCCTCCTAATAATAAGATTGATTTATGCAATGGCAACTTGAATGATTTTGGTTATTTGATGCTAAAAATTAGACCCTTTTTTATAGATAAGATAGGTGTAGGAAAATATTACGCTATGTGGTGGTCTGAACGATTTACATTTAACTCAAAAGAAAAGCCTCCAAAGAGTATTTCTAATGCTATTTCGTTCATCAAAAAAGGCACTAGATTTCCAGAAAAAAGGACTTCAACCCATAAAATAGTAGAAATTTTAACTTCATCCTACGACTATCCTACAGATAGTATTGAATAGCATTGTAATACACTGAAAACAAAGAAATTAAACACACCCTGTTTTTAACTCTATTATTGAGTTAACTAACTAACCTACACCTTTTTGCAACCATTATTAATTTAAAATTTTAGATAATGGAAGCATTACAAATCTTAGGGGTAAGCCCACAGCAATTTCAAGAAGACCTTATTAATGGTCTTAAAGCTCAATTAGAAGAGCTAAAAAGAAACTTCATTCCGCAACAGTCTGATGAGTATTTAACAAGAGAGCAAACAGCCAAATTATTAAATATTGACCTCAGTACTTTATGGCACTGGAAAAAGAAGGGAATATTAATTCCTTATGGTGTAGGAAATAGAGTTTATTACAGACGGTCAGATATTGACAAAGCAATGGTTCAACTTAAATAGTCATTGTTATGAAAACATCTACCAAGCAGGGAGATTATTTTATTAATCTCCCTAGCTTACTGTATTCAGATTTGAAAGCAGTATGCAAGAAAGACGACAGTATCAGTTTTGATTTATCAGCTTTGTTGGTTCATCTTATTTTAACCAATAAATATGCTGATAAAGACTATAAGGAAGGTAAAAAATGGATTCGTTTAAGTGCTAAAATACTAAGAGAGAATTACGATACCACACTATATAAAAGTAGTAAACATTTAGAAATTTTAGTTGAGAATGATATTATAGAAATGCAATCCCATTATCATGACCCAAGTGGAAAAAACAGTCGAAGCAGGGCTTATAGAATCAATCAAAGTTATTTTAACATCAAAGAATCAGAAATAACTTTATTTGATATGGCATTTGTCATTATTCCAATTACTGAATCAGGAATCAAAAAGAAATGTTTAAAACGCATTCAACAAAGAAAGCAAACAGCCAATCTAAAAGTTGGTCATTTAACAAAATGGCTTACCAGTGATAAATTTAATTTTGATAAAGTAGCAGCCATTGAGTTTGTTGATTCAAAGTACCCAAAACATCAAAGTGAAAAGATTAAAAGAAGAAATGAGAAAAGAATGTTCCATATCAAAAATTTTGAGTCAACATTACAAATTTATTCAATGGAGGGTCGAGACAATAGATTACATTCTTGTTTTACTGCTTTACCATCAGATTTAAAACAGTTTGTAACATTTGATGACAGCCCATTAAAAGAAGCAGATATAAAGAGTTCTCAACCATTTATATTAACCATAGTTTTAGAGTTGATTATTAAAGAGTATTGTAAACAAATCAATAAGAAAGGTTATATAACAGTAACACATTTTACTAAAAGAATTACTAGGATGTTGTATAAATATTTAGATGATACAATAGATAATGTTATAGATGTTTATATTATGTGTTATTATATTACTTCTAATGTGTTAATTGATATTCAAACCACTGATATTAAACAAATTAAACAATTCGTTTTTTTAATTAGAAGTGGAGATATTTATGAGCAAGTTGGTAAAGAATTGTTTCGGTCTGGAGCTATTTGGTTTGAAGATGGTGTGTACTATACTAAACTGCTAAAAAAGGATTCCGATAGTCAAGAAATCAAAGATTTTGAAACATTACGGAAATGTGCAAAAACCATTACTTTGAATGCTATTTATTGCAGTCCTAAAACCAAGGCGGTAAGAGCAGTTAATGAGTTTAGAAAACTATTCCCTATTGTTACCAAATGGTTAGATGCTTTGAAAAAGCATAATTATTCTGATTTAGCAGTTCTAATGCAACAAATAGAATCAAAAGCGGTATTGCTTCATTGCTCAAAGAAGATAGCAGAGAAGTACCCTAAACTACCTCTAATCAGCAGACACGATAGCCTTTCTACAACCGTTGATAATTTTGATGTTTTGCACTCCAAATATCAGGTGTTATTGACTGATTATTTTGGGGTAAATGTGGAGGTTGGGAAAGAGGATTGGTAAAGCTACTATGACACTCTATTTTGAGTGTCTTAGGGCTTCTTGTAGGAGGTTTTAGCTGTTCTACGTTGGTTTTCTTGGTCAGAAATTTAAAATGGCTCTTAGTACTCCTTTTAGAAAGGCAACTTAAAAAACTTTGGTAATTTCAACTCTCGTATTTTTTCAATTCCATCCATTTTTAATTGTTCGTCCAATTCTTCTTTATCCATCTTCCTTTTATGAAAATAAGATATTATATAAACAACTCCAATACAGAATAAAGAAGGAAATACTATTGCGTCAGGTATCAATTCTAACATTTCATGAACATCTTGTTCTTGGCTTCTTATAGCCCTAGAATGAACCTTTTGATTCATATACTTTATTATTTCGAACAGAGATGACACTGAAAACAGCATAAATAAGGATGCTAAAAAATCCATCCAAATTCTCTTCATACCTTTTTCAGGTACAATTAGTTTTAAGAAATGATTTTCAAACGGAGAAAAAGATTCCATATAATGAATACTTGCATACGTGAAATATGCAATTGCAGAAATGAACTTTAACAAAATATTTAAAAAAACACCTAAAAAAACGGCAAGAGCAAACAGTAAAAATAATAGCTTAAAAAACTCCATAATACTCTACTTTTTATTCAAATGAATCAGGGAAATTTTCTTTAATGTAATCTTGGAAATCAACTAACGTCATATCTCCGTATTGAATAACAAACTCAATTAATTCCTCTTTTGGTTTTTTGAAATCTTCAAAAACATATTTTACCATAGCTTTTCTATCTCCATTCGATAAGGTTTTAACATATTTACCAAAATCAGAAACCTTTAGAGTGCCGTTTATTATATCAAATGATATATTGTTTTTAGCTATAAACCAATTATACCTACTTGTAAATTCTCGTTCTCCTGTAGCAATATTTTTTGGAATAAGGATTATTGGTTTACTGTTGTAAGTAGGTAAGTTCTTCTTTTTAGAATCCCAATATCCTACATCTGAATTGTAATAATTAATTTCAAATTCTGAGGTTGGAATATTATGTTTTAAACATTGGCTGTATGTGAAATCAGCAAAAATATCTCTACAAACATTAGAAATTATGTCTGACATATTATCTTGACCAATTCCTTTTACCAAAAGCAGAACATTTTGAGATTCATTAGTTACAGATATTCCTTGACTTACAAACTTATTATTTCTTAAAGAAGCGAATATGTGCGTAGCTTTATCACTTCCAATACCTTTACCTTTATTAACTCCTGAATAACCAAGATGATATTCATTTGATTCGTGTAAGTTAGACAATAGAACAAGCCCATCCTTAACTTTATTCGGTTTAATATATTCTCTATTAAGCTTTTCTAAAAAAGACTTGTTCCTATAATAAACACTGCCAGATATAGAATCGTGCCTTGTATTAACAATATTAAAAGGGCATATAAAAGCCTTTAAATCTTGGTCAAGAGGAATGTTTAAATACTCAGTTGATTGGTCAATACCAAAATGGTCATTAAATGTGTAATTTTGTTTCATACTAAGAGTTTTAATTAAAATTTATTTTTCTTTACGGACACCTTTAAATGGTTTGTTATCTGACTGTTTTACATCCATAAACTGCCCGTTATCTTTATTTCGCTTAACCCATCTTTTTGTTTTGGGGTTAAAAACTTGGGAACGTTTTTTTACTGCTCCTTTTCTGCTGTTATCTTTTGGTGGATTTGTTGCCATAAGGTTTTTAATTGATTTATATATGGTTATGCTAAAAAAATTCAATAAATTTCCATCGAAAGGAATTTTTTTAAAAAAATATAGCATTACTATATAGATGACAAGTCAAGAAAGAGATATAGCCTCATATAAAGAAACTGTTGATGAGCTTCAGAAGATTTTAACTGAGGCTTTTTATCAACGAATGTTTAAATACACAATATTTCGCCTTTCATCAAAATTCAATATTAAATTTGATGTCCAAAATGGATTGAGAGGATTTAAGGTTGAAGATTTCATTTCTGAAACAATTGCTTCATTCTTGAAAAGTGATGGAAGAAAGTGGTATAAAGATGATTTTCCAGATTTTAGAAAACAATTTATAAGTGCCTTAGATAGTATAATTCATAAGATTATTAAAAAAGAATTACAAAAATCCAATCTTACTTGGCAAATTTTAGATAATGATAAATATGAAGAAAAAGATTCGGAGTATGAAGATTTACTAAAAGAATGTGAGCATATTTTGGAATCATTAAATGCATCGGATGAAGAATTATTACTTTTTGAACCTTATATAATTAATGGAATGAAGAGAAGTGATTTAGAACAGCATTTTGGTATATCAGCCAAAGAATTGACAAATATCAAAAAACGCTTGGATAGAAAAATACCTATTATTCAAAAACATCTAAAAGAACAAAGAAAATGAACAACCTAGATAAATTTATAGATAAGAAAATTATTTCTTCAATTCTAAATGAAGATGATTCCACTCTTGACTGTTATTTAGAAGGTTTTGAGTATAATGTTTCAGAAATTAATACTATTGCTTCAAATAACTATAAAAAAGAAACCTTTTTACTAAAAGGAAAAATAAAGAAGTTAAGAGATGAAAGGTTATATGAAAAAGCTAAAATGTTTAAAGATGCAATAAATAATAACATTGATAAGCCTGTAAATTATTTATTAGAAATTCTTAAGAATAATAAATTTCAGGTACAGTTTAGAAATTTAGAGAATTTAAGTGTTGAAGAAATTGTAGATATAATAAAAGACCAAAACCTACTTGAAATTATTGAAAATTTAGATGAAGAAGAATAAAAGAGGAGCTATAAGAGCAAAAGCACTTTTAAAAGAAATAGGTTGTGATAGCATTGTTGATATTCCTATGGATATTCTTGTATCAGGTTTAGGAGCATTTCTTGTAGAAGAACCACTTAGCAATTCAGATGGCAAAATTATCAGAGGAAATAAAAAGAACATTATTAAAATTAATTCTGAAATTCCATATAAAGGAAAAAAAAGATTTACAATTGCTCACGAGCTAGGTCATTTACTACTCCATAATAAATTGGAATTAGAAGAGCATAGCGATAATGATTTGACACTAAATTGGTTTAAATCTTCAATAGAGCAAATGAAAAGAGGGGTTCAAGAATGGGAAGCTAATGACTTTGCTTCTGAATTATTAATGCCTTCAGATTTATTTTATAAAAAACAAAAAGGCAAAAAATTCTCTCCAGAACTTATTAGAAATCTATCATCTTTTTTTAATGTTAGTATTACTTCTGTAGCGTTTAAGTATTTTGAATTAGGAGATTGTCCATTATGCCTTATTCATAGTCATAATTCTAAAGTGTCTTATTGGAAAAGACCTGATGACTACCCTCATTTTATAATTGATAGAACAAAATCAAAATTACCTGATGATTCAGTTGCTTTGGAGTATTTTGAAAAAGGTAAAATCTACCACAAAGAGCATTCTAAACAACCAATATGGAAATCTACTTGGTTTAAATTAAATGATTGGGAAGATGATAGAGATTATAATTTTTTTGAATACTGTATTATTACATCTTCTTGCAATACAGTATTAAGTATGGTATGGGAAGAGTAATTAAAAACCTTTATCAAAAAAATTATTTAAACTTAAACCAAAATAGCTACTTATTTTTAAAAGAGTAGTATAAGAAGCGTCTCTTTTGCCTTGTTCAATTCTACCAAAATGAATGCCAGTATCATTATAGGCTTCCTCTTGAGTAACCCCTTTTTCAGTCCTTAGTTTTTTTACTCTATGAGCTAGTTTTAAAAGCTCTTTTTTATCATCAAATTTCATAACCGTAAGGTCATTGAGAATTTTATTTACTACAATTACCGTACGGTCATTATTTTTAAATATATTTGATTCCAATTTCAAAATAATACAATATGAAAATCTTAAAATTAACTCTAATAGCCTTATTCCTATCATTATTTACAAATTGCTCTAGCAGTGATGATGAAGTGTTTTCAGAAAACCAAATACCTACCATTCAAGGACTAGAAGCTACAGGAGTAAGCAGTACCAGTGCAACATTTTCAAGCAATATTACTGATGAGGGAAGCAGTTCCGTAACTGAAAGAGGTATTGTATGGAGTAGTACAAGCTCTAGTCCGACAAAACAAGATAATGTAACCCCTATTAGTATAGTTAATAATGGTACGGGTATAAGTGTTATTACCGTTACAGGAATGGAACGAGGAATAAGTTATTTTGTCAGAGCCTATGCAGAAAATGAGTTTGGAGTTGGGTATAGTAATCAAATTACTATCACAACCTTATCTGATTATCAAATTGGAGATATAGGAGAAGCAGGAGGAATAGTTTTTTATGACAAAGGAAGCTATAGTGATGGTTGGCGGTATTTAGAGTCTACTACAGAAAACTTAGGCTCTCCTGTTTGGGGGTGTAATAATGCACTGATGAATGCTAACTATACAGGTTTGGGAGAGGGAGATAGCAATACAACTTTAATCGTTAATAATTGTGATGATGAGACATCAGCAGCTAAACTTTGTAATAATTATACTCAGAATGGATTTAACGATTGGTATTTACCAAGTATAGACGAATTGCAATTAATGATAATCAATGAAAGAAACACTATTGGAGGATTCGTTATTGGCGGCTATACAAGTTCAACAGAACATAGTAGCACTCACTCAAAAGGCTATGTAATTTCAAGTACTGGTATTTTTGAAGATAACAGACCTAAAATGAATAACTCTGCTGTAAGAGCTATCAGAAAATTTTAGAAAAGACGAGGGATTACGGTCTATATAAAAAATAACCCACCCTTATCTCAAAAGGGAATTGAATTTACTTTTAGGGGGTAGGGTAGCTGATTTATAATTCGGGCTAGAATTTTTGAACTTTGTAATAAAGAAGAGTATTAGAGCTGTTGGGGTACAACCTTAACAGCTTTTTGTTTGTATAGTAAAATGTTGTTTATTATGCAATAACCTAAAAAGAAAACTGCTCTAAATCCAGTTAAATAAAGAGATAAACGTTGGTAATTTGAATTGTCTTTTGGTTTGTGTTTAGTAAGATTAGAATGAGATAGAAATTTTATTATTTTTCCAAATGTTGACTAATTACTGACTAAAAAGATAAATAAAAAACCGTAATAACTTAATTTATAAGTAATTACGGTTTATTGTTGCGGAGAAAGAGGGATTCGAACCCCCGGAGGTGTGACCCTCGCCGGTTTTCAAGACCGGTGCATTCGACCACTCTGCCATTTCTCCAGGACAACATTCGGTATGCCCCGAATGCGGATGCAAATATATATTATTTTTATCTTACCTGAAAATTTTTCTTGTAAAAAAAATAATATTTTTTATTTCTCAAAAAACAAGGAAAAGCCTTATATTGCCTGATGTCTATAAATCAATCCGTTAAATGAAAAAGTTTCTCTTCCTCACAATACTTCTTATAAGCATTACCGCTTGCTCTGTTCATGAGCATAATGTTGCACAAAAAACAAATGCTAAGATTTATGCAGAAACCATTACCCCTGATGATCTCAAAACACATTTATACTTGTTTTCTTCAGACGAATTTGCTGGACGAGATACCGGAGAATTTGGTCAAAAATTAGCGGCTCATTACCTTAGAGATTTTTATAAGAATTTAGCAATCCCCTCTCCTATTAACGAAGGTGATTACTACCAAGAGATACCTAGTAGTTATTTTCAAAATAAATATAAACCTTCAGAAAATGTTTTAGCCTATATTAAAGGAAGTGAAAAACCCGAAGAAGTTATTGTTATCTCGGCTCATTACGATCATATTGGTGTAACTGCTAATGGTGATATTAATAACGGCGCCGATGATAATGGCTCTGGAACTGTTGCTATTTTAGAAATTGCAGAAGCTTTTAAAATGGCTACCAACAGCGGCAATGGACCTAAGCGCTCTATTTTATTTCTACATGTAACTGCTGAAGAAAAAGGACTTTTAGGATCTAAATATTATAGTGAAAACCCAATATTTCCATTAGAGAATACTGTTGCTAATTTAAATTCGGATATGATTGGACGTGTAGATGATGCGCACCAAAATAATCCTAATTATATCTACCTAATAGGAAGTGATAAATTAAGTTCTGAATTACACAACATCTCAGAAAATATAAACGATAGCTTTACTGCTTTAGAACTTGACTACCGCTATAATGCAGACGATGACCCTAACCGCTTTTATTACAGAAGCGACCATTATAATTTTGCAAAACATAATATTCCTGTTATTTTTTACTTTAATGGAGTGCATGATGATTACCACCAACCATCGGATACTCCTGATAAAATAAATTACAATTTACTAAGTAAACGCACACAGCTTATTTTTTACACCGCTTGGGAACTGGCTAACCGAAAAGAGCGAATTATTGTAGATAAAGCAACGCCCTAACTCTTTAATAAGTAATGGTTTTTTTTACAACTAGTAATTTTCATCGTCCTATTTGTATTAGGCTTCGTTTTTCTTTTGCCTGAAACCTAAACAATAAAAAAGCACTAAAAACCAAGCATACAAAAATGGTAATTGCCATGACGTAAATTGTTTTTCCTTCAAACTTACTAATTACAAACGAGGCTACTGCCCCAAGCATCATTTTTAAAGAACCAACTAACGCTGATGCTCTTCCTGCTTCTTTTTCAAAAGGATAAAGCGATAAAGCTGTTGTGTTTGGGTTTTGAAAACCTAATAAAAATAAGATAAAAAACAATATGCCTACGGTAATATAAAAATTATTCCAAGTAAAAATATTAAACAATAATATTCCTGCTAGCCCAACAAGAAATACGCTAATTTTTATGCTCACCCTAAAGGTAGAAAGTCTTTTTAAAGCCAACCTATTAAGCTGAGAACCCAATATTAATCCTGCGGCATTTACCCCGAAAAAAATACCAAATTCCTGTTCTGTCATATTAAATTCGCTTGTAAACAAGATATTGGCACTAGAAATATAAGCAAACATAGCGCCTATGGTTAGGCTGCCCGCCATAGAAAATGTAAGAAAAACCTTATTTTTAAAAATATCTATATACCGGTAGGTAATATCTTTTAGTTTTAAATCTACACTTTTATCAGGAACACCGCTCTCGGGTAAAAACTTAGCCACGCTAATAAACATTAATAACGCAAAAACAGCCAGCAACAAGAAAATGGTATTCCACGAGAAGTTAGTCATCACCAAACCGCCTACAGTTGGTGCTATAATTGGTGCTCCGCCCATTATTAACATTAAAAAAGAGATGGCTCTAGCTACTTCGTCTACAGGAAAAACATCACGCACTACCGCCTTTGCAGCTACCATTCCAGCTGCAGCACCTATGGCTAAGAAAAATCTAAAAATAACCAACATCCATAAATTGGTAGAAAAGTAACAACCTATGGCTGCCAAAATATAAATAAAGATACCTATCAATAGTGGTTTTTTACGTCCAAACCTATCCATTACAGGACCATAAGAAAGCTGCCCTAAGGCAATCCCCACAAAATAACTGGTTAAAGAGTAATTTACCTCTACTTTACTTACCGAAAAATCTTCTGCTATACTGCTAAAAGCCGGTAAATACATATCTATAGAAAAGGGTCCTAAGGCAATAAGCGTTCCTAGAACCAATAAAATAATTTGTTCTGTTTTTTTGTTTCGTTGGTCTAAATTTTGCATTAAACAAAGGTCTATTTTATTAACTATTATTGCTGAAAATATTTTTAATTTAACAATAAATTAGTACCTTAAATAAGGTATTAAAAATCATCATTCCGCAAAAGCATGGCTAAAATAAATATATTTTGGTTTCGAAGAGACTTAAGATTAGTAGATAATGTAGGACTTTATAACGCCTTAAACAGCAGTAACCCGATACTGCCTATTTTTATTTTTGATCCTGAAATTATAGAAAACCTACCAAAAAATGATGCAAGGCTAAGTTTTATTTTTAAACAACTAGGGATATTAAAAAAAATTCTTCAAGAAAAAAACAACACCAACATTTCTGTTTTTTATGGAAATCCTTTACGTGTTTTTAAAAAACTCACTCAACAATACCAAATACAACAAGTTTACACCAATCACGATTATGAACCCTATGCAATACAACGTGATTTAGCAATAAAAAACTATTTAGAAGATAAAAACATTCAATTGTTAAGTTATAAAGATCAAGTAATTTTTGAAAGAGACGAAATCACCAAAAAAGACGGAACTCCGTATTTGGTATATACGCCTTACATGAAAAAGTGGAAACTAAATTTTAACCCCAAAGACCACCTCCCAAAACCCGATGTAAGCAAGCATAGCAATTACTTCCAAGCAGCAAAATGGGAAAGCATACAACTTAACGATATGGGTTTTATTTCTTCCGGCATAAATGTTCCTCCTTATAATATTACAGAAGAAATATTGATAAATTATGCATCTAACCGAGATTTCCCTTCCAAAAACGCCACTTCTCTACTAAGCACCCACTTGCGATTTGGCACAGTAGGCATCCGTTTTTTAGTACAAAAAGCTTACCAGTTACAAGCAAAAACTTTTTTAAACGAACTTATTTGGAGGGAGTTTTTTATGCAAATTCTATATCACTTTCCAAACACGGTAACACAAGCTTTTAAACCCATTTATGACAATATAGTTTGGCGAAATAACCCTCAAGATTTTGAAGCTTGGAAAAACGGCCAAACAGGCTATCCATTGGTAGATGCTGGCATGCGAGAGCTTAACAATACAGGTTTAATGCACAACCGTGTGCGCATGCTTGTAAGCAGCTTTTTATGTAAACATTTGCTTATAGATTGGCGCTGGGGCGAAGCCTATTTTGCCAAAAAATTATTGGATTACGAAATGGCATCTAACGTAGGCAACTGGCAATGGGCTGCAGGATGTGGGGTTGATGCTGCACCTTACTTTAGAATTTTTAATCCCATTACCCAACTTCAAAAATTCGATAAGCAATTAACCTACGTAAAAAAATGGGTTCCAGAATTTGACAGCTTAACCTACCCTACTCCAATAATAGACCATAAAATAGCACGTAATCGTTGTTTAAAAGCCTATAAACAAGCATTAAACAAATAAACTTTGTTTTTAAATATTATAATAGTTTTGTTAGCATACTTTAAATAAATACGTAAATTAACTCTGCTAATCGCTTAGTTTAAAGTTTATCATTCTATTTTGAATTGGCTTTTTGGTTCGTTTGGTGTAAAGATAAAATGAACAAAGAAAAACGTATAACTCCATTTTTTTTAAGAAACTCAACTATTAAAACAAGCTTTTGCAATTGCTAAATCAGGGATTCCTTACAATGAAAATTATGTATCAAAATTAGTCTGAAAATATTTGGTTTTTAACTTAGTTCTTTGTTGTGCACAGTTTTTTTTAATAAAAAAACCCACTTTAAGAAAGTAGGCTTTACTGTATTATATATAATCGTTTTTAACTTTATTCTTTTGCTAATTTAAAAGCAATAGTAAGTTCCTTTCTAAATACTTTTGCGTCTCTTTCACTACGAATAGCTTTAGATAAATTATCATTAACTATTCGGGAAGAACTTTTTGCAACAGAATTAGAAACACTATCTTTAGCTAAAGCTTTAAGGTTAGTAATCTTATTTTGAACAGTTTGTCTCATAGTACAAAGGTAATAATATATTTTAATTATTTAAAGAGAATATATAATATCTATATAAATCTTTTGGACTTCTATTTAAGTCAAAAGGTTCAGGTCTTGGTTTAAACAAAGGTATTCCATCACTATCTCTTTCAATATCTGTGCCATTTCTTAAAAGTTTCACATACCAATCAACTCCAACTGTTACAATTATATCTGATAGATGGTCATAATTATATCTAAACATTCTATGATATAAATTTGCTCTAGTTTCATTAGAACCATCTATTCCAATAGAATAATTTTCATCGCTATAATTTTCTAAAAATGTAATTGCAAATAAAAGTACTGTAGAAAACACTTTATTTACATTTTTATGACGAAGAATAATTTTATCATCTATTTCATTATCTTCTCCTAAAGGACCAAATGCTAAATTATATACTCCAGGTAATAATGGATCAGGATGTTCACTAATTAAAACGTGCAACTCTACTACATTATCATCCCTCAATTCAGAATTAAAAGTAAACCCAGTTAAATCTTCACTTGCTGAATTAGCATCAAAAGTATCATCTAAATCAATTTTAATCATAGGTTAATTCCGGTTTTAATTACCGCCAACGCCCTGAAGAATATCACGATTTGCATTAAAGTGATATCCTCAAATATATACAACTTTTTATGTTAAAACAAGAGAGTGTGTAAAGCACTAAGAGAGTTTAGTTTAAAAGTATAACAAAAAGACTAGGCGACCGAAACATTATCTTTAATTATTCTCTCATATTCACTCCAAAATTATAGGCTTGTGCAACGGTTACCGCTGTTATGCACAGTATTTTTCTCATTTTAACCAAGGATATGTCTGTACTAAAATATCCATTTGTTCTTCAAATTTCTCATTTCCCCATTTAATTGCACATATTACATTTTTTTCAAAATCTTTTTTACTATTTGAGTAAGTAAACTTTTTTATGTCTGTCCTGCCAATGAAAGAATCTTCTGTTAACCAAGTAGCACCGTTATTTTCTTTCTGAATAACAGCTGTAATTTTTTCTGTTATTTTAATTTTTTCAAATTCTATTAGATGTCCTGAAGGTTCTGTATTTTCAATTATTATAAATTTAGACTGAAGAGCGTGTCTCAATATTTTTTGATTAGGTTTCTCTTCTTTAAAATCTTCTTTTTTCTTTATGATAATAGGACTTAAATTATTTTCTTCTAGTATTTTAGCTATTTTTTCAAGTTTTTGCATATGTTCTCCTGTATCTTTTCCTAGAATAAGAACTGAAACTGGAACTTCTAGGTTATATAATGCTCGGTTATATAGATTTTTTTTATATTCTTTAATTATTTCACATAATTTGTCTATTTCAATAGGTTTCGTTAAAACTATTTTCCAATCAATGTATATTCCGTTGTCAGAACCTTCATCAACATAATTGAAATCTTTAATATCGTTTTCATTGTTGGAATTAAAGCTTTTATTCATAGATTCTATAAACTCTAATAATGAATATTTTTGTTCCCAAAAATCTTCTGGGTAGAGAAATTCAGAAACCGTTATTATGAATTTTGATTTCTTTCTAGTAATATGAATTGTTTGAGGTAACCATTCAAGTTGATTACTTTCAATAACGGCAGAAAAATTTTCTTGCATAGTATTCAAATCATACTGAATTATGTCCATATAATCATATATATAATCCTCATTTTCAAATTCTATTGGGAAATTATTTTTCATTGATGAATTTATTTTTATATTGTGCATAACGTGTTTGTATATGACAAGTAGCGTGCAATTATGAGTTACTTTTCAATCTCGCAACAAGCCAAATCTTTTGTATTTTGCTTTTATCTTTTCTTTTCAAAATGCCAAATCAAAAGATTTGGCGGTTTACCAAATATACCAAAATTTTCGGTTTAGAACAGACTTAGCTATTTGTTATATACCTTGTGCCTGTTGCACAATTTAGCAAAAAATCCATAGCTAAGGTATTTTTCTGTGATTAATTTTCGTAACTTGTTGTATGCAAGGCAAGAAACAATA
>NZ_JACIFO010000009.1 GCF_014197445.1 Mesonia hippocampi | reverse complement strand
GTACTTGACATTCAGCAGTGATATCTGCTAAAGTAAGGTTATCAGGCGTTGGAGCAGTTACATCATCGATAATGATGTTTTGTGTTTGTGTATCGACGTTCCCTTTACCATCGTCAAAAGTCCAAGTGATGACATGCGTTCCTTGGGCGCTAATCGGAAAAGTTAAATTATGTGTTCCTTGGATGGTTTCCCCACAATTGTCGGTAGCTGTTGGGATAGGCACATCGGTTGCTAGTACTTTACATTCAGCAGTGATATCTACTAAAGTAAGGTTATCAGGGGTTGGAGCGGTTACATCCTTTACGGTAACAATTGCTTGACAGGTAGCTGTAGCACCACTACTGTCTTCTACAGTTAATATAACCGTATTATCACCAATATTACTACAATCAAAGTCGGTTTTGTCAATACTGAGCGTAACATTACCTTCCAAATCTGATGAACCATCATCAACATCACTTGCAGTGATACTTATTTGTCCGTTAGTGTCTAATTGTATGGTAATATTTTTACAAATCGCTGTTGGTGGTGCATTTTGGCTTTCAAAAGCTCCTATATCTATGGTGTTATTGTATAAACGCGGATTACCGGTAAGGTCGGTATCGTTATTTAGATCGCCTGTATAAAGACTATTACTTCCTGTATTTATAGCAGGACTGTTATTGGCTAGGGTATAATCACTATTTGAAATATCACTAAATTTAGGGTCATCATTTAGAGTGTCGGTGGTATTAAAAGAATTTTCTCCAATTACATCCCCAGTATCGTTACCATAAAGACTACTTTCGAAATTGACATTTCCGTACTGTGTAGCAATTTCATTTCCTCCATTAGCAATATTTCCCCAAACAACTGTATTTTTTAAATATAGAGAACCGTATGCATTAAAAATCCCTCCTCCTTCGTTTCCAGCATTATTCCCGCTAATCGAAACATTTATAAGCTCAGTTGAATTACTTAAAAAATTAAATATTCCTCCTCCATTACTGTTTATAGCTTCATTTTCGGCAATAAGAGTATTAATGAGTGTAGTTGGGCTTTCGTCATTATAAACTCCTCCACCAGCTTGCGCACTGTTTTCGATGATTTTTGAGTTCATAAGTACTACAGAACTTCCTGATATATTAGCAATTCCTCCCCCATAATGTGAAGTGTTACTCCCATCACCTGTACGGTTTCCCTTGATAGTAACATTCGTTAGTACAGGTGAGCTGTTAAAATTAAATACACCGCCTCCTCGATATTCTGTTATATTTCCAGTAATGATGAGGTTGGTTAAGGTAGGTGAACCGTCGTAATTATAAATTCCACCACCATTTCTCTTAGGTTCATCAATACCTGCACTTTCATCGTCAGCACTACCAGAGGTAATTATAAAACCATCTAAAAAGGCAGTGTTATCAGCACCTGAACCAGTAACTACCGAATAGCTATTGAATCCCGTGATATCATTTGGGTTTGTTACTATTCCGTCACTATCTGAAGTGTCATTTCCATCAATATCTCCGCTTAACACGGTAATATGTGTGTTCCAGTCACGGTCGGATAGGTCGATTTCATTTCCCTCGAAACCTCCATAAACTTTCACGCCACTAATAAGCTGAAACGTCTCATTTCGATCGTTGTCGGTTGCACGATTTCCATCATCTGGATGATAGGTGCCTGCAGCGACCCAAATTTCCAACGGATTAGAATCACTCCAAGGAGTACCAATCTGATGTTCTTGGTAAGCCCATTTCAGCGCATCGGCTAGTTCGGGTATAGCGTTGTTCCAACTATCTCCGCTGCCGTTTCCTCCATTTACATTATTATCTACATAGAGAATATATCCATTAGGTGTAGGAGGTGTACTGGCCCCTTGGAATTCATATGCGCCTAAATCTATGATAGTGGCATCTAGACGTGGGTTTCCTGCTAAATCGTTGTCGTTTTGAAGATCGCCGTCAGCATCGCTATATACTTGGTTACCACCTTTATTTATAGCGACACTTCCTGGAGCTAGGGTATAATCACCAGCTGAAAAATCGGCAAAAATCATCCCAGGTAGATAGGCAGTACCGTCTAAATTACCAATGCCTATGACAGAGAGATCATTATCTTGAATTAAACTATTTTTATAAGTAGGAGCAGTACCATAAAGGGCATCAGTATGTGTTTGATTTCCATTGCCACCAGCCGAATTTCCCCAAAAAATAGAGTTTTGAATATTAGCTTTACCAGTGTTATAGAGTCCTCCTCCATCGTTACTAGCTAAATTATTATAGATGCTTAAGTTGGTTAATGTTATTTCATCAGTGCTATTTATTCCTCCACCAGTTCTATTGGCTGAATTATTATAGAGGGCTACATTAAGTAATTTTGGATGTCCAACTGTTGTATAAATCCCCCCACCGAACTTAGCTGTGTTCTCACTTATTTCTACATTAAATAATTTAAAAGATGAATTATAACTAAAGATTCCCCCACCTGTGTGACTTGCTTCATTCTTTGTAATTCTTAAATTGGAGAGGGTTGGTGATCCATTTTGAGAACTATTATAGATGAAAATTCCTCCGCCTCCATAATTTGGATTTGAGCCGTTAGCATTTCCTTTGGTCACAGTAAACCCATCTAGTATGGCTGTGAAATCGGCACCCGAACCAGTTACTACATGATAACTATTGTTGGCGAGGGTATTGTCTCCATCAATATTACCGCTTAGTATGGTTTCGTTAGATATCCAATCACGGTCTGAGAGTTCAATTTCTGTAACGACACCTTCAAAGCCACCATATATTTCTACACCTGTAACCAATTGGAAGGTCGCATTTCTGTCGTTATTGGACACATTTCTTCCTTTGTCTGGAAGATAAGTGCCTTTGGCTACCCAAATTTGCAAGGGTGTCGTTATCCAATTAGGATCTTGGTTATTGTTAGCCCAAAACAATGCATCGGCAAGTTCTGGGATGGCGTTTGCCCAAGAATCGCCCGAGCCATTACCTCCGGTAACATTTTTATTTACATAGAGAATATTGTTTGCATCTGGACTGATGCTAATAGGTAGACTTTCAAAAGCCCCTATATCTATTATATTATCGTATAAACGCGGATTACCAGCAAGGTCGGTATCGTTATTAATATCGCCTGTATAAATATTATTATCTCCCGTATTTATAGCAGGACTCCCATTTTTTAGACTATAATCACCGTTGGCAGGGTCTGTGAAAATATCGGTGTCATTTAAGTTTGTAGCATTTATGTTTCCGTTAGTCGTATCGCTACCTCCTTCTACTAATGAGTGTTCTGCAGCATAACTGCTACCGTAGCCATTAGTTATTTCTCCCCAGACAATACTGTTGTTTATGGTAGATAAAGAGTTATTAAAGTTTTGCATCCCGCCGCCAGTTGCTGCTGTATTATTTGCAATGCTTACATTGGTTAAGCTCGGTGAAGAGTTAGTATTATACATTCCACCACCCCAATCTGCTGTATTGTTTGTAATCATTACATTAGTTAAGTTTGGTGAAGAATTAGTGTTATTTATCCCACCCCCATAATTTGCTGTATTGTTTACAATACTTACATTAGTTAAGTTCGGTGAAGAATTAAAATTGTACACCCCGCCGCCCTGAGCTGCTGTATTGTTTGTAATGCTTATGTTGGTTAAGCTTAGTGAAGAAGAATGATTGTATATTCCACTGCCATTAGTTTTCCATATAGTTTGTCCGTTAACGGTTATTATATTCATGCCTCCATCTGCATTTCCTCTAGTTAGGGTAAACCCGTTTAACAGGGCGTTGCCAATATCATTTGTAGAGATGACTACGTGGTAAGCATTGTTAGTGTTATTTCCATAAATATCTCCACTTAAAATGCTTCCTGTGGTTTCAGAAAAATCACGGGTATGGCTTAAGTTGGTAACACCATTGGCAGGGTCAAAGCCTCCGTATAGTTGTACATTTTTAACCATGACAAAGGCATTATCGCGGTTGCCATTAACGATATAATTTCCGTCTTCGGCATTGTAAAGAGGTAAATACGTGCCTTTGGCAACAAAAACCTGTAAACTATCGTTTTGTAGCCAATTATTGTCGGCTTCGTTTTTTGTTCTTGCCCATTTTAGGGCATCGGAAAGTTCAGGGATGGCGTTTGCCCAAGAATCTCCCGAGCCATTACCACCGCTTACGTTTTTATTTATAAACAAAATGTTGTTGGCATTTGGGGTATATGTTGCTGTATTTTTAGTTGTTGTATCAGTGGCATTATTTCCTGTACTATATGCACTATCGGTAAGAATTACTGTAATGGTAAGAATTCCGTCGTCCAGGCTGCTTACATCTATATTTGTTATTTGCTGATTTGACGTTACTATATTCCCGGAACCAGAAATCGAAGTTCCTCCGATATTATTTCTTATCGTATAGTTATAGACAGTACCCACTTCGGCGTCAAAAAGTGTAAAGCTAATAGCAGTTTCATTTGATGCATTAACATTTGCTTGGTCTATTTGCACGGTATAACCAGATGGCGGAACGGCGTTTGAAATCACAGAGGTTGTATTGTCAGTATCGGTATCAGTACCATCATTAACAACTATTGTAAAAGTGGTGGTTTCTGTTGTTGATGTTCTATTGTCTGTTGGATTAAAAGATAAAGCTCTTAACTTTGTTTGTAAGTCAGCAGGAGTAGTGCTTACAATAGTGTAAGGCCCAGTACCAGAAAGTCCTGTACCTGTTAATATTCCTTTAGCATTATCATCTAAAGTAATGGTTGCAGATAAGTTATCTCCATCAGCATCTGTAGTTGTGATACTTGAAAAAGGCGAAATTATACCGTTGTCATTTACACTTTGACCAGCGGTTGTTCCTCCAATTACTGGTGCTGTGTTTGCTACGCCAGCGGTAGTGATATCAAAAACAACTGTTCCTATATTTCCAAGCCCATAACCTTGGGCAAAGTCTTTATTTTGTATGCCAGATATAGTAACACTGGTAGCTGTAAAAGATACTGAGACACCACTAGTATTTGTTCCTGTAGAAGCTCCAGGATTAAATGAAGCTCCTATTATACTGCTAAAAGTTCCCCCAGAAAAGTTAAAAGTTATTGAGGTTACGGCAGATATTACAGAACCATTTCTAGCTCCAATAATTATTTTATCACTATCTACATCGACATAATAATTTTCTCCTGCAACTTTAAATTCTACATCATATGTTGCTTGTGCTGGAGTTGCATCAAGTGATTGATCAGAACCATTAACAGTTTTTGTTTGACTTAATTCTACAAACTCGACTGAAGCGCCTGAAAGAGTTTGTGAAAAACAAGGAACTGACATTAGACAAAGCATAATAAAAAAAGCAGGATATAGCCTTTTTAGATAGAAAACATAAGTAGTTTTTTTCATAATTTCCAGATTGATTCAATAAGATAAATAGATAAAAAATATTCTTATCATGATTAAGAGTACTTGTAGACGTTTAATTTCTAGAAGGAAAAATACCTACCAAAGCAATAATATAATTAACAGCTAAATAAGGCTGTACATTAGTATGTGGTAGATTTTCACCCGTATTAAGTATGTTTAAACCAGCGTTAGCACTAATGGTTTGTCCATTTACTGTATTTGTTGCAGGACCAAAGTTTTTTACTTTTTGGGTAGTTACCCCATCAGCAAAATTTCCTATAGCAGGAACATCTCCTGGAGCAGGTGTTTCATTTACAGCATCATCAGCAGTTATATTGTTTTGAGTTGTATGATTATGACTTGGCATTTGAGTAATGTTTAAGGTAACCGTTTCTACCCCTCCTTTTTGTCCTAATCTATAATCACTTAAACCAGGATCATTTCTAGGACCTATTGGGGCTCTACCTCTTAAATCGGGCAAAGCAAAAGTTGTTCTTCCGTCTCCACCATAAGTGGTTCCTAAAATTGAAAATAAGGCAGTGTTTTGTGCAATTGGTAATAATTGGCCATCGCAAAATGCCCAACCTCTTGAAGCAAAATTGCCCCCAAACATTGTAATTTCTCCTATTGTGGGATCTGAAAGACTCATGCTGATTTACAATTTTAACATATAATGTTTATAATTAGCTTATGTTCAAATAATTGTTAATGAAAGTGCAAGTTCGATAAGAATGACGAAAAAAAAAATACGTACCTCTACGTATTTTTTAATGATATTACCTAATAGATGAACGATTTGCTTGTATGTTATAAAAAGATAGTTTAAAAATTCTCTTGTTGCTAGAGTTTTGTGATAATTGATTAGAAGGAGGCGTTCTACTAAGTTTTTTGTACGTGTGGTTGAATAAATTTTAAAAACACAAGTAAATCTAGTGTGTTATGCGTTGTCTTTACCTTGCAAATTATTTTGAAGGTACTTCTAGTTTGTGTCCATTATTTTTATAAGAAATATTGGAAGTACATTGGACTCATCTTGGACTCACCTTGTACTTACCTAGGATTTCATTACACCTTTACTATGGTTAATGGGGGCTTAAAAACCAGGAAACCCGTCCTTAAATAACTATAACTATACAGGTTAATGAATAAATCCTGATATAATTATACAACTCTTTTTTATCAGTAAAATCAACTATGTTGATTGAAGAACACAATTTGTAAACTAAAGAATTTCGTGAATTAAATAAAAGTGAATGTTTACAACTTATGAGCTCTAACCAGTAGCGTTTTGGTTGAGCTTGTAAAAAAAAGACCCTTATTTGTTTTGGTTAGTTATAGAGATTAAGGGTCTTTTTGTTGCTAGATGAATTTGTAAATACAATCTGCCCTATGTCTATTAAGACACGCTAACCCTAATAAAAGTCACGTTTTGGAAAGTTTTATTATTTTTAAAAAGTAAAATGTTTTGTGAAATTCTGTGTTACAGAAGTGTATAAGGTTAATTTTTTTACCAACTTCCGCCAGCACCTCCGCCACCGAAGCCACCACTACCGAAGCCACCGCCAAAACCACCACCTCCAAAGCTACCTCCACTACTACCAGAAGATCCACCCCAAGAGCCACGTCCCATACTGCTAAGTATAATGGCATCGAGTAAAGATCCGCTTAAGCTTCCACGACCTCCATTACCGCCGTTGCCTTTATTTTTTCTGAAAATAATGAGTAGAATAATCACTACAAAAAATATAAAAACAATAATGTTTCCTAATATAAAGGGGGAGTTTTTATTTGGTGGTGGTTTTGGTATAGCTTTGTAAGTTCCGCTTAAAACCGAGATAATGGCTGTTGTACCCTTATCTAAGCCTGCGTAATAATTACCTTGTTTAAATTCTGGGATAATAACTTGGTCTATAATTTGTTTGCTAAGCGCGTCTGTAAGGTGAGCTTCTAAACCATAGCCTGTTGAAATCCAAATTTTGCGTTCATCTCGTGCTAATAAAATAAGTAAACCGTTGTCTTTTCCTTTTTGTCCAATTCCCCATTGGTGTGCCCATTCTGCACTATAAGTACCTATATATTCTCCGTTTAAACTAGGAATGGTAGCAACAACTATTTGTGTAGAAGTGCTGTCTGCATAATTTAATAGTTTATGCTCTAAGGCTTGTTTCTGGTTCTTTTGTAATACATTACCGCCATCGTAAACACTGGTTTGTTTACTAGGTAGTTTAGGGATATCTAATTGGGCATTTGCTGTAAAAAAATTACATGCCAATATTGTTGTAATTAGAAAAAGATAAAAGGTAGAGAACTTATTTTTTTGAGTAATCATTAGGCTTTAGAAATTTCGTCTGGAAGTTCGTTAATATCATCGGTTTGCCAAGGGAAGAATTTTTTAAGTTGTTTTCCAGCTTGTAATATTCCTGCAATAAGCCCTTCTTTAAGTTCTTGGTTTGCAAAATGTGTTTGCATGGTGTTTTTGGTGCAGTCCCAAAAATCCTGTCCTACGCGTTGGTCTATACCACGATCTCCCATTATATAAAACTTATGATCTTCGTGGGCTATATAGATAAGCACACCGTTTTCAAGCTTTGTATTGTTCATTTTAAGCTCAAAAAAAAGCTGTTCTGCCCGTTCAAATACTGTTTTTGTAGGGCAATTTGCTTCGATATGTACTCGTATTTCGCCAGAGGTTTTTTGCTCTGCTTTTCTAATGGCAGCAATTATTTCTTTTTCATCTGCTGGAGATAATGGGAGTTTAGGCATAACTTTTAGGTAAGATTATTTGAAATCAAACTTTACTTCAGGAGCTTTTTCTGCACCTTCATCAGCTTGGAATCTTGTCATTTGTTCAAAACCAAACATTCCTGCAACAAGGTTGTTTGGAAATTTTCTTATGTAAGTATTGTAGCCTTGTACGCTTTTGTTATAGCGGTTACGCTCTACATTGATACGGTTTTCGGTTCCTTCAAGTTGCGATTGTAGGTTTTGAAAATTTTGTGTTGCTTTTAGTTCTGGGTAGCGTTCTACACTTACTAAAAGTCTAGATAATGCAGAGGAAAGTCCTGTTTGTGCTTTTTGGAAACTTTGTATGGCTTCTGCATTTAGGTTATTGGCATCTACTTTTACAGAAGTTGCTTTTGCTCTGGCTTCAATTACATCGGTTAGTGTTCCGCGTTCAAAATCTGCTGCTCCTTTTACGGTGTTTACAAGGCTAGGGATAAGGTCGCTACGACGTTGGTAGGCACTTTCTACATTAGCCCAAGCGGTTTTGGCATCTTCTTGTAATACAATAGCTTGGTTGTTTACGCCTGCAAAAAGTTTATACAGACCAAAACCAGCTACAAGAATAATAAGTACAGGGATGAGCCATTTTTTCATAGAAATAAGGGGGATTTAGTTAAATAATTATAATTGTTGTTTGAGTTTTTCTAACTCGGCTTTTACAGCCTCTAATTTACGAATAATCTCGAAAGTAGAGAGGACTTTTTTTTTATCTTCTTTTAAGTATATTTTAGCTCCTTCTAGCGTAAAGCCTTTTTCTTTTACTAGGTGATAGATTAACTGAAGGTTTTTTACATCTTCTTTGCTAAATTTACGGTTTCCTTTTGCGTTTTTTTTGGGTTTTAACACCTCAAATTCTTTTTCCCAAAACCGTATTAAGGAAGTGTTTACTTTAAATGCTTCGGCTACTTCTCCTATGCTGTAATATAATTTGTCTGGTAAGGAAATATGCATTAATCTAAGGATTGGTTTTCTATAGAGGATTGGTTTAGCATAATGTCATATTCCTCGGCCGTAAGGTCGCCGTGATAAAAGTTAATAGGGTTTACTACAACGCCATTTTTATGCACTTCGTAATGCAGGTGTGAGGCGGTAGAAAGTCCTGTGCTGCCAACTTCGCCTATTATCTCACCGCGTTTTACGCGTTGCCCTTTTCTTACCTTAAATTTATTAAGGTGGGCATAATAGGTTTCGTAGCCAAACCCGTGGTCTAGAATAATTAGATTCCCATAACCTGTGCTGCGTTGCGCTTTTTTTACAACAGCATCTCCTGTGGCAAAAACGTTGGTTCCGCGTGGTGCAGTAAAATCCATCCCGTTGTGCATTCTTCTAAATTTTAGAATAGGGTGCATACGCATACCATAACCAGAGGCCATACGGGTTAAGTCTTCGTTTTTTACTGGCTGAATTGCAGGAATGGCATTTAAAAGCTTTTCTTTTTTTGTGGCTAGGCTTGTAATTTCGTCTAAAGATTTTGATTGTATAACTAATTGTTTTTGTAAAATATCGATGCGTTTACTTGCCTCGATAACCAATTGTTCGTTAGCATAACCTTCCAGTTTTTTATACCGATTAATTCCTCCAAAACCAGCTTTTCTGTGTGCTGCAGGAATAGGTGAAGCTTCAAAAAAAGCTCTGTAAATGTTGTTGTCTCTAGTTTCTACTTCTGCCAAAACCTCTTCTACATGCGCCATTTTTTTATTCAAACTTCGATATTGTAGTTGCATATAGGCTAACTCTCGCTGTAAGGCTTTTTCTTTTGGGGTTTCTAGTTTAGGAATGTTTAAATACAATAAAAGTAATAAAAAACCAGAAAGTAAACTTCCGCCCACCATAAAGAAAACAAAACGTAACTTTCGTCCCTTTCGGTACTCAATTTTTTTGTACGAATTTGTTTCCCTATCGTAATAATATTTTACCTTCGACATTCTTTTAAAATATACTATTTTTGTGCTTAAATTTCATTAAGTCTCGAAAAATATAGACGAACAAAGATAAGAAATGTTACAAAACATCCATAAAATAAGCTTGAAAACCTTTTTTTATAGTGTTTTTTTAAGATTATTTATTAAATAAATTTAAACTAAAGTTAAGACAAAAGGTAATTTTACCTTGTTAGCTATAAACAATAAACCCATGAAATCTAAAGAAATTCGCGCAAAGTTTCTCGATTTTTTTAAATCTAAAGAACATAGCATCGTGCCATCGGCACCAATTGTGATTAAAAACGACCCTACATTGATGTTTACCAATGCAGGGATGAATCAATTTAAAGAATATTTTTTAGGAAATGCAAAACCTAAAACTACGCGAATTGCCGATACTCAAAAATGTTTACGTGTAAGTGGAAAGCATAACGATCTAGAGGAAGTAGGTAAAGATACCTACCACCATACCATGTTTGAAATGCTTGGAAACTGGAGTATTGGAGACTATTTTAAGAAAGAAGCCATAAACTGGGCATGGGAGTTTTTAACAGCAGAGCTTAAAATAGATAAAAACAACCTATATGTAACGGTTTTTGAAGGCGATCAAACCGATAAGCTATCTAAAGATGAAGAAGCTTATGAGATTTGGAAAAAAATTATCGATGAGGATAGAATTTTATTGGGAAATAAAAAGGATAATTTTTGGGAAATGGGCGATCAAGGTCCTTGCGGGCCAGCTTCCGAAATACATGTAGATATACGTTCTGAAGAAGAAAAAGCAAAAGTACCAGGAAAAGATTTAGTAAATCAGGATCATCCTCAGGTAGTAGAAATCTGGAACCTAGTATTTATACAATACAACCGTATGGCAAACGGAAGCTTAAAAGAGCTTCCTGCAAAACATATAGATACCGGAATGGGCTTTGAGCGTTTAGCAATGGTAATGCAAGGAAAACAATCTAATTATGATACCGATGTTTTCCAACCGCTTATTTCCGAAATAGAAATCATAACAGGAGTAAATTACGGTAAAAACGAGCAAACAGATATTGCTATTCGAGTAATTGCAGATCACGTTAGGGCAGTAAGTTTTGCTATAGCCGATGGGCAATTGCCTAGCAACAACGGTGCAGGCTATGTAATACGGCGTATTTTGAGAAGAGCTATCCGTTATGGGTTTACATTTTTAAATAAAAAAGAAGCGTTTATCCATCAATTAGTAGCGGTGCTTGCAACGCAAATGGGAGAAGCTTTTCCAGAGCTTAAAAAACAAAAAAACCTATGTGAAAATGTAATTAAAGAAGAGGAAAAATCTTTTTTACGTACCTTAGATCAAGGCTTATCTTTACTAGATAACATCATTGCATCGGCAAAAGGAAACGAAATTTCAGGTAGAAAAGCTTTCGAGCTTTACGATACTTATGGGTTTCCAATAGATTTAACAGCCTTAATTCTTAGTGAAAAGAATTATACATTAGATTTAAAAGCTTTTGAAGAAGAATTAGAAAAACAAAAAAATCGCTCTCGACTAGCAGCGCAAACCGAAACGGAAGACTGGGTAGTACTGCAAGAAGATGAAGAAGAAGAATTTGTAGGCTATGATTACCTTGAGGCTCAAGTGAAAATCACACAATACAGAAAGCTGGTTACCAAAAAAGATGGTGCCTTATATCAGTTGGTATTTAACCTTACTCCTTTTTATCCAGAAGGCGGAGGACAAGTAGGCGATAAAGGCTACTTAAAGTCTGCAAACGGAGATATAACATACATTATAGATACTAAAAAAGAGAATAACTTAATTATTCACACTACAAAAACACTCCCGCAAGACATTAAACAAACCTTTATGGCGGTGGTCGATGCCAAACAGCGTAATCGCTCTGCGGCAAACCACTCCGCAACGCATTTGTTACATCAAGCTTTACGCAACATTTTAGGAACACATGTAGAGCAAAAAGGCTCTATGGTACATAGCGGTTATTTGCGTTTTGATTTTTCACATTTTAATAAGCTTACCGCAGAAGAGTTAAAAGAAGTCGAGAATTTTGTGAATGCTCGTATTCGAGAGCAACTCGATTTAGAAGAAAACAGAACCATGCTTTATACAAAAGCCATAGAAGAAGGTGCTGTAGCTTTGTTTGGAGAAAAATATGGCGATACAGTGCGCACAATTCGTTTTGGAAAATCGATGGAGCTTTGCGGAGGAACACACGTAGCCAATACAGCCGATATTTGGCATTTTAAAATAACAGCAGAGGCTGCGGTGGCTTCTGGTATACGCCGTATTGAAGCCATAACAGGCGATGCTGCAAAAGATTTACTTACCGAGCAAAGCACGCAAATGCAACAAATAAAGCACTTGCTAAACAATACAAAAGACCCGATAAAATCGGTTACTGATATCCAAAATGAAAATTCTGAATTAAGAAAAGAAATCGAAGCTTTAAAGAGAGAAAAAGCAAGCTTTTTGAAGGCGGAATTAAAAGCAGCTGTTCAGGAGCAAAACGGAGTAAATTACCTTATTCAGCAAGTAGATTTAGATGCTAATGGAATGAAGGATGTTGCTTTTCAGCTAGGCGGAGAGTTAGGGAATTTATTTTTAGTATTTGGAGCAGAACAAGATGGTAAAGCTTTATTAACGTGTTATATCTCGAAATCTTTAGTTGAAGAGAAAGATTTAAACGCGGGGAAAATTGTACGCGCATTAGGAAAACACATTCAAGGCGGCGGCGGCGGTCAAGCCTTTTTTGCTACTGCAGGCGGAAAAAATCCATCTGGAATTTTGGCGGCCTTAGAAGAAGCAAAAACATTCTTAGATTAAACCATGCAATTTACAACACCAATTAATATCCCTGAGGGAAAACCTAAAATTAGTCACACTTCAGGGGTGTTATTATTGGGGTCGTGTTTTGCAGAAAATATAGGAGGTAAGTTTTTAGAGGCTAAATTTGAATCGAAACAAAATCCAATCGGAATTTTATTTCATCCTTTTGCGATAGCTTCATTTTTAAGAAGAGTAGCAAAACAAGAGTTGTATACAACAGCCGATACTTTTTGCTATCAAGAGGTGTGGAGTAGTTTTTCGGCACATTCTCGTCTTAATAGTTTATCTCAGGCGGTTTTATTAACGCGTTTAAATACAGCTTTACAGGCAGCAAGACAATTTTTAAGTTCGGCAACACACGTAATAATAACTTTGGGAACTTCGTGGGTGTATAAGCATAAAGAAAGTGACCAGTATGTGGCTAATTGTCATAAAATTCCTCAAGTAAATTTTGTAAAAGAAATAGCTTCGCCAACAGCTATTGCAGAAGCTTTGCAAAAAGCTTTAACGTATTTAAAGGAAATTAACCCAGATATACATGTAATTTATACAGTTTCTCCCGTAAGGCATTTAAAAGACGGATTGGTAGAAAATCAGCAAAGTAAAGCGCACTTATTAACCGCATTACATCAGTTTTTAAGCAGTACACAAAATACTTTTTATTTTCCTGCCTATGAAATTGTATTGGATGAGCTTCGAGATTATCGTTATTATACAGCGGATATGCTACACCCTAATCCTGTTGCAGTTAATTATATATGGGAGAAATTTATAACTACTTGGATTTCGGAAGATGCGGCGCTCTTGATGAAAAAAATAGACAAAATACAACGAGCCGTTCAGCATAAAGCCTTTAATGAAGATTCCGAGCAACATCAGTTATTCTTAAAAAAACTGGAGTCTAAAATAGCAACCTTACAGCAGGAACATCCGTTTATAAAGTTTAATTTTCCTTTAAAAGGAACCTAATTAGGTCGTACTTTTTGAATAATGAATAAGAATAATAGGAGAGAAGATATTGTGTTAACTGCGGCAAAATTATTCCGTAAAAAAGGATATAATGCTGTTTCTATGCGAGATTTAGCAGCAGAAATGGGTATAAAAGCGGCAAGTTTGTACAATCATATTTCCTCTAAGCAAGAAATTTTAGCAAGTATTGTGCTTTCCGTTGCAAAAGATTTTGTTGGGCATATAGACACGGTTGTGCCACAGCCTATTGCAAGTATAGAGAAATTAACATCGATTATTCATCACCATATTGAGCTTACTGCAGAACAAACCGATTTTTTGGCTTGTATGAATAACGATTGGATTCATTTGGACGAAGAGAATAAAACACTATACCTAAGCCTAAGAAAAGAATATGAAGCTAAATTTAGAGAAATTCTCCGTGTGGGAATGGCTAAAAACGAACTTAAAAATATTCATATAGAAATTAGTGTTTTTGGTATTTTAACAACTTTACGCACACTTTATGTGTGGTATGCTAAAAAAGATGTCGTATCGTTGAAAACCCTAAAAACAGACTTGCCGAGACTTTTATTAGACGGATTGATAGATTGAAAGTTATCATTTTTATAAATTTCCATTTGCAAATTAGACTAACAAGTGTTAGTTTTGTAAGGAAACAATTATATAGATGGCTCAATTTTATGATATAACCGTAAAAGACGTATGCAAGGAAACTTCCGATTGTAGCGTAATTACTTTTGATGTTCCCGAAGCATTACAGCAAGAATTTGCTTTTCGTCAAGGGCAACACTTAAACTTAAGAAAAATAATTAATGGGCAAGATGTACGCCGTTCATATTCGTTATGCTCTAGTCCTTTAGAAAATGTATGGAAAGTTGCTGTAAAGCAAATTCCTACCGGTATTTTTTCTACCTATGTGAATGAAGAGTTGCAAGCAGGCGACCAGCTTTCGGTAATGAAACCAGGAGGTAGTTTTGGAGTTGAAACCAATACCGAAAAGTCAAAAAACTATTTGTTCTTTGCTGCAGGTAGTGGAATAACACCTGTGCTTTCTATGATAAAAACACACTTGGCCAGTGAACCTAAGGCTACTTGTAAATTGTTTTATGTAAATAAAACAGCAAAATCTATTATCTTTAAAGAAGAATTAGAACAGTTGCGAAACAAGTATTTTGGACGCCTAGAAATTTATTATTTCTTAACGAAAGAAAAACGAGATATCGATTTATTTAACGGTAGGTTTGATGACGAAAAAATGCAAGTACTTACCCAAAATTTTATCGATATTCCTGATACCGATGATGTGTTTCTATGTGGTCCAGAAGAAATGGTAACCTATGTAAGCGACTATTTAATAAACGCAGGCTTGCCGTCCGAGCAAGTGCATTTTGAACTGTTTGTAACAGGATTATCCGAAGCCGATAAAAAACGCGCAGCAGCAGCATTAGAACAACGTTTTGAAGGTACCGAGGTTACTATCTTAGATGGTGGAAAAGAATTTCGTTTTGGAATGACAAACGATTATGATAATATTCTTGATGCCGCACTTGGTGCAGGAGCAGATTTGCCATTTGCGTGTAAAGGAGGCGTGTGCAGTACGTGTAAATGTAAAATTTTAGAAGGTGCTGTAGAGATGAAAATAAACTATGCATTAGAAGAAGATGAGGTAGCTAAAAACTATGTGCTTAGCTGCCAGGCCGTACCAACATCAGAGAAAGTAGTTTTAGATTTTGATGTATAACTAACGTTGTATTAAAACAACGATTTAGTAAAAACCAATTAACCGAATTAAAAAATAGACTAATGAGTGAAAAGGAAATAAAAAATTTGGAAGAAATTTTCGATCAAAAAATCGCTCGTGACGAAAAAATAGAGCCTAAAGATTGGATGCCAGAAAAATACAGGCAAACCCATATACGCCAAATGTCTCAACACGCACATTCCGAAATTGTAGGAATGCTTCCCGAAGGAAACTGGATTTCCAGAGCTCCATCCTTACGCCGTAAGGTAGCTTTATTAGCAAAAGTTCAGGATGAAGCAGGACACGGGCTTTATTTATATAGTGCAACCGAAACTTTAGGTGTTTCTCGCGAAGAGCTTTATGAGCAATTGCATAGTGGAAAAGCAAAATACTCAAGTATTTTTAACTACCCTACCGTTACTTGGGCAGATATAGGTGCTATAGGATGGTTGGTAGATGGCGCAGCAATCATTAACCAAGTACCGCTGTGTAATACTTCTTTTGGTCCTTATGCCAGAGCAATGGTGCGTGTGTGTAAAGAGGAAAGCTTTCACCAGCGTCAAGGTTATGAAATTATGCTAACCTTAAGCAAAGGAACCAAAGCACAAAAAGAAATGGCACAAGATGCTTTAAACCGTTGGTGGTGGCCATCGCTAATGATGTTTGGACCTACAGATGATAAATCTACCCATACAGCTCAATCCATGAAATGGAAACTAAAACGAAAAACAAACGACGAGCTACGCCAGCAATTTATAGATCAAACCGTGCCGCAAGCAGAAATTTTAGGGCTTAGCATTCCTGATAAAGATTTAAAATGGAATGAAGAAAGAAAAAGCTATGATTTTGGCGAGATAAATTGGGATGAATTTTGGCAAGTTGTAAAAGGTCATGGGCCTTGCAATAGAGAACGTTTACAAACACGTGTTAACGCATGGGAAAACGGCGCTTGGGTACGTGATGCAGCAATGGCTTATGCCGAAAAAAATGCCGAAAGAAAAATTAAAAAAGCAGTTTAGTTTTTCTTGTGATAATAAAAAATTCAATAAACGATTAGTAAAGAAAACAACATGTCAGATAAAAAAGAACAAAAGAAAAATTGGCCTTTGTGGGAGGTTTTTGTTCGTAGTAAAAACGGATTAGAACATAGACATTTTGGAAGTTTGCACGCAGCAGATGCAGCAATGGCGCTTGAAAATGCACGCGATGTATATACAAGAAGAAACGAAGGCGTAAGCATTTGGGTGGTAGAGTCTAAACACATCACGGCTTCTAACCCAGAACATAACGGAGAGTTATTTGAGCCAGCTAACGATAAAGTTTATCGCCATCCTACATTTTACGATTTACCAGACGAGGTAAAACACATGTAATTAAAACATGTGTTTTTATTCATTTTTTAATGAATCCAATTTCAATTACAATGAAAGATAATTTAATACAATATATTTTAGGAATTGCAGACAACTCTTTGATTCTTGGGCAACGCTTAGGAGAGCTTACAGGTCATGGACCAGCCCCAGAAATAGATATTGCAATTACTAATATTTCGTTAGATCTTTTCGGGCAAGTGAGAAGCTATTTTCAATACGCAGCTCAACTTTCTGATAAGGATATTACCGAAGATGATATCGCTTTTTTACGCACCGAGCGTGAATACGTTAACGTACTGTTGGTAGAGCAGCCCAATACAGATTTTGGTTATGTAATTACAAGGCAGTTTTTGTTCGATCAGTTTCATTACTTATTGCTATCGGCATTACAGCAAAGCACCGATGCTACGATGGCAGCTATTGCTAAAAAAAGCATAAAAGAAGTTAGCTATCATAAACGTTTTTCTGCCGACTGGATGAAGCGTTTAGGCGATGGTACAAAAGAAAGTAATCAGCGTGTACAACAAGCTGTAAATGATTTATGGGGATATACCAATGAACTTTTTATGCTTACCGATGCCGATAAACAAGCCATTGCAGAAGGCATAGGGGTAGATGTTACTTTGTTTAAGAAAGAATATTATGAAAATGTAGCCGCTATTTTAGAGGAGGCTACATTGGAAGTTCCTACGCAAGCGTTTTTCCAAAAAGGAGGAAAAGAAGGTGTTCATACAGAACACATGGGGTATCTTTTAGCAGACATGCAATACATGCAACGTACTTATCCAGGCATGAAGTGGTAAGTGAGTAAGGCTCGTTTTAATGACAACAGATCAAGTAAATATCGATGAGGAGTTAATACCAATATTACGTCAGGTTTCTGACCCAGAAATCCCTGTCTTATCTATTTTAGATATGGGAGTAGTGCGTAAAGCTATTGTTGTTGATGAGGTGGTAGAAGTAAGCATTACCCCAACTTATAGTGGCTGCCCTGCAATGGATGTAATAGGAGAAGATATTACTGCGGCATTAGCGCATGCAGGCTATCAAGCTAAAGTAAATTTAGTGCTTTCGCCAGCATGGACAACCGATTGGATTACACCTGAAGGGAGAAAAGCCTTATTGGCCTATGGGATTGCCCCTCCATTAACCGCAACAGCCGATAAAAAAGCACTTTTAGGAGGAGAACAACTGGTAAAATGCCCACAATGTGGTTCTGCCAATACAGAAATGTTAAGTCAGTTTGGTTCTACAGCTTGTAAAGCATTGTTTAAATGTAAGGAGTGCCAAGAGCCTTTCGATTATTTTAAGTGTTTAACATAATAATTCCCGCTTTTGCGGGAATCTCGTTTTATATCATTTAGTAACCATAAAACTTAAAAATTAATGAATACACCTATTCGTTTACATATAGAAAATCAAGTAGCTTATATTAGCTTAAATCGTCCAGAAGTTTTTAACAGCTTTAATAGAGAAATGGCTTTATCACTTCAAGAGGTGCTTAAAAAATGCGCAGAAGATAACCAAGTAAGAGCCATACATTTAACTGGCGAAGGGAAGGCTTTTTGTGCAGGACAAGACTTAAAAGAGGTAACAGATCCTGCATTAAACCCTGGTTTTAAAGCAATTTTAGAAGAGCATTACAATCCAATTGTTAAGCTGTTACGCGAAATTCCAAAACCAATAGTTGCCGCAGTAAACGGTGTTGCAGCGGGTGCAGGAGCAAACATTGCCTTAGCTTGCGATATTGTAGTGGCTTCAGAAAATGCTGCATTTATACAAGCATTTAGTAAAATAGGTTTAATACCCGATAGTGCAGGAACTTTTTTCTTGCCGCGTTTAATCGGTTTTCAAAGGGCATCAGCCTTAATGATGTTGGGCGATAAAGTAATGGCTAAGGAAGCAGAAACACTGGGGATGATTTATAAAGCAGTACCTGCCGAAGAGTTTGAAAACAATACCAAAACTTTAGCGGAAAAATTAGCTAAAATGCCCACCAAAGCATTAGCCTTAACCAAGCAAGCTTTAAACGAATCCTTAACAAACAACTTAGAGAATCAACTTGCTTTAGAGAGTAAGTTGCAAATAGCATCGGCCGCTACCGCCGATTATAAAGAGGGAGTTACTGCTTTTGTAGAAAAACGTAAACCAAACTTTAAAGGCGAATAAATTATAGCAATAATTTTGAACGTATGTTAAATAACTTTCTTAAAAGATAAAAATAAAACCATGAAAGTAGGAATAATAGGAAGCGGAACAATGGGAAGCGGAATTGCTCAAATAGCAGCCACTGCAGGTTGTAATGTACTTGTGTATGATACGAACACCACTGCATTAGAAAATAGTAAAACGAAACTCGATAAAATACTAACTAGGCTTGTAGAGAAAGGACGAATAGATGTTGCAGAAAAAAACCGTATACAAGCAAACATAGCATATGTAAACCAACTGGAAGCCTTGGCTTCGGTAGAATTAACCATAGAAGCCATTGTTGAAGATCTAACGATAAAGCAAAAAGTATTTCAAGAGTTAGAAAGCTATCAAACCGAAGATGCTATTATTGCGTCAAACACTTCTTCACTTTCAATTGCCTCTATTGCTTCGGCTTTAAAAAAACCATCACGCGTAATCGGGATACACTTTTTTAATCCAGCGCCATTAATGGCATTAGTAGAGATTATTCCTGCAGTACAAACTTCAGAAGAAGTTAAACAAAAGGTAGTAAACATAATAGCCGATTGGAAAAAAGTAGGCGTCTTGGTAAAAGATACACCAGGTTTTATTGTAAACCGTGTTGCTCGTCCGTTTTATGGAGAGTCTTTGCGAATATATGAAGAAGGTAAAGCCGATTTCATTACGATAGATACAGCCTTAAAAGAGATAGGAGGTTTTAGAATGGGACCTTTTGAATTGATGGACTTTATCGGGAATGATGTAAATTATACCGTAACAGAAACCGTTTTCAAATCTTTCTATTACGACCCGCGTTATAAACCTTCGTTTACACAAAAACGACTTTCAGAAGCAGGTTATTTAGGAAGAAAATCGGGAAGAGGTTTTTATGATTATTCTACAGAAATAAAACCTACACCAGCTAATGATGAAGCCTTGAAAAAAGCAATTTTCGAACGCGTAATTGTGATGCTTATTAATGAAGCAGCAGATGCCTTATTCTTAAACATAGCAAGTGCAAAAGCGATAGATTTAGCCATGACTAAAGGCGTAAACTATCCTAAAGGTTTATTGCAATGGGCAAATGAATTAGGAATAGATTGGTGTGTAGAAAAATTAGACGCTTTGTATAATGAATACCATGAAGATAGGTACCGTTGTAGTCCGTTACTTCGAAAAATGAAAAAGGAAGCTAAACAGTTTATAATTGAATAAAAAAATATGAGCGAAGATAAAAACAAAACCGCCAAAGCAATCTATCAGAAAATGATGGAAAAAGACTATTGTACACAATGGTTAGATACTTCTCTTTTAGAAATAAAAGAAGGCTATTGTAAATTGTCTATGCGGGTAAGAAAAGAAATGCTAAACGGGCATGGTATTTTACACGGTGGAATTGCTTTTACCTTTGCCGATAGTGCATTTGCATTTGCATCAAATTCTTATGGTCGTGTTTCCGTTTCTATAAACGGAAACATGATTTATTCTAAAGCAGCTCACGAAGGCGAACTGCTGTATGCTGAGGCTAAAGCCTTAAATGTTACTTATAAAACCGCCGATTTTGATGTAGAAATCTCTAATGAACAGGGAGAGGTTTATTATTATTTTCGCGGTACGGTTTACCGAAGTAGTAAACAAGTACTAGAAGAATAAACATTAATGACTTAACGTAATAAACTGATATTTTTAGTAATTACTTCTCCAGATTTTAATACAAGCTTTAGCCAGTAATCGTTTGCTGGCATTTTTTTTCCGTTATAATTTCCATCCCAAATTAGGTTGTACGAAGTTTTTCCGCTATAGAGAATTTTTCCGAACCTGTCAAAAATTATAAATTCTTTTACAATATTCTCTTCATCAATTATTTTGAATAAATCGTTTATACCGTCATTATTAGGGGTGAAAAAATTGGGAATAATTAGTGTGTTTTTATCTATTGGCGGTATAATAATGGTTTCGGTGGTAAAGCTTTCTTCGGTACACGCACTAGCATCTCCTGCAGAATTGTAAGGAATAATGTTTACAAAAATCGTTGTGTTCTGCGGAAAACTATTAGCAGGGGTATAAGAAGTTGTGTTACCAACATCTAGGTTGTTTAGAATATCGTTAGCTCCAGCGGAAGTTCCTAGAGAAATAGAATACCCATCGGCATCAGCAACTGCATTCCAAGTAATACTGGTGTTGACAGCGACATTAGTGTCGGTATTCAACGGACTAGTAATATTGGTGCAATTAGGCGGTGTGATAATGGTTTCGGTGGTAAAACTTTCTTCGGTACACGCACTAGCATTTCCTGCAGAATTGTAAGGAATAATGTTTACAAAGATTGTTGTGTTCTGTGGAAAACTATTAGCAGGGGTATAAGAAGTTGTGTTACCAACATCTAGGTTGTTTAGAATATCGTTAGCTCCAGCGGAAGTTCCTAGAGAAATAGAATACCCATCGGCATCAGCAACTGCATTCCAAGTAATGCTGGTATTGACAGCGACATTAGTGTCGGCATTCAACGGACTAGTAATATTGGTGCAATTAGGCGGTATAATAATAGTTTCAGTGGTAAAACTTTCTTCGGTACAGGCATTCGCATTTCCTGCAGAGTTGTAAGGAATAATACTTACAAAGATTGTTGTGTTCTGCGGAAAACTATTAGCAGGGGTATAAGAAGTTGTGTTACCAACATCTAGGTTGTTTAGAATATCGTTAGCTCCAGCGGAAGTTCCTAGAGAAATAGAATACCCATCGGCATCAGCAACTGCATTCCAAGTAATGCTGGTGTTGATAGCAACATTGGTATCGGCATTTAATGGACTAGTAATAGTGGTGCAATTAGGCGGTGTGATAATGGTTTCGGTGGTAAAACTTTCTTCGGTACACGCACTAGCATCTCCTGCAGAATTGTAAGGAATAATACTTACAAAGATTGTTGTGTTCTGCGGAAAACTATTAGCAGGGGTATAAGAAGTTGTGTTACCAACATCTAGGTTGTTTAGAATATCGTTAGCTCCAGCGGAAGTTCCTAGAGAAATAGAATACCCATCGGCATCAGCAACTGCGTTCCAAGTAATGCTGGTATTGACAGCGACATTAGTGTCGGTATTCAACGGACTAGCAATAGTGGTGCAATTAGGCGGTGTAATAATGGTTTCGGTGGTAAAGCTTTCTTCGGTACATGCACTAGCATTTCCTGCAGAATTGTAAGGAATAATACTTACAAAGATTGTTGTGTTCTGCGGAAAACTATTAGCAGGCGTATAAGAAGTTGTGTTACCAACATCTAGGTTGTTTAGAATATCGTTAGCTCCAGCGGAAGTTCCTAGAGAAATAGAATACCCATCGGCATCAGCAACTGCGTTCCAAGTAATGCTGGTGTTGACAGCGACATTGGTATCGGCATTTAATGGACTAGTAATAGTGGTGCAATTAGGCGGTGTGATAATGGTTTCGGTGGTAAAACTTTCTTCGGTACACGCACTAGCATCTCCTGCAGAATTGTAAGGAATAATACTTACAAAGATCGTTGTGTTCTGCGGAAAACTATTAGCAGGCGTATAAGAAGTTGTGTTACCAACATCTAGGTTGTTTAGAATATCGTTAGCACTTGCCGAAGTTCCTAGAGAAATAGAATACCCATCGGCATCAGCAACTGCATTCCAAGTAATGCTGGTGTTGATAGCGACATTGGTGTCGGTATTCAACGGACTAGCAATATTGGTGCAGGTAATGGGCGTGTTGTATTCATAAGCACCAAGATCAACTATGGTGTTGAATACGCGGGTATCCCCACTTAAATCAGTAGCGTTGTTAATAGCAATAGTAGAAACGTTATTGTACAAAGCATTGCTGCCAGTATCTATTGCAGGGCTGCTACTTTGAAGTTCGTAATTGCTGTTTGTAGGGTCAATGAACAAAGGGTTAACACCAATTGAATTATTTGTTCCGTTGGGGTTTCCTTCTAGGATATTGTTTTGAAAATCTTTAACGCTATTGTCAGTTGTATTCGTTGGTGCGATATCTGAATAAGGGAAAGAACTGTAGGCTTGGTTGTTGTAGAAAATGGAGTTGTATATGGTAGTTGAGCATGCTGTATTCGCATTGTGCGCTAAGGCTGTATTGCTGTTGTTTGTAAAAGTAGCATTCGTGATATGAATTTCTTTTCCATTAAATATTGCACCTCCATAATTATTTTGGCTAGAATTTCCATCAAACAAATTATTAACTACATAAAGAACATTTCCGTTGTCTATTGCACCGCCTCTCCCCATTGAGGTATTGTTGGTGAATTCTGTATTTAAAATGCTAAGTGTTGATCTTGAGTGGATAGCTCCGCCATAACTGTTGCTTTCGTTGTCTTCAAAAATACAATTTTCTATAAGAACATCTTGCGTCCAAGTATATAGAGCTCCACCATTAGTAGAAGAAGAGTTGTTGATAAATGTGGTGTTTTTAAAGGTTACATTATCGTCCCAATTATGAATGGCACCACCACCATTTCCCGAGGCGTTAGTGTTACTGTTGTTTTCAAAAATACAATTATCAACAGTATGATTATTGCCATGCCACATAAAAATGGCGCCACCACCTCTTTCTGCTTGAGAGGTGTTGTTTGTAAATTTACAATTAATCACTAAAGTGTTGTCTCCAGCTAATCGTAAAGCCCCACCGCCATCGTTAGTAGTACTAATGCTTCCTGTAACAAAACCATTTGTAAAAGTAATACCATCCAATATGCAATCGTCGGCGTTTATACGCATTATTTTTGTTGAATTTTGTCCGTCAAAAGTAGTAAGGTTGTTTTGCCAATTACGCTGGTTAAGGGAGGTTTCTGTTCCAACAAAACCTCCGTATAGGCTAAGGTTATCACTTCCTACTATTAAAGTTGAATTAATTAGGTAGCTGCCTTCTTTTAGCCAGATATCGGTATTGTTGTTTGCACTAGCTAGTGCGCTGGTAATATCTGTAGCTTGTGCCCAAGACGTACCATTTCCTGTTCCAGTAGGGCTAACATAAACAATGCTTTGTGCATTGGCGTAAAATATTGAAAAACAAATTACAATAAGAAAGATGCTTAGTTTGTGCATGCAGTATGTTTTATTTTTCAAAAATACATTTTTTATTTTTTTATTGATACTAAGAAGGTTAAGATTAAAGCCTTAAATACTTAGGCAATTCGTATGATTTTCTTTATTTTTAAGCCTTAAATATAAAATTTTTATGCACGCATATATTATAGACGGAATAAGAACTCCTATAGGGAAATATAAAGGAACATTAGCTCCCGTACGTACAGACGATTTAGGAGCACTAGTAATTAAGGAAATAGTAAAAAGGAATCCTAATATTCCTAAAGAAGCATACGATGATGTTATTTTAGGTTGTGCAAACCAAGCAGGCGAAGATAACAGAAACGTAGCGCGAATGTCATCATTATTAGCAGGTTTACCTTATACCGTACCAGGAGAAACGGTTAATAGATTATGTAGTAGTGGCTTGTCTGCCATTATTCATGCCAATAGAGCTATCAAAGCAGGTGATGGGGATTTATTTATAAGTGGTGGAGTAGAACACATGACGCGCGGACCTTACGCCATATCTAAAGTATCTTCGGCATACGGAACCGATGCTAAAATGTATGATACAAGCTTTGGATGGCGTTTTATCAACCCAAAAATGAAAGAAATGTATGGTGTTGATGGGATGGGAATGACTGCAGAGAATCTAGTCGAAAAATATAACATCTCTCGAGAAGATCAAGATGCTTTCGCTTATTGGAGTCAGCAAAAAGCTACTGAAGCACAAAAAAACGGACGTTTAGCTAAGGAAATTTTAGCGGTAGAAATTCCACAACGAAAAAAAGACCCTATAATTTTTAGTCAAGACGAATTTGTAAAACCTACAACAACGCCAGAAATCTTGGCAAAATTACGTCCAGCATTTAGGCAAGAAGGAAGCGTAACAGCAGGGAACTCTTCGGGGCTTAATGACGGAGCGGCCGCAACGATTATTGCTTCAGAAAAAGCAGTAAAAGAATACCAGCTAAAACCAATGGCGAAAATTGTGAGTTCTGCCGTAGTAGGGGTAGAGCCTAGAATAATGGGAATTGGCCCAGTAGAAGCCTCAAATAAAGCCTTAAAAAAAGCAGGCTTAACAATGGATGATATGGATATTATCGAACTTAATGAAGCCTTTGCTGCACAAGCATTAGCCTGTGTAAGAGCTTGGGGATTAAAAGATAATGACCCAAGATTAAACCCTAATGGAGGAGCTATTGCTATTGGGCATCCGCTAGGGGTAACAGGAGCACGTATTGCATATTCTGCAGCCTTAGAATTACAATTAACCCAAAAAAAATACGCCCTAGTAACAATGTGTATTGGAGTTGGGCAAGGCTATGCAGCAGTAATTGAGCGTGTTTAATTTTAACAATAAAAATCTTCAGCCTTTTGTATAAAAGGTTTTAAAAAATAATTATGCAGAAATTAGAAAGTTATATTCACGGACAATGGGTAGTAGGTTCTGGAGAGGGAGTGCCTATGATAGATGCGGTTACAGGAGAAACTATTGCCTTGAGTGATACTACAGGTTTAGATTTTGATCAAGCCTTAAAATACGGTAGAAAAAAAGGAGAAGCTTTACGTAAAATGACGTTCCAAGAACGTGGTAATATGCTTAAAAAGCTAGCCCTTTATTTAACCAAAAGAAAAAAACAATTTTACGAAATTAGTTATAGAACGGGAGCTACTAAAGTAGACAGTTGGATAGATATCGAAGGAGGTTTTGGGAATTTATTTGCCAATGCATCACTTCGTAAATTGTTCCCAAATCAACCTTTTGACATCGAAGGGAGTCCAATAGATTTATCTCGAGGAGGAAAATTTATGGCACACCATATTCTTGTGCCAAAAGAAGGGGTGGCTATCCATATCAATGCGTTTAATTTCCCTGTATGGGGAATGTTAGAAAAATGTGCCGTAAACTGGATGGCAGGAATGCCAGCGGTGGTTAAGCCTGCTACAAATACGGCCTTTTTAACCGAAGCAGTAGTGCGTGAAATTATAAATTCTGGAATTTTACCAGAAGGAGCATTGCAGCTTATATCGGGTTCTGCACGTTCAATTTTAGATACGGTAGAGTCGCAAGATGTAGTAACTTTTACCGGTTCTGCCGATACAGGTAGAATGCTAAAATCTCATAAACGATTAATAGAAGAATCTGTTCCTTTTAATATGGAAGCAGATTCATTAAATGCCTCTATTTTAGGAGAAGATGCACTTCCAGGTACGCCAGAATTCAACTTGTTTATCAAAGAAGTACGTAACGAGATGACCGTGAAATGCGGGCAGAAATGTACGGCAATTAGACGTATTATTGTTCCTGAAAACTTGGTAGAAGACGTGCAACTTGCTTTAGGAAAAGCGTTGGATAAAGTAAGTATTGGAGACCCTCGATTAAAAGAAGTGCGTATGGGCGCTTTGGTGAGTAAAGATCAGGTGAAGGAAGTACAAGGACGAGTACAAGAATTAACAAAAACCGCTAACTTGGTTTATGGTAATTTAGAAGAAACAAAAACCATTGGTGCCGATGCTAAAAAAGGAGCATTTATGTCGCCAATTGTTCTTCGGGAAGACTCTCCTTTTGATAATCCCTCGGTACATGAAACCGAAGCTTTTGGGCCAGTAAGTACCATTATGCCTTATAAGGATTTAGATGAAGCAATACAATTATCTAAAATGGGGAAAGGTTCTTTGGTAAGTTCGATAACCACAAATAACGATGTTATTGCTCGCGATTATACCATAAAAGCGGCAACTCATCACGGTAGGATTTTAGTGCTTAACCGCGAGAGTGCAAAACAAAGCACAGGACATGGTTCGCCTTTACCAATGTTGGTTCATGGAGGGCCAGGTAGAGCCGGAGGTGGAGAAGAAATGGGCGGTAAACGAGGCGTAAAACACTATATGCAGCGTTGTGCTATTCAAGGCTCGCCAACTACACTTACCGAAATCACAGGAATATATCAACCTAAAGCAGCTTATAAAGAAGCAGAAAAACATCCGTTTGCTTACCATTGGGAAGATATTCAACCGGGAATGTCGTTAAAAACACACAACCGAACCATTACCGATACCGATATTGTAAACTTCGGAAACCTTACTTGGGATCATTTTTATGCGCATACCGATATTACTTCGTTAGACGGTAGTATTTTTGAGCAACGTACAGCTCATGGGTATTTTATTATTTCTGCAGCAGCAGGATTATTTGTTTATCCAAATAAAGGACCTGTAGCGGCCAATTATGGTTTAGAAGAAATTCGTTTTTTACGTCCGTTATATCATAATACCACTATAAATGTACGCTTAACCTGTAAAGAAAAAGTAGATCGAGATCAAAAAGGGAAAGAGTTACCTAGCGGAATAGTGAAGTGGTACGTGGAGGTTTTTGATGTAAATGCGATAGAAGAAGAGGATAAATTGGTAGCCATTGCAACCATTTTAACCATGGTGCAAAAAAAGCAAACTACATTTAAAGAAATAACCGATAAGGTATTTCATGAGGCGTTAACCAAATTAACACCAGAAGCAAAAGCAACTTGGGGAGTAATGACGCCGCAGCACATGTTAGAGCATTTAGAAGAAAGTTACCGTATTGCTGCTGCAGAAACTCAAGATTTTGAAATAGCAACCCCAGCGGAACATATAGAAAAAGTACAAGAAACTTTATGGACGTATCAGCCAATGCCTAAAAACTACAATTTTCCATTTTATGAGGAAGGAAAGTTATTCGATTTAAAACACAGTAGTTTAGAAGAAGCTAAAGAAAAATTAAAAGAGGCAAGAGTGTCATATCAGAAATATTTCCAACTTAACCCTAAAGCCGTAACAAAAAATGTGGTTTTTGGAGAACTAACGTATTTTGAATGGGAATTACTTCATAGAAAACACATCAATCATCATTTCGAACAATTTAATCTTATCTAATTTATGTCTCAAGAAGCATACGTAAAAAAACATATAGAAAATAAAGTAGCTACAATAGAGTTTTTCCATCCAGCACACAACTCATTGCCCAGAGAGATTTTAGCAAAATTAGCCACAACCATTACCGAAGTAGGTAAAGATGATAAGGTACTGGTTATTGTATTGAAATCTGGAGGTGATCGCACATTTTGTGCAGGCGCAAGCTTTACAGAACTTATAGCGATTAACGATGAGCAGACAGGAGAGAAATTTTTTAGTGGTTTTGCAAACGTCATTAATGCCATGCGTAAATGTCCTAAATTTATAATAGGACGTGTACAAGGTAAAACCGTAGGAGGTGGTGTTGGTCTTGCTGCTGCTATGGATTATTGTATGGCTACAAAATTTGCTGCTATAAAATTAAGTGAACTTAATGTTGGGATTGGTCCTTTTGTAGTTGGACCAGCAGTAGAGCGTAAGCTTGGCGTTAGCGGAATGTCTCAAATAGCCATAGATGCAAACACATTTTATTCGCCAGAATGGGCGAAACAAAAAGGCTTATATGCAAATGTTTACGATTCTACAGAAGAACTAGATCAAGCAATAGCTGAATTTGCTCAGAATTTATGCCAATATAACCCAGAGGCAGTAAAGGAAATGAAGCAAATGTTTTGGCGCGGAACAGAAAATTGGGACGAGCTACTCATCGAGCGAGCAAAAATTAGCGGGCGCTTAGTATTGAGTGATTTTACAAAACAGAAATTAGCAAAATATAACCAGTAAAAATTTAATTAAGGAGGATGTAATTTTACATCCTCCTTATTCTTTTAACGATGATATATAAATTTAAAGGCTTTACACCTGTAGTTCACGAAAGTAGTTTTGTGCACCCTTTAGCAGCGGTTACGGGGAATGTAATAATAGGAAAAGATTGTTATATAGGTCCGGGAGCGGCTATTAGAGGAGATTGGGGAGAAATTATTTTGGAAGATGGTGTAAATGTACAAGAGAACTGTACCGTACACATGTTTCCTGGAAAAACAATTACACTTAAAAAAGGAGCTCATGTGGGGCATGGAGCGGTAATTCATGGGGCTAATTTAGGAGAAAACTGTTTGATAGGGATGAATAGCGTTATTATGGACGATGCCGAAATCGGTGAGGAATCTATTATAGGAGCCATGGCTTTTGTAAAAGCAGAAACAAAAATTCCAGCACGTAGTTTGGTTGTGGGAAATCCTGCAAAAATTATTAAACAAGTTTCAGACGAAATGATCGCTTGGAAAACTGCAGGAACAAAACTTTATCAACGTTTACCATCAGATTGCCACGAAAGCTTGGAGGCAGTAGAGCCTTTAAGAGAAATTCCGAAAAATAGACCTGCACAGGAAAATTTCTATAAAACCTTAAATGAGTTTAAAAAAGATTAGTTTATAAGCTTATACATATAATAATTTTAGAACCTTAATGTGATAAAAATCATATTATTTGCGAAGTGACTTTGTGTATTTGGTAAAATCATTATATATTTACTAACGAATGTTAGTTAGTAATAGATATGTATAATAAAAAAATAGAAACTTTACCAATAGACGAATTGCGTAAACTCCAAAGTGAACGATTAATAAAACAAGTAAATACGCTTTATAAAAAAGTGCCTTTTTACCAAAAGGCTTTTCAAAAACATAACATAGAGCCCGCCGATATACGTTCTATTGAAGATATCCATAAATTACCTTTTACGTATAAAACCGATTTAAGAGACCAATATCCATTTGGTTTTTTAACTTTACCAGAATCCGATTTAGCCCGTATTCATTGTTCTAGTGGAACAACAGGAAAACCGACCGTAGTGGCCTATACAAAAAACGATTTAGATATTTTTTCTGAAGTAATTGCTCGCTCACTTACCGCAGCAGGTGCAAAACCAGGTATGAAATTACATAACGCGTATGGTTATGGGCTTTTTACAGGCGGGATAGGAATGCATTATGGTGCAGAAAAAATGGGGATGAGTGTTATTCCTATTTCAGGAGGAATGACGGATAGGCAAATTCGATTGTTAGTCGATTTTCAATCAGAAGTAATTTGTTGTACACCTTCCTATGCGCAAACCATTGCCTTCGAGCTTAAAAAGCAAGGCATTCCGTTAAGTAAATTAAACTTAAAGTACGCTGTTTTGGGTGCAGAACCTTGGACGGATGCCATCCGAGCAGAAATAGAGGAAGGTCTAGGGGTAAAAGCAACCAATATTTATGGGTTAAGTGAAATTATAGGACCAGGAGTCTCGCAAGAATCGGTTAATGAACAAGGGAAAGGAAGCTATATTTGGGAGGATCATTTTTACCCAGAAATTGTAGATAAACATACCGGGAAACCACTCCCTCATGGAGAAGAAGGGGTGTTGGTATTTACCACACTTACCAAAGAGGCTATGCCGTTATTGCGTTATTACACCAACGATATTTGCAGTTTGTATTATGACGATAGTGGGGAACGAACTCATGTGAAAATGGGACAAATAAAAGGCCGTGCCGATGATATGTTAATTATTAGAGGAGTAAATCTTTTTCATACACAAGTAGAGGAGGTTTTTAAGGCTTTTGAGGAGTTATCGGTTAATTATCAGCTAGAAGTAACACGCAAAGGAGTAATGGATAATGTAGAGGTTAAGGTAGAAACAAGTGAAGATTTTCAAAAAGCAACCTTGTTGGGAGAACATTATACAAAAGAAGACTGTACAACCAACGAAAATTTAGCCAGATTAACCAAACAATTAGAGCGGAAAATAAAAAACAATATAGGATTATCTATAAAGGTTAGTCTGTATCCATATGGGGCAATACCAAAGAGTAATGGAGGTAAATTAAGCAGGGTTTTAGATTTGAGAAATTGAAATAAAAATAGCAATAAATAAAAATTAACGTTTAGCTTTTTAGCTAAACGTTAATTTAAAAATAATATATGGGAAAACGGCAGGAAATCTTAATTATTGCTGCGGGCTTATTCTATCAAAAAGGATATGCAGCAACCTCGATGAAAGATATCGCTAAAGCAGCGGGAATGGAGGCAGCAAGTCTGTATAATCATATTCAATCAAAACAAGAAATTTTACAGGTGTTGCTGTTAGATATTACCTGTAAATTCTCAGAAGGATTAACACGGGTAAAAGAGAAATATCCAGCTAAAAATCAGTTGATCGAAGCTATAAAAATGCATGCGGAGGTTGCCTTTAATAATAAAAATGTAACGGCGCTTATTTTACAAGATTACAAACATTTGCAACCCGAGGTTGAAAAAGAGTTTTTAGCCAGCAGGAAATCTTATCAAGAGGCATTCAAACAGCTTATTTCAGAAGCGGTAAATATGGGCGTTATAAAAGCCGTTAATCCAGATTTAATATTAAATAATATCCTTTCGGTATTGCGTTGGATTTATAACCCAGAATTATATGAAAATAAACTTGACATTAGTTTAGAGAAATTTCAATCAGAACTTTTAGATTTTATTTTTACGGGAATAGCTCCTTCATCAAAATTACCCAGCTAAAAGCTTAGATAAATACCTGCTTTTACGCACAAAAATGCTACATTTGTGAAGATTGTAAAAGAAAAATGAATACCCGCTAGAATAAAGGCGTATTTATAACCATTTTCATAAATTTAGTTCATTAATGTCTATAATAGAAGTTACCTTGCCTAAAATGGGCGAAAGTATTTCCGAGGCTACCGTTATCAATTGGATGGTAAAAGAAGGAGATTTTGTAGAACAAGACCAAACCCTTCTAGAAGTTGCTACCGATAAAGTAGACTCTGAAGTTCCTGCACCAAGTACAGGTGTTATTACCGAGATTTTAGTTCAAGCCAATGAAGTAGTTCAAGTAGGAAGCCTTATTGCAAAAATAGAAGCCTCTCAAGCAGAAGTTGGAGCGGCTAAGCCCCCAAAAAAGGCAAAGCCTAAAACTCCCAACGAAACCCCAAAACCCAAACTGCCAAAGCAACCTAAAAAGCTTAAAACAGCTTCTTCAGATGCGGCAACTTATACCGTTCCCAAAAATACCAATGCATTTTATTCTCCTTTAGTAGAAAAAATAGCAAAAGAATACCATATTAGCTATGAGGAATTAAGAAGAATTCCTGTATCAGGAAGCAATGGGAGACTTCGTAAAAGCGATATTTTTAATTATATAGAAGCAGGACGTCCTGCACAATTTGCACAAAGCATCGAGCAAGATGCTAATCATTTCCAAGTGCCTGATTTAAAATTTGATAAAGGTAAAGGGAGTATTGTAGCAATGGATAGAATGCGGCAGCTTATTGCCGACCACATGGTGTTTTCTAAACATACTTCGCCACACGTTACAGCCTATGTAGAAGCCGATTTAACAGAAATGGTAATCTGGCGAAATGCAAACAAAGAAGCTTTCTTTAAAAAGCATAATCAAAAACTTACGTTTACCCCATTGTTTATCGAGGCGGTAACAAAAGCAATTAAAGATTTCCCAATGATAAATAGTTCATTAGACGGGAAAAATATTATTGTAAAAGACGATATCAATATAGGAATGGCAACAGCATTACCTTCGGGGAATTTAATTGTTCCGGTTGTTAAAAATGCCGATACAAAAAACCTAGCACAACTTGCCGAGAATGTAAACGAGCTAGCCCTTAAAGCTAGAGATAATAAACTAAAACACGAAGATACCAGCGGAAGCACGTTTACCATTTCTAATGTAGGTACATTTGGGAGCCTAATGGGAACGCCAATAATCAACCAACCAGAAGTGGCTATTCTAGCTACCGGAATCATAAAAAAACGAGCGGAGGTAATAGAATATCCCGAGGGCGATAAAATAGAAATCAGACAAATGATGTACCTCTCTTTATCTTTCGACCATCGTGTAGTAGATGGATTTTTAGCAGGAAGTTTTTTAAGAAGAATAGCCGATAACCTCGAAAATTTTGAAAAACCAACTTTTTAAAGTTGTCGAAATGAAAATTTAAAACCGATTATGATCTCAAAAGAAATATATAAAAAAGCTTTTTCAAACCTTTGTACAGCAAAATCTCTAGCCGAATTGTATGAAGAAAACTTTAAAGTAACTTCAAAATATGTGCACGCTACCTCTCGTGGGCACGAAGTAATACAAACCGCAGTAGGAATGCAGCTATTGCCTCAAGATTATGTTTTTCCGTATTATAGAGACGATTCTATTTTATTAGGATTGGGCATGACACCAAAAGATGTAATGCTGCAACTTTTGGCAAAAAAAGACGATCCTTTTTCTGGCGGAAGAACCTATTATGCACACCCAAGTTTAAACGACCCTGATAAACCCAAAATTCCACACCAAAGTTCAGCAACAGGAATGCAAGCAATTCCTGCAACAGGCGTAGCATTAGGAATGAAGTACAGAGAAACAGGCGATTTATTTCCTAAAGAAGATCAATATAAATTTCTATTAAATTATGATACGCCTAACCTAGCAGATAAAACCCAAATGCCTGTTTGTGTTTGCTCTTTAGGTGATGCTTGCGTAACCGAAGGGGAAGTTGCAGAAGCTTTCCAAATGGCAGCCTTAAAACAATTGCCCATTTTGTATGTGGTGCAAGATAACGGTTGGGATATTTCAGCAAGCGAAGCCGAAACAAGAGCGCAAAACGCCTACGAATATATCCAAGGTTTTAAAGGCGTAGAAGCCTTTACGATAGACGGTACAGATTTTAATAAAACCTATACCACTGTACAAAAAGCTTTGAAAATTATCCGAGAAGAACGTCGTCCAGTTTTAATTCATGCAAAAGTTCCGTTGTTAAATCATCACACCTCTGGCGTACGTATGGAATGGTATCGAGACGATTTAGACGAAGCAAAATTGCGCGACCCGTATCCGAAAATGAAAGCTTTGCTTTTAGAAAATAATTTTACAGCAGATGAGGTCGAGGCCATCGAAGCGCTTGCACGTGTAAAAGTAAAAGAAGATTACCAAGAAGCCTTAACGGCAGAAGACCCTAAACCAGCCGATTTATTTACACACGATTTTGCACCAACACCCATCACCGAGGAAAAAGGAGAGCGCTCTCCAGCAGGTGCCGATAAAGTGGTTATGGTAGATTGTGCTCTTTTTGCCATCGAGGAATTGATGAAAAAACATAAAGAATGTTTGTTGTACGGGCAAGATGTAGGCGGAAGATTAGGCGGTGTTTTTAGAGAAGCAGCAACCTTAGCTCAAAAATTTGGCGATAACAGAGTATTTAATACCGCAATTCAAGAAGCCTTTATTATAGGTTCTACGGTTGGAGTTTCTGCCGTAGGGCTAAAACCTATTGTAGAAGTTCAGTTTGCCGATTACATTTGGCCAGGATTAAACCAATTGTTTACCGAAGTAAGTAGAAGTTGCTACTTATCTAACGGAAAATGGCCGGTTTCTATGGTGTTACGAGTGCCTATTGGGGCTTATGGTAGTGGCGGTCCGTACCATTCATCTTCGGTAGAAAGTGTGGTGTCGAACATTCGTGGGATAAAAATAGCTTACCCAAGTAATGGAGCCGATTTAAAAGGATTGATGAAAGCGGCGTATTACGACCCTAATCCGTGTGTTATTTTTGAACATAAAGGCTTGTATTGGAGTAAAGTTCCAGGTACAAAAGCTGCTACATCGGTAGAGCCAAGTGAAGATTATGTATTGCCTTTTGGGAAAGCAAACCTTATACAAGAAATCTGGAAACAAGAAGAGGCAGAAACCATGAGTATTATAACTTACGGAATGGGCGTGCACTGGGCATTAAATGCAACAGAAGAACTAGGTTTACAAGGACAAGTAGAAATAGTTGATTTAAGAACGCTTTATCCGTTAGATGAAGAAAGCATTATGAAATCTGTAAAAAAGACAGGAAAATGCCTTGTTGTTACCGAAGAGCCTTCTGATAATACTTTTGCAAGAGCTTTAAGCGGTAAGATTCAAGAAGTTTGTTTTACCGATTTAGATGCTCCTGTAATGACCATTGGTTCTGAAAATATGCCTGCAATTCCGCTAAATGCTACGCTAGAGGAAACCATGATACCTTCTACTGCAAAGGTAAAAGCAAAAATAGAAAAACTGTTAGCTTATTAACCAAAAGATAAAGTAAACCACGGTTTAAGCAATTGGCTAAGCTGTGGTTTTACATTTTTAAAGATGCAGAATTTCATTAGAATAGTTAGTTTGTTTTGTATTGCTTTTACATTGTTTTCGTGTAAGCAAGAGAGCAATGTAAAGCAAGTAGATTTTTATCATTGGAGAGCTAACTATTCCTTGCCTGCAGATGCATCAACATTATTACAGCGAGCAGAAAGCAAGCGTTTGTACTTGCGTTTTTTTGATGTAGATTATATCGAGAAGCAATCAAAAATTTTTCCTAAGGCAACACTTTTAATACCAGAAGATACCAAAATTACTTCTGTACAAGAGGTTGTTCCTGTAGTGTATATAACCAATCGCGTGTTTGAACATGCCAAAACTCCTGCCGCGATAAACGCTTTAGCTACACAAGTGGCCGATAAAATAAATAGGCTTTTAGCAAAAGATTTCTTTGCTAAAGTTAGCGTTCCCGAAATTCAAATAGATTGTGACTGGACTCTAAGCACAAGGGCTTCTTATTTTAAATTTTTAGAAGGGTTAAAGCAAAAATCGGTATTTATTGCACCCAATAGAAAACTATCGGTAACTTTACGTTTACACCAAATAAAATATGCCGAAAAAACAGGAGTTCCGCCTACAGATATAGGTGTTTTAATGCTTTATAATATGGGCGATTTAGGTGATATAAACGAACCCAACTCTATACTAAACCTAGAGACAACAAAAAAGTATTTAGGAAATTTAAACAGGTATCCGTTGCCGTTAACTATGGCTTTTCCGTATTACGATTGGGCTGTGTTGTATAGGGAAGATAAACTAGCAGGAATTATAAATTATTTTACAGAAGAAATGCTAGTGCAAAATTTTAAAAAAACAGCAACGCCAACTATGTATCGAGCCACTAAGGATGCTTATTTAAACGGGAATTTTATTTATGCAAACGATGTTATCCGGTACGAAAGTGTACAATTGTCAGAATTAAAACAATTAAAACAGCTTATAGATCGTAAGTATGCTAAAAATTATTCGGTAATTTTGTATCACGTTAATGCTTTACTTTTTCAAAACCAATCTACAGATGAATTATTTAAAATCTTTGGCAAGTAGTTTTTTACTGCTTTTTGCCGTATTGCCTGCGTTTTCTTCTTCTTCCATGAGCTTTTGTGGGTATGATTCTTTTAGGGTAGATTATTATCCTATGGTCGACAGGACAATTTTAGGGAGCCCAGAATTGTATCCTTACACACGTTGTCCGCATATATTTTGTAATGCCTTTTTAGGCGGAGAAAACAACAATGCAAATTTAGCCGATTGGCAAGTTTATTTAGGCGATGATTTTACAACAGAAGAGGTAAATACATTAATTTATAAAAAAGATGAAGCTTGGTATATAAACTTGTTAAACCGAAAAAATACCACGGCATTAGCTAGAAAATTAGCGACGGAAAAAGGGAATGCATTTGCGCGTTATATGATTTTAGCAAAACAAACCGAAAAAATTTCATCCAACACAAGCTTAGGGAGTTTCTATTCATGGTATCAAGGAGAGGATGATAATGATAAAACAGACAAAAAACCTGAGTTGTTAACCCAAAGCTTAAGCCTAATCGAAAAGGAAACCAATAGCTTTTTACGTCAGCGTTATGCTTTTCAATTAATACGTTTAGCCAATTATTTAGAACAGCCAGCCCAGGCCATTACCTTTTTTGATAATTACTTAAAAGATACCGAGAAATCTTACATTTATTACCGGGCGTTAGAGCAATTGGGAGGAGTTTATTATCAGTTAAAAGAAGATGAAAAAGCAGCGGAAATTTTTATAGAAGTATTTGCAGAGCTTCCCGATAGGCGAGAAAAAAGCGCAACGAGTCTACGTATTTTAAACTGGAAAAAAATCCGTTTTGCCGAGTTTTATGATAAAAATGCGCCGTATGCGGATATGAAAAGTTTTTTTAAAGTATTTCATGCCAAGGCTCCAGCACTACCAGAGATGATGAAAATAGCCGTAACAAAACCCAATTCTAAATTTTTGCGGCTTTTAGCATTACGGGAGTTAGATCAGATTCAAGAAGAACTCTTTGCCGAATATTCTCCTTTTTACAAACGCTCAACTGTCTGTAAAGGAAAAGGTCAACAAATTGTTAATTTAAGAATTTTAGCTGAAACACAATTAGAATCTAAAGAGTTGATAGATAAAGATTTTTGGAGAATAATGTTAGGAATGAGTTATTTTGGAGCTAAAAATCATACAGAAGCAAAAAAGCATTTTCAGCAAGTGCAAAGTAATAGCAGGTATAATGCTCAAGCAGAACGCCTGCTTTTTGCAGTCGATGTAGATGCATTAACTTATATAAATAGGACAGAAATAAATAGACTTTACGAACAACTGAAGCAAACCCAAAACTTAAACATTTATGAGCCAGCAGTAGCGTTATTCTTTAATAAAACTGCAGAATTGTATGAAAACGAAGGGAATACAATAGCCAGCAATATAGCTTATTATTCTTTTTATGGCAGTTATAATGGTGATATGGACAATTTTTTATGGAAGGATGTAAAAAAGAACTTAGGAAGCTATTGGCTAACCTCTCATAAACATAAATTTAATGAGAAAGAAGCTATTTCGGCATATAAGGCATTATTAGCCACTGAAAACAAAACAAGTTTCGAAAAATTTTTACTAAGTCTATTTAAGGTTTCACCAACAGACTATTTGCATGAATTGGAAGGAACACGTTTTTTGATAGATGGTGAATTAGAAAAAGCAATCGTTAGTTTTAAGAAAATAAAGAAGCCTTCCGATTTTTATAGCGAAGCTTATCGTGCCGAATTATTTTCTGCTGCCATAAACGAATATTTTGATACCGATTTTTATAAACAATCCGATAAATTCTACGAGAATTATTCCGAATTATTTACCAATAACCTGTCTAAAAATACCAGTACAAATAGAGAGTATTATTCCGATAATAAATTAAAATTATCTCGTGTACTTTTAAAGCTTCAGCAATTAGGAGAGGCAAACCCTGCAAACGCAGCCGATTATTATTACATGCTGGGTAATGCTTATTATAACATGAGCGAAGTGGGGTGGTTTTCTAACACATTTAATTATGTAGGAAACGATAGCCGAAATTGGTTTAAAGATTATAGTAATTATGTAGATGAGCAGATAAAAGCCAACCTAACCCCAGCTTTAATCCAAGCAAATAAGTTTTATAAAAAAGCATTAGCGCTTTCAGGAAGTAAAGAAGTTAAAGCAAGAACGGTATATATGTTGGCAAAAACAAATTATAATATAAGCCATATTCGTATTCCAAATACTTATGGTTACCGTATAGAAACTAGCGGAGCGCATAGCGACTATTTTTCATTATTAAGCACCACCTATGCCGATACTAATTTTCAGAAAGAAGTAATAAAAGAATGCAGTTGGTACCGGGTTTATTTAGGTTTATAGGTGTAGTATTTTGGAGACCAAAATATTATAGCTAGTTTTGTAGTAAATTAACTTTTTTAATCAATATATATGGAAATAGAATTATCTAAAATTGCCGAGATGGTAGTTTCTTACGCTCCAAAAGTTTTAGGGGCAGTGTTAACATTGGTTATTGGATTTTGGATAACCAATATCGTAAGTAAAAAGGTAAGAATAACAATGGAGAAAAAGGAGATAGATCCTTCTCTTACACCTTTCTTAACCTCATTGATAAGCGTAGGGCTTAAAATTTTAATTGTATTAAGTGCTGCATCTATGTTTGGGTTAGAAGTAACCTCGTTTGTAGCAATTTTTGGTGCTTTAGGTTTAGCAATAGGGATGGCCTTACAAGGAAACCTGTCGCACATGGCAGCGGGAATTTTAATCTTATTCTTTAAACCTTTTAAAGTAGGCGATTTTATTATTACCAATGGGTATTCTGGAACTGTAAAAGAAATCCAAATTTTCAATACTATCCTAACTACATTAGATAACAGAATTATTATTATTCCTAACGGTACAATTACTTCTTCACCTTTAGAGAATTTAACCAAAAACGAAATTAGAAAAGTACCTATGACTTTTGGAATAGGTTACAATGACGATATCGATAAAGCAAGGCAAATTATCAGTCAAGTAGTAAATAATTGCCCTGAAGTATTAAAAGACCAACCTGTAGATATTCTTGTTTCAGAATTGGCCGATTCTTCTGTAAATTTTGCGGTACGCCCTTGGTGTAAAACCGAAGATTTTTGGACAGTACATTTCTACATGCAAGAACATATTAAAAAAGAATTTGATAAAAACGGTATTGGGATTCCATTTCCACAAATGGATGTACATATGCATAAAACCGAAGCTTAATAAGCTTAAACAACATATTTTTGTTAACTTAAACGCCTAATAATTAATTTAGGCGTTTTTTTATGCATTAAAAAAATAAAAAGATACTGAGTGATGAAAAAAATAAAATCTTCTTTCTATAAAGCTAAAAAAGGGGTCGAAATTTCAACGATTTCTACAAATGCGCATTTAGAAGCTTCCGAAAAACAATTAGAGGAAAAATTAGAAAAGGAACGTAAAAAGCTCGCGAAATTTCAAAACAAGCTATATGCCCATGCAAAATATAGTGTTTTAATATGTTTTCAAGGGATGGATACAGCAGGGAAAGATAGCCTTATCCGAGAGGTTTTTAAAGATTTAAATGCCAGAGGTGTAGTGGTACATAGTTTTAAAACACCTACCTCAAAAGAACTTAAACATGATTATTTATGGAGGCATTATATAGCTTTGCCCGAACGTGGTAAATTTGGCGTTTTTAATCGTACACATTATGAAAATGTACTGGTTACTAAAGTGCATCCAACCTATATTTTAAACGAGCATTTGCCAACGGTTAATACGCTAACGGATATCGATGATGATTTTTGGGAAAAACGTTACCAACAATTAAATAATTTTGAAAAAAACCTTGTAGAAAACGGAACCATTATTTTTAAGTTTTTCTTACATATTTCTAAAGAAGAACAACGCCACCGTTTATTAAGAAGGTTGAATAAAGAAGAAAAAAACTGGAAATTTTCAGCAAGCGATATCGAAGAGCGTAAGCTTTGGGATGATTATCAGCTTGCTTACCAAGAAGCGATTAATAAAACAAACACAGCCTATGCACCTTGGTATATTATCCCGTCTGATAACAAAAAAGAAGCCCGCTTAATTGTAGCAGACATTTTGTATGATGAACTTAAAGATTACGATGTAAAAGAGCCAACTTTAGACCCTAAAACCAAGGCCAATTTAGTAAATTACATCAAACAATTAGAAAACGAATAAAATAAAATCCATAACTAAAAAGGATGGGGGTTATTGCTGTAAAAACTCTTCCCGTTAGCCTAAATTTTACATTAAAAAGAAGGCTAACAGGAAGAAGTTAGTTTATTTCTTTTTCTTAATCTCTGGCGGATATTTTTCCAGAATCTTAACAACAATAGTGTTAATATGTTCGGTTTTTCTTTTCATATCCTGTGCCAAAGCACCTGTACCCATACCTTGCCATACCAATTCCATAGTGTTTTTATCTATCAAATCAATGTATAAAGTACCTTCGGTAGTGCTTGATACGGTGTTGTAACCAGTTCCCCAATAATAAGGGCTCCAACCCCAACTATAGCCATAACCCCAGTTGTTTTGATAGATGTTGATATTTTTACTGGTTTTTGTAAAAATACTAATCAACACATCGGGATTGTTCGATTTTACAAACCCTTTTTTTTGCATTTCCTGTTCTATGGCTCGTAAAATACGTTTCTTATCTAAATCAGAAATATCGGCCTTATCAATACCAGGTTTATAAAAAGCAAAGCTCTTATAGCTGGCAAAATTTACTTGAGGATCATAATCTGTGGCAACTCTCACACTGCTACACGAAGCTAGTGTAATTACTGCCAAACACGCAAAAAGTAGCTTTTTCATTTGTATAAGTATTAGGGCGTTCGGGCGGGCTTTCGCGAGTCGCTTTTTACATTTGTAAAAGAGCTCCAACAAACGCTCAATCCCTAACGCAGGTTTAATTTAATAAATTCTCGTCTACACTATTTGGCAGGGTAACTTTTAAACGTGGTTCGGTTTCCATAGCGCGTTTAATAGCAAAAACGGCCCCATCGTTACGCGCCCAAGATCTTCTGGCAATTCCGTTGTTTACATCCCAGAAAAGCATTGACTTTAAGCGTCTTGCTGCCTCTTTAGAGCCATCAAGAACCATGCCGAATCCTCCATTAATTACTTCTCCCCAACCAACGCCTCCGCCGTTATGGATACTTACCCAAGTTGCTCCTCTAAAGCTATCGCCAATTACGTTTTGAATGGCCATATCTGCGGTAAATCTACTTCCATCATAAATGTTAGAAGTTTCACGATAAGGAGAATCTGTACCAGAAACATCATGATGATCTCTTCCTAAAACCACAGGGCCTATTTCTCCATTTTTTATAGCTTCGTTAAAGGCTTGGGCAATTTTCATACGTCCTTCTGCATCGGCATATAATATACGTGCTTGCGAACCTACAACGAGTTTGTTTTCTTGTGCTCCTTTTATCCATTGGATGTTATCGGCCATTTGTTGCTGAATTTCCGCTGGCGATTTTTCCATGATTTCCTCCAATACTTTACAAGCAATGGTATCGGTTTTGGCTAAATCTTCTGGTTTTCCAGAGGTACATACCCAACGGAAAGGACCAAAGCCATAATCGAAACACATAGGTCCCATAATATCTTGCACGTAGCTAGGATACTTGAACTCTCTTCCTAATGTTGGATTCGGATTTATTACATCAGCACCAGCTCTACTTGCTTCTAGCAAAAAGGCATTTCCGTAATCGAAAAAGTAAGTACCTTTTTCGGTATGTTTATTAATGGCTTTTGCGTGGCGTCGAAGGGTTTCTTGTACTTTTTCTTTAAATAATTCGGGTTGTTCTGCCATCATGATGTTGGCATCTTCAAACGAAATACCTACAGGGTAATACCCGCCAGCCCAAGGATTGTGTAGTGAGGTTTGGTCGGAACCTAAATCGATATAGACATTTTCTTCTGCAAATTTCTCCCAAACGTCAACAATATTCCCAAGGTAAGCTATCGAGATTACTTCTTTGTTTTCTTTAGCTTTACGCACGCGTGCTACCAATTTATCTAAGTCGGTTATTTTTTCATCAATCCAACCTTGGTCTAAACGTACTTGTGTTATTTTAGGGTTTACTTCGGCACAAACGGTGATACAGCCAGCAATATTTCCTGCTTTTGGTTGTGCGCCACTCATTCCGCCTAATCCAGCAGTAACAAATAGATTTCCTTTAGGGGATTTTCCTATTTTTCTAAATCCATTTAATACGGTTATGGTGGTTCCGTGTACAATCCCTTGCGGTCCAATATACATGTAACTTCCTGCGGTCATTTGTCCGTATTGTGTTACACCAAGCGCATTAAATTTTTCCCAATCGTCTGGTTTAGAATAATTAGGAATCATCATGCCGTTTGTGACCACTACACGAGGTGCTTCGGGATGAGAAGGAAACAAGCCCATAGGGTGCCCGCTATACATTACAAGGGTTTGCTCGTCTGTCATTTCGGCTAAGTATTGCATGGTAAGCAAGTATTGTGCCCAGTTAGAAAAAACGGCTCCATTCCCGCCGTAGGTAATTAATTCGTGCGGGTGTTGGGCAACGGCATAATCTAGGTTGTTTTGAATCATGAGCATAATGGCTTTAGCTTGTTGGCTTTTTCCAGGATACTCATCAATAGGGCGTGCGTACATTTTATATTCAGGTCTAAACCTGTACATGTAAATTCTTCCGTAAGTTTCTAATTCTTCTTTAAATTCTGGAAGTAATGTAGCGTGGTGTTTTGGTTCAAAATAACGTAGGGCATTTTGTAAGGCAAGTTTTTTTTCTGCCTCAGTAAGTATTTCTTTTCGCTTTGGAGCGTGATTTATAGAGGTGTCGTATGTTTTTGGTTGTGGCAATACCTTAGGTATGCCTTGCAGTATTTCTTCTTTAAAAGTCATAAAAAAGTAATTTTTGTGTTGGCTTATTCTTGTTTTTTATTGTAACCATAAGGGCAATGGCGACAACCGCTTTTGCAGCAATAGCCTCTTTTTAGGTGATATTGCTCTGTAAAGCAGCGATAACCTTCGGGGGTTAGGTAATAGTCACCTTCCTCTAATGGAATTCGTTTTGTACTCATAGTTACAAAAATACATTTTATATGTAAAGAAAATAAAAAAGCCTTACTTAACTTTGTTGTAAGGCTTTTTAAAAAGAGTGGATTGTATAGAATTAGCACCTATACTATAAGTGTAACAGTTTAATAATCAAAACTCCTACTTTTATTTTCAGGAAGGTTTAATTTATATGAAAAGCATTTTTGATTTGCTCGATATAATCTAATTTTTCCCAAGTAAATAATTCTACTTCTTTGCTGATTTTTCCGGCGTACGGACTCTCAAATACTTTGGTTACTGTTTTTGGAGTTCTTCCCATGTGACCGTATGCAGCGGTTTCCGAATAGATAGGGTTTCGGAGTTTAAGGCGTTTTTCGATTGCAGCAGGACGTAGGTCGAAAATACTTTTTATAAGTTTAGCAATTTCGCCATCTGTCATGTTTACTTTAGCAGTGTTGTACGTGTTTACCGAGATAGAGGTAGGTTCTGCAACGCCAATGGCATAGGATATTTGTACAAGGATCTCGTCGGCAATTCCAGCAGCAGCCATATTTTTAGCAATATGTCTGGCAGCATAGGCAGCAGACCTGTCTACTTTACTAGGGTCTTTCCCAGAGAAGGCGCCTCCGCCATGCGCTCCTTTTCCGCCGTAAGTATCTACGATAATTTTTCTTCCCGTAAGTCCCGAATCTCCGTGAGGACCACCAATTACAAATTTCCCGGTAGGGTTGATGTGGAAGGTGATGTTTTCATCAAAGAGTTGTTGAATTTTTTCAGGAAACTGCTTGATGACGTTTGGAAGTAAGATGTTTTTAATATCTTCTTTTATCTTGGTTAGCATTTCTGTTTCTGAAGCAGAAAAATCATCGTGCTGTGTAGAAATAACAATAGTATCTATTCGGATAGGATTATTGTCATTGTCATACTCTAAGGTTACTTGGCTTTTAGCGTCAGGTCTAAGGTAAGGCATGAGTTTACCTTCTTTTCTAATTTTTGCTAATTCCTGTAGAATCTGATGGGAAATAGCCAGAGCGAGTGGCATATAATTTTCGGTTTCTGTTGTAGCGTAGCCAAACATCATTCCTTGGTCTCCAGCCCCTTGCTCTTCCTTGTTGGCTTTGTCTACCCCTTGATTGATATCTGGGGATTGCTCATGGATTAACGAAATTACGCCGCAGGAATCGCCACTAAATTGATACGCGCCTTTTGTGTACCCGATATTATTGATGGTTTCTCGGGCAATTTGTTGCACATCGATGTAAGTTTTGGATTTTACTTCGCCCGCCAATACAACTTGCCCAGTAGTTACTAAGGTCTCACAGGCTGTTTTAGATTCGGGATCAAAAGCCAGAAAATGATCAAGAAGTGCATCGCTAATTTGGTCTGCAATTTTATCTGGATGTCCTTCCGATACACTCTCGGAAGTAAATAAATAAGACATAAATATACTTTTTCTTAGAAAGTAAGGCTGATGCGTGCCAATGGCAAAGGAGTAGTTTTACTGCTTTAGCATTTTTAGAGGGTTGCAATCAGTCAAATCTTTCCCTGTTAATAAAGTACAAAGGTATGTAAAAAAATAATAAGAGGAGAGTTAGGTGTGATTTTTAACGAGAATTAAGAGATGTAAAGGTTTAGTTAACAATAAAAGAAATTTTTTAAATTAAAATTGTGTTATAATAAGTTAAACTAAACTAAAAAAATGTTTGTTAAATAATCTTAAAAAATATATATTTGATGATTATTGATTAATTTTTCTAAAACTTTAACGAATGGATAATTTAAAACTTATTGAATTATGATGAAAAAAATTACTTTAATTTTATTCACTTTCTTTTTTGTCTTGTCTTATCATGGGCAAGCTCAAATAACGATAGGGGATAATACAACAACAACTAGTTTTGTTCCAATAAATAGTTGTTATGGGTATTCGTATTCTCAGCAAATATTTTATCAGAGCGATATAAATGATTCGGGGAATATTACATCTGTGTCTTTTTATGTGTCTTCGCTTCCTTCTAGTACTACTAGTAGCGAAGATTGGACAATTTATATGGGGCAGACAACGAAAACAGAATTTACATCAACTACTGATTGGGTGCCGCATGGTAACTTTACAGAGGTGTATTCTGGGAACGTGACCTTTTCTAGTGTAGGGTCATGGATGACGATTACTTTAGACACACCTTTTGTTTATGATGGGACAAGTAACTTGGTAATCGCGGTAGATGAGAATCAATCAGGCTGGAATTGTAGTGTACGTTGGGGTGCGACTAATACGTCAGAATACAGAAGTATTTATTATCGTAGTGACTCTACCAACCCTAATCCTGCATCGCCTCCTACGGCTACAGGCAGGTATAAGTATTATTCTGATATACAGTTAAATATAACAAGTAGTGCTATTTGTTTATCTCCTTCAGATTTAGATGTTACTGCGGTTACTTCAACAACGGCAGACTTAAGTTGGATAGCAGGTGATAGTGAAACTTTGTGGAATATAGAGGTAGTCCCTTCTGGGACGGATCCTATAGGTTTGGCGACAAGTACAGGGGTGACAAATCCTTATACAATAACAGGGTTGCAACCGAACACAGCTTACGATTTTTATGTGCAGGCTGATTGTGGTGTGGATGGATATAGTATATGGAAAGGTCCGTATGTTTTTGTAACAGCTTGCGCAACTAATGAACAAGCGCCGTGGTCTGATAATATAGAGGGTCATGAGGAGTCTTTAGCTTTTACAAACTCTAGGTGTTGGACGGCCTCTTCAGCTAATGCTTATGCTTGGAATGTTGGTTCGGGCTCTACGCCTTCTTCTTCTACAGGGCCTAGCGGGGCTAGTGATGGGCAGAAGTACTTTTATATAGAAGCAGGGCAAGGAGCTACTGCAGATAGCGGAGTATTGGCTCCAGGAGATGAGGCTATGTTAGAAACTTTACCGATAGATGTGAGTTTATTAACAATGCCGGTACTTTCTTTTGATTATCATATGTATGGTTCAGATGTAGGGAGCTTGTATGTAGATATACATGACGGTACTGCTTGGGTAGATGATGTGTTTGTGTTCACGGGGCAACAACAAGCTTCAGCTTCAGCCAATTGGGAAAAGATTCAAATAATGCTTACGGATTATGCTGCTACGGGGACAATTCAAGTGCGTTTTCGTGCAGAGCGTGGAAATGGAGATAAAGGAGATATTGCTATAGATGCAGTTTCTGTTTTGCAAGGGGCTACTTGTTTAGATCCTGCTGCTTTAAAAGCGTCAAATGTTACAGATATTACGGCTGATATAAGCTGGTTAGATCCTAATGGAAGCTCATGGAATATAGAAGTGGTAGAGCAAGGAAGTACTCCTTCAGGGACGCCTACTTATACAGGAGTAACAAGCCCTTATACTTTAACAGGTTTAACAGGTTTAACGTCTTACGAGGTGTATCTGCAGACTGATTGTGGGGCAGAAGGGCAAAGCAATTGGGTAGGGCCTGTGCGTTTTAGAACAGCCTGTGTGGCTTTTCCGCTGCCTGTTTGTGAGAATTTTGACTCTTCTCCTGGGGGATCTTCAACTAATCCTGCTTTGCCAGATTGTTGGTCTTTTATAGATTCAGGTTCGGGGTATGGCTATGTGTATCAATGGCGTACAGAGTTGCCTTTCTATATGAGTAATTCATCGGATATTTCAGGAGATTATATTTTGGTAAGTCCATTGGTTTCTTCGTTGTCAGATGGTAATAATTGGGTAACTTTTGATGTAGATGGGTCTACTGGACAAGAGCTAATAGTTGGGACTTTGGCATCGCCTGCAGATCCTACTACGTTTACGGCTATACAAACAATAACACTTGCGTCGAATAGTTATGAAAGCCATCAAGTTGTTATTCCGGCAGGAACAGATGGTTATGTAGGATTGAAACACGGTTTAACAGGTACGTATGATTCTTTTTATATAGATAATATATGTATAGAAGCAAAGCCTGCTTGTATAAATCCTAATGGGGTTGTTGTATCGAGTGAAACAGATACTTCTGCAGAGGTAAGTTGGACGGTTAATAGTGGAGAAACTTCTTGGAATATAGAAGTGGTTCCAGAAGGAAGTACACCAACAGGAACACCAACTTATGCAGGGGTAACCGCGAATCCATATATCATGACAGGTCTATTGAGTTCTACGAAATATGAGGTATATATACAAGCGGATTGTGGTGTAGATGGAACAAGCGACTGGAGTAACCCAGTAGAGTTTGCTACTTTGTGTGCGGTTGTTGTGCCTGATTATCTTCAAAACTTCTCTTCATGGTCTCCTATGCCAACTTGTTGGGAAAAAGCAGGAAGTGGAGATCCTACAGAAGGGCCTTCTGGTTTTGGTAGCGCTAGTTGGTATCAGGATGATTTTGCGAATGATTCGTCAAAAGATAAATCTGCAAGAATTAATATATATAGTTCTTCTTGGTTTAATACCTTGCAAGAAGAATGGTTGATATCTCCTTCTTTTGATTTAACAGGAGGGAATTATGAATTGGAATATAAAGTAGCTTTAACGGATGGATATAATCCTAATCCGCCAGATGGAAATGGTATGGGTAGCGATGATGAAGTTTTGTTGCTTATTACTATAGATGATGGTGCTACTTGGCAAACGTTGGTTACATATAATCAAAGTTCTTATCCGTCGCATACAGGTGATTTAGAGTTAGTTGATTTATCAGCGTATGCAGGGGAAACAGTAAGGTTTGCTTTTTGGGGTTCTAATGGAACTTATGCAGATACTGAAAATTATGACTTTTTTGTCGGGGATTTTGAAGTTCGTACACCTCTATTGTGTTCTATGTCTGGTGTTGCTTTAGGAGTTCAAAATGTGACTACAACCGGAGCAGACTTTATATGGACACCTAAAGCTAATCAAACTTTATGGAATGTAGAGTTGGTGACACAAGGAACAGATCCTTCAGGGACACCTACAGATGTTGTAACAGGTTTACCGTATTCGAAAACGGGGCTACAGCCAAATACAACTTATGAGTATTATGTACAAGCAGATTGTGGTACCGATGGTGTAAGTAGATGGGTAGGTCCCTATACATTTACAACTGCATGTGAGGTTGTCGTCGCTCCTTATACAGAAACATTTGAAGACGTAATAATGCCTGAATGTTGGAGTGTACTGGATAGTGATAACTCGTCTGCTTGGAGTTTTGATAAAACGGGATTATGGATAAATGACCATACAACTTCTGGACTTACAAACTATGCTTGGGTAGATGGAGCAAACAATGAAACAGGAGAGCAAGCAATTCTTACTTCTCCAATGATAGACGTTTCAGCTTTAACAACACCTTCATTGGATTTTTATACCTACAGTTATAATAATGCAGATACCGCAGTGAATGAAATTGTAGTAGAGTTTTATGATGGGACAAATTGGAATACATTATTAACGCAGACAAGTTTATTAGGTAATAATTGGCATCGTTTTGTATTTGATTTATCTACTTATACAATAAGCGGTGATGTGCAATTTAGATTTAAAGTAACAGGAAGTAATACAGGAGATACAAGTAATCATCCCGTGGTGTTTGATGATATAGTAGTAGACGAAATGCCTAATCCGTGCTTAACACCAGAAGAGGTGATGTTTTCTAATTATCAATTAGATGCGGTTGAGGTTACTTGGCTAGATTTTAACGATCCTCAAATAGGACAATGGACAATCGAATATGGTCCACAAGGCTTTACACAAGGATCAGGAACTACAGAAGTGGTAACAAGTTTACCACATACTATCACAGGGCTTACTAGTGGAGTAAAATATGATTTATATATTCAGGGAGAATGTTCTGCAACCTCTTCTACCGACTGGATTGTGATTCCTTTTGCACCTTTAGTGGAAGGGGCAACATGTGAAGTAGCTATAGATATTCCTTCTTTACCATATACTTTTACAGGAAATACCGAAGATTATCAAAATCATTATAGGGGAACACCTGGAAGTAATTGTGGAACAAACGTAGGTTACTTAGATGGCAATGAAGTTGTTTATACTTTTACTGCAACAACTACAGAGCTAGTAGATTTTTCATTAACTGATTTAGATGGATATTATGCAAGCTTATTTGTTTATGAGGCTTGTGCAGATATAGGAACTAATTGTGTAGCGGGCATTACCGCAGGACCGAGTCAAAATGATATTCGTATTGAAGAGTTTGAAGTACAAGCAGGTCAGGAATATTATGTGGTAGTATCTAGCTGGTTAAACCCAACGGTTGGCTTTACTTTAGATATCATACCTTTTGATTGTGCTACATTTGAAGCACCTGAGGGAGAACCAACTCAAGAGTTTACTACTGGACAAACTATTGCCGATTTAACAGTAGAAGCTACGCGTGAAAATAATGTAACATTAAATTGGTATGCTTCTGATGGAGTTACTCCAATAGCTGATACGGCAACTTTAGTGGATGGAGAAACTTATTATGTAAGCCAGACTTATAATGGTTGTGAAGGAGCGCAATTGGCAATTACAGTAAGTGAAATAGATTGTAGTACCTTAGCGATAACTAATACCGTTGATGCTAGTGTAAATTGTGCAGGAGTAATGGAACTTAGTGCAACAGCTAGCGGAACAGGAAGTGAAACTTATTGGTACGATGCACCTACAGGAGGAAATGTGATAGGAATAGGGTCTACTTTTGAAACGCCTTATTTAACCCAAACAACATCATTTTGGGCTAGTGAAGTTCTTCTTGAAGGGAGTTTAGTTAATAATATAGGAGAAGAAAACTGGACTTATGCTTATAGTATATCAACTGCATCTAATTATTGGCGAGGCCTATATTTTAGAGCAGACTCGCAGTTTACGATTAATAAAGTAGATGTATATGATGCAAGCTCAGGCGGAGGTTCTGCTAATATAGAGCTATACAATACAGATACCGATGCTCTAGTGGCTTCAACAACAGTTACATTGCCAGGAGGAGGAAGCAGTGCTAACCCTGTTAAAGTTATTTTGAATTTAAATTTTGTAGTTCCAGGACCTGGTAATTATAAGCTGGTTGCTAATGATGCTCCTGCGATGAAGTATGAGTCTGACTGGTTGAATAGTTATCTTCAATACCCAATGCCAATAGGTACAGTAGGAGAAATACTTGAAACGGGGTATGCTTACACGTCAGGTTCTAATACTTATGAATATACAAGTAGTACTGCCTATTATTATTTTTATAACTGGCAGATTACAGAAGGAATTTCTATTTGTGAATCTCCTAGAGAAGAAGTAATTGCAACGGTAAATCAAACAGGAGATGAAATGGTAACATATACCGATTTACCTTATACGCATACAGAAAATACAGCTACTTATGGGAATAATTTTAGTGGCAGTGCTGGTGCAATGTGTCCAGGGTCTTTATCGTTAGACGGAAATGATGTAATTTATCATTATACAGCAGACCCTGCAAATGATGACATCTTAACTATTGAGTTATCAAGGATTACACATCCTAACACTTCAATGTATATTTATAGTAGTTGTGCAGATATAGGTGTAACTTGTATTGCAGGAGTGACTACAGAGGATGGAGCTAGCAAGATTAGTATTGAAGATTATTATGTAACTGCTGGGGATGAATTCTTTATTGTGATTTCTTCGACCACAGGGAGTACAAATTATACTTTAGATATTTCAAAAGTGGAATGTGGCAATGTACCAGCGCCAGAGGCAGTAAGTACAACACCTTATTATATAGGAGGAGATGTGTTAGCCAAAGCAATTCCAATTTTGGAGTTAACATCATCATCATATAATGAAGGTTATATCTGGTATGCAGATGCAGGCTTAACAACGCCTATAGATCCTGCTACTGAAGTTATTTCAAGTGGAGCTACCTATTATGTAACACAAACCATTTTTGCTTGTGAGGGTGATGCGTTAGCAATAACACCTGTTGAGTTTGATTGTTCAGGCTTAAATGTTTCTGTAGGTTCAGATATCGATGTTTGTTCACCTGGTGGTGATATTGTTTTAACAGCAACACCAAGTGGAACAGGAAGTGAAGTAGTATGGTATAGCGATGGAACTGGAGGAATAATTATCGGAACAGGTCCAAGCATAACCGTGAATATTGATAGAACTACTTCTTTCTGGGTAACAGAAGTATTTTTACGAGAGTCTGCAACCCTTTGTGCGACGCAGCGTGAAGAACTAGTGGTAAATGTTAATTATACACCAACAGCAACGCCAACGGGATTAGCAAATCAAGAGTTTTGTGGAGGAGCAAGACTATCAGATATTGAGATAACAGGAACAGATATTGTATGGTATGAGAATGAATCTTCAGAGACTCCTTTACCAGTAAATACGGTGCTAGAAGACGGGAAAGTGTATTATGCAACTCAAACCCTAGGAGCTTGTGAAAGCTTATCAAGATTACCTGTTAGTATTACTGTGACAGATGAATCAGATATACCTGTAGGGGTAATAAACCAAGGTTTTGAGTTAGGTAGCGGTGCAATGGTTTCTGATTTAGATGTTCAAGGGGTTAACTTACAATGGTATGCAGATGAATATGGATTAAATCCAATTGCAGACACTACCTTGTTGGAAGATCAGACCACGTATTATGTAAGTCAGACTATTTCAGGACTTTGTGAAAGTGAATTGTTAGGGATTACGGTACATGTTGACGGGCTGGGAACAGACGACCCAACTTTTGCAGGCGTTACTTACTATCCAAACCCAATGAAAGACAGGTTGACCATTACAAACAATAATGGTGTGATTGATACTTACGAACTGTATAGTTTATTAGGACAGCGAATAGAAGTGAAGCAGGTGAATGCGGATAACTATACAATAAATGTTTCTCATTTAGCTAGTGGAACTTACTTTATTAAAGTAAATATAGCTACAAAGAGTACTGTATTTAAATTAATTAAAGAATAACATAAATAAAAAATCGTACGGGATATTTTCCCGTACGATTAATTTTATTTTATAAAAGAATAATATTTTAATATGAAAAAAATATACATAACATTAAGTATGGTTTGCTTACTTTTTTTAAGTATGCAAAGCTATTCTCAAGTACTTCTTCCAGAGGATTTTGAGGATGATACGGCGACTAATATTTCTGATTTTGTAGGTTGGTCTGTAGATGATGCTAGATTCGGCTTAACAGGAAATAATGTATGTCAAGGAGATCAAGGAGTGCGTGTAAATATGTTCTCTGCTAATACGTCAGCAAGTCTTCAGTATTTATCGCAAATAACTACAGGGGATGATATAGACGTAAGTTTTGAGTATAAAATAGTAGACTCCAGCGGGAATGCTGTGTCAAATAATTTTGGAACAATTGATTTAAAGTACACAATTGACGGAGGAGTTACTTGGGTAAGTTATGCGACAATAGGACAAGCCGATGTGCCAGCTTCGGGATGTGATACTTATACAACAACTATTGCAGGGGCTAATGTGCCATCAGGTTCTACTTTTGGGTGGAAAGCAGAGATTACTTGGGCTACAGGAGATTATTATGTTTATTTTGATAATTTTCTTATCGTAGAGCAGGTAGGATGTATACAGCCAATACGAGTGAATATTGATGAGTCTTCTATAACTTCGAGTTCTGTTAATATTTCTTGGGAGAATATCAACACTCCAGCGTCTAATGTGAATTCATGGGAAGTTTATTATTGTATTACAAATTTACCTCCTTCAGGAAATCCAGATGGAGTTATATGTAATATGAAAACTGTTACGGGAAGTACGTCAACTATATTAACGGGTTTATTGGATGGTCAAAATTACTTTATACATGTAAGAGCTAAATGTGCATCATCTGATAGTGAATGGATGGGAGATGGTAAAGGTAACCCTGTTGTTTTTCAAACATTAGCTATTGGGTCAAATTGTGAGAATCCATTAGTGGTAAATGCTAATCCTTTAGCTCCTTTACCTACTGATTTGCCTTATACACATTCCAGTGAAACAGATATATACGGAGCTGGTGATTACTCAGGAACCCCAGGGGTTAGTTGTAATGTAAGTACTAGCTTGTTAAGTGGTTATGAGGTAGTATATCGTTATGTGTCAGATGAAGACGATATTTTGACAATCGATGTTTCTAACTTGAACTCAGTAAATGTAGGAGTATTTGTATATGAATCTTGCGCAGATATAGGAGACAGATGTATAGCAGGAGGGTTTTCTAATGATGGTTCTGATATTAACATAAATAGTTTATTTGTAAACGAAGGAGAAAGTTATTATATAGTAATAGCATCATTAGGAAATTCAGGGACGCCCCAAAATACAACATACACAATAGATATAGATGGTTTTGATTGTAATTCATGGGAAGCACCCAATACAGCAGGTTCGTTGATTGAATTTGTTGGAGGGCAAACCTTATATGATTTTTCATATTCCACTTTAGGAGCCGATGTTACCATTGTAGGAGCCGAAATAACTTGGTATGAAGATAATGCTGGAGTAAAAGGAAATGCAATAGCGATACCATCTTCTGTGATGTTGGCAGATCAAGATGTATATTGGGTGACTCAAAAAATAGGTTCTTGTGAAAGTCCTGCAGTGCAAGTTACTTTTGAAGAATTTGATTGTTTAGCTCAATTAGGCGGAATTACCAGTACTGTCGAAGATTATGTATGTGGTTCTGGACCAGTTACTTTAAATGCTGTAGCTGCAAATATGGATGAGGTGTATTGGTTTGATGCTCCTACAGGAGGAAATATTGTAGGGAATGGTGGTACATTTACAACCCCAGTTTTAACCGAAACAACTTCTTATTGGGTAAGTGAAACTTTTGTTGGAGAAAAAACCATTCTTAATCAAGGAAACCCTGGGCCTGTTAATAATATGCTTGGTACTTCTAACCATGGTGTTAAATTTACAGTAGGGCAATCGCTAACGATTGTTAATGTGCAGGTATATGCAGCAACATCAGGAACAATTACCTTAGAATTAAGAGGAGATGATAATTTGCCTATCCGAGGAAATACTTTTCAGGTAATAGGAGGTACAACGCCTAAATTAAACACGCTGAGTTTAAATTGGCAGATTCCAAATGCGGGTAATTATAGGCTTGTTAAGACAGAAGGAACAGCAGAATTGTTGTATACAAGTTCATCAGATGCTAATTTCCCTTATCCATTAAGTTATTTAGGGGAGGTAACATCTTCTGTTTCAGAAAGTGGTTCGACGAGTACTAATTATTACTATTTTTATAATTGGACTATTAGAGGAGAAGTGCCTTTATGTGAAACCCCAAGGGTTCAAGTAGATGCTACGGTAGAAACCATATATCCTATTGCAACTACGGCAGATAATATGGTAGTTTGTGTAAATGACCCTGTAAATCTTTCTGCAACTAGTGCGAATAGTAATTATGAATATACATGGACATGGATGGAAAACGGTTCCCTGCAAACAGATACAGGGGCTACAGTGACGGTGAATCCATTAGGAAATACAACTTATGAAGTAAAAGGAGTTGATACCATTACAGGTTGTGAATATATTGAAGAAATTTTTATAGAAACTCGAGGAGTAGCAGAGCTGCCAGTAGACCCGGAAATGGTTGATGTTTGTGCAGGAGAAGTGGTTAGGCTAAATTCAGGAGGATTAAGTTTTGATTTCGAAGATCAACAAGAAGTAAATGATTGGACAATTGTAAACCTATCTACTACTATAGATCCTTCTATAGACCCTAGTGCTTCTAGTTGGGAGGTAGTAACTTCACCATATAACATTAACGCTTTAAGTGTAGTGAGTAATGATGTGTCTGATTTCTTTATTTCAAATGCAGATGTTTTAGGAGCAGGAGCACAGCTAGATGCTCAATTAATATCACCAATAATAAGTTTGGTGGGTGTAGAGACAGCAGAATTAGAATTTTACCATTACTTTAAACCTTATTTGAGTGGTATGACTAATCAGAAAACTAGGGCTGTTGTTGCCGTCTCTGTAAATCAAGGTGCTTGGGAAGAGGTAGTTAGTTACCAGGATGAAGCACAAATATCAGATTTTGGTACGGAACAAAACTTTAAAAAGCAAACGTTTGATATTAGTCAATATGCAGGTTATCAAGATGTCCGTATACGTTTTCAACACGTAGGAGGTTGGGGATGGCACTGGGCTGTAGATAATGTTGTTGTTAAACGAAATTATTCAGATGCTCAAGTAATGTGGAGTCCAAATACAGGCTTATATTTTGATGAAGATTTATCTACACCTTATGATGGAACACATACCGGAAGTGTATATTTTGATGCCGCTACAGAGGGGACATATCAATATACGGCTACATTAGATGTGTTTGGATGTAATCAAGTTACGAGTACAATAGATATTAATGTCTATGATCCTTCGTCTCCAGTTGCAGATTCAGAGCAGATTTTTGTAGGAGGAGGAATTGTAGCTGATTTAGAGGCTACAGGAACAAACTTAAAATGGTACATTCTTAATGATCAAGGAGAATACAGACCTGTAACAAGAAATTACCCATTAGGGCATGGAGAGAAGTATTACGTAACACAAACACAAAATAATTGTGAAAGTGATTATACGGAGGTTACTGCAATATTTGATTGCCCTAGCCCTGAAAATATTGTAGCAAATGCAACAGTAACTTCAGATGGAATTACAGCAGATGTAATTATTTCATGGGATATTCCAACAAATACAGATGGACTGGTAGACTTTAGTGTAGTTTTAAAAGAAGGAGATTCTAATGTTATAGAAACACGTATCGTAGAAGCCTCGAAAAACTTTGTAATTATACAAGGCTTAAGTTTAGAAACAACCTATACTTATGAGGTGTACACAATTTGTGATGGAAATAGCGATTTACCTGTAAGTAGTTCTGTTTTTGAAGATAGTTTTGATACCAACGGATTGTCTGTAGATAAATTCTTTGCTGATTTCCGTTACTATCCAAACCCAACAACTTCTGTTGTAAATTTTGAAAATAACTTAGCAATAGAAAAGATAGAGGTGATAAATATGTTAGGGCAAGTTGTACAGATTGCTAAAGGAAATACAACGACTCTTACAGTAGATCTTTCTTATTTGTCACAAGGAACTTACTTTGCAAAAGTTAGTACAAGTAAAGCGACAAAAATTGTAAAGATTATTAAAAAATAAATATTTATAAAAAGAGCGAAGAACTGTAATTGGTTCTCGCTCTTTTAATACTAAATTTCACATTATGAAAAAAAGAATACTAACAACTGCCAAAACAAAGCTAAAAGGCTTATTTCTTTTATTCGCTTTGTTAGGTCTTTCTTTTGCTGGTTTTGCACAATGTGCAACACCTCCACCAACAGGAGAGGCTGGGCAATTTTTTTGTTCCCAAACTAGTTGGAATAATGCAGGCTTTTCGGTAACACAAGGAGATGTTTTAACAGATTTACAAGTTTATGGTCAAAATTTAACATGGTACACCGATGCAGCCTTAACAAATCAAGTTGTAGACCCAGCTAATGAAGAACCATCAGATGGCGATACCTATTACGTTACTCAAACGCCAGCAGGAGGTTGTGAAAGTGATCCTTTAGTGGTTGTACTTACAGACAAAGAATGTGGGTGTATAGAGAATCCTACTTTTGAAACACAAGAAGGGGATGTTAATTATGACGATTACACTTTTTATAGTGGTTCTTACCGTTCTTTTCATAAAACTTGTGGAGCAACAACAGCTGGGATGAGTATTTATCAAGCAGGTGGGAATGAAGCCATGATTTTACCAAAGGCTGCTGATGGTCAAATTTCAAATACAATTTTAATGACTGCCAATCCGAGTAATTCATTATCTAAATTTGGTTTACGTTTAAATGATAGTAGCACTTCAGGTTCAGATGATGTAACCCATGTGGTTAAAGAGTTTGTGGCAGGAGAAGTGTTTTCTTTTAATTTTGCTATGATTTTAGAGAATCCAGATGGGCACACTTATGAAGAGCAGCCTTTTGTACAAGTAAGACTTTACGACGAATTTGGAAATCTATATGCTACGCGTTGTATGGTGTCGCAACAAGACGATTGTATTTTTTATCAAGAAACTTCTGATTTATTATATAGTGAGTGGTCTTGTGTTAAATTTAATACTTTAGGTTTGATAGGTAGAAAAGCAAGAGTAGAAATTACGGTTGGTGATTGTACTTTAAGTGGGCATTATGGATATATGTATATTGATGATTTATATGCTGGAGATGAAGTAGATTCTGACTGTAATGATCCTTCTTTTGGATATGTGGCAATAGAGTCTTTAGAAACTATAGGTACAGGAGCAACTAGTTGTATAGTCTCTCAAGAGCAGGCTTCGGCTTCAAGTTGTTCTGCTACAGGTTTAGTAAATGCTTTGCCTTTCCCAGTAGAAGTTTGTGGTAGTTATGTAACACCATTCAGTTCGGGAGATCCTGCTGTAATGAACGATTTACGCTTAGATATTATTCAGAATAATACGGTTGTAGGAACTGTAACGAATCCTGTAATAGATGCAAATTCAGAAACTTTTTGTTTTACAGTTGATGCTACCGATGTAAATGTATCTCCTTACGGAGAATTTAGTTTTGAAGCTTATGTAGAATTTGGCTTAAATTGTGGAGCACCACAAACAGTACCAATTGATGATAGAAGTTTGGTAGATATTTGTCCAGAGTCGGGCTGTTCTTCTACAATTTTAGCTTGTGAAACATCTTCAAGTAGTTTTGGGGAGTTTGATTTAACAGTGGCTACACCTCAGATATACGGAAGATGGGCTCAAAATGATTTGATGGTCACGTACTATCCAACAAAAGATGATGCCATTACAGAAACTAATCAAATAACCTCAGAGAGTAGTTATATGCCAACTTCAAGCGTAGATAAAGTGTATGCTCGTATAGATTGGAATCCGGCAGGAGCAACAGGTAGCGATTGTTATTATGTTGTAGAAATCGACTTACTTTTAGGGGTTGCTCCAGATTTAACATTAACTGATATTACATTATGTGGTTCAGGAGATACTCAAGCTATTGTAGCTACACCGAATAATATATCGGAATTAATGGATGTTTCTTATGTGTGGAAAAAGAACGGTAATCGTATACCAAATACAGGAAGTTATCTTCAGGTAAATACACCAGGTACTTATGAAGTTACCGTGAAAAATTTTGAGTGTTCGGTAACACAAACTGTAAATGTAACTCAAATAGATTTTGATGTAGATTTAGGGAATACCATAGATATTTGTGATACAGAAGTAAACACAACACTTTCTCCTAAAATCACCGATAATAGTACTCCAGGAATAGATATGTCTCAGCTTACTTATAAATGGAGTACAGGAGAAACCACTAAAGATATCAATATTACAGAATCAGGAAATTATACCGTAGAGGTTACTTATAACGGATGTACATTTGTAGATGTGGTTTCTGTATTTTTAGAAACTTTACCTGTTGTAGATTTAGGTGCAGATATCCTTACGTGTAAAAATGAAGAGGTACAATTAACTGCTGCTATAGAAAATATTGCAAATGCAGAAGTGTTAGAGTACAAATGGTATAGAGATGGAGCTAGAATCCAAGGAAATACTCAGACAATTCTGGTTACAGGAGCAGGAGAATATACGGTAGAGGTAAATGAGCCAGGAGCCGACTGTGTAGGTACAGATAGCATCATGGTAGATTACTATGCAAACGAAAACTGTTTAATTACTCAAGGAATCTCTCCAGATACTTCACCAGGAATTAACGATGAATTAGATCTTGCATTTCTTGCCGATAGAACAGGAATAGAGAAAATCCAAATCTTTAACCGTTATGGACGATTAGTGTACGATAAAACAAATTACCGTAACGAATGGAATGGAGTAGATAATGATGGGAACGAACTACCAACAGGTACTTACTTCTACGTATTAGAGTTGAAGGCTGAGGATCCGATGTTTGGAAAAGTAGTGAAGAACTGGATATATATTAATCGTAAATCTAAATAGTAATTTTTATAGCCTGCTCACTCGCTTGGGCAGGCATAAATTACCTTAAAAATATAAACTAATGAAAAGACTATATATATTTTTAGCATTTTTTCTACTGATTACAGTAGCAAAAACAAATGCACAGCAAGATCCTCAATATACACAGTACATGTATAATATGCAGGTGGTAAATCCAGCTTATGCAGGGTCGAAAGAACACATGGAAGTTGGTTTGCTTTACCGTAAACAATGGTCAGGATTTACAGGAGCTCCCGAAACATTTACCTTTTCCGCACATTCTCCTATAGGAGAGAAAACAGGTTTAGGTTTATCGGCAATTTCCGACCAAATAGGACCTGTAAAAGAAACCAATGTTTATGCAGATTTCTCTTATACCATAGGTTTAGGAGGAGAGCATAAGTTAGCTTTTGGGGTAAAAGCAGGAGCTACTTTTCATGATGTAGGATTGTTTTCTGACTTTGATGGTAAACTTCAACAAAACGGAGACGATGCCTTCTCAGAGGATATTAATAATACCTATGCAAATTTCGGAGCAGGATTCTTGTATTATACCAATAAGTATTACGTAGGATTATCGGTGCCAAACATGTTAAAAACAGTGCATTTAGATTATAATGGAATAGAATATGGGAATGAAGAAACACACTTTTTTGCCACAGCAGGATACGTGTTTGATTTATCTCAAAACACAAAGTTTAAGCCTTCTACCTTGGTAAAAGGAAGTTTTGATTCGCCATTGTCATTCGATGTGAATGCAAACTTTTTATTCTATGACCGTTTTGAGATAGGTGCTTCTTATCGTTTTGACGATGCAGTAAGTGGTTTAGTAAGCGTAAGAGCTACCGATTGGATTCAGGTAGGTTTTGCATACGACCATACTGTTTCAGATATCAAAGATCCGTCTTACGAAGCTTTCGTTTTGTTTGATATCATCTTTAATAAGAAAACTTATTTATCACCACGTTATTTCTAATCACTTAAAAGCTTAAAGAATAATGAAAATTACACGATATTATATACCTGCCGTAGCTTTAATGTTAAGCTTGCAAATAAATGCACAAACCTCGGCAACAAAAAGAGCGGATAAGCATTTTGATCGTCTTGAATATGTAGAAGCTATTGAAGATTACGAAAAACTAGTTAAAAAAGGAAAAGCAGATGCTTATGTGTATAAGCAATTAGCAATAGCTTATCATAAGGTTTTTAACATGGCTCAGGCAGCAAAATATTATAATTTATACATGGATGCAGCAGAAGAAGTATCTGCAGAAATGTATTATAGTTATGCACAAACTTTATTGGTAACTAAAGATTATACCAACGCAAAGCTATACCTTAAAAAGTTTGCTCAAGCACAACCAAACGATAGCAGAGCTAAGAAATTCTTAAAAAACCAAAACTATTTGGCAGCTTTAGAAGCACAACCACATCGTTTTGAAGTTGAGCAATTAGGAATAAACAGTAGCTATATAGACTTTGGAGGCTTAGAACATGGCGAAGATTTGTATTTTGTTTCAGCAAGAAACAAGTCGAGAAGAACTTATGGGTGGAACGATCAACCAACGCTAGACGTTTACAAAGTAACTAAAGATGGCGATGTATTTGGAGACCCTAAACCTGTAGAAGGAGCTATTAATACCAAGTACAACGAAGGAACTGTAGCGATTACAGAAGATGGGGAAACCATGTATTTTAGTAGAAATGATTATACCGATGGTAAATACGAAGCTGATGAAGCAGGTATCGGGAGGTTGAAAATTTATAAAGCTACTAAAGTAAACGGAAAATGGGATGCAGTTAAAAGCTTACCGTTTAACGATTCTCAATATACCGTAGCGCATCCTGCATTAAGTCCAGATGGTAAAACATTGTACTTTTCTAGCGATATGCCAGGCGGATTTGGAGGAGCCGATTTATACAAAGTAAGTATAGATGAAGAAGGTAACTTTGGAGAACCTCAAAATTTAGGAGCTGCCATTAATACCGAAGGAAAAGAAAACTTCCCTTTTATAGATAAAGAAGGAACACTTTATTTTAGCTCAGATGGTCATTTAGGCTTAGGTGGATTAGATGTTTTTTCTGTTAATAAAAAAGGACAAGTAAAAAATATCGGAATGCCTATAAATAGCAATGCTGACGATTTTGCATTTACCTTTAATCCTGAAACTAAAAAAGGATACGTAAGCTCTAACCGAGGCGAATTACAAGCAATTGTTGCAAACGATAATATTTATGAAGTAGCAGAAATAATTCCTCCAGCAGAAATCGATTTATTTGTAAAAGTAATCGATGCAGAAACAGGAGCGATTATAAAACAAGCTCAGGTATTCCATTTTGATGAAAACGGAAAGCAATTAGCACATAAACTAACGGCAGCACAAGGAACGGTTGGATTTATGGATTTATTAGCAGCAGACCCATATAGCTTAAGAGCAGAAGCTCAAGGTTATCACCCAAATACTGCAGCAGTAGCCGCAGGACAAGAAGGTGAGGTAAATGTTACCATAGAACTTACGCCAATTGCTCCAATCATTACAGAAGAAGAGGTTGTACTTAATCCTATTTATTTCGATTTTGATAAAGCAGATATTTTACCACAAGCAGCATTAGAATTAGATAAATTGGTAGGAGTAATGAAGAAACATCCAGAAATGGTAATTCTTGCAGAAAGCCATACCGATAGTAGAGGTTCGGCAACTTACAACCAGAAGTTATCAGAGCGAAGAGCAAAAAGTACCGTAGCATATATTGTTTCTAAAGGTATTTCTGCCGATCGTATTAGCGGAAAAGGCGTAGGAGAAGCCGACCCTAAAATAAACTGTGGTGCTAATTGTACCGAAGAACAACACGGAGAAAACCGTAGATCGGTATTTAAAATTGTAGAACAAGAATAAACTTGTATAAAATAGCTTAAAAATAATTCTCAATAAAAGAGTTTGTTAACAAGTTAAGTATAATTTAAAGTTTAGCTGATAAAAGCCAATGGAGAAATTTCCATTGGCTTTTTATATTTTAATGAGATGATAATTTTAAGTTAATTTAAGCAAAAAAAAGAGAAGTGTTTTTTTAACATGCAGAAATAGAATTATTTAAAACCTAAGCTACTTGTGTTGTGCTATATTCTTATTTAAAGAAACACTTAAGCTTAAAAAAATGCAAAAGGATTATTGGGATATCTGCTAAAAAAGGTTATTTTTAACAAATTTTTAAATTTTGTTTCTATACTATAGTAGGAGTTTTTAAGCTTTAGTTGTTATAGGTATAGAATGTAATGTTAAATTATTTAAGAGAACTATGAAAAGATACCTACTACTCGTTGCACTTTTCGCACTATCACTTATTCAAAGTTATGGGCAGTGTGACCCAGTGATAAGTTTGAGTCCTACAATATGTTCGGACCCAGATAACGGGATTTATTTTATCAATCCCACAGATGAAGTTACCATTTCTATAGAAGATCAAAGTGGAAACCCACAAAGTGTAAATTGGGTACCTGAAGATTTTTTATATATGCAGCAATTTCAGTTAGGAGCACTTAAAGATATTCCATTTGCTGTTCCTTCACCTGTGTATCTTAACGGAAACCCGCATAACAATCCAAGTTTAAACCCTAACCCAATAGAGGGTATGGCTGCAAATGCAGTCTATACTTATGCAGCAGAGTTTACTATAGGAGACCCAAGTTGCGGGCCAACAACAGAAAATATAACTATAGTTACAGGAGGTTTTACGTATAATGATTACTGTAAAAACGATGTAAAAACAATAACAGATATAGAAAATGATTTAACAATTTTAAGTAATTACCCTACCATTACTTGGTATGCTGATACTTCTGCTTTAAACGCAGTTCCAGATACAACAACAATTAATCCTGGTGATACTTATTATGTAGATTTAGATATAGCAGGATGTTCTACATTAATTCCTGTTTATGTAGAATATACTATGCCACTTCCAGAAGGTGCTTCGGTACAAGAGTTTTGTTCGGAAACTACTTGGATAAATGCTGGTTATACAGGAAAAGATGGCGATACTTTGGCAGACTTAATTGTATGTGGTGAAAATTTAACATGGTATAGTGATGCCGCCGGGACAATAGTGTTGCCTTCTTTTACAGAATTGGTAGATGGGACAACCTATTATGTTAGCCAAGGAGAATTTGGTTGTGAAAGTGGATTATTGGCAATAACAGTAGTAGAGAGAGAGTGTTCTTGTACTAAAAATGCAGGTTTCGAGAAAGATACAGTGTCTTTATCAGATTTTGAGTTTTTTTATGATGCGAATGTTGGTCTTAAGCATTGTGATATGAGCTCTATTACAAATACAACACCTATAACATTAGGGCCTGTAAATGGTTGGACAGGAGCTAACCTGGTAGATATGAATACAGAGCCTTTTGATAGCCATTTATCACAGTATGGAATTATATTACCAACATCTAACCCTTATACAGATAATTGTTCAAGATATTCACTGCGTTTAAACGATACAAGTGTTGGAGGTTATGTGGCTAAGATGAGGAGTGAGTTTATTGCTGGAGATGTTTTAGCTTTTGATTTTGCGCTAGTTCTTGAAAATCCAACAGGGCATTCAACAGATCAGCCTTTTATGAATGTTAGGGTTTTTGATGAATTTGGAAATTTGGTGCAGGAGCGTTGTATTGTTTCAGATCCAGAGGGGTGTGTATTTTTTGATGTGTCAGAGCAAAACGGACCTAACGATCAAGACCCTAGTCAAACGGTTCTTTATTCAGAGTGGTCTAGTGTAAAAATGAATACAGCAGCCATTCAAGGAAAGAAGGCTGTTTTGGAAGTTTCTATAGCAGATTGTGGAGCATCTGGGCATTATGGGTATGGTTATATAGATAATTTATATGTGGGGCCAGAGTTAGGTTCTCCTCAAGATTCTACTTTTGGATATGCTACATTGGAACCTGTAGCTGATAATGGAGATGGATATGCAGATTGTTCTTTAGTTCAGCCTCCTACAGAAAACCCTGCGTGTGAGCCAGAGTTAGCTATTTTAAACCCACAGTTTCCGCTTCAAGTTTGCGGTACCTATGTAAATCCTGTGGTAGTTGATAGTGCTCCAGAGCTTGGAGATATTACCTTATATATATATAATCAGAATGGTCAAGAGGTAGGAAAAATTTTGAATTTCACAGGTACTGGAGGGCAGATTTGTTTTACAGTAAATGCTTCAGATATTACGGGTGATTTATACGGTGAATTCACTTTTGAGCTAGAAGTTTCATTTGAGATTCCTTGTGGTCAAGGATCTGGTTTTGATGAGATTGTTGTTACGGCACTTAGCTCTGGTATAAAGATGTGTCCTACGTCAGGATGTCCTGCTCCTATTAGTTTTTGTTCTGTTGCAGGTGGGCCACAACCAATTAATTTAAGAAACTCTGAAGTGGATGTTCTAGATGGTTTACCAGCCTCTGATTATAAAATTACTTATTATACAGATGAAAATGATGCTCACGCAGGTTCGGGGACATCACAGATAACAGGTACACAGGTAACAAATTATACTGTTACTTCTTCTGAAACGATATATATTCGTTTAGAATATGATTATGCAGCTTTAGGGATTTCTTCTATAGATGACTGCTATGATGTGGTTCCTCTTGAGATTTTAGTGGGAGATTATCCTCAAATTCCAGCAACAGTAGCAGGACTTACCGAATGTGGATCTGCAGGGGTTGCTTCAGACTTTAATTTAGAAGATAGTTATACAGCCATTTTTGCAGGTTTAAATGCAGATAGTTATACTACAGAGTTTTATACAAGTCATACTGCTGCCGATACACAAGATGTTTCACAACAAATTACAAATTATACAGCTTATCCTAGTGTAGGAACAGAAACCGTATATGTAAGAGTAATGAACGAAGATGGTTGTCATGCTGTTACGGAGTTTACATTAACAATTGATGAGGTTGTCTATAATGCGCCTCTACCAGTTACGGAGTGTGAAGGAGCAACGCAAGGAATTGCTACATTTGATTTAACACAGATTACTAATCAAATAACAGGAGGGAATCTTAATTTAGGGGTTACCTATTATTATTCACAAGCAGGAGCAGATAGCCAAACAGCTACAGATGAAGTTCCGCAACCGTATAATGCATATCAAAATAGTACCCAAAATGCAGAAACACTATTTGCGCGTATAGAAGAAAGCACTTCTACAGGCTGTAGTGTTGTAGAGTCGGTACAGTTAAATGTAGCGCCACGTCCTGTGGTTAATACAATTCCTACACAGTTTTCATGTGATAATGATAACTCGGGAAGCGAAACGTTTATATTATCTTCTTTTGATTCTGCTATTACAGGAGGAGCTTCAGGAGTTAGTGTAAGTTACCATGCAGATATGAACGCAGCTAATAGCGGTACGCCTGCATTGCCAAATTCGTATTCAGCACCAGTTGGAATGACTACCATTTATGCTAGGGTTACAGATAATACTCCACAATCATGTTTTAATGTGGTTTCTATAGATATAGAAGTAGGGGAATCTCCTAACCTTCCAACAAATATTCCTGCATTGGCAAGTTGTGACGCAGCAGGAGGAGGTGTGTTCTTTAACTTAACAGATAGAGAATCTGATATTTTGGCGAACGAGACAGGATTAATAGGTACAGGAGCGGTAAGTTATTATGAAGATGCAGGCTTAACAATGCTTATTTCAGATTCCGATGCTTTAAACTATAGCAGTACAGGACAAATTATTTATGTAGAAGTAGAAGGAGTGAATGGTTGTGTATCTTCAGCTAGTTTTAATTTAATAGTAGATACTGTTTCTGTAGGTACAATTACAGATAAATCAGAATGTGATGGAGGAGGTAGCGGTTTTGCTGTATTTGATTTAACAGATAGCGATGCAGAAGCTTTAAACGGACAAAGCCCAACAACATATAGTGTTTATTATTTCCAGGAAGCAGATTCTGCTCTGGCTCAGACAGGAGATATAACCGCTTCGATTAATAACGATGCTACTTTAGATGAAACGGCTTATACCAATGCAACTAATCCAGAACAAATATGGGTAGTTGTAAAACATAACAGTTATCCTGATTGTTTTGTGGTAACTAGTTATGAAATTTCAGCAACGGCATCTGCGGCTTTTAATGAGCCGGTAGCCTTAGAAAAGTGTGATGATGATAATGATGGTTTTGTAAGTTTTAACTTAGCAGGAGCAAAAGGACAAATACAAGGAGGGAATACAACAATAGCAGTAAGTGTTCACCCAACACCATCGGATGCGCAAAATAATGTAAATGCATTACCTACAAATTATACCAATGTAAATGCGTACAACCAGACTTTATATTTACGAATAGTAGATACGCAAAATGGTTGTGAAAGTTATAGAGACTTACCTTTAATAGTATATAATAGTCCAGCACCTATTATAACAGCGCCAACAGATGTAAGCGGCTGTGATGATGATAGCGATGGCTTTGCTTATGTAGACTTTATGCAAGTAGCAAATGAGGTGTTAAGCGGATTAGACCCTACCACACATACGGTGACGTTCCATGCTGACTCGTCAACCGCAACAGCAGGGACTCCAGAAATCACCCCAGCAGGAAATTACCAAACAGCAGAGATTTGGGTGCGTGTTACCAACCAGCACGGGTGTTTTGGAATCACAAGTTTCCAATATACGGTAAACCCATTACCAGTGCCAATTCAAGCGACTCCATTAGAAGTTTGTGATGATATGGCAGGAGGAAGTGATACCGATGAGATAGCATTATTTGATTTGACCAGTAAAGAGTCAGAAATAAGTGGAGGAAACACAAGCTGGAATTTCACTTGGTACAATACAGATGATCCAACTCAACTGAATAACGCAACACTTATTCAAGATCCAAGTAATTTCCAAAATAATATTCCAGGTCACCAAACTGTAACAGCATTGGTTACCGATGAGAATGCTTGTGCGGTAAGCACCACCTTAACCCTAACGGTAAATCCGTTACCATCTCCAGAGGCAAGCATTCCAAACTATGTGGTTTGTGATGACGATAACGATGGTTTTGTAGAATTTGATTTAAGTACTCAAAGTGATTTTATCGCAAACGGAGAACCAGGAATTAGCATTACATATTATACCACAGCGATAGATGCCGAAGCAGGTTTAGCGCAAAATCAAGTAGGGCCACTTTATCAAAATACAGTAGCCTTTACCCAAGAGATTTTTGCAAGAGCAACCAACGATGTTACGGGATGTCACCGTGTGGTAAGCTTTATGTTAGAAGTAACTGGCTTACCAGAAGTAGATTTTTCAGCCGCTACGGATATGTATGCCTGTGATGTAGATAATATAGGAAGTGCACGTTTTGATTTAACAGCAAATGAAACCGCAATATTAGGAAGTGCCAATCCATCAGATTTTACCATTACCTACCACGAAAGTGAAGCAGATGCTTTGGTACCTCAAAATGCTATAGGGAATAACAACCTAGGCAATTACCAAGTAACCACTGCCAATAGCCCAACAACTATATGGATGCGTATTTCATATACAACTACGGGTTGTGAACGCATATTGAGTTTTGATTTAATTGTAAACGAAGCCCCAAGCATCAATCACCCAAGTATGCTTAGCGCCTGTGATTCAAGCGCCCAAGCTATTGATGATGAAATAGGTTTATTCGACTTAACCGAGCGAACTCCTGCCATTACAGGTGGCGATAACAGTTTGGCGGTATACTATTATGAACCAGGAGCCGACCCAATGTCAGACAGCCCAATCGTAAACGATATGGCTTATGAAAACCCAGCAGGAATGAATCCAGTTACGATTCCAGTAAAAGTAGTAAGCCCTAGCGGATGTGAACAATTAACTACTTTAACCCTAACGGTTACACCAAACCCAAGTATAGCAGACCCGTTAGCTCCTGTTGAAGTTTGTGATGCCGATAATGATGGAGTAGAAGAATTTCCACTAGCTGATTTAATTCCTGATATTTTAAATGGAGAGCCTAATGTAGCCATCAGCTTCCACTTAACTGCAGCTGATGCAGAAAGCGGCACAAGTCCAATCGATACCAGTGCTCCTTATCAGACCTCTGTAGGAAATACCCAAGTATTGCATGTACGTGCAGAAAATGTTGGGCCAAACGGAACAGACGGAACCGGATGTTATGTAACCCGAACCCTGACATTAGTTACGGTAGCCTCACCAGAAGTAGTTGCTTTAGAAGATTTATATCAATGTGAAGATGAAAACTTACTTCCAGGTTATGCCGTATTTGATTTAACCGAGAATCATGTGAATATCTTAGGAAATCAAAATGCAGATTCTGTAACAATTACTTACCATGAAAACGCAGCCGATGCTGCTACGGGAGATAATGCGATTGCAGTACCAATGTATTACACAAATACAGCACCATATACCCCACAAGAGATTTGGGTTCATATAGAAAATGAAACCACTGGATGCTATGATGTAGAAGAACACAGTTTCTTTATCTATGTAGAAGAATTACCTGTGGTAACAAGTCCAAGTCCATTACGTGTTTGTGATGACGATTATGACAATGTACCTATGGCTAATGTTTCGTTTGATTTAACACAAAAAGAAGGCGAAATGGCAGGCGTTCCAGGAATGCCAGCGCCAGCGAACTATAGCTTTACCTATTATGCTAATCTTACCGATTACCAAAACGGAACAGCGATTAGTGACCCACGTGATTATACCAACGAGACACAACCACAAACGGTGTATATAGAAGTAGAAAACACAAGTACCCAAGAAGGATGTAGCCGATTAATCACGATGACTTTAGAAGTGTTGGCTTTACCAAGTCCATCGGAAGAAGACTTTGAGACCTTGGCACAAGAACAATGTGATGATGATAACGATGGAATAGCATCAACTCCATTTGATTTAACCACAAGCGGACTACAAATTGCAGGTGGAGAAAATGTAGAGATGAGCTATTGGAAAACTCAAACCGCTGCCGAAGAAGGAGACACAAGCGTAGTAGAGTATATTGCCACTCCTTCAGCTTATACGAATGAGTTAGCTTATAACCGATTAGATGAATTTGGAAACCCAACCAACGAACAAGTAATATGGGTACGTGTAGTAAGTGGAGCGGCTAACAACCCATGCTATGTATTGGTAAGTTTCCCTATCCGTGTAATCCCAGCACCAGTACTAAACCCACTAGGCGATCCTTTTGGTTATGTATTGTGTGAAACAGGAACTACAGGTCAGGCGCAAATCAATACCGATGATATTGCGTATAACCTATACCGTGTAGCTGATAGTGACCCAACTAATATTATCACATTATTAGATGAAGACCCAGCTACCAATCAAGGTCAAAGCATTGACTTGTCAGACTATACCCTTACTTATCACTGGACATCAGCCGAGGCAGATTCAGGAGTAAACGCAATAAGTAACGGTACGATGGTTAGCGATGGAGACACCTTATATGTACGAGTAGTTTATACTAGTAGCGGATGCTTAGGTGAAATAGGTGTAATTGAAATCACGGTAGAGCCGCGCCCAGGAATAGCAGCTACAAGTATCGAGGAGTATTATTGTTCAGATGAACAAGGAGGGTCGACAGTTAGTTTAGATTTAACCCAATACGACGCTACGGTAAACCCAGGAGCACCAGCGGATACTCAGGTAGTTTATTATGCCGACCAAATAGCCTATGAAAATGGAGAAGCAATAGACACACCAAATAATTATACCACTTATGATAACCCACAAACGCTTATTGCGGAAGTTATCAACACCAATACATTATGTGAATCAGCAGCAGTTGTGGAGATAACAATTCATGTAAATCCACGTCCAGTGGTTGATATAAGTATGTATGACGGTATGGTGATTTGTGTAGATTTAAATCAGAACACACCAGTAGAAGGTGGCGATTATGATCCGATTACCTTAGAAACGCTTCTTCCAGAAGACGGTACCTATACATTTAGTTGGACGTTAGACGGTCAACCTGTGGGTGGAAACACCGCAAGTTTAGCCGCAACGCAAGCAGGAACTTATGAAGTAACAGTAACACATGTAGCGAGTAATTGTGTAAGCTCAAGCATGGCAACGCTTATTCAGAGCAACCCGCCAGAGTTTAGTGTACGTCCATTAAGTTTAGCTTTCGATGAAACCCATAGTGCCGAAGTTTATAACATTCAAGGCGCAGGCGACTATGAATTTAGAATAGACAACGGGCCATGGATGAGTTTAGGAGAGTTAACAAGTATAGCTTTTGATGGCTTATCAGCAGGAGAACACATTGTTTATGGTAGAGACAAAAATGGATGTGGAGTAACGGTACAGGCGATATCATTTATCGATTACCCAAAATTCTTTACGCCAAACGAAGATGGATATAATGACCGTTGGAATATTATAGGCTTACAAGATCAGCCTCAAGCTAAGATTTATATCTTTGATAGGTATGGTAAGTTATTAAAACAACTGAGTCCTATGAGTGAAGGTTGGGACGGAACCTATAATGGAAAACCGATGCCGTCGAATGATTACTGGTTTAGTGTAGAGTACTTACAAATCAATCCAGATGAAACCACAAGCGTAAAAACCTTTAAAAAGAATTTTACACTGAAGCGGTAAAAGTTATTAATATGTTAACATAAGAAAAGAGGGCTATCTTTGAGGTAGCCCTCTTTTTTCTTTGATAAATGCTTTTTATTAATAAAACTTTATTCGCGGTAAATTATGTTAAAATGTAGGTTATGTGTGTTAAAGTAAGTTATAATTTAACAATTATTGGTTAGTACTGATAAATATTAGATTTTGTTGAGGTGTAATATGTTAATTTTGTTTTTTTATATGATATGTAGTGACTTTTAGTTCTTCTACTGTGTCTAAATCAAAAAGTGTATAAACTAATTTGAAAATTAATAAATATTTAAACTTCTAATAAATTATATAATGAGAAGAATATTACTAGTTTTTTTTATTCTGATAGGGTACTCTGCTTTTTCACAAGTTGGAATAGGTACGAGTTCTCCAAATGAATCTTCCCAGTTGGAAATAGTGTCATCTGATAGAGGTATATTGATACCGCAGGTGGCATTAACCGATTTGACAGATCAAGTTACTATTGTAAATGGTAACGTAGAAAGTCTTTTAGTGTACAACGTGAGTACGCAGAATGATGTGACCCCAGGCTATTATTATTGGTATAATGGTAGTTGGAATAGGGTTGCAAGTTATACTGATATAAGTGATATTAACACAACGAATGTTAGTATAACTGAAGATGGTACCGATTTTATTATCACAGATAGTGACGGTAACACTGTAACTATACCGTTAAAAGATATTCAGTTGGTTTCAACTATGGTGTCTAACAACGACGGTACTTATTTATATACAAACGAAGATGGGGACACAACTTTAATCGATGTTCCTGCAGATGTAGTAAATGAGTTTCAAACGATTATCAACGATAGCAGTGTTCAAAACATCTTAAACGAATATTTGACGACCAAAGCAGAAGGGAATGTATCTTACGATGGTAACAACTTCTACTATGTAGATGCGAATGGCGATACACAAGTAATCGATATTCAGGATTTAGAAACCACTTCTACCTTAGTAGACAATACAGACGGTACCTATTTATATACAAACGAAGATGGGGACACAACTTTAAT
>NZ_JACIFO010000008.1:35273-91755 GCF_014197445.1 Mesonia hippocampi | reverse complement strand
TTGTACCTTAGTAGCTTTGTTTGTTTTTGCTTCACGAAAGGGTTTGTCTTTGTCTCTATTGCTGATATGACGAACTTTCCGAAGGTGTGCTTCTAACTCTTCTTCAGGCACTTTTAGCTCTAGGCTATCCATAGAAGCATTGGCCTTTACAGGGGCAGAATCTATGGCTTGGGTGTGACCACTTACCATGCCTGCTGATACACATAGTTCGAATACCTTGGTAAAAACTTCTTCAAATATTGTTTCAGGGAAAAGCTGTCGAGTTCGACTAATGGTGGAATGCCAAGGAAGTTCTTCATCGATATCATAACCTAAGAAAAACAAAATGTCTAAACGCATACTACAATGAGCTACGAGCTTGCGGTCGCTGATAATATTTTCTAAATAGCCTACTAAACATAGCTTAAAGAACACCACAGGATCGATGCTTTTTTGCCCGCTACTACCATAATAGCCTTTGGTAAGTGTGTATAAGTAGTCTAAATCTAAAACCTTGTTTAATCGACGATAAAAGTTGTCTTCGGGAACACGCTCACTTAATTGAAAGTTACTGAATAATTTTTCCTGATATTGTTTTTTGCCTTGCATACAATAAGTTACGAAAATTAATCATAAAAAACATCTTAGCTATGGATTTTTTTGCTAAATTGTGCAACAGACACAATGTGTATATGCGTTCGGTCAATGTCCGTATGTTTGAAAACAATATAAGGCTGATTGCCGTAGCCCATACGTTCCATATACTCCTGTGCCATTTCGGTAAACTGCTCATCGCTTACCCTGTCTTTCGGGTCGGGGTTCAATGAAATATGCCGTACCGTCTTTTCCGTTTTGATATTGGCAGACAAATACGGTTCAAAGCATTTGTTGAAATACGCTACGGAATACCTGCCGTCCATTGTATCGGGTATCTTGTTCAGCAACAAAACCGCTCCGTTTTCCGTTTCCACTTTCTGCTGATTGTACAAAATCGCTCCGTACATATTGCTACCTTTTCCGATTTTTGCAATCATAATTTCACTCTTTGTTTAGATACTTTGCTTCGAATTCCTGTGTCAAACGGATGACTTCCTGCGTATTTTTTGCCAATTCAATGGTTTCTTTTTCCAATTTAAAAAGGTATGTTCCTGCTTTTTTCTCTGAAAAATTGCGGTACAATATCTTCACAATCTAATTGTAATTTGTTCCGATTGCTCTGAATTGGCTAAAAAATCGGGTCAATTTTTCGTGGTATTCTACCGCATTCATATCAATTTTTACGGTCTTTACCGTCTTCTGAAAGATACAAGCCGTGATGAAATGTGCTACTGCTTTCATTCCCGATTGGTCAAAGAGGGCAAGAAACTTGGCATTATCCTCTGCGTTCAGGTTAATGGAATACCGATGTACGGCAGGGTCGTTCTTCGGTTTTCTCCCTGTTTTCCTAAACTGTTTACTGTTCTTTTCTTCCATAATAAATCCATTTTTAATTTTACACAAACGAGCGACTTCGGAGCCGTTTCCAGCCCCCTGCAAGGGCAAGTGCTTTTGAGGTACGGAAATTTATTTCGAGGACCTCAAAAGATAACTTGCTCTGAACAGGGGTTCAGAAAAATCCGTTTTGCAAACGGATTGGAGTTAGCCGAAAAAACCAACCGCTTCCGTTTACAAAGTTCCGTAAGACTATTTGAAATACAGTGATTTACAAACACGACAATGAACGCCAAATAGTGCCACTGACTGCCACCCTTATTCAGGTTAGGATTACTTTTATTTCCTTTGTTGTGGTTAGCTGTCTGATTGGCTATGGAGTTAGTAATGGGTTAAATAGATTGCCTGAAATCCATTAGCTTTTTAGCTAATTGAAAATATGTAGGTGCAATGATATATACAACTGACTGTTCAGCTAACTAAACAGCTAATCTGAAACAACATTAAAAACGATAGATATGATACAGGAAGACGACAAAAAACAGCAACCCGAAGCACAGGATTTTATGGAAATGATTATCGGTAACGACAAGAAAAATACCCAACAGGAACAGCAAACCGTAATACATCGGAACGACTTTACCGAAGACGAAAAATCCATAGAAACGGAAGATACAAAACCGACTGCAAGTAATACCAAAAGAACGACCTCAAAGCCGAAGAAGCTGACGAAAGAAGATTATTGTGGGCAGTTCTTTAAAATCCCTACGACAACGGCAAGCAAAGGTAAATCGGTCTATGTACGGCAGGAACACCACGAAACGTTCAACAGGCTTACAAGCATTATGGGCATTGACAAGCTAACGATTTATGCGTATCTGGACAACATTATCGAATATCATTTTCAGGAGTTCGGGGAGTTGATTAAGGAAATCTATAACGAAAAGCACCTTAAATGTTGATTTTTTTATCGTTTCCATACTCACAATTCTTAATGATAAAATTAAACCTATGTGAGCTACGGAACAATATGAAAAACTATGCAGAAGACTGAAATATAGTATTTTAAAAAGATTGTTTTCAATATTTAAAAGTAACGTTTTAGTAACCTTACTTTTGCCAATCGTTGCTTTTTTCTGCTTTTTACCTCATTACCAAAAATCATAAAACGGCTGTAAAGTCTTTATTTACAACCGTTTTTCCTTTTATTAATCTTTGATGTATTTTTACTGAAAATTTATTTTAAAAAAGACAAAGTTAAGTAGAGAAATTTAGAATTTATGTAAACTTACTTGATTTTTACATTTTAATAATACATGCTTGTAACATTTGGACATAGAAACTGTTTATTAATAAAACAACAATAACATGGTAAAGAAAGTAGTTTTAGGAGTATTGTTAGGCATTAGCTTAATAGCTTGTAAAGGAGGAGCGGTAGTTGGGCAAGATCAAAAAGAGATTATAGCCGTAACTATAGATTTGGTAGAAGTGGTAGATGATAAAGTACAAGTAAGCATCATGGCGCCTGAAATTTCTGCAAAACAAACGATATTTTATATTCCTAAAATTGTGCCAGGAACATATTCTGAAGATAATTATGGGGAGTTGATAGATGATTTTGTCGCGTTAGATAATAAAGGTAAAAAATTAGAGGTTAGTAGGCTAGATAAGAATTCTTGGAAAATAAAAAATGCTAATAAGTTAGCCAAAATAACCTATTGGGTAAATGATACTTATGATATAGTTACAGGCGAAAAAGGCGTGTTTTCTCCCGCAGGAACAAATATAGATAAGGATAATAATTTTATGCTTAACCTGCATGCCTTTGTAGGTTATTTTGAAGGAGAGCAAGAGTTGCCCTATCAACTAAACATCAAAAGGCCGAAGCACCTTTATGGAGAAACTTCCTTGCCACGATTGCATAAAAGGGATAGTTTAGGAATAATTACCGATACCTTTATGGCATCGCGTTATTTTCAAGTAACCGATAATCCTATAATGTACGCCAAACCAGATACAACTAGTTTTAACCTGCAAGGGATGAAAGTAAAACTTAGTATGTATTCGCCAAACGGACTTCATAAAGTTACCGATATAGCGCCAGAGATAGAACGGTTTATTACAGCTCAAAAGAATTTTTTAGGCAGTATAGATAATACCAATGTCTATACCATTTTATTGTATCTAACCGATGTTAATAAGCCAGACGCTCAAGGTTACGGAGCATTAGAACACCATACCTCCACTACCGTCGTGTTGCCAGAAACAATGCCGTTATCAGACCTTAATAAAAGCATGAGAGATGTTGTCTCGCATGAGTTTTTTCATATCATAACGCCTTTAAATATTCATGCCGAAGAGATTCATTATTTTGATTATAATACACCAAAAATGTCTAAACATTTATGGATGTATGAAGGAGTAACCGAATATTTTGCTAATTTATTTCAGGTAAATCAAGGACTTATATCAACACAGGAATTTTATGATAATATGGCCGAGAAAATTCAAACCTCTCGTGTTTATAACGATACGATTCCCTTTACAACTTTAAGTGAAAATGTATTGAAGTCACCATATAAAGACGATTATTACAATGTATATCAAAAAGGCGCATTAATAGGAATGGCACTAGATATACGTTTACGTGAATTAAGCGAAGGAGAAAAAGGCATTCTGGAGTTAATGAAACAATTGTCTGAAAAATATGGAAAAGATGTTCCTTTTAAAGATGAGCAATTGATAGATGATATGGTAAACTTAACCTATCCAGAAATAAAAACTTTTTTTAATACTTACGTTTTAGGAAATACCCCGATACCTTATCAAGAATTTTTAGCTAAAGTAGGGGTGAGCTATACTACCAATAACAAAAAAACAGGGGTTTTTCTCGACGGAGAAATTCCGTTTATCGATGTAAAACCCGCTAGCGAAGAACTGTTTTTTAGAGAAGGTATTTCATACAACTCATTTTTAGAACAATTAGGCATAAAAGCAGGAGATGTTATCCAAAAAGTAAACAGAGAAAAATACGATGTAAACCGTATATTCCTTTTGGTTTTAAGGTCTCAGAATTGGAAAGACGGGCAGAAAATAAGCATAGAAGTGTTGCGTGAAGGAGAAACAAAAATACTAGAAGCGCCTTACCAACAACCTTATATAAAACAAGTAAAATTGAAAAATGAAATATTGCCTTCAAACAGTAAGAAAGTAAAATTAAGAGAAGCTTGGTTAAAAGCCTAAGTATTTTTTGAAATTTAGTTTGGAAATCAATAAAGATACTTATAATATTGGAGGTAATTTTTTAAGCCAAAATCAATGATAAATTTAAAAGGAACTGGCGTAGCTCTTGTAACGCCTTTTACAAGTGATAAAAATATAGATGTAGAAGCGCTAAAACGTATAGTAGCTTATCAAAAAAATAATGGGATAGATTATTTGGTCGTATTAGGAACTACAGCCGAAAATGCTACCCTTTCGGAAGAAGAGAAAGAACAAGTAAAACAGATTGTTAGCGAAGAAAACAACGGAGAATTACCATTGGTTTTAGGGGTAGGAGGAAACAATACCAAAGCAATTGTAGCTCAATTAACTCCAGAAAACCTTAAAGGGTTTGATGCCATTCTATCAGTTGCTCCTTATTATAACAAACCGACTCAGGAAGGCATTTATCAGCATTTTAAAGCGATAGCAGAAGCCTCCCCGCTACCTATATTGTTATATAATGTACCAGGGCGAACAAGTGTAAACATGCAACCCGAAACAATTGCACGCTTAGCTTCATCGTTCTCAAATATAATAGGGGTAAAAGAAGCGGCAGGCGATATGGTACAAGCCATGGAAGTAATTGCTAAAACTCCAAAAGATTTCCTTGTGATTTCTGGCGATGATATGATAACCTTACCTATGGTTTTAGCTGGAGGAGCAGGCGTAATATCGGTTATTGCACAAGGTTTTCCTACAGCGTTTTCTACTATGGTTAATTTAGGGCTTCAGCGTAAAGTAGATGAAGCTTACCAAATTCATTACCAATTAGCCCCAATGATTGATTATATATTTGAAGAAGGAAACCCCGCAGGAATTAAAAATGTATTCAAACATTTAGAACTCTCTACCGAAGAAGTGCGCTTACCGCTAGTAAAAGCAAGTACAGCCCTAAATGATAAAATAAACACCTACATTTCTACGTTTAAGAAATAAAAAAACAACCCCTACTAGCTTTATATAGAATTGAAGTTTTTATAATTCAGTAGAAAGCAGTACTTTTGCAAGATATTTCAAGTTATGATGAAAAAAATACTTCTTCTTGGCGTTTGTATAGTTGCCTTTAGCTGTAGTGAATATCAGAAGGTTTTAAAGAAAAACGACATAAAACCTAAATACGATATGGCTATAAAGTTTTATGACGAAGGCATGGAGACAGGAAAGAAAACAAAACTCAAAAAATCTATACGCCTTTTAGAGCAAATACTGCCTCAGTATAGAGGAAAACCTCAAGGTGAGCGTATTGCTTATATATTTTCAGATGCGCATTACCAGCTAGAAGATTATTTTGGCGCAAGTTATCAATTTGAACGTTTTGCAAAGGCTTATCCTAAAAGTCAAAAAGTAGAAGAAGCATATTATAAAGGAGCTAAAAGTTATTATTATATATCACCTGTATATAGTAAAGACCAAATAGATACGTATAAAGCGATAGAGAAATTTCAGCAATACATTAGTTTATATCCAGATGGGCAATACATAGGAGAAGCCAATGAACTTGTTGGTGAATTACGCGATAAACTAGACAGAAAAGCCTTTGAAATTGCACAACAATATTACCATATAGAAGACTATAAGTCTGCTATTGCAGCAATGGCTAACTATATAGAAGATAGGCCAGGAGCTAAATATATGGAAGATGCTTATTTTTATAAGCTCAAAGCCGCTTATGTTTTAAGTATAAACAGTTATAAACACTTAGTAGAAGACCGCCTGGAGGATGCACAATCTTATGTAGAGGATTATGAAAAATATTATCCAGAAGGCTCCCACATAGAGGAAGTTAAAGAAATTTCAGAAGACATTAACAAGCGATTAATTACAAAAAATCAAGCATAATTATTTTAGGTATGGATTTAAAGAAGACCGAGGCACCTGTATCAACCATTACAATAGATAAAGATTTGGTAGATGCTCCAACAGATAACATATATGAAGCAATATCTATTATTGCAAAACGTGCAAACCAGATAAATACCGAAATTAAAAAAGAGCTTATTGAAAAGCTAGAAGAATTTGCTACATACAACGATAGCCTAGAAGAGGTATTTGAAAATAAAGAGCAAATAGAAGTATCTAAATTCTATGAGCGTTTACCAAAACCACATGCTATTGCTGTAAAAGAATGGTTAGACGGGAAAATTTACTACCGCGATACAAACGCAGATAGTTAAAAACACAAAGCAATGAGTGTATTAAGCGGCAAACGTATATTGCTAGGAGTAACGGCAGGTATTGCCGCTTATAAAATTGCACCACTTACACGGTTGTTTGTAAAAGCAGGAGCAGAAGTAAAAATTATTCTTACTCCTAAAGCAGCCCAATTTGTAACCCCTCTAACACTCTCTACACTTTCTAAAAATAAAGTTTATACAGATTTTATAACAGAAGATGAAAATCAGTTGTGGAATAATCATGTAGAATTAGGATTGTGGGCAGATGTAATGATTATTGCACCAGCAACAGCCAATACCATTTCTAAAATGGCAAATGGGCAGTGTGATAATTTTTTGCTAGCCACTTATTTGTCGGCAAGATGTCCCGTGTATATCGCTCCAGCTATGGATTTAGATATGTACCAGCATCCTACAACACAGAAAAATTTAGCATTTTTAGCAGAGATAGAAAACCACATAATCCCAGCAACATCAGGAGAGTTGGCAAGTGGTTTGGTAGGACAAGGAAGAATGGCAGAGCCTGAAGCTATTTTTGAACAAATTTCAAACGCATTCTCGTTAAGTAAACTACCATTAAAAGGGAAAGAAGTACTAATAACTGCAGGCCCAACCTACGAACCTATAGACCCCGTACGTTTTATAGGAAATCATTCTAGCGGAAAAATGGGCTATGCCTTGGCAGAAGTTGCCCGAAATCTTGGTGCTAACGTAACCTTGATAAGTGGACCTAGTGCTTTAGCAGTACCTAAAGGAGTGAAAACAATAAAAGTTTTTACCACAGCAGAAATGTACTCGGCAGTACATCAGTACTATAAAAACAGTCATATTGTTATTGCGGCAGCAGCGGTTTCAGATTATAAACCCGTTAGCGTTGCCAATCAGAAAATTAAAAAGAAGGAAAACGCCTTAGCGCTTCAATTAGAAAAAACACAAGATATTTTACTTTCTTTAGGAGAAAATAAAACACACCAATTTTTGGTGGGCTTTGCATTAGAAACTGAAAATGAGGTGGAAAATGCACAGAAAAAGCTTAGCAAGAAAAATCTTGATTTAATAGTTTTAAATTCTTTAAACGATAAAGGAGCAGGTTTTAAAACCCAAACCAATAAAATAAAGCTGATAAGTGAAAATAGCATAAACGCTTACGATTTAAAAGATAAGCACTTGGTGGCAAAAGATATTTTTGATGCTATTTTAGAGAAACTGTAATTTAGCATCAATAGAATAACAATAATTAGAGACTTTGAACGTTCCATTTGTCCAGTCTTAAATTATAGTTTACTTTGCTGTAATAAAAGTTATATATGAAAAAAATAGTTTTAATAAGTATCGTTTTTTTATCGAGTATTCCGGTTTTAATAGCGCAACAATTTAACAGTCAGGTAACTGTAAATGCAGAGCAAACAGGTAAAACACAGTTAAGTATATTTAAAACCTTAGAAAAAGCAGTTAAAGAATTTGTAGATAATACCGATTGGACTGGCGATAAATTAGAAGATCATCAGAAAATAAACTGTAGTTTTTTTATTAATGTAATAAAATACAATTCAAACCAATTTACAGCTACTTTACAAGTGCAATCTTCAAGACCTGTATTTGGGAGCACAACAGAAACACCAATTCTTAATATAAAGGATAATAAAGTTAATTTTGATTATAAGGAATTTCAACCCTTAATATACGACCCTAATGCTTATTCCTCCAACTTAGTTTCGGTGTTAAGTTTTTATGTTTATACCATTTTAGGTTTTGATGCTGATACATTTGAAACTAATGGCGGAAGTGATTTTCACGAAGTAGCTAGGCAAATTGTAAATACCGCACAACAAGGTAAGCGTTCAGGATGGAGTGCTAGCGATGGTAACAATTCTAGGTATCAGTTAAATCAAGAAGCAATTTCGCCTAATTTAAAAGCGTTTAAAGAGGTAATGTATAAATATCATCGTGAGGGATTAGATCAAATGTATGCAGAGCAGGAGGTGGCAAAAGAGCAGATTAAAGAAGCCTTGCTAGCGCTTAAAAATGTTAATGATGCTCGGTCTAATACTTATTTATTGCGTTCATTTTTCGATGCAAAATCAGATGAAATTCAGCAAATTTTTAGCGGAGGTGCAAAAACATCGGTAAAAGAGTTACTTAATGTTTTAAACAGTGTAGCGCCATTACATAGTAAAAAATGGCAAGAAATAAAGTATTGATTTATGTGGTGAAATTCCTTCCTCATAAAAATCAAAACTCTCAAAAATCCCTCGTATATTTACCTTTCAAAAAGAATAGTAAAAATATACCATATTGCTTAGCTCGTTAACAATAAAAAACTTCGCTTTAATAGAAGATATAAAACTTCCTTTACAAGACAAGTTTACCGTAATTACAGGAGAAACAGGTTCTGGTAAATCTATTTTATTAGGAGCTTTATCATTGTTGTTAGGAAATCGTGTAGATAAATCTACCGTAAGAGATCCAGAAAAAAAATGTATTGTTGAAGGTGTCTTTGAGGTGGATGCTTATAACCTTCAAGCGTTTTTTAATGAAGAAGATTTAGATTATGAGTCTCAAACTTTTATAAGAAGAGAGATATTGCCTTCGGGTAAATCCAGGGCTTTTATCAACGATACGCCAGTTAACCTACAACAATTAAAAGCCTTAGGGCAACAGCTTATCGATATTCATAGTCAGCATGAAACCCTATCGGTAACTTCGGCAGCTTATCAATTACAAGTTATAGATACCTTAGCTAAAAATCAGGAGGAGATACAAAAATATCAAGAAGCTTTAGCTGCTTATCAGGAAACCCATATAGCTTTAGAAACATTAAAAGAAGAACAAGCAGTAGCTAAAAAAACATACGATTATCACTCTTTTTTATTAGAAGAACTAAAAGCAGCTTCTTTAAAGCCTAGTTTGTTAGCAGATCTTGAAGAAAGGTACAAACAATTAACAAACGTAGAAGAATTAAAAGAAAATTTAAGCGGTGCTTCTTACCACCTTCAACAAGAAGAAATAGGAGCAATGTCTAGCCTGTTGTTGGCAAAACAAAAATTGCAAAGTTTGGTTAAGTTCGGAAATCAATACGAACAATTACACCAGCGCGTAGCAAGTAGTTTGGTAGACTTGGAAGATGTAGTGGTGGAGTTAGACAGGCTTTCGGAGGCCATAGAAGACAACCCAACAGAGTTAACTTCGGTTAGCGAACAATTAGAAAAGATATACGCACTTCAGCAAAAGCATCAGGTAAATAGTGTTGAGGAATTAATAGAAATTCAAACAGATTTAACGCAGAAAGTTTCTTTAACAGAAAATGCAAATGAACAACTTGCTGCGTTAGAAGAGCAATTAAAAACCTTGAAGGATAAGGCTTTAGCGATAGCCGAAAAATTGCATAAAAACCGAGAAAAAATAGCTGTAAAATTAGCTAAACAAATAGAAAGCCTATTAAAACAAATAGGTATGCCTAATGCACAACTAGATATCTCGACAACCAAAACAGGAAATCTTTTATCAAACGGAATTACACAAGTAGATTGGTTATTAGCGGCAAATAAAGGAGTAGGGTTTGGAAGCATTAAAAAATCTGCTTCAGGAGGAGAATTATCTAGAATAACGTTAGCGGTAAAACGTATTTTAGCGTTTTATAGCAATATGCCAACCATAATATTTGATGAAATAGATACTGGGGTTTCGGGAGAAGTAGCGCAAAAAATGGGCGATATTATGAAAGAAATGAGTTCAAAAATGCAGGTGATAAGCATTACGCATTTACCTCAAATTGCAGCAAAGGGAAATTGGCATTTAAAAGTATATAAACAAACAAATGTAAATAAAACCCAAACACATTTAAAGGTTTTATCTACAGATGAACGTATAGAGGAATTGGCAGAAATGTTAGGCGGAAAATCAAAAACAGCTTCGGCAATTGCTCATGCAAAAACCTTACTTGAATAAAAACAAGAATTCTTATATTTACACGATATTAAAAACAATTAATTATGGCTTATAACCTACTTAAAGGAAAAAGAGGAATTATTTTCGGAGCTTTAGACGAAAATTCAATAGCTTGGAAAACAGCAGAAAAAGTACACGAAGAAGGAGGGAAGTTTGTGTTAACAAATGCACCTATCGCTATGCGTATGGGAAGCATTAAGCAATTAGCAGAAAAAACAGGTTCAGAAATTATTCCTGCCGACGCAACTAAACTAGAAGATCTAGAAAATTTAGTAGAAAAAGCAACCGAAATTCTTGGAGGGAAAATAGATTTTGTACTTCACTCTATCGGGATGTCGGTAAATGTACGTAAAGGCAAACATTATACAGAGTCAAATTACGATTTTACAACCAAAGGTTGGGATGTATCTGCCGTTTCTTTCCATAAAACAATGCAGGTATTGTATAAAAAAGATGCCATAAACGAGTGGGGAAGTATTGTAGCTTTAACCTATATGGCGGCGCAACGCGTATTTCCAGATTATAACGATATGGCCGATAATAAAGCCTACTTAGAGTCTATTGCCCGTAGTTTTGGATACTTTTTTGGAGCCGATAAAAAAGTACGTGTAAACACCATTTCTCAATCACCAACACCTACTACAGCAGGACAAGGTGTAAAAGGTTTTGATGGCTTTATTGCTTATGCAGATAAAATGTCGCCATTAGGAAATGCCACTGCCGATGATTGTGCAAATTACACCTTAACTTTATTCTCAGATTTAACTAAAAAAGTTACTTTACAAAACCTTTATCATGATGGAGGTTTCTCTAACATGGGAGTAAGCCAAAAAGTAATGGAAGCTTTTGAAAAAGGAATAGAATAAATAAAAAATAAATTCTTTTTTAAATCCCAAAGTTTATAGCTTTGGGATTTTTCTTTCTTATTTTTGTTTTGTGAAGTTAACCTATAGTTTTATAATCCCCGTTTATAATAGGCCAGATGAAATAGATGAATTACTGGCTAGTTTCTTAAATTTCAGTTCGAAAATACCTTTCGAAATTGTTATTGTTGAAGATGGTTCTACCCAAACATCTGATAAGGTTATTGAGAATTATAAAAATAGCCTAAACATAATGTACTTAACTAAACCTAATACTGGGCCAGGAGATTCAAGAAACTATGGGATGAAAAAAGCTAGCGGGAATTACTTTATTATCTTAGATAGCGATGTAATATTACCCAAAGATTACCTAGACGAAGTAGCGGCTTTTTTACAACAAGACTATATAGATTGCTTTGGAGGTCCAGATGCTGCCGATGCGAGCTTTTCAGACATTCAGAAAGCAATTAACTATAGCATGACTTCTTTTTTAACAACAGGAGGCATACGTGGAAAAAAGAAAGCAGTAAAAAAATTTGAGCCTCGTAGCTTTAATATGGGGCTTTCTAAAAAAGCATTTCAGGCTACATCGGGCTTCGGAAAGATACACCCAGGTGAAGATCCAGATTTGGTGATTAGGTTAGAGAAATTAGGATTTAAAACAGCCTTTATCGAGGGCGCTAAAGTATATCATAAACGAAGAATTAGTTGGGATAAATTTTATACTCAAGTTAAAAAATTTGGAATGGTGCGCCCCATTCTAAACTCATGGCATCCGCATACAAAAAGCATTGCCTTTTGGTTTCCTACCATGTTTAGCCTTGGCTTACTAAGTGCGGTAATTTTACTTTTAATAGGTTTTCCTTATTTAATGTATTTTTATGCCCTCTATTTTTTATTGTTGTTTCTAGATGCTTTTCTAAAAACTAAAAACTTTAAAATAAGTATTTTAGTACTTTGGGCTGTTCTTATTCAATTTTTTGGTTACGGAATAGGTTTTTTTACAACGACGTTTTATATTAGAGTTTTAGGTAAAAACCCTAGAAAAACATTCCCTAAATTGTTTTTTGATGCTTAAGTTATTAAAGAAAATAAAAGAAACCACTTTTAGAAAAACCAACTTTAAAGCATTTTCATTGTTTTTATTGTTGTCTATAATAATTTGGATATTGATTCAATTTTCAAAAACGTATCAAAAAATAATAGAAATTCCTGTAATTTATCAAGAGCATCCAAAAGATAAAATTATAACAAAAAAGAAGGATGTAATTACGGTTAAAATTACCAATACAGGGTTTGGGTTAACAAAATTGGCTATTAATAAACCTAGTCTTGCAATACCTTTAAACGAGCTTCCTGAGCGGAAAAATAATTTATATTTTTCAGTAAATAAAAATAAAGCGCTGATAGAAAACCAATTAACTTCAGCTTTTAAAAGCATAGTTTACCTTACCGATACCTTAAAAATACCTTTTCAGCAGAAAGCGGTAAAAAAAGTTCCTGTAATCTCTGCCATTAAGACAAAATATGCAGCAGGATTTTCTTCAAAAAATGGCATTCAATTATCGCCAGATTCAATTAAAATTATTGGCGAGCAGGATTATTTAGAGAAGATAAACTTTGTTTCTACAAAACCTAAAACATTAGTTGATTTAAACCAATCAAAAACAGCAAACATAGCAATAGAAAAACCAAAGTTTAAAAACATACAAGTTACTCCAGAAAAAATTACATACAGTATAGATGTACAAAAGTTTACAGAAGGCGAGTTGGCTATTCCTATAACAATAATTAACGCACCGCCAGAAACAGAAATAAGCTTCTTTCCAAAAGAAGTCGTAGTTGTTTTTTCGGTACCCCTAGAATATTATCAGGAAATAGATAAAACCGATTTTAAAGTAGTTTGCGATTATGGTGCAATTATTAAAAATCAAGACTTTTTAATTCCTAAATTAACTAAAAAGCCAGAAGTTATTACTAACTTTAGGTTAAATACAAATAAGGTACAATTTGTTATTAAAAAGAAATAAATGTATATCGTAGGATTAACAGGAGGTATTGGCAGCGGAAAAAGTACTGTAGCTAAAATGTTTCGAGCTTTAGGGGTTCCAATTTATATTTCGGATGAAGAAGCTAAAAAGCTTATGGATTCCTCTGAAGAAATAAAGCAGCAACTCGTAAAACTATTAGGAGAAAAAGCACTTACACCAAAAAATATACCCAATAGGCCGTTTATTGCACAAAAAGTATTTTCAGATAAAAATCTTTTAGAAAGGTTGAATAAAATTGTACATCCAGTTGTAGAAAAACACTTCAGCATTTGGGTAGAAAAACAAAAAACAGCCTATGTAATTTATGAGTCGGCAATTTTATTTGAGAATAATGCACAAAACAAGTGTAACTATATCATATTGGTTACAGCTCCCGCAGAAACACGTATAAAACGAGTAATGGAACGCGATGGAGTAACAAAAGCTCAGGTAGAGGAGCGTATGAAAAACCAATGGGACGACAAACAAAAGCAAAAACTAGCCGATTTTATTATAGAAAATATAAACCTTAAGCAAACCCAACTACAAGTTGAAAAGCTTCATGGTAATTTTTTAGCACTTTAGAAAAGATATTCTTACCTTTTGTTAACGTTTGGTTAAACCTCATCAAGACTAAATGTTAAAATGTTACTTTTGAGAGCATGAATAAAAAAGTGTTTTTAGCACTCATATTATTAATGAGTTTATCCCTAACAGGAATTATTGTTGTTCAGGGGTTTTGGATAAAAAATACAGTAGAAAGTAACGAAGAGCAATTCTCTTACAGCGCAAGGCAGGTTTTAATAGATGTTGCAGAACAAATAGAAAGACAGGAAGTAGATGAATACTATGTTCAATATGCAACTATAGCAAATCAATCAAAACCTACAAGCACTACCTTAAGCGAATTGTTTCAGATAAATAAAGATGATTTAGATAATGAAACCTTTATTTACTCTACTGTTTTGCAGGAAGATTACAAATTATCCTCTCCTTTTTTAAGTGGAGATAGAGACAGTATAGCGTTTAAAAAACTTGTAAATCAGCGTGTCTCTCGTGTGGTTAGAAACGAGCAAGTAGAAGGAGATTTAAAAAACATCTCGGCAGAAGAACGTTTTAAACGTATCTCAAGGTTAGAGGAAAATGAAAAAATATTACTTTCTGAAGCAATAAAAGAAAAAGCATCAGAATTACCAATATACAAACGAGTAGATACCACCGAATTAAGAAGGCTGATAGAAGCTCAACTCGAAGCAAGAGATATAAAATCTAAATATGAATTTGGGATTTTTAGTAATGAATTGGCAACGAAGGTAAAAACAGAAAATTTTAAACAACATTACCCTAGTACTTATGGGATTCCGATTTTTGAATCCCCAACAACAAACTATAAACTATTAATAAACTTTACAGGAAAAAAGAAAGAGGTTTTCTCGTCTATTGTTCTCATGATTATTTTAAGTGTAGCATTTACCCTTATTATTATTGTAGCATACGCGAGTACAATTTCACAACTGATAAAACAACGTCAAATTTCGCAGATAAAAACAGATTTTATCAATAATATGACGCACGAATTTAAAACCCCAATTGCCACTATAAATTTAGCATTAGACGCGGTAAAAAACCCTAAAGTAGCTTCAGATACCACAAAAGTAGACCGGTATTTGAAGATGATAAAAGAAGAAAATAGACGTATGCATGCACAAGTAGAAAATGTATTACGAATCTCAAAATTAGAACGAAATGAACTAAACCTAGATAAAGAACGTTTAAAATTACACGATTTAATAGAAGATGCAATTATGCATGTAGAATTAATTGTAGAAGAGAAACAAGGCTATATAAACACACATTTCGAAGCAAAAAAATCTTCCATATTAGCCAACGATTCTCATTTTACTAATGTAATTGTAAATATTCTAGATAACGCAATAAAATACTCTCCTGGACAACCTAAAATAGATGTTTATACAGAAAATGTAAAAAACTATATTATTTTAAAGATAAAAGACCAAGGGAAAGGAATGAGTAAAAACGTACAAAAAAAGGTGTTCGAAAAATTTTATCGCGAGCATACAGGCGATGTTCATGATGTAAAAGGACACGGTTTAGGACTTGCTTATGTAAAACAAATTGTAGAAGATCACCACGGGCAAGTATTTGTAGAGAGCGAAAAGCGCGTGGGAAGCACATTTATTATAAAATTACCACTAATATCATAATTAAATAAAAGAGAGCGAAATGGAAACTGAAAAGAAAAAAATCTTATTAGTAGAAGACGATCCAAACTTTGGAATTGTGCTTAAGGATTACTTGGCAATGAACGATTATGAAGTTACACATGCCAAAAACGGAATGGAAGGTTTTGAAAAGTTTAAAAAAGATAACTTTGACCTTTGTATTCTTGATGTAATGATGCCTTATAAAGATGGCTTTACTTTAGCGAAAGAAATAAAAGAGAAAAACGAAGAAATTCCTATTATATTTCTTACCGCAAAAGCAATGAAAGAAGACGTTTTAAAAGGTTATAAAGTAGGTGCAGATGACTACCTTAACAAACCTTTTGACAGCGAAGTGTTGTTGATGAAAATTAAAGCAATCCTTCAGCGTAAAGGAACCGAAAGCGTTGCAGATAGTAAACAATTTGAGTTTGAAATTGGTAATTTCCACCTAAACTCAAAGCTAAGATTCTTAACCTATAAGAAAGAAGAACCAGCAAAACTTTCTCCTAAAGAAAATGAACTTTTACGCTTGTTAGCATTACACGAAAACGATTTAATGCCTAGAGAATTAGCCCTTACAAAAATATGGCGAGATGATAATTATTTTACCTCTCGTAGTATGGATGTATATATTGCTAAACTTAGAAAATATTTAAAACGCGATGAAAAAGTGGAAATTTTAAATATTCATGGTGAAGGCTTCAGACTTGTAGTTCATGATGATGAATAAAATAAAATAAGTAGTTCGCTTATTTCAGTTTCAAAAACTGCTCCGTGCGGTTAATTTAATCCTGCGGAGCTGTTTTTTGATTCACAAAAGTTAGTATATCTTCTAAAGGGTTTGTAGTCACATCAAACCAAGTAATGTTTTTGTCTTTCCTAAACCAAGTAAGTTGACGCTTGGCAAATCTGCGCGTGTTTTTCTTAATTTCATCAAGAGCAGTTTCTAGGCTGCATTTGTTTTCCAAATACAAGAAAAGTTCTTTATAGCCAACCGTGTTTAACGCATTCAGGTTTTTATAAGGAAGTAATTTTTTTACCTCTTCTAGCAGGCCATTATTCATCATAATATCTACGCGTTGTTCTATGCGTTGGTAGATAATATCTCTAGGAGCTGTGAGTCCTATTTTTATGGTAGAAAAATTTCTTTTCTCTTTTGGTTGATTTATAAAGGAAGAATAGGGTTTATTGCTTCCTATACATATTTCTAAGGCACGGATAACTCTTTGCGGATTATCTAAGGCAATTTTATTGGCTGTTATAGGGTCTAATACGTTAAGTTGTTGTTGTAAATAAGGTAGCCCTTTTTCTTTTAGATCACTGTTTAACTGTATTCTTATTTCAGGATTAACTTTGGGGAATTTATCTAACCCATTAATAACAGCATCTATATATAAACCGCTACCGCCTACCATTATCTGCGGGTTGTCTTTTGTAAATAAATAATTTAATTTATTTAGAGCTTCTTTTTCAAAATCGCCAACAGTATATTCTTGTTGTATAGAAATGTGTTGTATAAAATGATGCTTAGCCATTTCGAGCTCCTGTTTACTAGGAACAGCAGTGCCAATATTCATTTCTTGGAAAAACTGGCGTGAATCTGCCGAAATGATATCACTTTGGTATTCTCGGGCTAGTTGTATTGCCAAAGAGGTTTTGCCAATGGCAGTAGGGCCAATAATACTAAGTAAAATGTTATTCATTATCATCATGGAGTTTATAACCGCAATTATAACAAAAATCTGCTCCGTTTTGGTGTTCTGTAGCGTTGCAATTATAACAATGTTGCGTATTATTGTTTGTAGATTTTTTTGTAGCTCTAGAGTATTCGGCACTTACAATCCCTGTTGGTACAGCTATAATTCCGTATCCCATAATCATAATAATACTGGCTATAAACTGTCCTAAAGGGGTTATGGGGTGTATATCTCCAAACCCTACAGTGGTAAGGGTAACAATGCACCAGTAAATACTTATAGGGATGCTTGTAAAGCCACTTTCTGATCCCTCTATCATATACATTAATGTGCCTGCAATAAGCGATAATACAAGTACAGCAAACAAAAAAACTAATATTTTAGGACGGCTATCTCGTAGTGCAATTACTAATTTGTTGCCTTCTCCTATATAGCGATTTATTTTTAATATTCTGAAAACGCGTAACAAACGTAATGCTCTTACGGTTAATAAGGCCGTACTTCCACTGATGAAAAAGGATAAGTACAACGGAATAGTAGATAGAAAATCGATTATCCCATAAAAGCTAAAAACATATTTTTGAGGCTTTTTGATGCTTATTAAACGTAAAATATATTCTATACTAAATAAGATAGTAATAACCCATTCGGCATAATAAAGGTAAAGATAAACCCATCTAGGGAGTCCTTTTACACTTTCTATCATAACAAAGAATATACTTAGGATGATAACAATAAGAAGTATAACATCAAATAACTTTCCTGCTGGGGTATCGGCCTCGTATATGATTTCATGGAGTCGTTCTCGCCAAGAAAACTTTTTTTTCTGTTTATTGGGTTTCATAACCTAAATTGCTAGAGTTTGGTTAGTTAAAGTTAATAATTTTATACGATTTAGATTTTCTTAAATAATATTGTATAATATGTTGTGTATCTTTACTATGTGCCATTGCCGATAAAGCATTTTTTATAATAGCTGGTTTAAGCTGATGATTAAGGTTAAAATAACCTATACCTTTAAATATCCCATTTTCGATATAAACAAAACTTTTTTCACTTGTTTTTCGGCCTTTATCTATAATGGCAAAACTTTTATTTTCGAAATTATATTTGATTAATAATTGTTTTACTCTATCGTTGTATTTTTTTGGTTCCTCTTTTTTTATGCAAGCACCAGCACATTTTTTTATCGTATAGCTAAAGCAGGCAGATGAGGTTTTTTGCAAACCTATTAAATTCTCACAAAGCTGATACTCCTCTATAATTTTATACAATGTGTTTTTGGCTTGAGTGGCAGAGGTGAAGCTTGTGATAGGGTTAGGGTTTTGATGCGTGATTTTTTCTATGTATAACCTTAAATATCCGTTTTTGTCGGTGTGAGAAAACAATCCGTGAGAGAAAAGGCTTCGTTTTAAAGCGCTATTGTATGGAGGTTGATTTTTTTTAATAGCCTGATTCTCTTTTAAAAGGGCTAATAGCTCATTTCCTGTTAGCTCGTAAGTTATATAAGATACTTCTTTTTGTAGTTGTTTTGTTTTTTTTGAGGAGGAAGTAAAGTGTTGGTTAATTCGTTTTTTGATATTTTTACTTTTTCCTATATATAAAATGTCTCCTTGCTCATTATATAAGTAATAAACTCCTGTTTGTGTGGGAAGCTCTTCTAGAAGTTTAATGAGTTTATTTTCTACTTGTAATTTTGGTTTATTTCTAAGGAATTTTTTAAAACTTTCCTGCTGGGTGTCTTTTTGTAGTAATAATTCAAAAAGCTTAACAGTAGCCAATGCATCGCCACTTGCTCTATGCCGATTGTTTAAAGGGATTCCAAGTTGTTTTACAAGTTTTCCTAAACTATACGACGGCATGTCTGGGATAAGTTTTTTAGAAAGCTCTACGGTGCATACGCTTTGCCGGGTATAATCAAAACCTAGTCGTTTAAATTCTAGTTGTAAGATACGATAATCAAACTTAGCGTTATGGGCTACAATCACACAACCTTCGGTAATTTCTATAATGCGTTTGGCAATTTGGTAAAATTTAGGAGCATTACGAAGCATGTTTTCGTTAATCCCGGTTAGTTTTACTACAAAAGCTTGTATTTTTCTTTCGGGGTTTACCAAGCTAATTAGTTGGTCGGTTACCTCATGCCCGTTATGTTTATATATGGCAATTTCGGTAATACCTTCTTCGTTGTATTTACCTCCCGTAGTTTCTATATCTACAATTGCGTACAAACGAGCTTAATTTTTATAATTACGATTTCCAAAAATAGCACTTCCGATTCTAACCATGGTGCTTCCTTGTGTTATGGCTATGTTGTAATCATTACTCATTCCCATAGATAATATTTTTAAGTTTGGAAATTTTGATGTTTGCTGATCAAATATTTTCTTTAAGGAAGCAAATTCATCGGCAACTTGTTCTTCATTATTGGTAAAAGTTGCCATCCCCATTAGTCCAATAATATTAACATAAGGTAATTTTTGGATTTCTTCAGGCGTTAATATGTTTGATAAATCTTCTTCAGAAAGTCCAAATTTGCTATCTTCTTTAGCTATTTTTACCTGAAGTAAACAAGTAATTTTACGGTTGTTTTTCGCTGCTTGTTTGTTTATTTCTTTTAAAAGTTTTAGGCTATCTACCGCATGAATAAGACTAACAAATGGTGCTATATATTTTACTTTGTTTCGTTGTAGGTGCCCAATCATGTGCCATTCGATATCTTTAGGAAGCTCCTCGTGTTTCTCGGTAAGTTCCTGCACTTTGTTTTCTCCAAAAATGCGTTGCCCAGCATTATAGGCTTCCAAAATTTCGCTTGTTGGTTTTGTTTTAGAAACCGCTACAAGTTGTACATGCTTAGGTAATTTAGATAAGTACCTTTTTATATTTTCGGATATAGAGTTCATAACACAAATTTAAAATTCATAAATTGTTATTCCACTTCTTAATTTAGGCTCTATATAAGTGGTTTTTGGTGGCATGGTAAGCCCTTCATCTGCAATTTGTTTCATTTCTTCTACCGCGATAGGTTTAAGTCCAAAACCAACTTTATAGTCACCACTATCTACACATTCTTTTATATAGGTGAGGTCTTTTTTACCATGTGCGTAAGCTATTCGCTTATTGTTACGAACATCGGTAATGTTAAGTATAGGTTTAAGTACGGTATTATAAAGTACTTGTGCGTCTAGTGATGAAAGTGCATCGGTAAATTTGTAAGAAAAACGTTTTAGCGTAAGCCGGTAAAACTCTTTATCTAGGTACATGCTAAATTGGTTTTTCTCTAAGGGCTTAAAATATTCGTTTTTTAAATTTTCGATGATAAAATAAGAGTCTAAAGCGATTAAGAACTCTTCTTTTGATAGCCCATTTAAATCGGTAATTAGCCGGTTAAACTCGTGTATTTTAAGGTCGTCTTCAGGAATAATAAAGCTCATAAAATACTGATACGGATTAACTTTATTAGACGATTTTTCTTCTAAAGTCGTATCTTCTGCGAGCAGTGCAGAGGAGGCAGAACGGTGATGGCCATCGGCGATGTATAGCGCAGGGATTTCTTTATATGCGTTTTCTATTTTTTCTATGTAAGTGGCGTTTTTTACAATCCATAGGTAATGTGTATCTCTATAGGTTGTTGTAAACTCATATTCTGGTCTGTCCTTTGTAACTTCTGCAATAATATTGTCTAAGTTTTTATTTCTAGGGTGTGTAAGCAGTACGGGTTCTGCGTTAAAGCCTACTGTTTTTATGTATTCTTTAAAGTTTATTTCGCGTTCTGTTAGTGTATCTTCATGACATTTTATACAGTTGGCTTTATAATCTTCTATACTTGTAGCTGCAATAATGCCTGTAAAGGAGTTTCGTTCTCTATCAATAATTCTGTAAACGTAATAATAAGGCTGTGGGTCTTGGATAAAAATATTTTCTTCCCTAAACTCTAGGTATCTATTTTTAACCAGTTGATAGCGTTGTTTTCCGGCTATTTCTTTATGATATTTGTATCCAGGATTTACAATATGAAGAAACGAAAACGGATTGTAATTTAATCGCGATTCTCGTTGGTCTTGCGTATAACTTTGATAAGGTCTACAAGCAACAAGACCTACCTTATCACGTGTAGGTCTTACTGCTTTGAAAGGAATAACTTTAGGCATGATAATAGTTAAAAATTAAGCAAATTGCTTAGCAACTTCTTCAGCTTTTTTGGTGTTGGTGTAATCGTAAAAACCTTCGCCAGATTTTACACCTAATTTACCTGCTCTAACCATATTTACTAATAGCGGGCAAGGAGCATATTTTGGATTTTTAAAGCCGTCGTACATTACTTCTAAAATAGATAGGCAAACATCGAGTCCGATAAAATCTGCCAATTGAAGTGGTCCCATAGGGTGTGCCATTCCTAACTTCATTACGGTATCTATTTCTTTTACACCAGCTACATTGTTATAAAGTGTTTCTATAGCCTCGTTTAACATAGGCATTAGTATACGGTTGGCAACAAAACCAGGATAATCGTTTACTTCTACAGGTACTTTATTTAATTTTTCAGAAAGTTCCATTACAAGTGTTGTTGTTTTGTTAGAGGTGTTGTAGCCTCTAATTACCTCTACAAGTTTCATGATAGGAACAGGGTTCATAAAATGCATGCCTATTACTTGTTCTGGTCTTTGTGTAACCGCAGCTATTTTGGTAATAGGGATAGAGCTTGTGTTGGAAGCTAAAATGGTGTTTTTAGGACAAACTTTATCTAGAGTTTTAAAAATTTCTAGTTTTATGGTTTCGTTTTCTGTTGCTGCTTCTACTACTAAGTCGGCTTGTTTTACTCCTTCTTCTACTTGTGTATAGGTGCTAATGTTATTGAGGGTAGCTTGTTTCTCTTCTTCCGATATTTTTCCTTTTGTAAGCATGCGGTCTAGGTTTTTCTCGATGGTAGCTAACCCTTTTTTTAGACCTTCTTCAGAAATATCAATTAATTGAACTTGGTATCCAAATTGAGCAAAAGTGTGGGCAATTCCGTTTCCCATTGTTCCCGCTCCAATTACAGCAATATTTTTCATATCAATAGTATATTTATAGTTGTTATTTTTTTTGAGTAAAATAGGTTAAAAATTATCTATAACCATTTGTGCTACGCGTAGGGCTTCTGTGCCTTGTGCTAAACTTACTTTTGGAGTTTTGTTTAGGGTGATGGCTTCGGCAAAACTTTCTAACTCGTCAAGGATGGCGTTGTTAGCTTCAACGGTAGGGTTTTCAAAATAAATTTGTTTTTTTACCCCTTCGGCATTTTGTAATATCATCGCAAAATCGTCGGGACTTTCTGGAGCATCTTTCATGCGTACAATTTCGCTTTTCTTTTCTAAAAAATCGACAGAGATATAGGCATCACGCTGAAAAAACCTTGCTTTACGCATTTGTTTAAGAGAGATTCTGCTAGCTGTGAGGTTAGCAACACAGCCATTTTTAAATTCTATTCGTGCATTGGCAATATCTGGTGTATCGCTAATTACAGAAACTCCGCTTGCGTTTACTTGTACCACTTCAGATTTTACAACGCTTAGAATTGCATCGATATCATGAATCATTAAATCGAGCACCACAGGTACATCTGTTCCTCTAGGATTAAATTCGGCTAATCGGTGGGCTTCAATAAACATCGGATTTTCTATTTTGTTTACTACCGCCTGAAAAGCAGGGTTAAAGCGTTCTACATGACCAACTTGTCCTTTTACATTATGTTGCTCTGTGAGTTTGATAAGCTCAAGGGCTTCGTCTAAAGTATTGGTAATAGGTTTTTCAATAAAAATATGTTTACCAGCTTGTATTGCTTTTTTTGCCACTTCAAAATGAGATAGTGTAGGGGTAACGATATCAATTACATCACAAGCTTCAATTAGGCTTTCTAGATCTTTATAATAGTTGTATCCAAACTCTTTTGCTATTTCTTCGCCATATTCTTTATTAGAATCGTAAAACCCAACAAGTGTGTAGTGTTTTGAAGCTTTTGCTAGACGAAGATGTATTTTACCGAGATGTCCGGCGCCAATTACGCCAATTTTTAATGTCATATAAGAACTGGTTTTCTACAAAAATACTATTTCTTTGATGAAAAAATATCATTTACTTTAAAAAGAAAGGCTATTTTAGTTTTAGTATATTTTAAATAAAGTTTTTTTTTGACTAAAAAAGCATGGGTATTTAATTTTAATATTAAAAATTTTTTATTGCGAATGAATTGGTATTTTTGCAAAAAAAGGAATAATTAAGTTGGTGAAAGATACTTTTAGGCATCGCGGAAAACGTAATCAGTTAGTTGAACTTCTTAAAGCAAAAGGCATAAAGCAAGAAAGGGTTTTGGAGGCTATTGGGGCTATTCCGAGGCATTTGTTTATGGATAGCAGTTTTGAGGATCATGCATATCAAGATAAGGCTTTCCCGATAGCAGCAGGGCAAACCATATCTCAGCCATTTACAGTGGCATTTCAGACTAGTTTGTTGCAAGTGAATCCTGAGGATAAAATTTTAGAAATAGGTACGGGCAGCGGATACCAAACAGCGGTTTTGTGTTACTTAAAAGCCAAGGTGTATAGTATAGAACGCCAACGAGAATTGTATAAAAAAACAAAGCGTTTTTTGCAGGAAATAGGCTACAGACCTAAATACCTTAATTTTGGAGATGGATATAAAGGGCTTGCTTCTTACGCTCCTTATGATAAAATAATTGTAACGGCAGGAGCGCCGTTTGTTCCTAAACCATTATTAGCACAGTTAAAAATAGGAGGGCGTTTAGTAATACCTGTAGGAGAAGAACAGCAAATTATGACACTTTATGTACGAACAGGAGAAAAATCTTTTGAAAAACATGAGTATGGTGAATTTAGATTTGTTCCGTTGTTAGAAAATAAAAATTAACGCGAATCTAAATTTATGGAGATTATTATACTTGATTATAAATTTGTATAGAGGTGATTTTTCATCCTGTTTTAAAAGCTATTATGGGTAATAATATTCTTCTTGTATAGAAGTTATTCTTATTTATAATTACTTGTATTCCTTTTGTATACGGTCTAATCTGCGTTTGTTTTCGCGATCTTTTATGGTTTCTCGCTTATCGTATATTTTCTTTCCTTTACAAAGGGCAATATCTAATTTGGCAAACCCTTTTTCGTTAATAAATAAACGCAAAGGGATAATGGTTAGCCCAGACTGGCTTACTTCTTTTTCTAGTTTTTTAAGTTCTCGTTTATTAAGTAAAAGTTTGCGTTCACTTTTAGGTTTATGGTTAAAATAGGTAGCGTGAGAATATTCTTCTATATTCATATTAATCACATAAAGTTCGTTACGATGAAATTCGCAAAAGCTCTCTGCAATTCCTGCTTTTCCTGCCCTAATTGATTTTATTTCGGTACCCGCAAGCTTTATGCCAGCAGTATATTTTTCTATAATTTCGTATTGAAACTTAGCCTTTCTGTTAAGGATGTTTATTCTGTTTTGTTTCATAATAGCGAAAGTACTATTTTTTTGTTTATTCTAGGTTTGTTGCTATTGCTTTTAATAAAATAGGCTATAGTAAAAACGAGATGTAAAGCTTAAATCTTTACATCTCGTTCTGTAATCTTCTTTTACAAAAAGTAGGATTAAAAAAATTATAAGCCAGCAAATTGAAAAGCTTTTGCTGGTTTAAATTGAGCCGATGACTCTCCTGCATAGCTTTGATTTTTATCTAAACCTAATTTTTTTATACTTGCTTTTTCACTAAAATCAATATTTTTAAAACTTACCCAAACTACATCTGGGTTTAAAACATTGTCAAAGTAATACACCAAGTTTTTTTGGTCGGCAACGGTTCTCCATCTGGTTGAAGAGATATTAGGCTCGGTGGCAGAAGAGATTCCTAAAGGAACAGAACAATTTCTAATAACACTAAAAACACTAGGAATAGCAATGCGTACATTGTCTGTTTTTGGGATTGCATTAATGTAGTATGAAGCTCTTACAAACCTATCGGTAGCTCTGTTTGTACCTGGAAGCATAATTGTACCTGGGATTCCTTCCCAATACGTGTTTATGGCTAATTGATCTTTAAACGTAGGGGAGTTGGTCATGGTTACATACGATTTATCGTGATGGATAACCAGCTTCCCGTTAATGTATTCGAAAATAGCATTATCGCCAGTTTTATCGGAAACAGATAAATGCACAGTGGTAAACTTGTTTGTGCCAGGAATAAATGAAGAAACAACTACAAATTCTTCCTTTTTTAACGCCTCTACGGTTTCTTCTACGGTAGCAAAATTATCTAATACGTATTGAAGCCAAAGAGCAATGGAAATGCCAGGAGTTTCCGCATCTTTTTCGAAACTTGGGTATTTAGATTCAACAAGCCAAAGGAGGTTTCCTACTAATCCTTTTTCGTTCATTCCATCTGAAGTTGCAATATCCCAAGAGCTTGTAATTACACTTCCGTATTTAGACTTCCATTTTACGGAGCTTTTTCCTACAGCACCGTCTCTTTTTATTCCTCTAGGGAACGCCCATAAGTTGGCAGGAATATCATCTTTCCAGTCCATAGATCGAGCGGTAATAATTGTTTCGTTGGTTCCTTTGTATACTACTCTTGTGCATGCAGACATTTCACTAATTGTAAAAAGAAGGCATAATATTGTAGCTAAGTACAGGTTTATTGAGTTTTTTTTCATTTTATTTTTTATAAAAGTTAGGATTTGTTTGTTAAATAGCGGTATACCCTCCATCTACAAGAAAGTAAGATCCTGTAATAAATGAGGCTTGTTCTGAGCTTAGAAATAATACTAAATTGGCAACTTCTTCAGGTTTACCTAAGCGACCCATAGGGTGTTTTTGTTTTAAGGCTTCTATTATTTCTGGTGTTAAGTTGTTTTCGAGAAGTGGAGTGTTTATATACCCTGGACCAACGGCATTACACCTAATGTTTTTAGCCCCATATTCAGCTCCTATGTTTTTAGTGAGTCCAACTACGGCGTGTTTTGTAGTGGTATATGCGCTAGAGTTTGGCGCTGCTACCATCCCGTGGATAGATGCCATGTTTACAATAGCGCCTCCATCGTTATTTTCCATGGCTTTTAATTGGTATTTACAGCCATAAAAAACACCATTTAAATTAATGTCCATTACTTTTTTCCAGCTTTCTATGCTGTAATCTTCGGTAAGGTTTCCTTCTCCTCCTATACCTGCATTGTTGCATGCAATGTCTAGCTTCCCGAATTTTTCTAGGGTAAAATCAACAAGCGCTTTATTGTCTTCAGGTTTAGAAACATCTGCTTTAAAAAATACGGCTTTAGCGTTTAGTTTTTCAATTTTAGCAAGGGTGTTATTTCCGTTTTTTTCATTTATATCAGATACAATTACCGTTGCTCCAGCTTTAGCATAAGCAATGGCTACAGCTTCTCCTATACCAGAACCAGCACCAGTAACAATGGCTACTTTATTTTTTAGTTGTGTCATGTTTATTATTTTTAGCGTTAAATAAAATATATGCTTTGCCTAAGGTAAGGAACTTTAGGGTTTTAAAGAAATTTAAAAAAAGGTAATTAATATAGTTCTAGCTTGTAATATAAATTATTGTCACGTAGTATATGGTTTTGGTTCTTGTCTTTTTCTATATATTGATTAACTTGTTGTTTAACCGCTTCGGAAAGCTCTTTTTTTTGTATTGTTTTACCATTACTGAAATTACTAGGAGTGGTTAATTTATCGTTATTTATTTTAAATTGAGTTGTTGCAACTTGTTTTGTCATTTCGGCATAGTAGTTATGATAAATTTTAATTTCATTAATACTATCGGCTATGTGTATAGATGCTTCGGGTTTGTTTTGTGCTAGTTTATACCCAATTTTTACTTGTTTTTTGTTTTTAGGAACAATGTGAAGTGTTGTGCTTTTACTCGATGCGGTAAATTTTGGAAATGGGGTTTTTGTTGTGTTGGATATTAAGTAAATATTTTCTGCATTTTGCTTATAAGGTTTGTAGTAAGAGAAGGAAAGCCCACTGGAGAGTTTGCTATTGTTTCTTCCGAAAAGGAAAAAATCAGCTAACAGGTTCTTAGAAACGTTTAGGCTTATTGTGTTGTTTTTAGAAATAGTATACGTGCCGTATAGTTTTAAATCTACATTTCCGAAAGAGGAAAAGTAAAAGAAAGTTTTGTTTTCTAATAAATATAATCCCGAGGAAACCTCAAATCCAGATAAATTATAAAACCCCTCGGCATTTTTATATTTTTCCTGTGCTTGTAGTGTTTGGAGAGATAGAAGAGTGAAGAGGAGTAACAATATGCGCGTCATAGGTTTGGTATTATTTTTAAAAAGACAACTTAGGCTTGTAGTAAAATATAGGAAGTAACAGCTTAATGGCGGTCTTTCTCTTTAAAAGGAACTTTAATTTTAACATCATCCCAAGTAAGCACCATTTCATTAAGGTATTTATCCTTTTCAAAATAGATGGTAAATTGTTCTATTGTTTTATTAGGTTTTTCAACGGGGCGTTCTATAATAAGCACATCGTTTTCTGGGTTTCTAGCAGCTTCATTAGAGGAGAGGTCTATCCCCCAAGCATACATTCTATCGTTAAAAATTATCTTCCAAGAATTTTCTTTAGGGATAGTCCATAACGTATATTTTCCTGCCTTAAGTAATGATCCATCAATAAGGATATCTCTACTGGTAGCAAAAGTAGTTGCTTCATTAGCTCCCGTACGCCAAACTTTATTGTAAGGAACCAAACCTCCAAAAATTAATCGGTCTTTTTTATAAGGGCGATTGTAAGAAATATCAACTCTTAAGTTTTCTTTTTGAAAATTAACTTCACCCTCTGGGCTTTGTGCTTTAGTATTATCTATAATCATACTAAAGGCCAAGTAGCCAATACCCCCTAGCAGTAAAATAACAATTAAAAGTTTTTTAAATTTCATAGTTAGCTTGTAAAAGTTTCCCTAAAGTTACTTTAAAATAAAATTTTTAGAAATAATTTTAAGCACTTTGCAACAAGTTTAACAATTACTCGTATTTAGAGTAGAACCAAACCAAGGAAACTTTGATTCAGCATCAACTCATAGAAGCCTGCAGGCGAAATGATAGAAAAGCTCAACTAAAGCTGTATGAAAAATACAGCCAAGGGATGTATTATGTTGCTTTACGTTTTATGAAAAACGAGCATGATGCAGAGGAAGCAATGCAAGAAGGTTTTATTCAGGCATTTACAAAGTTGCATCAGTTTACAGGAGAAGTAACTTTTGGTGCTTGGTTAAAACGAATTGTAATTAATAAAAGTATAGACATGCTAAAAGCAAGAAAGCTAGATTTGGTTGCTTTAGACGAGCATCGGGTAGCAAAAGTAGAAGAGGATAATAATTGGGATGTTGCCGATAGTGTAACCATCAATCAAGTAAAAGAAGCAATAGCAAAGCTTCCTGAACGTTACAAATATCCTGTAATGTTGTTTTTGATAGAGGGTTATGATCACGAAGAAATTTCAGAAATTTTAAACATTACTGCAGTATCTTCAAGGACTTTAGTGCACCGAGGGAAAAGGAAATTACAAGAACATTTAAAAGCGTATTACAATGGCACAGGATCTTAGACAACTATTTAAAGAAAACAATACGCCAGAACCTTCGGTTTTACCTAAAAACCATAAGCGGCGTTTTGAGGTGCGTTTGGAAAAACAATTTCCTTCCCAGCAAAAAACAGCACATAAGTTTTATTATGTAAAAATAGCAGCTGTTTTATTGGTCGCTTTTTTTGTAGGGATTTTAGGATTTTGGTTAACCCAAAATTCAGTAACTACTCAAAATACGCCGAGTGTGGTAAATTCATCAAACAAGTTAAAAACAACAGAGAAGCCTGTTTTGTTAAGCGATGTTTCTTCAGAATTTAAAAAAGTAGAAGATTATTATATAGGAAACATCAATGCCGAATTGGCCGACTTGAAAGTAACCGATGAAAATAAAAACCTTATTGAAGCATATTTAGAACAATTAACAGCCCTCGATAAAGAATATAAATCGTTAAACCAAGAGTTGGCAAGTTCTGGAGTTATTGATGAAATGAGTATTAATGCCTTGATGAATAACCTGAAGCTTCGTTTAAATTTATTACATAAATTAAAAAATAAACTCAAAGAATTAAAAGCTCCTGTTGTGAGTATACAAAACGAAAATCAAGCCTAATTCTAACCCGAATTAATTGTAAAAAAATGAAAATAATAAAACATATAGCGCCGTTATTATTGTTGTTAAGTTTCCCTTTATTATTTAACGCACAAAACAACGTAACTACCATAAAAAAAAGTTACACGCTAAAACAAAACCCTGTACTTAATCTTAATGCCGATAGGGTAAATTTGGTAATCGAAACTTGGAATAAAGATCGAATTGATATTGTTGGAGAGTTAACAGCCGAAGAACTTTCTGAAGACGCCCTAACTCATATCGCAGAAGACCTAAAAATACTAAGCGAACAAGAAGGAAATAAAGTAAACCTTACTATTAATGGAAGCGCGTTTCCTATGAATATTGGAGAGCCTAGCGGTGTAGAAACAGCCATGTTTACAGATTTACCTAACGATTTTATTGCACCATTATTAGAAGATTTTATCAACCCTATGGTAGAACATTTAGTTGAGAGCCCACCATTACCACATAACTTCAATACACATTTAAATTCTATAGAATTTGATGAAGAAGCTTATAAACGAGATGGAGAAAAATACATGAAAGAATATGAAAAGCAATTAGATAAAAACCTAAATAAAAGCTTTGAAGAACAAATAAAAGTATGGAGCAATCTATTTGAAAGTAATGCCGAACAATGGAGTAAAAATGTAGAAGTACAAATAGAAAAAAATATAGAAGCCAATGCAGAATCCTTTGGGAAGGCTATGGAAGCCTGGGGCGAAAATTTTGCCTCAAATATGGAAGCTTGGGCAAGTCAATTTGAAGCAAATGTTCAAGGCGGAGAATACAGTAAAACAGTAACTACAGGACCAAATGGAAGCAAATCGGTAAGAATTGTTTATAAAAAATCTGATAATGGAACCCAAAAACCTGTTTTGGCAGAAAACTTAACCCATACGATTTATATAAAAATGCCTAAAGAAGGACAATTAAACTTAACAATCCGTCATGGGAAAGTAGATATAAAACAACCCATACATAATATGGATGCAACAGTCTCCTATGCTGCGTTTTATGCAAAAGAAATTTCTGGAAAAGAAACCAATATAGATATCGCTCACTCACCAGTACAAATTGATTTATGGAATAGCGGGAATTTAAATTTACGCTACACCCAAAATACTAAAATAAATACGGTAAAAGCTATTAATTTACATGCAAAAACAAGCAATGTTTATATAAAAACCTTAGAAGGAAATGGGAGTTTAGACGGTTCGTTTGGGGCTTTACACATCGATAAACTTTCTGAAAAGTTTGAAACATTAGCTATAAATTTAAAAAATAGCGAATTGTCGCTCAAACTTCCTGATACCGCATTTCATTTTAATTATAACGGAACAAGTAGTGGTGTTGTTTACCCGAAAACGATGCAAGCAAAAGTGCTTAATAATAACAGAAATACGCTTGTAAATGGCTTTAATAAAACAAGAAATACAAATAGTAGTATAAGTATAAATGCAGATTATAGCGATATATATATGAATTAAATTTTGGTTGTTGATAATTATAAAAAAGTCTAGAACCGAGTCTAGTATTAGGTTTTAGGCTTTTTTTGTACGTAAAAATAAACTAACAATAGCCGCAGTAACAATCCCCATAGTTAGACTTCCAAATACAGCTTGAATCATATAAAACCTTAAGTTAAAAAAGCTTTCGGCAGTTTTAGGGTTCATTTTTTTATGCTCAACAGCATATTCAATAGCATTTGAAAAATATTCAGGAGTAATAACTTCGGCGGTTAAGTATTGTACTGCAGGAGAAATAAGAGCGATAATCACCGATAAAATTCCACCAGAAATTACTCCTTGCTTCCAATTCATATTTTTTTTGAAAAAATAATCACGCTTTTCTTTAATTGCCAAATAAAAAATAATTACGTACGGAATAGCTATAAGGTTGGTGTATAAAGCATGTTTTTCGATATAAATATCATGTAATCCAAGCATTTTTTCGGCGTACATCCATAGTAGAGTAAATACACTAAAAATAACAGCCCATTTAATTTCTGTTTTAAAATTTTTCATTTCTATTGTAGAATTTTAGCAAAAATACTAAAATTTCTTATGTTGTTTGTTTTTTAAAATGTTTCGAAGCTCTAGAAATCCGTAGGTACAAATAACAGCAATACAGGCAGTGGTTCCTAGTGCGCCTCCAACTCCGCTAAAATAGGGACTTAAGTTGAGGTAAATAATCGAAAATATAACTCCAGAAAAAGCAACACTAAGGTATTGTTGTAAAATTTTGGAGGAGACCATTCCAACAAATGAAGCACCAAAAACAACTACGGGGATTTGAGTATAATAGGGGTCAGAAATCCATTTAGATAGAAGTAAAAAAATAATGCTAACAACAAATGTTACCAGTGCAGAAGCTCTTACAGCTCCTTGATTTAAGCGTTCGCTAATAAAGTAAGTGCTTAATGCAGAGAGTGTACTTGCTATTGTAATTAATATTTCAAAAACCATTAGCTTATAAAATAATATAAAAGTTGTGTGCAAATAACGCCTCCAAATGCAATACTTCCTAGTTTTCCGCCAAACCCATTCAGCATATTTTTGGCAAACATATAAAAGATACCCGCAATACAGCTAGCATAGAGAACAAAAAGCCAAGAGTCAGCTATATAAATAGCAGACATGCCAACAAAACTTCCACAATAAATGGGCGGAGGCAGTGTGTTTAAAAAGGTAGATTTTTTATTTAGGTAAGGAATGTAAGATGCCAATAAGCCAATGCCTGAAGAGGCCAACACTGCCGAAACCATTGTGTTGGCATGTATAGCATAGGTTAGAAGTGCTCCTAAAAGCACAGAAAGCACCAAGTACAAATCTTTAAAATGATGAGGCGTTACATCGTGAGAAGCTTTATAGTAACTTATCAAAATGAACAACAAAATTGCACTGGTAAAACCTAGTACAAGATAGTTTTTTGTATCGTAAATTATTCTAACAAGAAAAAAAGCATGTAATGCACAAAAAACAAATAAAGCAATAATGCTCAACAGTTTTCTGTTTCTATTTAAAAATTGCATAAAAAATATTTTATTCTAAATCTATGCTTATTTGGTTACTTATTAAGTCTTTAAAAATCTCTCTTTTTCTAATAAGTAAAGCTTTATTTTTATACCAAAGTACTTCGGCTGGTTTAAACCTAGAATTGTAATTGCTAGCCATAGAAAAACAATAAGCTCCTGCATTTTTAAACGCTAGAATATCATCTTCAGAAATTTCTGCTATTTGCTTGTTGCTAGCAAAAGTATCGGTTTCGCAAATATAACCTACCACGGAATAAAAACGTTTATGTTTGGTGGGGTGACTAATGTTTATAATCTCATGCTCTGCCCCATAAAACATAGGCCTGATAAGGTGATTGAAGCCAGAATCTACTTGTGCGAAAACAGTAGAAGTGGTTTGTTTTATGGCATTAACTTTGGTTAAAAAATATCCTGATTGGCTTACTAAGAATTTTCCTGGCTCGAAAGATAAGCTTATAGACTTACCATAATTTTTACAAAAAGCATTAAAACGTTTGCTTAGTTTTTTACCGAGTTCCTCAATATTTGTTTCAATGTCGTTTTCGTGGTAAGGTACTTTGAACCCGCTCCCGAAATCTAAAAATTCTAGGTTTTTAAATTTACTAGCTGTACTAAATAATATCTCGGCAGCTTGAAGAAAAACTTCTACATCTAAAATATCACTCCCGGTATGCATGTGAATTCCGTTGATATGCATATTTGTGTTTTCCACAATACGTAATACATGTGGAATTTGATGTATTGAAATACCAAATTTAGAATCGATATGACCAACCGATATTTTTCTATTTCCACCAGCCATAATGTGCGGATTTATGCGTACACAAACAGGGGTTTCGGGGTATTTACTTCCAAATTTTTCTAACATAGATAGGCTATCTATATTAATTTGTACGCCAAGTTCTGCAGCGGCTTCAAGCTCAGAAAAAGCAACTCCGTTTGGGGTGAAAATAATTTTATTGGCAGGGACTCCAGCTTCTAATCCTAACTGAATTTCTTGTAGCGATACAGTATCTAATCCGCCTCCTAAACTATAAATGTATTTTAAAACTGAAATGTTAGATAAGGCTTTAACCGCATATTTTATCTTCAGATTTTCTACATCTTTAAAAGCCGCAGTAAGGCGTTTATATTGAGAGGCAATTTTTTCTGCATCATAAACATAAGTAGGGCAGCCGTATTCTTGAGCTACTTGTAGTAAATCTTTGTTTTTCATTTTTTAAGTTTTAAAATAGAAAACACTACTCTAGAAAAAGTAGTGTTTTACGTTTGTTTTATCATTACGTAGTTAAACTACTATATCTTAGGTGGTGTTTTATGTTTAGGTTTAAAGCACATTTTAGCGTAAACTTGCCTTTAGTTGCGTTTCAAATTGGTCTTGAAGCTTTTTCATTACCTTATCCACTTGCTTATCGGTCAAGGTTTTATTTTTATCTAAAAATGTAAAACTTACTGCATAGCTTTTTTTGTTTTCAGGAAGGCTTTCTCCTTGATAAACATCTACCAAATCTATTTTTGTAAGAATTTTCTTTTCTGTTTTTAGAGCTATTTCATGGATATCAGCAAATTTGATATGCTCATCTAAAAGTAAAGAAAAATCTCTTCGAATACTTGGAAATTTTGATATCTCCTGATATTTAGGTTGTGAAATTGCTGTTATTTCTATAATTTTTTCCCAATTAAAATCGGCATAAATTACCTCTTGATCGATATCGAAGCTTTTAAGAATAGCTTTTTTAACAGTACCAAACTCTACTAAATTATGTTTTTTACTTTTTAGAAGAAGTCCTTCAGAAAAAATATCATTTTTAATAGGGCTAAAGCTATATTCTTTAATATTAAACCTAGAGAGAATGGCTTCGATAAAACCTTTCATATAAAAGAAATCTGTAGGAGAAGCATCGGTGTTCCAACGTTCACTAGATCGGTTTCCTGTTACAAAAAGGCTTAGGTGTTTTTGTTCCTCAAAAGTTCTGTATTGGTGGTAGGTTTTTCCAAATTCAAAAAACTTTAGGCTGCTATTTTGACGATTTAAATTATAGTTGATAGCCTCTAATCCGCTAAAAAGCATACTCTGCCTCATTACAGACAAGTCTTGACTTAATGGATTTAGCATTTCTACATTATGCTGATCGTTAATTTGCTCGACAAGTTGGTTGTATTTTTTGGAGGTTAACGAGTTAGCCATCATTTCATGAAAGCCTTGTGCGGTAAGCTGATTAGCTATTATATTTTGAAGTTTGTAATCTTCAAATTTTCCAGAAATAGCAATAGAGGTGTTAAATTTCTCTCCAAATTCAATGTTGTTATATCCGTAAACACGTAAAATTTCTTCAATAACATCTACTTCACGTTTAACATCTACACGGTAAGCAGGAATGGTAAGTCCCATACCGCTTTCGGTTACGTTATTTACACGTATATCTAACGAAGCAAGAATAGACTTAATGGTAGAAGGGTCTATCTCCTGACCAATAAGCTGGTTTATTTTTGCATAGGTTAGAAAAACTTGGAAATCTTCAATTTTATTAGGGTAAATGTCATCAATGTCACTAGAAACATAACCGCCAGCTACTTCTTGTATAAGTAGGGCTGCTCGTTTTAGTGCATATTTGGTGAAGTTAGGATCTATTCCACGTTCAAATCTAAAGGATGCATCGGTGTTTATACCATGTCTTTTTGCTGTTTTTCTTACGCTTACAGAGTTAAAGTAAGCACTTTCTAAGAATATGGTACTGGTGGTTTCGCTTACGCCAGAATTTTTCCCTCCAAGAACACCGGCTATACATAGTGGTTTTTTGGCATCACAGATCATTAAATCCTCTGGGTGTAATTCTCTTTCTACATCGTCTAGTGTAGTGAAAGTTGTTTTTTCGGTTATTGTTTTTACAATTATTTTGTTGCCTACAATGGTATCTGCATCAAAGGCATGTAGGGGTTGCCCTAGTTCATGCATAACATAATTGGTAGCATCTACAATATTGTTTTTAGGGGTGATACCAATGGCTTTTAATTTGTTTTGTAACCAAGCAGGGGAGTCTTTAACTTGTAAATCGGTTAAAGTTACACCACAATAACGAGGAGCAAGCTCATAATTTTCAACTTCAATAAGCATTTTTTTACTCCTGTTTTCTACATGAAAGTTACTTACTGAAGGAGAGTCTAACGGGGTGTTGATTTCTTGTTGTAGTAATCCTGCTTTTAAATCGCGAGCAACGCCAAAATGGCTCATGGCATCGGCCCTGTTTGGTGTGAGACCAATTTCAAAAACATAATCGGTTTCTACATTCATTACTTTGCTTAAGGGTGTACCTGGTTCAAGATTATCTTCTAAAACCATAATCCCGTCGTGGCTTTTACCTAGTCCTAATTCGTCTTCAGCACAAATCATCCCAAAGCTATATTCGCCACGTATTTTTCCTTTTTTTATTACCCAAGCTTCACCTTCTTCGGTATATAATGTTGTTCCTACCAAAGCTACAGGTACTTTTTGCCCTTCTGCTACATTGGGAGCACCACATACAATTTGTAAGTTTTCATTTTGTCCTACATCTACAGTGGTTATTTTAAGTTTATCGGCATTCTCGTGTTGCTTGCATGTAAGTACGTGACCTACTACAATGCCTTCTAAACCACCTTTTACAGACTGGAAACTTTCTATGCCTTCTACTTCTAGACCTAAGTCTGTGAGTAATTCTCCAGTTTTTTCAGCTTCCCAATCAGTTTTAATAAATTGTTTTATCCAGTTGTAAGAAATTTTCATGTACTAAAATTTATCAAACCGCAAAGGTAAAGATTTATACTTTTTAAGGGCATAAATTAGGCGTAAATATTGGGGAGTTGTTTAAAATAATAGCGAAAAGCGGTTTTGATAAGTTTTAGCTTATAAAATTCCACAAAGTCTTATTCTTATTTAATTTTTGGTAGGTTTTCGCTATGTTTTGATGTTCACTAAGTTGTAGGTTATGGTCTTTTTGTAATACGCGCTTGGCATATTCTCTAGCTTTAGCTAATAAGAGGTTGTCCTTTACAATGTCTGCAATTTTTAGCTGTAAAACACCACTTTGCTGTGTTCCCATAAGGTTTCCGGGACCTCGTAATTTTAAATCTACCTCGGCAATTTTAAAACCATCGTTGGTTTCTACCATGGTTTGTATTCTTGTTTTAGAATCGTTAGAGAGTTTTTGTCCTGTCATTAGGATGCAATAAGATTGCTCGGCACCTCTACCTACGCGTCCTCTTAACTGGTGAAGTTGAGATAACCCGAAACGCTCGGAGCTTTCGATAATCATTACACTGGCATTGGGTACATTTACGCCAACTTCAATTACCGTAGTAGCAATCATAATTTGTGTTTCTCCTGCGGCAAATCTATTCATTTCAAAATCTTTATCGGCGGCTTTCATTTTGCCATGTACAACAGATATTTGATATTTTGGAGCAGGAAATTCTCTCGCAATACTTTCATACCCGTCCATTAAGTCTTTATAATCTAAAGCTTCGGATTCTTCAATTAACGGATAGACAATATAAACTTGCCTTCCTTTGGCAATTTCTTCACGCATAAAATGAAAAACCTTAAGCCTGTTACTGTCGTATCTATGCACGGTTTGTATTGCTTTTCTTCCTGGGGGTAATTCATCGATTACAGAGATGTCTAAATCTCCATAAAGGCTCATGGCTAAGGTTCTAGGAATAGGGGTTGCTGTCATTACCAAAATATGGGGAGGGATGTGGTTCTTTTTCCATAGTTTGGCTCGTTGGGCAACGCCAAACCGGTGTTGCTCGTCGATAATGGCTAAGCCTAAATTTTTAAATTTTACTTTGTCTTCTAATACGGCATGCGTACCTATTAAGAGTTGTAGTTCTCCGCTTTCTAATTGCTGATGTATTTTTTTTCTTTCAGCAGTTTTAGAAGATCCTGTTAGTAAAGCAATAGAAACATTTATGTGTTGGCAAAATTCTTGTATGCCATGAAAATGCTGGGTAGCCAAGATTTCGGTAGGAGCCATTAAACATACCTGAAAGTTATTATCTAAAGCTAATAAGCTTACTAACAGCGCAACAATGGTTTTTCCTGAACCTACATCGCCTTGTAATAAACGGTTCATTTGTGCTCCAGAGCCTACATCGTTTCTAATTTCTTTAACTACACGCTTTTGTGCATTGGTAAGGTTAAACGGAAGATGATTATGGTAGAAATTAGTAAAATTTTCGCCAACCTTTTCAAATACAAATCCTTTTATTTTCTGTTTTCGTAGTTTGTTTTTTATTAGTAATTGAAGCTGAATGTAAAATAATTCTTCAAATTTTAATCGAAATTGAGCTTTTGCTAAATATTCTTGCGATTGCGGAAAATGAATGTTGATAACCGCCTTGTTTTTAGGAATAAGGTTTAATTCTTCTACAAAATAATCGGGTAAGGTTTCTGTAATGCCTTTATGGGTTTCTTTAAGTAATTGCTGGATAAGCTGAGTTATTACTTTATTGCTAATACCACGTTTGCTAAGCTTCTCGGTAGAAGGGTAGATGGGTTGCATAGCAATACGGATATTTTTTTTATGGGTTTCGAGCAATTCTAATTCAGGATGTGGCATCGAAAAACTACCATTAAACCAGTTTATTTTTCCGAAAACAACATAGGCTTTATTAAGTAATAAACTTTCTTTTATCCACTTTATGCCTTTAAACCAAACTAGCTCTATACTACCGGTTTCATCGCTAAATTTAGCCACAAGGCGTTTCCCTCTTTTTTGTTCTACCGTTTTTATATGAATAATTTTTCCGATAATTTGAACTTCACTATTGGTATTTTGTAATTGGTTTATTTTGTAGTATTTACTTTTATCGATATACCTATTGGGGTAGAAGTTTAATAAATCTGCATACGTATAGATACTTAACTCTTTTTGAAGTAACTCGGCACGTTGCGGGCCAACACCTTTTAAATAAGCAATAGGAGTATGCAATGGAGAAATATTCATAAGAACGAAGATAGGTAATTTTTGAAAAATGTTTAAAAAACTAGCGTTAGATTTGTATAGATATAAGTTATACTTTTAGTAGGAAAATTAGTAATATTGAGATTTCAAAATAATTTATGTTGAAGTTTCTCCTCTTTTTAAGCCTGGTGCTATTTAACGCCTTTACTCTTGCAGCCCAACAAACTGTCGATTTTACAAAAATAAGTGCAAAAGTTCATTTTTTTCCTTTAGAAAAGAAAGTAAAAGGAAATGTAATAGCGGAATTTAGCGTAAAAGATAGCCTTACAGAAGTGCGTATAGATGCTAAAAACATGAAAGTTAGCATCGATAAAAATACCATAGATGCGCCTAGCATAACAACCACAAACACTCATATTGTTTTACAACAAGATTTTCTTCCTCATAAAAAATATGTTGTACAGTTTAATTATGAAGCTTTTCCTAAGCAAACATTGTATTTTTTGGGTTGGGATAACAAGGCTAGCGAACAAATTTGGACACAAGGGCAAGGGAAATATACGTCACACTGGTTGCCGAGTATAGATGATATGAATGATAAAATTATATTTGATATCGCTTATACCGTACCTGAAAAATATGAAGTTATAGCAAATGGTAATTTAGAGGCTGTTAAAAAAGCAAATAAAAATAAAACTTGGTTTTATAGCATGAAAAAACCTATGAGCAGTTACTTAGTAGCAGTTGCCATAGGTAAATATAAAGAAACCATTAGGTATGCCAATTCTGGGGTAGCATTAAAATTGTATTACGAACCCCAAGATTCCTTAAAGGTAGAACCTACGTATAGATACACAAAAGAAATTTTTGATTTTTTTGAAAAAGAAATAGGCGTGCCCTATCCTTGGCAAAATTATAAACAAATACCCGTTCGGGATTTTCTATATGCTGGGATGGAGAATACTTCGGCAACTATTTTCTCAAACCAGTTTATAACCGATAGCATTGGGTTTATCGACCAGAATTATGTAACTGTTAACGCTCATGAGTTGGCGCACCAATGGTTTGGGAATTTAGTAACAGAAACTTCAGCAAAACACCATTGGCTACACGAAGGTTTTGCTACTTATTACGCGCTTTTGGCAGAGAAAGAAATTTTTGGGGAAGATTATTTTCATTACAAATTGTTTACCACAGCAGAGCAGCTTAAGCAGTTGAGCGATAAGGGGAGAGGAGAAGCGGTATTAAATCCTAAAGCAAGTTCGCTTACTTTTTATCAAAAAGGGGCTTGGGCATTACATATTTTACACAATAAGGTAGGAGATAGTATTTTTAAAAAAGCAGTAAAAAATTACTTGCAAAAGCATCGATATAAAAATGTAACTACCGCAGATTTTTTAGCAGAAGTAGAAAAGTTAACAGGAAACTCGTTAGCTGATTATCGAGAAAACTGGTTGGAGCAATCAGCATTTAAAGCTTCAGAAGCATTGGCTGTATTGAAAAAATCTAATTTTATAAACGACTGGTTGCAAATTGCTGCTAAAGCAACATTTCCGTTAGACCAGAAAGCAGAAGAGTTTTTGAGTATATTACATCCGTTGGTAAATAATTATATAGGACAGGAAATAGTACGTCAAATATTGCAAAGTCCAGCTTCCGAACTTCGAAATAAACTTTTAAAACAAGCCCTAAAAACCAATAATATTTTTCTAAGGCAAGATATCGCCATAGGCTTAAAAAAGATTCCCTTTGGATTGCAGCAAGCGTATGAAAGTTTATTAACCGATGCGTCTTACCTTACCCAAGAAAATGCCCTGTTTAATTTATGGATGAATTTTCCAGAAAAGAGAACAACCTATTTAAAGAAACTAGAAGGCGTTACAGGGTTTTCTAACAGAAATATAGAACTACTATGGCTTACATTAAGTTTAGTAACCCCAGAATACACAGGAGTTTCTAAAAAAGATTTATACGAAACTTTATCGGCTTATACAGCGGCAACAAACCCTATTTATGTAAGAGAAAATGCTTTTGGATACCTATATCAAATAGATGCATTTACTTCAGGAAATTATACAGATTTACTACGAGATGCCCAGCATGATGTATGGCGCTACCGAAACTTTTGTAGAGAATTACTAAAAAAAATATACCAATCTGAAGTTCATAAAGAAGCTTTAGATTTACATATAAAAACATTAAACACAAGCCAACAAGAACTATTTTTTAAATTATTATCACCATGAAAGCACTAGTTATATCTGGCGGCGGAAGTAAAGGTGCTTACGCAGGGGGCGTAGCCCAATTCCTTATAGGTAAGCAGAAAAAAAACTACGATATTTTTGTAGGAACTTCTACAGGGAGTTTACTGTTGCCACATTTAGCATTAGGTAAGCTAGATAAATTGCATGAAATTTATACCAATGTAAACCAGCGGAAAATTTTTAGTCTAAGTCCTTTTGTGGTGAAAAAAAAAGGCAATAGAGAATATGTAGCCATTAATTTTAAAAATACAATATTACAGTTTATAAAGAAAAAGAGAACTTTTGGAGAAAGTAAAAACCTGCGTAAACTTATAAGAAATAGTTTCACACCAGAAGAGTTTGAAAGTATAAAAGCTACGAGGAAAGATGTTATTGTAACGGTAGCTAACTTATCTAAAAGTAGTGTAGAATATAAATCGATACAAGATTTTTCGTATGAAGAATTTTGTGATTGGATTTGGATATCTTGTAATTACCTTCCTTTTATGAGTCTTGTTACTAAAAATGGCTATGAATATGCTGATGGCGGATTTGGAAGCGTTGTTCCAATACGAGAGGCCATAAAAAGAGGAGCAACCGAGGTTGATGTAATTATTTTAGAGTCGGAAAACATGGAACGAAATAAAGTTTTAGGTAAAAATCCATTTTCTTTAATGTTAAGCTTATTTGGTTATATGGTAGATCAAGTAGAACGAAGCAATATTATAGAAGGAAAACTTGCAGCGATTAATAAAAACGTAGTGCTTAACCTGTATTACACACCTAGTAAACTTACCGAAAATTCATTGATTTTCAATAAAAAATTAATGAGTCTTTGGTGGGAGCAAGGTTATGCTTATGCAGAAGAGAAATATTTAACCTTACAAAAAAATAAATTAAAATAATTCTCGGGCTTCTTTTTTTATAAACGCAATCCCGGTCGTGCTAGGAGCATTTTTATCAATAAGTTCGGTAAGTACAACCTCCCGAAGTTTATCGGGAGAATCTACTTTGTCCGACATATTAGCCTGTCTAATTAAAGAAATAGTGGCACTTTTTGTAGCCTTGATGGCGTGCCAACATGCATCACTAATATAAATTTGTTGAGCAAGATTATGTTCAAATTCAGTTTCGATATTCTGAATTAGTAAATTTTCATAATCATGTTTACTGTCGTTATACGGTTTTATTCTTACTAATAAACTTCCAGGATCAATGCGTTCTAAAAAAAGTGTCATTCGTTCCATTGCTTGTAACCTAAGCGGCGTTAAGGTTTTACTGTTTTCTCGCCTAAGCATAAAATCTCTTTTTTGATTTTCATTAGCTATAAAATTACTAAAGAAATAATAACAGATAAATGCAACGACTAAAGCTGGTAAAACACTAAAGAAGACTTGAACAAAATTAACATCATTAAACATTGTAGAAAGTTTTTTAGTTAGTAACGAATTTTTTGTTTATCTATTGTAGTTTGTCCATTTAACTCACGGTAATTACCTCCAAGGAAAGGGCATTCCATAAGGGCTTTCATGCTCTCAAAAGGAACTTTTGTTTTGTGGTATTCAAACGAATCTGCCAAAGATTTTGTAAAATCTTGGTCGCTGAGGTTCATGTCTACATCATCCATAGTAAATTGGCAAGGATGCTCGTAACCACAGGCGTGTGTGATTTCTATAAACTCTTTGCAGAAGTTTTTAAAATAGTAACTTAATCTTTCTGCTTTATTGGCTACGTTAATCCCAGATTGCAACCATTTATTTTGTGTAGCAATGCCTGTTGGGCAAGTATTATTGTGACAAGATTGAGCTTGGATACAGCCAATACTCATCATAGCTTCCCTGGCTACGTTAAGTATATCTGCGCCCATGGCAAAAGCCATAGCAGCTTTACTTGGGAAACCTAATTTACCACTTCCTACAAAAACAATTTGGTCGCTAAGGTTTACGTCTTTAAATATTTTATAAATATTTCTAAAGCCATACATCCAAGGCATAGCAACGTGGTCTGCAAAACTTGGAGGCGCGGCTCCTGTACCGCCTTCACCGCCGTCAATACTAATAAAATCGGGACCTTTTCCTTGTTCTTTCATCAAACGAGCAATAATTCTCCAATCATCAAGTTTTCCGATAGCAGCTTTAATACCAACAGGAAGGCCTGTTGCATTGGCAATTTTTTCTACAAAATCTATCATTTCTTGGTTGGTGCTAAAAGCACGATGATAAGGTGGTGAAATAACATCTTTCCCTAGCGGAACTCTACGGATTTTAGAAATTTCTGGTGTGATTTTAGAGGCGGGTAATACACCTCCTTTTCCAGGTTTTGCTCCTTGAGAAAGTTTTATTTCGATAGCTTTTATACAAGGGTTTTCTTCTACCAATTTTACTAAAGCATCTATCGAGAAGTTTCCTTCTTCATCACGAACACCAAAATACCCTGTTCCTATTTGGTATACAATATCGCCGCCTTGTTTATGGTACGGAGATAAACCACCTTCGCCAGTATTGTGGTATGCGTAACATTTGGCAGCTCCGCTGTTTAGCGATTCTACGGCTCTTGCTGATAAACTACCAAAACTCATTGCAGAAATGTTTATTACCGATGCTGGCCTAAAAGGTTTTCTGCGTTTATGGTGTAAGCCCATTACTTTTGCACAAGGAAGAAAGTAGGGGTCAGAAATATTAGGGTTATCTGCCTTCATCCGATAAGGAGAGATGGCATTTTTTATAAAGATATAGTTGGTTTCGTATATATTTTGATCGGTACCAAAGCCTTCGTAGTTGTTTTGATTTTTTGCCGAAGCGTATACCCAGCTGCGTTCAACCCTGTTAAACGGAAGCTCCTCGCGGTTATTTGCTACAATGTATTGCCTTAATTCAGGGCCTATACTTTCTAGGATATACCTAAAGTGCCCAACAAAGGGGAAGTTGTGTGTAATAATGTGTTTTTTGTTAAAGAAAACATCTCTTACGATGATAAGCAGGATTATAAACAAAATCCACTGCCACCAAGTAATGTCACCAAGAAAATCAACGATTTTATCCATAAAATTTAGGAGTTTTTTTAACGGGCTAAAGTATTAAATTTATTTCGATACAAACAATACTTTTGATAATTGTTTATAATTTGATAATTGTTTATAAATTGCTTACCATTATCAAAGTTAGCTAAAGTAAAATTAATAAATTCCGTCCCTAAAAAAGAATTGTTTTGGAAAATTATATCGATGAATTGAATGAAGCGCAGCGTGCTCCTGTATTGCAAAAGGATGGCGCTATGATGGTTATAGCAGGTGCTGGCTCTGGAAAAACAAGAGTGCTTACCTATAGGATAGCTTATTTGATGAGTAAAGGTGTAGATGCTTTTAATATTCTATCCTTAACCTTTACCAATAAAGCTGCTAGAGAAATGAAGGCTCGTATAGCCCAGATTGTAGGAAATAGTGAGGCAAAAAACCTTTGGATGGGAACTTTTCACTCTGTGTTTGCTAAAATACTTCGTTTTGAAGCCGATAAATTGGGTTACCCGTCTAACTTTACCATATACGATACGCAGGATTCTCAACGGCTTGTTTCGGCTATTATAAAAGAAATGCAATTAGATAAAGACGTCTATAAGTATAAGCAAGTTTATTCTAGAATATCATCTTATAAAAATAGCCTGATAACGGTAAAAGCCTATTTTAATAATCCAGAATTACAAGAAGCAGATGCCATGGCAAAACGTCCGCGGTTAGGAGAAATATATAAAGCCTATGTAGATAGGTGTTTTAAAGCAGGTGCCATGGATTTTGATGATTTATTATTAAGAACCAACGAGCTGCTTACTCGGTTTCCAGAAGTTTTAGCAAAGTACCAAAACAGGTTTCGCTACATTTTGGTAGATGAGTACCAAGATACAAACCACTCGCAATACCTTATTGTAAAAGCTTTAAGCGATAAATTTCAAAACATTTGTGTTGTAGGAGATGATGCACAAAGTATTTATGCATTTCGAGGGGCAAACATCAATAATATTTTAAATTTTCAACGCGATTATGATGATGTGCAGGTATATCGATTAGAACAAAATTACAGGTCTACAAAAAATATAGTAGAAGCTGCCAACTCGGTGATTGATAAAAATAAAACTAAACTAGAAAAAGTAGTTTGGACAGCTAACGAAGAAGGAGCGAGGATTAAAATAAACCGTTTAGTTACCGATGCGGAAGAAGGAAGATTTGTAGCGCGGTCTATTTTCGATAATAAAATGGAAAATCAATTAAACAATGGAGATTTTGCTATTTTATACAGAACCAACGCGCAAAGTAGAGCAATAGAAGATGCATTGCGTAAACGCGATATCCCGTATAGAATTTATGGCGGATTATCTTTCTACCAACGTAAAGAAATTAAAGATATTCTTGCTTATTTACGCTTAGTGGTAAACCCTAATGATGAAGAAGCATTAAAACGTATCATAAATTTTCCAGCACGCGGAATAGGAGCCACTACAATGGATAAATTAGCCTTAGCTGCTAATCATTACCAGAAGTCTATTTTTGAAATCATAGAAAACATAACAAGAATAGACCTAAAAATAAATGCAGGAACTCGTACAAAGCTTACTAATTTTGCTAACATGATAAAGCATTTCGAGGTTTTAACAAAAACAAAAAATGCCTTCGAAATTACAGAACAAGTAGCTAGACAAACGGGGCTTTTGTTAGAAATGAAAAAAGATGGTACACCAGAAGGAATTGCAAGAGTAGAAAACATCGAGGAATTGCTAAATGGTATAAAGGATTTTGTAGAAGGGCAAAAGGAAATAGCTGATGCTACAGGATCACTTACCGAGTTTTTGGAGGATGTAGCTTTAGCAACCGATATGGATAAAGCACAAGAAGATGAGGATAGAGTGGCTTTAATGACCATACATTTGGCCAAAGGTTTAGAGTTTCCTTACGTATATATTGTAGGGATGGAAGAAGATTTGTTTCCTTCTGCCATGAGTATGAATACCAGGGCAGAGTTAGAAGAAGAACGGCGTTTGTTTTATGTAGCACTTACACGAGCAGAAAAACAAGCATTTCTTACTTATACACATTCTCGTTACCGTTGGGGGAAACTTATAGATGCCGAACCTAGTAGATTTATAGAAGAAATAGACGATAAATTTAAAGAGTACCTATTTGCTCAAAAAGATAATTACACCTATAAATCACCTATAGGTAGAGATATATTTGGCGAAGTAGATAAAAGCAAATTAAGGCAAACAAAACCACAAAAAGGAACACCACCACCTTCACATCGCCCAACAGATAGTCAGCTTAAAAAACTAAGAAGATTAAGACCTGTAAGTAATACAGAAACACAACAATCGTCTAGTGCTACAAAAATACCAGCATTAGAAAAAGGGCAACGGGTAAGCCATGCAAGATTCGGAAACGGAACTATTGTGGGAGTAGAAGGAATAGGACAAGATAAAAAAGCAGAAATAGACTTTGACAGCGGAGGAATAAAAAAATTATTACTGAAATTTGCTAAGTTAGATATGTTGTAAAGTTATTTTTTTAATTAAAAAAATAACAAGTTTGTAAAAACTAAAGTAAAAATAACTATCTTAAGGCTTTTAATAAAAACAAACACTATTAATATGGCAGAGCTTATAAAAATCTATGAAGAAAATCCTTCAGCTAAAGAAATACAAAAAGTAGTAGATGTATTAAAAAACGGAGGTTTAATTATTTACCCTACCGATACCGTTTATGGTTTAGGTTGTGATATAACCAATACCAAAGCCCTAGAAAAAATAGCCCAATTAAAAGGAATAAAATTAGCCAAAGCCAACCTCTCTTTTATTTGTAAAGATTTGAGTAATATTGCAGATTACGCTACTTTAGATAGCAGTACATTTAAGCTGCTTAAACGCAGTTTACCTGGTCCATATACGTTTATATTAAACGGAAGCAATAATTTACCAAGTGTGTTTAAAAAGAAAAAAACTGTAGGAATTAGAGTTCCAAAAAACAATATCGCACTAGCAATAGTAGAAGCCTTAGGAAACCCAATTATATCAACCTCAATTAGAGACGAAGATGAAGTTTTGGAATATACCACAGATCCTGAATTAATAGCAGAAAAATGGGATAAACATGTAGCTGTAGTTATCGATGGAGGTTATGGCGACAACATAGCTTCTACCGTAATAGATTTAACCCAGTCAGAACCAGAAGTGGTTCGAGAAGGAAAAGGGAGTTTAGATATTTTTTAACCTATAAAAATAACAATACAAAAACGGCTGCATATTTTGCAGTCGTTTTTTATTAAAAAACCTACAATTTTAAAACAATTAGAAGGTAGTTTTTAGCGTTAAAAATAGTACTTTTGCAGCCTGAAAACAACACAACACTATGAGCAACACCAAAAAAATTCAATCCGCATTAATTTCAGTATTTCATAAAGATGGTTTATCGCCTATTGTAGAAGAGCTACATAAACAAGGTGTAACCATATATTCTACAGGAGGAACAGAACAATTTATCAAAGAAAAAGGCATCCCTGTAGTACCAGTAGAGGAGGTAACTTCTTATCCTTCAATTTTAGGAGGACGCGTAAAAACATTACATCCAAAAGTGTTTGGAGGTATTTTAAACCGCCAAGATAATGAAAGCGATGTGGAAGAAATGAAAAGTTTTGAGATTCCTCAATTAGACTTGGTGATTGTAGATTTATATCCGTTCGAGAAAACAGTAGCCTCAGGTGCTTCAGAGCAAGATATTATAGAGAAAATAGATATCGGAGGGATTTCTTTAATCCGTGCAGCTGCTAAAAATTTTAAAGATGTACTTTGTGTATCTTCTATGCAAGATTATACCGAGCTTTTAACATTGCTACAGGAAAACAACGGAGAAATTAGCCTAAAAAACCGAAAGCGTTTTGCAGCAAAAGCCTTTAATATTTCTTCGCATTACGATACGGCGATTTTTAACTACTTTAACGAAGAAGAAGTAGTTTATAAAGAAAGCCAAACACAAGGTAAACAATTGCGTTATGGCGAAAACCCACATCAAGAAGGTTTCTTTTTTGGAGATTTTGATATAATGTTTGATAAATTACATGGTAAAGAATTATCATATAACAATTTATTAGATGTAGATGCAGCGGTAAACCTAATGGAAGAGTTTAAAAATGAAGCCCCAACATTTGCTATTTTAAAACATAATAACGCGTGCGGATTAGCACAAAGAGATACCGTTTTAGAAGCTTATACAGATGCATTGGCAGGCGACCCCGTTTCGGCTTTTGGCGGAATCTTAATTAGTAACACAGAAATAGATGCAGCTACAGCTACGGAGATTCATAAACTTTTCTGTGAAGTGGTAATCGCACCTTCATACAGTGCAGAAGCGATAGAAATACTTAAAGGAAAGAAAAACAGAATTTTGTTAACACAAAAAGAAGTAGCCCTGCCTACAAAAACAGTAAGAACCTGTTTAAATGGTGTTTTGGTACAAGATAAAGATTTAAAAACAGACGCTGCTAAGGATTTAAAAACAGTAACAAAAGTAACGCCAACAGAAGCACAAATAGCCGATATGCTATTTGCTTCAAAACTATCTAAACACACCAAATCAAACACCATAGTACTTGCCAAAAACAAGCAACTTTGTGCAAGTGGAACAGGACAAACCTCTCGTGTAGATGCCTTACGCCAAGCAATAGAGAAAGCAAAAGCTTTTAAGTTTGATTTAACAGGAGCGGTTATGGCTAGCGATGCCTTTTTCCCTTTCCCAGATTGTGTAGAAATAGCAGATAACGCAGGGATAACCGCTGTAATTCAACCTGGAGGTTCTATAAAAGATGAGTTAAGCATAACTTATTGCGATGAAAATAAAATGGCAATGGTTATGACAGGAACTCGTCATTTTAAACATTAATTTTATACATTTACAGATTAAACCCAAATACAATATAAATTAACTATGGGATTTTTTGATTTTTTGACAGAAGAGATAGCAATAGATTTAGGAACCGCCAATACTTTAATTATCCATAATGCTAAAGTAGTGGTAGATAGTCCTTCTATTGTAGCACGTGATCGGATGACAGGAAAAATTATAGCAGCAGGAAAAGAAGCTGCTATGATGCAAGGAAAAACCCATGAAAATATAAAAACTATCCGTCCGTTAAAAGATGGAGTAATAGCAGATTTTGATGCTAGTGAACAAATGCTTACGCGTTTTATAAAAGAAATTCCTGCATTAAAAAAGAAACTGTTTGCACCAGCATTACGTATGGTAATCTGTATTCCATCAGGAATTACAGAAGTAGAAATGCGTGCAGTAAAAGAAAGTGCAGAACGTGTAAACGGGAAAGAAGTCTATCTAATCCATGAACCTATGGCTGCAGCCATAGGGATTGGAGTAGATATTATGCAACCTAAAGGAAATATGGTGGTGGATATAGGTGGAGGAACTACCGAGATTGCCGTTTTAGCCCTAGGAGGTATTGTTTGTGACCGCTCGGTAAAAGTAGCAGGAGATGTTTTTACAAATGATATTATATACTACATGCGTACGCAGCATAACCTTTATGTAGGAGAACGTACCGCCGAAAAAATTAAAATCCAAATAGGAGCAGCCACCGAAGATTTAGAAGTGCCACCAGAAGAAATGAGCGTACAAGGAAGAGATTTACTTACAGGTAAACCCAAACAAGTAGATATTTCTTATAGAGAAATAGCAAAGGCTTTAGATAAATCTATCTTACGTATAGAAGATGCTGTGATGGAAACCTTATCGCAAACCCCACCAGAATTAGCTGCAGATATATATAATACTGGAGTATATTTAGCTGGAGGAGGTTCAATGCTTCGAGGTTTAGATAAACGTTTATCTCAGAAAACAGATTTACCAGTATACATAGCAGAAGATCCTTTACGTGCTGTTGTAAGAGGAACAGGAATTGCACTAAAAAGTATAGAGAAATTTAAAAGTATTTTAATAAAATAAGAATAGTAATAAAGTAAGTGTTTTATGCAGCAAATAATAAATTTTCTTATCCGTTATAAGAATACTTTGTTGTTTTTACTATTATTAACAATTGCATTATTTTTTACTATACAGTCTCACCAATATCATAAAAGCAAGTTTATAAACTCTACCAATTTTATTTCTGGAGGTATTTATACTAAACTAAATGCAATTGATAAATATTTCTATTTAGAAAAAGAAAACAACTTATTACTAAAGGAGAATAAACTGTTGCGAGAACAAGTAGCGAGTTTTAAATATATGCAGGATACCATGATTAACGATTCTGTAAATAAAAATTATCCTTATCATTACATCACTGCAAAGGTGATAAGAAATCAATATAATAAAATAGATAATTTTATTCTTATCAATAAGGGAGATAAACATAAAGTAAATAGTGATTTAGGGGTAATAACAAGTAAGGGGATTGTAGGGATTATTGAAAAAAGCAGTACTAATTACGCTCGTATTATTTCTATTTTAAATACTAACTTATCTATAAGTGCCCAGCTTAAAAAAACAGAACATTTTGGAAGTTTACTTTGGGATGGCAAATCACCAAATACACTTCAATTACAGGATATACCTAGAATGGCTCCTGTAAAGGTTGGCGATACAATTGTTACATCAGGGAAATCGTTTATTTTTCCTAAAGGAATCCCAATAGGAGTTATTAGCGATTATAAATTAGACCAAAATGATAATTATGGTACTATAAATGTACACTTGTTTAATGATATGACGAGTTTAAGCTATGTTTATGTGATAAAAAATAACAACAAAGAAGAATTGAGTAATTTTTTACAAGAAGATGAATAATTTATGGATAGAAAATATAAGCCGTTATGTAATTCTTGTTTTATTACAAGTAACATTATTAGATAACATCTGGTTTTTAGGCTATATAAATCCATACCTATACGTGCTTTTTATATTATTATTGCCATTAAATCTAAACCAATGGAAAGTCCTTTTTATAAGCTTTCTAGCAGGATTAAGTATAGATATGTTTCATGATTCTGGAGGAGTACATGCAGCAGCTTGTTTGGTAATAGCCTATTTTCGCCCTTACCTATTACGCTGGGTATTTGGGGTAAGTTTTGAGCACCAAACTTTAAAATATAGTCAAACTCCTTTTCGTCAGCGTATGGTGTACGCAACTATTATGGTGGTAATTCATCATTTTATATTATTTTTATTAGAATATTTTGATCTATCATTTATACTTTTAATCCTTAAGAAAACGTTATTCTCTAGTATCTTTACCATACTTTTAATTATTATTGGAAGTATGTTATTTAAGCGTAATACAAGTACATGAGAAAATTAGTTCCTATTTTATTAATTGTAGTTGTCGGGATTATTTTTATAGCACGTTTGTTTTACATGCAAATTTTAGATGATTCTTTTAGTAAGCTATCACAAACCAATGCTGTTAAAGTAGAGTACGATTATCCGCAGCGAGGATATATTTTTGACAGGAATGGAAAACTATTAGTTGCCAACCAGCCCTCTTACGACGTTATGGTTGTTCCAAGAGAAGTAACAGCCTTTGATACACTAGAGTTTGCAAAACTATTAGGTATAGATGAGATTCAATTAAAAAAATCTTTAAAAAAAGCCCGTGTTTATTCCTCTAGGCTTCCTTCGGTAGTAATTCCACAACTCACAAAAAATGAGTACGCCTATTTACAAGAAAAACTTCGTAAATACTCAGGATTTTATATACAAAAACGATCACTACGAGATTATAAAACCAAAACAGGATCAAATGTTTTAGGTTATATAGCAGAAGTAAATCCACGAGAAATAAGCGCAAACCCTTATTATAATTCGGGCGATTTAACTGGTAGGCAAGGTGTTGAGAAACAATATGAAAAATTATTAAGAGGCGTAAAAGGCGTAAAGTATCTTCAGAAAGATCGTTTTAACAGAGAAATAGGCCCTTATAAAAATGGTATTTATGATACGCTTCCCGTAAAAGGAAAAGACATTAGCCTTACCATAGATGAAAAATTACAAGCCTATGGGCAAATGTTAATGACAAATAAACATGGAGGAATTGTAGCCATAGAGCCACAAACAGGAGAGATTTTAAGTTTAGTAACTGCTCCAAGCTACGATCCAGCCTTATTAGTAGGACGTAAACGCTCTAAAAATTTCACCAAACTCTGGTATGATACCATAAATAAACCTTTGCTAGATAGAGGGCTACAAGCAATGTACCCTCCAGGTTCACCCTTTAAAGCCTTAACCGCACTTATCGCATTACAAGAAGGGGTTATAAACACAAAAGAAACCATGGCCTGCCACATGGGGTTTAGCTATGGGAGACGCTCACGGATGGGCTGCCATTACCATAAAAGCCCAGTAAGCTTGGTACCAGCATTAGCTCAATCTTGTAATACCTATTTCGCAAAAGCATATTGGAGAACCATAGAGAATTACCCCACAGCTCCTAAAGGAATGGACGCTTGGCAAAAGCATTTAAAAAGTTTTGGTTTAGGAGATTTTTTAGGCTACGATCTACCAATTGGACAACCTGGGCGTATTCCTGACGGAGATTACTATAACCGATGGTATCCAGATATACGCTGGGCAGCTTCTTATACATTATCTAACGGAATTGGGCAAGGAGAAATAGCAACTACACCTATACAATTAGCCAATATAACGGCAGCTATTGCTAACCGAGGTTGGTATTATACACCACATGTTTTAAAAAGCATAGAAGGAAACCCTATAAAAGATACCATGTATACAAAAAAACGCTATACTACCATAGATACAAAGCATTTTGAACCTATTGTGGAAGGAATGCATGGGGTTTATAATTATGGAACAGCTAGATCTTTAAGAATTCCTGGAGTAGAAATTTGTGGAAAAACAGGAACTGCAGAAAATTTTACCCGTATAGATGGGAAACGCGTACAACTTACAGATCATTCTATCTTTGTAGCATTTGCTCCAAAGGATGACCCTAAAATAGCATTGGCTGTTTTCGTGGAAAATGGATACTGGGGATCTCGATATGGGGGAAGAATAGCGAGCTTGATGATAGAAAAGTACTTAAATGATACCATTACTCGTAAAGATTTAGAAAAATGGGTGATGTCGCATAGCCTAGAAGAAGAATATTTAAAACCCTATAGCGGCGAGTCATTTAAAATTAATCAATAATGAGAAAGTTTATAACAGCAGTAGATTGGTTAAGCATTTTCTTGTACCTAATTTTAGTAGTTTTTGGTTGGATGAATATATATTCTGCTTCTTTTTCGGGAGAGACAGGAGGCTGGTTTGACGTAGATCAGATATACGGTAGGCAAGCTTTATTTATTGGGTTAAGCTTTATATTAATAGTATTTATATTTTCATTAGAAGCAAAATTTTACGAACGCTTTTCTAGTGTAATATATTTAGTTTCAATAGCATCTTTATTAGGGCTTTTTATATTTGGAAAAACCATTTCTGGCGCCACGGCATGGTATAGTTTTGGGAGTTTTGGGTTGCAGCCTAGTGAATTTGCTAAAGCAGCAACCGCCTTGGCTTTGTCTAAGTATTTAAGTGATATTCAGGTGGATATGAAAAGTATAGAGAATCAACTTAGGGCGCTTGCTATTATATTTATACCTGCATTTTTAGTACTTATACAACCAGACCCAGGTAGTTTTTTGGTTTATATAGCTTTTTTATTCCCTATGTATAGAGAAGGATTATCTAGTAATTATATTCTACTTATATTAATATTAGTAATGCTTTTTGTTTGTACGCTTCTTATAGGGGCTTTATATGTAAGTTTATGCGTTTTGTTGCTGGTTTTGTTGGTGTTGTTTTTTAATCGCAAAAAGAGGCGGAAACGCTACAGCAGATATCTTCTTTTTGTGGTTGGAGCAACAATATTTTCTTTTTCTGTAAACTATATTTTTAATAATTTGTTTAAACAACATCATAGAGATAGGTTTAATATTGTATTAGGAAAAGAAGTAGATAATAGAGGAATAGGCTATAATACCAATCAGAGTGAAATTGCCATAGGTAGTGGAGAGTGGTTTGGAAAAGGCTGGCTTCAAGGAACGCAAACTAAAGGAAATTTTGTTCCAGAGCAACATACCGATTATATTTTTAGCACCGTAGGTGAGGAGTGGGGTTTTATAGGAGCTTCGTTTGTGATTTTGGTTTTTATAGGCTTACTTATTCGGTTAATTTTTGTGGCAGAACGCCAACGTACAAAGTTTAGTAGGATATACGGGTATTGTGTAATAGGAATTTTATTTGTCCATTTTTCGGTAAATATAGCTATGGTTTTGGGTATTTTTCCAACAGTAGGTATTCCTTTACCATTTTTTAGTTATGGAGGCTCTGGTTTATGGGGCTTTACATTGTTATTGTTTATTTTTATAAAACTAGACAGTACTCGCTTATTAGCAAGAACTTGATTAAAAAACAAAATAAAAAATGTAACTTTAGAGAAATAAAAAAGGTCGTCTGAAAAGTAATTTTTAGGCGATTTTCTTTTCTGTGTATTTACACACTTGGATGAGGTAGTACCTCTTAAATTTATTACTCGGAAGCTGAATTTAGAGAACCCGTATTGGTAAACCAATACTCAAAAAGTAATGTAGTCATTATTGAACCGCCGTATACGAGACCCGTACGTACGCTGGTGTACTCAGTACATTGTTATTTTTGCTATAGGACTTCGTGAATATAAATAGTTGAGAGGCGAACTCTGTACCTATTTGGGTGCGGAGTTGTTTACTTGGTTAGCAAGCGTATTTATTCTTTTTTTCCGAACCATATTAAATTGTCCTTATAATCGATTTGACTATTTTTATATGTTCTAAAAGTAATTTTTATAGATGTTTCTTCTAGACGATTTTTTATAGAATCCAATTGAGTATGGGTGATGTTTTTGTCAGCGATTAAATTGAATCTTAAAAACTTTTTTAGTTCGTTTCTTGTGTTATTTTTAAATTTGGTAACCTCTTTCTCTAAATTTTTCAAGTCAGTAGATGAGTCAGTTTTTACAATAAAATTTTTATGTTTAAATCCAGCATAAATATTAAAATTTAAACGTTTGGGTTGGCTTATGTTTTTAAGTTCATCATTACATTCAGGTAATTCAATTTCCAAATCAATTGTCTTTCTAAAAAAGTCAAACGTATTTTTCGCTTTCCTCAATTCTGGGAGTTGAATTATCGTGTCTCCTAAAACTTCAAGGTTTAATAATTCGTTTGATTTATCTAATGTATAAGAGTAAGTTAATTGCTTTTTATCTGTAAATCCCTTTATGTGAGTTAAGAAAATATTATTTTTATTTACTTTCCATTCTTGGGAATATCTACCCAACATCATATCATAAATAATAAGGGAGTCGTTATAGAATTGAAATTCTATAATATCCTTGTCATTACTATATGCATACCAGTTTCCAAGTAATTTCTCTTTCTGCTCAATAGGGGAGCAGCTAAATATGAAAATTAAGAAAATGTATTTTAAAATGTTTTTCATTCAAATTAATACCAACGCCCTGACGGATATGACGATTTGCGTTGAAGTGAAAACTTCAAGAGCAAAGAGAGCTATTAGACGTAATTCGTTATATCCGTTTGTTGTCGAGAGTTCACCTATGTAGGCGTCTCAAGTCAATAATTATTAATAATTTACTACAAATATAGCGAATTACAGTCGTACTGTCAGGGCGTTGTTCGAGAATAGCTCAAAAAGTAGTGTATCATTATTGAACCGCCGTATACGAGACCCGTACGTAGGGAGGTGTACTCAGTACATTGTTATTTTTGTTATAGGACTTCGTGAATATAAATAGTTGAGAGGCGAACTCTGTACCTATTTAGGTGCGGAGCCGTCTACTTGGTTGGGCGTTCGTTTTTATTTATCAATTAATTTACCAAGTTCTTTTGCTCTTGCATTAGCTTGAATAATACCTTCATTAATTTTGGATTTTATATCAAATGAATGAAATATACCCAAAGCGGCTTCAGTTGTTCCTCCTTTTGACGCTACTTTTTCAATCCACTCTAAATTTGATAAATTGCTTCTGTTTTGTAATTGTGTAGAACCCAGAAACGTTTGTTGCACTAAAAACTCCGCTTCCGATTTTGTAAATCCTAAATTTATTGCCGAGTCAATTATCGCATTTATAAAATAATAAACGTAAGCTGGCCCACTTCCTGAAATAGCAGTTGACGAGTTAATCATTTCTTCATTTTCAATGAATAATGATTTTCCAGTGGTATTTATTAGATTTTGAATAATAAATAAATCTTTTCTATCTACTTCTTGAGAAGCCGTAAAAACGGTCATGCCTTGTCCTATTTGTGTCGGAATATTTGGCATTGACCGAATTATTTTTTTGACTTGTAATTTTTTTGAAATATTATCAATTGAAACTCCAGCCATTACTGATAAAATCAAAT
>NZ_JACIFO010000008.1:0-35175 GCF_014197445.1 Mesonia hippocampi | reverse complement strand
TTCCAAAACCGACTATTGCAATTTTCATAAAATTTTATTTTTCATAGAGTTTTATATTGTTCAAAACTTTCTTCGCTAAAATGATGCCTAACGCCCTGACGGATATGACGATTTGCGCTAAAGTGTAAACTTCAAGAGCAAAGGGAGCTATTAGACGTAATTCGCTATACCCGTTTGTTGTCGAGAGTTCACCTATGTAGGCGTCTCAAGTCAATAGTTATTAATAATTTACTACAAATATAGCGAATTACAGTCGTACTGTCAGGGCGTTGTTCGAGAATACCTCAAAAAGTAATGTAGTCATTATTGAACCGCCGTATACGAGACCCGTACGTAGGGTGGTGTACTCAGTGTGTTGTTATTTTTACTATACGACTTCGTGAATATAAATAGTTGAGAGGCGAACTCCCTACCTATTTGGGTGCGGAGCTGTTTGCTCGGTTAGCAAGCGTATTTATTCTTTTTCTTTCGTTTAATAAAAATTTCTTTAAATTTCCTTTTGGAACAAAAATAAGTAGTGGTCCACCTCCAAGAATATCTTTTTCGACCGGTATTGTTTTCATAAACTCCGCTCCATCAAGGGAATCTATAAATCTCTCAGTGATTTCCAGTTTAGAGTTTACATGCCCAAATTGAAATATAATTGTGTCTCCACTCATTGTGCCAAAACCATTGTATATGCCGGCTAAAAATGATTTCATTTGGTTTATAGATGCGTTTTCTATTACTTCATTTTTGACAATTCCTGTCACCTTCTTTGGTCTAGTTCCTTTAATCTTCTCATAAAAAAAGTTATAAAACTCACCTAATTTCCATGGTACACTTTTTAGTTCATAAAACTCATCACAGTTTCTACAATCCTTTTGTGGTTTTATTTTTTTGAATTCTTTATTTGTCACTTCTGATAGACGCAATATATTACCTAAATCAGATTCATGAATCCTAGGATTGAACTTATGTCTTTTTAGTCGCTTCCCAGGATATGTAGAAATAGAGTAATCAAATGAGAGTCCAAAGAGATAATATGCAGGATCTAAATCCTGTCCTTGAACTGTCAAAATAACCATCGTGAATATTATCGTTATGAGTTTTTTCATAATGTATGCTAACTTCTATACACCCTCAAATATAGATAACTTTTTAACAATAAACATTTAGTTATATATTGAGTTTTACTTTTTACAAGCTATTTCGATGTTGTTTTTAGTTTGTGTCCAATGTTTTTATAAGAAATATTGGAGGTGCATTGGATCTATATTGGACTCATCTTGGACTTACCTCGGGTTTTATAGCGCTTTTATGGGCTACAGGAGGTTATATTATATTGTTATAAATTAAGCAGTAATTTAGGAGTAAAAGCGTGTGATTTTATAGAAGCACAACTTTTGAGATATGCTGATTTAGAAAAACAAAAAAACCTTTAAGTACTTCTTAAAGGTTTTGTATATCGATGAAATTAAAAAAGCTTAGTACTTATTTAAGTTCTTCTTGCGCTTGTTTTTTAGCTTCGCGTTTTTCTTTAATCATTTCCATGATAGAGCCACCTATCCAATAAGGAACCACAAAGGTTAAAAGGAAAATCATTAACCAAAATCCTATAGTAGCGATAGTCATAAATGCTAAAAAACCTAAGTATTGATCGAAGTCAAACATAATACGTAATTTACATGAATTTTTGCCAAAGATAACAAATTCTTTGAATTTAAAAGGAGAGAATTTAATAAATTTTCAAAAAATGAAACTTTATTGGTTGGGTTTAAATTAGTAACTTTGGTTCAAGAAAAATAAACTTTCATACACAATGGATTACAGAATAGAAAAAGACACCATGGGTGAGGTAAAAGTACCTAAAGATAAACTATGGGGAGCTCAAACAGAGCGTTCTCGTAATAATTTTAAAATAGGTCCTGCTGCCTCTATGCCATTAGAAATTATTTATGGTTTTGCATATTTAAAAAAAGCAGCAGCTTACGCCAATTGCGATGCAGGCGTATTACCAAAGGAAAAAAGAGATCTTATTGCACAGGTATGTGACGAAATATTGGAGGGCAAGCACGATGAGCAGTTTCCGTTAGTAATTTGGCAAACGGGATCGGGTACACAAAGTAATATGAACGTAAACGAGGTGGTTGCTAATAGAGCACATCAATTAGCAGGAAAAACCATAGGAGAAGGCGAGAAAACATTACAACCTAATGACGATGTAAATAAATCGCAATCCTCTAACGATACTTTCCCTACAGGAATGCACATTGCAGCGTATAAAAAAGTTGTGGAAGTTAGCCTTCCTGGAATTAAACAATTACGAGATACCTTAGCTCAAAAAGCCGAAGCTTTTAAAGATGTAGTAAAAATAGGCCGAACGCATTTTATGGATGCAACGCCTCTTACTATTGGGCAAGAGTTTAGCGGATATGTGTCTCAGTTAGATCATGGGTTAAAAGCTTTAGAAAATACCTTACCGCATTTAGGCGAATTGGCTTTAGGAGGAACAGCAGTAGGAACGGGGTTAAATACACCAGAAGGCTATGCGGTAAATGTTGCGAAACACATAGCAAATTTTACTAAATTACCATTTACATCGGCAGAGAATAAGTTTGAAGCCTTAGCAGCGCACGATGCTTTTGTAGAAACTCACGGCGCTTTAAAACAACTGGCGGTTTCTATTAATAAAATAGCTAATGATATACGTATGCTATCATCAGGGCCAAGAAGCGGAATAGGAGAACTTATTATTCCTGCAAACGAGCCAGGATCTTCTATCATGCCAGGAAAAGTAAACCCTACGCAATGTGAAGCTTTAACAATGGTTTGTGCACAAGTAATGGGAAATGATGTAGCTATTAGCGTAGGCGGTATGCAAGGGCAGTTTGAACTTAATGTTTTTAAACCTGTAATGGCTGCAAATTTATTACAAAGTGCTCAGTTATTAGGAGATGCTTGTGTCTCTTTCGAAGAACATTGTGCTAATGGAATTCTTCCTAATCAGGAACGTATAGAGCATTTGCTTAAAAACAGCTTAATGTTAGTAACAGCATTAAACACGAAGATAGGTTATTATAAAGCGGCAGAAATTGCCAATACAGCACATAAAAACGGAACAACCTTAAAAGAGGAGGCCGTAAACTTAGGTTATACTACCGCAGAAGAGTTTGACCAATGGGTGAAACCAGAAGATATGGTAGGAGGTTTAAAATAGGTTTTCTTTTTAAAAGGAAGATGCTTAAAATCGGATAAAATGTTTAATGTTTTATCCGATTTTTTTATACTTAAAAAAGCTAGGCAGGCAGAGGCTAGTTTTTTAATTTTGATACTTAATTTTAATAAAGAAAAAATGATACGGCAAGCTGCTATTATCTTTGGATGTTTGGCAATAGGGGAATTAATAGTTTACCTAACTTCGGTAAAATTACCATCAAGTATAATTGGAATGATTCTACTTGCATTTTTATTAAAAATAGGTTGGGTAAAATTAACTTGGGTAAAAGGTATTTCAGATTTTTTGGTAGGAACATTGCCGTTTTTCTTTGTTCCGGCAGGAGTTGGAATTATGGCTTATTTTGAGCTAATAGCAACATCGTTTTGGTCTATTTTAACCGCAGCTTTAGGAAGTACGGTAATTGTACTTGTTACTACAGGTTGGGTGCACCAATATTTAAGAAAACAAAACAAAACGAAGTTAAAAAAATAGCTTATGCAATGGTTTTTTAATAATGAGATTATAGTAATCGCTTTTACCATAGTCATTTATTTTATAGCGGAAAAATTACAAAAGAAAACAGGTGTTTTTCTACTAAACCCTATTCTTGTTTCGGTAGTTATTATCATTAGTTTTTTGAGTGTTTTTAATATTGATTATGAAACGTATCATAAAGGGAGTAAGTATATAGATTTTCTTCTAAAACCAGCAGTAGTAGCATTAGGAGTGCCTTTGTATTTGCAGTTAGAAAAAATAAAAAAGCAAGTGTTACCTATTATTATTTCTCAGCTTGTGGGTTGTATAGTAGGGGTGGTATCTGTCGTGGTAATTGCTAAATTGATGGGCGCTTCTAAAGACATTGTTTACTCTTTGGCGCCAAAATCGGTGACTACGCCAATCGCTATAGAGGTTTCTAGAGCAGTAGGAGGAATTGCGCCGCTTACGGCAGCAGTAGTAATTGTAGTTGGTATTTTTGGGGCGGTTTTTGGTTATGTAATTATGAAGCTTTTTGGAGTGAAAAACCCCATTGCACAAAGTTTAGCCATAGGGAATGCAGCACATGCTTTGGGAACATCAAGATCTATGGATATTAGTCCAAACTATGGTGCAATGGCAAGTATCGGGCTTATTTTAAACGGTGTTTTAACAGCTTTATTAGCTCCTTATATACTCAAAGTATTGTCTCCTTGGATAGATGCTTAAGAAGGTGTTTTTAAGGAGTTGTTTTTTTTAGCTAAAGAAAGCATATTAAAATTAAAAACTTCTTTTCCTATTTGAAAATTGTGGGTAGCTACCTTTTTTAAATTAAATTTTTTATAAAAGCTTAAGGCAAGTTTGTTTTCTTGTAATACAGATAGCCAAATGTGAGATTGTTCTGTTTGATTAAAGAAAGCCATTAATTCGTTCATTAATAGCCAACCTACCTTTTTGCCTAAAAAATCTTTTAAAACATATATTTTCTGGAGTTGAGCACACTCGGTATTAGGAATAAAATCAGTATTAGAATTTATTTTTAGTTTAGCATAACCAATAGGTAATTTATTCCAATAAGCTATCCAGTACACATTGTTACTTTTCTTTAAACTGCTTTCTATTTTGGCTACGCTAAAGGTTTGCTCATAATAGTCTAAAAGATCTTGCTTATCTTTAAAATAATGGGCAAAAGTTTCTGTAAACGTGATTCGTCCTAATAAGGCTATAATAGCAGCTTCTTTATAAGTTGCTTTTTTTATTTCAATCATTTTTTATGCTCTTTTTGTGTTTGTTCCCAACCTATAATAGCGGTTTTTCTTATGGTTCCCCAGCGGTAACCGTCAAATTTTCCAGAGGTTTTTATCACGCGATGACAAGGAATAAGGTATGCAATAGGGTTTTTTCCAATGGCTGTACCCACAGCTCTAGCAGCTTTTTGATTACCAATGTTTTTAGCAATTTTTTTATAAGTGCTAAGCTCTCCTTGAGGGATGTTTAGTAAGCTTTTCCATACTTTTAACTGAAAGTCTGTTCCTTTTAGGTGTAGTTTTATTTCGGGTAAATTTACAGGCTGTTTGCTAAATAATGTTAGGGCGTTTTTTTGCATTGTTGTTGTTTTTTCTTTAAATAAGGCATTGGGGAATAACGTTTTTAAAGAGGTTACAGCAGTATTTTTATCTTCAAAAAATGCAAGATGACAAATGCCTTTAGCCGTAGAGGCTATAATAATATCACCAAATAAAGATTTAGAAAAACTGTAGTTAATCATTAAGTTTAATCCGCCTTTTTTGTATTCAGCGGGCGTCATTCCCTCAATGTTAATAAACAAATCATGAAGCCTACTTGTGCTCGATAATCCTGTTTCTGCCGTAGCGTCAAATAGGCTTATTTTTTCTTCTCTAAGAAGTGTTTTTGCATGCTCTACACTTATGTATTGTAAAAATTTTTTCGGACTAGTACCTGCCCATGTGGTAAATAAACGCTGAAAATGTGCAGGACTTATATGCATGGCAGCAGCAATGGTTTCAAGTTTTGGTTGTTGTTTAAAGTTTTTTACGATGTAACCAATAGCTTTTTCTATTTGCCGATAATGTATATGCTCTTCCTGTTTCATTTTTATAAGGTTAGGGAGGTAAATTACGTGAATATCTTAAAGAAGAAAAATCCGAAATATGCTAAAATACAGTTATAAAGAAAAACATTTAATCTAAATATAGCTTTTTGTTAATGCTAAAGTGTTGTTAAGTAGTTTTTTTATGAGGTATATTTAATTCTAAATATTTTAGTTATGACAGAAGAACAAGCTGAAAAAGTAATTAAGTTATTAGCGTCTATAAATACCAAATTAGATGGTATAGAGAACAGTATTTCTCCAGTTTACGACGCTTCAGATGTGTATGCTAAGTTGGAAGAAATTTTAGCGGCATTACAGAAGTAAAATATTTCTGCTTTACGTAAAAAAACTCTATGCATGCACATAGAGTTTTTTCCTTTTCATAGTAATTTTATCAGGTTAAAAACCACCATCGCCGTCGTCAAATCCGCCATTGTTATTTTGTCCTCGTTGACGTTGGTTTTTGGGTTGATTAAAACGGTAAATAAGTGATAAACTAAACTGTCGCTCTCTCCATTGGAATTCACTTTCTTGCCAATAGGTAGCTGTTTCTGTAGTAGAATTACGCTTTCTAGAATTTAAAACGTCACTAATGTTAAATGCTAGTGTTGCTTTATTTTTAATAATTTCTTTACTAAAAGCAAGATCTAACGAGACAATACCATCGCTTTCTGTTTGTGAATTTTTTTGTGGTCCTCTATAAAAAGCATTGGTTTGCCAATCTACGCTGCCAGGAAGTGTAACTTTAGAGCTAAAACGTGCAAACCAGCTAGTGCTTTTTGCGCTATAATCTACACTGTCGTAAATGCCTTCTTTATCAAAGTTGAAAATGTTAAAACTTCCGTTTAAACGCAGCCACTTTTTAGGGTTGTAAATCACGCTAAATTCAGCTCCTATACGCTCTTCGGTAGATAAATTAATAGGCATAGTACGAATAATTTTTTGCCCATCGGAGGTTTCCTTGCCGGTATCCATAACTACTCGCTCAAAAGAGTCGGTTTCATGTTGGTAATATACCGAACCTGTTAAGGTAAGTTTTTCCCATTGTTTTAAGTAACCTAAATCGAAAGTACTAGAATAAGCAGGATCTAAATCTGGGTTTCCCTGAAAAATATTTGTTCGGCTAGAACGAGATGGATTAGGGTTTATAAACCAACCTCTAGGCCTGTTGATACGGCGGTTATAACCTAAAGATATATTTTGGTTTTCATCCAACTCATAGATAAAATTCAAGGTAGGGAAAAGCCCAAGGTAGTTTTTATCAAAATTGGTTTTAAAAGCAACGCCTAGTTCTTCTTCCAGGCTTTGGTTATCTTCTGTAAAACGTTCTAAATCTCCTTTTAATTGGGTGTGCTCTAAACGTAAACCTGCAAGGAAAGAAAAGTTACCAAATTTATTGCCATACTGGGTGTAAATGGCATTTACATTTTCATGATAAATAAACGTATTGCTAAGCCTTTCGTTAAGCTCAAAAATATTGTTGTTTAAGTTTAAGGTGTCTAGAAGGTAATCGGTTGTTTTTTTCTCAAAATTACCACGATAACCTGCCTCAAATTGAGCATCGCCCATGGGGAGAACATAATCGGCTTGTATTAAGAATTCGTTTTGCGTTTCTTTTTCATTAATACGCTCTTTTGCTATTAATTGATTTGTAGGATAAACCAAGTTTTCTTCTATTGTGGTTGGACGTTTTTCTTTATCGTACGAATATTGAAAATCTGCCGTAAATTTATGTCCTTCGTCATTAAAACTATTGGTGTAGTTTAGGCTTGCTTGGTAGCTTTGATCTTTTTCTTTTTCTATTTCCTCGCGGAAATTTTTTCGTTGTGAAGCATCGGTTAAATATTGGGTGTTAGCATTTTCGGTAACATCTTTATCGTCTCCAAAACGGGTGTAGAAACTTCCGGTAATAGAGGAGCTTTCGGTTAAAAAATACTCCATTCCTATATTGGTGTAAATACCTTTGTATTGACGGTCGTACTCACGATCTTCTATAATTTTATCGATGCCTGTACTTTGCTTATAAACATTATTAAAGTAGGCATTACCTGGAGATTTTCTTAAATACACTCCTGTGGTATTAAAAATATTAAATTTATCGGTACGTAAATTAAGGTTGGCAGACAGTCCATATTGCTCGGGATAACCGACATTAGCTGAAATAGAACCGTTAAATCCTAAGGTTTTTTCCTTTTTAAGAATAATATTTAAAATTCCGGCAGTTCCTTCGGCATCATAACGGGCAGAAGGGCTTGTAATTACCTCTACGCGTTCTATGGCATCTGCTGGTAATTGTTGGAAAACATCGGTGCTTCCAAAACCTGCCATGGCAGAAGGTTTTCCGTTAATTAGGATACGAACATTTTCATTTCCGCGTAAGCTAATTCCGCCTTCTACATCAACATTTACCGAAGGTACATTGTTTAACGCGTCAGAAATAGTGCTTCCTTGCGTGGTGAGGTCTTTACCTATGTTATATATTTTTTTATCAAGTCGCACATCCACTTGGGTGGTTTCTGCCGTTACAACAACCTCGTCTAAATTTGCCGAACTCATTTGTAAAACTACAGTTCCCATGTTTGTTTTTTTATCGATATGGCGGTTTTTGTAGATTTTTGGCTCGAAAGAAATATACTCTACTTTTATGGTATAGGTACCTTCTGTAACATCGAAATTAAATTCGCCATCAAAATTTGTAATACCTCCTTGGTTGGTTTTTTCTCCCGTTTCATCGATTAGGGTAATAGTTGCATATTCTAGCGGAATTCCTCCACTGTTATCTACAACTTTTCCGCTTAGCTTGTAGCTTCTTTGAGCAAAACTAAGTAATGGGAATAGGAGTAACAACAGAAGTGTTGTTTTAAAAATAAGTTTGGGTTGCATGGATTTAGTTTTTTAGTAAGACTGAATTTTAACCAAAATGTTTAATGGATACATGTTAAAAATTAGTTAAGATGTTTATGAGTTGCTTTTGAGAAATAAAAACAGAAAACCCTACAGGTTTGAGGTGTAGGGTTTTTAGTGATTTTAAAGGATTATTTTCTTTATAAAAAATCTTTTATTTTTTCTGGAGGCCTTGCTATAATAGCTTTGTTGTTTTTAACGACAATAGGACGTTCAATAAGTTTGGGATGTGCTATCATTGCTTCTATAACTTCTTCCTCGTTAAGGTTTTTATTTTTATAGTTGTCTTTCCAGATTTGCTCTTTTGTGCGGACTAAATCTTTTGCAGGAATACCTAATAAGCTAAGTACTTCCTTAAGTTCAGTTTTTGTAAGAGGGTTGTTTAAGTATTTTACTATTTGAAAATCTTCTCTAGATTCTTCTAAAATTTTTAATCCTTCGCGTGATTTGCTACAACGTGGATTATGGTATATTTTAATCATAAAAAAGTGTTTTTTTAGGGATTAAGCCTATTTATAAAGCTAAGAAAACAAGCGGTAACTTACAAACTATTGTCGTTTTCTTTTTGTCCCATCGTCATTAAATAAGCTTTTAAAAAGGTATCTATATCGCCATCCATAACAGCATCTACATTTCCTGTTTCTTGTGCTGTGCGCACATCTTTTACCAGTTTGTAAGGATGCATTACGTAGTTACGTATTTGTGAACCCCATTCTATTTTTTTCTTATCCGCTTCAATATCGTTGCGTTGCTCTCTACGCTTTTGTAATTCTATTTCATACAATTGCGATTTTAGCATTTGCATTGCTCGAGCTCGGTTATCGTGTTGCGAGCGTGTTTCTGAGCATGAAATTTGAATTCCAGTAGGGTGGTGGGTAAGTTGCACTTTGGTTTCTACTTTGTTTACATTTTGTCCACCTGCTCCGCTAGATCGTGCGGTAGTAATTTCTATATCGGCAGGGTTAATTTCTATTTCAATGGTATCATCTACCAACGGATAAACATAAACAGAGGCAAAGGATGTATGGCGTTTTGCATTGCTATCAAAGGGAGAAATTCTAACCAAGCGGTGAACACCATTTTCTCCTTTTAGCCAACCAAAGGCATAAGCTCCCTGAATTTCTAAGGTAACGGTTTTTATACCCGCAACATCGCCATCTTGTAAGTTGAGTTCCTTTACTTTAAATCCGCGTTTTTCTGCCCACATAAGGTACATGCGCATAAGCATCGATGACCAATCGCAACTTTCGGTTCCGCCTGCTCCTGCTGTTATTTGTAGTACTGCCGATAGGTCGTCTCCTTCATCCGATAACATATTTTTAAACTCAAGGTCTTCTAGGTATGTTATGGCTTGTTCGTATTTTTGGTTTAATTCGGCTTCAGTAGCTTCACCTTCTTTATAAAACTCAAAAATAACTTCGGTGTCTTCGGCAAGTGCTTTTGCCTTTTCATAATCGTTAACCCAAGCTTTTAGTCCGTTAAGGTGTTTTACAATTCTTTCGGCTTCTTGCGTATTGTTCCAAAAATCTGGTGCAAAGGTTTTTTCTTCTTCGTTCGTTATTTCTATACGTTTCCCAGCAATGTCAAAGATATTGGTTTAGGGCGGTGATACGTAAGTTGAGGTCTTTTATGTTATCTTGGGTAATCATAATGATAGTATTTTTTATTTAAACATATCCATACCAGGAATGTTGGGTAAGCCATCTTTAGCCGCTGCACCTAATTCTGCTTCGTTTATTTTTGTGGCTTGAGCAATGGCCTTGTTTAAAGTAAGAATTAAGTAATCTTCTAATTGTTCTTTATCCTTTAAAAGCTCGTCTGAAATAGAAATGTTTTTTATCTCTCTATTTGCGGTTATGTTAACAGAAAGAAGATTGTCTGACGATTTTTCTTCTAAAGTTACCGTGTTCAAACGTTTTTTTGTTTCTTCTACTTTTGCTTGGGCTTCTTTAAGTTTATTCATCATGCCCATCATGTCTCCAAACATAGTCTTTGTTTTTTATGAAAGGGCAAATTTACTACATTCAACAACAAGAAACGAAAACAAATAATAAACTGTTATAAAAAACTTTTTGTTTCCGCGTTAAGCTTTACTTTTGTGCTTTTTGAAAAATAAAATACCTTATTAAAATGAAAAGTATTCCTCCTGTAGCCAAGAAAATATCAACCAAGCTAGAAAAACATAATGATGTAAGAATAGATGATTATTATTGGCTTAACGATCGTGAAAATCCTGAGGTAATTTCTTACCTAGAGAAGGAAAATACGTATTATGAAGAAATGACCGCTCATACTAATACGCTGCAACAACAGTTGTTTGAGGAGATGAAAGGAAGAATAAAAGAAGATGATGCCTCGGTGCCTTACTTTTTAAATGGCTATTGGTATTATGTGCGATTTGAAGAAGGAAAAGGTTATCCTATTTATTGCCGAAAAAAAGAAACTTTAGAAGCCTCGGAAATTATTTTGTTTGATATAAATAAAATGGCCGAAGCTTATGAGTATTATAAAATATCGGGCATAAGCATTAGTCCCGATAATAAAAAAGCAATTTTTGGGGTAGATACTGTAGGAAGGCGTCAATATGAGTTGTATATAAAAAACCTAGAAACAAATGAGGTAGAAAACTTAGGGATAAAAAACACCACAGGAGGCGTAGCTTGGGCCAACGATAATAAAACCTTTTTTTATACCCAAAAAAATGAAGTTACTTTACGTTCTGATAAAATATATAAACATACTTTAGGTAAAGAAGCTGCTACAACCCAACTGGTTTATCATGAAACCGACGATACCTTTAACACGTTTGTTTATAAATCTAAATCCAGGGCATACATTATTATTGGTGCGGGAAGTACCATGAGTGACGAATATCGTTTTTTAGACGCCAATACTCCAGCAGCAGAATTCACCTTGTTTCAGGAAAGAAAAAGAGGGGTAGAATACGGAATTTCTCATTATGATAAGCATTTCTATATAGTAACTAATAAAGATGGAGCAACCAATTTTAAGTTAATGAAAACTCCTGTAGAAAATACTTCTGCAGAAAATTGGCAAGATGTTTTACCACATAACGACGAAGTGCTTTTGGAGGATATAGATATATTTAAAGAATACTTGGTAGTTACAGAACGTTACCAAGGTTTAAGCAGAATACGAATAATGCGTTGGGACGAAACTGAAGACTACTATTTACCACTGTCGGGAGAAACTTATACGGTGCATACCAGCAATAATCCAGATTTTGATACCTCGATACTTCGTTATGCTTACAATGCCTTAAACACTCCTGCTTCGGTATTTGATTTTGATATGAAATCGAAAACACAAAGGCTAAAAAAACAGCAACAGGTGTTGGATGCTAATTTTGCTCCAGAAAATTATGAAACTGAGCGTTTGTGGGCAATAGCCGAAGATGGTGTGAAAATTCCTATTTCGTTAATTTATAAAAAAGGAATAAAGCGCGATGGAAACAATCCGTTGTTACAATATGCCTACGGAAGCTATGGACATACCACCGAGCCAAGCTTTTCAAGCACACGATTAAGTTTATTAGATAGAGGTTTTGTTTACGCTATTGCACATGTGCGTGGAGGAGAATACCTAGGTAGAAAATGGTATGAAACAGGGAAAATGTTATCTAAAAAAAATACATTTACCGATTTTATTAGCGTAAGTAAATATTTAATAGCACAACAATATACCTCTCCTAAATTATTATGCGCTTATGGAGGTTCGGCAGGAGGTTTACTAATAGGAGCTGTAGCCAATTTAGCTCCAGACCTATATAAAGGTATGATAGCCGCAGTACCTTTTGTAGATGTAGTAACTACAATGCTAGACGATAGCATCCCATTAACCACAGGAGAGTATGATGAGTGGGGAAATCCTAACGATAAAGAATATTATCATTACATTAAAAGTTATTCCCCGTACGATAACGTAAAAAAGCAAAATTACCCTAACATATTGGTAACAACAGGCTTTCACGATTCGCAAGTGCAATATTGGGAGCCTGCAAAGTGGGTGGCAAAGTTAAGAGATTATAAAATTGATAATAATAAAGTTTTATTTCAAATAAATATGAATGCAGGGCATAGCGGGGCTTCAGGGCGTTTTGAAGCATTAAAAGAACTGGCCCAAGATTATGCATTTTTGTTAGACTTAACCGAGAAAAACCAATAATTAAAAAAAATAATGTAAATTTGTGGTGTTTTTGCACACGTATGCTCATTCTTGATCTAAAAATAGAGGGGGGATACACATTGTTAATAAGAACTTCAACATATGAAAGAAGACTTAAAAGTATATAACAGTATACTAGAACTAATAGGCGACACACCACTTATCAAATTAAACCGAATTACAGAAAATTTAGAAGGCGATTTTTACGCAAAAGTAGAAGCTTTTAATCCAGGCCATTCTACAAAAGATAGAATTGCGCAGTATATTATAGAAGAAGCAGAGCGTAAAGGTATACTAAAACCAGGGGATACCATTATCGAAACTACTTCAGGAAATACAGGCTTTAGCGTAGCAATGGTAAGTGTAATAAAGGGGTACGATTGTATTTTAGCTGTAAGCTCAAAGTCTTCTAAAGATAAAATAGACATGTTGCGTACCATGGGAGCTAAAGTTTACGTTTGCCCAGCAAACGTATCGGCAGATGATCCCCGTTCATACTATCAGGTAGCAAAACGTTTACACCAAGAAATTAAAGGCTCGGTATATATCAATCAATATTTTAATGAATTAAATATCGATGCCCATTACAAAACAACAGGGCCAGAGATTTGGAAACAAACCGAAGGTAAAGTTACGCATTTAGTAGCTTGTAGCGGAACAGGAGGTACCATTTCTGGAACTGCCCGATACCTAAAAGAACAAAACCCAGACGTAAAAGTTATAGGGATAGATGCCTACGGGTCGGTATTAAAAAAATACCACGAGACAAAAGAGTTAGACCCGAATGAAATTTACCCATACCGTATAGAAGGATTAGGAAAAAACCTAATCCCAACAGCTACAGATTTCGATATAATAGATAAATTTGTAAAAGTAACCGATAGCGAAAGTGCACATACCGCACGTTATATAGCACGTACCGAAGGACTTTTTGTAGGGTATACAAGTGGCGCTGCATTTCAAGGCGTAAAACAACTTGCAGAAGAAGGCGAATTTACAGAAAATAGTAAAGTTGTAATTATTTTTCCAGACCACGGATCACGTTATATGAGCAAAATATATAGTGACGATTGGATGCAAGAACAAGGGTTCTCTGATACCGAAAATCTAGTAGGTGCCGAACCAATAGAATTTGTAAAATAATAGAATTTCAAATAAAAGAAAAAAGCATCCAAAATTAAGGATGCTTTTCCCATTTTAATAATTAATAAAACGAATTCCATAAAAGTAAAGTTCATTTAATTTTTAATACTTTTGTGGCTCGTTTTTAAAAACTAATCTATATGAGAGATTTATTCGATAAGATATACAAAGATAAAGGACCATTAGGAAAATGGGCAAGTCAGGCAGAAGGCTATTTTGTATTTCCAAAACTAGAAGGAGAGATTGGTAACCGCATGAAATTCCAAGGAAAAGAAGTAGTAACTTGGAGTATTAATGATTATTTAGGGCTTGCAAATCATCCAGAAGTAAGAAAAGTAGATGCAGAAGCAGGAGCTAAATACGGTTCGGCATACCCGATGGGAGCCCGAATGATGAGCGGACATACAGATTTACACGAGCAACTTCAAAATGAGCTGGCCGAATTTGTACAAAAAGAAGCAGCCTACTTGCTAAACTTTGGCTACCAAGGTATGGTTTCTACCATCGATGCACTGGTAGGAAAAGACGATGTAATTGTGTATGATGTAGATGCACATGCTTGTATTATAGATGGGGTGCGTTTACACATGGGAAAACGCTTTACCTATAAACATAACGATATAGAAAGTATCGAAAAAAACCTGCAACGAGCAACAAAAATAGCCGAGCAAACAGGAGGTGGAATTTTGTTGATTTCTGAAGGGGTTTTTGGAATGCGAGGAGAACAAGGTAGATTAAAAGAAATTGTTGCCTTAAAAGAAAAATATAACTTTAGGCTTTTTGTAGATGATGCTCATGGTTTTGGAACTTTAGGAAAAACAGGAGCAGGAGCAGGAGAAGAGCAAGGCGTACAAGAGCAAATAGATGTTTACTTTGCCACTTTTGCAAAGTCTATGGCAAGTACAGGAGCCTTTATCGCAGGAGATAAAGAAATTATAGAATACTTAAAATACAATTTACGCTCACAGATGTTTGCAAAATCTTTGCAAATGCAATTGGTAGTAGGAGCTTTAAAACGTTTAGACATGCTAAGAAGCATGCCAGAACTAAAAGCTAAGCTATGGGAGAATGTAAATGCTTTGCAAAACGGACTTAAAGAGCGTGGCTTTGATATAGGAACTACACAGAGCTGTGTAACTCCTGTATACCTTAAAGGAAGTATTCCAGAGGCGATGGCGTTGGTGAAAGATTTACGAGAAAACTTTGGCGTTTTCTGTTCTATTGTTGTTTACCCTGTAATTCCTAAAGGATTAATTCTATTAAGAATGATTCCTACTGCTTCACATACTATGGAAGATATTCAAATTACATTAGACGCTTTTTCAGGAATTAGAGAGCGTTTAGAAAATGGTACTTACAAGCGTTTATCACAAGCGGTTGCAGAAGCTATGGAAGGGAAGTAGAAAATTTAAGTTAGTACTTATATACTTATAATTAAAATAAAAAGGGAACGATTGAAAATCGCTCCCTTTTTTTATTGCTAAGCTTAAAAAAATATAATTAGATACTGGTTTCGAAGTTGAAATCTGCCTGTTTAGCAGTAACAGGCTCTGCTTTTTCTACTTTAGCTTTAGGTAAACTTCTTGTTAGCCATCCTTTTCTTCCTGCTGTAGCAATGGCATAAGGTGTTATCCAAAACAAACTAAATGTATAGAATAAGCTGTAAGGGTACATCCATAAAGCCTCTTTGTAATCGTATTTTTTTGCATAAAATAATACCTGAATGCTAGAAAATACCAAGATACTTGTTAATGCAGTGCTTAAGAATAATAAAGGCTGACTTAGTAATAAAAAGAGCATTAATAAAACTCCAGGAATTGCCATTACTAGATTTATCCATTGGTTAAGCAATAATATTCTAGCTCCGGTTTTATTTCCTTCACGAAAGTTTTTAAAAGCAAATTTACTCATCATGATATTTTCCCTAACATTACTTCTTTCCCAACGGGTAAACATTTTATGCAATGTGCTATATTTTTCAGGAATATTGGTGTAAACAATAGCATCTTTCTGAAATAATACTTTTAAACCTTGTTTTAAAATCATGTTGGTCATGGCTCTATCTTCTCCAATATCAGAAGCTTTTCCCATAAAGGTTTGGTTTATCCACTGTGGTAAGCAAGCTAAAACCGCATCGCGGCGGTAAGCTGCCAAAGCACCAGGTGTACATAAAACACTTCCAATTTTACTTTGTGCAGAACGTACAAACTCAAAACTAAAAGCAAAACTAATGTTTAACATTTTTGGGATAAAGGCTTTTTGGTTGTTAAGTACCCTAACATTACCAGCAACTGCACCACAATTTTTATCTTTTATAAAAGGACTAGCCATTTGGCGAAGGGTATCTGTTTCTACAATAGAGTCGCTATCTACGGTAATAAAAATATCGCCCTTACCAATATTGAAGCCTCGGTATAATGCATGTCTTTTTCCCATGTTTTTTGGTTGCTGAAAAATAGAAACACGATCGCCTAATTCTGCTTTAGCAAGCTTCATCCACTTCCAAGTATCGTCTTGGCTTCCGTCGTCTATAGCTAGTAATTCTAGTTTATCTTCTGGATAATCGTTATTTGCTAAACTTATTAATGTTTTGTAAACCAATTCTCCTTCATTATACGCCGGAACAATTACAGTAGCTAGTGGTAGCTCTTTATTATTAACAGGCTTTATAGGTTTGTATTTAAAATAAAGCACAGCAAGATAAATTAAGAATGATATTTTGATGGCTAATAGAAAATAGCCTATGGTGATTAAAGATATCCCCCAATTACTTTCTAAACGCTCTAAATGTAACTTTTCAAATTCTGGTTGAAGGTAAAAAAGCATGCTAACCGCGCTAATCATTACGAGTAATGTGCCAGCCACAACCGCATAGCTTAACGGAGACCATTGTTTTTTTTCATTTTTCATAGCAATTTTGTTTTTGGATTCATAAAAGGAAATCCAAAAGCTATACCTAATGCTTATGTTGTTGATTTTCAGGTTATTTTTGTTTTGTGTAATGTGTAGATATTCTACAGAGTTGTAGAAGAAGTAAGCGTTTGTTTAGCGATTAGCTTTAGTAATGAGCATTCGTTAAGCAATGGTTTACATCGGTAAAATCATCTTGATGATCGGCGATTACCATTAAAATATCATTTTCTTTAATAAGCGTAGAGCCTCCTGGCCTAATGTATTTGTTTCCGCGTTTTATCATTACAATAAAGGCCGATTTCGGAAAGTTGATATCTACAATACGTTTATTCACTACACTAAGTGTTGGTGAAATTTCGAATTCTTTAAGAGAAGATTTTGGTAGATTAAGAATTAACTGATCTATTTCGTTGATTTTTTTGTCCTCTTCTGGCAAGGCAACATTTAGCCATTTGGCAAAAAGCGATAGCGTGGTTCCTTGTATTAAAATAGAGGTAACCGAAATAAAGAAAACAATGTTAAAAATAATAGAAGCTTTTTCTATTCCTGCAAGAAGTGGGTAAGTGGCAAAAACAATAGGTACGGCACCGCTTAAACCAACCCACGAGATATAAAGTTTTCTGCGAAGCTTCATTTTAAAAAACATTAAGCTAATAAAAACACTTACAGGTCTAGCAATAACAATAAGGAACAAGGAGATAAGCATGCCTATGCCCATATAAGGAATAATTTGTGATGGGAATACCAAGAGCCCTAACGTAAGGAAAAGAACAATTTGCATTAACCAAGCTAAACCATCAAACATTTTTAAGATGTTTGATTTATGAATAAGGTCTTGATTTCCTAAATAAACTGCACAGATATAGATGGCCAAAAAGCCGTTTCCGCCAATAAAATCTGTTGCAGAAAATGTTATAAACATTAGAGCTATGGTTAAAACGGGGTATAGCCCATCAAAACCAAGCTTGATGTTGTTGATGATGAGTTTACTAAGTTTTCCAAACCCAAAGCCTGCTATACCTCCTAAAATCATTTGTAAGAAAAACACGGGGATTACAGAAGCCACACTTTGATCCTGATTAACCACGAGGGTTAAAAAAGCAATGGTTAATACGTAAGCCATAGGGTCGTTACTTCCGCTTTCTAATTCTAGGGTAGGGCGCAAGTTTTCTCTTAACGAGAGGTTTTTAGAGCGTAAAATAGAGAAAACCGCAGCAGCATCGGTAGAGGAAACAATAGAGCCTAGCAGTAGGCTCTCGTAAATTGTAAAGTCGGTTACATACCATACAAAAACTCCTAGGGTTAAAGCTGTAAGTAAAACGCCGATGGTAGATAAGGCTAAACCTTCTTTTAAAATAGGTTTTATAGATGTCCAACTGGTATCTAATCCTCCAGAGAATAAAATAAAGTTTAGGGAGACAACGCCTATAAATTGTGCAAGTTTCGGGTCGTCGAAATTAATGCCTATAATTCCATCAGAGCCAGCTAACATTCCAATAACTAAGAAAAGCAATAATGTTGGGATGCCAAATTTATAGGAAGTTTTTCCTACAATAATGCTTATAAGCAGCAATAAGGAACCAATCAGTAAAATGTTTTCTGTAGTTAAATCCATGCTATTTTTTACAAATTAACATTTGTGAAGTTAACTATTTTTAGAAGAAAACAACTACGAACCTTATGTTTTTTAATATAAAATACAGGATAGCGTTAAAATAAATTATTTTTAAGATTTTGTAAAAATATGGTGTTGGGTAGCGGTAAAATAATCACAAAAAATTTGATTAAGTACATGTCCATTTCGTGCAGCTTTTACGCCTAGTAAAGGAAAAACTTCAACAATACTTTTGGTTATGTTTTTTACAGAGCTGGCCGCTGTGGTGTGTACTTTTGCGATGTATTCTGCTGTAAAGAAAGAATTGCTGTGTGTTGTTTTTTCTATTTCGGAGGCAAAATATTCTAGTTGTTGGTTAGCTTTTTCAATTTCTGAGGTTAAATGCTGTAGCGCATTGCTGCTTGTTATGGCTATGGCTTCTTCTTGTAAATGTTCTGCCATTCCTATATAATTAGCCCATAATGTAAGGTCTGCAAATAAGCTAAAGTTTATTTTGAATATGGGTTGAGGTAACTGAAAATGATTATAAATAAAACTATTTTCTTTAGCAACAAGCAAATTATCAACCTTAAACGAACAAGTGCCAGTAGCTTTTAGTCCCATTGTGTTCCAATCTTCAATAATGTTTACTCGATCTGCTGGAATTATAAACGAGCGGAAAACAGGTGTACCATCATTGTTAGTGAGTTCCTTTCCTTGTTCTGTAATTTTTGCATTTAATGTAAAATGTGTTAGGTATGGAGCGCCTGTTCCGTAACGCCAAGTTCCTGAGATGTTATAAAAATCCCCCTGTTTTTCGGCAGTTCCAAAAAGCCCTCCGCTACCACCAAAGCAAACAGGCTGTTTTGGAGTTAAAAAAATATCGTCGGCAGTTTTTTTAGGGAGGTTTCCTATAAAATAGTTTGCCCCGCTACAAAGCGTAACACACCAACCTAAGCTACCATCAAGTTTAGCTAAAAACTTTAACTTTTGTAGTCCCTGAGAAAAAGATAATTCTAAACCTCCATATTGTTTAGGTACCCATATATTCCATAAATTTTCTGAGGCAATCCAATTTAAAATTTTCTTGTTAAATCTAGGTAAGCCTAATTCTTCTTTAGGTATCGAGTAATCCAATGTTTGATTCTGTTTCATGTTTAATTAGTTTTCTCCATTTTAAATAGCCCGAAATTGCTACAATAAACAGAAAAGCTGTTAGCGCTGCATATACATATAATTCTTTATATAATAATAGCGGAATAGATATGATATTACTAATGTTTAAATAAATCCAATTTTCTATCTTTCGTTTTGCCATTAGCCACATGCCAGCCCAAGCAAAGGCTGTAGTGGTAGCATCCCAATAAGGAACATCAGAGTTGGTGTATTCCGATAGCCCATATACCATAAGTATAAAGCTACTCGTAACAATACCTATAGCTTTTAGGTGTTCGGTGCGAGTGGCATAAGTAATTGGTGTAGCGGTTTCTTTTTTTCCGAATTTCCAGTATAACCAGCCATAAATACTCATCACAAAGTAATAGAAGTAGAGAAGCATATCGGCATATAATTTGGAATGGAAAGCTATCCACATTCCAATAAGTACACTAATAATTCCGAAAAGGTAGTTGTTAACGTTGTTTTTTCTAGCTAGTAATACTTGAGTAACGCCAAAAACAGTACCTATACATTGTAGCCAAAGAAAATTAATAAGAAGCTGCTCTATCATTATAGTTTTATTTAATTACTAAAATGAGGAGATGTGCCACTATATACCACCAAAAAGTAGGGGGAGTGTTGTAAAATTCCTACGCCAGTATTATCTGGATCAGGTACAGAGCAAGGCTCTTGGGTATCATCTCAGCCTACTAAAGTAAGCACCCCATTTAAGGCAAAGGTATGAAATATAAACTTAGGAAACTTTCAAAAAAAATAAAAAGGCTTAACAAATATGCTAAGCCTTAAAAATTATCAAATTAAACCTTATATGGTATACTTTAGGTTTCTTAGTAGGTTGAGTAGATTATTTTTTCACTTGGGCAACTTCTTCTATCGTTACTAATTTATCTTCTTGGTTGCCCCAAGCATTCATTACATAGTTTAAAACATTAGCAACTTCCTCATCTTTTAAGCCTAAAGGAAGCATAATGTTATCGTAAGTATTTCCGTTAACTTCTATTTTTCCTTGCAAACCATATTTTACAGCATGGATACTTTCTGTACGTTTTTCGGTAAGCCAGTTAGAACCTCTTAAAGGCGGGTAAATACTAGCAACACCTTTACCATGTGGTTGATGGCATACGGTACAATGTTTTTTATATAACCCCTTTCCTTTAGCAATACTTAATTGCCTCGGTGAAAGTTTTACAGGTTTCGTGGCTTCATAGGTGTCTTTTTTTGTGTTGGATTTTTGATCTTTACAAGCAGAAAAAACAAGCAAAAAAAGTAAGGATAGGAGTGTGGAAAAACTTTTCATAATGATAGAAATTTTCTTACAAAAATGCTTAATATAAAAAGAAAATCAAAATCTAAAAAGCTAAGCTTTTACTAATTATTAAGAATAAAAAATAGAATCGTTTATTGTAAATCTTACCAAAAACATATATTATTTTTATATTTACCTCGGTTATTATTAAACTTCAGAATATAGTATATGAATAAGAATTATCGTGTAAAAGTAAACCATACCATAGCCTTAGAAATCCCAAAAAATGAAGTTGAAGCCTTTGATACATTACAAAGCTCTAAAAAACACTATCATAGTATAGATAAATACAAATCGGTTAGTGCTAAAATAGAACAATCAAATTTTGAGGAGAGAACCTATACTGTTCGAGTTAACGCGAATAGTTACGAAATAAAAATAGGCAATCCGTTAGATGCACTCATCGAAAAAATGGGATTATCCTTAAATCAAAATCAAGTAGTAAACTCTATAAAAGCTCCAATGCCAGGCTTGATTTTAGAAATTAATGTAAAAGAAGGCGATGAGGTAAAGGAAGGCGATTATTTGTTAGTGCTAGAAGCCATGAAAATGGAAAATGCCATCACCGCTCCTCGAGATGCGGTAATTAAAGCCATTACAATAAAACAAGGTGATGCAGTAGATAAAAATCAATTATTGATAGAGATGGAATAATGGTTTTTTTAAGCTAGCTAACAACCTTAAAACAAAAAACATGAAAAAAATATTAGTAGCCAATCGTGGCGAAATAGCCCTTAGAGTTATGAAAACGGCTCATAAAATGGGTATAAAAACAGTGGCCGTTTATTCTACTGCCGACAGAAATGCACCTCACGTAAAATATGCTAACGAGGCCATTTGTTTAGGCGAAGCACCTTCTAATCAATCCTATTTATTAGGAGATAAAATTATACAAAAAGCAAAGGAGTTAGGTGTAGATGCAATACATCCGGGCTATGGCTTTTTGAGCGAAAATGCAAGTTTTGCCAAAAAAGTTGAAGAAAATGGAATTGCTTTTATAGGCCCAAAACCTAAGGCAATTGAGGTAATGGGGAGTAAACTTGCTGCAAAAGAAGCAGTAAAAGCATATAATATCCCAATGGTGCCAGGTATAGATGAAGCCATTACCGATACCGAAAAAGCTAAAAAAATTGCCAAAGAAATAGGCTTTCCTATTCTTATAAAAGCTTCGGCAGGTGGTGGCGGAAAAGGAATGCGTGTAGTAGAAAAAGAAGAAGAACTTGCAGAACAAATGAAACGCGCAATTAGCGAAGCACAATCGGCTTTTGGAGACGGTGCGGTGTTTATCGAAAAATATGTAGCATCACCACGCCATATCGAAATACAAGTACTCGCCGATCAGCATGGCAATACCGTACATCTTTTTGAAAGGGAATGCAGTGTACAACGTCGTCATCAAAAAGTAATAGAAGAAGCACCATCGGTGGTTTTAGACGATAATTTACGGCAACAAATGGGGCAAGCAGCCATCCGTGTAGCACAAGCTTGCGATTACGTAGGAGCAGGAACAGTAGAATTTTTATTCGATGAAAATAGAAATTTTTATTTCTTAGAAATGAATACACGTTTGCAGGTAGAACACCCTGTAACCGAGTTGATTTCAGGTATCGATTTAGTAGAACAACAAATTAGAGTTGCCAGGGGTGAAAAATTGGCTTTCTCGCAAGAAGATTTAAAAATAAAAGGACACGCAGTAGAGTTGCGTGTATATGCGGAAGATCCGTTAAACGATTTTCTTCCAAGTGTAGGGACGCTAGAAAAATATCAAATGCCAACCGCTCAAAATATTCGTATAGACAACGGTTTTACAGAGGGAATGGAAGTGCCTATCTACTATGACCCAATGCTTGCCAAGCTTATTACTTATGGAGAAAACCGAGCAGAGGCTATCCAATACATGATAGATGCTATAGATAATTTTATTGTAGAAGGAATTTCTACAACTTTAGCTTTTGGTAAATTTGTATTTACCCACAAAGCCTTTAACGAAGGTACATTTGACACACACTTTGTTAAAAAACATTACAGTCCAGAAAAACTACAAGCGCAAACACAAGAAGAAGCTCGCCTAGCAGCAATCATAGCGTTAAAACAATACTTAAAAGATAAAGAAACTTTACGTTTACCCATAACTAAAGCTAGAAGATAAACTATGAGTAAAAATATTAAGAAATTAGAAGAAAAAATTGCTTTAGCTCATTTAGGAGGAGGAGAAAAACGCATTGCTAAGCAACATGAAAAAAAGAAACTAACCGCAAGAGAGCGCATAGATTACTTATTAGATGAAGCTTCGTTCGAAGAAATAGGAATTTTAGTTACCCACCGTACTACAGAATTCGGTATGGAAAATCAGAAATTCTATGGCGATGGGGTTATTACAGGTTATGGTACAATACATGGGCGTTTAGTTTACGTATTTGCACAAGACTTTACCGTTTTTGGCGGCTCTCTTTCCGAAACCCATGCAGAGAAAATATGTAAAGTAATGGATCTTGCCTTAAAAGTTGGCGCTCCTATGATTGGACTTAACGACTCTGGAGGTGCCAGAATTCAAGAAGGCGTAAAATCCTTAGGAGGTTATGCCGATATTTTCCATAGAAATGTAAAATCTTCAGGAGTAATTCCTCAAATTTCAGCAATTATGGGACCTTGCGCAGGTGGTGCTGTATATTCTCCCGCAATTACAGATTTTACACTAATGGTACAAGACACTAGTTATATGTTTGTAACAGGGCCAAACGTAGTAAAAACAGTAACTAACGAAGAAGTAACTTCAGAGGAATTAGGAGGTGCAAGCACGCATGCTACAAAATCTGGGGTAACTCATCGTACTGCGGCAAATGATATTGCTTGTCTAGAAGATGTGAAAAAACTTATAAGCTATTTACCACAAAACAATAAAGAAACTCCAGAGAATTTAGCATATACACTAGCAGATGAACTTCGCCCAACACTAGATACGCTTATACCAGATAGTGCGAACAAACCTTATGATATGCATGAGGTAATAAAAGGAATTATCGATACCGATTCTTTCTTTGAAATTCATAAAGATTATGCCGACAATATCATTGTAGGTTTTGCTCGCTTAGGCGGAAGAAGCATAGGTATTGTAGCCAATCAACCTATGAGTTTAGCTGGTGTTTTAGACGTAGATGCTTCTAAAAAAGCAGCCCGATTTACACGTTTTTGCGATTGTTTTAACATTCCTCTTCTAGTATTGGTAGATGTACCTGGATTTTTGCCAGGAACAGATCAAGAATGGAACGGAATTATTTTACACGGAGCAAAACTACTTTATGCGTTAAGCGAAGCTACAGTACCAAAAGTTACCGTAATTACACGAAAAGCTTACGGAGGAGCTTATGATGTAATGAACTCTAAACACATTGGTGCCGACCTTAACTTTGCATGGCCAACAGCCGAAATTGCCGTGATGGGAGCCAAAGGTGCGAGTGAAATAATTTTCAGGAAAGAAATTGCCGAAGCCGAAGATAGCCAAGCTAAACTGGCCGAAAAAGAAGCCGAATATGCAGAATTGTTTGCAACGCCATTCGAAGCTGCTAAAAGAGGATTTATAGACGAGGTTATCATGCCACAAACAACCCGAAGAAAACTTATAAAAGGGTTTAGCATGTTGGCCGATAAAAAAGTATTAAGACCTAACAGAAAACACGGAAATATTCCGTTGTAAGTTATATTTTTGCAAATCTATTTTACCAAAGCCAATTTTTTGAAAAATACACATGACACAAGAAACTAAATATACCGAAGATAATATACGTTCGTTAGACTGGAAAGAACATATCCGTATGCGTCCTGGTATGTACATCGGGAAGTTAGGAGATGGTTCTAGTGCAGATGATGGAATTTATATACTGCTTAAAGAAGTATTAGATAACGCTATCGATGAGTTTGTTATGGGGTCTGGGAAAACCATAGAAGTTTCTATACAAGGGCAACGAGTTATTGTGCGTGATTATGGTAGAGGGATTCCGTTAGGGAAAGTTGTGGATGTTGTTTCAAAAATGAACACAGGTGGTAAATACGATACACAAGCATTTAAAAAATCGGTAGGATTAAACGGGGTAGGTACCAAAGCAGTAAATGCCCTTTCTACTTTTTTTCGAGTAGAATCTACACGAGACGGCAAATCTAAATCTGCCGAATTTGAAAAAGGAAACCTTACACAAGAAGAATTTTTAGAAGAAACCAGCAGAAGAAGAGGAACCAAAGTAACTTTTATTCCAGACGAAAGCATTTTTAAAAACTATAAATTTAGAAATGAGTATATAGAACGAATGCTTAAAAACTATGTGTATTTAAACCCGGGGTTAAGCATTGTTTTTAACGGTAAAAAGTTTTATTCGGAAGATGGCTTAAAAGATTTATTATCGGATAGCATAAAAGAAGAAGAGCGATTATTTCCTATTATTCACCTAAGAGGTAATGATATTGAGGTAGCTATTACTTATAATAAAACACAATATTCAGAAGAGTACCATTCATTTGTAAACGGGCAACATACCACGCAGGGAGGAACACATTTATTAGCCTTTAAAGAGGCTATTGTAAAAACACTAAGAGAGTTTTATGGTAAAAACTACGACCCAAGCGATATCCGTAAATCCATAGCTTCAGCAATTAGTATAAAGGTGATGGAACCTGTTTTTGAAAGCCAAACTAAAACAAAGTTAGGCTCTACAGATATGGGAGGAGACTTACCAACGGTGAGAACGTATATTTTAGATTTTGTAAAAAGCCAATTAGATAATTATTTACATAGAAATTCTGAAACCGCAGATAAACTTCAGCGAAAAATACTACAAGCAGAGCGCGAGCGTAAAGACTTATCAGGAATTAGAAAATTAGCTCGAGAAAGAGCCAAAAAAGCAAGCTTACATAACAAAAAGTTACGCGATTGTAGAATTCATCTTGGCGATGTAAAAAAAGAGCGAAATTTAGAAACCACGCTTTTTATTACCGAGGGAGATTCTGCAAGCGGAAGCATTACGAAATCGAGAGACGTAAACACACAAGCCGTTTTTAGTTTAAAAGGGAAACCCCTAAATAGCTATGGGTTGAGTAAAAAAATTGTTTACGAAAACGAAGAGTTTAACCTGCTTCAGGCAGCGTTAAATATAGAAGAATCTATAGACGACCTTCGGTATAACAATATTGTTATTGCAACCGATGCCGATGTAGATGGCATGCACATTCGTTTGTTATTAATAACGTTTTTTTTACAATTTTTTCCAGAACTCATAAAAGAAGGACATCTGTATATCTTACAAACCCCGCTTTTTAGGGTGCGAAATAAAAAAGAAACCATTTATTGCTACTCGGAAGAAGAACGAAGAAAGGCCATAGAGAAACTCTCTGGAAAACCAGAAATTACCCGATTTAAAGGATTGGGAGAAATATCGCCAGATGAGTTTAAGCATTTTATAGGCGAAAACATACGCTTAGATCCTGTAATGCTAGATAAAGCCATAGGAATAGAAGAAATGTTGAGCTTCTATATGGGGAAAAATACTGCCGATAGACAGAAGTTCATCATTGATAACCTACGGGTAGAATTGGATGAAGTTGCGCAAAAATCATAAAAATATTAAGAAGTTATATTTCCATAACCACTGTTAAAATAAGATATTAATCATGGATGCTGAAAACCAATTTGAGCAAAATACCAATCATAACGAAATACTTACCAAAGTTACTGGGATGTATAAAGATTGGTTTTTAGATTACGCCTCGTATGTAATTCTAGAACGTGCCGTACCTTCTATCGAAGATGGTTTTAAACCAGTGCAACGACGCATCATGCATTCGATGAAAGATTTAGATGATGGTCGTTATAATAAAGTAGCTAATATTGTAGGGCACACCATGCAATACCATCCGCATGGAGACGCGAGTATTGGTGACGCCATGGTGCAAATAGGGCAGAAAGATTTGCTTATAGATACGCAAGGTAACTGGGGGAATATTTTAACAGGAGATGGTGCTGCGGCACCTAGGTATATCGAAGCGCGCTTGTCTAAATTTGCTTTAGATGTAGTCTATAACCCTAAAATTACAGAATGGCAAGCTTCTTACGACGGCAGGAAGAAAGAGCCTATTAATTTACCCGTAATGTTTCCGCTTTTGTTAGCACAAGGAGCAGAGGGAATTGCAGTAGGTTTAAGTACCAAAATACTTCCGCATAATTTTATCGAATTAATCGAAGCTTCGATAAAACATCTACAAGGCAAACGCTTTACACTTTTGCCAGACTTTCCTACCGAAGGAATTATGGATGCTAGTAATTATAACGATGGTTTACGCGGAGGTAAAGTTAGGGTGAGAGCACGCATTAGCCAGCGAGATAAAAACACCTTAGCCATTACAGAAATTCCTTACGGAACAACCACGTCAAGCCTTATAGACTCTATCTTAAAAGCTAATGATAAAGGTAAAATAAAGGTAAAACATATAGAAGATAATACCGCAGCAGAGGTAGAAATTCTTATTCATTTACCCAACAATATCTCGCCAGATAAAACCATAGATGCTTTATACGCATTTACTAATTGTGAAAACTCTATTTCGCCTTTAAGCTGTGTGATTATAGACCATAAACCACATTTTATTAGTGTTTCTGAAATTTTACGAAGAAGCACCGATAATACCAAAGCCTTATTAAAAAGCGATTTAGAAATTCAGCTTAATGAACTCGAAGAACAATGGCACTTTGCTTCGTTAGAGCGTATTTTTATTGAAAATAGAATTTACCGAGATATCGAAGAAGAGGAAACTTGGGAAGGAGTTATAGCAGCAATAGATAACGGATTAAAACCGCATATAAAACATTTAAAAAGAGCCGTAACGGTAGAGGACATTACAAGGCTTACCGAAATACGAATAAAACGTATTTCTAAATTTGATTTAGATAAAGCACAACAGAAAATAGAAGCTTTAGAAGATCAAATAGCACAAATAAAGCATCACTTAGAAAATCTTATAGCTTACGCAATTGCTTATTTCCAACGTTTAAAGAAAGATTATGGCAAAGGAAAAGAACGAAAAACAGAAATAAGACCCTTTGAAGATATCGAAGCCACAAAAGTGGTTATTAGAAATACAAAACTTTACGTAAACCGTAAAGAAGGTTTTATAGGTACCTCGCTAAAAAAGGATGAATATGTAACCGATTGTAGCGATATAGACGATATTATCTGCTTTATGGAAGACGGTACAATGATGGTAACCAAAGTAGATACCAAAACCTTTGTAGGTAAAAATATAATCCATGTAGCCGTGTTTAAGAAAAAAGATAAACGCACCATTTATAACATGATATACCGTTTAGGAAACCGCGGAAATACCTACATGAAACGTTTTGCGATTACTGCAATAACACGCGATAAACTTTACAGTTTAACAAAAGAAGAAAAAGGCTCTAAAGTGCTTTATTTTTCGGCAAATCCAAACGGAGAGGCGGAAATTGTAAGTGTATATTTACGACAAATAAACCGTGTAAAACGTTTGAAATTTGATATAGATTTTGCCGAATTAGCCATAAAAGGAAGAAGTGTAAAAGGAAATTTAGTAACAAAACACCCTGTAAAAAAAGTAGAACTCAAAGAAGAAGGCGTCTCTACCCTAAAACCACGTAAAATTTGGTTTGACGAAGCCGTAAGGCGTCTTAATACAGAAGCTAGAGGAGAGCTTTTGGGAGAGTTTAGAGGGAAAGATAAATTACTATTAATTACCCAAGACGGTATCGTGAAAACCATTGTTCCTGAAATGACACTACACTTTGAAGATCATTATATAATAATGGAAAAATGGCATCCTAAAAAACCAATTTCGGCGGTTTATTGGGAAGGAGAAAAGGAGCGTTATTATGTAAAACGCTTCCTAATAGAAAACCCAGAAAAGGAAGAGAAAATTATTACAGAGCACCCAAAATCTCAGCTAGAATTAGTTTCTACCGATTATATTCCGCAAATAGAATTAGTGTATAGAAAAATTAGAGGAAAAGAACAACGAGAAAACGAAACTATAAATCTAGAAGAGTTTATAGCCATAAAAGGAATAAAAGCACAAGGAAATCAGTTGACAACAGAAAGTTTAAATCAAATAAATTTATTAGCACCACTCGATTATCAAGAGGAAGAAACAGAAGAAGAAATGTACCATGAAACACCAGAAAAACCTCAAGATTTTACAGGTAATTCAAGCGAGGTTCAAGGCTCTTTATTTACCGATGATGAAGACTAAACAATGAAAAAAATAATTAAAGAATTTAAAGATTTTGCCCTTAAAGGAAACATGCTAGACATTGCCATTGGGGTAATTATAGGAGCCGCCTTTAATAATGTAGTAGACGTATTGGTGAAAAAAGTATTAATGCCACCATTATCGCTACTTACTAATGATATTAATTTTGAAAATAAAAAAATAACCTTACGAAAAGGTATCGAGCAAGGAGGCGAAATTATTCGAGAAGAAGTAGCTATTGCTTATGGAGAATTAATTACGGTATTTATTAATTTTTTTGTTATTTCATGTACCGTATTTATCATTATAAAAGTTTTTAATAAATTACAGCATAAAGCAGAAAACCCTAACGATAAAACGGTAAAAACACCAAAAGATATCGAGTTACTTACACGTATTAAAGTTTTAATGGAGGAACAGAACAAATTGTTGCAAAAACGTAACACACCTCCTAAGTCATAAATATATCTTAAAAAAATCTGTTGAAATTATTTTCAGCGGATTTTTTTATGGAAAGTAGTAAATACAATTAAAAATTTAGGAGCGAAGTCGTCTACTCAATTAGCAATAGTTTTTTCTTTTTAAGGGGAGTGGGAGAGAGAAACTATTTTTGAAAATTTACGTAGATTAATGTATAAAATAATAATTTTTGATGATAGAGAAACAAGTCTATAATGCCAATAAAATATACAGGTTATTTATACCATTATTTTACGAAAAATCAGCCTTTAGTTTTACTCACGTTTTTCCCCTATCAAAGCCATACCTAGTCCACACCTAGTCCATACCTAGTCTAGGGTGAGACCACGAATTGTCCACTAAAAAATGGGCTAATTTTAGTTTAGCTGTGGTTTAAATATGATGTGAAAATGACATATTTATAAGCTATAAAAAAGCGAAAAAATAGAGCTCTCTATCTGAAGTGTTTTTGACCTGCTTTTTTTATGGTTTTTATTGAAAAAATAACCTATATCTTTAGTTTTTTTACTAAACTCTTTTAGGATTTAGAACTTCTTTTGTTTTAACATAAAAAGTTATATATCTTTGAGGATATATACAAGTTGTAGCACATACGAACAAAAAATGAAAATTTACGCAATAACACTATTTTTTAGTCTTTTTTTCATAAATATTCAAGCTCAAAATGCGGTACTTTATGATTCCAAGAACACTTCTATGATTGATGACCAATTGAGTAAAGTCACAGTGGACTTTAATGGAAATGTTTGGTTTGGAACTTCGGGTTTTGGATTAGTGAAATACGATGGAGGAAAATTTGAAAATTACGGACAAAGTCATTCAACAATAGGAACATCAATTAATTTGTTATTTACTGATTCGAAAGGTTGTGTTTGGCTTAATTTTACCAGACCTTACAGTCAATTGCTATTTTACGATGGACTTAATTGGAAAGAAATTAATGGTGAAGAAAACGGAATTTCAGCATCTTCAATTGCTGAAGACAATTTTGGCAATATTTACGTTGGTGGTTATAATCAACTCTTAAGATTTGATGGTAAAAATTGGCAGGAGATTAAACTTCCTTTTAAAAATATAAACGTAACATCAATTGATATTGATGGTAAAGGAAATATTGCAATTGCCTACGAAAATGGTGTTTTAGTTAGAGAAAATAATCAATGGAGAAAAATCACAGAAGAAAATTCAGAATTAAGGTTGTCGACTGTCAAGGCATTAAAATATATTGATAATAAAATATTCATTGGGTACGGAGGAGGTCATGGTGATGGTGGTTTTTCCATATTGGATAATGATAAATGGACTCACTTCAATAAATCAAATTCATCAATTCCTGACCATATGGTAAAGGACATCGAAATTGATAGTGAAGGAATAATTTGGATGGCGACCAACAACGGACTTATCAAAATGAAAAATGAAAATGTTGAATCAGTTTTTATTAGGGAAGGAATGTTTAAAAACACCACGTTCGATATTGCAATTGGACAAGACAAAATTTGGGTGACAACAAATTTTGGATTAATCGAAATAGAAAAATAAGTACGTGCTACAACAATGTATAACCGCAATAACGGCGGATTCGACTACGTCCGAATCCACTCGGAATTGCTAACGTCTGTGCTAAACCGAAAAATTTGCGTACTTTAACCCGTAACTGACGGTTATACGAGACCGTTGTGCCTCATTAAAACTGAAAAATGCTAATAGACGATTTATTAAAAAAAATAAACATTCAAGATGGACATAGAGGCTACTATATGTTCGAAACCTTTATTCTTAATTTACTTAAAATTCATCTTGAAAAAGTAGGAAAACCATTTATATCTCAACCTCGGAGAATTGGTTTCGATGCTTACGCACCTGAAGGTATTGAAGAAATTGAAGGAGCTACTCAAATAGAGATTAAATTTAATCTCGAAAGGTTTCCAATCAGACGTCTAATAGACCAAGCTATCCATATTCAAGCTAAAGTTATAGAACCTGAACCATTTAATAATCTACTTATAATATCACCTAATCCTATATCAAATAAATATAGGAACTATATTCTTCATCGACTTGAAGATGAAAAATTACCTTTCAAAATTAAAGTTTGGGGACCAGAGGAAGTTAATAGTATAGTAGCAAAAAATCGAAAGGAGGCAAATGCAATTGCCAATAACCTTTTCTCATTAAGAATTGAATCTGCTGTAGTTCAATCATCAAAAGATTGGGAAAAAGAAAGACAAGAAAAAATTGAATTATTAAATAGACTATATAAAAAAGGGCAGTTTTCATTTTTCCTTGGTGCAGGTGTTTCAAGTAGCGCAGGAATGCCAGATTGGAATACACTTTTAAATTCTTTATTCGTAACATATCTAACGAACGAGTTTGATAATGAATCAAAAATATTAGATACCGATATCGAACAAATTGTTAATAGGTTAAATCAAATTGATGAACCTTCTGCATTAATGGCTGCCCGGTATTTAAGAAAAGGATTGGACAGTAGGAACACAGAGTCTGAACAGTTCACCAAAGCAATTACTGAAAATCTATATAAGTTACGTGATACAGGAAAAGCTATTGATTCAGAATTGATAAAAGCTATTGTTGAAATGTGTATGCCATTAAGAACAGGTGCAAAAGTAAAATCTGTTATAACATACAATTTCGATGACTTAATAGAAAGACAACTCGAATCACAATCTATTCAACATCATAGCATCTATACAGACAATGACTTCATAGACCCTGATGAACTTCCTGTTTATCACGTTCACGGATTTTTACCCGAAAACACCGATGCTTATGAAGGATTAGAAAAAAGTACATTAGTATTTTCAGAAGAAGGTTATCACTTAATTTATTCTGACTCTTATCATTGGTCTAATCTTGTGCAACTCTCAAACTTAAGAGAAAATCATTGCTTAATGGTAGGTTTATCAATGACAGACCCTAATTTGAGAAGACTCTTGGATATTGCTTCAAGAAATAGTGATAAAACAAGACATTTCGCTTTTATGAAAAGGTTGACTATTGATAGTTTCATAGAATCAAAAGAAGGAACTGTTATAGATAATATAGATGGAGCGAAGAAATTTTTAGATAGACATCATAATTTGAACGAGGAGATTATGAGAGAACTTGGTGTTTCAATTATTTGGTATACAACTTATGACGAAATTCCGAAATTGTTAAGAGAAATAAAAAAATAACGAGGCACAACAATGGTAGTCGTTGCACAAGCCTATAACTTTGCCTAAATTGATTTTGTATAAGCCGTTTTAAGCGGCTTTATTTTTTTACTAGTTGAGCGAATAGTTAATAGTTGAGTGTCTTAAAAGTGAAGATATAGACTTCTGTAAACGGTTTTTTACAAGAAACAATAAAGCAAGGCATCTCGCCTCACTTTTTGTTCGTTTTTCTATAAATTTCAAATATTTTTTAAGGTTGTAAGCAATGGCAGAAAGCTGCATACATTTGTTTGCCTGTTTTAATCCTAAGGTATTTACTTTTCTCAGTCCCATAAACTGTGTTAATGTTCCAAATACGGGCTCTACCGTGCTTTGCCGTTTGGCTTTCATATACCGTCCCTGTGGACTGTTTACTCGGGCTATGTTGCGTTCATATTCGTTTCGATAGGCGGTAATATTTATTCGTTTCTCATGACTTTTACCTATACATTGTGCAACAGGCACAACGGCTATAATTCATTTTTGCTCCATGCAAAACCTAAACTATCCTTTCAATAGGTCGGCTTTGTTTCATTTCCGAAAATCATTACTGATTTTCAAAAACGAAATCATAGCCTAAGCCGTTGGTAACAATATGAAAAAATTGCATAAATCAAAATTTGTACATATATTTGTACTTAAAAAAAACACATAATTATGCAAATCACAACTGTATCTGATTTTAGAAAGGATATTAAAACTTACTTGGACAGAGTAGTAAAGAACTTTGAAACCTTGATTATCAATCGTGGCAAAGATTCAGGAATAGTGGTTATGTCATTACAGGAATATAACTCGTTAATGGCAACAAACCACGAACTTTCCTCACGAAAAAATGAAATGAGATTGGATTCCGCCATCGAAAAGCTTAAAAAGGGAGAATCATTTGCTAAAGACCTAATCGAAGACTGACTATGAAATATGTATTTGTGGATGAGTCTTGGGAAGATTACCTGTACTGGCAAAAAACGGACAAAAAGAAATTGAAAAAAATAAATGAACTTTTAAAGGACATAGCTCGCAACCCTTTTGACGGAATTGGGAAACCAGAACCTTTAAAACATAAATACGCAGGGTTTTGGTCCAGACGAATCGATAGTGAACATAGGTTGGTTTATAAATACAATGAGGGAGAGATTTTAATTGCGAAATGCAGATTTCATTATGATTGAATAAATACTGTTGCCAACACCGGTAACCGTTGCACAAGCCTATAACTTTGCCTAAATTGATTTTATATAAGCCGTTTTTAAGCGGCTTTATTTTTTATTCTTGAGTGAATAGTTAATATTTGAGTGCTTTAAAAAAATGTATAAATCCATTTTTTCTGGCATTGTATGTGTTTATCTGTTAATAAATAGTAAACAATTTTGTTTACTATTTTATTTATACATACATTTGTATAATACTAAAAAACTTATGTTACCTAAAATAGCTAAAATAAAAGGCATACATCCAGGGCTAATATTACAACGTGAAATAAAGCGTAATAATATTAAAAGCTCTCAATTAGCTGCATCTATAGGTGAGCATAAACAAACCATTAGTGCTATTATAAATCAAAAGAGAGGTATCAACCCAGAGCTATCAATTAAATTAGCAGATTACTTTCATACAGAAAAAGATTATTTTATGATGCTACAAGCAGGGTATGAAGTGAAAAGTAAATTAACTGAAAATAGTAAAAGAACACCAAATCTAAACAATATTAGAAAAGTACTGTTTTGGGATACATCATTTGATAAAATAGATTGGAACAAAAACAAACGTGCCATTATCAAAAGAGTTTTAGAACGTGGTAATGATAAAGAAATCAACGAAATCATAAAATTCTACGGTAAAAAAACAGTTTCAACAATAGCAAAATCAATTAAACAATCTCGTTTATCTACATTTCAAAAAAATGCAGAAGACTTTCAACTTATTTAAGTTTTAAATGCCTTTACATCTTAATACCGTTTCCGATTTCCTTTGGGAATCTTTAAATACACTAATGACCATTGAAGAATTTAATAATTTTAGATTAGTTGGTGGTACGTCATTAAGTTTACAACAGGGGCATAGAGAATCTATTGATATTGATTTATTTACAGATGTAGAATATGGTAGTATTGATTTTAATCGTTTAGAAGAAATCTTAAATGATGTATTTCCTTATGTAATAACATCTTCTGTAGGTGAAGTTGTTTTTGGCAGGTCTTA
>NZ_JACIFO010000007.1 GCF_014197445.1 Mesonia hippocampi | reverse complement strand
AACTATTCGCTCAACTAGTAAAAAAATAAAGCCGCTTAAAACGGCTTATATAAAATCGATTTAGGCAAAATTATAGGCTTGTGCAACGGTTACCAGTGTTGCCAGTAGTACTTTTTTCAAAACATTATCGGTATTTGATTGTCCATCGTCTTTAATCCATTAACCATTTTTCTTTCCTTAATCTTCATATAGATTTTTCCATTTTTTTCTAACTGACCAATAGTTAGAGTAATAGAAGTAAATTCATCCAAAGCTTGTATGTCAGTTTCTTCAGTCAGTTTAGGGTTAACAAACTCCCAATTATACCCTCTCCATTTGCTTTTAAGACCGTTGTCATTATCTGATACATTAATTTCATTGACAAAAGACAAAACGTAATTCTTAAATAAAATTTTGTTGTTTTTTAAATCAATGGTTAAGTCATTGAAAATAGAAGTTTTGTCTTGACCAATAAAGTTTATTCTATCTGCATTTTTTTTAATTTCAACTATTTCTTTTCCACTTGAGACGACTTCTACTTGTTCAGAAAGTTTTAAATATTCATTGTATTCAGATTCTGTCATTCCAAAGTTAGGATGATATTTTAGTGGTTTCCCTTTTTCAGCTGTTTTGATATAATTTTGAAACCATTCATAATTTTCTTGAAATGCTTTTTGAAGTTTAGCTGTCAGTTCCAATTGTTTTGGGTCAGTTTTTAGTTCATCCATTATATCAACAGAGACTGAATTTTGGTCAAATAATTTCGGTAAATCATTTGTTGGGTTTCCCGTTACTTTTTCAGTTTGGGATTGACCACAGCTTGTTAAAAATAGAAAGCAAATAAGTATTGTAAATTTTATCTTCATCAATTTTTCAGTTTTTCGTATTACTGGCAACGTGTTTGTATAAGGAAAGTTGCGTGTTTGTGTGCGAGGATTTTCCGAAGGAAAATCAGAAGCTAGCAAACGGGCAACTAACTTTGGTTTAGCTAAAACTAGCAATTTTTTTTATACGGTGTTGTAAAACGTTTTTTTATTTAATCCTGCGTTAGGTATTGGTTTTCAGAGTAAAATTTTTCATTGCCTTTAACGTTACTAAAATTAAACTTAATGATTGTATCTATATTTTTTCGCTTAATATTTATTGTTAAAGACTTATTCTTTTTAATAATTGTATCTCCAACTTTGAAAAAGTCAAAAAGATCGGAACTTTCGAACATAAAATCCATTTGCTTTTTACCAAATATTTGTTCTTCTAATACAACTACAGGTCTAGCATGATTGTATTTATCGATATATTTATTAGTAATTATTCCTTCGTAATTTGAATGATATGTATCATAAACAATTTTGTCGAAAAACTTTTTTTGAGTCCGATTATCGCAGGAATTTAATCCGAGTGACAGAAAAAAAGATAAAATAATATATCGATTGGACAATTTTTTCAATTTTCTCAAATGTTTTACAACTTGTATATATCCTCAAAGATATATAACTTTTTATGTTAAAACAAGAGGGGTGTAAAAAGCTTAAGAGGGTTTGGTTAAAATATATAAAATTTACTTGTTTTTTTAATAAAAACCCTCAAAAAAACAGGCTAAGAATATTTCTGTTAGGGGCTCTATTTTTAATAGCTTTTTATAGCCTATAAATATGTCATTTTTACACCATATATAAACCACAGCTAAACTAAAATCAGCCCATTTTTTAGTGGACAATTTGTGGTCTCACCCTAGACTAGGTATGGACTAGGTGTGGACTAGGTATGGCTTTGATAGGGGAAAAACGTGAGTAAAACTAAAGGCTGATTTTTCGTAAAATAATGGTATAAATAACCTGTAGATTTTATTGTTACTATCGGCTTGTTTTTATCTAAAAAAACAGTGATTTTATCGTCTGTTTTTAATCTGTTTTTTGTCAAGACAAAATGAACGAATAATAAACTTTATTGTACTTACTTTTTTTTAGTTCTCAAACTTTTTATTTGCTAATGGTGTTCATGAATCAACAAAGTTGATTTCATTGTCGTAAAAAGTAACAAAAAAGACTAGGCTACCGAATCTTGTCTTAAATTTATTACTAGGAAGCTAAATTTTAGAGAACTCGTATTAGTAAGCCAATACTCAAACAGCCTAAAATTTTAACACTTCTTTCGTGGTAAATTTTACAAACAATTTTCGTGATGCCAGAAAACTAAAATTCAGTCTAATCTATTGGCTTATTTTTCTTGAATAAACACGAAAATAAATTATCATAAAAAATAAATAATTATCGTAAAACGATATTTTTTTATACATTTACAGAAATAAATTAAATTTTATTCTATGCAGAAAACGATGATTATCTCCAAAATCTTATATTTCATTACAAGAATATTGGCAGGCTTGTATATAGTTACTGGGATATACGGAGCATTAAGTTGGCTAACGAACACCCATTTACAATTCAAAAATGAGCAAACAATCATCACCTATCCTTTTACAGAAAAGGCGTTTTTAATTTTAGATAGCAATACAACCTATTTAATCTTTTCGTTTTTGATTCCTGTTTTTGGGTATGGTTTGTTTTTTTGGTTGCTGTCTAATGTTTTTAAGGTTTTTTACCAAGACAAGTTATTTACTTCAGAAAACATCGTGCATCTAAGGCGGTTTTACCTTGTCAATATATTTCTGCCGACTGTACTCACCATTTTCACATCGTTTTTTATACCAATAGAACACGAAATGTTTGTAATCATTATCCTACATCTTGTTCTTGGTGTTTTTGTGTTTTTTATGTCAGAAATATTCAACCAAGGATTGCATTTACAAAACGAACAAGACTTATATATCTAGACTATGCCAATTGTAATAAATATAGACGTGATGCTCGCCAAACGAAAGATGAAGAGTAAAGAATTGGTTAAAGAAATTGGCATTACACCTGCAAATTTATCGATACTTAAAAATGGAAAAGCCAAGGGCATTCGCTTTGAAACTTTAGAAAAAATATGCGAAGCCCTGGATTGTAAACCCGGAGACATCATAGACTATGTAGACTAACGCTTCCTTAAATATCACCTTATGAATACATTGAAAATTAACAATGTATCCCTTGTGTACAACAATGGATACCAGGCGCTTCATGCCATAAATTTAGACATAACAAACGGTGTTTTTGGTTTACTAGGGCCTAACGGCGCAGGGAAATCTTCGCTTATGAAAACCATTGTAGGCTTACAAAAACCATCGGAAGGAGAACTGTTTTTCAACGGCACAGACATTGTAAAAACCCCATTGGAAATACAAAAACAGCTGGGGTTTTTGCCCCAATATTTTGGTGTTTACCCTAAAGTTTCGGCTTACGATTTGTTGGAGCATTTGGCCAGGTTAAAGGGTATTCACAACAAAAAAGAGCGGCATGACCAAATTATAACTCTTCTGGATAAAGTGAATTTAACAGATGCCAAAAACAAAGAGGTACATACGTTTTCCGGTGGAATGAAACAACGTTTTGGTGTGGCTCAAGCCTTATTGGGAGACCCGAAAATTGTTATTGTGGACGAACCCACAGCGGGTTTAGATCCGGAAGAACGCAATAGATTCAATGCTTTGTTGAGCGAAATAGGTGAAGATATCATCATTTTATTATCCACCCATTTGGTGGAAGATGTACGCAATCTGTGTTCGCAAATGGCCATCATAAAACAAGGAAACATTGTGGCCGAAGGAAATCCAAATCAGTTTATTAATGCGTTGCACGGAAAACTATGGCAAAAAGCCACAAACAAAAACGAACTCCCTAAACTGGAACCGAATTTTAAAGTTATCAGCAAACAATTTATTGAAAAGGTGATGCACATAACCGTTTATGCAGATGCCTGCCCAACCGGGTTTCAGGCGGTAGTGCCAAATTTAGAACACGCTTACTTCACTCATTTAAATAGTGCAACATGAAAACGGTTTTAAGTAACGATATATACAGCTCGCTAAAACAGACAGCTACTCGTTTTGCTTTGCTGGCTTATTTGGTTTTAGGCTTTTTTGCAGGTTATAAGTTCAATATTAATATTGGTGATGGAATTGCTGCCAATGCGCCCTATTCGGTTGGATTTATGACAGGTTTGTTAAGCTTGATTATTATTTTAATGGCAACGCTGTTGGCTTTTTCAGGGTTATTTAAGGAAGGTGATACTAATTTTGGTTTGATAGTTTTTACAACACCAATAAAGAAACGTGACTTTGCTTTAGCCCGCTTTTTATCCTTCTTTTTGCTTACTGTATTTAGCTTTTTTACTTTAATGCTTGGTTATGTTATCGGGTTGCATGTGCAAACAGATGCTAAAATGCTCGCAGGGTTTCAGCTGTGGCATTATGTGTATCCTTTTTTGATTTTTGGGGTAGTAAATAGCTTGTTGGTATGCAGCATCCTGTTTTTTTGTGCGAAAAAATTTCAGAATAAATTATTGGTGGCTATTGCAGGTTTAATGCTTTATATAACCTATATGATTGTGTTGATGTTTTCAAACGCGCCGTTTATGGCACAATCGCTACCGCAGTCTTTATTGGCTCAAAAAATATCGGCCATAACCGATGTTTTTGGGCTGTCGGCTTACTTTTATGAAGCCAAAGCTTTTGATGTTTTTCAAAGAAACCATAGCACCGTTTCGTTTACCAATGTGCTATTGCTCAATCGCCTGTTTGTTATTTTTCTTTCATTAATCATGGTAAAGCTGGGCATTCGTGCATTCTCGTTTTTACCGGTTTTTAAGCAAAAGTCAAAAAAGAAAAACACGGCATTAACATCTAAAAAGACCAAACGTTTAGACGCTCCATTTGCTACAGCAAGCACTTTATTTAATTCAAAAACAAGACAGGAAGCGCTGTTTTCTTTTGTGAAAATCGATCTTATTTATTTGTTTAAAAGCATTCCGCTTATTTCGGCTTCAGTATTGCTCTTATTTTACGTGGGTGTGGAAATGTATGGCGATATTGATATGGGAATTAGACTGCCACAACAATATGCCAGTTCAGGACTGTTGGCTCAAACCATTAATGAAACATTTTATTTTATTGGGGCATTGGTGGTGGTTTACTTTACAAATGATGTGTTTTGGCGTGCAAACGCCAGTGGGTTTTCTATCATCCAAAACACCACCTATTATGCAAGAGAACGATTACTGGCACACAGCATAAGCATGGTGTTATTGGTTGTCTTTCTTACGGGTTTAATGCTGTTGGAAGCGATTATTTTTCAGCTTATTTTTCAATACACCTACATTGATTGGCAAGCATATTTTGGTGTTTTTGTTTTTAATACGTTACCACTTATACTCCTTTCCTTAATACTGCTTTTTTTGAATAGTAGGAGCAAAAACAAGTCGATTGCTTTAGGGATTTCCATCTTGTTTTTCTTATTGTTTGTGACACCCATCTCAAAAAATATCATTTCCAATCCGTTGTTTAGAGTATTATCTGGGTACAAAGGTGCTTATAGCGATTTTATAGCTTACGGGCCTTACTTAAAAATGTTTTTATGGCGGCTAATTTTTGGATTTTCTCTGGTTGGGCTGCTATTTTTCGTTTCTCATTTAATCAAAACGGCAGCCAAAAGAAAAAACAAAATGGTTGCCCTTATTGTTTGTGGATTTATGGCGTTTTTTAGTGGTTTTTCTTTTTTAGAAGGCTATGAGCCTAAAGATAAGGAGGCTGCTATTTTGGAAAAAGTCACTTACGAAAAAAACTACCGAAAATACCAAAACCTTCCACAGCCCACGATAAAAAAGGTTGTCACCGAAATCGATTTGTTTCCTAAAGAACAAGCTTACCGAATAAAAGGCAATTATTGGTTGGTAAACCCCCACAACCAAGCTATAGATTCTATTCTTGTTAGTGTTCCGAAAGACTTTGAGATCCAATCGCTTTTATTTAGTTATAAAAATGATACCATCATGCTAGATGGTTCCATCTCAGAATTAAAATTAAAACACGCTTTACAAGCACAGGATTCGGCAAAACTGGAATTTGAATTGACCTATAAATGGCAGGCTGTTAATGGCCATAATCCCTTTAATGCGATTGTAGCGAATGGGTCATTTATGCGAATTAGTCGGTATTTTCCACAATTTGGTTACGATGCCGACAATGAAATTTCAGATAAAACCATTCGAAAACAACATGCATTGGGGGAAGAGACGCAAATGAAGCCGTTGGACGCTCCAAAAACCGCTGTAGATGATTTTATTCGTTTAGACATGCAGATTTCTACCGATAAGAATCAAATTGCTGTTGGTACGGGTGCATTAAAGAAGCAATGGCAAGACGCCAATAGGAATTATTACCAGTACCAGGCAAATGCCATTCCGTTTCGTTTTGCGGTTTCTTCTGCCAGCTACCATGTTAAAAAAGTGCAACACAAAGGCATTTCTATTGAGGTTTTATACCATCCTTTGCACGAAAATAATGTGAACCATCTCATAGAAAACACCAAACTTTCATTGGACTATTGCACCAAATACTTTGGGCCTTATCCTTTTTCCTCTGTACAATTTGCTGAAGTTTCCTCGTTTACACAAGGCTTTGCAGGAACGGCTTATCCCGGCGTGATTTTTATGACAGAACACATGATCTTTCATGCCAATATAGAAGACAGCCATAATCAGGATGTTATCAATGAATTGGCAGGGCATGAAGTGGCACATTTTTGGTGGGGCACCAACCAAATTGATCCCGATTACCGAGAAGGTTATGCCATGCTAACCGAAAGCTTGGCGATGTACACCGAAATGATGATTTACAAAAAAATGTACGGCAAAGACAACATGTTGGAACGTGTGGCCATTCACCTGCAAATCTACGATGCCGAAAAAGGTTTTAACGAAAACCTTTCTTTGTTGAAAGCCACTAAAGATAATGCTTTTGTTGCCTATTCTAAGGGCGCCATAGTTTTTGTGGAATTAAGTGAATTGATTGGAGAAGATCGGTTAAATTTAGCGTTAAGAACTTTTTTGGAGCAACATAAATATCCTAACGCGAAGCCTACTCCAACTGATTTATTAGAAGAAATCCTAAAGGTTAGTGATAAGAAATTTGAACAAAAAATTAACGCCATGTTTGAGTAAAAGCTATTGGCTACACCATTTTTATATTAAAACAAGAAGAGATGTAAAACCCTAAGAGAGTTTAATTTAAAAGTATAATAAAAAAAATCTAGGCTACCGAATCTTTTCTTAAATTTATTACTCGGAAGCTAAATTTTCGTGATGCCGAAAAACCCGACAGTTTTGCAGAAATAGCTGTAAATCCAGTGGAAGTGCGTCTTTGCAAAGCAAAGACAAAGCATGAAACGCCAGATTTAGCAGCGGTTTTAAACTCGCTTTTAAAAATTTCCTAAAAACAGGCTTGCCCTTTTGGTTTGGATTGTACCAAGATAAAATGAATATACCTAAAACAGCGTAACAATACTTGTTTTTAACTTAGGTTTTTGTTAGATACACTCTTTATTCTTTTAGCACAATCCGATGCAATAATTAAACCTCCTGCCATCATAATAACATCTTTTAGAACTAGTCTACCTGCTCCAGAGAGAAAGGGAAATCCAAAATGAGGGGTGGGCATATCTCCGCCTAAATTAGGAACATAAACTTCTGGTGTAGTAATTAAAAATGACAGTGTAACAATAGACATTCCAAAGGTCAATAATCCTCCTAAAAGTCCAATTTTCGGGAGCCATATGCCTAAAAGTGTAACTATTCCTATGATAACAATAAGAGTGCCTAAACCATAAGAAAATATATATGTTCCATTCGATTGATGCCACTCAATATTATTGGCAACCATCTTGCCTTCGGGGTTTTTATGTAGTTTATATGCTGCTACTGTTTTTCCTTCCTCATTGACATTTACATCATTGGCGTGTTTATAGAAAAAACTCATAAACGGACTGTTTGCTACAAATGGAACAATACCATCTGCTTCATATTGAAATGCTTTTAACCCTCCAATCCATGCCATTACAATAAAAATTGCTACGCGTATTGCGTTTATAAAATTATAATGGTTATTACTTAAAAATTCTATTAATCTATTCATATTAAAACTGTTTTCTGTAAAGATAAAACATGCTTTTCTTTGAACAAATGGACAATAATTGAAAAAAGATGTATTATTTTGCCACGACAGAAATACCTACTTTTTGCCGAAATTGTGAAGGTGAAAGTCCTACTTCCTTTTTAAAATAGCGGCTAAAGTAATATTTGTCATCAAAATTTAGCAACGTTGCAATTTCTTTGACAGATTTATAGGTGAGATGTAATTGCTTCTTGGCTTCTAAAACAACACGCTCCTGAATTAGTTTTGTAGGGGTTTTTCCAAATTGTTGTTTTACTTTTTTGCTAAAGGAGGAAGTAGACATTGCCAATACGTTGGCATAAAAAGAAGGAGCCCGTTGTTGTATAAAATGTTCTTCTAGTAACGGTTGAAATTTAAATAGTTGCTTTTCAAAAGGTTGTTCTATGAGTGCATCATCAATTTGTAATGCTTTTTCTCTACTGCATATTGCCAAAAGTAACTGTAGATAAGATTTTAGTACCGAATCAGAAAAAGTTATTTTGTTTTTATTTTCAATCGCCATTTTCTCGATAAGTTCTTCCAATTCCCCAAATTTACACGCACCCAATAAAATATAGGGTTGAGAATAAATATTATTAAATAACAAGCCATTACAGGCAACTTCCTTTTTATGGTATTCAATACAATAAAAGTCACCGTGAAATTCTATTAATTTAATCTTTTGAGATGATTTTCCGAACCATTTTAGATTTTGATATGGAGATAAAAAAAGGATGGAATTTCGTTCATTTTTATAATTCACAAAATCGATAGAGAACTCATTGGCATCTTCCAACAAAATGATAGCGTATCTTGGTATGCTATAATTTTCTGCAAAATTTTTTGTTTCAGTATGTAGTATTGATAACAATCCAGTTATGTTTTAAATTATTGGTAACGCCTTGATAGATATTATAATTTTTGTTGAAGTTGTAATTTCAAATATAGGCAACTATTTATACAGAGCAAAATAGTGATAAGCCTTTAAATATATCCTTTAATATAGCTTGTTTTACTGCTTTTTTCCCCTGAAACAAGTCACTTTGCTTAAAAATAAAACAATTAACTCATTTTTTATAGCCTTTATGTAGCCTCAACATAAATTAGCTGCGGTTTTGATAAGAGAAAACAATAAGGAAAGAAGTTTATTTCTCTTAAAATAACTGTATCAACACAAATAGATTTTATTGTTATTACAGGCCTGTTTTTATCTAAAAAACAGTGATTTTTTCGTCTGTTTTTAATCAGTTTTTTGTCAAGACAAAATGAACGGATAATTAGTTTTAGTTACTTACTTTTTTTAGTTCACAAACCTTTTATTTGTTAATGGTGTTCATGAATCAACAGAGTTGATTTTATCGATAAAAAACAAAGCCACTTAAAACGGCTTGTATAATATCAATTTAGACAGAGTTATAGGCTTGTGTAATTGTATGCAGTTTTTTTATTTCAGTCGTTTTTTAGTATCCATTCGTTGGTGCAAAATTCTAACAATTTCTACGATATCATTTTCTACTTTTCTGTAAAAAATCAGATGAGATTTTATTTCAGTCACACGATAATTCTTTCGAGTTTGCTCCACCGATTTTCCGGTCATATAATTATCAGCAATGAATTCAATTTCCGAAATTATTAGGTCATAATATCTATCCGCTTGTTCTTTAGACCATTTATTCAAAGTATAAACCCAAATATTTTTTAAATCCTTAATCGCTTCTTGACTTATTCGATATTGGTTTTTACTCATAAGTACTGACGATGTAATTCTTTCAGATTTTGTTTTGAGTCAAAATTCTCAACAAATCCACTTTGTTCTCCTATTTCGAGAGCTTTAATTAGTTCTTTTTCTTTTTTTTCTTCGCGTTCTAAAAGTCTTAAAGCAGAACGAATAACTTCACTAACAGAACCGTATCTTCCAGATTTGACTTCTTCTTTAATGAATTCCTCAAAATGATTTCCGAGTGATATTGATGTGTTTTTTCCCATTTTGGATATTGTTTTCAACAAATATACCAAATCTTGGTAACGTGCGCAAATTGCACACAACGCCCTGAAGAATATCACGATTTGCATTAAAGTGATACCCTCAAATATATACAACTTTTATGTTAAAACAAGAGGGGTTTAAGTGAAATCTATAAAATTTATTTGGTTTTTACCTCGGTTCTTTGTTGGCTACAGTTTTTATTTGTCGATTAATAAGTTTATCAATTCTTCTTTTGTTTTCTTGTTGTAATAATAAAGGGTATAAATTCATTAAAGTATTAGCAATCATTATTGTCAGTCCGAATAATAAGTTGTGAGTAAAACTTTTATAAACAGCAAAACCGGTTACGAAAATAAATCCAATCAGATGACTTATTTCAGCGATAGTCATTTCTTTTCGTATTTCAGTCAATTCCACATTTTTATTTTCAAGTTTTATTTTCTGATTAAAAAACTTAAAAAAGGTGTTTTTTACAATCCATTTAAAATATCCAATTCCGATTTTTTTATTCAGATTCTTGCTCTCAATAAAGTTCAAGTGTGATAATTTTTCGTAGTATTCCGTTTTCACAATAATACTATTCAAAATCATTCCCACAATCCAAGATATAAAGCATATTGAAATTCCAAATGTTAAATATTTAATCATAAACTTTTTTGTTCTGTCAAAATTGTAGCCAACGCCCTGACGGATATGGCGATTTGCGTTTAACTGTTAGCTTCAAATACACACTACTTTTTATGTTAAAACAAGAGATAGTGTAAACCCTTATAAATTTTAGTACACTTACTTTTTCTAGTTCACGAATCCTTTATTTGCTAATAGTGTTCATGAATCAACAAAGTTGATTTCATCGATAAAAAAACGAATCAAAAAAGACTAGGCTGCCGAATCTTGTCTTAAATTTATTACTCGGAAGCTAAATTTTAGAGAACTCGTATTGGTAAGCCAATACTCAAACAGCCTAAAATTTTAACGCTTCTTTCGTGGAAAATTTTACAGACAATTTTCGTTATGCCGAAAAACCCGACAGTTTTTAATTTGTATGGTATGAACAATGAATAAATAAGCTATTCCTAAAAGCTCAGAAAATGTATATAAATCTTTTTAAGGAATTTATTTTACACGTTTTACATATTGCCCATCTCTACGGTGCTGTTCTTCTTCTAAAAGAGCCAGCTCTCTTCCTGTTTGTCCTTTAACCGATGTGTTTTCTTGGGCACGACGAATAAGGTATGGTATAACGTCCCTAACTGGTCCAAAAGGCACTAATTTAACCGTATTATAACCATTTAAAGCTAAATTGTAAGTAATGTGTTCGCTCATCCCAAATAACTGACTAAACCAAATTCTATCATCATTTTTAGCATAGCCCATCTCATCCATATGCTGCATTGCCAAATAGGCACTAACTTCGTTATGCGTTCCTATAAACAAATTAATATCGTCTAGGTGTTGTAAGCTATAATATAATACGGTGTTGTAGTTTACATCTGTAGCTTCTTTATCTTCGCATATAGGCGTAGGGTAATTAAGTTTTTCGGCACGTTCATTTTCTTTTTCCATATAAGCGCCACGTACAATTTTAGCGCCTATTTTATAGCCTTTTTCTTTTGCTTTTATATGGATGTCTTTTAAGTATTGTAACCTATCCCAACGGTAACATTGCAATGTGTTATATACAATAACTTTTTCTTTATTGTATTTTTCCATCATTTCTTCTATCAGCCAATCTACGGCATCTTGCATCCAAGATTCTTCTGCATCAGCAAGAATTTTCACATCTAGATCATACGCCAGTTTACATATTTTATCTACTCGCGCTTTAACCCTATTCCATTCTGCCGTTTCTTCTGGAGTTAGTTTTTCTTTCTGTGAAACTTTTTCCCATATCGCAAAACGTCCAATTCCTGTTGGTTTAAATACCGTAAAAGCAATTTCTTTACGCTTTTGGGCAAATTCTACCAATTTTATTTTTGTTGCTAAAGCGGCATCAAAAGCGGCATCGTTTTCCTCTCCTTCTACAGAGAAATCTAACGTGCTATGTACATTTTTGGTATACATTTTTTCCATTACAGGAATGCAGTCTTCTTGGCTTGTACCGCCGCAAAATTGCTCAAATATGGTTTTCCTTATCAGGCCTTCTACAGGCAAGTGTAATTTAAGGGACCAATTGGTAAGTTTTGTACCTATGCTTACCATAATCGGTTTGTCCATCATTCTAAAAATGAAAAGTGATTTTTTTAATTCTTCATCACTTTTTAGCGAAAATGCTCGCTTCGTATTATTAAAAATTTTAGTTACCATTTTTTTAGAATTTAATCGCGGCAAATATAGACTTTGATTGCTTTAAAACAATTAGTTATTAAGAGAAAATTACAACTAATTTTTATGCATAAAAAATCATCTTAAATTAGCTTAAAACAGAAGAAAAAAAGTATGTACCTTAGCCAAAATTATAAAAAAGAACTATGAATTTGCCTGAATTTTCTTCAAAAATTATTTATAATGAGGATACTTTTAAAAGTTTAGCGGCTTTTATTAAAACTTTTAAGGCATCCAATATTTTTATTTTAACAGATACAAATACTAACCAGCATTGCTCTTCTTATTTTTTAAGTAATTTAGAAACTACACTTGCTGTAGAAGTACTTGAAATAGAAGTTGGAGAACAGCATAAAAATATAGAAACTTGCTTTCAGCTGTGGGAAGCAATGGCAAATTTAGGTGCCGATAAAAAAACCTTACTTATAAATTTAGGCGGAGGCGTACTTACCGATTTAGGTGGGTTTTTAGCTTCTACCTACAAACGGGGTATCTCGTTTATAAACATCCCTACCACATTATTAGCCATGGTAGATGCTGCTATTGGCGGTAAAACGGGCGTTAATTTGGGAAATCTAAAAAATCAAGTTGGGGTTATTAATCCTGCAAAAGCAATTCTTATAGACCCTAGTTTTTTAGCAACCTTACCTCCACAAGAAATGCGTAGCGGATTAGCCGAAATGCTAAAACATGGACTTATTTATGATGCTGCGTATTGGAATAAACTATCGGCGCTAAATAAATTAACTACCGCAGATTTGATGGAACTCATCAAAACTTCTATAGAAATAAAAACCACCATCGTAGCGAAAGATTTACACGAGAACAACCTTCGCAAAGTATTAAATTACGGGCATACGCTAGGGCATGCAATAGAATCTTATTGTTTTAATCATCCTAATCTTCCTAAACTATTACACGGAGAGGCTATTGCTATTGGAATGGTTTTAGAAGCCTACCTTTCGGTAGAAATCGCTTCGCTCTCAAAAGCTGCTGCCAAAGAAATTAAGCAAGTTGTTTTACAAAGTTTCCCTAAAATTACTTTTACCGAAACCGATATCGAAAATATTTACCAGCTTTTGCAACACGACAAAAAAAATAGCCACGGGAATATACAGTTTGTACTTCTCGAGGCTATTGGTAAACCTGTTATTGATTGTAACGCTACCTTTACCCAAGTAAAAGCCGCGTTTGATTTTTATAACAGCTAATCTTAAAGTATTTGTTCGGCGTGTGCCTTGGTTTTTACTTTTGTGATTACCTCCTTAATAGTTCCGGTTTCATCGATTACAAAAGTAGTCCTATGGATACCGTCATAAGTACGTCCCATAAACTTTTTTGGTCCCCAAACTCCAAAAGCTTCGATAACTGCTTTATCCTCATCTGCTAGTAACGGAAAAGGAAGCTCGTTTTTAGTTTTAAAATTGGTTTGGCGGCGTGCAGAATCTGCACTTACTCCTAAAATCTCATAACCTTTTTCTTGAAACTTACTCCAATTATCACGAAGGTTACAAGCCTCGGCCGTACAGCCTGGTGTACTTGCTTTTGGATAAAAGAAAACAACTAGTTTTTTGCCCGAATAATCGGTTAGTTTATGTAAATTTCCATCTTGATCTGTTCCAGAAAAATCTGGGGCTTTATCACCTGGTTTTAAATTTGTCATAATGCTTATTTTTGCTAAAAATATAAAAAAATGAAGAAACAAGAAAAAGTAGCTTTTGTTATCGATACGTTAACCGAACTCTATCCGCATACACCTATTCCGTTAGACCATAAAGACCCTTACACGCTTTTAATTGCTGTACTTTTATCTGCCCAAAGTACCGATGCTAAAGTAAATCAAATTACACCGCTTTTATTTGACCGTGCAGACAATCCGTACGCTATGATAAGACTAAGTGTAGATGAAATTAGGGAAATTATAAAACCTGTAGGGCTCTCGCCTACTAAGGCTAAAGGAATTTATGGACTTTCGGAAATTCTAATCGAAAAATACAACGGAGAAGTTCCCGTAGATATGGAAGCCTTAGAGGAATTACCTGCGGTTGGGCATAAAACTGCCAGTGTGGTGTTAGCGCAAGCTTTTAATATTCCTACCTTTCCTGTTGATACGCATATTCATAGGCTTATGTACCGCTGGGGATTATCGTCTGGGAAAAATGTTCAGCAAACCGAAAAAGATGCTAAACGTTTATTTCCTAAAGAACAATGGAATGCTTTACACTTGCGGATTATTTTTTATGGTCGAGAATATTCTCCCGCTAGAGGTTGGAACTTAGAAAAAGACATTATCACCAAAACTATTGGTAGGAAAACCGTAATTAACGAATATTACAAAAAATCCTCAAAAAAATAGTTCAGGTATTTTTTTGAGGATTTTATCAATTAATAATGGTTTCAAATGCTATACTTTCATGTGTTGCTACATGCAAAGCTTTTGAGTAACTCAACAAAAAAGCTATTGTTTCTTTTTTAGGGGTTAAATGGTTTGCATTTTCATGCGGGTTTTTATTTAAGTAAAGTTCTGCCATCTACATTTAATTTATTAGTTAGTAAACTAAACATAAAACGCATTTTTTTACTATATATTGTTTTCTTACTTCTTTTCTTTCTAGAATACTAAACCTAATTTGTTAAAACAATATTATTTTTATCTATTACTTTACGTAAGTTTATTAATGCATAACGCATTCTTCCCAAAGCGGTATTAATGCTCACGTCTGTTTTGTTAGCTATTTCTTTAAAACTCATATCTTTATAAATACGCATTAACAATACCTCTCGTTGATCTTCGGGCAGTTCATCGATTAGTTTTCTTACATCATTTTCTATCTGGCTTTTAACCATTTGTTTCTCTGCGTTTAGGTGTTCATCTTCCAATACAGAGAATATATTAAAATCGCCTTTACCATCAAATTTAGGCATTCTATTAGATTGTCTAAAATGGTCTATGATTAAATTATGAGCAATACGCATAACCCAAGGTAAAAATTTTCCTTCTTCGTTGTATTTTCTATGTTTTAAATTTCGGATTACTTTAATAAAGGTATCCTGAAAGATATCTTCGGTTAAATCTCTATCTAAAACTTTAGAGAAAATAAAATTATAAATACGTTGTTGGTACCTATCTATTAGGGTTGCTAAAGAAGCTTCGCAACCATTTATATACCTACTTACTAATACTGCATCGGCAGTGGTATTTAACTTTCCCATATCAATTACTTTGGTATTAAGATTTTTTGGTTTTCTATATAATGTGCTTAATAAAGTAATTGTATGCTATAGGCTATAATTTGTTTGTTAGAAAGTATAAATATATAAATCTTTTTTTTAAGAAATACATTTAGTTAAAAAATTTAACATTTGTAATGCGCTTTTATTCTTTTTAAAAGGCTGTCTTATTTAAGTATATTTGTTGAATTAGAATATATATACTATGAGTGTTTCTATAAAAGAAGTTGACCCGAAAAATAATATCATCATACAAGGAGCCGCACTACACAATCTAAAACATATAGATGTAGTTATCCCTAGAAATAAGTTAGTTGTAATTACAGGATTATCTGGCTCGGGGAAATCAAGCTTAGCTTTTGACACCCTTTATGCAGAAGGTCAGCGCAGGTATGTAGAAAGTTTATCATCTTACGCTAGGCAGTTTTTAGGACGTTTAAACAAACCAAAAGTCGATTCTATTAAAGGAATAGCTCCTGCTATTGCTATCGAACAAAAAGTAAATTCTACCAATCCACGCTCTACCGTAGGCACCACAACAGAGATTTACGACTACCTTAAACTGCTTTTTGCACGAATAGGAAAAACATATTCCCCTGTTTCTGAAAAAGAAGTAAAAAAACATAGCGTAACCGATGTTTTAGAAAGCATAAAAGCACTTCCTGAAAAAACAAAGTTATTACTGTTAGCACCTATAATTTTAGAGAAAGGAAGAAGCTTCCCTGAAAAATTAAAAATACTCCAACAACAAGGTTATAGCCGAATAAAACACAAAGATGTTGTTACAAGAATAGACGAACTTGAAAACCCAAAAGCAAGTAAAAAAACAAGCTATATTGTAATTGATAGGATTATAACAAAAAACGATGAAGATTTTTACAACCGCCTAGGCGACGCCATACAAACAGCTTTTTATGAAGGCAAAGGAGAGTTGTTTATCGAAGATATCTCGACAGGGAAATTAACTTCGTTTAGCAATAAATTTGAATTGGATGGCATGCAGTTTTTAGAACCTAACCTACACCTGTTTAGCTTTAACAACCCGTATGGAGCTTGCCCAACTTGCGAAGGTTATGGAGATATTATTGGTCTTGACGAAAGCCTAGTTTTTCAAAACACAAGCCTCTCTATTTACGAAGATGCTATTTACCCTTGGCGAGGCGAAAGCATGCAATGGTACAAACATCAATTAATTAATAATTCTCATAAATTTGATTTCCCTATTCATAAACCTTATTATGAGCTTTCTGAAGAACATAAAAAACTCCTATGGACAGGTAACAAATATTTTACAGGACTAACCGATTTTTTTAAGGAACTAGAAGAAAAAGCCTATAAAATTCAAAACCGAGTAATGTTATCACGTTACCGAGGGAAAACAGCTTGCCCCACATGCCAAGGTAAACGTTTAAGAGAAGAAGCCAGCTATGTGAAAATTAACAAGCACGCTATTACCGATTTGGTAGAACTTCCCTTAAACGAAGTTGCTGCTTTTTTTAACACCTTAAAACTAACTAAACACGACCAACAAATAGCCAAACGCTTATTGATTGAAATAAAAAACAGGTTGCAATTTCTTAACGATGTTGGGTTAAATTATTTAACCCTAAACAGAAAATCCAATACTTTATCTGGCGGTGAATCTCAACGTATCAACTTAGCAACCTCGTTAGGGAGTAGTCTTGTCGGCTCCATGTATATTTTAGATGAACCCTCTATTGGGCTTCATCCTAAAGACACCGAAAAACTTATTGAAGTATTAAAATCATTACGAGATTTAGGTAATACTGTAATCGTCGTAGAACACGATGAAGATATTATGAAAGCTTCCGATGAAATTATTGACATCGGTCCAGAAGCAGGAACTTTTGGAGGTGAAGTAGTAGCCACTGGAGATTACAAAACCATCTTAACATCTAACTCCCTTACTGCCAAATACCTAAATCAAAGCTTAAAAATAGAAGTTCCTAAACATCGGCGCCCACATGTAGAATATATAGAAGTTATTGGGGCAAGAGAAAACAACCTTAAAAACATAGATGTTCGTTTTCCTTTGGGCGTATTTACCGCCATTACAGGTGTTTCTGGTAGTGGAAAAAGTACCTTAGTAAAAAAACTTCTTTACCCTGCTCTGTTAAAAGAACTTGGTAATTTTGGCGAAAAACTAGGCGAATGCACCCGCGTACAAGGTAATTTTAAAAGCATAGATCAAGTAGAGTTTATAGACCAAAACCCTATAGGGCGCTCCTCACGATCTAACCCCATTACCTACATTAAAGCTTACGACGACATCCGAAGCCTTTTTGCCAAGCAAGGTCTTGCTAAAGCCAGAAACTACCAGCCTAAACATTTTAGCTTTAACGTAGATGGTGGACGTTGTGAAGTTTGTAAAGGCGAAGGAGAGGTTACCGTAGAAATGCAATTTATGGCAGATGTACACCTAACTTGTGAAGCATGCCAAGGAAAGCGTTTTAAAAGTGAAATTCTAGAAATTAAATTTCATCAACATTCAATCGCCGATGTTTTAGAAATGAGTATCGATAATTCCATCGCTTTTTTTAAAGAACATAAAGAAAATAGTATTGTAAAAAAACTAACGCCTTTACAAGAAGTAGGTTTAGGCTATGTTAGTTTAGGGCAAAGCTCTTCTACCCTATCGGGAGGTGAAGCCCAGCGTATTAAACTGGCTTCTTTTTTAGGAAAAGGAAAAACAAAAAACAAAACATTTTTTATTTTTGATGAACCTACTACAGGCTTACATTTTCATGACATTCAAAAATTAATAAAATCTTTTAATGCGCTACTCGAAGTAGGACATTCGCTATTGGTTATCGAGCATCAAATGGATTTAGTAAAATGCGCAGACCATGTGATAGACTTAGGCCTTGAAGGCGGTAAAAACGGAGGTAGTTTAATTGCCTACGGAACTCCAGAAGAAGTAAGTCTTAATAAAACATCTTATACGGCTAAATACCTAAAAGAGAAGTTATAAACGGCACAGTATTTGCAATATTATACATGAATATGCATTCATATTTCATATTCATTTTGGTTGGTTAGTTAGAAAACCTTTAGGGAAATCCTAAAGGTTTTCTTATTTAAACAAATCGATTGACTATCAGCGCATTAACAACAACGGCATAATACTTGCAAATCACACCATAACATAAAACATTTTGTATGAAAAAGCTTAGTATTCTTATCAGTTTTTTATTTTGTGGAATAGTCACAGTTGCTAACACAAATCGACACCCTAAATCGCACACCTATCCTTCTGCGATTATTTTTACAGAACAACATATAGACTTTGCTATATATCCAGATGGGCAATTTGATTTTTATATTCAAAATTCAAAGCCTAATGCACAGTTGGTTATCAACACTCCGCACGTAAACATTAGTTTTAATAGCGGGTACAATTATAATCCTTATATACAATACGATGATTTTGGAGCGGTAATACAAATAGAAAACGTTCCTATTTTTTACGATTATTATGGTAGAGTAAGCAGAATAGGAAATATTTTTATCGATTACAACTTAGGAAGATTACAACGTGTTGGCAACATGTATTTGGTTTATAATCCTGCAGGCATTTTTATGGGATACCGAGGCTACATAAACCCGTATAACCGCACTTATGTTTACAAAGTTCAACATAAGCATTTTAGAAAGCCGCCTGCTCAACATCGCATTGTATACACGCGTCCTTACCGTAGTTACTATCAGCCAAAGCGAAAATCGTATAAAAGTTTCAAAAAGTATTATAAAAACAATACAGATGCGTATCCTCGCAGCTATTATAAGCCCTCAGATGCTGTTACTACATATCACCGTGGCAGAAGCAATTTAAATAAAACCTCTAGCAATAGGGAAGTTTATGATTACAATGACCGCACTTCTAGAAAAAGAAATACCGCTAGCAGTAATAGAACTAATACTACTAAATTTCAAAATCAACCTAAATACAACCGAGCGGCCACAAGAAGCCCTCGAAATCATAACGCTGTAAAAAACAACAGACAAAGTTCTTCAAAAAATGCACGTACACAACATAGACGTACAGCTAATGGGCGCTCAAAATCGTCAAATAGAATTTAGATTATCAAAAAAAGGATACTAATTGTAGTATCCTTTTTTCTTTTCTAATGTATTTATGTTTGCCTATTTTTTAGGAGCAAAACCTCTATCTCTCATCAAAGCATCGGTAGTAGCCTCACGTCCTCTAAACTTTTTATAAGCTTCGGCAGGATCCATAGCATTTCTTGGAGCAAATAAATAGTCTACCAACTTTTTCGCTAAGGCTTTATCGTAAAAACCACCTGGAGCTTCGGCAAAAGCTTCGGCTGCATCGGCTGTAAGTACATCTGCCCATAAATAACCATAATATCCAGTAGCATAACCCTCCCCAGAAAATACGTGTCCAAAATGAGGCGTACGGTGTCTCATTACAATCTCTTTTGGCATTCCTAAAGCGGCTAAAGTTTCTTTTTCGTATTTTTTAGGGTTTAGCATTTCCAATTCTTTATCACTCATGGTATGGTATTTCATATCCATTAAGGCAGAAGCTAAAAATTCTGTTGTAGCAAAACCTTGATTAAAGGTTGCTGCTTTTTTAATTTTTTCAACTAGAGCAGCAGGAATAACCTCATTGGTTTCGTGATGACGTAAAAATTTATGAATAACCTCATCGGTAGAAAGCCAACGCTCTAACAACTGTGATTGGAATTCGGTATAATCTCTTACGCCTCCATTTAATGTAGGATATTTTACATCTGATGCTAAGAAATGTAAAGCATGTCCAAATTCATGGAAAAAAGTAATGGCATCATCCCAAGAAACCAATACTGGCTCACCTGGTGCTGGTTTTATAAAGTTAGAGTTATTGGAAGATAATACAGGTTTATTTCCTGTAAGCTTTGTTCTGTCACGATATGTTGTTGCCCAAGCACCAGAACGTTTACCTGTTCTAGCATAAGGGTCTAAATACCAAAGTCCTACTAAATCACCTGAGGTTTTATCGGTAACTTCCCATACGTTTACATCTTCTTGAAAAACAGGAACACTTCCTTCTTTTACAGGAGTAAAATTATAATTAAACAACTCGCCTGCCGTAAAGAAAAGTGCCTGAGTTAAGTTTCCTAATTCTAAATATTGTTTAACTTCTTCGCTATCTAAGTCGTATTTTGCTTTTCTTACTTTTTCTGCATAAAAACGATAATCCCAAGGTGCTATGGTAATATTTGCTCCTTCTTTATCGGCAATGGCTTGCATATCGGCTACTTCTTCTTTTACTCGTGCTAATGCTGCTGGCCATACTTTTTCCATCAATTGCATCGCATTTTCTGGATTTTTCGCCATACGATTTTGTAAACGCCATTCTGCATAATTATCATAACCTAATAAAGCAACACGTTTATCACGTAATTGAAGTATTTTCTTAATTATTTTATTGTTATCATACTCATCATTATTATCGCCACGGGCGTAATAATTTTCCCATACTTTTTGGCGTAATTCACGCTCGGTAGAATATGTTAAAAAAGGATCCATCGAGGAGCGTGTATTGGTAATCGCGTAGCTTCCTTCTTTACCTTTTTCTGTTGCTATTTGCGCCGCTGATTTCACAAAAGATTCTGGTAAACCTCCTAGTTGCTTTTTTGTAAGGTAAACAACATAGTTTTCTTCGTCTGCCAAAACGTTGTTAGAAAACGCAGTGTATAGTTTTGATAGCTCCTTATTAATAGCGGCATATTTTTGCTTATCGGCTTCCGAAAGGTTTGCCCCATTCATGGCAAAATACTCATAAATTAATTGTAGGGTGCGTTGTTCTTCTGTAGGAAGCGGATTTTGTTGGGCATTATCGTAAACTTGTTTAATGCGCTTAAATAAGGTCTCGTTTTGCGCAATTTTTGAAGAATAATCGCTGATGATAGGCGCGAGTTCTTTTTGTATTTCTCTAAATTTACTAGAAGACATATTGCTGCTAAATATTCCATAATATGTAAATGCTCTATCTAGTGCTGCTCCTGATTTTTCATAAGGGATAATAGTGTTTTCAAAACTTGGCGCTTCCTTATTATTTGCAATCGCGTCAAGTTCTGCTAAGTGCATTTTTATACCTTCTGTAATGGCTGGCTTGACCATAGAAACGTCCATTTTATCAAAGGCAGGAACACCTTGATAAGGCCCTTTATAATTTTCTAGTAAAACATTTTTTACAGGGAGATCTTGTTTTTCCTTTTGTTGTTGCGGCTTCTCTTTACAGCTAGAAAATAGTACGGCTACTATTAGTAAGCTTTGTATAGGCTTAATTTTCATAATATATTTTTTAAAAAGTGAAAATACTAAATTTTATATTAGTTACCATATAATCCTTAGGCTTTTGGTTTTTAAGGTTTTTACCGTTTATTTTTTACAAATAAAAAAGGGAAACAAAACTGCTTCCCCTTTTATTATAAGTTTCTTTATGATTTTATTTTGCAATATTCACTGCTCTAGTTTCTCTAATTACCGTTACTTTTACCTGTCCAGGATAGGTCATATCGGTTTGAATTTTCTGAGAAATCTCAAACGATAAGTTCGAGGCTTTTTCGTCATTAACTTTTTCGCTTTCTACAATAACTCTTAGTTCTCTACCTGCTTGAATTGCATAAGCTTTTTTAACACCATTAAATCCAAAAGCAATGTTTTCTAAGTCTTTTAAACGTTGGATATAAGAATCTAACACTTGTCTGCGTGCTCCTGGTCTTGCTCCACTAATGGCATCGCACACTTGAATAATTGGCGATAATAACGATGTCATTTCTATTTCATCGTGGTGAGCTCCTATGGCATTACAAACATCTGGTTTTTCGCCGTATTTTTCTGCCATTTGCATTCCTAAAATTGCGTGTGGCACTTCGGTTTCGGTTTCTGGTACTTTCCCTATATCGTGTAATAATCCAGCACGTTTAGCTAACTTAGGATTTAAGCCTAATTCTGCTGCCATAACCCCACAAAGTTTAGCTACTTCACGAGAGTGCTGAAGTAAGTTTTGCCCGTATGAAGAGCGGTATTTCATACGCCCTACCATTTTTAATAACTCTGGGTGTAAGCCATGAATTCCTAAATCGATTACGGTACGTTTTCCTATATCGATAATTTCTTCATCAATCTGTTTACGGGTTTTTTTCACCACTTCTTCTATTCGTGCTGGGTGAATTCTCCCATCGGTAACCAAACGGTGTAAAGAAAGTCTTGCTACTTCTCTTCTCACGGCATCGAAACAAGATAATATAATTGCTTCTGGGGTATCGTCTACAATAATCTCTACGCCTGTTGCTGCTTCAATTGCTCTAATGTTTCTTCCTTCACGCCCAATTATTCTTCCTTTTACATCATCGCTTTCAAGGTTAAATACCGATACGCAATTATCTATTGCTTCCTCTGTACCAATACGCTGGATGGTATTAACTACTATTTTCTTCGCTTCTTGTTGTGCGGTTAGTTTTGCTTCTTCTATGGTATCTTGAATAAGTGCCATAGCGTCTGTTTTTGCCGACTCTTTTAAGGTTTCTACCAATTGGGCTTTCGCTTCCTCTGCACTTAAGCCTCCAATAATTTCTAATTCTTTTATTTGTCGGTCGTGTGCTTTATCTACTTCTTCTTGGCGTTTTTCTACATAGTCAAAACGCTCATCTGTTTCTTTAAGTTTTATTTCTAATTCTTTGTTTAATTTTTTAGATTTAGAAAGCTCGTTAGAAACTTTAGATTCTTTATCTCTAGTGCGTTTTTCTGCATCGGCTATTTTTTTATCGCGTGCTAAGATCACTTTTTCGTGTTCTGCTTTAAGCTCGATAAATTTTTCTTTCGCCTGTAAGATTTTGTCTTTTTTAATACTTTCGCCTGTAGTTTTTGCTTCTTTTACAATAGCTTCTGCTTTTTCTTTAGCTTCTTCAATATGCTTCTTCCCTGAAGTTTTACTGATTAAAAAACCTAATAAAAAGCCTACAATGGCTGTAGCTACTGCTATAATGATTGTCAATGTTTCCATAAAAAATGATATAAAAAAAGCCTGTATTAGTATGATAATAATCTGTATAAACTCCGTTTAAAACAGGTTTAGGGTTAACTTACTGATCAAGGATCCATTCTAAGATGGCTTGCTTTTACAATATAGACTCACCCTTTTTAATTGATAAGTGTTGAGTTTATCGATTCAAAAAAACTAATACAGGCAGTAATTTTGGTTATTTAAAAGAACTTATTTTATCTGTTCATCTAAAATGCTATGTAAATACCTAAGTTTTTCTTCGGCCAATAGCATTTCTCTATCTTCTGTTATTACTTGATGTTCGGTTTGTGCTGCAAATTGTAAAGCACACATGGCTAATACATCTTGTTTATCACGAACCGCATAACTCTGTTCAAATTGCTTAATTACAGTTTCTATTTTCTTAGCTGCACGACGCAATCCCTCTTCTTGCTCTGGAGCAATGGTAAGCGGATATACACGATCTGCTATTGATATTTTTATTTTCTGCTTTTCATTCTTCACAAATCTATCATCCTGTTAATTGAACAATACATTGATCTATTTCTCTAATCAAGCTATTTATTTTGAGTTTTGTTTCTCTCTTGTACTCTTTACTGCCCAATAATGCATTGGCGGATTTAAGTTGATGATTTTCAGATTGCAACTTTTCTAATTGCTTTTGTAAAGATACTTTTTGCTGTTCTAAAAGCTGTATAGTCTCTTCTAACTGTTGCGTATATTCTTTTAGTTGTTTATGTTGCTTTATTAAAGCATTGATTTTTACTTCTAAAGAACTTGTAATCTCAATCATCGTACCCATCGCACAGTGCAAAATTCTATTTACGCAAAGTTAATATTCCTCTATAAATATGGCAATAGTTTTCTTAGAAATTTACAACAAAGCGAGTAAGCACGGCTATTTTTTGTGTTTTTATCTGATTAGCGTATCTTTAGCCCTTTCTTTTAGAACCTAACAAGACCAAGTTTATGAGATTTATTTGGATAATTTTACTAAGTTTTAGTTTTTTACAAGCTCAAAACCTTCCAGAGAATTACTTTAAATCTCCGTTAGACATCCCGCTTGTACTCTCGGGAACATTTGGAGAGTTACGTGGAAATCATTTTCATAGCGGTTTAGATATTAAAACCCAACAACGCACAGGGCTAAAAGTATTGGCTTCTGCTAGTGGCTATATTAGCAGAATAAAAATTAGCCATTGGGGATATGGGAAAGCGCTTTATATAACTCACCCAAACGGATATACAAGCGTTTATGCGCATTTAAACCATTTTAATAAAGAAATTGAAGCTTACATTAAAAAGCGACAATATGCTAAAGAAAGTTTCGAGATAGAGGTTTTCCCCGAAGCCAATCGGTTACAAGTAAAACAAGGAGAAGTTATTGCTTATAGCGGGAATACCGGCGGTAGCGGAGGTCCTCATTTACATTTTGAAATTCGTGACGGAAAATCTAGGCCTATGAATCCTATGCTTTTTGGGTTTGATATTAAAGATACTTATAAGCCCGAAATCTCTGATTTATTTGCTTACACTGCCAATGATACCTCATACATCAATGGTAAAAATGGTCGCCAAAAACTTCGGTTAATTCCATTAGAAAATGGAGATTACACTACAGAAAACATAAAAGCTTATGGAAAAATAGGTTTTGGAATTTCGAGTATCGATAAACTTAATTATGCTCCTAACAAAAATGGCGTAAACCATATCCAAACAAGTTTAAACGGGAATACTTGCCTTGCTGTTGATTTTAATAAGTTTTCTTTTTCAGAAACACGCTACCTTAACCAATACATAGATTATGAATATTATATAGAAAACAAAAGCCGTGTCCAAAAACTTTTTATCGAGCCTAACAACCCATTAAGTATTTTTAAAGAAAATAAAGATAATGGCTACTTAGAAATAAAAGAAGGCCTCTCCTACAATTATCTTATAAAAGTGCAAGATTTTAAAGGAAACACCAGTAGCATACGAGTTCCCATAACCCCTAAAAAAGATAGCAGTTACTACTTTTCACCTCAAAAAAAGCAAACTCCTTACCTGGCAAAAAGAAATCACGCTAGCGTTTTTGATATCGAAGATGTTGATATCTATATCCCTAAAAATGCGTTGTATGAAGATACTTATTTAGCCATAAAAAAAGAAGAAGAAAACTACCAAATTCATCACCGTACAACACCATTACACTACAACATAACCATAGGTTTTGATGTAAGCCAATATACCGAAGCCGATAAAGAAAAACTTTTTATTGCACGTTTAAGCGATTGGGGAAAGCCATATTATAGCCGCACCTACAAAAAAGCAAATAGGTTTACCACAAAAACAAAAAGCTTTGGCACCTATAAATTGGTAGCCGATAACACTCCACCACTTATTACGCCTGTTAATTTTAGAAATAAAAAATGGATGTCTAATTACCGTTACCTAAAATTTAAAATAGAAGACAACCTATCTGGCATACAAAGTTACAGAGCTACAATAAATGATAAGTTTATCTTGATGGAATATGACTATAAAACCGATTTACTTACCTTTGATTTTAACGACAACATCGTTACCGAAACCGAGAATAATTTAAAATTAATAGTCATTGATAATGTAGGAAATACCACTACCTTTGAAGGGACTTTTTACAGAAAAACAAAATAATCTTGAAAAACATATACCTGTTAGGCGTTCTGTTGCTTCTTACCAGCATATCTCTGGCTCAGCAAGCTACCATAAAAGGAATCATTTTAGATGAAAACAACACGCCAATCCCTGGGGTTAACATATCCTTTTCTTCTACCAAAGGAACACAATCTAACACCAATGGTTTTTACCAATTAACAATTCCTGCAAATAAAAAAATTACTATTCATTACTCCTATGTTGGGTTTAAAAAAGTAAGCCTAAACCTAGCGTTAACCAATAAAGAAACTTACGAGTTTAACCCTATTTTAAAAACCGATATAGAACAAATAGGACAAGTTATACTTACAGGAAGCCGTAACAAAGAAGTACAAGGGATTACAAACATTAACCCTGAGGTAATAAGAAAAATTCCAGGAGCCAATGCTGGCGTAGAAAACCTTTTAAAAACATTACCAGGTGTGAGCTCTAACAACGAGCTTAGCACACAATACAATGTGCGCGGAGGAAACTTTGATGAGAATTTAGTCTACGTAAACGAAATAGAAGTTTACCGCCCTTTTTTAATACGCTCAGGGCAACAAGAAGGCTTGAGTTTTGTAAATGCCAATATGGTAAGAAACGTTGATTTTTCAGCTGGAGGGTTTCAAGCTAAATATGGCGACAAACTATCGTCTGTATTGGCTATAGATTATAGGCGTCCCGTAGATTTTGCTGCACAACTAGAAGCTAGCCTCTTAGGAGGAAGTGCAACGATAGAAGGAACTTCTAAAAACAAAAAACTTGCAGGAATTCTTGGGGTTCGGTATCGCGACAATAGCTTATTTGTAAACGCTAAAGAAACCGAAACTAATTTTAAACCACGTTTTGCAGATGCGCAAACCTATATTACCTATCAAGTTTCTGATAAATTCGAATTAGGTTTTCTAGGAAATATCGCCCTTAATAAATACGATTACGAACCTGTAACTAGAAAAACCAACTTTGGTACTTTACAAAATCCAAAATCTTTATTTATTTATTATGAAGGACAAGAGAAAGACCAATACGAAACTTATTTTGGAGCCTTAAAAGCTTCTTATAAAATCTCAGACAATTATACCGCAAAAGTTATAGCCTCGGTTTACAATACACAAGAACAAGAATACTACGATATTTTAGGAGAATATTTATTAAGCGATAATGTAAATACCGATATAGGAGGCGACGGGCTTGGTGATGCCGAGTATTATACTGGGGTTGGCTCTCAGCTTTCTCATGCAAGAAACGATTTAGATGCTTTAATCGCTAATATAGAACATAAGGGAAGTTACGCACTCCAACAACACCAATTTGATTACGGGGTAAAATATACGCACGAAAATATAAAAGACAGAATTAGAGAATACGAGGTTATTGATTCTGCTGGATTTTCTATCCGTCCACTTTTACCCGATTATCACAACAACCAACCTTACGAAGCCTACAATGCACCTTTAGAACCTTACCATAGTGTACGCGCAAAAAACAACACCAACATCAACAGGCTACAAGCTTATTTGCAATGGAGTTATAAAACCCAGCTCGATCATCATGATTTATGGTTAAATGCGGGCGTTCGGTCACATACATGGGCCATAACAGGAGATAATATTCCCGACGGAAAAACACAAACCGTAATAAGCCCTAGAGCTCAAATAGCCTTAAAACCTGCTTGGAAAACCGATATGTTATTTAGACTTTCTGGAGGTTTATATTACCAACCTCCCTTTTACCGAGAGTTGCGAGATGTCAACGGGCTTGTTCAGCCTAATTTGAAGGCACAACAATCTATACATTTTGTAGCTGGAAACGATTATAGCTTCAAACTATCTGACAGACCTTTTAAACTTACTTCTGAAATTTATTATAAAAAACTAAATGATGTAAACCCATATACAGTAGAAAACGTACGCATTCGTTATACCGCTGCCAACATAGCTAAAGCCTATGCTTATGGTTTAGACATGCGTTTATATGGAGAGTTTGTTCCAGGTACCGAAAGTTGGTTAAGCCTTGGAGTTTTAAAAACAGAGGAAAACCATTTAGACAAAGGTTATATAGCCAGACCTACCGACCAACGTTTAAAAGTTGGGTTAATGTTTCAGGATTATGTTCCTAAAATACCAAGCCTAAAAGTGTACCTAAATTTAGTTTACAATACAGGTTTGCCTGGAGGTTCTCCTAGTTATGCAGATCCTTATGATTACCAAACAAGATTACGTGATTACAGGCGTGCCGATATTGGTTTCTCCTATGATATTGTAGATAGCGAAAGGCAAGACAAAACCTTTCCTAAAAATCATTGGTTAAGTATTTTTAAGCACTTAAGCATAGGAATGGAAATCTTTAATATTTTTGATAACCAAAACTCCATCACCAATACTTTTGTGAGAGATGTTTACAATAAGCAGATGTATTCTGTTCCTAATTATTTATCTCCAAGAGTATTTAATGTGCGGTTATCTATGCGCTTTTAAACATTAAGGGGTTTCGTTTTCTTTAAAATAGCTTCTAGCTTTAATACGGCTGTTTGGAGTTCTTGTTTATTCATTGATGCAAAACCAAAACGAAAGGCGTTCTGCGCAACATCTATCCGAGAGATATGAAGCTCCTTGTTCTGTTGAAGTTTTTTTACAGCATAAGCTTTTGATAGTTTTATCCAAATAGCCATCCCGCCTAGTGGTAATGTATAAGTAATAAAATCTGCTAATTTTTCGGACAACAAACAATCTAAAAAATCCCTACGTTGATGGTATACTTTTTTTGTTTTCTTTAAATGCCGTTTTAGCCCTCCTTCTTCTATCAAAACCGCTAAAGCATTTTGCATATACCCGTCTCCTCCCCCATCAATTAACTTTCTATAAGCAACACTTTGTGTAATAAAGTTTTCTGGAGCTACCATAAACCCTAGCCGTAAAGACGAATCTAATATTTTTGAAAAAGAGCCTATATAGATAATATTTCCATGATGTTTACCACTCGCTAAAGGTAAATAAGGTGCCGATGTAAAATGGTAATCGTAATCATAATCATCTTCGATAATGGCAAACTTATAGCGTTTCGACAAGGCTATAAGTTTCATCCTTCGTTCTGCACTTAAAGTAACTGTTGTAGGGTAATGGTGATGAGGAATAATATAAACGGCGCATATTTCCTGCTGTAAACAAGCCTCTTCAATCCTATCTGTATCTATCCCTTTATCATCTACAGGAATCTCTATCATATTTGCCCCCAAACTTTTAAAGGCGTTACTTGCAATAGAGTAACTTGGCTTACCCACAATAACTTTAGCTCCTTTTTTAAGTAACAACTTACTAGCCAGATAAATACTCATTTGCGCCCCATGTGTAATAAGCAGGTTTGCAGGCATTATGGCCAAGCCTCTTGTTTCTAGAAGGTATTTCGCCAAGGCTTTTCTTAACCTTAGTGTTCCTTGAATTGTACCGACATGAGCATTTGTTATGCTGTATTTTTTTGAAGCAAAAAGCCTATATGTTTTTAACAACTCATCTATAGGAGAAAGTCGCACATCTGGGTAACCATCATCTATACTAATTTCTGAAACCCTATCCGCTTCGGTTATTGTGTTGGCTGTTTTATTGATAAGAAAAGGAAAATCGATTTTATAAGAGCTAAAATTATTTAAACTTCCTATAGTTGTTTCTGTAAACAACGGTAAATTACGGGCTATTCTAGGTTTTTTTCTTGGCTGAATTATAATCCAGTTTTGAATAGATAGCTCCTCGTATGCAGCTGTAATGGTTTTTCTATGCAAAGACAATATTTCTGCAAGCGCTCTACTGCTAGGCAAAAAGGTATCGGGTTTTAAAACACCCTTGGTAATTGCTGCTATAATACCCAAAGAAACTTGCCTGTATAATGGTTGTTTTTTGGTTTTATCTAAAACTATAATATTTTTAAAAGGCAACATATCTGGACTACTTATAATATAAAAACTGGACTACAAATATAGTCCTGTTTTACTTTATTTTTGTCATGTGAAATAAGAAAAACACAATAGTAAGCATTAAATAAATTATCAAATACGGTCGGGTGGCTGAGTAGTTAGGCAAAGGTACGCAATACCTTTTACAGTGGTGCAAATCCGTTCCCGACCTCTATTTATGCATATGAAAGAAAAAACAATTATTATTCACAGCCAGGTATCTTATGGCTATGTTGGCAGCAATACAACTTCGTTTATATTAAAAGCGGCAGGTTACGATGCCATTACCATTCCTACTGTCCTATATTCTAATCACCTTGGGCATCGTACTGTTGGCGGGCAACCCATATCAGATAATTTATTAAAAAATATTCTCGAAGGCATTTTAAAGTTAAATATTTTACATGAGGTTTCTACAATTATCACTGGCTTTATGGGCTCGGTAAAACAAACAGAAATCACGGCTAATTTTATAAAAACTGCTCAACAAAAAAATCCTAACATCAAGCATTTATGCGATCCTGTTATGGGCGATACCGACAAAGGTTTGTATGTGCATCAAAGCATCCCTGAAGCGATTACTAAAAATTTGGTTCCGTTGGCTAGTTTATTAACGCCTAATAAATTTGAACTGGATTTAATTTTAAAACAAAACCTTACCAACATACAGGAGAACCGCCCGTTGTTAAACTCCACTTTCAACCTATCAGAACAAAAAATTGTGGTAACAGGATGTATGTTTGCTTCTACAGCAACCGATGAAATAGATAACTACATACTAGAAAACAACCATTGCACTAGCATAAGCGGAAAAAAAATAGCGCTTCATCCTGCAGGAACAGGAGATTTATTTACGGCTCACTTGCAACTTTCTATTTTAAAAGGGTTAAATTTGCCGCAAGCTGTATCAAACGCTAGTAAAGCCCTTACAGCAAGTTTAAAAAACATGGCTCTACAAAAGCGTACAGAATTTGATTTACAAGATCTTCTGTTTTCATTACAAGTCATAAAAAACTGCTAAAAGAATGAATATTTTTGACCTTATCATCAACGATAAAGAAAAAGTTAAGCTTACCGATTTATTTCTTAGTGAAGAAAATCATCAGCAAATCAACCAACTTATAAAAGAGCACAAATATGTAGATGCGCTTATTGAACATAAACTTCCTGTAAACAATAAAATTTTACTACACGGAAGCTCTGGATGCGGGAAAACCATGACTGCAAAAGCTATAGCACAAGCGCTTGGTAAAAATTTACTTATTCTCAATTTAAGTAATGTAATATGCTCGCGTATTGGGGAAACTTCGCAAAATTTAAAACGAATTTTTGATAAGGCAGAAAGAGAAAAAGCTGTTTTATTTCTAGATGAATTCGACCAAGTAGGTCGTGCTAGAGAAAACGACGGAAAAGATGTAGGCGAAATGCGCAGGCTAGTAAACACCATTATTCAGCTTATTGATTATTTCCCTAACAATGCCTTACTTATCTGTGCTACAAACCACCCAGAAATTATAGATATTGCTTTACTAAGAAGGTTTCAATTACGCATATCCTACACGCTTCCTTCCAATAAACAATTGGATGTTTATTATGATAAACTTCTGGCAGAGTTTCCTGAAAGTTTAAAAAATATCACACGCCAATACAACATCTCTTATGCCGAAGCTAAAGATTACACCTATACGCTTATAAAGTCGGTATTAATAGCACAATGGGAAAAAGAAGAAAAAGCAGCACTCCATGAACACGCCAACCTTAATTAATTTAGCACAAATACAAAACAGAATAAAAGAAGCCTGCATAAAAGCAGAGCGTAACCCTGATGAGGTAAAATTGCTTTTGGCTACCAAAACTGTACCTAGCGAAAAAATAAAGGAGGTTTTGGCTACAGGCGAGAATTTAATAGCTGAAAATAAAGTACAAGAATTAAAAGAAAAATTTCAAGATTTAGCAGATACCCCACATACAAACCATTTTATTGGGCATTTACAATCTAATAAAATTAAAGAAATTCTAAAATACAATGTTACCTGTATTCAATCGTTAGACCGCCTAAGCTTAGCTAAAAAACTACAACAGCGATTAGATTTTGAAAACAAAACAATAGAAGCTTTAATACAAATAAACACCTCTGATGAAGAGAGTAAGTTTGGTATTCATCCCAACGAGGCAATTTCTCTAATCGAAGAAGTTGCTCAACTAGACAGGATACATATAAAAGGCTTAATGACCATTGGTTTATTTAGCGACGACCACGAAAAGGTACGCAAATGTTTCCAGAAACTCAAAAATATTCAGCAACAAGTTAAAGCACTAAATATTCCTAATGTAGTAATGAAAGAACTCTCTATGGGGATGAGTGGTGACTTAGAAATAGCAATAGCCGAAGGAGCTACCATTGTACGTGTAGGGACTGCCATCTTCGGAAAAAGAAACTATCCAGACACTTATTATTGGAACGAAAATAAAAATATTGTTTAATTACAAAAAAATAGCCTCACTTCTAAATATTTATATATACCTTTGCAGTGTTCAAGGTCGAACACCTTTTTATTTTAAGGTAGTATTTAGTATAATAGTTTAATAAGAGTTTTTGCTCTTCTTGTCTTTTTTATTTCATCATTACTTTATTTTTTTAAGTCTTAGAGTATCTCTAAGGGTTCTCCTTAAACAGAAATAATAACAATTTAATATTTAGTAAAATGCAAGAAGGCATCGTAAAATTTTTTAATAGCTCAAAAGGCTTTGGATTTATCAAATCATCAGAAACAGGAGAAGATATCTTCGTACACGTTTCAGGCTTAATTGACGAAATTAGAGAAGACGACAAAGTAAAGTTCAACACAGAACAAGGAAGAAAAGGAATAAACGCAGTTAACGTAGAAGTAATAGACTAAGTTTAACAACGTTTTTTTACAACATAAAAGCTACTTAAAAAAGTAGCTTTTTTTGTTTTCTATTGTTTTCTTATAAAAAACAATTTAATTTTCACCTATTAAGAGGCTATAAAATCTTGTAGCACTTTTATAACATAATCTAGCTCCTCTTTTGTATTAAAGCCCGAGAAAGAAAAACGCACAGAAGGTTTGTTTAGATCTTCTTCCGAAAGAATTTGCGATAACACATGCGAACCTTTTTCGCTCCCACTTTGGCAGGCGCTTCCTTTAGAACAGGCAATACCATTTAAGTCTAATTGAAACAACAACAAAACAGCTTTTTCTGCTGGTATAGGCAAACACACATTTACCAAGGTGTAGGTGCTGTTATCCAAGTCTTCACAGCCGCCATTAAATTTCACCGCTGGGATTGCTTCTTTAAGTTTTTCTATAAAATAGGTTTTTAAACCTTTTACTTTTTCTTGTTCTTCCACAAGGTTATCGTTAGCTAGCTCAAAAGCTTTTTCTAAGCCAACAATATTATGCACGCTTTCTGTTCCTGCACGATGACCTCTTTCTTGCTGGCCACCAAAAATAAGCGGTTGTAAACCACTGCTTTTTCTTACATACGCAAAACCTACTCCCTTTGGGCCATGAAATTTATGTGCGCTTGCTGCGGTAAAATCTACTGGTAACTCTTCTAAATTTACTTTATAATGCCCTATAGATTGCACCATATCACTATGAAATAATGCATTATTGGCTTTGCATAACTTTCCTACTTTCTCTATGTCTAAGATGTTACCTATCTCATTATTTACATGCATCAAACTTACTAAAGTTTTTCCTTCATGAGCACTAAGCAACTCTTCCAGGTGTGCTAGATCTACACTTCCGCAAGGTTTTAGGTTTACATAATTCAATTCAAAATCATAGCAAGACTTTAATTGCTCTACGGTATGTAAAACTGCATGATGCTCTATTCTAGAAGTAATTATTTGTGTAACACCAAGATCTCTTACCGCACTATTTAGGGCTAAGTTATCGGCCTCTGTCCCACCCGAGGTAAATACAATTTCTGCTGGAGTTACATTTAGATAAGCTGCTATGGTTTTACGAGCCTTCTCGATAAGTGCCTTTGCCGACCTGCCAAAAGTGTGTGTAGAAGAAGGGTTTCCGTATGTGGTTTTCATTACCTCGGTCATACAATCGATAACCTCAGGGTTCATCTGAGTAGTTGCAGCACTATCTAAATATACTTTTTTCATTGATACTTTTTATATCTGGTTAATTTTTCAAACCCCAAAATTAAAACAATAAAAATTATTTATCTAAAATAGATTTTATAATATTAGTTTTCTGCTAATTTTGTGTTTCATAATCAAGAACTTCAAAAGTAATAAGTTCTTAAATAAAAAAAATATGCGAATTGTTTTTTTAACTTTAATAGGCTTTTTGTTGCTAACTACAAGCTGTGATGATGGAGATTTAATTGTAACCACTTTTGAATTTGACGAAAACACCGTATTGAGAACTTGTCAAAACCAACAAAACATTTTGGTTTATGCAATAAACGAAAACCCCAACGAGGCCATTGCATTTAACTTTACACCGCCGGGAGCAACAAACGAAGCTTCTATTAGCCTAAATGAGTATGCCAGCATTAACACCACAGACAGAATCCAGCAAACAGAAATTCCGCTTAATGCTAATAATCAAATTACATATAGAATGTTTAATACCGCTGTTGAGGGAAACTATTTTTGCCAAAGCATCCCGCCAAGTGAGCCGCGCGTAGCAGAACAATACACCACAACCAACGGAGGAAAAGTAATCATGACCGTAACTGTTATTGAAGATAATGAAGATAGTGATGCCGATGGTATTAACGATGTTGATGAAATTGTAAACCCTACCGATGATTACAGGTTGGTAGATACCGATGGAGACGGAATACCTAATTATCTTGATATAGACGATGATAACGATAACGTACCTACACTTACAGAAATAGCTATCGAAAATACGCCAACCAACGAAAACGGGTATCCCGATACCGATGAAGACGGAATACCTAATTACCTTGATAACGATGATGATAATGATGGCGTACTTACCCGAAATGAAGACTTAAATGCTTACGAACAAGGAAGTATAGATGCTCCTATTTTAAACCCTACAGATGATGACACTAATAATGACGGCATCCCAAACTACCTAAATCCAAATATTGCTATTAGTGTTTCCCCTCCAATAGAGCAAAGCCTACCAAACAGAATAACCAGAAAGTTTAAGGTAACCTTTACGGCTAAAAACATCACCATGAAAAAAACAAATACCGAGGAATCTATTTCGGTTGAAACACTAAACTTAGGAACATACAACTTCACGAACGATGTTATTATAGAACCTGATACCAACGAAAATTAACTACCATTCCATGAAAAAAATTATAATTCTTTACTTTTTTATTATAGGTTTTTCTCATACAAGTCTAAATGCTCAAGAATTAGACACTTTAAAGCTAAACGCTTATTTTAATACCCTTGAGGCAAACAATAAATTTATGGGGAGTGTTGCCCTGTCTAAAAACGGTAAATTATTATATACCAAAAGTACAGGTTACCTCTCTGTTGAAGATAGCATTGCAGCTACTAACCATACTAAATACAAAATAGGATCTATCTCTAAAACCTTTACAGCTACTTTAATCTTAAAAGCGGCAGAACTTAAAAAGTTAGATTTAAATCAGCCTATAAACATTTATTTTCCAGAGCTTATTAATGCCGATAAAATAAGTATTAAAGACTTATTAAATCATCGCAGTGGTATACATGACTTTACCCAAGATTATTTTTATTCATTTTGGAATACAAAACAAAAAACACAAGAAGATTTACTAGAAATTATCATTAACGGAGGTAACGATTTTGCCCCTAATACTAAAGCCCAATACAGTAATGCCAATTATATCCTGCTTAGTATTATTTTAGAAAAAGTATTTAAAAAAACCTACGCAAACCTCTTAGAAATTTATATTACAAAACCTCTAAAACTAAAAAACACCTACTTATTAACTAAAGAAATAGATATACACGAGCAAGAAGCAAAACCCTATAACTTCATTTCCAATCACTGGGAAGCAGCACTCCAAACACATTACTCTATCCCCTTAGGTGCAGGAGGTGTTATTTCTACCCCTATAGATCTTATAAAGTTTAGCGAAGCTTTATTTGGCGGTAAAATTTTAAAGCCAGAAAGTTTAGCGCTTATGCAAACCACAAAAGATCAATTTGGATTAGGTTTATTTTTATTTCCATATTACAACCAAATAGGCTTTGGGCATACAGGTGGAATAGATGGGTATCGAGCTGTTTTTAGCTACTTCCCCGATACCAAAGTAGCTTATGTCTTAATTTCTAACGGAATTAATTATAACTTTAACAACATTAGCCTAAGTGTTTTAAACGCCATTTCGGGTAGAGCATATAAAATCCCAGAATTTTCTACCGCTACCTACAAAACTACTGAAGCAGAATTGGATAAACACATAGGAGTTTATGCTTCTACCGATATTTCATTAAAAATAACCATCTCCAAAACAAAAACTGGCTTAACAGCACAAGCAACAGGGCAAGCCTCTTTTCCGCTAAAAGCGATAAATGAAAATATTTTTACATTTGACCAAGCAGGTATTCAACTTACATTTAATCCTACTCAAAATACCATGTTGCTTTTACAAAACGGAAAAGAATTTTTATTCACAAAAGAATAAATGTCACAAAATTATAGCTTTAAGAAATACTCTTATAAAGGTTCAGGGCTTATCCTTATAGCCATAGGTACAGGTTTTCCTATACTTATTGCATTAGATTATGGTATAAGTATTTTTACCACCTGGATAGGCTTACTACCTATAGTGTTTTTTCTTGCTATGTTACTTATAGGAACAATTCAGCTATATTACCTAGAAATTAACCAACAGCAAATTTTTGTAAAAAACTTAATTTTATTCTGGTTTTGTAAAGCATATCCAAAAAATGAAATTCAAGAAATAAGCTATTATGCTAGGGGCGGAAGAAAAAATTTTAAAGAAGGGATACAAATTAAACTCATCCACAGAAGAAATAAAAAGTGCTATTTAATGACCTCGTATGCCGAACCTTTTTGGAGTAAAATGGAAGAGAAATTAGAAACCCACAACTACCCTTATACTGTTAAAAAATAAAAAAAGAAGCTAAACAGATTAGCTTCTTTTTTTATGCTCCCAATTGTCTCGCCTAAAATAACGATATACAAAAGAGTTGGTTTTACGTAAACCTTATAGATTCTCTTCTAAAAAGTTTTTAATAGCAATATCTGGGTAATAACCAGAATGATGCCCACCCCAACAAGCAGTTAATTTAAATATTTTTCCATCTATTTTAAGTTCTTTATTATCGGCAGCATTTTCATCTGGGATACAAAAAACCTCAACACCATCTATACCTTCTTGCACCGCTTCTTTAGCAAAATCTTCTTTACAAACTTCTTTTAAACTATCGGTTAAGCGTTGTAAACAAACACTTGGCACAAATTTTATAAACTCCAATTCAAAAGTATCCCAATGAATTGTAATAGGAAGTTCTTTTCCTACAATTTCATTAATTTCTTTTTGGTAATTTACCAAATATTGGTCTTCTACCATTTTTATTGCTTTTTTCTCTTGTAATCCCATGATAAGTATTTTTTAATTGATAAGGCAAATTTAAAGCAGTATAGCGGTTTTTATTTACCCTTGTATAAGGAATTATAAATTTCACGGTTTTCAGTGAGTCTTAAACTTTGTTATTTCAAGAAATTTGTTTTTGTAACACTAACACTAAAGGCTATGGAAAACTTAAAAGAAAAAACAAATCACGTTATCTTAAAACTTCAGGATAAAAACGGAACAGAAAAAGCCTATAAATTAGACTATGTAGATTATAGCATTTCTAAAAACTACCCCGCTATTAATGAAGAAATTGGAAGTACCTGCATTAACTTATCTGGTGTTATAAAAGACGAGATAGATAGTTTTATTTTAGAATGGGCTGCACAAAAAGACCTTGATTGGAAAGGAGAATTGAATGTTTCGTTTACCGATAATGGGAAAACTGAAATTTTTATCGTAAATTTTAAAAAATCTAGATTTTTAGGACTTTCGCATGGTTTTTCTTGGGATTCTATAAACCACAATATAAGTGTTTCTGCCGAACTAATGGAAGTAACAATCAACGGAGTTTCATTTTAATAACACTTGTATGAAATACCTTTTTATCATAATAGCAGCCATTAGCCTTTTGCTTGTTTCTTGTAACTATACGGGTTGGGCCATAATTGGCGGAGTTAGTAAAAAAACAGCTAGTAAAAACTTAGCTGCGTTTTTAAAAGAAAATTATCCAAAATTAGATTATAAAAACGTAAAAAGATTTTTCAACTCAGGAAACATGAATCCAAATATGTTCATGACCGAGGTTTATGAAACTAATCGCCCAGAAGTTTCATTTACAGTTTTTTTTGATGCTAAAAAAATTGTAGGTACCACCGATATTCCTTCGCAATACCCTGATGGCCCTAGTTTTAGTGAAATTTACAAAAAACAAATTATTCATGCAGATAGTATGCTAGAACTAGAGCATCAGTTAAAAAAATATTCTGTACGTATTACTACTGAATCTTACAGTACACTTATTTTAAATTTTGAAAAAGAAACCACAGAAAATGAGATTAGACTAGCAACAGAGCAGTGTATAATTGGGTTAAATAAATTAAGTAATGGATTAAACTTCCATAGCAACATTGCTCTAAAAATTAGAGATACCGAGAGAGAATTTGATTGGTTGCTTTTTATCGTTAATAAAAACATTGATAATTATAGTATTCAGTCTGTACGTTGTGATAAAGAGTCCTTGCGTTTTAAAGAATTAAAAAATTTCGCTCACAAATACCTAATTGCACAAACCCCAGAAGGAGAAGAGCTTAAACCACAAGAAAACACCTTAGAAGCTGTGGTAAACCCAAATGATTATTCTGCGTTAAGCTTAATACAATTTTACGACCCTAAAACAAAACCTAATACCCCTAAAAATTTTATTAGAGCAATAGGCTATAAAGTAGGCAAAATTACCGTTAATAAGCGAATAGATTTAATAGAACAGCAATACTACCCTCTTCCTAGTAACATGGGGTATAGCCAGGTAGTAAATAGTATCTATGCAGATTTTTAGAGGGTTAATCTTCATCAAAAAGCCCAGATTCTATTGCATATTTTACAGCCCCCGTAGTGGTTTTTGCACCTGTTTTTAAAAGAATGTTTTTACGGTGTGTTTCTACCGTATTTATAGATATAAATAGTTTTTCTGATATTTCTTTAGAGGTAAGCTCTTCCGATAAGTGATAAAGCACTTCTTTTTCTCTTTTAGAAAGTTCTATATTTTTAAATTTATCACGTTCAAAAACGCTTTCCATATAGCGTTTTTTTATTGCTTCAGAAAAATATTGCTCCCCTCCTATTACTGTTCTCACTGCTTTTTGCAGCTCTTCTTTATTCGTAAATTTGGGCACAAAACCATCTGCCTTTTTTTGGATAACTTTATAGATGGTACGGTGATTATCCAGCATGCTTAGCATAATAATACCTGTATCTGGATGTTTCTTTTTAAGTTCGGTAAGCAGGGCTATTCCATCCATTTTTGGCATATTAATATCGCTTATTACTAAATTGATATTAAACTGTTCTAATAGGCGTAACACCTGTTTACCTTCGGTTGCAATATGCACGTTTTCCACCTCATCCATTTCGGTTAAAATGGTATTAAGCCCTTCTAGAAACATTAGGTGGTCATCGGCTATTATTATATTTATTTTTTTCATAATTCTAGTCTATTTTTACAGGAATATCAATAGCTATACTGGTTCCTGATTGTGCGCTGCTATCAATTTCTATTGTTCCTTTTAATTTTTCTATACGCTCTTGTATATTACGTATTCCTATTCCTGGTTTCTTTTTTGGTGTAAAACCTACTCCATTATCACTAACCACTAGGTTTAGGTAATCTTTATGTTTGGTGAGTTGAATTTCTATTTCTGTAGCTTTAGCATGTTTTGCTATATTATTCAGTAATTCTTGTATAATACGATAAACATGAGCAAGAATTTGTTCTGGAATTTCGTCTATTTCTTCTTTTGGGTACAGTAATAAATTACAAATTAAATTATTATGTAATGAAAACTGCTCTATGACATCTTTTAAGAAACTTTCAAAGCCTATTTTAGAAAAAGAAGGTGGATGCAATTGGTGCGAGAGTGCCCGTACATCTTTACAAGAGCTATCTATAGCTTGTAATAGGCGTTTTCCTCTTTTTTTATCTTCTTGAGTTTCTAAATAATGTTCAAAAGCTATTTTAATTCCTGCCAGATCGCTTCCTATGCCATCATGTATTTCTCGTGCAAGGCGCGCTCTCTCCTCTTCTTGTCCTTTTTGATAACGTTCTATCACAGAGAGTTTATGATCTCTTATTAGCTGGTTAATTTCTTGCCGTGCGTTTTTTTCTTGTTGTGCGGCTAACTCTTTCTGAGCACTTATTCTTTGTAAATAAAAATACCTAAGTAAAAATAAAACGCCTACAAGTGTTATAAAGCCCATAATAAAAATATTACGCAATAAACGTTGTTTTTTCACATCGGATGTGGCTTGTTCTAGTTCTATTTCGTTTAGTTTTTTATCTTTTTCTAGTAATTTTATTTTTGTTTCTTTAAGCTCTGTTTCATATTTTTCTTGCAGTTCTGCTACGTATTTTTCTTTATCTAATGCTCTTGATGCTAACGAAATATCTACTGCTTTATGGTAGTAAAATAGTGCTTTTTTGTATTTTTTTTGTTTTTCGTATAAATCTGATAAATTTTGATAAAAGCTAGTGTTATAGTTTGTTAGTGATAGTGACTCCCCTATGCTAAGCGAGCGTTCATAATATTCAATTGCTTTTTGTGTATTACCTAGTTTACTTTCACAAACACCTAGATCGTTTAAAACAATAGCCATGTCTGAATTAAAGTGTAATTCCTCCAGAAGTTTTAATGTTTCCTCTAGTCTAGGTATGGCTGCTTGATACCGTTCTTGGTCTACTAATATTTGCGAAATATTAATCATTACGTAGGCTACGGCAGCTTTGTTTCCTTCTTTTTTTCTATATTCTAATACTGTTTGGTACTGCTTAAGTGCTTCTTCATACCTGCCCTGTTCTTTTAGAATGTTAGCAAAATTAAACAGGGTAATAAGCACGCCATCATCATCGTTTGTTTCTCTATATAAACTAGCTGCTCTGTCTAAGTTTTTGGCGGCATCGGTATATTTTTTTTGTAGAATGTAAAGGGTTGCTATATTTTGGTGAGCATTTGCTTGTTGTACTTTATTTTCGTTTTTTTTTGCAAATGCTAGGCATTTTAAAAAATTATCCATAGCTCGCGGATAATCGCCTAAGTTTTTATAGCTTACTCCTAATAAATTATAACATGCCGATATTCCTTTTTCTAATCCTACTTCGGTTAGAAGCTCTATGGTAATATCGGCATGTTTTATGGTTAGTTTATAGTCTCCTAAAACAGTACCTACGTTAGCTAATGCATAATGTGCTCTTGCTTGACTTAAGGTATCGTTTTGTTGTGTACTAATTTGAAGCCATTTTTTTGCGGCTTCTTCTGCTTTTTTGGGGTTTGTATTTAGAGATGCTCTATAATTTGCAATTACAACATCTATATTTTCTGTACTTACTAATTGCGGATATGCACTCATAGCCATAAACCAAGTAGTAATCAGAATAAGAATCTTTTTTATATGCAACATATTAATCGCAAAAGTACAGTTTTACTCCCAAAGTATAAATAAACATTATAAGCTTAACAACATTTTACTGTATCGTTCAAACTCGTTTGTCTCGCTTAAATTCTCTGTATTTATTTTTTGGCGTGAGGCATAATGTGTTGCACTTGTATTTTTACGTAATGCCATTTTAGGAAATTTGGCAATCAATTCATTAAAAGAGGTTTTAGCTTCTTTATGTCGTGCGGCTCTAAAATATAAATTTTGTTCCCAATATTGCATTTGGTAATCTATACTTTCGGGTACGATTTTCTTCATTTTTTTATACAATTCTATCGAATAGTTTCTCTTGGTCTCATCGTATGTGGACCTCCAATATGCTCTGGCTAAATAAAAGCCTACATTAGAACCAAAACCTGCTGCTTTTTCAAAAGCCTGTGCCGATTCGTAATCTTTACCTAACATCCAGTAGTAAATTGCATTAGCGCGGTAATGCCCTAACGTAACAGGGGTTTCTATAATACTTTCGGCTGTTACTGGCGGAACGTTTATCTCATTATCTACATCATACTCACACCAAACTAAATATTGTAGTATTGGCAGCAAATCTGGCGGTAATTTTCCTGCTTTATAAATTGGTACAATATATTTATAGCATTCTTGAAAAGCATGCTTTTCGTATAAAAATTCTACACAAATGTTTTGTGCTTCCCAATGCTGAGGGTATCGCTTATCAAAAACAGAGAGCTGCCATTGTAAATGTTTATAAAAACCTTTATCATCTCCCATGTTTTTATGAATAACCATTTGCCAAAAATTAATGCTTGTTCGGTAAGGCGTTATTGGCATGTAAGTGGTTGCTTCATTTAATGTTTTCAATGCGTTATGAAAATATCCTAATTTAGCATAGGCTCTTGCTTGATAGAATAAACTTTTCCCTGTTGGGATAGCATATTTATGGTAGGTTTTTAAAAAGCTAGCTACTTCTTTAAAATTATTGTTACTCGTAGCATACTCTGCCATCAAATCTAAATAAGTAGTTAATGCTACGCCGTATTTTTGCGCATCGTTTATAATTGATAAAGCTGCTGTTTTATTTTCATTACCGTACCGAAGTGTAATAACGGCTAATAGACCTGTTAGCTTAGGGTGCTTAGGAAACTTTAATAAGGCTTCGGTTAAAGTTTGTTGCGCTAAATCTGCTGCTTGTTGATAATTATAAGCGGTAGCTTTTAAGAAATAATGGGTAGCGATTAATTCTTGATCTTCTTCATTAAAATTAATAAAATAATCATCTATAGCTGTAGATTGAAGTGCTTCTGCTCTTAAAAAATCGACCGATGCCAATATGGTATTTTCTAGTATAGGAAGCATAAATTGTATCTTCCCTTGTTGATGAAAATACTCGGTTAGGTATATACCCGTAACTAAAGATAATGGTTGGTGCATCCAGCGTTGTTCCCAAAACTGGACAACTTCTTCTGCATTAATTTCTTGTTGTAAAAAATAATTCGAAATTTCTAAATCTTGTTGCTGAGCCTCCGATAAAACCTCAGAAAAACTTGTTAATAACCTAGAAATAGTTGGTTTATGTTTGGTAATTAAACTTAAACACACCAACTTATCTACTTCTGAGGCTGTTAAAGCATCTGTTGTTAATTTATCTAATAATTGAGTTAATGCTTCCTGCTCACATTCATGTAACACCGGACGCAAATAGTTTGCTTCTGGATATATGCTTAACAAATACCGCAAACAACCTATGGCAATATCTAATTCTGCTTTATTTTTTGCATGCAATGCGTAAGCATACAATATTGGTAAGCTATTTGGATGTATAGAAATTGCTTTTTTGTACAACTCCTCAGGACAGCTATTGTAAAGACTACAAACAGACTCATAGTCTGTTACATCGGCTGCATTTAGACGCTCTAACTCAGATAAAGCTTCTTGGACAAGCTCCATATCAAATGAAGCTATAGCATAAAATCTAGAATAATATTTAATCAATATTCTATTAAATATTACCTGTGCATCATGATCTAGAATACTTTTATCTTCTTCTTCTAAAAATTCTAATATATCAGATAATACCAAATCGCAAGAAACCCAATATTGCTTTTGGTATTGTGTTTTTAAATAATTTACTAATTCTAAAAATTCTGTTTCCATTATACTGATTTTTTAAACCATTCTGGGTAACTTGCCTGTATGTGCAATAGGTTACTCCATAAATTATTATGTTGCGGATAAATACTAGGGGTTGCCTCTAAACTATATGCAAAAAGTTGATGACCAAGTAATACGTTCTGATGAAAGGCTGCCCAGGTATCAAATTGTTTTGCTACTTTTTTAGCCAAATCTATATGCCTTAGGTGTATCTCTTCGGCTGTCATATACCCCATTACTCCTGCTAAACGAATAAATAAACTGCTTAAACTGTAATTATAACCAAGTAAAGTTTTATCTGTAATATAAAATCGTTGTGGGTAGATGAGTTTATATTTATTTAATTTAGGAGGCGACTCTATTTCTGATAGAAAATCGATAAATTGCTCTTCATTATAATCTCGAAGTTCCTCGGCTATTTGATAAATACTTGCGTTAGCATAGTCACCCGCTTGGTAATTATGCACAATAATTCTAAGTTCGCTACTCGATCCTATGTTATATAGTTTTAAGAGTTTTTCTACTTTATATCGCTGCTCTTCATTTTCTGAGTCTAGACCAAAAACGCTATCTAATTTTGCTTCAGGAAAATACGACAGCAACAACAGCGCAGAAAAATTCAATCTATCTTGTTCTGTAATTGATTCAAAATCCATAGGTTAGTTGTTTAATTGATTAACTGTATCGTTTAATACAGCTGTAAATATTTCTGAATAAATTCCGCTACTTAGCATTCCTTGTATACCCGAAGCGTATGCTGCAGCATAAACGGTATCTTGCGTTAATTGAACAAATACCATCCGTGCCATTGCGCCTAGAGAGGGGAATTTAGCATCTGGAGCCGTTTCTGGGTCTAAAACAAGCATATAAAGTTTCTGATAAAAATCCATCGATGCTACAGGGTTACTTGTTAACCAAGCTTTTACCTCTTCCATTCTCATCGTAAGTGGAGAAAGCAACATCGGGTTGTCTAGCTGCGTAGTTTTATAATCTTCTAAGTGATTCTGTATAAGCTTAATGTAGTCTTCATCTACTCTAAAACTGGTTAACAGGCCTGTTATTTCTTCAGCACTTAATACATTTCCTGTAGGAATTTCTGCTGTGGTCTGATTTTCCTCATAAGCTTCTACAGTTTGGTATTCTTCGTCTAACTCGTCATCTTCTTCATCTATCTCTGGAAAATGATACAGGAAAATTTCCTCTACCGCCGAACGAATAGATACAAAACCGAAAGAGGCACCTTGCTCATATTTGTCTTGAATATCCTTATAGAGTATAGCGATTTCCTCTTTATCAAATTGTTCTGGATTTACCTTTGTTAAAATATCTTTTAGATGGCTGGTAATTGTTCTAAAGGTAGCTTTCAGTTCATAGGGAACATCATCAAAATCGTTTTCTTTTGTTAGTGTTTCTACAAGCTTATTAATGGCAAATGTTAGCTGCTTTGGGTAACTATCGGTAGAATTAAAAAACTCGATTACTTTAGGTGTGAAACTAATTAGGAAATCGCCCACCCAACGTTCTTTTTGTCGAAAACTATAGTAGTAATCTTCTATACAAGAATAAGCAATATGGAAATCACTCCAACAATAGGTTTCTTTTTCAGGAAGGGTTACCGAGAGTAGAGCTTCGTACCGCTCGTTGGTTTCATCGTATAAATCGCCCATATTGGAAAGGATGCTTAACACATCTACTGCATGATTATCGTTATGGCAAGCTACAGTTATATCGAGCAACAGGCGTAAATAAATTTCTTGTTCACCACCAGACAGCTCTTTTGCGGTAAACATCATTTTTTCTATAAAATCAAAAATAATTTGTTGATTTCTAGCTAAAAATTGCTCTTCCGAGAATGCACTGTATGTTGTTGTATGTTCTGCTGTTTTTACATAAGGAAGTATATCCTTGCCCATATCGTGTAAAACAAAAATCATAAACTTATTTAAAGGCTCGGTAATTGTTTGGATTTCTGCGGTATCTGCCAACCAGTTTAAGCAAGAAAGCGTATCTGGAAAAACACTGTTTAAAACCTCTATTCCTGATAATTGTTTAACTCCATTAGCGGTTAAAACCACTGGTAATTTTCGGGCATTAATATCGGCTAATAATACATTAAATATTTTCTGAAAAGCTTGGGTTACATATTCTTTATACCTTAAGGTGTTTCCGTATTCAAACCAAAGTGGCAACATGCAATCTGGCAAGTAAGCAGAGGTGCTAAATTGTAAACTATCGGTTAAAAATTCTTTATAAAGTTCGGTATTTAGTTTTTCTACTACATCTACAGAGAGCCATCTGGTAAGCGATTTATACAATTTATAGGTAATAGAAACAGGCAAATTAGGTGGGCGTTGTGTAAATAAATAAGCCTCTTGATATCCCCATTCTTTTGTGGCTAATACTTCTAATAAAGGATAATTTCCTTCTTCTGTTTGCAAGCCTAATAGCTCTTCTCCTTGTTTTAAAACAATAATACTTTCTAGTAAAATAGTTAATGTCTCCGAAGCCCAAGCTGGATTTTCTTGGTACTGTTGTGCTAAATAGGTTGGTGAGCGGTCTATCCATAACGCTATCAAATCGTATGATGTAGTACCATAACCCTGAGCTACCGATAATGCTTGATGAAGCTTCTGAATAAACAAATACCAATCGCCTCCAAAAAAATGTTTTATAAACTCATCATCGGCTGCAAAAGTTCTGCTTTTAGCGGTATCACTAAAATTATCACCTACATTATAACTATTAGAAAAAATCCTATTTTTTAATGCCTGGTTAGAGAGCCACGTTTCTTCTTTCCCACTATTTTCTAACGATAAGGAAACCAAAAATCGAGACACATACATAGCGCTTTTCTGGGGGCTATTTATCAGCTTTAATAGTGCTTCCTGTACGGCCTGCTTTTGTGTTTCTTGCAACGTACCTCCCGAAAAAGAAGTATAGTTTGCTTTTAAAAACTCGATAATTTTTAAAACCGTTTTTAAGCTTGGCCAATATTCTTGCTGAATCATGGGTTCCCAACTGGCTATTTTTGCAAAACCTGTATCAGTATTATCAAACTCGTTAGTGAACTTGTAAAGTTGTTGTTCTAAAGCATCATTAAACTTTAATCCGTTTGGTTGATGAGTAAGAAGCACATTCAAAACACTTTGTTTCTCTAGCTGTATTAAAGCATCTATAAAAGGCTGATAGTCTTCATGCTTTTGAGTTTCACTAAACCTTCCTATAAAACGTGCATAACGCAACCAATCTGCTTCTGGAATTTTATTTATAGGCTTATCGTAAATAAAATTACTCTGAAATTTTTCTAATAAAAGTGCTGCTCCTAAATGAACTGCTTCTTCATATTCTGGCAATTCTCCATTATTCTCGTGCACATATTGCTCATCGTAAGTTTCTGTAAAATCTAACAAAGCGTTTAGCTGAAATACCGATAAAGTAGCACGTGTTAAACTACGCTTGGCAATAGCAGGCTCTACAAAATATAACAAATGATAATAAGCAATATAAGCTTCTGGTATTTTTTGGGTAGAAATCTGAGAAATAATCGCCTCCTGCCCTAGCAACATTGCATTAGCCAAAGCAAATGCTTTATCGCGATGCATTCCTTGTGCGTTTACAACTTCATGTAAACGTTTGGTTTCCTGCTCATTTTCTTTAGTAAAATGCAAACGCAAACGGTATAATACATGAGCTACATAAGGCTGCAAATGCGGAATTGTATTTGCTGCCGATAATAAATTAGTATAATAATCTACTACATCCTTTCCCATGAGTAGCTTCTCTATCAACTCAAAAGTTTCTGTCCAATCTAAATTTTGATGATAGGTATTAGGGTGCGCCAAACATAAAAGCACTTCTGTTTGAACAATAGGAAAATCGGACACCCTAAGCTGATTAGCCCAATGCATTCTAATATCAAGGTGATGTGAAGAAGCAAAAGGAATTTCCTTCATTTTTACTACTTCTGCTAAAAACGGAATTATAGGATGTAGGCTTTCTGAAACCTCTAAGCAAGTAGTTAAATTTATGGGACGTTTTATAAGCTGCTCATAATTTGCCAGTTCTGAATCCTTGAACGGAATTTTAGGTAACAACTCTTTCTCCACAAGCATTATAGCTTGACCAATTGGCATATAAAGTGTCGAGGACAAACTTAACAACTGGTCTTTAGCATACTGTATTACGCGGTAATGCCTGTAAAACTCATCTTGATATTGCTGAAGTTTAGCTTCTGGAAGCGCTGCTATTTTTAACGGAATTTCCTCCTGACTAAAGCCTAAACTTTTTAAAATTCGTGCCGCACCAAAATATTGTTCCTCGATAGACTTGCTTCCGCAATGTTTACAAAAATTTCCGGTTGCTGGGGTTAATTCTGTACACCAACCACAACGCACGTCTACCCTTACACTTCCTCCGCATTCTACACATAAATCTCCTACCTCATAGTCCTTGGGTTGCTGACAAGAACATGAGTCACAATGAATAATTGTTGCCATAAATATTTTCTAGGTTAGTAAATTAGGTTAGGCGTTCTTTCTAATTCGAGCCCAAACGTTCTCTTTATCGTTAGCCGACATTTCTTTGATTAACCCCGGAATGGCATTTTTAGATTCCCCTTCCTGCTTTAGGTAAAGCGCTACTTCATAATCTGCCGAAGCTACAAACTCTGCCCCACACGAACGGCAAAATTTACCAGGCCCTGTACTATAACACCAATGACAAGAAAGTACAGGCTCTGCTTGCATGCCACATGAAATACACAAATCGCCCGTTTTATAATCTTTTGGTTGCTTGGTATCGCAATGAATACATTTTACCACATCGGCACTTTCTACTACAATAGGTTCTCTATTTGTTGTAGTTTCTTCTGGTACGGTAACTTGTTGTGCTGGTTTTCCTACAGCCCATTGCATAATAGATTCAGCAATAGCTTCATCCATTTCGGTTACATCGATTAGGGTTTGTGTATCTCCAATAGTTTCAAAATCTGCTTTTGATTGTATCCCGGCTTCTACTAGCATTGATATTTGTTCATCATTAGCGCCTTTAGAACGTAATATTTTCTCTATAAGTTTTGGCAAACTGTTTGTATTCTCCATTTTATATGCTGTTTTTATCAGAAATAAAAGTACTTAGCTTTACCTAAAATATATTCCCCAATAGGGTTCATTTCTAAAAATCACGGAATTCAGTGAGGCTACACCAACAGTTTTCTTGAAAAAATTATTCTTATATTAAATATAATTATTTTTGTAAAATACTTTAGTCAACTAAAAACAGTTTCTCTAAAGTCTAGCTCGCTTATTTTTAGGAATTAAAGTTTTCTTAAAAAAAAAGAAGCAAAAAGTTGTTAATAAAATAGATTTCCTATTGCCGTAATAAATTGTACTTTTACTTTTCAAAACAAACTTGTTCAATTAATGGGTAAAATAATTGCGATTGCAAACCAGAAAGGTGGAGTTGGCAAAACCACCACCGCCGTAAATCTTGCGGCTGCTTTAGGTGTTTTAGAAAAAAAAATACTTCTAATAGATGCCGATCCGCAAGCTAATGCTACATCTGGTTTAGGGATAGATGTAGAAAGTGTAGCCATTGGTACATACCAATTATTAGAGCATACACACGCTGCTAAGGAAGCTGTGGTAACTACCGAGTCGCCAAACGTTGATCTCATTCCCGCTCATATAGACCTTGTAGCGATAGAAATAGAATTGGTGGATCAAGAGCAACGTGAATTAATGCTAAAAAAAGCAATAGAGCCTTTACGAGAACAGTACGATTTTATTATAATAGATTGTGCCCCTTCTCTAGGCTTACTTACGCTTAATGCACTTACTGCATCAGATTCTGTTATTATTCCAATTCAATGTGAATATTTTGCGTTAGAAGGTTTAGGAAAACTATTAAACACCATTAAAAGTGTACAAAAAATACACAATAATGCATTAGATATCGAAGGGCTTTTACTTACCATGTACGATGCGCGTTTACGCCTATCAAACCAAGTAGTTGAAGAGGTTAAAAAACACTTTGACGAAATGGTTTTTGATACAATCATCCAACGAAACGTACGTTTAAGTGAAGCACCAAGTTATGGCGAAAGTATTATTAATTATGATGCTTCGAGCAAAGGAGCAAACAATTATTTAAGCTTAGCAGAAGAAGTGATTAAGAAAAATAAGTAAGCATTATGGCGAAAGCAACTAAAAAACAAGCTTTAGGAAGAGGATTATCGGCATTATTAAAAGATCCCGAAAATGATATACGATCGGCACAAGATAAAAATGCCGATAAAGTAGTAGGAAATATTGTAGAGTTAGAATTAGAGAGTATCGAGGTAAACCCTTTTCAGCCCAGAACTAGCTTTAATGAAACTGCTTTAAGCGAACTTGCCTCTTCTATTAAAGAATTAGGCGTTATACAACCCATAACCGTAAGAAAACTAAGCTTCGATAAATATCAACTTGTTTCTGGAGAACGCAGGTTTAGGGCTTCTAAACTTATAGGCCTAAAAACAATTCCGGCTTACATTAGAATTGCTAACGACCAAGAATCGTTAGAAATGGCATTGGTAGAAAATATACAACGCCAAGACCTAGACCCTATAGAAATTGCCCTTTCTTACCAACGTCTAATTGATGAAATAGACCTTACACAAGAACAACTTAGCGAGCGTGTTGGCAAAAACAGATCGACCATAGCTAACTACCTAAGGTTGTTGAAATTAGACCCTATTATCCAAACAGGAATGCGTGATGGCTTCCTAAGCATGGGACATGGGCGTGCGTTAATCAATATTGATGATACAGACACGCAATTAGAAATCTATCAAAAAATAATCACCCATAATCTTTCGGTTAGAGATACCGAAAACCTCGTTCGAGAAAATAAAAACCCTTCAGGTAAAAAAACACCTGCTAAAGTTAACCTCTCTAAAGTTTACACGACAGCAAAAGAAGACTTCTCTGATTACCTAGGTAGAAAAGTAGATGTAAAACTCAGTAAAAACGGAAAAGGAAAATTAATAATTCCGTTCACCTCTGAAGAAGATTTTCAACGTATTCAAAAGCTAATTCAAGGCAACGATGCATAAGTTTCTATTGTGTTTTTTTATCGTATTTTGTTTTCCTTTTATAAGTTCGGCACAACAAACCGATTTGACTTTACGCACAGCGCAAATTGCAAAAGTAGATAGCCTGCCTAAAAACTATACAGAATACAACCCATTAGCCCCTGCAAAAGCAGCATTTTATTCGGCCGTTTTACCTGGTTTGGGGCAAGCCTATAACAAACGCTATTGGAAAATACCCATTGTTTACGCAGCACTTGGCGTTAGCACTTATTTTATTGTTGATAATCAAAACGAATATACACGCTATCGCGATGCTTACAAACGTAGGTTAGCAGGACATACCGACGACGAATTTTATGGTAGAATTTCTACCGAAGGGCTTATTAATGCTCAAAAACAATTTAGAAGGAATAAAGAAATTTCTATCTTAGTAACTCTAGGCATCTATGTGCTTAACATTATAGATGCCAACGTAGATGCTCACTTACAACAATTTAATGTTAATAAAGACCTGTCTATACATCCTAGTTTTGATGTGAATGAATATTCGGGCAAAGCTAATTACGGACTTAGCTTAAATTTTAATTTTTAAAGTTATGCAAAAGCTAAATATTGCACTTTTGGGTTATGGAAGAATGGGGAAAGCCATCGAGAAAATAGCTATTTCTCGTTCACATACCATCGTTTACAAAACTTCTGATACACCTGAACTTACCGAACTAAAAAAAGCTGACATCGCTATAGATTTTAGCATTCCGACTGCCGCTTTTGAAAACATAAAATGCTGCTTAGAACATAATATTCCTGTAATTTCTGGCACAACAGGATGGTTAGAAAATTATGCTGAAGCAGAAAAAATCTGCGCAAAAAATCAAGGCAGTTTTTTATACGCCTCTAATTTTAGCTTAGGCGTAAACTTGTTTTTTGAGCTTAATCAAAAATTAGCTCATTTCATGCAAGCTTTTGATAATTACAACGTTTCTATAGAAGAAATTCATCACACAAAAAAACTCGATAAACCTAGCGGAACTGCAATAAGCCTTGCTGAGGGAATTATAAATAACCACCAAAGCTATGACCAATGGAAGCTAGAAGAAAAAAACGCTGTGCAAAATACAAACATTCCTATTATTGCAAAAAGAATTCCAGATGTACCAGGTACACACCATGTTAAATACACCTCTAACATCGACGAAATTGAAATAAAGCACACCGCTCACTCCAGAGAAGGTTTTGCACTAGGAGCGGTAGTTGCGGCAGAATACACCTACAACAAAAAAGGAATTTTTAGCATGCGTGATGTTTTACAAATAGATAAATTGTAACATTTTACACATAAAACTAACCAATAGTTAAAATAAAATATTATGACATTCTTACAATGGTTTATATTTTTTCTTGCAATACAAGGAATACACTTTTTAGGAACTTGGAAATTATATAAAAAAGCAGGCAGACAAGCCTGGGAAGCACTTATACCTGTTTATAATGCTGTAATCTTAATGAAAATTATTAATCGCCCAAAATGGTGGGTTATTTTACTGTTTATTCCTATTATCAACCTTATTATGTTTCCTGTAATTTGGGTAGAAACCATTAGAAGTTTCGGAAAAAACAGCACTGCAGATACTTGGCTAACTATTTTAAGCTTAGGTTTATACATCTATTATGTAAATTATGCTACCGATGCCAACTATATAAGCGAGCGTAGTTTAAAACCTAAATCTGAAGTTGGCGAATGGGTAAGTTCTATTCTTTTTGCAGTAGTAGTGGCAACCATTGTACACACCTATTTTATTCAACCATTCACCATACCAACTTCATCGTTAGAAAAAACACTTTTAATAGGTGATTTTCTATTCGTAAGTAAATTTCATTACGGGGCAAGAGCTCCGCAAACCGCTGTTGCTTTTCCTATGGTGCATGATACCATTCCTGTAGCTGGAGTAAAATCTTATACCAACTGGCCACAAATTCCTTATTTTAGACTTCCTGGTTTTCAAGAAGTAAAACGCAATGATATTGTTGTGTTTAACTGGCCTGTAGATACCGTTAGAATGTTTTTTGACACCTCTGGGAAACATTATAAAAAACCTATCGATAAAAAATCAAATTATGTAAAACGAGCTGTTGGAGTTCCTGGAGATTCTTTAAAAATTATCGATGGTAAAATTCATATCAACAACAAACCTTTAGTATTGCCCGAAAGAGCAAAACCACAATATTCTTATATTGTAGAAGGAAAAGGACAAGGCTTTGACCTTAGGGCGCTAGCAAAACGTTACAACATTACCGACCCTGTAGGTTGGTACGATAGAAATAAGCGTTTATATTATTTTAAATCGATTTCTGATGAGTCTTTAAACCTATTTAAAAACCACCCTAATGTAGGGAGTATCACCCGTTTTATTCAACCTAAAGGCGAGAAAGACGCCCGTATTTTCCCTAATGATAACCGCCATAATTGGAATGGAGATAACTTTGGTAACATCTATATTCCTGAAAAAGGAAAAACGGTAAACATAACCCTAGATTCTTACTCATATTATAAAAGAATTATTGAAGTTTATGAAGGTGACGAAATGGGGATTGACAGGAAACTTAGCATAAAGGGGAATCAAGTTTTATTAAACGGAGAACCTATTACCTCCTACACTTTTAAACAAAACTATTATTTTATGATGGGAGATAACCGTCATAACAGTGAGGATAGTCGTTATTGGGGCTATGTGCCAGAAAACCATATTGTAGGTAAGCCCGTGCTTATTTGGATGAGTTGGGATGCGAATGCTAGCGGAATGGATAAAATACGCTGGGAACGCTTATTTACAACGGTTGGCGGAGAAGGTAAACCTGTTTCGTATTTTTACTATGTATTAATTGCCATTATAGGGTTTTTCGGTATCCGTTATATTATAAGAAAGAAAAAGAAAGCTTAAAAAAAGAATGAAAAAAACGCTTGTTCATCCTACTTATTTTGGTTCGATAGCTCAATTTGTAGCCCTTAGCCAAGCAGAAAAGGTTTGTTTTGAAGTAAACGACAATTACCAAAAACAAACCTATAGAAGCCGCCAATATATTTATGGTGCAAATGGCAGGCTATTGCTTAACATTCCTGTAAAACACAACAAATCGAATGCAGGAAAGCAAAAATATAAAGACATAAAGATAGAAGACAGTTTTAAATGGCAGCTTAACCATTGGCGCTCGTTAGAAACAGCTTATCGTACTTCTCCTTTTTTTGAATATTATGAGGATGAGTTTATTTACTTATACGAAAAACCCTTCGATTTTTTATTAGATTTTAATTTTGAATGTTTAAAAGCATTAAGCGAGTGCTTACAATTAGATTTAGACTTTAGTCAGCAAACAACCAGCTATCAGCTTCCAGAAGAAATAGATCACACTAAAATTTTGGATGTACGAACGCTAGTAAATGCTAAAAAAGAACCAAAATTTAATTTCTCTACCTACGAACAAGTTTTTAACGACAAGTATGGTTTTTTAAGCAATCTTTCTGCTTTAGATTTACTTTTTAACGAGGGTCCTAATGCCTTAACTTACCTAGAAAGCCAATTACTAGAGTTCTCCTAGTAAAAAATTATAGGATATTAATATAAGCCATAATGGGATAATGGTCTGACAGTTTCTCATTATAAGTAATAAATCCCGTGATGGTAAATCGAGGATCTACCATCACTACATCTATTCTTAAGCTTATAAAGTCAAACACATAGGTTCTTCCTAAACCTGTACCCGCTTCTTTAAAAGCATCTACAAAATTGTCGGATAAACGCCTGTAAACATAAGAGAACACACTATTATTTAAATCGCCTGTAAGCACACAAGGGTAAGGCGATTTTTCTATACTTGCTAAAATTTCTTCTACCTGTATTTGTTGTTGTTTAAAAGAATGTCCTACGCGACTTATAAATTCATCTCTTAGTTTGTTATCCTTAAACTGCTCAACTTTCGGGTTTATTTTTAAGCTCTCCAAATGGATATTATAAACCCTTACAGTATCCTTATTTATAAGTAAATCGGTATAAATGGCATTATTGTATGTGTCTTTAAAATCTAAAGAACCTTTCCCCACAATAGGAAACTTGCTATAAATAGCATGCCCAGCTTTGGCTTTTTCTCCTTTATATTGTATGTATGAGTAATTATAATCGCTTAAATCTACACGTTTATCTCGATAATATTCTTGTAAACTTAAAATACTTGGTTTTTCTTTTTTTATAAAAGAAGTTATTTCTACAGGAATGTTTTTGCCTGAAATCCAGTCATACCGATTAAATTGCCTTACATTATAACTCATCACCCCTATATCGTCTGTAGCATGTGATGTATCTGCTTTAGAAAAACGCACGGCAGACCAAATATGGTTTATACCAAACAACAAAACAATAAAAGATAAGAGAAATTGCTTTTTTAGCAACACCACCCAATACACACAAAACAACAGATTTGCTAGCATTAATACCGGAACTCCTAAACTAAGAATAGATATAAAAGGAAATGTTTTAGGAGGTATATAGGGTAAAAAATAGGCCAACAAAAGCGTTGATGCTATGAATGAGTTTACTAAAAATAACAGTTTATGAAAACAACCTAATTCTTTCATTCCGTAATAATAAGGTTATTCTTCTTAAAAATAAAATTTTATTTATTCTCGCCTTTATCAAAAAGGTAATCTTTTTCTTCTTTACTTAAACTATCGTAACCGCTCTTACTAATTTTATCTAAAATATGATCTATCCTGGCTTGTTTTTGCGCTGCTGTTTCGTAAACCTCTTTCTTTGTTTTTGCTTTATTTTTATATACTTTTTTAAAAGGTGCTTTTTTGGAAGAAGGAAATTTAAAACCGCTTGATATAAACGTTACCAGCTGTTCAAACCAAGCCCCTATATTTCTTCCCTGTTGCAGTTGTTTGGTATATAAAAAGCCTAAAAATGCACCTCCTAAATGAGCCAAGCGCCCACCTGTATTGCTCATAGATAGCTGTAAGATATCTAATGCTACAAAAAAAACAGCAATATGCCATAATTTTATATTCCCCAACAAAAACAAACGCACTTGCATATTTGGTGCTTGTGTAGCCACACCTATTAAAATGGCCATTACCCCAGCAGAGGCTCCTAGCAAATACGATTTTTCTATACTAGCAAAAACAGGAAAAAAATTAAAGCTTAACATATAAACCAGCGCGCCTAATATTGCTCCTAAAAAGTAATAGCTCAACAAACGTTTTTCTGAATAAAATGTTAGAAAAAGTTGTCCCGAGAAATACAAAATAATCATGTTAGAAAGCAGGTGCCAAAAATCGGCATGTAAAAAAGCATAGCTAATAATCGTCCAAGGCCTGCTAAGGTATACGCTAATTTCTTTAGGAAAAACAAGCCATGACAACCAAGAATCTTCTGGCCATTGCATGAAAAAACTCAAGGTTTTTAGTAAATAAATCAGTATAAATACCAAAACATTCACGGCAATAAGTTTCGCCACTACACCATTTGTAGTTAGCCAATACCGAAGTTTATCTTGCCAATGCATTAATTCCAGCGATTTTGATTAAATTGATTTTTCTTCCAATACCACATCACTATAAAACCTATAATAGCACCACCAATATGTGCCCAATACGCAGTATTTGAAGGCCCTAAAACAGTAATTCCTGTTACTGCCGAAAACACATTAAGGGCAAAGTACCCGCCTATTAAGTATTTTGCTTTTATAGGGATAGGAATAAACATAATGTACAAAGGCAAATTAGGATAAAGTATTGCAAAAGCAGCCAACACACCAAAAATTGCTCCCGAAGCTCCTAACATAGGGATTATATAGGTATGTGTAAGCGACATGGTATACTCTTTTGCTACATTATTTAAAAAATAATAATTATTGGTTTGTGCCGATTTTAATAGAAGCTCCTGAATATCTGCTGGAGTTGCTCCTGCAGCAAGATATACCTCATACGCCTCATTAAAATTAAAATAGCTAAATAGAATTTGTAAGCCTGCGGCTCCTAAACCTGCCGAAAAATATATAAACAAAAACCGTTCTCTTCCCAAACTTTGTTCGAGTACGCTTCCAAACATATACAAGGCAAACATATTAAAAAGAATATGCCCTAAATCGGCATGCATAAACATGTGTGTAAATATTTGCCACAACTGAAAATTTGGGTTTTCGGGAAACCAAAGTGCAAATAATTTTACGGCATAATCGCCTATATATTGACTTCCTAAAAAGAAAAGTATATTGATAATCAATAAAGCTTTTACGGTATCTGTAATTCTGCCCATTACATAAATTTTTTATCCAAATCTGTGGATGTTAACATGCTATAAATCTTCTTTCCAAACGGATTCACTTGCGGTTCTTTACACGCAAATAATTGGTTTACCAAATGTTGTTGCTCTTCTATATTTAACACCGTTCCTGCTCGTACTGCCATACTTTTAGCTAATGATTTTGCTAAAACATCGGTTTGTGTAAAGCCGCTTTCTGGTATTTCTAAAGAAAAATCAGCTAATAATTGTTCTAATAAAATTTGGGTTTCACTTTCCGATATTAACGTAGGTATTCCGACTATTTCGATATTATCCTTTTCTAATAAAGAAAAAATAAGTCCTATTTGCTCTAACGAATCTTTTAAGGCACTTAGCACCTCTACTTCTTGTGCTGAAAATGATAAATTTAACGGAAATAACAACTGCTGACTTAGCGCAGGAGCTTGCGTAATATTAATAAGTAATTGTTCATATAAAATACGAGTATGCGCTCGGTATTGATCGATAATCAATAAACCTGTTTTGGTAGAACTTATAATATATTTCTTATGCAATTGAAATATATCGAGGTGTTCCTTTACCGCCAAAGTTTCCTCTGTAAACAAGCTTCCTGTTACCTCCTCGCTTTCCAGCTCTATTGTTGGTACCTCATTCTCATCTGAAATACCGGTATATAAAGCCTCCCAAGTTTGACTGTTTTTTTTAAATGAATTTGGAATGCTTGAAGCATTTCCCCTTCCGCTTTTTACATGTTGTTTTGTTTCCGCTTCAAAGGGGTTAAAATTTCTATCAACCTCTATAGCAGGCTGAGAAACCTGTTTTTCTTTAAACGAATAAGGTGTTTCTAAAGTAGGATCTTTATCAAAATCTAAAACAGGAGCCACACTAAATTGCCCTAAACTATGTTTTATTGCACTGCGTAAAATGGCATAAAGAGCATGCTCGTCATCAAATTTTATTTCGGTTTTTGTAGGGTGAATATTAATGTCTATTCGGCTAGCATCAATTTCTAAATATAGAAAATAGCTAGGATGTGTTTTGTCTTTCAGCAAACCTTCATAGGCGGCTTGTACTGCATGATTAAGGTACGGACTTTTAATAAACCGATGGTTTACAAAAAAAAACTGCTCTCCTCTACTTTTCTTAGCAAACTCTGGTTTACCTACAAAACCACTAAGTTTAACCAATTCTGTATCCTCTTCTACCGGAACTAGTTTTTCGTTAGTTTTCCCACCAAAAACAGCTACTATTCGTTGCCGATAACTAGAAGAAGATAATTGAAATAGCTCATTTCCGTTATGATGTAATGAAAAACCTATTTGCGGATGAGCCAAAGCTACACGTTGAAATTCATCGATAATATGCCGAATTTCAACATTATTAGATTTTAAAAAATTACGCCTAGCAGGAATGTTATAAAATAAGTTTTTAACACTTATAATAGTTCCTGTTGGAGTTACACAAACCTCCTGTGTAATAAGTTCGCTTCCATGAATTTTTATATGCGTTCCTACTTCTGCAGTTTCGGGTTTTGTTTTTAAATCTACATGTGCAATTGCGGCAATAGATGCTAAAGCTTCCCCTCGAAACCCTTTAGTGTTTAGGTTAAATAAATCTTCTGCTTGTTTTATTTTAGAAGTTGCATGCCGTTCAAAGCATAAACGGGCATCGGTAGTACTCATTCCAGAACCATTATCGGCTACTTGGATTAATGTTTTTCCTGCATCTTTTATGAGTAGATTAACCTGAGTAGCTCCAGCATCTATTGCATTTTCTAACAACTCTTTTACCACCGATGCGGGGCGTTGTACAACTTCTCCTGCAGCAATTTGGTTTGCCACATGATCGGGTAATAACTGAATGATGTCACTCATGAAAAATACTTAGAAAAATATGGATAAATCGAAATCTATTAACCACAAAAAGATAAAGATTAGAATAGCTGCTATTACTAATACCCTACCGCTAAAATTTCTATTAGACCGTGTACGGCTTTCTTTACGTGCTTTTGCCCATTGCGAACCAAAATCGACAGCGTTAGTTGCTTCGCGATATTTTGCAAATTTAGAATCAAAATCGTACGGATTCCCCAAGTCTTTACCTTTATAATAACGTGGGGTATAGTTGTAACGATTATTATCGCGACGTTTAAACATATTAAGCTTTAGCATAGCCATCTTTTTATGAAATTCAAATTTACAGAAATTGCTCCAGTCTAAAAAAAGGAAGCCGTTAAATTTATTTCAATAATAATACCAATACGTATTGCTAGAGCAATAATAAACTAAAATTAATGTGAAATTTTAAGCTAGAAGATTATTCGGCCGAATAGAATTTGGCTTCTTTTTTTAATTGCGCCATTTTTATAGCCGCTATAGCAGCCTCTGTCCCTTTATTACCATGTTTACCTCCAGAGCGGTCTATAGATTGTTGTTTATTATTATCGGTAAGTACACAAAATATTACCGGAATATCGCTTTGAATGTTCAAATCTTTAATGCCTTGTGTTACGCCTTCGCAAACAAAATCAAAATGTTGCGTTTCTCCTCTAATCACATTTCCAATTACGATTACAGCGTCTAGCATTGGGTAGCTTTTCTGCATGGTCTTGGCGCCATAAATAAGTTCAAAACTTCCTGGCACATTCCATCTAACAATGTTATCCTTTAGCGTTCCATTTTCCAAAAGTGCCTCAAAAGCGCCTTGAAAAAGGTTTTCAGTAATAGCTTCGTTCCATTCAGAAACAACAATCCCAAACCGAAAATTTTTCGCATTTGGGATTGTTGTTTTATCGTATTGTGATAAATTATTTCCTACTGTTGCCATGTTATTGCATTGCTTTAGCTTGACCTAAATATGCAGGTACTTTTTCTGCTTCAGTTGCATTAGGGTAAGCTTCTTTTATTTTTTCTAAATGCTTTACAGCTGTACCACCTTCGTTAAGTTGAATGGCTGCAATTGCAGATTTAAGCAAATATTTTGGAGCGGTAAATCCGTTAGCTTGCATTGCGGCAGCTTTCTCGTAATAACTTAAGGCTTCTTTAGGTTGCTCTAACTGCATAAAAGCATCTCCTATTGCTCCTTTAGCTAATACCGATAAGATTTGGTCTTCACTTTTAAAGCTTTCTAATTGGCTGATAGCTTCTTTATACTTTCCTGTTTTCAGAAGTGACATTCCTGCATAATAATGAGCTAAGTTAGCTGCATTTGTCCCGCTATAAGCTTCGGTAATGTCTAGAAAACCAAATTTACCAGCACCACCATTTAATGCCATGTTATATAAAGAATCCTGAGTAGCTGAAGTTGCATTTTGTGCATTCTCAAAATATATTTGAGCTTGTCCCATTTCGTTTGCTGCCTCTATTTCTTTAGGTTGTTGTATAAACTTATCAAAACCTATATATGCTAAAACGGCAACTACCACTACACCTATACCTATAAAAATAGGTTTTTGATTTTTAGACACCCACTCTTCGGTGCGGTTTGCGCCTTGATCTAAGGTATCAAAAACTTCTTCGGTGGTAGATTCACCTTCTACATAAACTTCTTCCTCTCCAGGAATTTGTTCTTTCTCTTTTTTTGCTTTGGGTTTATAACCTCTTTTTTTGTACGTCGCCATAAGTAAATCTTCATTGGTTGGCAAAAATATAATTTTTATTCATATTTAAAAGATAAAATATTTGTTATTTTACGTTTTTTTTAAGACACTGAGTTAAGACCAGATTTATGTACCTAGACAAACTCTCTTTACTTCATTATAAAAATTTCGAACAGCAAGATTTTTATCTAAATAAAAAGATAAATTGTTTTGTAGGCCCTAACGGAATAGGCAAAACCAATGTATTGGATAGTATTTACCATTTAGCTTATGGGAAAAGTTACTTTAACCCCATTACTTCGCAAAACATTAACCACTATGCCGATTTTTTTGTTATTGAAGGGCATTTTGTAAAACACAACCGAGATGAAAAAATTGTAGTAAGTGCTAAAAAAGGACAAAAAAAAATTATTAAACGAAATGGGAAAGCCTATGAAAAATTCAGTGAACATATTGGCTTAATTCCTCTTGTTATTATTTCGCCTGCCGATAGAGATTTAATTATAGAAGGTAGCGAAATGCGTCGTAAATTTATAGACAGTATCATTTCGCAAAGCGATACGGTTTACCTACAAAACCTTATACGCTACAATAAAACTTTAAGCCAACGAAATTCCTTATTAAAATTTTTTGCTGCCAACCGTAGCTTTAACCAAACTAATCTAGAGGTTTATAACGAACAACTAGAAGAATTTGGAAAAGTTATTTTTGAAAAGAGAAAAGCTTTTTTAGAAATTTTCGCCCCTATTTTTGAGCAACGATACGAAAGCATTAGCAATAAACAAGAAAAGGTTGCTATAAACTACAAAAGTCAGCTTTCTCAACTTAGCCTTAATGAACTTTTTAAAGAAAACCTCGATAAAGATCGTGCTTTGCAATACACCTCTGTTGGAACACATAAAGATGACTTGGTTTTTAAACTCAACAACCACCCTATAAAAAAGTATGGTTCTCAAGGGCAACAAAAAAGTTTTTTAATTGCACTAAAACTTGCACAATACGATTTTCTAAAAAAACAAAACAACGTAAATCCTATTTTACTTTTAGATGATATTTTTGACAAGTTAGACGAACAACGTGTTCGCCATATTATCCAATTAGTAAGTCAGGACGATTTAGGGCAGCTCTTTATCAGCGATACGCATCCCGACAGAACAGAAGCTGCCATAAAAGCAAGCGCAAAAGAATATTCTTTAATAAATTTGCAAGCATAACGATATACAAACCTTAAACCATACCCCGTGAAAAAATTACTTTATCTAAGCTTAATTAGCATCGCCCTATTTAGTGCTTGCTCTCAAAGCCCTACAAAAGAAGATTTACAGCAACTAAAAGGCTATTGGGAAATAAAAACCGTGGAGAGCCAAAGCGGAAAGAAAAAAACATTTAGTTTTAACGAAAGTGTAGATTATATTTTTATCAACGAAGATTTAAATGGTTTTAGAACCAAAGTAAAACCCGATTTAGAAGGGAAATACACAAAAACTGGCACTAGAGAGAACTTAAAAATAGACCTCCAAAACGACAGTATTTTTATACATTACAACACACCGCAAGCTACATGGAAAGAAAGCTTACTTAAGCTAGACAAAAACAGTTTCACTGTAAAGAACAAACGCGGGTTAACCTACACCTATCAACGCTTTAACGGTTATTTATCTCATGAGTAATAGGAACGCAGAAAACAGCAGCTTATCAGAAGTATTAAAGCAATTTATAGAAAAGAATAAACTCGATAAAGGTTTAGACAAAATAAATGTACGCGAAGCTTGGGAAAACCAAATGGGTCCGGCTATAAAAAATTACACCCACAGCATAGAGCTGAGAAACCACACGCTTCATATAAAATTAAATTCCTCTGTATTACGGGAAGAATTAAGCTATGGTAAAGAAAAAATTATAAACAACCTTAACGATTATCTGGGAGAAGATATCATAAAAAAGTTAATTTTAAACTAATTAAACAAATGAATTGTAACATTTATATTCTTTCAAAGTCTATTAGTATAAATGTTGGTATTATTTGTTTGAATTAGCCTTTTAACACTAAAATTACTAGCAACACATAAAAGCCCACTTTAATTTTAAAGCGGGCTTTCTCTTTTTATACTCAGAAAGTACAAATATTTCATTATCACTAAAACAAGTAAAAGCCTTTTTTATCTAAACAATAAAAAAGGCTCTTAAAAATTATGAACACTAATACGTTACTTACAAAGCAGCTACATGCTTAGCTAACTTAGACTTTAAGTTTGCTGCTTTATTAGCATGAATAATATTACGTTTTGCTAATTTATCTATCATAGAAAAAACATTCGGCATCATTGTTTGAGCTTCCGATTTTTCTGCTAATTTTAATTTTTTAATGGCATTACGCGTTGTTTTATGCTGGTAGCGATTTCTCAAACGCTTAACCTCGCTATTGCGTATTCTTTTTAATGCCGACTTATGATTTGCCATACCTCGTTAATATTTCGTTTTTCCTTAAACTAAAAAGTAGTCCGTAGGGGATTCGAACCCCTGTTACCAGGATGAAAACCTGGCGTCCTAACCCCTAGACGAACGGACCATTATCATTATTTCAAAATTAAATTTCCGAAGAAATTTTAAGTAGTAGTCCGTAGGGGATTCGAACCCCTGTTACCAGGATGAAAACCTGGCGTCCTAACCCCTAGACGAACGGACCTTGATTGCTAAATGCGGATGCAAAAATAGGATATATTTTCAATTCTGCAAACTTTTTCATCAAAAAAAATCATTTTTTTTAATATGCTTTTGCAAATAACACTCGTTTAGCCGAAGGTTTCCCTGTAAACACACAGCTACCCTCTTCTTTTTCAGTATTTAACGGAATACATCGTATAGTTGCCTTAGTAAGCTCTTTTATTTTGTTTTCTGTTTCTGGTGTACCATCCCAATGTGCTGCAATAAAACCTCCTTTATTGTCCAATACCTCTTTAAACTCCTCAAAGCTATCTACGGCTGTAATATGCTCGTCACGATAAGTTTTAGCTTTAGTGTATAAATTTTCTTGAATTTCTTCCATTAACTGCTTAACTGTATCAACTACATTCTCTCTCTCTACAAAGCTTTTGGTTAACGTATCTCGGCGTGCTAACTCTACTGTTCCCTTTTCTAAATCTTTAGGGCCAATAGCTATGCGCACAGGAACTCCCTGTAATTCATATTGTGCAAATTTCCAGCCTGGTTTATGGGTATCTCTAGCATCAAACTTAACAGAGATACCTGCTTCTTCTAATTGCTTTTTTAACGCTAATGCTACTTCCGATATTTGGTTTAGTTGTTCTTCTCCTTTATAGATAGGAACAATAACCACTTGATTAGGGGCTAGTTTTGGTGGTAACACTAACCCTTTATCATCGCTATGCGTCATTATAAGCGCCCCCATTAATCGAGTAGAAACCCCCCAACTGGTTGCCCATACATATTCTTGCTTTCCTTCTTTAGAAGTAAATTTAACATCAAAGGCTTTTGCAAAATTTTGCCCCAAAAAGTGCGATGTACCTGCTTGCAATGCTTTTCCATCTTGCATTAACGCCTCTATACAGTAGGTATCTTCTGCTCCTGCAAAACGTTCACTTTCTGTTTTTTTACCTTGCACTACAGGTATTGCCATAAAATTTTCTGCAAAATCTGCATATATTTTATTCATTTGTTCTGCTTCTGCAATGGCTTCGGCTTTTGTTTCGTGTGCTGTATGCCCTTCTTGCCATAAAAACTCGGCTGTTCTTAAAAACAAACGGGTTCGCATTTCCCAACGTACTACATTTGCCCATTGGTTTATTAGTATAGGTAAGTCTCTATACGATTGAATCCAGTTTTTATAGGTATTCCAAATAATAGCTTCAGAAGTTGGCCTTACAATAAGCTCTTCTTCTAATTTAGCTTCAGGATCTACAATAAGCTTTGTTTTATCATCCGGGTTGGTTTTTAACCTATAATGTGTAACTACCGCACATTCTTTAGCAAAACCTTCTGCGTTTTTTTCTTCGGCTTCAAATAAACTTTTGGGTACAAAAAGCGGAAAATATGCATTTTCATGCCCTGTTTCTTTAAACATTTTATCTAATTTGGCTTGCATTTTTTCCCAAATGGCATATCCATACGGTTTTATAACCATGCATCCACGTACTGCGGAGTTTTCGGCTAAATCTGCTTGAACGACTAGCTCGTTATACCACTTTGAATAATCTTGGTTTCTTGGTGTAAGTTTTTTCCCCATTATCAGTTATTTGGCACAAATATTGTATTTTCTAAGTTAAGAATTTTTATTTCGGACAAAACTAATTATTTTTGATATGTCCAACAACTATTAAAACCCAAATTATGAATTCGCTTATATCCCTACTCTTATCAAAAAAAGTACTTTTACTTAGTGCTTTTAGTGTTTTTGTACTAACATCGTGTAGTACCTATCATATTTCTAATTATGAGGATGGCATCTATGGCTCTTCTAATGGAAGTGAGATTGTACCTGTACAAAATTCATCTTCTTATTATGAAAACTATTTTGCACAGCAAGGAGAGCAAATTGCTCAAGCAAGCCAATATAGCGCTGATGGCGAAATATTTACCAACGTAGATAGCTATACTTCTAATAATAATGGTAACAATAACGGACAATTAATTTATGATCAGGGAAATTACCAACCTAATGCCTCTTGGGGAAGTAACCCAACCACAATTAACGTTAATTATATAAATAACGGATACCCTTATAATGCTTGGGGTGGCGGCTATTACAACTCTTGGGGATACAACAGCTATTATGGAAACCCCTATGGCGGTTGGTACATTGGGTTTAATTGGGGCTGGGGTGGCTATTATCGCCCTTGGGGATATAACAGTTATTATTACCACCCTTATAACAGCTATTATTATCGCCCGTACAACAATCATTATCACCATTACTATGGTTACTCAAACCCGTACTACGCAAATAATTCTCGCTACAGAGGGCGCAGTAATTATACCGATAGCCGTTATAGAGGACGTAGCAACTACACCAATAATGCTTCGCATCGTGGAAGAAGTAACATGAATAATAACAACAACATAAGAAGAAGTAACAATAATTCTAACAGAAGAAGTAATGCCACTACTCCTACAATAAGAAACTCTAGAAATATAAATGCTCGAGGTTCCTCCAATAACAGCAGTAACCGAAACTCTATAAATACGAATAGACGTAACTCTTCTAATGCCACACAAAGAAGCAACAACACTTCTAACAGATCAGGTTCGTACAATAACACTTCTGCAAGAAGTCAGAATAATTACTCTAAACCTGCTACTAACACCAGAAGAAGTTCTAGCAACACCAATACCAACAGACGTAGTTCTTCTAACAATAACAACTCTTCTTACCGAAGAAGTTCATCTAACAACTACAACAGAAGTAGCACTCCCACCAGAAGTTCTAGCTCACGAAGCTACAACACTAATACTGGAAGAGGAAGATCCTCAAGTAGTTATAGCGGAGGAAGAGGGCGTTAATAACAGTATAAACTAACATTATGAATAAAAAATATATACTTCCATTATTACTAAGCATATTTACAATACCTTTTGTAAGTAATGCCCAAATTATGGACGACAGCTTCAACTACACCTACGAGCAATTATACGGAACACCAAGGTTTGTTGCCATGAGCGGCGCCTTTGGAGCATTAGGAGGAGATTTATCTGCTCTAAAAGTAAACCCTGCTGGATCTGCTGTTTTTAGTAGTAGTACAGCAAGTTTTACATTAAATAATCAAACCTATACAAATTCAGCTTCTATAGGTAATGTAAATACCAATACGAAAAACAATGTTTTTTCTATATCCCAGGCAGGTGCTGTTTTTGTTTTTAATGATTATAATACAAAATCCACTATTAATAAATTTAGTGTAGCTCTAAATTTTGAGACTAAAAACAGCCTTAACAATAAGATATTTGGCTTTGGAAACAACAACTATTCTATTGGAGATTATTTTGCCTCACAAGCAAACGGAATCCCATTAAGCACCTTCAACAACCTCTCTTCTAATCTTACCAATGCATACATAGAACTAGGAGATAGACATTATAGAGGGCTTAGCAACCGAGCCATGCAAAATGCTTTTTTAGGCTACGAAACTTTTATTATCAACCCAACAAGCAACAACAATAATACAACCACCTATCAAAATAATTTTAACGGAACATCTTACAATAAAGCATACGAATATAGAGCAACAGGCTATAACGGAGTTTTGGTAGCAAATGCCGCTATGGCACTTAAAGATAAAATCTACTTAGGACTAAACCTTAATAGCCACTTTATAAACTACGAAAAAAGAAACTATGCTTATGAGGAAACTAAATCTCCTGCAAGTAATATAAGTTCTGTAGATTTTGAAAATTTTCAAAATACAATAGGAACAGGTTTTTCTGTACAAATAGGTGCCATTGCAAAATTAACAAACTCGTTGCGAGTGGGAGCAAGTTACCACTCTCCTACTTGGTATACCATTAGCGATGAAACCTCTCAATTTTTAGAAAGTTTCGACAGCTCAAATAATAAATATTATACAGTAGCTCCTGATGTTATTAATTTATACCCTAACTACGATTTACGCACCCCTAGCAAGCTTAATGCTAGTGTTGCTTATATTGTCTCTAACAAGGCGATTATTAGCTTTGACTATGGGTATCAAGATTACGCTAACATAAAATACTACGCTAATAATTATGATCCGATATACTTTGACAACTTAAACCATTTTATTAAAAATAATTACAAAGCTGTTTCTACCTATAAAGTTGGTGCAGAATATCGTATAAAAGCATTAAGCTTACGTGGAGGTTATCGCTATGAAGAAAGTCCTTATAAAAATAACCTATATATGAGCGACCTAGAAGGATTCTCCTTTGGTTTAGGATATACTTTTTATAACATAAGGATAGATGCTTCTTATGATTATTCTGATAGGGATTACACCAACAACTTCCAACACAGTAATCAAACTGCAAGTGTAAACCACGAACGCAACAACATAAGTCTAGGTATTAGTTTTAATTTTTAGCAGAAGAAGTCAAAAACTCTCTAGCTTTTTGCAAATCTTCTGGGGTATCTATACCTATAACTTTTTCTTGTGTTTCTACCATTTTTATGGTTTTTCCATACTCTAAAAATCGTAGACACTCTAGTTTTTCTGTAGCTTCTAGGCTTCGCATAGGCAATTGCTCAAAATCTAAAAGGGCTTGTTTTCTAAACGCATAAATACCTATATGCTTAAAATAAGTATGTCCAACATCTGCCCGTTGGTACGGAATTACAGAACGCGAAAAATACATAGCTCGAGACTGATTATCTACAATTACTTTTACATTATTAGGGTTTGCTATTTCTTCTTTACTAGAGATAGGCGTCATAATGGAAGCCAAATCTATTGCCTTCATCGCATCATCTTCAAAAACTGCTAAGAGTTGTGCTAGTATTTTTTTTGATGTAAAAGGCTCATCACCTTGAACGTTTACCACAATATCTGCATCTATTGTATGAATAGCCTCTGCTATCCTATCGCTCCCACATTCATGCTCACGAATACTTTTTATAGCTTTCCCTTTGTGTTTTATTATCTCATTATAAATAATATCGCTATCGGTTACCACATAGACTTCATCAAAAAGTTGAGTTTGTTTTGTAGCAAAATACGTACGGCAAATTACAGGCATTCCCTCTAAATCTTCCATCAATTTCCCAGGGAAACGAGAGGCCTCATAACGCGCTGGAATCATAGCTACTATTTTATTTTTCTTCATTGTATTATTCTTCTATAAAAAAATCGTCTTTAAATCCTATTAAATACAATTGCTCTTTTGCACGTGTACAAGCGGTATACAACCAACGTAAATACTCTTTTGTTATTCCGTTTTTTAAATAGGGTTGTTCTACAAAAACAGTATGCCATTGTCCTCCTTGAGATTTATGGCAAGTAATTGCATAACTAAATTTTACTTGTAATGCGTTAAAGTATTTATTGTTTTTCACTTTAAGAAAACGCTTATATTTTGTACGTTCATCGGCATAATCTTTCTGTACTTCTTCATAAAGTTTGTTAGCGTCCTCGTATGGTAAAGCTGGTGAATTTACCGAAAGCGTATCGAGCATTACCACGGTTTCGAAAGCCCTCATTTTTGGGTAATCTACCATTTTTACTTTTACTTCCGCAAACCTAAATCCATACAGTGATTTAATGGCAAAAATTTCTAATATTTCTATAATATCTCCATTTGCTATAAACCCCGCATCGGAACTTGGCTTTACCCAAAAATAGTTATTTTTAACCACCATAAGGTAATCACCTGCAGCAATTTCATCCTCTCTAAATAAAATCCTTGAACGAATTTGTTGATTATACAGGTTTGCTCGTTTATTAGAATGTACGATAATAGCGGTTTCTTCATGCCCTAAATTGCTATAGGATTCGTTAATAGCATTCATTATTTCATGTCCATCTATCAAGCGCTCAAAATCTTTCCCTACATGAGGCGAAAACTTAAAATCATCGTAAAAATCTGTTTGAAGTTGTTCTCTCAGGCGTGTAGCGTTTAATAAAATTCCGCTTTCTTGCTGCTGTCTTACTACTTCGCTCAACTCTATTTGAGAGACGTTTTCTTGGTATTTCAGCGCTAAATTATCTGCATCTAACGCAGGGCTTTTGTCTAAGTTTACAGGAGGAAGCTGAGCGGTATCGCCTACCAGTATCAACTTGCAATTTTTTCCGCTTTGTACATACTGCATTAAATCATCTAACAATGAACCGTTATCAAACAATGAACCTTGGTTAGACATATCTGAAATCATCGAAGCTTCATCTACTATAAATACGGTATTCTTATGTTTATTAGGTTGCAAAACAAATTGCAACTTTACACCTGCTTTTTTGGGGTAATAAATTTTTCTATGTATTGTTTGCGCCTGATACCCCGAATAGTTAGTCATTACCTTTGCTGCTCTTCCCGTAGGTGCCATAAGCGAAGGGGATACTTTTATTTTCCATAAATTTTTCACCAAACAACCTATTAATGTGGTTTTTCCTGTCCCTGCATATCCTTTAAGAATAAAAGTATTTTCTTCTCTATCAAAAAGAAATCTTGTAATTTTCTGTAAAGCAAGATCTTGCTCCTGTGTTGGAGAGAATTTAAAATCGTCTCGTAATAATTGGTATAATTCTTGTGAATCCATATAAAAGTAGAAGCTTTACAAAAATTCAAATATAACCATGATTTTTTTCTTGTAAACTTTTACGTATAAAAAAAAATTGTAGATTTGCGTAATAACATAAAACTTATAAATCTAAACTAAATATACCTCAACTATGAAACTTGTTGTTCAGTTAATTCTTTGGGTGGTAATTGTATTCCTAGGCTACCTAACCTTTAATGCCGTGTACGCTCCCATCCAGTTTAACAAAGTTAAAGAAGCTAGATATAAAAAAGTTATCGAGCGTCTTAAAGACATTAGAAAAGCCGAACTTGCCCATAAAGAAGTAACAGGAGAATTTGCTCCTACTTTTGATAGGCTTGTTAAATTTATAGATACGGCAAAATTTACCATTACTGAACGTAGAGATACTACCTATTTAGACGAGGAGTACAAAAAATCTTACGGGGTAGATAAGTACAAAGGAGATGTTGTAATTGATACAATTGGGTTTGTTTCTGTTAAAGATTCCTTATTTAAAGGAACTAACCGCTACAAAGAATTAAAATATGTACCTACTACCAACAAAGAGGAAGAATTCCAAATAGGTGCTAGAAAAATAAAAAAGAACAATACTGCAATGCCTGTTTTTGAGGTAAAAGTAGCAAAAGAGGTAATTCTTAAAGACCAAGATAAAGACCTTGTTGCGCAAGAAAAGCAAATTGTATCGGTAGAAGAAGTTAACGGACCTTACATACAAGTAGGCTCTTTAAACGAAGTTAACACCAGTGGTAACTGGCCTAAAGTTTATGGCGATAACGACAAATAAACATAAGGATAACAACTATATCTTGTCCATCTTGATTTCTCAAGATGGACTTTCTTTTTGTACTGCTACGGCAGGTGAAAGCAAAAAGATTATTGCTTATGAGCATAAAAAAATTAACTCATCGGCTTCTCCTATTACGGTTTTAGAAAGCCTACAACCCGAAGTCCAAAAGCTTCAGCAAACCTACCAGCTCAGTAAAGTTATTGTTGTTTATGCCAATACACTTTACACGTTAGTTCCTAATGATTTTTTTGATGAAAACAAACTCAGTCAATACTTAAAGTTTAACATCAAAATACTCGAAACAGATTATATTACTTATGACGATATACCTTATTTAGCCACAAAAAATGTGTTTATCCCTTTAACTAATATCAATAATTATCTATTTGATACATTTGGAAGCTTTACTTTTACCCACAGCGTGAGTTTACTCGTAAATTCAGTCCAACAACAACTTTTAGAGACTACCACACAAGGCTTTATCCAGGTATATCCAACACACTTTGATTTAAGTATTTTTAGTGATAAAAAACTTATACTAGCAAATAGTTTTTCCTATTACACCCCCGAAGATTTTATTTATTACCTACTTTTCTCTTTAGAGCAATTAAATATTAAGCCTACCAAAATTAAACTCTATTTGGGCGGCGACATCAACATAGGTACCGCTACATACAACTATATAGAAACCTATATCAAGCATGTTTACTTTTTTACTAAAGAAGAAAACATCAACAACAACCTTATTGATAATGAAAATATATTAATTAATAAGGACTACCATACAAATCATCTTATTTTAAAAAGTTTATTTTGCGAATAATTTCTGGAACATACAAAGGGAAACGTATTATTGCCCCAAAAAATCTCCCTATTAGACCAACCAAAGACATGGCGAAAGAAGCCTTGTTTAACATACTTACTAATAAATTTGATTTTCAAGAAACCAAAATTTTAGACTTATTTTCTGGTTCAGGAAACATTACCTACGAGTTTATCTCGCGTGGAAGCACAGAAATTACAGCCGTAGATAGCCATTATGCCTGTGTAAAGTTTATACAACAAACCACCACGAATACTTTTAATACACCTATCGATACAATAAAAAGCGATGTTTTTGCTTTTCTAGCCCATACTAACGAGAAGTTTGACATCATATTTGCAGACCCTCCTTATGATTTTAGTCTCGATAAATTTACAGAAATTGCAGATTTATGTATAGAAAACAAACTCCTAAACCTTAACGGCATTTTAATTATCGAACACGATACACATACAGATTTATCGGTACATAACTGTTTTGCAGAAAGCAGAAAATACGGCGGAACCGTATTTTCTTTCTTCAAAAATATATAGATTTTCTAAAGTTTATCTCCTATTTTGAAGGCTATGTAACTTAGCATTTAAGTTTTGTATTTTTGTATCTTCAGGATATAATTCTGCTGCTTTTTGAGTTTCACTCATAATAAGTGTTGTATTTTCTTTCGCTCTTATTAATGAATAAATGTAGGTTCTATGCACTTCGGCTTGTGGACTATATTTTGAAAACTCTTCAAACATTGGTTTCAAATCTTCTACATGCCCCGTTCGTTGCGCCATAGCCATTGCTGTTTTGTAATAACTAAGGTTACGAGGTCGGTTATAATATGCTTTTTTAGCATATTTATATGCACTATCAGGTTTATTCATTTTATCATAGGCATTACTTTTTAAGTAATAATCATAGCCTGTATAAGGACTATACTGATGGATACTATCTAAAACCTTTACAGCTTCTGCATATCGTTTTTCTAGCAATAAATACCTACTTAATTTATAGCCAATTGGTTCGGTATCTTCTGCTAGGTTCGGAATTTTAGGCAACTCTTTCACCAAACTATTATAATTGTATGTAGGCTTTACAGGAATACGTTTACCTTCCGGTTTAGATAAATTTTGCTGTTGCCTTTTATTTACTGCACTTAGATCGGCTATCATTTTCCCTTGTATTTTGTAAGACACATAGGTGTTATAATTAATTACTGTAACTATTAAACCTAACACTAATAAAGAAACAGCTAATAGTTTAACCAACCCTACAGGTTGCTTTTCAATTACAGATTCTTCCGATAATTTTTCCTGATAGCTTAAATATACTGCCGCAATAAGTCCGATAATTAATCCAAACCATATTTGCATAGGAGGCCTATTAATAGGAAAGTTAAACATGCAATCCATAAAATATCCTGCTAAAGCCACAAACCCAATTACAGCAACAATTTTAACGTTATCTGGATAATTATTTTCCTTATCCCTTAAAATTTTAATTATCAATAATAATGAAGCTATAAAAATACCTAAGAATACCAAAGAATTAATAATACCAGATTCTGCTGCTATATTTACAAACTCATTATGTGGGTGCCTTGAAAAACGGTTTCCGTCTGTTATTGTTCTATAATACTTCGGAATATAAAGCTCATAATTTCCAAAACCATAGCCCTGTAAAGGTTTATCTTTGATTAAATCAAAACTATATTCCCAATATTTCACACGAACCTCTTCTTTTACAGGCCTACCCGTAATTATGTTAGCAGGTTTCTTTTCTTGTGCCAATACACTTACTGGTTTATGTGGCCTTGTATTATTTTGATGAATAGTTTTATAAATAAAATAAGAAGCAACCAATACAAACGCATAAGAAGCTGCTAGGTAAATAAACCTTGTTTTTTCTTTAGTTTTAAAAAATAAATATCCTAAACCTCCTAGCATCAAAACACTTTGCCCTACAACAGATAGCATTCCTGCCCTAGAGCCTGTAAAGAAAATAGTCATAAAGCTTAAGAAAAGTGTTACCGCAACAGCTATTCTTACCCACCATTGTTTATACACAATTGCTGCATAGGCTACAAAAGGAAACTTTACCACAAAAGCAAAAGCAAAAACATTCTGATTTCCCATTGCCCCTTTAGTTGCTCTTCTTAAGGTGCTGTAATTTTCACCATCTGCAATACCTCCTAAAATAGCAGATACCGCATCAAACGATTCATAAAAAGCAACACCTGTAATAACAAGTGCTAATATTTTTAAAACTTCTATACGTTTATAAAGTAAACAAAAAAATACAAACGCCATGGTAACAACAGGCGTTAATGCCGCATAAGCTACTATACTTTGCCCTACATTTATTGATTGTAAAATAGAAACTCCTGAAAGGATAAAGAAAATAGCTAATAAAATAAGAAGTATATTTTTCTTAAAAACAGCATTTATCAAATTCAATTGCTTGCTGTTAAAAAAAATATAACCTAACCCGAAAAGATTTACTACAGAAATTGCTAACCACTGAAATCCTTTATAATCTATTTGTCCTTTAATCGCTATTGTTTCTATAATAAAATAAGAGGACAAGATTAAAATTGGAATAAAATGCTTGGTAAACAAATTAACTTTTTCTTCTTGATTTTTAGAATGCTTTGTAGTTGCTTTCCTTTTTTTGGAGTTTTTCATAAATACTTAAAAGATTGGTGTATTTGTTAAAAAAACTAAAAATACTTATTTTTATTGAAGTCGGCAAAATCAAACAAGAAATTTTGATTTATAAAATAAAGTAGGTCTATAAGCCGGATTCTGTACTCAAAAAATGAGTTCTTATCATTTATCTAGAATTTTTGTTACCAAAAATCTCTTAGCTGCCTACCCTCCAACATCGACCGAGCTATCTATAACGCTGGTATACATGGCATTGCACCGCATAGAGTTTACCTGATTTCACTACAGCATTACCTGTACATTCTTTCTGTTGCACTTTTCCTAACCTCACGGCCGACGGCTGTTAACCGCTATGCTGCTCTATGGTGTCCGGACTTTCCTCTCCTTACAGAGCGATAAGACGACCTACTTTACGGCAAAGATACTACTTAGATTACAAAATCATACTTAAAACTTATTTGTTTGTTACATGTGTTAATTGGTTGTTATACTTAAACTAACTTTATATATTTGCGGTAATGGAGCAATTTATAGTATCAGCACGAAAGTATAGGCCCGAAACATTTGAAGATGTTGTTGGGCAACAAGCAATTACCAACACCTTAGAAAACGCCATAAACAATAATCACTTAGCACAAGCTTTATTATTTACAGGCCCGCGTGGTGTAGGAAAAACTACTTGTGCTCGTATTCTGGCAAAAAAAATAAATCAATACGCTTCTGACGATAACACAGAACAAGATTTTGCCTTCAATATTTTTGAGCTTGATGCAGCCTCTAACAACTCGGTAGATGATATTAGAAACCTTATCGACCAAATAAGAATACCACCACAAGTAGGTAAATACAAAGTATATATTATCGATGAGGTTCACATGCTATCTTCTTCTGCTTTTAATGCCTTTTTAAAAACATTAGAAGAACCGCCAAAACACACTATCTTTATTTTAGCAACCACAGAGAAACATAAGATAATCCCTACCATATTATCGCGTTGCCAAATTTTTGATTTTAAAAGAATCACCGTAACCGATGCCAAAGAGCACCTCGCAAAAATTGCCTTAAAAGAAGGCGTAGAAGCCGAAGATGATGCCCTACACATTATTGCCCAAAAAGCCGATGGTGCCATGCGAGACGCCTTATCTATTTATGACCGAGTAGTAAGCTACTGCGGAAATAAACTTACACGAGCTGCCGTTACCGAAAACTTAAATGTGTTGGATTACGAAACCTATTTCAAATCGACAGATTTAATTCTAGAAAACAACATCCCCGAACTCTTATTACAATTTAATCAGATTCTGGCAAAAGGTTTTGATGCACAACACTATATAAACGGTTTAGCTTCTCATTTTAGAGATGTATTGGTTTGTAAACATCCGGAAACCATTGCACTGCTTGAAGTTGGCGAACAAATTAAAACCAAGTATTTAGAACAATCAAAAAAATGTAACCGCGAGTTTCTTTTAGAAGCAATAGACTTAGCAAATACTTGCGATTTACAATATAAAACCAGCAAAAATCAGCGCCTGTTAGTAGAGCTCTGCCTTATGCAAATTGCCTCTATCACTTTTGATGGAGAAAAAAAAAAGCCTAAACACTTTATAATTGCTGCAAGTCATTTTGCTCAAGTAATCCCAAACAATCCACCACCTATTGTTCAGCAAAATGTTGCAACAGTAAAGGAGGAGAAGGAGCCTTATACCAAAGCAACAAAAAACACTCAAAGTATAACTACTGAATCTTCTGCTACTGTTAAGTTAACTTCAGAAAGAAAGAAAAAAACATCTGGACTTTCCCTAAAAAGTATCCGAGAGAAAAAAGAGTTATTAAAACAACAACAGCTCAACAAACCAGAAGAAAAAGTTTTAAATCAGAATTTTACAGAGCAACAACTCCAAGAAGCTTGGGTTGCTTATGGGGAAATTTTGAAAGAAAAAGGACAAAAAATCCTCTATTCTATCATCAAAACAGATACCCCAAAATTAGAAAACAATAAAATAAAAGTTGTGTTACCCAATGCAACAATGAAAATTGATTTAGAACGTGCACAAGGAAAACTATTAGCCTACCTTGCCGAAACACTTAACAACAACCAGTGCCAGCTAGAAATTTTAGTAAATGAAACTACGGCAAAGAAGTTTGCTTTTACACCTCGAGAAAAATACGAGCAATTAAAAGAAAAAAACCCACTATTAGATAAATTACGAACCACCTTTGATTTAGAATTATAATTATGCTTGGCCTAAAATTACCTACAGACCCTAGATGGGCAAACATTGCCTCTAAAAACATAGAAGAAATTTTAATAGACCACGCTTGGTGTGAGCAAAAAGCAGCATCTACTGCCATTTCCTTAATTATAAATTATCCAGAATATCCAGAACTTGTAGAAGAAATGATTGCCCTTACGGAAGAAGAAATGAGCCATTTTAAAATGGTACATGATAAACTTACCGAAAGAGGTTACACCTTAGGTTGGCACAGAAAAGATATTTATGTAACCGAACTGATGAAGTTTTTCCCAAAAGGCGGCAGCAGAAAAGACCAACTTATTCACCGCTTATTGTATGCAGGACTTATTGAAGCCAGAAGTTGTGAGCGTTTTAAATTGCTATCTGAACAGCTTGAAGATAAAGAGCTTAAACTTTTTTATAAAAAACTAATGATCTCGGAAGCCAATCATTATACTATGTTTTTAAATTTTGCCAGAAAATACGGTAACCCAGAAGAAGTAAACAAAAAATGGCAAGATTTACTTACTTACGAAGCTAAAATTATCCAAAGCTTTAGCGATGGTGAGAGCATACATGGGTAACACTCAATAAACGGTATGAAAGCAAACCTATTTGTTGGCGCACTAATTTTAACCATAATTTTTTCCTATTTTTTTCCAAATCTAGGGAGTTATATTCCGCTTAATACCATCACAGATATAGGCATTGGGTTTATTTTCTTTTTTTATGGATTAAAACTCTCGGTAGATGAACTAAAAAGAGGCATGCAAAACAATAAATTACATGTACTTATACAAAGCTTTACCTTTTTTGTTTTTCCGTTAACAATATTCGTTATTCAACCCTTTTCAAATCTATTTTTAACGCCAGAAGTTTGGTTAGCTTTTTTCTTTTTAGCCTGTTTACCCTCTACGGTTTCCTCTTCTGTTGTTATGGTTTCTATTGCTAAAGGCAATATTCCTGCAGCTATATTTAATGCCAGTATTTCTGGAATTTTAGGAATTTTTCTTACGCCTTTTTACATGAGTTTTTTCTTAAAAGGGCAAACAGATTTTAGTTTTTCTGAAGTTCTTATCAAACTTTTTCTACAAATTATAATTCCTCTTATTCTAGGGTTTCTATTACGGCATCCGCTAGAGGTTTTTGTAAACAAATACAGAACTAAATTAAGTTTGATTGACAAAATGAGTATTATACTTATTGTTTACAATAGTTTTAGCTTATCGTTTAACGCTAATATATTCGAGCAATTTTCAATAAAAAGTATTCTAATCTTTCTGCTTATTGTTGGTTGGCTATTTTTTGGTATCTACTTTCTTATTTCTATGCTTTCTAAAAAGTTAGGTTTCTCTGAGGAAGATCAGATTACCGCAAAATTTTGTGGTACAAAAAAATCTTTAGTGCATGGTTCTGCTATGGCAAAAGTAATGTTTAGCGGGCAAGCGAGTATGGGGTTATTTCTTACTCCTATTATGCTGTATCATATTTTCCAGCTTATTGTTGTTGCTATTTTTGCAGAAAAATATAACAAGGAAAATTCTGATAACACCTAACGAAAATTAAGTTACGTCGTTATTCGTTTTCTTCTAATCCTTCATTGTATAAAGATTTTATAATTCCGTCTGCAAGACCTATTTTTGGAACATAAACAGAGCGTGCTCTACTCCATTTCATTGCCGACAAATATATTTTAGTTGCAGGGATAATTACATCTGCACGATCTTCGTTAAGATTTAACTGAGAGATTCGCTCTTCGTAAGTTAATGAGTTGAGCAATTGATAATAAGAGCTTAAATAAAGATAAGAAAGTGGTTTGCCTGCCTTTTTTCCACTAGATTTAAATATATTATTAATATTTCCTCCACTTCCTATCAGGGCTATATAACTATAAGGTTTGGTTACTTTTTTAATCCAGGTTTGTACTTCATCCCACAATTTATCATTTACCAAGTTATTAAGTAAACGTACCGTACCTAATTTAAACGATTTTGAGGTTATATTTTTCCCTTTAGAAAACAAAGTGAACTCTGTGCTACCTCCGCCCACATCTACATAAAGGTATGTTTTATCGTCTTGTATAAGGTTATGTAAATCTGTTGCTGCAATAATGGCGGCTTCGTGCTTTCCATCTATAATTTCAATTTCTATCCCCGTGGTTTGGTAAATCTCTTTAGCCAGAGCTTCTCCATTTTCGGCATCACGCATAGCAGAAGTAGCACAAGCTTTATATTTTTCTATTTGGTAGGTACGCATTAATAGTTGATAAGCTTTTAAACTATCTAACACCCGCTGTTTATTTTTTTCTGAAATTTTTCCTGTAACAAAAACATCTTCTCCCAAACGTATTGGTACACGAACTAAAGAGGTTTTCTTAAAAGTTGGCGTTTTACCCTCTGGTTCTGTAATGGTAGATATTAATAAACGTATGGCATTAGAGCCTATATCTATAGCTGCGTATTTTTTTATTTTTAACACGTATAAATTTTAAGTTTTATGTTGGTTGGCTAATTTTTCTAAGTAATAATTGTATGTAGCAAATTGGCTTCTATTTTTTGGTTTACTGTTGGTTCGGTATGTATTTTTATTCCCAAAAAAATCGCGTGCTTTTACGTTATCGTTCCAGCATATCATAAAAGTATCTAACAATTCTTGTTGTATATCTTCTTGATATATAGGACAAGATATTTCTACCCGATGATCTAAGTTTCGAGTCATCCAATCTGCCGAAGATATGTAATATTTAGGGTTTCCTCCATTCTCAAAAATATATAAACGTGGATGTTCTAAATATTTATCTACAATACTAATGGCTTCTATGTTTTTGCTCATTCCCTCGACTCCTGGTATCAAAGAGCATATTCCGCGTACAATAAGTTGTATTTTCACACCTGCTCTACTGGCTTCGTATAGTTTATCTATCATCCCATAATCAGACAAACTGTTAAGCTTTAGTTTTATTCCACTAGGTTTTCCTTCTTTTGCATTTTTTATCTCGGTATCAATAAGCTGTACAAATGTTTTTCTAGAATAATGTGGTGATACAATAAGGTGTTTGTATTTATTCACCTTATAATTCATATCGAAAAAATCAAACACTTTATCTACATCCTTTAAAATTTGCTGATTGGCAGTAAACAAGGTATAATCGGTATAAATTTTTGCGGTATTTTCATTAAAGTTTCCTGTACTTACAAAGCCATAACGCTTAATTTTCCCTTCTTCTAAACGTTCTATCACACAAGCTTTACAATGTACTTTAAGCCCAGGAACACCAAATATTAAGCGTACCCCCTCTCGCTGCATTTGTTCGGCATAACGAATGTTGTTTGCCTCATCAAAACGAGCGCGAAGCTCTATGGCAACCGTTACTTGTTTTCCGTTTTTTACGGCATTAATCAGTGAGCTTGCGATGTGCGAAAATTCTGCTAATCGATAAATGGTTATTTTTATAAATTTTACTGCGGGATCTAAAGCGGCTTCTCGTAAAAACTTTACGGTATAAGAAAAAGTATGATAAGGTGTGTATTGCAGAAAATCTTTTTCTGTAATTCTATTAAAGATACTTTCTTGAATATTTAAACCTACAATTGGTAATGCTTGATATTTTGAGTATAGCAAATCTTTTTGCAAGCTAGGGAATTTCATATAATCACGACGGTTATGGTATCTTCCTCCTGGGATAATACTATCAGAATCGTCTATTTCCATTTTTGTTAGCAAAAAGTTTAAGGTATCTTTTGCTATTGTTTTATCATAAACAAAACGCACGGGCTGCCCTTCTACCCTATCTTTTATACTGGAAAGTATTTTATCGATATAGCTTTTACTTAAATCACCTTCCATATCCAATTCTGCATCACGTGTTATTTTTATCATATGTGCAGAGATTTCATCATAATCAAAAATATTAAACAAGCTCTTTAGGTTATAACGAATCAAATCGTCCAAAATGATGATATAACGGTTATCTCCATCGCTTGGTATTTCTACAAAACGATTTATACCTCGTGGTATTTCTATCAAAATATATTTTATACGAGCTTCTTTATTTTCTGTGGCTTTTAGCTTCATTCTTACAGCTAAGTATGCTGCGCTATCTTTTAACCTTGGTATTTCGTCTAGATCATCTAACAACAAGGTTACTAATGCTGGGGAAACTTTTTGTAAAAAATAATCGTGAACAAACTCTATTTGATGCGGAAGAATTTCTGTTTCATTTACAATAAAAATTTTATGCGCTTTTAATTCTTCTTGTATATCTTCTAATATTTTCAGGCTCTCAGTTTGTAGTTCGATAACTTTTTGTGTAATTTCTTTAAGAAGCTTACTTGCTTTTATTCCGCCCAATACCTTTTTACCGGCTTTACCGGCTTGGTCTATTCGTTTTACCGTAGCATAACGCACTTTGAAAAACTCATCTAAATTGTTGGAAAAAATCCCCAAGAACCTAAAACGTTCGATTAGCGGTACAGAAGTATCTGCTGCTTCTTGCAATACACGTGCATTAAACTGAAGCCAACTAATTTCCCTGTTAATGTATTGGTTTTTACTTTTTTTCATCTAAGTTTTATTTAAACATTTTAGGAAATAGTTTCAAAGTTGTTTTCCCTTCAGCAAAACTTGCCCATGATTTCACATCTGCTTCTATCACAATAAGTCCTGTGGTTGGTATATTGGCTATTTCTTTATTTCCTAATAAGTTTGCAACCTCTGTAATTGCAGGGTTGTGCCCAAAAAGCATGCAGGCGTTACTTTTTTCTTCTAAAGTATAAATTACGTGTAACAACTCCTGCGTATTAAAAGTATATAGGTTTGATAACACATTAAAATCTTTAGGAGTTCTGGCTAAGGTATCGCTAAACAATTTAGCTGTTGTAAGCGCTCGTTTTGCAGGACTTGTATATACCTGGTAGGCTTCTTCAGAAATTTTTTCTGCATTAAAGGCTTTTATAATTAATTCTGCATCTGTGAAACCTCGCTTTTTTAGAGGTCTATCAATATCTTTTAATGCAGGATCTGCCCATGACGATTTTCCATGCCTAACAAGAATGAGTCTTTTCATTTCTATAAAATTATGCTGTATGTTATGCTTTTAAAATTTTTATTATGGAGCTAAGCGTGTAATATTCCACACTCCCTTTTCATTTTTAGTGTATAAAATTCTATCATGTAGTCGGTTTGGCCTACCTTGCCAAAACTCTACAGTTTTTGTTTTCACCAAATACCCTCCCCAATGTTTTGGACGAACAATAGGTTCATCTTTAAACGTTTCCTGTAGTGTAATTAATTTCTCTTCCAAAACATTACGGCTAGCTATTGGTTGACTTTGATTAGATGCCATTGCTCCTAAACGGCTTCCGATAGGTCTGCTATTAAAATACGCATCCGACTCTGTTTCTGATATTTTTTCGGCAACGCCTTTAATAATAATTTGCTGCTCTAAAGCTGGCCAAAAAAAAGATAAGCAAACATGTTTATTGTTAGCGATTGCTTTTCCTTTTTCGCTTTGATAATTGGTGTAAAAAACAAAACCTAAATTGGTGATTCGTTTAAGTAAAACCACTCTATTTTTAGGAAAACCATCTAAACCTATAGTGCTTAACGTCATTGCATTTACTTCCTCAATGGCATCGCATTTTTCGGCATTCTGAAACCAATCCTGAAAAGTTTCTATGGGATTTTTTGCTAGTTTATCTTCCTCTAAACTTGCCCGTTGATAGTTTTTTCGGTAGTTTTCTAAGTTTTTTTCCATACTGCAATTTACAAGAATCTAGGTTAAGGAAAAAACAATCTAGGAAAGTTTACATTTCTTTAATCAAACTTAAATTTTTTCCCGTCTTCTGCCAATAAAACTTCCGGAAAAACTTGTTCTGCTTCTTGTTTAAACACTTCTATACTTCCGTACCTGGTAGAGTAATGTCCTAATATAAGTTTTTTTACCGCTGCCATTTTTGCTAAAGTTGCTGCTTGTTTTGCGGTTGTATGCTTGGTTTTTTCGCATAGGTGTTTATGCCTTTCTAAAAAAGTAGCTTCATGGTATAATACACTGGTGTTTTTTAGCTGTGTTGCTAGTTCTGGTTTAAAGGCAGTATCGCTACAAAAAGCATAACTTTTAGGCGGTGGTGGCGGTGCTGTAAGCAGTTTGTTTGCGATAAGATTTCCGTTGTTATCGGGAACATCTTTTCCTTTTTTTATGCTTTTATAATAAGCAACATCTATTTGATATTCATCAACTTTATCGATAAGTAATTTCCGATCACCTAAGGCTTCTTTAAACAGAAATCCGTTGGTGTAAACACGATGGTCTAACGGAATTGTTTCTACGCTAACTTTATCGTCTTGGAATATAATTTCCGGTGTTTTTTGTTCTAACTCATGAAAATACAATGGAAAACCTGTCCATGATTTACTCAGCTTAAGTTGTAAAGTTATTATTTCTTTTATTCCCTTTGGTCCATAGATATGCAAAGGCGTTTTCCTGTCTAACAACCCAAATGTAGCTATTAATCCGATTAACCCGTAAAAATGATCGCCATGTAGGTGAGAGATAAAGATATGTTTTATCCTAGAAAATTTAATTTTTTGCCGCCTCAGCTGAGTCTGTGTTCCTTCGCCGCAATCTATTAAAAACAAATGGTTTCCTATTGATAGAACTTGCGAAGTAGGCCTGTGCGATGTAGTAGGTGTTGCGGCATAACAGCCTAATATTGCTACTTCCATAATCTAATTAAAAAACGTCTAAATCGCGCTCTATATCTTCCATTTGGATAATATCTTCGGCTTCTAAAAGCGTAGGAACTACAATAAGCTCTTCTGGGATATCTTCTAGTAGCAACGAATTATTTATAATTACAAAAGAATGTTTGGCTGCTCTATGTTTATTGGCTAATTCTTGAAAAAGAAGCAAGTTATCTATTGTAATTTGCTCGTTTTTTTGTAAATCAATAATTATATTTCCAGCTTCTACTTCTTTATAAGCATCGCTAATAGCCTGAAAGAGAATTTCTATATTTTCATCTTCGCCTACTATAATCGAATAGTTTTCTTTTGTAATAATATTCATTTCTAAAAATAGATTTATTTTAATTTTGAAGCTAATAAATAGATAACTGCCATACGTATAGCTACGCCGTTTTCTACCTGATTTAATATAATGGCATGCTTAGAGTCGGCAACATCGCTCGTAATTTCTACCCCTCTATTGATTGGTCCTGGATGCATGATTACAATTTCTTTATCTAGTTGTGCTAAACGTTGTTTAGATACGCCATATTGCTGTACATACTCTCTAGTTGAAGGAAAATAACTAATTTCCATACGTTCGTTTTGTACGCGTAACATATTAGCTACATCGCACCAAGCTAAGGCTTTATCTAAGTTCAGTTCTACTTCTACGCCTAATTGCTCTATATATTTTGGCAATAATGTTTTGGGTCCACAAACCTTTACTTCTGCGCCTAGTAATTTTAACGCATAAATATTACTTAATGCCACACGGCTATGCAAAATATCCCCTACTATTACCACTTTTTTTCCTGTAACATCGCCTAGTTTTTCTCGTATAGAATAACTATCTAATAATGCTTGGGTAGGATGCTCGTGGGTACCGTCTCCTGCATTTACGATACTTGCACCTATATGCTTTGAAAGAAAAATTCCGGCTCCTGGATTGGGGTGTCTCATCACCACCATATCTACTTTCATTGCCAAAATGTTATTTACGGTATCGATAAGCGTTTCTCCTTTTTTTACAGAAGAAGAAGCGGCAGAAAAATTAACCACATCTGCACTTAAACGTTTTTCTGCAAGCTCGAAAGATAATTTGGTACGTGTACTGTTTTCAAAAAATAAATTAGCAATGGTTACATCTCTAAGCGAAGGCACTTTTTTTATAGGTCTATTGATAACTTCTTTAAATTTATCGGCCGTTTCGAATATTAATCGAATATCTTCTTCTTTAAGGTATTTTATCCCTAATAAGTGATTTACACTTAATGTACTCATATACTTGATTCTTTATTTATAAGGTATACACTATCTTCCCCGTTATTTTCTTCCCAATTTACAATGACGCGCTCGTTATTAATAGCATCTACTTTCCTACCGTTATAATTAGGTTGTATGGGTAAATGCCTACTAAAGCGTCTATCTATCAAAGTAAGTAGCTCGATGGTTTTTGGCCTTCCAAAAGATTGTATTGCGGTTAATGCAGATCTAATACTACGCCCCGTGTACAATACATCGTCTATAAAAATTACATGTTTATCTTCTACTATAAAATCTATATTGGTTGCATTTGCATGTAATGGCTCTTGACTACGTCTAAAATCATCTCGATAAAACGTAATGTCTAATTGCCCTAAGTTTATGGATGGAATTTGGTAATCTTTTTCTAATTTCTCTTTTATTCGATGTGCCAAAAATACACCCCTAGGCTGGATTCCTATTAATACACTTTGAGAAAAATCGTCATGCTTCTCGATAAGCTGACATGCCAAACGATGAAGGATAATATCTATTTCTCGGGCACTGAGTAGTAATTTCTGGCTCATTATATTTTATATACATCGATTTGAATACAAAAATATATAATTCCGAAGAACTTCCCATTATGATTATAAAAAAAGCTGAAGCATCTTTTACAACACTCCAGCTATTTATAACTTAACTTTACTCAACTTGTTTTTAAGCCAGCTTAAAAACTCTTTCATACCTATTAGATGTTTATAGTAAAATAAAGTTGCGTTATGATGTTTAAAAAAACTTGATAAAATTATTGGACTTTTTGTTTATTGCTGCTAACGCAAGTTTAGTATCTAAATACCCGTTGTACATTTAAGCAATATCAACTTTTAAATTATTGATGTTTCTATTGAATTTAAACTATTTAATAACCGTCATCACTATAATTTGAATTTTAAATTCTTCAAAAGAATTTAGTATAATTCCTTCAAATCATAAATTGATTACAACGTTGAAAACACTAAAAACACATGTATAAACGATTAGACATGTCAACAAAAAAAAAGCAGTAAACACTTAGTTTACTGCTTTTTACTATAATTCTAGTAATCGATATTAATCGTAATTACTTCACTTCTTCAAAATCTACATCTTCTACATCGTCCCCACTCTTAGCATTATTCCCTGAAGCTTGCTGAGCATCACCTCCTGGCGCAGCTCCTCCTGCTTGTTGTGCTTCGGCTTGTGCCTTGTACATTTCCTCTGAGGCAGTTTTCCAAACTTCGTTTAATTTATCTAAAGCTGGGGTAACTTTCTCTACTTCTTTCGTAGCATAAGCTGTTTTTAACTCAGTTAAAGCTTCTTCAATTGGCTTTTTCTTATCATCGCTAAGTTTATCACCAAACTCTTTAAGTTGCTTTTCTGTTTGGAAAATCATAGCATCAGCCTCGTTTAGTTTTTCAACTTTTTCTTTAGCTGTTTTATCAGCTTCGGCATTAGCTTCTGCTTCTTGTTTCATTTTTTGGATTTCCTCTTCTGTTAATCCTGATGAAGCTTCAATTCTAATATCCTGAGATTTCCCTGTTGCTTTATCGGTAGCACTTACATTGATAATTCCGTTAGCATCAATATCAAAAGTAACTTCAATTTGAGGAGTTCCTCTTGGTGCTGGCGGGATACCATCTAAATGGAAACGACCAATTGTTTTGTTATCGGCTGCCATTGGGCGTTCTCCTTGAAGCACATGGATTTCAACAGACGGTTGGTTGTCGGCTGCGGTAGAGAATACTTGCGATTTTTTAGTAGGAATTGTTGTATTAGATTCGATTAGCTTAGTATTTACCCCTCCCATAGTTTCTATTCCTAAAGAAAGTGGCGTTACATCTAATAACAGTACATCCTTCACATCTCCTGTTAATACTCCTCCTTGGATAGCCGCTCCAACAGCTACAACCTCATCTGGGTTTACTCCTTTACTTGGTTTTTTACCAAAAAATTTCTCTACGGCTTCCTGTACTGCAGGAATACGTGTAGAACCTCCTACTAAAATTACCTCATCGATATCACTATTAGAAAGTCCTGCATCTTTTAATGCTTTTTGGCAAGGTATAATGGTACGCTCTACTAAATCTGCAATTAATTGCTCGAATTTGGCACGTGTTAAAGTTCTTACCAAGTGTTTTGGGCCACTAGCTGTTGCGGTAATATACGGTAAGTTAATTTCTGTCTGTGTAGAAGAAGATAACTCTATTTTTGCTTTTTCTGCTGCTTCTTTTAGACGTTGTAAAGCCATTGGGTCTTTACGTAAATCTATATCTTCTTCACTTTTAAACTCATCGGCTAACCAATCGATTATTTTCTCATCTACATCATCACCTCCTAAGTGTGTATCCCCATCGGTAGATAATACTTCAAAAACACCATCTCCTAACTCTAGGATAGAAACATCGTGTGTACCTCCACCAAAATCAAATACCACTATTTTCTGATCTTGTCCTTTTTTATCTAATCCATAAGCCAATGCTGCTGCTGTAGGCTCATTAATAATACGACGCACTTTTAATCCTGCAATTTCTCCAGCTTCTTTAGTAGCCTGACGCTGAGAATCGTTAAAATAAGCAGGTACGGTAATTACCGCCTCTGTTACATCTTGCCCCAAGTAATCTTCGGCAGTTTTTTTCATTTTTTGAAGCGTCATTGCCGATAATTCTTGTGGGGTATACAAACGCCCATCAATATCTACTCTTGGGGTATCGTTATCGCCTTTTACTACTTTATAAGCAACTCTTCCAGCCTCTCGTTCAGATTCTGAATATTTATTACCCATAAAGCGTTTAATAGAAGCTATTGTTTTCTGAGGGTTTGTAACCGCTTGTCTTTTTGCCGGGTCACCAACCTTAATTTCGCCACCTTCTACAAAGGCAATTACAGAAGGAGTTGTACGTTTACCTTCGGCATTTGGGATAACCGTAGGCTCGTTACCTTCCATCACTGCTACACAAGAGTTGGTGGTACCTAAGTCTATTCCAATTATTTTGCTCATAATATCTGTGTTAAATTGTTTTTTAAAAGTTTAAATTCGGTATATACTTGTCAATCTCTATGCCATGTACATAAACCTGACAGGTTGTCATTTATGTTTTATAAAAACTTAATTAACAAAAACATAGCAAATAATTAACCGAAAACTTTTTTATTCGAAAAAAACTCTCATTTTTGTAAAAAACATTATTTATGAAAAAAATTGAATGCATTAGTATTTTCGACATGCTAAAAGTAGGCGTAGGACCATCGAGTTCGCACACACTTGGTCCATGGCGTGCAGCGCAAAGCTGGATTACAGAACTAAAATCTGCCAATGTATTTGATGAAATTAAAACGATAACTATAGATTTATACGGATCGTTATCACTTACAGGAAAAGGTCATGCATCAGATATTGCTTGTTTGCTAGGACTATCTGGATACGACCCCGTAACTATGGATTTAACTCTTTTAGATCCTACTATTGAAACCATAAAAAACAAGAATCAATTAAACCTTAACGGAGAAAAAATAATCGATTTTTCTTTTGAAGAGCAAATTAACTTCAATAAGAATTTTTTAGAATTTCATCCAAACGGAATGAAGTTTACTGCCACTTTAAGCAATGAAACGCAAAAAAGCGCCAAATTCTACTCTATTGGCGGTGGTTTTATTGTAAAAGAAGAAACCCAAGATATTAATAATGTAGAGGAAAACATAGACAATTTCCCTTATCAAATTAGTAAAGCAACCGAATTACTCGATTTTTGTAAAACTGAAAATAAAATAATTTCAGAAATTGTTTTAGAAAATGAACGCTCTATACGCACCGATAAAGAAATAGACGCGCAAATAAAACAAGTTTGGGAAGTAATGTTAGAGTCTATGTATATTGGCTGCCATACAGAAGGCACACTCCCTGGAGGGCTAAATGTAAAACGCCGAGCTTACGAAATGCACCAAAATCTTATTGGAGACCAAACCTACAATTCTCATGATGAATGGATAAATAGCATTAGAAATACCGAAGTGAAATTCCGTCAAATTCTAAAATGGGTAAGCACCTATGCCATTAGTGTAAACGAAGTAAACGCATCGCTAGGGCGAGTTGTTACCGCACCTACTAATGGTAGTTCTGGAACCGTTCCTGCTGTTTTAATGTATTATTTAACCATCGAGAACCATCAAGCTAGTTTTAAAGAAATTAAGCAATTTATGCTTGTAGCAGGCGAAATAGGAAGCCTATTTAAAAAAGGGGCTACAATCTCGGCAGCAATGGGCGGATGCCAAGCTGAAATCGGGGTTTCGTCGGCAATGGCCGCTGGAGCACTTACCGAGCTTATGGGTGGAACTCCAGAACAAGTACTTATGGCGAGTGAAATTGCCATGGAACATCACCTAGGACTCACCTGCGATCCTGTTGCTGGACTTGTACAAATACCTTGTATAGAACGAAACGCCATGGGAGCCATCAAGGCTATTAACGCAGCAGAAATTGCCCTAGCATCTGACGCTAGCAAAGCTAAAGTTCCGTTAGATAAAGTTATAGAAACCATGTGGGAAACTGCTAAAGATATGAATTCTAAGTACAAAGAAACTTCAGAAGGAGGCTTGGCGGTTAAAGTTTATTTAAGTGATTGCTAAACATTACGTTTTTAAAATAAAAAAGGCTATCACTGCGTTAATGTAGCGATAGCTTTTTTTCTTAATTAAAAAAACTGTTTTATTGCTTATTTTTTGCTTCTTCCCAAAAAGCATTCATTTCGGCAATACTTAATGTTGTAATACTTTTGTTTAGTTCTTTTGCTTTGGTTTCGATGTACGTAAAGCGTTTAATAAATTTCTTATTGGTTTGCTCTAAAGCATTTTCTGGATTAATTTTTAAAAACCTTGCGTAATTAATTAAAGAAAAAAGTACATCACCAAATTCTGCTTCCATAGCTAGCGTATTTTCGGCGGTTATTTCCTCTTGAAACTCTGCCAATTCTTCCTGTACTTTTTCGAAAACTTCTTCGGGGTTTTCCCAATCAAAGCCAACTCCTGCAACTTTTTCCTGAATTCGGGTTGCTTTTACCAAAGCAGGTAATGATTTTGGTACGCCTTGAAGCACATTTTTATTTCCTTCTTTTAGCTTTATTTTCTCCCAATTTTTCTTTACCTCCTCTTCATTATCGGCTTTTACATCGCCATAAATATGTGGATGTCTGGTAATGAGTTTTTCGCAAATCGCATTGGTAACATCGGCAATATCAAAAGCATTTTTCTCGCTCCCTATTTTTGCATAAAAAACAATATGTAATAATATATCGCCAAGCTCTTTCTTTACCTCTTCTAAATCGTTATCGAGAATAGCATCGCCTAACTCGTAGGTTTCTTCGATGGTTAATTGACGTAAGCTCTGCAGGGTTTGTTTACGATCCCAAGGGCATTTTTCACGTAAATCGTCCATAATGTCTAACAATCTACCAAATGCTTTTAATTGTGCTTCTCTGTTTTTCATTTTATTTTAAGTTTAGGCAACGAGTAAAAATTATAAAACCTCAGCAATGTACTGAGGTTTTGTTTAGTTAATTAGTTCGCTTAGCAAAAAAATTATTCTTCTGTAGGTTTTTCTTCTGTTGCTGGTGTTTCTTCTACAAAAGTATTTACTCCTGCATTTACCAAAATATTATACCATTGGTAAACTTTTTTAATATCACTTGCATATACGCGTCCTTCATCAAAATCTGGTAACACCTCTTTAAAATGTGTTGTTAACTCGTTTGCGGAAGATTTATGACTTAAGCTCTCTTTTCCTTCTTCTTTATCGGCTAATTTCTGAAATACTTCGGCCAAAGGCACTTCTTCTGTATGTGTGTAAATAGCTATTTCGCTAAGCATACTTACATTATGACGGACGTTTACCGATATTTTTTTCTTATCTGCTAAAGACTCTGCTACAAAACCTCCACGGGTTTGTGCTTTAAGTTCATATAAACCTGGTTTTCCTGAAATGGATAATATTTTTTGTAAACTCATTAATTTGTTTTTAATATCATTGTCGCAAATATCTTATCTATACTTGATTTTTGCAATATTATTTAGTTTTTTTAAGTTTAGGGAAACGCATGCGGTATTCTGTGCGTATTTTTCCCTTACTAATGTTTTCTAACTTACGTTTAACCAAACGCCTTTTAAAAGGTGAGAGTTTATCGGTAAATAAAATACCTTCTATATGGTCATATTCATGCTGGATTACACGTGCCGCTAAACCAGAATATTCTTCGGTGTGCGTATTGAAGTTTTCATCTTGATAGGTAATACTTATCGTAGGCTTTCGTTTTACATCTTCGCGTACATCTGGGATGCTTAAACAACCTTCATTAAAAGCCCATTCCTCCCCAGTTTCTTCTGTAATTTGTGGATTGATGAATACTTTTTTTAAGTTCAGTAAAGTGTTTTTTTCTTCTTCCGAGATACTTTCATCTTCAGCAAATGGTGCTGGATCTATCACAAACATTCTAATAGCTAAACCTACTTGTGGTGCTGCAAGCCCTACACCGTAAGCTCCATACATTGTTTCGAACATATTTTCGATTAATGTAGGTAATTCTGGGTAGTTTTCAGGAATTTCTTCTCCTTTCTTTTTTAAAACGGGGTCACCGTAAGCTACTATGGGTAATATCATTATGGTATAAGTTTATATTTATTTTAATAGAGATAAGATTGTAGAATTATGGTTGCGCTTATCTCATCAACTAAAGCTTTATTTTGTCGTTTTTTCTTTTTAAGACCACTGTCCAACATGGTTTGCGTTGCCATTTTGGAGGTATAACGTTCATCTACTCGTTTTACTTCCATTGCGGGGAATTTCTCTTTAAATTCTTTTAAAAATATTTGAATAGCAGGTTCGCTTTGCGACGGGGTTCCGTCTTTTTGTTTAGGTTCTCCTACCAAAACCAAGCTCACTTTTTCTTCCGTAAAATAATCTGTCAAAAATTTTATCAGCTTTGGGGTTTCCACCGTAGTCAATCCCGAAGCAATAAGTTGCATGGGGTCGGTTACTGCAATTCCTGTACGTTTTGTTCCGTAATCTATTGCTAAGATTCGTGCCATCTAAATATTTTCTGCAAAGGTAACACTTATTAGACTATTGTTATAATATTTGTAAAGAAGCCTTATATTTACACAAATTTTTCAGCATGAATTCACTTAAAGAAACTATACTAAACGCTTGGGATAACCGAGATTTATTAAAAGAGGAAAAAACACAAGAAAGCATCAGGGCTGTTATAAATCTTATCGATTCTGGAGATTTACGTTGTGCCGAGCCTACCGCAGAAGGTTGGCAAGTAAACGAATGGGTAAAAAAAGCCGTTGTACTATACTTCCCTATCCAAAAAATGGAAACTTTAGAAGCTGGAATTTTTGAATATCATGATAAAATGCCTTTAAAAAAAGGCTATCAAGAAAAAGGTATCCGTGTAGTACCAAATGCGGTAGCTCGCCATGGAGCATACATCTCGAAAGGTGTAATTATGATGCCTAGCTATGTAAACATAGGCGCTTATGTAGATGAAGGTACTATGGTTGACACTTGGGCTACCGTAGGAAGCTGTGCGCAGATTGGCAAAAATGTTCATTTATCTGGTGGTGTTGGTATTGGCGGGGTATTAGAACCTTTACAAGCCGCTCCTGTTATTATAGAAGACAACGCTTTCCTTGGCTCTAGAAGCATTGTTGTTGAAGGAGTAAGGGTTGAAAAGGAAGCGGTTTTAGGCGCCAATGTAGTGCTTACTGCTTCTACAAAAATTATTGATGTTACAGGTGATGAACCCGTAGAAATGAAAGGTATTGTTCCTGCACGATCTGTAGTAATTCCTGGTAGTTATACCAAGCAGTTTCCTGCAGGAGAATTTCAGGTACCTTGTGCTTTGATTATCGGAAAACGTAAAGAAAGTACCGACAAGAAAACCTCATTAAACGATGCATTAAGAACTTACGATGTAGCTGTATAATATGAAATTAAGTAAATTATATAATGGCTTTATAAAAAAATTGAAGTTTCTACCACAAGAAATTTACATCCCCGCTTATTATAAATATTATACAAATAAGGATTTAAACTTAAAAAATCCACAAGAGTTTAATGAAAAAATACAATGGCTAAAAACTTACTTTCATCCGCCTATATTAAATCAATTGGTAGATAAATATGAAGTTAGAGCTTATGTTAAAAAAACTATTGGAGAAGAATACCTTAACGATTTAATTGGCCTGTATAACAAACCTTCGGATATTAATTTCGATAAGCTTCCAAATCAATTTGTGATAAAAGGTGTACATGGCTGTGGTTTTAATATAATAGCACCAGACAAATCTAAATTAAACAAAACAAAAGCTAAATTACTTTTAAATAAGTGGTACAGAAAAAATCAATATTATCGAGGTGGGCTTGAATGGGCCTATAAAGATGTGAAACCAAGATTTATTGTAGAAAAATTTTTATCTGAATTAACTAATGAATCGCTTCGTGATTATAAATTTTTCTGTTTTAACGGAAAAGCTAAGTTTGTAGAAGTTCATATAGATAGGCAGGAAAATCATCAATCCTCATTTTTCGATATGGATTTTAACAAACTTCCTTTTAGAGATGTCCCGTTAGAAAAAACCATTCAAAAACCAATAAATCCTCCCAGAAATTTTAAGCTAATGCAACAATTAGCAGAGAAATTAGCTGCCAATTTTCCGTTTGTACGAGTAGATTTATACTCTATAAAAAACACTATTATTTTTGGAGAGTTAACATTTTATCCCGCCGATGGACGCTCTGAGTTTATACCCAACGAGTATAACAAAATAATTGGTGAGTATATAACACTTCCCAATATCCCTCAAGGAGCTTCTGTAATTAACCATTTCGACTTAGAAATATGAAAAAATGTTTAATCATTCAAATAAAAATGATTGGCGATGTACTTACATCTACCATTATTTTAGATAGTCTTAAACATAATTACCCTAACATTACGCTACATTACTTAGTAGAAAAACGTACGCTCCCCGTTATTGAAAATCATCCCGCTATAGATAAAGCCATTTCTGTAGAAAAACTTAACCGAGATACTATTTTCTTACTTTCTAAACAACTTAAAGCAGAAAAGTACGACCTCATAATTGATGTCTATTCTAAAATAAACACAGCACTTTTATCCTTTTTAATCGGGAATAAAGCCAAATTTGGTATCTACAAATGGTACACCCAATGGGCATACAGCAAGACTATAAAATACAGAACTAAGAGTTTATACCACACGCAGCTCTCTTACGAAAATAGACTACAATTTCTTGAACCCTTATCTGTACCTATAGATTATAGCTTAAAACCAAAAATATACCTTACCACGGAAGAACAAGAAAAAACAAAACAAATTTGTATTAATCATGGTATAAATTATAATGAACAACCACATATCATGGTTAGTATCTTAGGAAGTAGTACAAACAAAACATATCCCCTAGCTTACCTTGCTAAATTGCTAGACAGCATTGCTAACACATTTAAAAATGTGAAATTTTTATTTAATTATATTCCTGCTCAACAAGCCGAAGTTAATCGGTTAATAGAATTGTGTAATAGCAATACTCAAAAACTTATTAACCCTTATTACGCTAAAAACCTACGCGACTTTATAACCTTAACTTCTTTTTGCAGCATGAGTATTGGAAATGAGGGCGGACTGATAAACATGAGTAAAGCTTTGGATATTCCTACTTTTGCTATTTTTTCTCCCTGGATAACTACCAAAGCTTGGGGAACAAAAAACCAAGAAAATCATGAAGTAGTGCATCTAGAGGATTTTTATCCTGAAGATTACGAATCTTCTAACCGAAAAGAGCTAAAGGAAAATACGCAACTATTATATCAAAAATTCACACCTAACTTAATACAAAAAAAGCTTTTAACCTTTGTAGAAAAACAACTTACTTAATGTTTTTTTCTATTCCGTAAGGAGTATAATCAAGTTTATTATTTTTTGTAGCTTCTCTAATCGCTATATTTTTAGCAATAGATTCTGGCGTTTTATAACCTCTAGGATGATCTAAATGTACACAAACGGCAGAATATCGTATTTGTTTAGATTTAATTCCGGCGTTAAAAAGGCGTTCTCCTAATTCTCTATCCTGACCGCCATATTGCATGCGCTCATCAAAACCATTTACCTTTAAAATATCAGCTTTCCAGCCACTGGCATTGTGCCCATTCCAACTTGCATTGGTAGGGGTAAGCTTATTAAGGAGTTTTTTTTGTACACCTTTAGCGGTTAACTTTTTGTTTTTAAACGATTTTTTAAGCCCTTTATCCCTAAGCCAATTAACATCAAAACATCGCTGTGTTTTAATATCTTCTACCGTAATTGCCTTAGAAATATCCATAGGTAACATAAAATAACCTCCCGATAAAAAATAACCTCTTTCTCGGTAAGCAATATGTGTTTCAATAAAATCTTTTCGCGGGATACAGTCGCCATCACTCATCAAGAGGTAATCAGACTTTGAGGCAATAATAGCTTTATTAAGAATTCTAGATTTCTGAAACCCATCATCTTCTTGCCAAACGTGTTGAATTGGATAGTTAACTTGTTTACGCATCTCTGCTATCAGCTCAAAAGTGGCATTAGAAGAACCATCATCGGCTATTACCAATTCAAAATCAGTATAGGTTTGCACCTGATACCCAATAAGTACCTTTTTTAACCACTCCTCAGCATTATATGTACTGATAATAACAGAAATTGATGTTTTTTTATCCAAACCTATTTTTTCTACCTAAAGAAAACAAAAATAAATATTTTTAACTTTAAAATAAATTTTTTAAAAGAAAAAGCAACCTTTTAAAATTCCTGAATCTACACTAATGAGATTTCAATGCTAATTATTAAGATTTAGCATGCTTAACGTAGATAATTTTAAATATCTTATCTATTTTTGTTGTTAAATCTATTATTAAAAACTTTTTTTTTGGAAAAACTTACTGCCATCATACCTACAGGAAATGAAATTCATAACATAGAAGAAGTTATTGCCTCTGTAGGTTTTGCCGATGAAATTTTGGTAGTTGATAGTTTTAGTACCGATGGCACGTACGAAAAAGCATTAGAAAAGGCCGACCGTGTTTTACAGCGTAAGTTTGATTATCATGCTTCGCAAAAAAACTGGACAATCCCACAAGCCTCTCACCAATGGATTCTGCTAGTTGATGCTGATGAACGTGTTACTCCTGAGCTAAAAAAGGAGATCCAAACACTTCTTAAAAACCCTCCAAAAGATATAGTTGCTTATTGGATTGGCAGAAAAAATCACTTTATGGGAGAAGTTGTACATTATAGCGGATGGCGAAACGATAAAGTAATTAGACTTTTTAAACGCGACAAATGCAACTATCAAGATATTTATGTACACGAAGAAATTATTGCTGATGGTAAAGTAGGAAAATTAGAAAACAAACTTTACCACAATACTTATATCACTATGGATCGTTATCTTGAAAAAATGAATAGATACGCATGGTGCCAAGCAAAAGATTACGATAAAAAAACAGGTAAACTCACCGCTTTCCATTTTATAGTAAAACCGTTTTGGGGCTTTATAAAACACTACTTTATACAAGCTGGTTTTAGAGATGGTGTTGTAGGCTTAAATATTGCTTTTATTCGCTCCTACTCTATTTTTATGCGATATTCTAAACTCTGGTTACTCCGAAAAAACCGAAAATAACTATAGTTTTTTCTTACTAAACCTATACAACAACTTTATTACAGAACACTAACTATTACCCAAAACATGTAGTTTTATTACAAATTATTATTGAAGAGTACACAGCCTAATAATATTTACAGAACCATTTTTTTAAGTTAAATAACTACCTTTGTTTATAAATAATCAAGCTATGCTACTGCATAAATTTATCAAACAACCTTATCCATTTTTATTTTCCCCTATACGCAATTTTATTGTTGCTTTTCTGCTAGGGGTTTTTATTTACTTGCTTAACCTTATTAGTATAAACGATGTTCTTGTTACCACAAACTTTAACTTTTCCAAACAGGCGGTTTGTATATTTGCAGGTTTATCAACCTTTCTAAGTACTTTACTAATTACAGAAATTGGTACAAGGTTTTTTTTAAACACAAAAACAAAAGAAACTTGGACGGTAGGAAAAGAGTTTATTACCATTATTATACTTTTATTCACCATCGCTATTTTTAACAACATTGTAGCTTTTATAATTAGTAAAAGAACTACCGATTATAACTTTTTTCAACAATTTGTAAATGCTTTTACCTATGCGGCAGGCATAGGAAGCCTCCCAACAGCAATTATTATTTGGTTTAATTACACTATACTTTTAAAGCAAAATTTAAAAGAAGTTTCTTTATACAACAAACAATTAGAAGCAAATTTAAAACAACAAGACTTCCCAAAAAACAATACATTAAAAATAGAAACCAATAATAAAAATGAAGTTCTTGTGATAGATTTAGCAAACTTTTTATTTGCTAAAGCCGAAGGAAATTACACCGACATTTTTGTAAAAACCACTTCGAGCTATAAACGTACACCATACCGAATTAACATCCAACAATTGGAAGACGCTCTTGCTCAAGATAAGCATTGTATTAGAACACATCGGTCGTATTTAGTTAACCTAAGAAACATAACCTCGGCTACTGGAAATGCCAGAAATTATCGTTTAAACTTCTATCATACCGATATCGAAATACCGGTATCTAGAAGTAAATTTGAAGCTTTTAAAAAAGCTTTTAATAATATGGGCTAAAATGAATAACCTACACCTAAAGCGGCAAAAATACGAGAATCAAAATCGCCTGGTCTAAACCTACCTTTATCCAAAAAACCTTTAAAAGAACTCCATAAACTTAACTGCACAGAAAATTTACCAAAACGACAACCTAAGCTATTTGACATTCCGTAGTTAAAGTACACGTAAGTGTTTTTGTAGGTTTCAGAAACTTCATACCTAGGAATTTTTAAAGAACCTTTAGATTTTAAATGGGTTGCTCCAACAAAAGGTTCTATGCTCATAAAAAATTTTCTTTGCCTAAAAGGGTAATAAACTATTTCGGTCAGAGCATATAAACCTACATCGGTGGTATAGCCTCTTGTATGTTTGGTAAATTTATTTTTGCGTTCGTTAATGTAACTATTTTGGTGCATTATTCCTGTATAAAAAGAAAAATGCTTTGAATGATATAAGCTATACTTTCCTTTTGCTATAAAACCATTATTGGTACCGTAACTTGTATTTAAAAAATCGTAGGTAGTAAGAAGCTCCAACTTCCATGTAATTATTTCGTTTGTATTATTCTGGGCACTAGCAACGTAACCTAATAAACTTAGCCCTATGATTATCAATTTTAACTGTTTCATGATTAAATGTTATCTAAAAAGTTTTTAAATGCTCTTATTGGTGTATTACGGTGTGTTGTATTAGACAAGCGTTCTGCATAAAAATCAAACTGAGCGTATTCTCGATCTTCTAATTTTCTATAAAAAGCTTGATAAAAAAGGTTTTGGGAAACCCCTTCTAAATCACCTACACTTAAGTAAAGTTTTTTAGGCAGTATATTTGTGGTCTGAAAATAGCTTTCCTCCAATTTAAATAAATAAGCATCTGCCCACATAAGGTTAGGACTCACCGCTATAAAAGCATCAAAAAAATGATTTTGCGATTGCTGAAACATGGTATATAACGCAAAATATCCGCCCAAAGAATGCCCATAAAGGATACTTTCTTGATGTTGTAAACCTATTTGATTGGTAAGAAAAGGGGTTAATTCTTCCGTAAGGAATTTTAAAAACTTTTTAGCTCCGCCCGAACTTCCTTTAAAATCTGCATCGTTTGGGTAAGAATAATCTCTACCACGTTTATTTTTACTATTATAACCTACACCTACTAAAACGATGTTGTTGTGAGAAGTTTTACGCAGGGCATTTGCAGCCTCCTCAAAATAATCGTCACCATCTAACATGTAAATTACATTATAGAATTTATCTGATTGATAATTTTCAGGATAAGCGATAAAAATATTATACCTACTTTTAGTGTTGGTTGAGCTAAGCTCATAATGTTTACTGTTTTTCACCTCGGGGAGTTTATCTTTTTGGCATCCTGTGAGTAAAAAAAATAAAACCATCATCAAAAAATACCAAAAGGAACATTGCATGTTTTTCATATAAATTTGTTTTAAAAAATAATTTTACAGCCTCAAAAATATATAGAGAAATAGCAGATTACCCTTTATTTATAAGTATTGGGACGAAATGTCGTTTCTTTGTGATGTATGGGAATCTTAAAATTAAACCGAGTGGATAGAATAAATTATCTTCGTTACCTATTTAAATTTAGTTTTAACCTTATGTAACATTTTTTAGTTACTACAGTTATTATAGCAACCCTAAACTTAGCCATGGAAAACAAAAAGTTTATCGAAAAACTTAAAAAAGGAAATCAAAAAGCTTTTAAAAAAGCTTATCTTCTTTACTACCCTAAATTAATCCTTTCGGCTAAAAAGTTTAATTTCAAATTTCTTTCCCCAGACGATTTTGCTCAAGAAACTTTCTTGAAATTGTACCAAAACAAACACTTATTAAAAACAGATGTACTTTTTGACAAACAATTATATAGTATCTGCAAAAACAATATTATAAACCATCTAAAACGAGAGCAAAAAGTAATCCCGCTAAACAACCACTACAATACTTTTGAAGATGAAGATGATGCCAACACTCAAACGCTATTAGAACATAGAAAACAGGAGTTTTTTAACCTTATAAAACAACTCCCCGAACAGCAACAAAAAATATATGTATTACATAAAGTAGAACAATACACTTACCAAGAAATAATGGAGCATACAGGTTTATCTAAAAAAACAATTGCAAACCATATTTACCTTGCTAATAAATTTCTTCAAAAAAAAGTCGTAAAAACTTAGGAACTTTTAAAACCTTGTTTGTTATCTAAAAAAGCAAACAATGAACATTAAAGTTTTTGGTGCTACTATAACCGATAGCAATAAAGCAGACTACCTTTTAAGTATGCTTAGAATAAATATAGCCGATGCGCTTATTTATATAGACATTCAAGAAAATAAAACACTTTACAAAATAGAAGTGAATAGAGACATTACCGAAGTTGTACATGGGCTTTTTTCTACTCAAGGACTGTTTGTAAAAGAATATAAATAGCATTTATGAAAGATAATAAGGTTGATAAAGTATTAAAGGATATTTGGAGTAAACCTCACGCAGATGCAACTCCTCAAAAAACAGAAGTTTCCTGGGAAAATTTTGCTCATAAAACTTTTAAACAAACAAGAAAAAAGAAAGTACTGTGGTACTATTCTGCTGCAGCCGTTTTGCTTATTTTAATTAGTGTAGGTGTTTTGAGAACACACCAAACAATATCACAAGAAAATTTAATTACAAAGCACTTAAACGTTATAGAAAACCCTTCTAAAACAATAAAAGAAGTTAAGCTCCCCGATAATTCTGTAGTTATATTACAACCTAATGCAAAACTTACATTTTCCGAAAATTTTACAAAAAACAGAGCAACAACCCTTTACGGAGAAGCTTTTTTTAGCATCGCTAAAAACAAAGATTATCCTTTTAGTGTTCGTTACGCTAATACAACAACAACTGTTTTAGGCACAGAGTTTTCCATAAAAAGAAATCCAGGTAATGCTATTGTTGTTGAACTCTATGAAGGAAAAGTACAAATGAATATTGAAGGGAATAAGCGCAACTGGTTACTCGAGCCAGGAGAAAAGTTTGTTTACAATACAGAAAACCCTATTATAAAACCGTTTGAATTATTTAAAAACTTCGATAATGAACCACTAAGTGTAGTTAGCAACTTTATACAAAAAAATTTCAATTATAAAGTTAAAATCCCCCAAAACCTAACAACAGAAAAAACCACAATCAAAATTTATAAAAAAGAGCAACTTACTACAATTACTGCCATTATTGCAGAAATACATAACCTAGATTATAAAATTAAACCTAATGAAAAAGAGATTGTTTTCAGTCTCAAAAAATAATAAACACCCTCTTAATATAAAACGATAAAAACAAATTTTATGAAGTATATCACTTATTGCTTTTTAATATTTAGTTTAAGTACACTTTCGCAAGAAATTACAGTTTCCTTAAATAAAACAGCAACCCTAAAACAATTATTCCAAGAAGTTGAAAGTCAAACAAATTATAAATTTGCTTACAATCAAGGAGTAGACGTAAATCAGAAATTAAAAAATGACATTACCTACAACACCATACCTGTCGATAAATTTTTAACAATACTTAATAAAAATCATTCATTACAACATACCATTATTGGGAATAATATTATTCTAAAAAAACAAAGCCAAGAAGAATACTTGCTCTCTGGAAAAATATTAGATGACGCCAATACTCCATTAATAGGGGCTAATATCTATATAAAAGAACTTGCTAAAGGAAGTGTTTCAGACCAAAATGGTTACTTCTCAATTCGCCTTCCTAGAGGAAATTACAATCTTATAATTAGTTATTTAGGTTTTAAAAATTTAGAACAGCAAATAGCATTAACAGGTAATAAAAACCTAAACTTAACAATGCAAGCTGATAACCAAACCTTAGACGAGGTAGTTATTACACAAAACCACAAAGCGGTAGATATTAAAAAACCACAAATGAGCACCAACAGCCTAACAGCAGAAGATATAAAAAAAATACCCGTTGCCTTAGGAGAAGCAGACCCGTTAAAATCGCTTCTTAGCCTCCCAGGAGTTACTAGCGCAGGAGAGATGTCGTCTGGTTTTAATGTTCGCGGAGGAGCCTCTGACCAAAATCTAATTTTATTAGACGGCGCTCCCATTTATAACGATTCGCACATGTTTGGTTTCTTTTCTGTTTTTAATGCCGACGCTATCCATAGCTTAGATTTATATAAAGGCGGAATCCCTGCTCAGTTTGGCGGTAGAGTTTCCTCTGTGCTCGATGTAAAGCAACAAACAGGAGATTATCAAAACTTTCATGCTAATGGAGGTATCGGACTAATATCTAGCAGACTCATGCTAGAAGGACCTATACAAAAAGAAAAAAGTTCCTTTAGTATTGCGGGACGTACTTCATACGCTCACTTATTTTTAAAACTGTCTGACAATAAAAATTCGGCGAAATTTTACGACATTAACACCAAGCTAAACTATAAACTTAACGAAAACAACAGCTTACATTTTTCTGGCTATTTTGGTAATGATGTTTTTGACCTTAGCAATTTTTTCCACACTATTTACGGAAACACTATGGGGAGCTTAAGCTGGAAACATCGATTTTCTGATAATATAAATACCACTTTAGCCGTATTTTACAGTGATTACACCTTCAGTTTAAAATTAACCGATCAAAATTTTGAATGGGATAATGCCATAAAAAGCTACGGATTAACTTATAACTGGAAACACTTCCTGTCTGACAACATACAACTTAACTACGGTTTGGCAGCCACCTATTACGATTTTAATCCGGGAACCCTAAAACCAGAAAATACCGATTCTCAATTTAATTATAAACAATTAGATAAAAAATACGCACTTGAACCATCTTTATACCTAGATGTTGAACATACACTAAGCGAAAAATTAAACCTAAGGTATGGTTTACGTTACAGCGCTTTCTACCGTTTTGGCGCACAAGAAGTAGCCACTTACCTCAACAATCAGCCTGTGGTTTACAACCCTACTTATCACATTTATGAAGAAGCAACACCTACAGGTTCCAATTTTTATAAAAAAGGCGAACAGATTTCTTCCTTTAATCATTTAGAACCTAGAGTTTCCCTTTCCTATGCCTTTAATGAAAATCAATCCCTTAAAGCTAGCTACAACAGGATGGCGCAATACTTACATTTGCTTTCCAATACACAATCTCCTATGCCTATGAATATCTGGACTCCCAGCGGGCCTTTTATCAAACCACAATTACTCGACCAATATGCAATAGGTTATTTTAGAAATTTTTCAGACAAAAAATATTCGTTAGAAACCGAATTCTTCTACAAAAACGTACAAAATAGAATAGATTATATTGATGGCGCAGACTTACTTGCTAACAACAATATAGAACGTGTTATCCTTAACGGAAAAGCAAGGGCCTACGGAATGGAACTATTATTACGTAAAAATACAGGAAAATTAACCGGTTGGATTGCCTATACCTTATCTCGTGCAGAACAAAAAACAAAAGGCAATACACCAAACGAACCCGGTATTGCTAACGGAGAATGGTACCTTTCACCATACGATAAACTACACGATGTAAGCATTATGACAAGCTACACACTTAACAAAAAATGGGCGTTTAGTGCTAATTTTGCACTACAATCAGGACAGCCAGTAACCTTTCCTAATGGATATTACGAATTTGCCGATTTGCATATTCCAAATTATGCCAACCGTAATGAAAATAAGCTCCCTACCTATCATCACCTAGACATTGCCGCCACTTACACCCCAAAACCTAATAAAAAGAAAGGCTGGCAAAGCTCTTGGATGTTTAGCATTTACAATTTATACAACCGCAAAAACGCTACTTCTATTAGGTTTACCACCAACGAGGACACAGGCAACAACGAAGCTAGGCGTTTATCTATCTTCGGAATTTTACCAAGCATATCTTACAACTTTAAATTTTAATAAAATGAAAATATCTCCATTAACATACCTCAGCATTTTCTTTTCCTTCCTACTTTTTTCCTGTGAAGATGTTATTGAAGTTGATTTAAAAACAGGCGAACCCAAACTTGTTATCGATGCAGAAATACAATGGCAAAAAGAAACCGACGGAAGTTTCCAGAAAATAAAACTAAGCCGCCTAACCGATTATTACAACCCTACTACGCCAAAAGTCTCTAATGCCATCGTAGAAATTCAGAACAGTACAGGCGAAATTTTTAGTTTTCACGAATCAAATACACCTGGAGAATATATTTGTAATAATTTTATACCCAAATTAAACGAAACATACACCCTAACAGTAGAAATAGATAACCAAATATATACGGCAACAGAAAACCTTACCTCTGTACCAGAAATAACCAAGGTAATCCAAGAATCAGGTAAAGGTATTTCTAACGAAGATATTTCTATCGCTATTTTTTATCAAGACCCTGAAGATGAAACCAATTATTACCTTACCGATTTTAAAACAGAACACCTATATTATCGGGAGTATATTCTAATGAATGACGACTTACAAAACGGAAAAGAAATAGAGGATAGTTTTTCTCACGAAGATTTAAAACCTGGGGACCTTGTAGAAATTACCCATAGAGGGATTTCAGAACAATTCTATAACTATATGTATTTAATTTTAGAATCTACCAGCGGAAACCCATTTGCAACCCCACCTGCAAACATTAGAGGAAATATTATTAATAAACAAAACCCAGATAATTATGCGCTAGGCTATTTTAGACTCTCGGAAATTAACCATTTGACTTATACTGTTGTAGAAGAAAATTAATTTTATTACTATAATTATACCTAACAGAAACCCATTAAGGTTTATATCTTTGTACTTTTACAGGTAAACAGAACAATTGGATGGACAGTATTAAAAATTTGAATTGGCGGTATGCCACTAAAAAATTTGATAATAATAAGATTCTAACCGAATCTAAAATAAATATTTTAAAAGAAAGTTTCCGGCTTACCGCTACCTCTTACGGATTACAACCCCTAAAAATGGTGGTAATTAGCAATAAAACGCTACAAGAAAAACTACAAGCAGCTACCTATAATCAAAAACAAATTGGTACCGCATCGCATGTATTGGTTTTATGTATAGAGAAAACAATAGACACTTCATACATCAATAAAATTCAGGATTTAACAAAGGAAATTAGAAATACGCCCGATACTATTCTAGAACCTTACCGCAATTTTCTTATCGATATGTTTGAAAAAAAATCTACTGCCGAAATCGCTACTTGGGCAACCAATCAGGTATATTTAGCTTTAGGAAATTTACTAACCGTTTGTGCTCAGGAAAACATTGATGCTTGCCCTATGGAAGGGTTTGAATCTAAAAAGTATAACGATATTCTAAAACTTAACCAAAAAGGCTTACAAGCAACTTTGGTGTTACCAATAGGTTACCGAGCAACTGATGATTTTTTTGCTGATTTAAAAAAAGTACGTCGCCCTTTAAATGAAGTTGTTTTAGAAATTACCTAATAATATAAAATTCTTGAATAACTTTAATTAATACGAAACATACTCGGTAATCTCTAAACCATAACCTATCATTCCTACTCTTTTTTGTTGTTGAGAATTAGAAAGCAATTTGATTTTATGAATACCTAAATCGTGTAAAATTTGTGCCCCAATACCAAAATCTTTATTATCCATAGCTAGGCTTGGCGCCTTCATGTTTCCGTTTGCTTGGTTTTCTTTCAAGGCTTCTAATCTATTAATAAGGTTATAATTGGAATTTTCCTGATTAATAAAAACAATAACCCCTTTTTCTGCTTTATTTAATGCTGTAAACATATCATCAAGCTTTTTATCGGCATTATTGGTTAATGTTCCTAAAATATCATTATTTACCAAGGTTGAATTTACACGAACAAGCACTGGCTCCTCTGCTGTCCAACTGCCTTTAGTTAATGCTATATGTACTTGCCCGTTGGTAGTTTGTTTATAAGCTCTAAGCCTGTAATTACCAAAACGGGTTGTAACTTCAAAATCTTCTTTTTTGTTGATTAAAGAATCATTTTGCATACGGTAGGCTACTAAATCTTCGATAGAAATAAGTTTTAAATCGAATTTCTTAGCTACTTCTACCAGTTGTGGCAAACGTGCCATTGTCCCGTCTTCGTTAAGTATTTCCACCAAAATTCCTGCGGGCTGTAGGCCTGCTAAACGAGCCAAATCTACAGCAGCTTCGGTATGCCCCGTACGTCTAAGTACACCTCCATTTTTAGCCCTTAAAGGGAAGATGTGCCCAGGGCGCCCTAGTTCGTGTGCTTTAATATCTGGCTTAACCAATGCCTCGATAGTTTTTGCTCTATCATGGGCAGATATTCCTGTGGTACAACCATAGCCTATTAAATCTACCGAAACTGTAAATTGTGTATGGTGTAACACTGTATTGTTAGAAACCATTAGGTTTAAGTCTAATTCTTCACAGCGATCTTCGGTAAGTGGTGCGCAGATTAGTCCGCGCCCATGTGTAGCCATAAAATTAATCATTTCTGGCGTTACTTTTTCTGCAGCTGCAATAAAATCGCCTTCATTTTCACGGTCTTCATCATCTACCACAATTACCATTTTTCCTGCTCGTATATCTTCTATTGCTTCGGTAATGGTGTTTAATTTAAAACGATTTTTAACGGATTGCTCTGCCATAAATTTATTCTTTTTAATATGCCTACAAAGGTAGTAATCTATTTCTTGTCTTGCTTGTTTATAAAAAGTTTTCCGAAGAATTTTTTAACGGGTTCTGTAATGCCATCGGTATTTACAAAACCTTGATCTGTTGTTGCGCGATAGGTTAAGTAAACACCTAAGGGTAACATAATTAGTGTTGATATCCATGCCGCCACAAAAGGACTAACGGTATTATCTTCTGCGCTATTTTTGGCAAAAATACCTATAAAGTGATAAGTTAAGAACAGTAATATAGCTATTACCATAGGTAAACCTAAACCTCCTTTCCTGATAATAGCTCCTAATGGTGCTCCTACAAAAAACAGAACAAAACAGGCTACGGCTAGTGCATACTTTTCATGCAGCTGAATTTCTGTTTTGTTAATATGCCTTACTTTATTTCTAAGAATTTGCTTTTTACCAGAAATGTTAGAGACTGTTCCGCGTACAGCTCCTGCTGCGATATTCATAATCTGTTGTTGTTGCCGTGTGCTATAAGAGGCAAAAAACTCTTCTATGTTTGTAATTTTATACGTAGTTGTATCGTTCGTTTTTTGTGTTACTATGTTTGTTTTGTTTACTGTACGTTTAGGGTTTTCTCCAAGCTGCTTTATTCCGCTACGTAGGAGAATATTTTGGGTAAAATCGGTTTTAGTTTCGTTTAAATCCTGAGAAAGAGAATCTATAGAGATTTTAAGTTCAGAGACATCGAGCATTTTTTGTGAACTTCGGTCTTCTTTTTCAAAATCTACTTCATTAAAACTAGATAAGTCTATATTAATGCGGTATTGCTCAAAATAGCTTTTTACATAAGGTTTACGTTGGCGCTCTTGGTAATCTTTAGGAAGCAACTCATCGTAATAGTTTCCGTTATATAAAATAAGTGATAGAATATCGGTACTTTTACCACTGGTTAGTTCTCCTCGTTCTGCTTTTATTACAGTATAATTCCCTTTTCGATTGGGTTTATTTTTATGAATAATAACATCGGATAAATACTGATCGTTCTCTCCTGATTTTTCTTTTACCTTGATATTAATATCGCCCAACTGATTAAAAGATCCTTCTACAATGGCCATAGCAGGCTTCATATCTCGAATGTTATAACGCAGGTTTATAGACTTGTACTCTGCCCACGGAATAACATTATTGGCAAAGAAAAAAGCTACAATACTTAGCACGCCTATAAAAAGTGTTAAGCCTCTCATGGCGCGTTGCAAGGAAATTCCTGAAGATTTCATGGCGGCAAATTCATAATTTTCAGAAAAGCTTCCAAAAGTCATTATCGAGGTAACCAAAATGGTTAGCGGCAATACCATGGGTACAAAAATGGGAATGAGGTAGAAGAGAAATTTGGCTACAATTTCATAATCTAAATCTTTTCCTGCAAGTTCATCAATGTGCAACCACACACCTTGAAGAACAAAAATAAACATAAGAATTAAAAAAACCGCTAGAAAGGTTTTTATAAAACTTGAGAGAATATACCTGTCTAAAATTTTCAAGAGAATCTTAATCTAATTCGTTAATATAGTAGCCTTGATATTTACTTTTGTCAAAGTTAAAAAGATTTGGTGATAAAGGTTGGTTGGTTTTAAAGCTATTTACTTTTATTGTAATTTTTGTACCGTTATCCTGTGTTTGTATTAGCTTATAAATGTGTTTTGTTTGCTGGTCTATCCCTAAAAGAATATCTTTTATTTCTGCATTAGAATCTATAGGTGATAATTTAATGTATTGTATTTTTCGTCCTTTTACATTTTGTACAATATCCCACTTATAGTTGTAGCCTTTTTCATAAAAAGTAAGCATTTTAGAAGGGGTAATATCTTTATCATCGGTGGCATTATAGGCAGAAATGGTTATTTCTTCATCTTCGGGGATAATGGTGTATAGTTTTTTCCCATCAAATAACCGTATTGCTCCCATAAGGTTTAATCGGTATTTTTCTTCTTGTAAAGATACTTCGCCTCTTGTTTTTTGCTCTATATTTTCCGCTGTATTTTGTAGTATATAATCAAAATCTATATACATATTTTGATAGCTCTTCACCTTTGCCGAGACTTCATTTAGTAGTTTTTTTGCTTGTGGGTCTTGTTGCGAAAACATCCCAAGACTCAATAAAAGGCTAAGGCTTAATAAGGCTATTTTTTTCATAAATCTATTTTTATTTATTCGTTATTTAATAATTCTTCCAGTGCTATTAAATCTGGTACCAACACTTGTCTGGCTTTACTTCCTTCAAACGGACCTACTATTCCTGCAGCTTCTAGTTGATCTATTATTCTTCCGGCTCTATTATAGCCCAACTTTAATTTTCGCTGTAATAAAGATGCCGAGCCTTGTTGAGCGGTTACAATAATTTCGGCGGCATCCTTAAATAGTTTATCGCGTTCGCTGATGTCTATATCAACTCCTGTGCCACTTTCTTCGCCTACATATTCTGGCAGCAATAAGGCGTCGGGATAAGCTTTTTGACTTCCTATATACTCTGTAATTTTTTCTACCTCTGGAGTATCTACAAAGGCACACTGTAACCTGGTTAGGTTATTTCCTTGTGTATACAGCATATCTCCCCTACCTATAAGTTGCTCGGCTCCTCCTGCATCTAAAATTGTTCTAGAATCTATTTTGGAAGTTACTCTAAAGGCTATACGAGCTGGGAAATTGGCTTTTATCATCCCTGTAATTACATTTACCGATGGACGTTGTGTGGCTATAATTAAGTGTATTCCTATTGCTCTTGCTAACTGTGCTAAACGAGCAATGGGTGTTTCTACTTCTTTTCCGGCAGTCATAATTAAATCTGCAAACTCATCGACCACCAAAACAATATAAGGCAAAAAGCGGTGTCCTTCTTCAGGATTTAATTTTCTTGCTTTAAATTTTTGGTTGTATTCTTTTATGTTACGCACCATTGCATTTTTAAGCAAATCGTAGCGTTGGTCCATTTCTATACAAAGTGAATTTAATGTGTTTATCACTTTTGTATTATCGGTTATAATAGCTTCCTCTGCATCTGGTAGTTTAGCTAAATAATGGCGTTCTATTTTATTAAACAAGGTTAGCTCTACCTTTTTAGGGTCTACCAAAACAAATTTTACTTCTGCCGGATGTTTGGCATATAACAAGGAGGTTAATATTGCATTTAAACCTACAGATTTACCTTGGCCTGTTGCTCCTGCCATAAGCAAGTGTGGCATCTTCGCTAAATCGATTACATAAGTCTCGTTAGAAATGGTTTTCCCCATGGCTATGGGCAATTCCATCTCTGCTTTTTGGAATTTAGACGACGCAACTACCGAACGCATGGATACGATATTGGCTTTTTTATTTGGCACCTCTATCCCAATGGTTCCTTTACCTGGTATTGGTGCAATAATCCTAATTCCTAAAGCCGAAAGTGATAAGGCAATATCGTCTTCTAAGTTTTTAATTTTAGAAATTCTAATTCCTGCTGCGGGGACAATCTCATATAAAGTTACCGTAGGACCTACCGTTGCTTTTATCTGAGCAATATCTATTTTATAATTTTTAAGGGTATTTACAATATTGTCTTTATTTTCCTCCAGTTCTTTTTGATCTATTGTAATGCTACCTCCTTCTGTGTAATCTTTTAACAGGTCTATGGTTGGAAATCTATAATTACTTAACTCTAATGTAGGATCAAATTCTCCAAAATCTTTTACCAGCTTTTCACTTAAGGTTTCTGGGGCTTCCTCTTCTTCTTTAACGGTTTCTACTTCCATGGCAACATCTGTTACATCATCATCGTTTTTAATGATTATTTTTTCTGAAGTAGGAAATATTTTTTGTTCTTCTGAAAAAGTAGACTCCTTTGCGTTAAGTGTTATTTCTTCTTGAGGTTTTTCTTCTTCCTTTACATTTAAAAATTCTGCAATAAGTTCCTCCTCTGTAGGTTTTTCTGACGTTTGTACATTTTCACTTTCGGCATTGGTCGTGGTTGAAACGGTATTTAGGTCTGTTTTTATTTCTTTTTTAGTACGTTTAATGTAGTTCCCTAGTTTATCTGGAGTTACATTAAGCCTAATTATCATATAAACAATTACTAAAAATAGCAATAAAAATAGGGTTCCTGCAAAGCCTAAGTAGTCCTGAAGGAAATCATTCATTTCATAACCTACTACTCCACCAAGAATTGGGTTTTCTTCACCTAAGAAACCAAATACTACCGATAGCCAGAGCATCATGCTGGTTCCCCAAAACCAAAACGATTTTAATTTTTGTAACGATATACCTAAAAACAAGTAGAAGCCTGTTAAAAAAGTTAAAACGGCTAAATAGAAAGAGGCAACCCCAAAACCTTGATATACAAAAAAATGACTTATTTCTACCCCAAATTTACTAAACCAATTTTTAGCTTCTAAATCTCGGTTTTCGATATGCCCTACTATACTTTGGTCTGATTTCCAATCCAGAAGAAACGATACAAAAGCAAGTAGCATTGCGAGCCCTAAAAACAACAAAAACAAGCCTAAGATAACACGTTGCTTCTTCGATAAAGAAAACCTTTCGCGTAGCGATTTTGTTTTTGTTGTTGTTGTTGTTTTTTTCTTTTTCTGTGCCATTAATGATGAAGGGTTAGTGTGCAAAAATACAAATTAGTTTTACACCTAAAATAATTATGCTTATTCTAATCGTAGGATTTTAGGTTTTATTTTATGTAAAAAGATAAGGATAATAAATTAAAACCCCTACAACAAAAGCTACAATCGCAGCGAAAAGAACTGCTGCAGCAGCTATATCTTTTATTTTCTTTATATATTCATGATAAGTTGGTTGTATAAAATTGGCCATTTCCTCGAGTGCTGTATTAAAGGCCTCTAACCCTATAACTAATCCTATAGATAATAATTGCAAGCTCCATTCTACAGGGGTTATGTGATAATAAAACCCCATTACCGTTACTAGTATTGCGATAACAAACTGCACTTGTATGTTTCGCTCCTTTTTTAGCAATATTAAAATACCTTTACAGGCATAAACTCCTGATAAAATTCGGCCTTTAAAATAAGTTGTTTTTTTAGGTTTCAAGTTTCTTTTTCTTTCAAAGATAGTATATAAAAAACCGCAGAAATAAAAAAAGTTGGCAAGAAGCCAACTTTTTTGCATTGTCGTTATTTTGTGTTACCGATCTATGGCTCCCATTACTTTATTTACAAAATTTTTAGCAGCCTCACGTTCTGGCACACCTTGTTCTATCATTTGGTGTACTTCTACCGCTCCACACAAATTGGTAAGTAATTCTCCTATTACGTCTAAATCTTGATCGGTTACTGAGCGATGTTCGGTAAAGCTTTCTAGTACCTTAACGGTGTTTTCTAGTTCTTCTTTAGTGTTATTTTTTTGCAAATGTTTAATTACTGGTAACTTCATCTACTAAGGCTTTTAAAGGTTCTAGTTTATTGGTTTGCACTTGGTTTACAAAACTTCCGTTTTTAAACGTTGCAAATGTTGGTAAATTATCTACTGTAGCTAATTTTCTAGACTCTGGAAATTTTTCGGCATCTACCATTATAAAGGTAGCATTAGCTGTTTCTGTAGCTAGTTTTTTAAATTTAGGTTTCATCAAGCGGCAATTTCCGCACCATCCTGCCATATATTGTACAATTACAGTATCGTTTTCGGCTACAATTTGGCTTAAGTTATCTTGTTCTAATTCTTTCATAATGTTATTTTTTGATATAAAATAGGCTGTTTAATCCTAAAATTAAACAGCCTTATGTATAATTTTAGTGACTTGCTAAATAAGAAGCTACACCTTCTCTATCGGCTTTCATAGCGTCTTTTCCTTCTTCCCAGTTTGCAGGACATACCTCTCCGTTTTTCTGTACATGCGTATACGCATCAATCATACGAATAAACTCATCTACGTTACGTCCTAATGGCATGTGGTTTACCCCTTCGTGGAAAACAACTCCTTCTTCATCTATCAAATAAGTAGCACGGTATGTTACGTTATCTCCTTCTAAGGTAATTTCTCCTGTTTCTTCGTTAAATCTTTCTTCTGCATCTAAAATTCCTAAACGCATGCTTAAGTTACGATTAGAGTCTGCTAGGATAGGATAAGTTACTCCTTCTATCCCGCCATTGTCTTTAGAAGTGTTTAACCATGCAAAGTGCACCTCGGCAGTATCGCATGACGCTCCAATTACAATCGTATTTCTTTTTTCAAACTCTGGTAAAGCAGCCTGAAAAGCATGAAGTTCGGTAGGACATACGTATGTAAAGTCTTTTGGATACCAAAACAATACTACTTTTTTATTGTTCTTTTTTGCTTCTTCTAGTACATTGATAGTAAATGTATCGCCCATTTCATTCATGGCGTTTACGGTTAAATCTGGAAACTGTTGACCTACAATTGACATGTTTTTTTGTTTTTAAAATTAATAGTTATACTACTTGTTATCTGCTTCAAAAATATAACTTATTTCCCGAGAAAAACAAGCTTTTTAGTCATTTATAACAATACCTCAATAAATTAAATTTATACACAAAGAATGTTTTAATAACAAAAACAAATACACTTCATTTTTTGTAGGAATACTGGCTTTTTTCAAGTTGATTTCTATATTTTTTTATACATTTAAAATCTTCAATAGAAAAACTATTATGAAAACATTACTCTATAATATTAAAGAATTAATCCAAGTACGTGAACACCTAAATAACAAGTTTTTAAAAGGCGAGGAAATGAAAACGCTTCCTAGCATAAAAAACGCTTGGCTCTTAATTGAGGATGGAAAAATTAGCAATTACGGAAGCATGGAAGATATGCCTGCGATAGCTTATGAGCAACAAGTAGATCTTAATGGGAAAATGGTGCTTCCTTCTTGGGTAGACTCTCATACGCATCTTGTTTATGCAGGAAATAGAGAACAGGAGTTTGTAGACCGTATAAACGGACTCACCTACGAGGAAATTGCCAAAAAAGGTGGAGGAATTAAAAACAGTGCAAAAAAACTTCAGGAAACCCCAGAAGACCAACTATACAAAGAAGCTGCTGCTCGCCTAGAGGAAGTAATTAAAATGGGAACAGGTGCCATAGAAATTAAATCGGGCTATGGATTAACCACCGAAGCGGAATTAAAAATTCTTCGAGTTATTAAACGCTTAAAAGAAAACTATCCTATTAGCATTAAAAGTACATTTCTTGCCGCCCATGCCGTACCAAAATCTTTTCACAACAGTAAGGCTTATGTAGAACACATTATAAAAGATATGCTCCCTGTTGTTGCCAAAGAAAAACTAGCAGACTATATAGATATTTTTTGCGAAAAAGGTTACTTTACTGTAGAAGACACCAAAAATATATTAGAAGCGGGAGCTGCTGTTGGTTTACAAGGAAAAGTACATGTAAATCAATTTAACGCCATTGGGGGTATCCAAGAAAGTGTAAAACAAAATGCGTTAAGTGTAGACCACCTTGAAATTATGCAAGAAGAAGATTATAATACCTTAAAAAACACCCAAACAATGCCAGTTGCCTTACCTTCTTGTTCTTTATTTATAGGAATTCCTTATGCACCAGCTCGTAAAATAATAGATAAAGGCTTGCCTCTAGCCCTAGCAACAGATTACAACCCAGGAACAACACCAAGCGGAAACATGAATCTTGTAGTATCTCTGGCTTGTATAAAAATGAAATTAACCCCAGAAGAAGCCATTAATGCTGCAACTATAAATGCCGCTTATGCCATGGGAGTAAGTGATACCTTAGGAAGTATTACTAAAAACAAAAAAGCAAATTTAATAATTACCGATAAAATTCCATCCTACGGATTCCTACCCTACTCGTTTGGAAATAACCATATTGATCAAATTATTTTAGACGGAAAATTTATTACCTATTAATATGACTAACCTTTGCCTTTATTCACCAACAGACCTTGCTAAATATGTTACCCCTAGAGCTGGGGAAACAAAACTAGGGGAAGAAATAATTACCTTAACAGACTTAAATGACCTAGAAAACCATCCTGCAGAATACGTTATTTTCGGAATCCCCGAAGATATAGGCGTACGTGCCAATTACGGAAAAGAAGGCGCAAGAAGTACATGGAACGATTTCCTATCTAGTTTTTTAAACATTCAAAAGAACAAGTTTAATAACCCCGAAAATTGCATTCTTTTAGGGCACATTAATACCGATGCTTTTATAACCGATGCTGCAAAAATTCAAGAGCCTGAAAAATTAGGTAGCATTGTAGATGCTATTGATGATGTTGTTACAGAAGTTGTTACTAAAATTGTTCGTGCCAACAAAATTCCTATTGCAATTGGCGGTGGGCATAATAACGCCTACGGGATTATAAAAGGAACATCTTTAGGCCTAGAACGTAGTATTAACGTACTAAACATAGATGCCCATACCGATCTTCGTGCAATTAATTATAGGCATAGTGGTAATGGTTTTAGTTTTGCCAAAGACCGAAAATATTTAGCTAAATATGCCGTTTTTGGTTTACATAAAAACTATACCCCAACTTATATTTTTGATGCAATGGATACCGATAATCATATCGAATATGTCCTTTTTGAAGATATGCTACACCTCTCACACTTAGAAAAGCTGGTTAAGTATAAAAAAACTTCCGATTTTCTAGATGATTATTACGGGCTAGAAATAGACTGCGACGCTATAGAAAACTTTAACAGCAGCGCCATAACTCCTACCGGATTTAGCGTTACTAACATTAGAGGTTTTCTAAATATAGCTAGAAAACAAGATGTTGTCTATTTACATATTTGTGAAGCCATCACTTCGCAAAACCCCACCATTGCAAAAAGCTTGAGTTATTTTGTATCTGATTTTATAAGAAGAAACCCCTAATAAAAAAGGAGAAATGATAAAGTAATCGGAGGCCTAAAAACATAGCCCTCCGATTATTATTACAAAACTACAAGATTACATACCAAACTGCTTTTCGTCTATAAGAATTTACACGCCCTTATTTCTCATTTACACTCGTATCCCCTAATTCCGTGATATAGCACTTTACCTAATATAAGTCTGTATATTACTAAAAAGAAGTTTCTATTTTTGAAATATATAAATTTCGAAATAAGATCGTAGATGAATCAATTTGATAAGAGTAAAGTTATCCCCTTTGAGTTAGGAAATGCTGAATCAATGAAAATTGCATTGAATGCATATAGACAGTTGTTAGATGACAATCTTGCATTTACCCATGGTTTGTTTGGTATGTTTGATGTAGAGTTTCAAGCAAAAACTAAAGAGGGATTAAGGCGATTACAGGTATGGGATGTAGCGAATCAAGAGCTGTTAAAACTAGCGCTTAGCTTTGGTTCGGAAGATACTTATTTTACAGATGAGATTACAGACCAGACAGAAGTATATATTTCGGAAGCTATCTTTTTCGCTTCGGTTTTAGAGCACCCAGAACTTAAATCTTCAATAGTTGAGACGGCAAAGGCGATGGTAGCTTTGATGAGAGGGCGAAATGATACAGATGCAGTTTGGGTAGATGATATGAATATATTTGGTGTCGAGGCACTTTTTATGGTAGCTTATACTTATCCTGAGTATGCCTACTTAGTGGGGCAATACATGATTCCATATTGGGACAGTGAGCACCTATCAGGTTATGAGAAGTTTTTATATACTTTAGTTGAGAAGTATGGGTGGAGTAGAGATATGATTAAGGCATATATATGGTGTGATAACCAGCATTTCAGAATATATATGGATACGCTTCCTGATCAGTGGAATGAAGATTATACAGCATTATTAGATACAAGCTTACCTAGCTTATTAAACCACTTAAAGGCTAATCCAGCTGAATATGAATGGTTTAAAGAAGAAGTTTTAGAACGCTTTAAACAAGAGCCTGTTTTAATGTATTCCCGTGAGGAGCGTATAGAGCAACAAAACCCTGTTCTTGACTTGTATATCACCTTACTGGCTTCAGAGGATTACAATGAAGAAGATGATGAATATCAACAAGATTTACAGACCTTCTTTATTACGGATACTTTAGAGAATGAAGCAATGGACTTGCAGGAGTATGTAGAAGCGAAGGTAGGTAGGCTACTTGTTAGATATGATGAAAGTGCTCAATTAGAAATTGATATGAGTGAGTTCTTTAAAAAAGACTCGTATAAAGGAGATGGAGTAAGAAATTTAAAAGAGTTTATCTTAGCCTTGGATCGTGGTGAGCAGCTTTGGAACTTTATTGAACAAGGCGATAATCCTGAAATATTAGAGGATATCGTTAAGACAGAATTGTTGCCTATAGCTAAGCAGCACGCTAGAAACTTCTATTATCAGATGTTTTATTACCTCAATAAAATAGATCCAGAGTCTGAGATTAATGATTCATTAGACTCTATCTTAAATAGCGTAATTTATGATTTATTAAATGATGATGAGCAGCAAGAGGATATACAATATACTAGAAACTTCATCTCTCGAATTTTTAGTAAAAAAGACAATGAAAAAGCAACTTTACAGACTAGTTTTACTACTAATGAAGAAATGTTCTTACGTATACTAGATGTCTTTTTCCGATTGTTAGGAGTAAAAAAACTAGGCAAGGGTATAGAAGTAGTTTTGACAGGAGAAGAAGATCAAGAGGACAATGTGCTATTAACGAAAGATGAATTCTATGCGCGATATAGTAAAAAAGGTATTAAAGGAGATAAGAAAAAGGAAAAGAAGCTAAAGTTAACTAGTTTTGGGATTACAGGTTATACCAATGATAATGATGCTTTAAAGTATATTAACAAAGTTATTAAGCAGAGAGGAAGAGAGGCTTATGACTGCTCAGATTGGAAGAGAGACAAGGTTGGAGCTATTACTTTAGCAGCTTATCTTTTGTCATTAGATAGAGCCAGTATGCACTTCGACGATTATACAGGCGCTCTATTAGAGTTTGTGAAAGAAGGGCCTTGGGAGAAAGCGTATGAAAAATTAAAGGATTCGTTAGATACTGATCGAATTACGAAAGAACAAAAGAAACTTATTAAAGATTACTTTGTCAACCCCAATACCCCTGAGGCTAGTCAAGAGCAAGTAGTTGCCCTTTTAGAAAAATCACTTTATAGAGAAGAGTGTTATAGAGGTCCGTTTGTATTTAATGCAATTTCTGAGCATCAGAAGAGTTATAGCTTGTTTAAAAGAGGAGATAGTTTTCAGTCTTTTGTTTTATGTGCTTATTGGATGCGTGGTCTGATGCCTCCAATTAGCTCACATGCAGATAGAATATTTAAAGTATTGGTTGCTTTAGCTCCTCAACGTATTTTTAAGCTGATAGGGAAAGTATATTCAGATGATATGTCGGTTATAGCTTTTGACGATTATCAAGCAGGAGAACGCTTCTATGAGGATTTAAAAAGAGCTAAAGTACCTGTAGACCAGCTGTATGCTTTTCAAATGACACAAGCACAATCAAAACATAGTATTGCTGATCCGTGTGATGTAGCAGAGTATCTAACCTGGTTAGATTTGTATGATGAGATAGATGATGAAGATGGAGGTATGATTGGTGGGGCAAGAAAGAGAAAAGCAATTGCGTTAGATAAGGGAATGTATTATATTCATGAACATGAACGCATTAAGTTTTTTGTCAATCTAGCACTGAGACACCCGCGTTTCACCTTTGATCAGCCGGAGTCTTTTGATCGATGTATGAAAACTTTTTTCTCTATTAATTCAAGTAGTCGAGATCAAGTGATCATTGACGAGTTGATACAGCGATTTACAGATTATATGAGTGGTACTTTCGCTTTAGCGGACATGTTGGTACTTATGAAAAAAGATATTCCTGTATTTGACTTAGATACAGGATCTCCTAAATATAAAATGACAAGTATCGGTCAGCACTATTGGTCGTTAGACAAAGAAAAGCAAGAGCACTTGATGAAGTTATTGCTTAATCATAGCCCTGATGGTTTTGAAATAGCAGAAGAGTATCTCAACTATGCTTACGTTAGAAGTTTGGTTGAGTCAAAGCAAGAACGTATAGAAGATTACTTAGCGTTTTCTGATGAGATGAATAGTCGCTTAATGGACTTAGCCGAAGAAAATGCCCCTAGAATGTTGTTAGAGAACTTATTGCCATTTGAGACAGATACGAACCATTGGTTGAGTTTCTTATTGAGATATGAAGATATCGAAGTGTATCAAGATCAAGTGGTTGAGTTTATCAAGCAAGGGGCATTACCTGCATTTCTTCCGAACTCAGGAGTAAAGCAACGCATAAAACTTGTTGTTCTGATTAAAAAGCACGAAGAATTAGCTTCTTATTTAGCGCTTTTTGCTGATGATCAATCAAGAAAAGTTAGAGCATATTTAAATTAATAAAATAAAAATAAGTTATTATAGGTTTACAATTTTGATATTGTGAGTCGATAAGTTTCTTTCAAAAATAAAGAGATGGCATACGAAGAATTTCCACCTAAATACATTATAGATTACGTAATTGATGATCCTGCTTCTATAAAGCAAGCTTTGAATCAATACTGTGAATTACTGATTGATAACAAAGGTTTTGTGCAAAACTATTGTGTGATTCAGTTTAGACCCAATAGAGAAACTATTGAGTTAGCTATTTTTAACGATCATCCAATGATTGAGCAGGCATTGACCAAAGAAATTATTTCTTGTTTTCGTCCCGCTGAAGAGACTAATCTAGTAGAGTCACTGTTGACGGAGACTTTGTTTTTTGCTATAGCCAATACATTTGCTGAATTAAAGCAGGAGGTACTTAAAGCTTGTGAGGTCATAGGGCTTTTTGCTAGAAGGCTTAATGATTCGTCAGAGATGTGGATTACTTGTGAGCAACCATTTGGTCTTGAACCAATTTATTTGTCTGTACGCACTTATCCTGAATACGGTTATTTGTTGGGTTGTTTTTATGTTCCTTATTGGGATGATGAGCACATGCCAGAGGCTCGTATATTGATGAGAAGTTGGACGGAAAAGCAGGAGAATTATACGTATTTGCTCAAGGCGTTTTGCTATTGTGATTACGGTGAGATACGTGAGCAAATGCTTGGATATTCTACAGAATACGGAACGTATGAAAAAATAGAAGGACGCTCTTTCGAGTTATTAAAATATATTAGAGAAAATGAATCTAATTATCAGGCGTTTAAAGACGCTTTGGTTGAGCGCTTTGAAAATATGCCTTATCTGAAGCGTTCAAATCACCCAGATGACCAGGTAAGTAATCCTATTCAGGATTTTGTCATGGATATATTAGCTAGTGAGCACCCATACAATAGTTGGGATGATGACTTTGATGTATATGCTTTTATGGAACATACCTTTGTTAGTTTACCTGCCTATCAAGAGGTAGAACAGTTAACAACTTATGTCTGCGAAAAAGTAGGTGAACAAGCTCTGGTAGCTATTGGCAAGGATAAGAAGCTAAATCAATTCAAAAAACCAAAAAGTAAAGAGCTGAAGAATCCATTTCTTGGTTGGGAAGCTTTTTTTAAAGATCAGTTAACTAATGGAGAGGTATTGTGGAATTATATTGTCGGTAAGCAGAGCATTGACAAATTACCGCAAATAGAAAAAGTCAACATATTTAGACATTTGCAGTATAGTAAGCAAGAGTTGCTAAAAGGTTTTGATTTCATATATGATATGGAAAGTCTTTGGGAGGAGTTGGCTCAGGTTTTGAAGAAATTATTCAAGAAGTATAAGAAATACTTAGAGGCAAATGGTCAAAATGAGCTTGATGCTGAGATGTTGTTGCGCTTTTTAGATGTGTTTTTTGTCTTAAATGATGGTAATCCTTTTGAAGATGATGTGGAGAAGCTTTGCGCTAAAAAATACAAGTTGTGTTCTGTATTTGAGTTTAGAGAACGCTATGCCATTTCATGGGATAAGGAATTAGAAAATGTCCTTGCTTCATTTGGAAGGTATAATGATGATGTCTACCAAGAGCAATTAGATGCTATTGCGGAGTTAATAGAGGTTAATAGAGCACTTGCTGTAGAGGTTATACCCGAAAAGTTTCTAGTATTACCTAATACCGACTATGAAGATGATGACGACTTTCTATTAAATATGCGCAAATTTGGGGCAACAGAAATGGCTGTTTTAGCGAATCATATTGTGTATTTAGACAAACAAAATAATCGTTCTGATACGCTTACTAAGGCTTGTATGCAGTATGTTGAGACTTGTGTACTAGACTTGTTATTTCATGATTTTTACGATAATACAGAGTTGCCGAAGACCTATCTTATTAATATGGTCGTCAACAAGACTGAGAATAGTTTAAACAAGCAGAATATCGCAGAGATTCAAGAGGCTTTGCCTAAGGTTAATGCATTGAAAGATTACTTTAGTAAGGGAACTATTGTCGTCGATGGAATAGCATTCGATGAGGTAGCGAGTAAGGTTTATATTTATAAATTAATAGATCAGTATATAACAGTTGATGATAGACCAGTATCTAAAGATCAGCCCGAAATAGAGTGGCTGGCTAATCGAAGTGATCATACACAGAAACTATTGTGGGTGGCATATACGCAGCAACTCATTGATGCGGAGTCTGTCTATGCTAGTCAATTAAAACGTTTTTTAGAGTTAGCGTTTTATTTAGCACCTATACGTACTTCATGTATGTTGCTTAAAGGATATAAGCCAGAGAGATATGAGCAAATGTCTACGGACCAGTTAGTAGAAAAACTGGCTATCTTCAAAGCACAAGGATTATCTGATAGAGGGTATTGGGGAACAATTATTGATCGTTTGACAGCAGAGTGTTCTATTGAAGAGACACCGTTTTATCAAACTATTGCTAAGGAATTTGGTTCATCGTTTTTTTGCAACGGTGATGATTCACAGAACACCCAAGATGAAGAAAAGGTCAATGCTTTTAAAGAAGGTCTTGCTTTAGTTTCTACGGAGCGACAAGTGGTATTCTTTAAAGATCTAGCTAGTTATTATCCAGATCAAGACTTTAGTTCTTATTTCCTTGATTTTATGCAAGTGCGTTTACAAAATGAATTAAGTCAACGTTTGAAAATTCAATACCCTTTGGATTATTTGAAGAATTGGTTGGATTATGACAAGATTGAATATCAATATATTGAGTGGACAAAATGGAATGACTTCCCAGAGTGGTGTGACTTTGTCGAACAGGGGCAGGTGGGTACTTATAGTTCTCCAGAGGTCAAAGAATATCTTAGTAAGTGTTTTGACGATAGTACAGAGTGGAACTATATTGTCGTAGAGAAGATAGCAAGAGTATATAAGCCAATTTATGGGTTAGATACTTTAGTATATATCAAAGAAAACATTGAAAGAGAAGATATTAACCAAGCCAAGTGTAATGTTATTGTTTTAGAAGGAGAGCTTGCTGAGAAATATAAGTTTGATATGGATATACTGACTACTTCCGACTATGTAAGTAGAGGTAAGGAGTTGGCTTATCAGTATCTAAATACAGGTGTATTAACACCAGAGACAGAGCGTTTTTTCCGCTTTGGTATTTATTATTATGAATTTTTACAAGACGATGGTTTTTATGACTTCAGTATTGAAGATGTTTTGTTAAAGATGCCGATACAATCTCAAGGTGCTTTACTCAATATGTTGGCTTTAGTGTCTCCTAGAGAAGGATTAAAACTTCACTTAGATATTCATGAGGTTAAATACTTTGCGATGTTATTGAATTTCAAAGTAGACCCAACTGCTGTTATGTTTTGGTTGCTGGAAGAGGAAGATATGTTCTTGTTGAAGAAGTTGGTAGATGCTGTTGATATGAGAGAGGCTATTAGTCGATTGAAAGTAAAACAACAGATAGAGATTCTTGATAGTTTATCGGAACACCTTCGCTTTAAAGATTTAATCTTGTCTTTCGGAACGAGCGAGAATACACGTGTTAAAGAGCATGTTTATCGATTGGTGGAAAAGCGCAGATTGATTAGCCCTCATTTTATTCCAACAAAGATTGTTGATTATGGAATATACAAAATGTTAGGTAATACTGAACCGATAAAAGGGACTGAGCTAAAAGTAGCAACTGATCCTGTCTGTATAGAGCAGGCGATAGAGGTGACAGTAGAATTGGGCATGTATATTGGTCTTCGCTTTACATCGTGCCTACCTGATTTGGCGCCTAAAGTGAGTACACACCAAGTGACAGTACTGCATCCTGTTTGGGATGAAGAAAAACAACACTATATTACCAATACCGTGCAGTGGACACAAAATGGTTATAGTGCTGCAGATATATTTTTAGGTTGGCACTTTGAAAATGAACAAGAGTTAGTACCTGGGCAATATGTTATTACTGCTAAAGATCTTAATGGCGTTGAATTAGCTCGAAAGAGTTTTATCGTACATGTTTAAAAACGGTACGATCTCCCCTAGTATGTAAAGTAAAAAATATCGAGGGTAGCAACCCTCGATATTTTTTTGTTTAATTTTAAAATTTATACACTTAGAAAGGCACTAAAGCTTGTCGCCCAAAACGAATAATTTTTCGAAGCAATAATCTTGCATCAGGTTTTATAAAAATTTATTTTTTCCAATTTTTAAGCCTGTCGAGAAATAGATATGATTCTACATGCTCTCGATGCTTTGCGCTTGTCATTTTTTCTAATAACTCTAAAGATGATATATAGGAAACTAAATTTCCGTTTGACGACAAAAATTTGCCATCTTCCACATAACCTATTACCGCATCATCCTGAACTTTTAAGTTTGGGTAGTTTTTTTGTAAGTCTTCTCCTCCTCCGATCCAAGTCACAATTTTTCTACCATCTGCAATCCCAGATTCACCTATCAAGTGTGCTCCAGCACAATTACTTACCGTATATTCTGTATTGTTATTTTGTGCCTTAATAAAATCTACTAAGTTTTTATTTTTTACCTGCCTAGACATATCGTATGCACTTGGCACTATTAAAACGTCTAGTTTTGGGCTATTTTTAATGGTATAATCTGGAAACATTTTTAACCCTTCTTCCCCTACAATAAAATCGTAGGTTTCTGCAATTGTAATTACATTAAATAACTTCTCCCCTTTTTCTGAATGTTTTGTAAACACATCCATTGGCGCTGTTAATTCGGTTATTAAAACATCGTCATACATCAATAAACCAATTACAGGTAAATTGGCGTCTAGTTTTTTGGCATTATCGGCCACCTTTTCCAATTGATTTTTGGTAAGTGGAATAAGTCCATTTTTTTTATTTCTCTTTAAAATTCTTGGGCTACAACTGGCTGTGACACTATCTTCTGCAATTTTGTTTTCAGTAACCGCTAGTTGCGTTTTCTGGGTGTTGTTCTTCTTTTTTTCGGAAGAACAACTGGTTAAAAAAAATGCTGTAAAAAATAGTATTCCTATAATCTTATTCAATTTCATATTGTATGTTTTTAATGAGAAATAAAGATAGGTAAGTTAAAAGCCAACAAACTTAAACTAGTTTAAGAAAATATTTTTTCTAACAAGGTTCAATTGTTTATTGCTAATTACTTAATGACTCAGAAAATTTTATAGCGATTGATGTTCCTATAATAAAGTTGTTTTTCGACGTACGGTTTCCGGTTTCAAAAAAATCATCTTTACTCGTAAGCCATCTCCCCTCAAATCGGCAGCTTATATTTTTACTGGGTAGGTAATCTATATTGAAAGAGATGCCTGTAGTTTTAAAACCATTTATTGTTTCTGTGGGAATTATTACTCCTTTCTCATCTTGATAATACTCTGCCCTAACAGCCATTTTCCATGTATTGTTTACCGTGTACTGTCCAATAATTACTGGGCTTAGCCAATAGTTATAACTCGAGCTTTTTTTTGCTTTTTGTTCTATTCCGATATCTAAACCTGTTATTAAGTTAAGTTTTTCGGTCACTTGAAACTGTCCGTACAAATTATTAAAATATCGTATTTTCCTTATATGGTCTGGTGTATCTGCACCTATAAATGTACTCCAGTTTAACGTAATTTTTTCAGTTGGTTTATAATTTACTTGTGTTCCAAAAGAAACTAAAGAGTTTCCTTCCAATTTCTGAATGCGTTGCCATCCGTTTACAATTAATCCTGCCACTTCCCATTTATCATTTGGACTAAACGTTAGTTTTGCCCCTGTTAAAAAATAAGGTGAATTTTCTGCTAATAAAGAACGTGTTAGCGTTAAATTATTCATCGAAATAGCACTTTCAAACCCTATATGAGATGGTAAAATACCAGCATCTAACCAAAGGTTATTTTTCTTATTTAATGAAATACCAATATTTGCCTCGAAAACATTTTTTAAAAGCCCTGGTTCTGCGGTGTAATTATCACCCGCATAAGTACCTGTTTGCAGTGCTAAATTGGCTCGGTATTTTGAATGCTTAACATCTAATTTTACCAAAGCTAAATTCAGATTAAACTCGTTATGCCTATTATGGTTAAACAAAAAAGATTGCCTTTCTGCATGTTGTGGTCTATTAAAATCGTAAACGTAGAAAACATCCATAAAACCTGAAATATTAAGTTCGGGCTGTTGTTGCCAGATACGATCTACTTGTGCTAACAGCTGTAAGTTTGACAATGTTATTACACTAAATATTTTCCAAAAATGTTTCATTGCTTATATTAATTTCTTATCCAAAAAGTTTAGATATTTCTGATACTTTTTTTCGTTGTGATAATACAACTACAGTGTCCTTAACCTCTATTTTTGTTTCTCCTTCTGGAACAATAATTTGTTCGTTTCTTTTAATTAAAATAATACGAGAATCGGGAGGTAATACGCGTTGTTTATTTAGTTCTTTAATTAATTTATTAGAAATTTTAGCGTTTTGTTCCACTTGCATTTCCAATAACTCGTGACCGTCTCCTAGGTCTAAAAACTCGTTTACATTAGGGCCTTGTACGGCTCTGTAAAGGTACCTTCCGTTAAGTCGGTAAGGGCTTTCTACGGTATCTGTTCCTAATTGTTCAAAAACAGATAGATGCTCTTCGTTGTTTACCGCACTCACTAATTGATTAATACCTAATTGTTTGGCCAACAAAATAACTAAAGAGTTTACAGCATCATCGTTGGTGGTTACAATAATCGCGTCTGCTTTTTCTGCATTCGCTTCTTTTAATGCTTCAATACTCGTGGCGTCTGCGTGGATAGCCATACAGTCAAAATGCGAGGCAACCCAATCGGTTGTTTCTTTATTTTTATCAATCACAAAAACATCATGGTTGTCTTTTACAGCCGCTTCGATAACATGTTTTCCGGTTCGTCCCGAACCAATAATAATTAAATGCATAATATAATTTTTAAATGTTAAACAATTCTTGGTTTTGTTCCATAAAACATTACCCTTAATAAGACTAGGATTGGTATTATTTCTAGTTTTCCAGCCCACATTTGTATAATATAAATACCTTCTAGAATTGGGTGCATATCGGGGGTTGTTATCCCTGAGCTTAACCCTACTGTTCCTTGTGCAGATGCCGACTCAAAAACAGCGTCTGCTAACGTGAAACCTGACGGCATAAAATACAGGGTAAATAAGGTAGACACAAAAACAAATAGTATATAGATAAGTGCAAAAATCCCTGCCCTAGAAAGTTCTGAGTTCATTTCTTCTGGAAGTAATATTTTATTGTTAACACGTACAGACTTTACCGTGTTTTTAGATAAGAAAATTTTATTGATATGCCATTTTAAGCCTTTTTGAAGTAATAATGCTCTAATAATTTTAATCCCACCAACAGTACCTCCTGCCGATCCGCCTATAAGCATAGCAAAAACAACTATAAACAACATAGATATATCGTCCCATACTCCAATATTAGAAGTTTGCCATCCTGTTGTAGATAGTGCACTTACAAACTGAAATACACCTTCTCTAAACGGGTTATTTACCGTATTGGAAATCATTAAAAATACAGATAACACCACCCCGCCTACTATAGTAGCGATAATGAATGCTCTAGTTTGAGCATCTTTCCATATTTCATCTATTTTCCGTTGAAAAATAAACCTGTAAAAAAACGGAATAGATAAACCTCCTAAAAACATTGGTAAAAGGAACAATATATCCATTTTTACAGATTGATATCCTGCAATACTATCATCTAAAGTACTAAAACCTCCGGTAGATAATCCTGCCATAGCATGATTAATAGCATCAAAAATATTTTCAGCCAACGGGTATTCTGGTAATATAAAATAAGTTCCAACAGCTATATAAATAAACATGCTGAGTGTAACCACAAAATAGACTTTCCAGATGGCTCTCGCTGTTTCTATAACATTAGTTCTTAGCTTAGTACCACTAGCCTCCGAGCCATAAAGCTGAATTGCTCCTTGCCCTGGTACATGCCTAAAAATTGCTATGGCCATTACAATAAAACCAGCTCCTCCAACCCATTGAGAGAAAGACCTATAAAACAAAATAGACTTACCTACCGAAGGTTCATTATAAGCCATTGTTAAACCCGTTGTAGTAAAAGCACTTGTACTCTCAAATAGGCAATGTAAAGGGTTTCTAAAATTTAATAAACTCGAAGTGTACTTCATCCCCTCAGGAACAAACTGCTGCATTACCCCTAAGGGCGTAATATGCGCAATAACAAAATAAGGAATTGCCCCAAAAATTACTATCATTAGCCAACCTATGGCAGCTATTGCCAACGAATGTTTTTTTTGAGGCTCTTTTGTATTTCTATAAACCCTATGAACCAACCACCCCAACAGGACGGTAAATGTTCCCGAGATTAAAAAACCTACCAGCGAATACCATTCTTGATAAATAATTGCAAAAATAGAAGGCACTAGCATTACCAGTCCTAAAATAATTTGCAAACTAGCTACTTGCTTTATAAAAGTTTTGTACATAAATTGTTTAGTTTATAATGTTTTATTTGTTTTAATTTTTTTACTTAGGGTTTATTAAACACACTTGAAGGTTAGAAAAGCAGCCGTTATTCGCTTTATTATCTACGTAAATTTGAACGCTTTTATGGCGTTACGGAGTTAATTTAAGGCAGCTAATTACTTCGCTGTTCCCGTTATACTGTTTTAAATTTGGATATTTACAATAGGGTTTAGCTCTTTTATCACCTCATCACTATGCTGAAGTTGCTTTACATTTTCTTTCCAGAAAATCTTGAAAAGCTGTAAAACTTAACCATTAGGACTTCCTTTGTCTTTACTATTGGCAACTCCTTATTTAGAACAAGACCTGGCGATAAAAAAATCGGTAATCGTAATAAACAACAGCCCTAAAGCTGCCATAACAATTATTGGAGAAATTAAATATTTGATATCCTTATACCAATCTTGAGTAGATTTGTAGGATTTAACTTCACTTTCATCATAGAAAAAATGCCATTTCATCTTCTTGTATTTTTGATGATACAAAAGTCAGGTAGAAGTGATAATTAAAAAATCAAGGATTGGTAGATATGTGTAAAGATTTTATAAAGATTACTGAAAACGATAACCAACGCCACTTTCGGTAATAATGTGTTGTGGGTTATTAGGGTTCTCTTCTATTTTTTTACGAAGTGTACCCACAAAAACGCGTAAATACTGTGTTTCTGTTTGATAGCTATACCCCCAAATTTCTTTTAATAGGTATTGATGGGTAAGAACTTTGCCTTCGTTTTTAGCAAATAAGGCTAATAGGTTGTATTCTGTAGAGGTGAGTTTTATAATTTCGTTATTGCGTTTTACAATTCGGGCTACCAAATCGATTTCAATAGCTCCGCAAGAAATAACAGAGGTGTTTGCGGTGTTTTGGCTTCTTCGAATTGCTGAGCGAATTCTTGCTAAAAGTTCTCCTGTACGAAATGGTTTGGTTAAATAATCGGTAGCTCCATTATCTAAGGCAGCAACAATATCGGATTCATTATCCTGTACCGAAAGTATGATAATAGGGTTGTTATACCACTCGCGTAATTCTTTTAAAACTTCATGCCCACTTTTATCTGGTAGGCCTATGTCTAACAGAATTAAATTAGGGATATGATTAGCAGATAAAACAAGCCCTTCTTTTCCTGTACTTGCTTGTACAACCTTGTAATGATTACTTTCTAAATTTATTTGAAGTAATTTTCTAATTTGGGGTTCATCATCTATAATTAGAATTTCTGCTTTATTCATTTTTTAAGTTTATGCTTTCAGAGAATTCACATGGAATTTTAATAGTGAATTTAGCTCCTCCTGTTTTTAAGTTATTTAAAAATACTTTGCCATTCATTGCCTCTGTAAAACCTTTCACGATAGAAAGCCCTAAACCTGTTCCTCCTGTTGCGGTTTTATTTAAACGGTAAAATTTATCAAAAACATGTTTAATCTCATTTTCTGGAAAGCCTGTACCGTTATCGGATACTTCTATAAAGCAATGGGTTAGATTATAGTCCAATTGGATTGTAATCTTGGTATTTTTGGGCGTATGCTGAAGTGCATTATGTATAAGGTTAAAGAGAATTTGCTCGGTTAAACCGCTATCTATTTTAACTAAAGGAAAGTTTTCCTTTGGAGCAAATATAATCTCGTGATGTTGTGCATTATTTTTGTTATGCTTTATGGCAGAAAAAACGAGTTCATTAAAATCGCACCAATCGGTTTTAGACTGAATAAACCCAGCTTCTAGCCTACTCATACTTAACAGGTTTTCTACTTGCCTGTTTAATCTAAAACCTGCTGTTTCAATTTCAGTATAAAGTTCATCTCTGTTTGTTTTAGAAAGCTTAATCTGGTTGTCTTTAATTGTATCTATCGCTCCTATTATTGTCGAAATGGGGGTTCTTAATTCATGAGAAAGTGAATTGAGTATGGTATTGTATAATTTTATCGATTTTTCTTTTTCGTGTTGTTCTCGTTCTTTACGTTCAAATTTTCTAATTTTATAGGTAAGTACAGCATTTATAAATGCAATTACAAAGTACATAAGAAACATCAATGCATCTTCTGCTGTTTCTATTTGCAACGTAAAAATAGGAGGTATAAAAAAGAAATTCCAGATTAAAGCACTTAACAGTGCCGATAGCATTACAGGGAAAATATCAAAGAGTATCGCGTTAACAGAAACACCTAGAAGTAGGATTAATGCAACGGCTCTATAGCCTATAATATCTACCGAAAAAAAGCATAGAATAGCCGTAACGGTAATAAGTAAAACACTTATTAGGTATTGTTTATTTTTACTATATTTTCTTGTGCTAAGTAAATCCATATTTTTTTCAAAGTTAATTATTGAGTTATAAAGATTTTATAAAGATTTTTATTTTTAGCTAATCTCTAGTGTTCTCGCAACAAGAATTGACTGTTATGGATGGACGGATGGAAATTTTTGTCTTATTTATAGAAAACATTTATTCTAACTCAAGGTTTTGTTAATTTCAATTCAAGGATTTCTCCTGGCAAACCATCAAAATCTTTAAACTGCTCTGAAACAAATCCATTGTTTATAAGGATTTTTCTCGAAGGTATATTTTTAGGGTCGATAATTGCAAAAATCCGCTTTATAGCGTTTTGTTTTTTTCCTGTTTCAATTAGCTTTTGCCCTACCTTACTTGCAATTCCTTTTCCCCAATAGTTAGGCATTATCATATAACCAAGTTCTGCCTCATGGCTATCAGCTTCTTTAATTTCTAGTTTTGCTAAGCCTAGAAATTTTTCTGTTTCTTCTTCTATAATTTTAAAGTTACCCAAATCATGTTGAAGCTTATTATTCTCTAGTAAGTTTTCAAAATCTTTTTTTGCTTCCTCTCGTTCAATTGCTCTTTCTGTTATCATTTCCATCACCTTCGCATTGTTTACTAACTTGAAGTAATTGTCAAAGTCTGCTTCTGTAAATTTTTCCAATTTTACAATCATATAATTTCTTTTTTATTCAGGGGTTTATCGTGACAGAAAGTGGCAAAGTTATTTTTTTTTATTGGAAAAGCTTAGAAATGTGTAACGGTATACGTTTTTTTAATCCCATATTTCAGGCCTATCAATTTTCATTGCCCTTAAGTAGGATAAAAATTGTCCTGCATGTACAGATTCATGATATCCAATACGCAGTAGATATTCACCTAGATTTTTCTTTTTCCCATTTCCTGGATGAATAATTTCTGTTTCGCTTATCTGAAAATCAGATAATTGATTAACGTTTCGCAGGAATGTTTCCCGGTATGGTTTTGCAAATTTAATTTCGTCATTCACACTTACAAATGGTCTATTTTCCCAAGGGCTTTTATAATTTGTCATATCGCCCTGGTTAATAATTATATTCCAACCATAATCAGCCGCCAATACGTGTCTTATCATTTCTATCGCGCTCATCGCATTTTCATCAGGTCTCCAGTAATAACAACTTTTAGGAAGCGCACGCCAAAGTTTTATGCTTCTTTTTCTAATTTCTGTAAAATTTAAAATAATGAGTTCTGTTTTAGCCATTTTCTATTGTTCGAACATATTGCTTTACCTGAAGTTAATGTCCTAACGGATATCACAATTTGTATTAAAATGCTAACTTTAACAATAATAAGGCAATTCACAACATCTAGAAGTCACACCATTACACTTCAAGTAAAAACTATTAATAACCAATGTAAATGTATGATATTTTTAACAAAAAATTCATATATTCACAAAGCACCTTTACATTATTATACGCTTAAAACCTATCTAATTAAAGCAAAATTTCAACTAAACACAGGCTTATTAGCGGGAAAATGGTTTTTCTGTAGTTTCAAAAATACTTACTTTTACAGTCAAATATAAACTTACATACCCATCTATTTTATGAAGCTTTTTTTAACTACTATATCCATTTTTTTATTCACCATATCCTCTGCCCAAAAAGATAGCCTTTGGTTTGATAAAAATTGGAAAGAAACCACTAAAAAAAATGCTCATTTCTACAGAATACCCGTACAAAAAGAAGGAAAACTATACCGCGTAAAAGATTTTTATATAAACGGAACCCTACAAATGAGCGGGCTCTCGAAATATAAGGATAGTATATCTTTACTACAAGCAATATGGTATAATGAAGCGGGCTACCCTCTAAACGAAATTAACTACAAAGATGCTGCCTTACGCAATGGAAAGCGTATATACTATATTCAAAACGAAGACCTAACCACTACCGCAACCGAAGAACTTGTTTATAAAGAAGGAGAAATAGCAAAACTAATGCGCTTTGATGGAGATAGAAAAGGTATCCGCTACGAAGAATATTATAAAAACAACGCAAACTACAAAGAGATTTATTACGGCGAAAACGGAAAAAAAATAGGCGAATCTGTTTATGATGATAAAGGATATTCTGACGGAAAAAAGGTTACCTATTACTACAGGCCTATGCGAATAAAGTCCATTACAGAATACAAAGACTTTAGGCCCGTTTTCACACAATACTTCTACTCCAACGGAATTGCCCGAAACCATTTTAATAAAAACACCCTTACTGAAACTTTTTACAACGACCAAGGTAATCAACTAGGAACTATACAATTTCGTTACAAAGAAGATTCAACCTATAAAACCCCTTATGAAGGAAAAGACTATTTATTTACCTACAGCACGCCTTTTACCATTAAACAAACAAAAACTTATAAAAAAGGCTACTTAACCCATATTGAAGAATTCAACAAACAAGGTAAATTAATTAAAGAAACTGAATACACAAATGGAATACCTACTAAAGTTACAAGCTATAACAACCAAGGAAAACAAATAGGCATCCTAGAAAAAATAAACGATAAGCTTGAAGGACGTACCATAGAGACTTCGGGAGCAGAGAAAAAAGACATTACCTATAAAAACGGCATAGTACAAGAAGCCTTAACCTATTATGCTGACACTACAGTAATATTTTCGCACTTAAAAAATTCAGAAATCACGTATTTTGATTTATCGGGCAAGGAATTAGGAAAATTAAAAGTAAAACTAAAAGCAGGCTATTACAACCCTGGGATTTTAGAAGCCGATTATTATTCGCCAACACCCATAGAAGGTGTTTTATTCAAAAAAAATTACAAAAATAAAATCACCGATAAAAAACATTTCAGCAATGAAAAATTAACCGAAGAAACAACTTATACTTATATAGAAAGCACCAACATCTACAAAGAGACTAGGTTATATCAGGATAGAGATTTATCAAAAACCATTACCTACTACATCGATGGTGGCAAAAAAACCGAAATAACCTATAAACCCAATTCCTATAAAAAAAAGGAAACCGCTACTTTTTATGACAAAACAGGAAAAACAATAGGCTCTTTTAATTATTCTACCAAAACAGGAACCGAATACGTTTATTTTTATGAGTCGGATCAAGTAAAATCCATTACAGAATTTAATAATGATAAATTAATAAAAAGCAAAAGATACCAAAAAGTATACAACAGAGACACAAGAGCCTATAACTATATATTACGGGAAAACATTGACATCAACTCCTCTGCGAAATTTTATTCCCCAAAAGGAGTTTTGATAGCACAAGCCACTTATACCAACCAAAAGCCTACTGGAACTCTATACGATTTTAAAAGTAGAGAAGAAATGAACTTTATAAATGGCGTAAAAGAAGGAACTTACCGAAAGTTTAGGTACGATGAAGAAACCTTACAAGAAAAAGGACAGTACGCTAACGATAAAAAACAAGGCACATTTACATATTACAAAAATGGTAAAATCGAAAAAGAAGAAAATTATAAAAATGGTAAAGAAGATGGGTACGCTATTTATTACGATAAAAACGGAAAAGAAATTTCCCGACTTTTATACAAAAACGGGAATCCTTTTGAAGGAAAAATCGTTTTTTATGACCGTGAAAAAATATATAAAGACGGTGCGCTTATAAAGGAAACAAGAACAACAACGAAGAATAAAACCATAACCCTTTATACATCGGAAGATAAAACGAGTACAAGCATTTACGATTTGCAAGGAAATACCTTACTTACCTACAATGAAGTAGACCACCGGTTACATGGTAAAGTAATTCAGTATAAAAACAATAAACCCTTAGATACTGCTGTTTTTTCAGAAGGCAAATTAACCCATGGTACCGTTTGGATAAAAGCCGATAGCAGGTACAGGTCAGAAGCCTATTCACAGTTAAGTAGAGAAAATAATAGTGTACGCATAAAAACCTATAACAAAAATGGAGAGCTCCTTTTTAAAGGAGAAATCAACCCTAGTCTTTATAAAGATTATGGAGAAAGAATTATTTCATACAAACTAAATAATAGCAGAACATCAATTTATAGAAATGACCTATTTATTTTAGAGCAGCCAGATTAATTTTGTTAAAAAGGCTCTTTAATTTTAGTAAGCCCCCGTTTTTGTAGACTTTCTAAAAAAACAGATACTTACAATACAAAACTGTGGGCTTATGTACTGGCTACTGGTGTTTTACGCAGGTTTTTATTTCAACCAGATTAGAATTCCAATTACTGAAATCAATCCGAAAACAATAAAAACTCCGAAAATTAATCGTTCTTTTCTTTGTTCCTTTTCAGCACGTTTACGAATCCTTTTTTTTATTTCTGTCAGTTCATTTTCAGGTACAGTTTTAAAATTCGATCGTTCTGTTTTCTTGTTAGTTGAATAAATTCCATCACGATTATTCTCTTTAAACTTTGGTCGATTTGATGGACGTTGCGCTCGGTTTTGTTTCATCCGATTATTCATATCCTGAACATGTCCTGCACCAAATACCATTTTAATTAATTTTTATTATTACCAAATATTCCGTTTCATCGCTCAACTTGCACACAACGCCCTAACGGGTATGTCGATTATTGTTAGAACCTCACTATCAAAAATATATAACTTTTTATGTTAAAACAAGAATATTACATAAAACCTATAACCCTTAGTTAAAAGTTTTTTTACACTTACTTTTTTTAGCTCACAAATCTTTTATTTGTTAGTGTGTCTTGAGTTACACTTATGAGAACAATATTTTGTAATAGTGAGACATTTTATGATATAGTGTGACTATGTGTAACATAATTTCGCCTATACATTATTGTTTTATTTACTTCCCGATACAATATGTAATTTACCTTATATTTATTGGGGTTAGAGCATTTGGGCAACAAATAGGATACAAAAAACACCTAAAAAGGATAAATTAAAGACAATTATTAATAAATTCAATTACGAATATAGCATAAAAAAACCACTCATAAAGAGTGGTTTCATACATAAAAACATCAACCGTTAATTAGCTGTTCCAGAGCCTAAATAAACGCTGTTTGACACTGTATTACCTTCAGCAGTAATAAATGCCATAAAAAGCTCGACTGTATCACCTGCATAGGTACTTGGAATTGTAATGATTTGAGATCCTACAGTTCTATCAGCACCATCAAGAATATACATTGATTCCTTTTTACTTGGATTGTAAACCAAAATCATTGCTTTATCAGTTGCATTTGCATTACCTTCAGCAGAGTTATCATCCCAAGTAAATTCTACTTGTCCCGCAGTTGCTAAATCTGTTGCAGGGTTTAATGCTCCTGATAAGTTACCTCTACTTAATAAAGCTAAAGCATAATCTACAGTAAAGTTTGGTGCAGCTCCTGTAATAGCATTATTCAATACATAAGACATTGCAGCATTAAACTCTGTTTTTTGCACCGCATAAGACTTATATCCCTTTTGGATAAAGCCTAAATTCGGTTGAAGATACTCCAAAGTAACAGTAAACTTGTTTCTTTGGTTAACTTGCCCCTCTGTACGTGGATTTGCCACGCTTGAGGGTTTGATTCTCAAATAGTCAATACCTTTCCAAGAAGCACCAACTACGTTTCCTACTTTACCTGATACACCGCCCAGGATTCCTTGTGAAATAACACCCATTGTATATAAAATTTAAAATTAATACTTGTTCGAAGTTGGTACGGACTTGGTACGGTCTTTAACCAACACAAGTAATATATGGCAAATACTATGCTAATAGATTGATTTGGTTTTTGTTGCCCTTTGTTGCCCGATTTTGCTTTTTAGAAAATAGATTTTGTATGTATGACAATTTTAAATCTGCCATTTTTGAAATTACTTTTTGAAGTTGAGCTTCTTTTTTACAAATTGCTGACACTATATTAATATGCTTTTGTAACTCAAATTCATCATTTAACAACGAGGTGTAACTGTTTTTTAAGGTGTTTCGGCAATCATCTATTGAGATAAACGGAATAACACTCCCTTTTAAATAATAAGCATAAAAACCGCCTATTTGCAACATCATTGATAAATGGTAAAGGGTTTGTTTTTCTTCTTCGGTTGATGTAGATACCACAAAACAATTAGGACAAGGATTTATTAAAGGCTTTCCGCTGTTTTGCCCTTTGTTTAGGATAAAAAAATGAGGGTTTGAGTAAGTTCTTCCGATTTGGTGTGTTTTTAGTTCAAAAGTTGACATAGCTATCCAATTTAAAATTGCTTCGCTACGCTTCGCACCATTAATTTTTTAAAAGAAAAACAATAAAAAAAGAAAGCCTAATGCTCTTGTGGCGTGGATAAGGCTGTCAAGGTTTTTGGATAAAAGTTTTTTGAGATTAATTGTTTAATGATTGTGAAAAATGCTTTTGAAAAAAGTTTTATTCAAAACCCGTAGGGCTTGACCTTTATAGCCTTGCGCGTTGGCAGAAGGAAGCCACATATATTTGCTACCTTTTTTTATTATTTTTTTTGTTCAACTTAATTCACTTTTTGGGGCATAAACTCTTAAAAAAATAGGTTGTTTTCAATTTGAGCGTGGGATGAAGCGTTTGTATGGGTAGCGTTTTAAATAGTTGTTTGATAAAACAGCATTTAAACAAGCTACTTATACAGGACTTTTAGGCAATAGCTTTTTGTTTTTTTGAGGCACGATAAAAAGCAATATGCTATGGCATAGTACTACATACTCTAAACCTATTTTTTTAAAACCGCTGACTTGGGTGGTGGGGAAAAGTGGACTTTTATATTTGTTAACGAAATGAAACAAACAAAGACTTGAGGTAAGGAATACTTGGACTTAACGATGGTTTTGTGCAGCTTGAATGAGATAACGAATATAATACTAAACTAATTCAACCTTTTAAATTTACTACTGTTTAATACTTGTTCAAAATGTGTTTATATGTGCGGATGTGAGCGTTGGCTGTGTGGATATTTTACATAATGACAGTTATAGGCACGAAAATATAAAAAAACGCCGTAGGCAACCGTTGAAAGGATTTTTGCTCCTATAACTACCCGTTATGTAAACATAGCTTGGGGTAGTTTTTGGTGTGAGGGATGGCAACAGCTCTTTGCTTTTTTATTGTACTACTTTTAAAATATAATAGCAAATAAAATAAGCAATGTGCTGTGTGAGGGTTGGCAACCAAAAACTACAAGTGCGGTGGATAGCGGAACAAAACAAAAGACAGAGGATTTTGAGGTACGAAAAAACTGGGTTTTGGGTTGTGGGGAAAACTACCAACTCATTCGTTGTAATCTAACAGCATTTAATATTGCTAATAATGCTACGCCTACATCTGCAAATACTGCTTCCCACATTGTAGCTAAACCACCTGCTCCTAAAATTAAGACAATGACTTTGACACCAAATGCCAAAATAATATTTTGCCAAACGATTTTTCGTGTGGAACGACTTATTTTAATGGCTCTAACTACTTTTGAAGGTTGGTCGGTTTGAATGATAACGTCTGCTGTTTCAATAGCTACATCACTACCCAAACCACCCATTGCAATTCCAACGTTACTTGCTGCTAAAACAGGCGCATCGTTTATACCATCCCCTATAAATGCTACTTTATTTTCAGGATTCTTTTTTAAAATTTCAACTTCGTTTAACTTATCTTCTGGTAATAAACCACCTTTAGCATTTTCAATATTTAGTTCTTTAGCGACTTGTTGAGTAATGGAATCTTTATCACCAGAAAGCATCATAATATTTTTAATGCCTACTTTGTGTAATGCTGTAATTGTTTCTTTTGCATCTTCCTTTAATTCATCTGCTATGACTACATAACCTGCAAATTGATTATCGATTGCAACTAATACTATCGATTCTACAATAGATTCCGTTTCCGTTGGAACATTTATATTATTCGCAGTCATTAAGGCTTTATTTCCTACTAAAACTGTTTTACCATTTACAATTCCTTTTAATCCTTTACCTGCAATTTCAGAAACGTCTTGAGCTTCAAAATCTTCTCCTTCTGATTTATACTCTAAAATTGCTTTAGCAATTGGATGCGTGGATTGTTCTTCCATCGCCATTAAATATTGCATAAATTCGGTTTCTTTCCAATCAATTGCTTTTACTTCTTTGATTTTAAAAACACCTTTAGTTACGGTTCCTGTTTTGTCCATTACCAAAGTATTTATCTTGGTCATTGCATCTAAAAATGAAGCACCTTTAAATAAGATTCCATTTTTTGAAGCTGCTCCCAATCCACCGAAATATCCTAATGGAATTGAAATCACTAACGCACAAGGACAAGATATTACCAAGAAAATTAATGCTCTGTATAACCAATCTCTAAACACATAATCATCTACAAAAAAGTAAGGTATAAAAGTAACACCAATAGCTAAAAACACTACAATTGGTGTGTAGATACGAGCAAACTGTCTGATGAATAATTCTGTTTTAGATTTACGTGCTGTTGCATTTTGAACCAAGTCTAATATTCTCGCAATAGAACTGTCTTCAAACTTATTGGTTACCTCAACTTCAATAACGCTTTCCAAATTAATACTACCCGCGTAAACCTTTGCTTCTTTTTGAATGGAATCTGGTTTGCTTTCTCCTGTTAACGCAGCTGTATTTAAAGATGCTTTTTCGGATAATAAAATGCCATCCAATGGAATTTTTTCACCTACACGAATTTGAATTTTCTCTCCAATATTGACAACTTCAGGCGAAACACTTTTATAATCTCCCTCACGAAATACATTGGCTTCTTTAGGTCTAACATCTAATAATGCTTTTATATTTCCTTTTGCACGATTTACAGCAGCACTTTGAAATAATTCGCCTACTGCATAAAATAGCATTACTGCAACACCTTCGGGATATTCACCAATAACAAATGCACCAATGGTTGCTATAGACATTAAAAAGAACTCTGTAAAAACATCACCTTTTTTAATACTAATCCAACCCTCTTTTACAACAGGAAACCCTACAGGAAGATATGCAATACCATACCAAGCAATACGAATCCAATCCTTAAAGAATGAAACATCAAAATAATCTAAACCTATACCAATGATAAGCATTGTAAAACTTATTATTGCAGGCACGTAGGTTTTGAATGCACTTCCATTACCGTGATTATGACCATCATTATGCGTGTGTTGCACTTCTGAATTTGGTTTTAAATCTCTTAAATTGACTTTCTTTTTTTTCATTTAGTTTTGTTTTAGCAACAACTTTTGTTTTGTTGAATTGGTGGACAAGGAACTGTACCATAAGAACAATACACACAACAATCACCTTCGTTTGGTTTTAGTACCGTTTTACAATTCTCGCACTCGTAAAAGAATTGACAAGCATTTGTTGGCATATCTTCTTCTTTTTTATGTCCGCAGTTAGGGCAAGTGATTTCCGATTTTAATATGGTTTTCATTAATTTTCTTTTTTATCAGTTACTTTATAACCTGTTGCGTTAATTGCTTTCTCAATTTCCGCTTCATTTGTTTTAGTTTTATCATACTCAATGATTGCGTTACCATTTTCGTATGATGTTTTTGAGTTTACAATTCCGTTAAGTTTATTTACTTCGTGGTTTACGTGAGCTTCACAACTGGCACAAGTCATTCCACTTATTTTATACTCTGTTGTTTTTATATTTGATTTATCAACGACAACAATTTGTTTCTCTGAATTGGGATAAAACATACTTGAGTAGTATGGGAAAGCCAACAACACTATTGCGAATACTGTTACAACACCTAAAAAGGTTTTTGACTGCATAAATTTTGGTTTTTCATCCGTTTCACATTCACAGTCTATTTCTTTTTCTGGTTTTAGTTTTTGATACCAAGCAAATAGAAGAACTACTATTGTTAGCCCTATTAAGTAAGGTCTAAATGGTTCTATCCAAGAAAAAGTTGAAGCAAATCCACTTGTTCCCGCGATTAGAGCCAAAACTGGGGCTATACAACATAATGAAGCTGTAATTGCTGTAAGCAAACTTGTTATCGCTAATTTACTTTTCATAATTACTTAATTCTTTGATTACAAAAATGCAATTAAAAACAGTGCAATGGAAGTGCAATAATTAGACACTACACTTATCGCAAATACCTTTTACCACCAAATTTACATTCTCTGACACAAAACCATTTGGCACTTTTATTTGAGGTATTTTATGTTCTGTTAAGCAAATGGTTTCATTGCAATTATTACAATGAAAATGTAAATGCAAATCGTTTTTAATATCACAATTACATCCCTCTTCGCATAACGCATATTTTGTTATCCCTGTGCCATCGTCTATTTGATGGACTATTCCTTTATCTTCAAATGTTTTAATAGTTCTGTATAAGGTAGTTCTATCTGCTTTTTCAAAAGCATTTTCAATGTCACTTAATGTTACTGCTATTTCTTTTTCTGCAAGAAACTTATATATAAGCAAACGCATTGCTGTAATACGAATTTGTTTTGACTCTAATAATTGTTCTATTGTCTGCATAATTAATGTTCGTGTTCTGCTTCTCCTTTTTTCATTTCTGCGTTAAGGTAATAAGCATTGTTATAGGCAAATTGTGTGTTACTTTCTATATCTTCAATAAATTGAACCGATACCCAATCACCATCTTTAGTACCTAACACAACTTCGATAGGTTTAAAGCTCCAATCGTCATTTTCTTTTTCTACTGAAAACACATAATATCTTTCGCCTTCTTTTATAATTGCACTTTCTGGTAAAGCTTTTGTTTGGGTATTATCTACTTGAATTTTACCTTGAATATACATACCAGGAATTAAATTACCTTTTTTGTTTTCTATTTCTGCGTGAACGTGAACTGCTTTTGGGTTGTCCTCAAAGGTTATGCTTACGGAATAGATTTCTGCGGTAAGTTCTGTATCTGGTATAGATTGTACCGTAAAGTTTACTCTTTGACCCTTCTGTACTTTATGGACATCTTTTTCAAAGACCATAAAATCGGCGTGAACGTGATGCGTATTTACAATTTCAAATAATTCGGTTTGTGGCTCTACATATTGACCTGTTTTTACTTCAACTTTTTGCACAAAGCCTTCTATTGGACTTCGCAATGCTATGCGCTGTGCAATTGTTCCATTGCGAACTGATGTAGTGTTAACGTTGAGTATTCTTAATTGCGCTTCTAAACCATTAACCATTGCTTTTGATGCTTGATATTCTGCTTCTGCTTTCTGGAAATTAGCACCAGAACCAACACCAGCATCGTATAATTTTTGTTGACGTTCATAATTTTTCTTTGCAAGCTCGCTATTGCTATAAGCGTTTAAATAATCCGTTTGCGCTTGTATGATATTTGGGTGCGATAGATAAGCCACAACTTGACCTTTATTAACCTTATCACCTTCAATCACTTCAATTGAAACGACATTTGCACCAACAACAGTAGTAATAGCTGCTTCGTTTTGTGGTAGTACTTCTAACGTTCCGTTTGCCTCTACATAGCCGCTCATATTACGTAATGCCAACGTATCTATTTTCATTTTTAAAGCATCGAATTGCTGTTGTGATAGCATTACTTCTTCGCTTTCATTATGTTCTTCGTCAACTTCTGTTTTTTCTTCCTCATCGTGGGAATGACCATCATTCTCGTTATGATTTTCTTTATTTCCGCAAGCTGAAACAAAAATGGTTAACACCATTACGGTAAGGAATTTATATATTTTATTTTTCATTGTCTTATTGATTAAAATATTGTAATTGAAATGTGCTTTCTAAATAGTTTACTAATGCAGTCTGTGCTTCAAGTTCCGATTGAATGGCTTCTTTTATCAACTGCGTAAATGCAGTATAATCTATTTCGCCTTCTCTGTACGCCAGTAATGCACCTGTTTTTTGCTCTTTTGTTAATGGTAAAACTTGGTCTTTGTAAAACTCCCAAGATGTTTTCCATTTTATATAGTTTTCTTTAGCCTGAACAAACCTTGATTGTACTTCCTGTTTTTTGAACGCTACATTGGTTTCTGCTATTTCTTTATCAATTTTGGAACTTCTAATTTGTGCTTTGTTAGTACCTGATAAAAACGGAATGGAAATACCTGCTTGATACGTGTAAAACCCTGAATTGCCATTTACTTTCTGTATACCACCTTGAAGATTGAACTTTGGCAAATTATCTGCTTTTGCAGCTTTATATTTAGCTTCCGCTTCATCTACAATGTTCTGCGACATACCGTACAACGGATGGTTTTCAATACTAATCGTTTCCATATCACTATCTATCGCTACCTCAAATTCATCTGAAACTGTAAAAATTTCTTCTGATACCAACCACAAATTGAATTGCTGTAAGGCAATAAGGTAATCACTATAGGCTTGCGCTTTTTTATTTTTAATTTGAAACGCTTGATTTTTTGCTGCCGAATATTCTAATTTAGAAATGGCTTCGACTTCATAATTTAAAGCTACTGCTTGTTCAAATTTGGAATAAATGGAATCCAGTTCTTTATACAAGTTATAGTTCCGTTTCATTTGATAGCATTTTGACCACGCTTTTTTTACTTCCAATTCCAGTTCTAATTCGGAAAGTTGAAAGGCTTTTTGTGCCAATTGAATGCGTTGTTCTTGCAGCTTCTTTTTTGTACCAATTCCAAATAAATCAATGTTGGATTGACCAACACCTATGGTTGTATAGATGCCATTACCACTATTAATTTCTTCACCACCTGTAAAAATTTGAGTCGTTCCGAAATCATAGGCAGTCGCTTTTAATTGCTCTTGTTTTGTAATTTCCAACTGCTTTTGTTTGAGCAATGGATAATTACTTTTTGCGAGTTTAACAGCTTCCTGTAATGAAATTTCGGGAATTGTATCATTCAACTCTTGAGCGTTACTTTGTGGTGAAAAGCCAAACAGTAATAATACAACTGCTGTTGCTGTTACTAACTTTTTATTTGGCTTAAACGTAAAAGATTTATTTTCTACCCAATGGTATAAAATAGGTAACACAAATAGTGTTAGCAAAGTTGAAGTTAATAATCCACCAATAACTACAGTTGCCAATGGACGTTGTACTTCTGCACCTGCTGATGATGAAATCGCCATTGGTAGAAAGCCTAACACATCTGTAAAAGCAGTTAGCATAATAGGTCTGATTCTTCGTTTAGTGCCTTCAACAATTCTGTCTTTTAGGTTGGTTACTCCTTCGTCTTTTAATTCGTTAAGTCCACTTATCATTACCAATCCATTTAAAACTGCAACGCCAAACAACACAATAAAACCAACACCTGCTGAAATACTAAATGGCATATCACGCAACCATAAGGCTACAACACCACCAATGGTTGCCATTGGAATGGCTATGTAAATCATTAAGGTTTGTGGTAAAGATTTTAATGCAAAGTATATTAGAATAAATATGAGTAACAATGCAATAGGCACAACGGTTTGTAATCGGTTGCTGGCACGTTCCAGATTTTCAAATGCACCACCATAGCGAATAAAATAACCCGATGGTAGTTCCAATTGTGCATCTAATTTTGATTTTATTTCAGTTACTAAAGATTTTACATCTCGACCTCTGACATTGATACCTACATAGGTTCTTCTGTTGGTATTGTCTCTACTTATTTGCATTGGTCCTGCTTTGTAGCTTACATCTGCAATTTCACGTAAAGGAATTTGAGCACCTGAAGGTAAATTGATGTACAGGTTTTGAACATCTGTTATATCCTTTCGGTTTTGAGAACTTAAACGCACCACTAAATCGAAGCGTTTTTCACCTTCAAAAATCACACCTGCTGTACCACCTGCAAATGCAGATTGTACGGTTTGATTGAGCGTATTTATTTGAAGTCCGTATTGTGCTAATTTATTCCGGTTGTAATTGATGGTCATTTGTGGTAAACCCGTTGTGGCTTCCGCTTTCATATCTCCAATACCTTCAGTACCTGCAATAATTTTAGATATTTCTTCAGCTTTTTGGGATAGTATGTCAATGTCTTCACCATAGAGTTTAATGGCAATATCTTCACGCACACCTTCAAGCAACTCATTAAAACGCATTTCGATAGGTTGAGTAAATTCATAATTAACACCAGGAACGATTTCAACCGCTTCTTTCATTTTCTCAATCAATTCATCTTTTGTCTCTGCTGTTGTCCATTCGCTTTTAGGTTTCAGAATAACAAAAACATCAGCTAAATCCATTGGCATTGGGTCGGTTGGTATTTCAGCAACACCAATACGACTCACAATTTTTTCGACTTCTGGAAATTTGGCTTTTACTATTTGTTCTATTTTGGTCGTAGTTTCAATAGTTTCTGTAAGTGAGCTACCTGGTTTTAAAATAGCGTGAAATGCAATATCACCTTCATCGAGTTGCGGGATAAATTCACCACCCATTCTTGAAAACATAAAAACAGTTATCCCAAACAACACAACTGCAATACCAATTACCCATTTACCTTTTCGCAAGGCTCTAACCAATAAAGGTTGATATTTGTCTTCAACCCAATGTACAAATCTATCTCCATAAGATTTTTTATCATTTTTTGGTGCTCTTAACACTAAAGCAGACATCATTGGCACATAGGTTAAACACAGTACCATTGCACCAATCATAGCAAAAATAAAGGTCAATGCCATTGGTTTAAACATCTTTCCTTCAATACCTTGTAAGGCTAAAATGGGTAGAAAAACGATAAGGATAATCAACTGACCGAAAAACGCAGCGTTCATCATCTTTTTTGAAGCATTAGACGCCACTTTATCTCGCTCTTTGGATGTAAGCTGTTTCTTTTTTAGTACTTGTGATGCAATGAGAAATACTGTACTTTCTACAATAATTACAGCGCCGTCAACTATAATACCGAAATCTATTGCTCCCAAACTCATTAAGTTTACCCAAACATCGAACACGTTCATTAAAATAAAAGCGAATAATAAGGATAATGGTATTGTTGAAGCAACGATTAAACCACCTCGCCAATTACCTAATAAGAAGATAAGCACAAAAATAACTATCAATGCACCTTCAATAAGATTTGTGGTTACAGTAGAAGTTGTTTCTCCAATTAATTTACTTCGGTCTAATAAGGGTTCAATAATTACACCTTCAGGTAATGACTCTTCAATTTGAGCCATTCGCACTTTTACATTCTCAATTACATCGTTTGAATTAGCGCCTTTAAGCATCATAACCAAACCACCAACTACTTCGCCTTCTCCATCTTGGGTTAAAGCTCCATAGCGAATAGCAGCACCAAATTGTACCGTAGCAATGTCGCCAACGGTAATTGGAATATTGTTTGTGTTTTTAACCGTAATCTTTTTAATATCCTCTAAACTACGCACCAAACCTTCTCCACGAATAAAATTGGCTTGATGGTTCTTTTCAATATATGCTCCACCTGTATTTTGATTGTTAGCTTCAAGAGCTTCAAAAACATCGGTAATTGTTAAACCAATAGCTTTTAATTCGTTTGGGTCTACAGCTACTTCGTATTGCTTAATTTTTCCACCTATAGCGTTTACCTCAACTACACCTTCTACCATAGCCATTTGACGCTGTACAATCCAATCTTGCATTGTGCGCAAATCAGTAACCGAATATTTGTCTTTATACTCTGGTTTTACTTTAAGTGTGTATTGATAAATTTCTCCCAATCCTGTTGAAATAGGTCCCATAGTTGGCTCGCCAAAACCACTCGGTATTTGTTCTTTAACATCGTTTAGTTTTTCTGCTACTAATTGACGAGGTAGATAGGTTCCCATATCATCGTCAAAAACTATAGTAACCACAGATAAACCAAAACGAGAAATAGACCTAATTTCCTGTACATCGGGAAGGTTGCTCATTGCCACCTCAATAGGATAGGTTACAAATTGTTCAATATCTTCTGTACCTAAATTGGGTGCTTGTGTAATAACCTGTACTTGGTTATTGGTAATGTCTGGAACAGCATCTATTGGCACTTTGGTCATACTCCAAATACCTGCTCCAATTATGGTAAGCGTAAGCAAACCAATAATGAATTTGTTATTGATTGAAAAATCAATGATTTTATTAATCATAGAAAATGTATTAATTCAGTTAAACTATTCGAAATAATTCTGATATAAGAAAATAGAATTACACGAAATGAAATGAACCCTTTAGGCTCAAAATTGGATATAGCTATCCATTAAAAAACTGAACTATACTTTAGGTGGCTGGAAAAGTGATTCCAAATATCTGGAAGTGAAGTTTACTTTATGTAAATTATATTGTTTTTTCTCTTCAAACTTTAGTCGATTGGTTAAAGCCAAATTATTGTTAGCAATAATTAAAACTAAAGGGTGACAGCATTGATTATGGGAATGGACTGGTGTATTCTCCTTATCTGGGTTGTGATGATGCTCTTCATTTTTTGCATCGCTGTCAATGTAATCTTCAACTACATAATCAAGGAAAGAGTCTCCATAAACTTTATGGTCTTGATAATGGGTAATAAGGTTTGAAATTTCTTTAATTGGACCACAAAAGTCCATATCTATGCTTATCCCTTGAAAAAAGAATAAAATAGACATTGATATGGAAACAAATATTTTCATATAACTTATACAAATATACAAATTATTGAATGCAATGGTTGTGCAAATAAATTGATTGGTAAATTATAAAAACCATAACGCATCTTTAGCATCGTCTGGAACGCCATTATTAAAACGCGGTGCTATTTGTGCTACCATTTCAGGATATTTTATTGTGATTGGTACATTTTGTTGTCGAAGTGATTTCCAATATAATCTGCTAAACTGATACACTTGCGTTAATAATTCTAACACTACATCTGCATCTTCAAAAGCATCTTCATCTGGACTGCTTACCTTAATTTTTATTGGAAACGGATAACCATCTGTATCTGCATACCGCTGTGAATTAGGGTAACGTGCATTATTAAACAACAAAAATTGATTTTCGCTAATACGTATGTATGTCCCACTTACAGGCATTAACTTTTTGTTCCAATTAAGGTCGTAAGCAATAATATCTTCTGCTTCTGTTTTATTGATATTTAAAATGTAGAGCGGAATTTTTAAGCCTAATGTATGCATCCCTCTAATAATTGGTTTTAGTTCCTCGTAACTCATTTCCTTATAAAAGTGAATGACTACTTTATCTGCTTCTGCAACCGATGTAAAATCTCTAATGGCTTTACATATACTTCCTGCCAATAGGTCTGTTTCGCTTTGGTCAAAATATTCGAACTTTCTAAATAAGCCATTGTTTTGAAAACTAAAGGCACTTGCTATATACCGCCTGTTTTCGCCTTGATTGGTAAATGCACCAACACCTATTACTAATTCTTTTTTATCGGTTACAGCAAGTTTCCAAGGTGCGCCACCTAATTTGGCGTGAATAGCCAACGCCATATTTTGTAATGAAAATTGGAAGTTGTATTGGTCTTGGATGTTTACAATCATTTTTTCGTAATCGACCACTTGGGTTACAATACCTTCATTTAAAAACAGTTCTTTAATGCGGATGTAAATTTCCCTATCGTCTGGATGTGGTGTAAACTTATCGAAAGGACTGATGTAAAATGCTGCATACTTTATATTGTCGTGGTCAAAAGTTAAAGTTTCAAGCTGTTCAACTATTTCTGGAATTGGGTCGTTTTCGTTAGTAAACTCAATAAAATGCTCTTTTGATGCTGTAGCCTTTATATTTACATAAGCCTCCAATCCTTTGTAATAGTTCTTTTCAGTATTTACACCTTCTTTTAAATTTTGATAGAAAGCCAGCACAGAATCTTTATGTGAGGTATGGCAAATGAAAAATATCTTGATATTTTGATTGTTTGGCCGTCTGTAAGGGTCTAGAATGTTCATTGCCTTTTTAGGCACTAAATGGGTTTTCTTGTTACCATATTGGTCTTTACCAAACTCTAATAAACCCAAGTTAGGATTAATGTGATTAATACGGTTGCCAGGAACATCTATAAAGGCATCTTGCTTAAACGGGAACAGGACTTTAAATTCTTCTGTGAATAAATACTTTTCTGCAAAATTAGTAATGAGTGTTACATATTTTTGGTATCTGTTCTTTGGTCTGTCTGGTTCTTCAATAGGTATGTTTAATGCTCGTGCTAATGGCAAATTAAAAATTGGGTATGCTTGCTCAAACTGAATAGTATTGTAAAATTCTTCTTTTTCCTCTGTATCGAGGTCCATTTGGTAATTAAACGTTTTTTGACCATATACACAACGCTTAATATACTCTGTTTCCTCAATTTCCTTAACTGACTTTGTGAGGACTTTTGAGGTGCCATCATACGATACCACAAGTTCTGGTAAGTCGGTTAGTGTTGCAAACAGTATTTTGAATGAGAATTTGTAATACAAATTATAATGTTCTGTATTGCCTTTGAGAGAAGGCATCCACACTTGTACATCGCCAACAAAGTTTTTTACTACTATATAGTCTTTCAATTTAAAATAGCTTCTTAATTGGTGTTTAAGGAATTGCTTGTATATTCTTAATTCTCTACCATCTACTAAATTTAGCTTAATGCTTGGTGCATTGGGTATTTCTGTTGTAAATGTTGTAAATATTTGGTCTGTATTAGATAAGTCTGCGTCTGGAAACACCTCTTTAATCTGCCTTGAAAATTTAGATTTATGGATGGGATGACTGCCTTCCATATCCTCTAAAGTTAAATAAATAGTAGGCGCACTATTAGGCCATTTAAAGTTGAGTATGTTAGTTTTGAGGTGTTCTTGCATTGGTATTCGTATTTAAATTATTGCCATAAAGGTTCTTTTTGCCAATTAAGTTTCATTCCCAATGCATTTGGGTCTACATTAGGATATTTTATAAATAAATCATTTAAACGGGTTGTAAATTGGTTGTTAGGCTGTATGGTATTTAATAGATATTTCATTAAACACATATGTACATACAGCTTACTAAACTCGTGCTGTTTTGGAACATTATCTATATCTGTAATCCAAGGATTAGGTGGTTTTGGCAACAGCTTTACCGTACCTGGAAGATTACGATTCCAAAGACGTGAGTGATGCGCACAAAAGTTGCGTATCTGTGCAATAGATTGCAACCAACTTGGTAAATAGGTATGATTAACTGCACCAAATTCTTGGGCAATACTATCTTTAGAATTAACCTTATGTGTTAAATTACCATATAGTTTTGATAAGTTACCGAAACTTACTTGCTCTAAACACTTCCAAGATGGTGGAAACCTTAAATCGTCTTTATGTTTTTTAAAATGGTTTTTAATAGTTATGTCCTTGCTTCTAGCTCTGGTGATTTCTTCTTCAATTTTTGCAAGTGTTCGTGTAAACTGTAATCTATCAATAAAAATCTCTGAATTACAGAACCACCAAGGGTCAATTTCGTGTGAAAGATTATAAATGAGTTTGGTTCGTAAACTAATTTCTATTTTTTCAATGACATCAAATAACAATAGGCGTAATTCTGCATCAAAATTATATAATGCTATTACGTCTTTAAATCTGCTATTAGGTTTAAAGGTGTGATTTTCTTTATCTTCTTGCATTACATACCAATATTCACCGAGACGGTAGTAACTTATATTAGCCAAGTATTTTTCTGCCAATGGCACATTAGAGATTTGCAAACCTCTTTTTTGTAATTGAGCAATCTGTTGTTGTATGGTAATTGGCTTTTTGCTAAACATTGAAGGTTGTATTACTGTTTAACAAAAGGAAGGTATATAAAGCAAAAGACACACCCTGGGACGCTGTTCTAATGGGTAGCGTGGTGTGTACTGTTACTGCAAAAGTACAAACTTTATACCATATTTTACTACTTTTTACCATATTTTTTGTTTTTGTAGTCACTTATGAGTTATCTAAAACATCTTTATTTAAAAGTTTATTGACTGATTGCATATCTTGATAAGTAGATTTTGCTCTTAACATTATCTTATCTATAACTTCTGCTGAAACATCCATTTTGCCCATTAGTCCAATACCAACTATATAATCCAATAAAAAGGAAATGTATAGCAACTCAAATTGAGAAAAAATGTTATTCTTAATCTTATTTCGATGAGTTAGATAATCCCTATGTCTCACAATTTTAGAAACATATCCTTTGATTTCATTTTTAGGAATTGAAGTAATTCTATGAATTAACTCTTCATGCTCTAATAAATACTTTTCAACAGTTGGGTTTTTATATGTTTTACCGAATTTAAAACTGTAGGCTTCAAAAGCAGAGTAAGAATTTGTAAATCTTCTACTATGACTTGTTTTAACAGATAGTAAATTTTCAATAATTATATCTGCACAATACGTAATATCTGGATTCGTAAACCAATGTTTAATTATTTTGGATAAATCTTCATTAATTGTATCATAATCAAGTGTAATAAACCCTGAAATGTTCTCCTTATTAAAGTCATCCTTATAATATAAGGAAGCCCACTTACCACAGCTTAAACATTTAAAATTAAATGACTTAAACTGAACAGATTTACCATAAATGAAATGAAATAATTTTTGGAATGAATTGTAAAGTTCTATGCTCTCCAGAATACTTAAATTCTTTCCTGACTTGAAATCTACATAGCCTACGTTATCCATTCTTAAAAAGTCGTGATTGGAAGTGTATGTAGTAGATTTTGTTATTGTTAACGTTAAGTCTTCTGAAATAACTGTTTGGTGTTTTATGTCCTCTTGTTTTTCAACCTTATCTTCGATTGAATTATACCAGTTCATTTTTCTTACCCATTTGACAATTGCTGCATTATCGATTTGAAACTCATTTGTCTTGAGGTTTATAGGGTCTATTAGATGATAGGCACAAACAAAAGTGTATTTAGGTCTATAAACTTTAGTTTCAACAATGCCAGTACTACTGTGCTGAATATTACAGTTAACAAAGGTTACATAGCCCAAACCTGTGAACATACCATAAATCACGTCTATTTGATAAGCTGTATATTTTTCGGTGAGGTTTGTAGTAATAAATATTTTATCATCTATCAATTCAAGAACACAGAAGCATTTAGTATCCTCTGAATCCTTAAACCATACTTCACCGAAATATTTATTTTCCTTAAACATAACTACTTTTAACTATTTTCTACAATGTTTCGTTCTTCTTCTGTTAAGCCATATAAATCGTACACCATAGTGTCAATTGTTTTTTCTGTTTGAGTGATTTGGGTTTGTAGCTCTTCGGCTTTATTCTTGTTGTCCTCAAAAAGTTCCAACCACTCAAACTCGTCTTTTTTGGTAAGCGGTGTGCCACCTGCTTTTTTAATGGCTTTGTTGAGTTCTTTTATAAAGACTGCAAAGTCTAACTCGTGCCAGTTTTGTAGTTTGCGGGTTAGTTTTTCTATTTCTATACTATTAGAAAAGAAACTACTAAAGCGTGCAAGCATAATATTGAAATCACTATTTTTCTTCTGTAAATCTTGGGATAATTGGGTAAAAAGATTCTGTCTGTCAATAGGTGTTCTCTTTATATAAGTATTTCGCAAATTAGGTGCTGAAAATAGTAGATACCCACCTGACATTCTTAAACCATCAAAGAAGCACTCGAACATATAATTATACAATTTTGAATTAATCCAGCATTGTATATATTCTGGCAAATAATCTTCACTAAATGAATGAATACAATTTGTATTTATAGATGAATATTCCCCTTTGTCATCATAAAAAGCTTCACACCTTAATCCTATTTTTGCAATAATAATTTTAGGTGCTGAATATAAATTATGTCTATTTTCAGAAATGCTTTCTGATTCTTTGGGTAAAAAAGGTGTTAACAATTTTCTGCCTTTATCAGTTAATTCAGAAATTCCCCAAGTTGTAGAATAAGGGTCTATTGTTCCTGTATTAATTAATTTATAACCTTGACCATCTTCAGTAATAAGTTTAGAATAATCATCAGCCTCACTTGCGGTTGAAGTCGCATTAATCTTTCCTACATTTTCTAAACTTTCAGATTGATTAATAATTTTTTCAGTTATTATTAATTTATCATTCAATAAAAAACCTAAAATATAATCCTCCAAAACATTTAGTTTTTTTGAATCAAATTTAGATTCAATAATTTGTTTTGAAATTTCATCAAACCTTCCTGTTGTTACTTTATAGTTTTCTCTCTCTTTTTTCTTTAAAAAGGAAATGACAGGATAAGTACTCGCATCTTGAAAAACTCGCTTGTCAGAATAATCTATTAAGCTTAATATTTCATATCGATTAACCAAAATTTCTCTTAATGCCTTACCATAGCTTGCTGACAAAAATCTATTCGGCGTTATGTAAGACAGGACACCCTTTTGATTAATAATATCTAATCCTTTTTCAAAGAAATAAATATATAAGTCTACTGTTCCTTTAGCTGTTTCATAATTTGATTTTAAATAAGAGTATTGGTCTTTAGAAAGCCCTTTCTTTAATTCATTTGCATTAACATAAGGCGGATTCCCAATAATTACATCAAAGCCTTGTTTTACATCAGCAGATTGCTTCATTGTGCCTCCTTGCAATGACGGATTGAATATCTGTGGAAATTCTTGTTGCCAATTAAAGGCTTTATCTCCTGCAACGGTTTTACTATCAATTAATGAGTTACCACATTTAATATTGTTGCTTAAATCGTTGAGTTTTCGTCGTGGTTGTGCGGTGCGTAACCATAGGGATAATTTGGCAATTTCTACAGACTCTTCGTTAAGGTCTACGCCGTAAATATTGTTTTCTAAAATGGTGTTTTCTATATCGCTTAAAATAAGGCCACCACCCAATACTTTTGCTTTTAGCTCATCGATGTAACGGTGTTCTTTTATTAAAAAGTCTAACGCTTGGTTTAAGAATGCTCCAGAGCCACAAGCAGGGTCGCAAATGGTTATTTGCAGTAACCACGCTCTGTAATTATCTAAAACTTCTAATAGTTGCTTTTTGGTGTTTTGGTGTGTTCCCTTTTTTATCTCGAAATAGGCTTCTTCCTTAAAACCTAATTGGTCTTTTTTCTCTTGACAAAGTTTACCAACAGTATTTTCTACAATGTATTTGGTAATGTATTTAGGTGTGTAGAACACGCCATCTTTTTTACGTTTGCTTTTTTGCTTATCAAACTCACCACCTTCAATTTCGGCATTAACGCTTTCTATTTCGTTAAGCGAGTTTTCAAAGATGTGACCTAAAATATTGACATCTACTTGACTGCTAAAATCGTATTTAGCGAGTTTATAGGCGTGTTTGTAAAGCAAATCATCATCAATCTCCAAACTATCTAAAATGGCATCCGGTTTAAACAATCCGCCATTATAGGCATAGATTTCTGCTCTTGAGGTTGTGCCTTTTCTACCTTCATCCAAGAAATGAAAATATTGTTTAAAGAGGTTATACAATGGACGTTCATCACCAAAATCGATGTCGGCTTTCCACTTGTCTAAAATCTGTATGGTTGAGTTTGGTGGTAATAGGTCTCTATCTTCAGCAAAGAAAATGAACAGGAAACGGTCTATGAGTTTCTGTGATTTTTTGAATAGGGAAAGTTTTACGTTTTTTTCGAGTGATTTTAGTTCGCCTGTTTCTTGAGACATCTCGGAAAGCTTCGCTTCAGTACCTTCTAAACTTAAATTTTTAAGTTTTTCGGTAGTGCTCGATGTGACAGCTTCGGATTTAATGCGTTTGGCATTTCGTTTTACGAGGTCTCTAAAGAGTTCGCGTTTAAATACGGAATAGTCGTTGTAAAACTGTTTGGTAATCTTGTCTTCCTCTACTAAAGATGCTTCTTTAATGGTTAATGGTAGATTGTTGAGAATGTTGTCTTTTTGCAAACAGAGGTACATTAAAGCAAATTCTCCTGGTGCTAATTGAAAGAGATTGAACTCCAAAAACTCGGTAGCATCATTGATGTAAAAGCGCAACTTCTCAAAATTGGACGTAATAACATACACACAGCCCTTTTGGTTGGCTTTATAATCGAATGCCTGTTTGCGGATGCTTTCTAAATCTTTGGTATTGGTTCCCTTAAGTTCAATTACGCCAATGGCTTTAGATTTTTTTAAAATGGCTCCATCTGCCTTACCTGCTCCTTTTTGGTTTTTAAACTCGGTGGTAATGTTAAAATCAGGTTTTGGATTCAGGGTATAATCCAAGACGTTAACAAACAGCTCGTCCAGAAACTTTGCCTGGTATTGTTCTTCTTTAGAGTTTTTGATATTCTCCTGAATGGTAGCATTGTGAAAATACTTGGTATATTTCTTATAGGCACGCTCTACAATAGCTGTGTCTTGTTGCGCCAGATATGTTTTTAATACTGATGTTTGAAATAGTGCCATTTAAAGCTGCTGTTTTTTGTTGGTTAAGTTCTTAATTTCTTCTTCTGCTTTTTTGAGGATTTCCGTACTGTTGGATTCATCTTTAATCATTTTGACAATTTTATCTGCCATCCAAAGCTTTAGTAGCTCATTTTCACTTTCATTTAAAGCCTCTGCCAAATCCTCTACTTGTTCTTTTCTGGCGATACGTGTACCGCGTTCAATCTTACTTAATAGCGCAGTATCGATACTCATTTGAGATGCTACTTCACGAAGTAATAGTTGCTTCTCTTCCCTTAACTTCCTTATATAATTACCAAATGCCATTTTAGAGAGATTTTGACTTGTCAATATCTGTCTAATGTAAGAAAAAGTAAGTAAAGGAAAATAAAAAGATATAAACAGTTGTTAACAGATAATGAGGAAGTTGAGGATATTGAGGAATTAAGTGATTATTTTATTCTTTTTTGCATTGATCAAAAAAGAAACAAAAAAATCTAGGCTTACAATTCTTATTTACCCATTACGCTTTATGTCCTAAACAAAAAGAACTCGAAATACATTTCTCAAACAGCTTTTTGTTTTTAACGGACATTTCAGCTATGGGTCCCAAAGTCGAATTGTAGGTCGTTTTTAATACAAAAAGGAAAGACCGCTTTATGATAACTGATTATAAATTGAGCTGTTATTAATTAAGACAGAGCGAAGTTTAATAAGGGTTTGTAGTGGTTATTATCGGCTTGTTTTACTGCTTTAAGATACGCTTTACGTGTATCGCTATCTTTAGAGAGATTAGCCGCACCCCAAGAAAAGGGTTCTTTACCAAATAGCTTTTCAATAATAATGTCAGCCATTAATCTACTATGTCTCCCATTTCCATTAGGGAAACAGTGTATGCTTACTAAACGATGTTTAAAGCGAATTGCGATTTCCTCTGGTGGATAGGTTTCGTTTTCTATCCAAAATAGCGTATCATCACAAAGCGCTTTTAACTGCATTGGGATTAGATAACTCTTAACCCCTATGTTTTTTTCTGTTTTTCTGAATGTTCCAGCCCACGCCCACACATTGCCATACATACGCTTATGTAAGTCACAAATAAATTTTTCTGTGAACACCTGTTGGGGTTTGAACTTTTTACCAAATATCCACTGTAAGGCTTCTTCGATATTGAGTTGTTCGAACTCGTCCAATTCACCTTTAGTGGATATGGTTTCTATGAGTAAGCCCTCTTTTTCTTCTTCATCAATTGGGGTTTGCCCATCTATGTAGTCCAAGTTTAATCCCATAGCATTTTTGGCATTTCGTTTTTAATAATGGCTGTGCGCTCTTCAATCGCTTTTTTAATGCGCTGTTTAGAGTTTTCTTGATCTTCCAATTTCATTGTATTAGACGTTCTGGATACAATGCGTATCGCCAATTCTTTGGCTTTTCGCTCTATTAAATCATCTAACGTACCATCTTTAGGCACGAAGCCATATACCAATTGCATATCGAGCGCACTTGCAGTATCCTTTAAGGTTTTGAGGGTTATGTTTCCTTCTTTTTCCCTTGTTTCAATCTCCTGTACACTCTGTTTTGTAATAGACAATTTATCTGCCAACTGCTGTAAAGACATACCCAAAGATACTCTTACCGCCTTGAGCCAACCAGTGGGTGGTGGCGTTACTTGAGCAGCTGTATTAAACCCTCTTAATTTTCGGTCTAATTGTTCTAATTGTAATCTCTTCTTGTTCATAACGTAAGGCTTTAGACTGACATATTATTTACAAACGTAAGGTTTTAACCTGACATAAACAAATATTTCGTCAGCTTACAAACTGACATTAATAAACAAAAAGTAAGGCTATAGGCTGACATAACATCTTTAATTCCTTAAATCCTTAAAATCCTTAATTTACGTCTTTGCAGGATTTGAATAGTTATTGTGTGCTTCTCTGTGTATTAAACCTGCTTCTACAAATTTGGTAATATAGCCTTCTGCGGTTTTGTGTGGGATGCTCTGCTTTGTTGCTAAATCTAAATACTCTTGCCTGCTAAATTGCTTTGGCAAACTTTCTAAAAAGCGTTCTTTTCTATTTAAACGTTTTGTTGCTTTTTGCTCAATAGGTAAGTCGTTAAACACTTTACTACTATGTTTTACTAAAATTGAAATAATAGTTAGTGCATTTTCAAAATCTATATCCTCACATTCTTTAGTTGCGTTTACATCACCATCTTCCATAATGCGGAAAGCTGTGAATAGCATCATTATCCTAAACGCAATTAAGCCTAATCGCCTTATTGTTGCGATGTATTCTTCGGGTTGTAGGTTGATGTATTTGGTTTGTAAGGATTCAAAAAACGTATTGAATTGCTGTTGTTGGGTTGTGGTTAATCGTATTTCAATCTCTGGATTGTTTTTTAGCGTTTTGTAAAGTCCCAAAAACTCACTACCTAATTGGTTATAGTAATCATCTAAACCTACCTTATTGCTATTTTGAAACACGTTTTTCCAAGTTGGTTTAATATTCATATAGTAAAACATAAAACGACTGAACAAACCATTTTCTGCATTGGGTATTAAGGTTGCCACTTGTTTAGGTGTACCAGACAACACCGTTGACAAACAAGGTCTTTCAATATCTACATATTCTCTATCTGTTCTGCGATAATAGCTTATAGTTTCGTGATGAAAGGCTTTACGAAAACCATCGGAATAATTACCATAATCGCTTTTAAAGGCTTGTGCTAACGTATCGCCTTCGGTTTCAAAAATTAACCCTCTGCCTTTATTATCAGAAATTAATTGATATACGCCTGTTACACTATTGTTAGCAGGAATAAACAACATTCGTTCTGGTGGCTTACTTGGTTTTTCCAAGTTTTCATCTTTGCCTTTGTTCATATTGTAAGTAGCAGTTTCTGCTTGAAATTGCTGTTTTAGCACTTTGGCTTGTTCTCGTTTTAATTTGTGTACAGGCTCTACCAAATTTTTAATTTGGTTAAGCCTTCCTTTACCTGCAGATGCAGGTGCGGTTACAAATAAATATAAGTTGCTGAACACTTTACGTTGGTCATAGATTCCGAAGAGTTTAGGAAAACACGCACTAAATGCTGTTAATGCGCCTAACAATAAAATGTCCTTTTCTTCCTGTCCATTAGCAGGGTTTACAACTTGTTGTAAAAACTGTGGCAAATTCTCATATACCGTTTCTGGTATTGTTGGCATAGATTCATTTGGTGTGTCAACTACAGTTGCAACCTTTGTTGCAACTTCGTTGTTGTTTTGTAGTTTAGTCGGTTTGACACCTGATTGATGTGCATAGTGATAAAAGGTAGCAATTGTAATTCCGTGTCCTTTTGCGTTTAAGCATTTATCGAATTGTGCATCACATTCTTTGGTATCGTAACCTGCATAATTTTTACTTATACGATGGAAATAATCTCTTCCTGTTTCTCCATATTCTTCTGCTAAAGCAAAGCCTAAATCTCTCCAAGTGGCATAACTTCCTGTTATGTCTGTGCTTGATTGCTCGATTGCTGAAATGTAGGATTCAATGTCTGTATCAGCAACAGCAACAACATTGGTTGTTGCTGTGTTGCTTTTTGGTTTTGTTGGCTCTTTAGGAACTTCTAACCAATCTTTTGGGTTAAATATTTTAGTCATAATGCTTGATGTCTTTTATGTAGAAAGGCTGTTGGGTCGTATGGTAAAAAACACGCTCTGGAAACGTCTTTACCTGACTGGTCAACCTCAATGTTATAATTGTGTTTAATGTAATTTGCTACTGCTGTAAAATATTCTGAATGTGTTACCTCTGAAACATCTATTCTAATAATCCATTTTAGGCCATCACCAGATGGTGAAATGAAGAGCATTTCGGTTTCAAAATATTCATCATTTAAGAGTTGCGTTCTTAACTCTTGTAGATTCTCTAAATGGTCAAAATCAATGGTTAATAAATTAGAATGCTTTAGCAAATTGTTATCGCTTCGTTTTTCAAATGTTCCTGAAAGTGTCACGTAATCAAAGCGATTCGCTTTGAATTTACGTGCTTCTTTTACATTGGTAATTGCTCTTAATTCTTCAGTAATGCTTTTGTATTTATCACTTGTGATTAATGCAAATACTTGATGCAGTCGCAAGGTTTCCGAAGGAAATACATTGCGAACAGGTGCTTTGAAAAAGCTACAGTTGGCATACCAGGTATCATCTGGTTCATTAAGCCATTCCAATTCGTCTTTTTCCTTGACTTCTAAATTTAGATGTAACTCTTTATTTATCTTCTGGAATAATTCTTCTTCATCGGTTATTCTAAAATGGTATTGTGCAAAATCGAATACATCACCTTTAAAGGCTTCTAATTCTGTATCTCTATGTGTTGCTATAATGCCATCAATATGAATCCGTAAGGTTTCTTTACCGCCATTAAAAGGGTTTCGAGTTATCCCACAGTCCCTTCCTTTTACAGAAAGGACTGTTTGATTAGGATAATACTGTCTCAACACATAGGCATAGATTTTTAAACCATAATGTGTTTTGTCTAAAATTGCTTCTCTACTTATTTCCATCTCGCTTGAAATTATGGTTGTAGTAGTTGTCTTGAAGCAACTGCTCAATGTCAGCAACTTTATAGTAAAATTTACCTTTTACTTTGCTGTAAGGCAAAGTGCCATTGGTTCTTAAAGTTTGTAGCGTTCGCTTACTTATATGTAAGGTCTGCAATACATCTTGATTGTCTATCCACGTATCTTTTAATACTTCTGCTCTCGATTGTCGCAACAATTCGATACGTGCTTTTAAGTGCTTAACATCTTGCGAGAGCGTTAAGAGTAAATCGATTATTTCAGTCATAACTTCACCGCTCCTTTCTTAATTAGATAATCGGCAGCTTGCTGTTCGATTTCGTCTCTTGAGTCCATACGGTTACGCAGTAACCAATGGTCTAACTCTTCTCGTTGAAAATAAATCTTTTTACCATTCGGTTTATAATGTGGAATGGTTCCCGTACTTGTAAGTTTATACAAGTGCGATTGGGATAATTCTAAATACTTGCAAGTTTCATTAAAGTTTAATACTTGCTTTTGCATTGTTTGTTGCTCTAACAAGAGTTTTTCAATGCGGTCTAACTTTTCGATGATATTTGTGTCCATCGTTTATTTTGTTTTAAATAAATGAGGACATCTGGCCAAATGTCATTCTTGGTTTTCAAGAACAGGACAAAGGTTGAAAATTGGCTTCCCGTTTTTAGTAAGAGTGTAAAACAAGGGTAAGACAACAGTAAGATTTCTTACTATTCTTACTGTTTTTTATTGCAGTTGTTGGATGATTTTATCTATTTCTTCCTTTTCTTTTGGGTTGTGAACTTTGTTTTTGTGAAGATTATTCGCTTTTAATAGCGTACCTGTTTTAGTAACAAATTTTTCAGAACGTTCTATTGAGGTAGGATTAAAACCATTAAAAAATGGCTTTAGTTTCGTTACAAGGTAACTAAACTGTGTCGTTTCGCATTGAAGATAAATTTGCGATTCTGTATTGGTAAAATCTTTTGCTAATAATAATGCGTGCAACTGTTCAACAGTTGTACGGTTATCTAACAAATCTATTTTTAGATTTACCAGTTTGAGCACAGTTAGCAAGGTTGAGGTGTCGTTGCTTTTATATCCAAAAGAGGTCTTTGGTTTTGCTTTCTTTTTTGATGTTGTTTTGGTAGCAACTTTTTTAGTGGTACTCTTTTCTATTAGGCTAATATCAAAAGTTTCATCATTAAAGTATTTTTCTGCAATTTCAGCAATTGAGAATTTTGTGTTTACGGAAAACTGACCGTATTGCTCTTGTAGTTCAGCATACAACCTTATTACAGATACTTTTAAGTAGTTTATGATATAATTGTCATCATTATTTAAATCTGTTGTTATTCCTCTTTTATTGATATAAGTTGAAATGTCATTTAAGTACTTATCAAATTTATTAAGTAGAATGGTATAACTGTATTTATTTTCTGGTGTAGTTGCATTTTTCGGAAATTCCTTTACAAATGAAGCTACTGTATTTTCTGTTTTATTAAATATTAGCTTTTGATAGTATTCTTTTTTCGCATTTAAAGGTTTTTTAAAGTTTACTTTAAAAACTGCGTTATTAGCTTTTTGGTTCAATTTAAAATCAGACAATAAGTATTTAAAATCCTTTTCCTGTCTATTATCTCTATGTAAGCCATTGGTTATAGAAATCAAACTTGAAAATATACTTCCTTTCATTATAAATCCAGTTGAATACGGTTAGCAGCTTCTTTCTTTTTATCGTCAATTACTTTAGCATAAATCTGTGTAGTGCGTAACTCTTTATGACCTAATAATTTTGATACTGTATAAATGTCTGTACCCAAAGTTAATTGTAAAGTTGCATAGGTATGACGCGCACAATGGAACGTGATATTTTTTGTTATTCCTGCTTTAAGCATCCATTGTTGTAACTTTAAATTTGACCAGGCACTATAATGTAAACCTTGAAAAACTTTTTCTTCGGGTTTACCTTTATCTCCTAATAATTCTGCTGCTTGGTCTGAAATAGGTAAAGTTTCAACCCCTTTTGTTTTCTTTTGTCTGAAACGAATATAATATCCCATTTCTTTAGAATGTTGAATTTCTGACCAAATCAGTTTTTCAATATCTGACCAACGTAACCCAGTAAGCGCAGAAAATATAAAAGCACTTTTTAAAAGTGGTAACTCGCATTCTGTGTTAACTGCTATTTGTAATTCATCCAAAGTTAAAAACTCTCGTTGAGGTTCCCCTTGTTTAAAATATTCAACACCATTTGCTGGATTTATTCTTAAAATACCATCCTTAACAGCTTGTTTTAATGCAGCGTTGAATTTTCCATAATAGGAATATTTAGAGTTTTGAGATAATTTTTTACCTGCTCTTGCCATTGCATCCTTATCTAAATACTCTTTAAAGCGTTCTACGAAATCCTTATCAATATCTTGAAAACTAACGTCTGTTGGACAAAAAGTTTTTAGATGTTTTAGCATACTGTTCCAATTACCATAATTACCCGAGCTTGTATTCTTTTTCTCTGCTAATGCTGTTACATAAGTAATAAAACTCCCTTTTAATTTCTCAATATCTTGGAACCCATAAATACCGTTTTGAATTTCAACCTGTCGTTGTGCGCAAATTGTTTCCGCCAATTGTTTAGTTTTCTTGTTAACCTCTCTTTCGGTTTTAGTTTTAGGGTTAGGTGTAAGGTATAAACGCAAATATTCGGTTTTACGTTTGCCTTTATGATAGTAATCTAAATACAAACTTATTTTGTCATTCTTCTTGCGTTGTCTTAATGTTACTTTCATAGGATGCTAATTAAAAAGGTTTTCTATTTGCCATCTGGCTACAATACGTTTTCTTCCGAAAGGAACAGCTTTTAAACGTCCTTGTTGAATCATTCTTTGAATGGTCCATCTACTAACACCAATTAATTGAGAAGCCTCTGTAACGCTTAAAAAATCTTTATTGTTTACAGCATTTGGATTTTGAACCTCAACCACTTCATTCTTTTGCTTCATATCAGCATTAAGAGTTGATTGAATTTTTTCTTTACGCTTTCTGGCCTTATAGGCTTTTTTAGCGCAAGAATTACCACAGTATTGAGTTACTGTTGTACGTGCTGTAAAAGCATTTCCGCAATGCTTACAAGTTTTCGGGATGTATAAATTACTGCTCATAAATGGTGCTTTATGTAGCGTTATGGTGCAACGTGGGGCAATATGGTGCATCATTTCGCCTTTATTTTTGCCAACAGATTTGGGCAACAAATCCGTATAATGGGCAACATATATGAAACAAATATAGTTAAAAAAGGGCAATTAGGCAACAAAAAAGAATATGTAAACCACTGAAAAACAAGCAAGAACTAATAAAAAGAAGCTTAATTACTTCCCGATACAGAAATTAGCAAAGATATTTCCTAGCAAGTCATCGGTGGTTATTTCGCCTGTTATTTCGCCAAAATAGTACAATGCCTGTCGGATATCTATAGCCAATAAATCTCCTGTTAAGCCCATATTTAAACCTTCTTGAACACGGTTAATTTCTGCTTGTGCTTTTAATAAAGCATCGTAATGGCGGGCATTGGTTACCACAGCATCTTGGTTGCGTAAAACGCCTGTATCTACAAAAGAGAGTAGTTTTTTCTCTAAAGCCTCCAAGCCTTGCTTTTTATGTGCCGAGAGCGTTAACAGACTCGGTATTTGCTCGGTTAATTGCTGTACTTCTACCGGGTTTAGTTTATCGGTTTTATTTGCAATAATTACCAAGGGTTTAGCAGGGAATTTATTTTTAATTTTTTCTATCTCGGTAAGCACTCCTACAATTCCTCTATTGTTTTTATGCAAGATATTGTATGCATCAAAGAGGTAGATAACCACTTGTGCCTGCTCCATTTTCTGGAAGGTTTTTTTTATCCCAAGTCCTTCGATGGTGTCTGACGTTTCTCTGATTCCTGCTGTATCTATAAACCTAAACCCAATCCCGTTTATAGAGATTTCGTCTTCGATAGTATCACGGGTAGTTCCTGCAATATCGCTTACAATAGCTCTATCTTCATTCAGCAAAGCATTAAGCAGTGTAGATTTCCCTACGTTAGGTTCGCCTACAATAGCCACAGGAATTCCGTTTTTTAGCACATTACCTACAGCAAACGAATCGATAAGCCTGCTTAGCACCTTTTGTATTCTAAAAACTAATTCCTGAAACTGCTCTCGGTTAGCAAACTCTACATCTTCTTCAGAAAAATCGAGTTCTAGCTCTATCAACGAGGCAAAATTAAGCAGCTCCTCCCTTAGTTGTTGTATTTCTGATGCAAAGCCTCCTCGCATTTGTTGCATTGCCAATTGGTGTGCTGCAGCATTATCGCTCGCAATTAAATCGGCTACAGCTTCAGCTTGGCTTAACGCCATTTTTCCGTTTAAAAATGCACGCAAGGTAAACTCCCCAGGATTTGCCGTTCTGCATCCTTGTTTTAAAAGTAAGTTGATTATTTCTTGTTGGATATATGGACTCCCATGGCAAGAAATTTCTACGGTATTTTCTCCAGTATAAGAGCGTGTTCCTTTAAATACAGAAACCAAGCACTCATCTATTATTCTATAATCGTCTTTTATATAACCTAATTGCAAGCTATGTGAAGCCTGCAGGTTAAGACTTTGTTTGTTTTTAGCTTCAAAAACAGGCTCGGTTAAGCTTATAGCCTCTGGTCCAGAAACGCGTATAACAGCAATTGCTCCGCTTCCTGGAGCTGTGGCTAGGGCAACAATAGTATCGTTTTTCATAGCGCAAAGGTACGTTTTTTATGATAGTTTTATGGTTTATAAAATAGGTGTATCTGCCGATTTTTGCATAAAAACAAGCATAAAAAATAAATTTAACAAATATACTTTTTATGTTTGTAGTGATTTTTAAAAACTAACACTTATGAAGAAACAAGATACTCAAATGCTTAGTATTTTGCATTACAGTCAACTTTTAAATCTTTTTACCCTTGTTGGCGGATTGATTGTTCCTATTATTTTATGGCAGGTTAAAAAGGATGAGATTGATAATATGGATGCGCACGGAAAGGCCGTTGTTAACTTTCAGCTAAGCTTATTACTCTATGGAGTAATAGGTAGTCTTACCATGATTATTTTGGTTGGCTTTCTTATCTTATTAGTCGTAGCCGTACTTGGTACTGTTTTCCCGATTATTAACGGTATAAAAGCATCAAAAGGAGAAGCCTTAATGAAATATCCTTTAAGCATTACTTTTATAAAATAAACATTAAAAAAGTCATTTATGCAAATACATAAATGACTTTTTATTTTGATTTTTTACTTTCCAGAAAATTGGGTTACAGTTTTATCGTCTATCTCCTTACCGCCTAAAATAAGTAAGCGTTCTACTACATTTCTCAACTCTCTAATATTACCTGTCCAATTATAATTTTGTAATAACTTTATTGCCTTATTGGTAAATGTACACACTTGTGTTCCTTGCTCTTTAGCTATTTTCTCAGCAAAATGCGTTATCAATAAAGGAATATCCTCTCTCCTATCGTTAAGCGCTGGCACCTCGATAAGAATAACAGCTAAACGATGGTAGAGGTCTTCTCTAAAGTTTTTATCTGCAATTTCTTGTTTTAAGTTTTTATTGGTTGCTGCCAACACACGTACATCTACTTTTATATCTTTATCGCTCCCCACACGCTGAATTTTATTTTCTTGCAAAGCTCGCAATACTTTTGCTTGTGCAGAAAGGCTCATATCACCTATTTCGTCTAAAAAAATAGTACCCCCATTAGCAGCCTCAAATTTCCCTGCGCGGTCTTTATTTGCCGATGTAAAAGCTCCTTTTACATGCCCAAACAATTCACTCTCGATAAGTTCTGACGGAATTGCCGCACAATTTACCTCGATAATAGGTTTTTTAGCGCGTTCACTTTTTTGGTGTAACCAATGGGCTACAAGCTCTTTTCCTGTACCATTTTCTCCTGTAATAAGCACTCGTGCCTCGGTTGGGGCTACTTTCTCTATCATATCTTTCACCTTAGTCATGGCTTCCGATTCGCCTATCATTTGGTAGTTTTTGCTTACTTTACGCTTAAGACGTTTATTCTCGGTAATCAATTCTTTACGGTCTAGAGCTATCCTTACTGTATTTAACAATCGGTTTAAATCTGGGGGCTTAGCAATATAATCGAAAGCGCCTTTTTTCATGGTATCTACTGCCGTTTCGATATCTCCATGCCCAGAAATCATAATTACAGGAATTTCTGGTTTTAGCTTCTGGATTTCTTGCAATACCTCAACGCCATCCATTTTTGGCATTTTAATATCGCAAAGTACTAGGTCGTAATCGTTGGCTTTTATTTTTTTAACACCTTCTACTCCATCTGCAGCTTCATCTACTTGATAGCTTTCATCTTCTTCCTTTAAAATTTTAGAAAGTACACGACGAATAGCAGCTTCGTCTTCTATAATTAATAGGTTGGGCATAATTGTTCTTCTTTAAGCTTTAAAAATAGGTTTTTTAAAATAATGGAATTAATATTTTAACCATTTTATAAGTTCTTTATAACTTGGCTTTTTACCGTACATTAAAATCCCTACCCGGTAAATTTTGGCTGCTATCCATACAAAAAAGAAGATGCTCCCTATAAGAATGGCAATAGAAATAAGAATTTCCCACCAAGCTACTCCATACGGAATACGCATAAGCATCACAATAGGTGAAGTAAGCGGAATATGCGAAAAAACAATGGCTACTATCCCATGAGGATTATCTATTACAGAGAAAAACCCTACGTATACAGCAAGCATTAATGGCATGATAACGGGAAACATAAATTGTTGAGTATCGGTTTCGTTATCTACAGCAGCTCCAATTGCGGCATAAATGGCACTGTATAAAAAGTAACCTCCTATAAAATAGATTAGAAAACAAACAATAAGCTGCCCCAATGGTAAGGCTAAAATTTCTTGTAATACAAGCTGTGCTTTAAGCATTGAAGCTTGGTCTAATGCGTTAGGGATATTTGCTGTAGCAACCTCAGAAGAAAGTTGCCCGCCTAAAAAAGTACTTACCACGCCTAGCAATACACTCCCGATAATTACCCATATAAGAAACTGAGAAATCCCCGCAAGACTTGTTCCTAATACTTTACCTAGCATTAAGGTTCTTGGTTTTACAGAGGATATAATAATTTCTATAATCCTATTGGTTTTTTCTTCTATTACACTGCGCATCACCATGTTACCATAAATAATAATAAACATCATGAGTAAATAGCCGGCAACCCCTCCAAAAATCATTTTTATAATCATGCTCATTTTGGAAGTTTCTTCTCCTGAAAAATTTTCTATTTTAAGAGAAACTTGGGTTTGAGCCTCATCTATTTTAGAGAGGTTTACGCCTTGCTGAGTAAGTAACTTATTGGTTAGCTTATGCGATATTTGCTGCTCGATATTTGCTACAAAAGCTCCGTTTGGGGTTTTATTTGCAAAAAGTTCTATTTTACTTGCCAGGGCTTTTATATTATCTTCCTTCGGAATGTATAACAACCCATAATACGCTTTAGCTTTTACAGAATCTAAGGCTTGTGTTAAGCTATAGGTAGAAAAATCATGATATTTGGTTTTCTCTGAAGAAACAAAATCATGTATCATTAAATTAGATTCGTCTAGAATAGCTAAATTTCGGGTTTCACTGTTGTTTAAATTAGCTAAATAAGCCACCAGAAAAAACATCCCAACCATAATTAGCGGACTCACAAAAGTCATAATAATAAAGGTTCTGTTTTTTACTTTAGCAAGGAATTCTCGATGTATAATTAGTTTTAAACTACGCATTTGCTGTAACTGTTTGAATAAAAATATCGTTAACCGATGGGATTTGCTCTACAAAATGATGTACTTCTCCATACTTTATAAGTACTTGTAAAAGTTGGTTTACGGTTTGCCCTGTTTTTAAACGTATGGTAAACTTCTCTCCTTGATGAATGCTGCTAAACTTATTTGGTAGCAAATTAAAATGCGTAGTTAACACCTCTGTTAATTCCGCTTGCTGCTGGGTTACAATTTCCACCTGATAAGTATTGGTTTTGTATTCTTGCTTAAGGTCTGTTACCTTACCATCTATCAATTTATTAGACTTATTGATGAGTGCCATATAATCACACATTTCCTCCACGCTTTCCATACGGTGTGTAGAAAATAAAATCGTAGCTCCGTCTTCTTTTAATTTAAGAATTTCATCTTTAATAAGGTTTGCATTTACAGGGTCAAAACCACTAAAAGGTTCATCGAAAATTAAAAGCTTAGGTTGGTGCAATACCGTTACAATAAATTGTATTTTTTGAGCCATCCCTTTAGAGAGTTCTTGTATTTTTTTATTCCACCAGCCCATTATTTCTAAACGCTCAAACCAATATTCTAAACGTCTTTTAGCTTCTTTTTTACTTAAGCCTTTTAATTGTGCTAAATATAGAGCTTGCGCGCCTACCGTCATGCTTTTATATAAGCCGCGTTCTTCCGGAAGGTAGCCTATATATTGTACGTGCTTAGGTTGCAAAGGTTCTCCGTCTAACCAAATTTTTCCAGAATCGGGTAAGGTAATCTGGTTGATTATACGAATAAAAGTAGTTTTACCTGCTCCATTAGGGCCTAAAATACCAAAAATGCTTTGCTTTGGCACCTGAATAGACATTTTGTTTAAAGCAGTATAATTGCCATAGGCTTTGCTTACTTCCTCGGCAACTAAGAGCATATCTTTCATTATTGTTTAAGTGCTTATAGGTTAAAGGTAATTATATTACTATAGTTTAGTCTGTTATTTTATAGAAAATCTATACTAATATTAATTTCAAATACGAATGTAGAATTTTCTTTAACTTTTTAAAAATAAAACCCACCCTTATTGTAATCACACAACCAAGGATGGGAAAAAAATTGCTATGAAAAAGAAAATATCACCAACATTGTTAGTGATATTCAAATATATATAAAATTTTGTTAAAAAATTAACTTAAGAGAACATATCTTTAACTTTCTCAAAAAAAGATTTATCGCCTTTCTCTGGATTTGGTTTAAAGTTATCATCATCTTTCATGCGTTCAAAAAATTCTCGTTGCTCTTTTGTTAAGGTTTTTGGCGTCCATACATTTACGTGTACAAGCAAGTCTCCTTTACCATAACCTTGCAAACTCGGAATTCCTTTTCCTCTAAGCCTAAGTATTTTACCACTTTGCACGCCTGGTTCTACTTTTATTCTCACTTTACCATTTACGGTCGAAATTTCTTTAGATGCTCCTAAAGCAGCATCAGCAATAGTGATGTATAAATCGTAATGCAAGTTATCACCTTCACGCTGCAAGTGCTCGTGTTGCTTTTCTTCTATAAGTACCAGTAAATCGCCTGGGATTCCGTTTCCTGGCGCATCGTTTCCTTTTCCCGATACTTTTAGCTGCATACCATCCTCTACTCCAGCAGGTATCTTTATGGCTACCGTTTCTTCGCTAACTTTTAATCCATGCGCATCGGCATCAGCAGGTTTTTTATCTATTATTTGTCCGCTTCCGCTACATTGTGTACAAGGCGCCGAGGTTTGCATTCTTCCTAAAATTGTATTAGAAATTTTGGTAACCTGGCCAGATCCATTACAACTAGGGCATGTTTTATAGGTGGTTCCTGGAGCTTGTACTTTTCGTTTAACTTTTATTTTTTTCTCTACTCCGTTAGCAATTTCTTCCAAGGTAAGTTTAACACGAATACGCAAGTTGCTTCCTTTTACTCGTGCTTGACGACCTCCGCCGCCGCCAAAACCTGAGAAACCACCACCAAAAGCACCACCAAAAATATCGCCAAACTGGCTAAATATGTCATCCATATTCATGCCACCGCCGCCACCAAAGCCGCCGGCACCTTCAAATGCAGAATGCCCAAATTGGTCGTAACGTGCTTTTTTGTCTGGGTTGCTAAGCACTTCGTATGCCTCGGCTGCTTTTTTAAATTTTTCTTCAGCCGTTTTGTCATCCGGATTTTTATCTGGATGATATTTTACCGCCATCTTTCGGTAGGCTTTCTTTATTTCTGCAGCGCTTGCTCCTTTGCTTATTCCTAATATTTCGTAATAATCTTCTTTCATTAATCCTGTTTTTCTAGCTTATTGTTATTAAGCTTGATTACTTTATTTCCCGGTAACTACTTTTGGAAATCTAATAATTTTCTCTCCTAAAGTATATCCCTTTTCCACTACATCTACAATTTTACCTTTTAGCTTTTTATCTGGAGCAGGAATTTGGGTTACGGCTTCATGCAAATCGGCATCAAAACTATCGCCTGCTTTTACATTCATCACCTCTAAACCTTTGCTTTTTAAGGTTTCGTAAAATTTATTATTAATTAATTTCACCCCATCAAACAAGGTTTTGTCCGAGCTTTTCCCTATTTCTAATAAAGCCCTGTCAAAATCGTCTAACACCGGAAGCATGGCTTGCATTACCTCTTGTCCTGCGGTTTTAAAAAGCTCTACGCGTTCCTTACTGGTACGACGTTTATAGTTTTCAAATTCTGCAAATAAACGTAAAAATTTATCTTTTTCTTTCTCTAATTCTTCTTTAAGCTGCTCTACCTCTGTTTTCTCCTCCTCTTGTGGAGTTTCATTGGTTTGCTTAGAGGTTTCTGCTGCTCTTTCTTCGTTTGTATTTATATCTGTTGCCGTTGCTTTTTCTGCTGTTTGCGGGTTTTCTTTCTTACTCATAACTTTTTAATTAAGCATTGTGTTCTTGCATAAGCAAATGTACTGCCAAGCTTATAAAAATGTCAAAATGTCACGCTTGATTTTTTTATTATTTATTTAATACTAAATATGAAAAAGTCTGTTATTTTTGTATGTAAACTTTAAAAATCACCATTATGAAAAAATTATTGATGAATGTTTTTGTAGTTGCTGTCCTTACGGCTACAACAGTTGCTTGTAAAAACGACAAAAAAACGACTACCTCCGATGCTCAAGAAACGGCTAAACCAACCGTTGAAGCTGTTGCCTACAAGGTTTCTACAGACAATTCTACCTTGAAATGGGAAGGTGCTAAGGTAATTGGAGGAAAACACTTTGGAACTGTAAATTTAAAAGAGGGTGTTTTTTCTGTAAAAGAAGGGCTTATTGAAAGCGGAAAAGTAGTTATTGATATGAATTCTATCAACGCTACTGATGTAGAAGGTGAAGAAAAAGAAATGCTTGAAGGACACTTAAAAGGAACTAACGATAAGCAAAAATCTGATTTCTTTGACGTAAAGGATTTCCCAACAGCAACTTTCGAGGTTACAGGACATGAAAAAGGAAAAGCGCTTAAAGGGAATTTAACCCTTAAAGGCATCACCAATAATATTGAGGTTCCTGTAAAAGTTTCTGAAGAAAACGGGATGTTGACCCTTGTTAGCGAACCTTTTACAATAGACCGTACCGATTGGAAAATCAACTTTAATTCTGGTTCTGTTTTTAAAGACGTAGCTAAAGATAGAGTAATTAGCGATAACTTTACTTTGCAATTTACTGTAGAAGCAAAAAAATAATTGTACAGGGTACGCTTAAAGCTTGTCCTAAATTAACAAAAGTAATATCTTAAAAGCTTTGAAATAAAAAAAGGCTTGGGTCATATCCCAAGCCTTTTTTATATAACTTAAAATTTCACACACTTAAAAAAGAAAATTTATCTGTAACCTCCCTTTTTAAGAAATAGACTATCTAATAAATTTGGTGCAAATATTTATAAGCTACATTTTTATTCTTTTTCCATTTGTGAGCCAATAAAGGGTATTTTTGGTGCTAAAAAATAGCCTGTTAAACTTGCGAATAAGATAGGGATAAAATGTCCAAATCCGGTCAATGTTGCAAGTAAAATGGTTGTACTCATAGGTGTTCGAGTTACGCAAGCATTAATTGCAGCCATACAGCTAACTATTGCTAATGACAGATTTATTGTTGGGAATAGTTGATGAATAATTAGTCCTAAGGTTGCTCCTACAAAAAACAAAGGAATGATAAATCCACCTCTCCAACCTGATGTAACTGTTATTGAAATGGCTATAATCTTGAAAATTAAAATAGCAAACAACAAAGTCAATGAGAAATTCCCTGAAAGCAGTTCGTTAATTTCGTGATGTCCAAAGTATCTTGTTATTGGAAAGTAGAATGCGATTACTCCAAGTAAAATTCCTCCAATTAGCGTTTTGATATAAATGGGAATTGGTTTTTTCTCAAATAAAGATTTAAAAAATTTGGTACAAAAAATAAAAGCCCATCCAAAAGTAGCTCCAACTGCTGCAAATAGAACGGCATAACCAAAATCAAAAATCCCTGAATATTCATAAGCTGATAAGTCCCATACTGGGCCAAGTCCTAAATGAATGATTAATGCAAACACCAAGTAACTAAAACAACTTGAAACAAATGCAGGAATAATGGCTTTGTAATATTCAACTGCGTGTTTGTGGTGAAGTATTTCTAAAGAAAAAAGACTACCGCCTAAAGGAGCACCGAACAATGCTGTAAATCCTGAAGCCATTCCTGCGATACTTAATGACCGTAATTCTTCTCCTTTAAGCCTTAACAATTTACCTAACCAAGTTCCTGTTGAGCCTGTCACTTGAACTAATGGTGCTTCGGGTCCAAGGCTTCCTCCTGAAGCAACACATAGTAATGAGGAGAGAATCATTGACGGATTGTTTCTAGGGTCAAGTTTTCCTTTGTTGAACCGAATGTTGTTTACGATTAAATGTATTTCTCCTGGGTCTCCAATGAAGTGAATTACCAAGCCTGCTAAAAGCCCGCAAATTGCCATTACAGGAATTACTTGCCAACCATTAAAAAAAGCTAATTGGTGGGTCAGAAACTCAAGTCCAATCCAATAAATTCCTGCAATTATTCCTCCAATTAACCCAAGTAAAGCCCATAATAAAAAAGTCCGACTGAAAACGAATGGGTTAAATCGGACAGGTTGGTCTAAAATATTTAAGTATGTTACTAATTTTCTTCTTTGTTTTAATTTCACTGTTTCGTTTCTGTTTTATAATAATGTCAAAGTTAAAATTATTTTTCTACTTTTAAACAGTTCTGTTTTTGGGGAGGCTTACGGTTTATATAATATCAATTTAGACAAAGTTATAGGCTTGTGTAACAGTTCTTTGTTGTACAACGTTTTTAATATTCGTATACAATTATTTCTTCAGAATTCGTAATGTTCAATTGGACTTGGTTTCCACCAATTTGTAAATTTGAAATATCAAAAGTCAATTCTTTTGTTACTATTGCTAAACAAACTTCCTCATTTTTTAATGACAATCTTAAATTCCTCTGAGGTGGATTTGATTCCATAATATCTTCTGAATCGATTAATTTTATTTCCCAGGTTTCTCCACTACAACCACTCGAACTAAAATTAATTTTCAAACAGCTGTCGTTTATCTCTAAACTGTTAATCGCTAAAGGGTCTGATGGGGCAGCTTCATATTGATTTTTATTTATTATAGTTTTAAAATCACAGTTATTTTGATTTCCGTTATCGTCATCACTTGAACAGCTAAAAAATGATATTCCAATTATAATTAGGATTAGTGCTTTTTTCATTTTAATATATTTTATTTTTACTGTAGATTAAGATTTTATCGAATGGTTGCTCCAAATGCACCACAACGATAAATTGTATGAGTAGTAGAAGATTGCGGGCTTCTTACCTATCAAACCTTAATATTTAGTACTTTACGTGATTTATGAATAATAAGACCTCATAGAAAACAACATTAACGTAAATTAGTTTTTGTGGTGAGTTTAATACTATCAATCATAACTAAAAGTACAATTTTGAAAGCTAATTACAACTATTCGTTTTATGTTGTATATTTTTTTGTATTTTTACAATTCAAAGGGACCTGTTACGCTTCGGGCGGCTCGTACCGCCTGAAGCCCACTTGTTGGGCTTCGCTTTTTTATAGGTTATGGTATGTATATCTTTTTGGCTTTTTTATTTAACACTATCACTCATAACTAAAAATACAATTAATATCTTAAATAGCTATTTTTAGTCCGTTACCAATTTATATCGATTATTTAGGGCTAGGTGATTTGTTTTCTAAATGTATTTCTTTATACAAATGCCTTAATCGTTGTGCTGCCAATTTATAATAAACTGCTGCTGCGGGATATGCTTTAAAGGTTTTTAAAAAGCTTTCATAATAAGTAATGGCTATTGTTTTATCTTTATAATAATTATCGGCTACTACTGCCAGTTCATATTTTGCTCGATAATCAAAAGCATCTTCGGCTACTGCTTGTTTTAAATAGGTTATGGCTTCTTTATAGTTTTCTAATTTCTTGTAAGAAAAACCTAATTGACGATAATATTCTTTTAATGATTTTTCTTCTAAAAGTAACGCAAAATGATAATATTTTACAGCGCTATTATAATTGCCCTGTTGAAAATAACACATCCCTAATTGGTAGTACAGCATAGGGTCATGCTGATTGATTTCTTGGGCTTTTTTATAATTTTCTATGGCATATTTATACTCCGATACATTAAAATAAGCGTTTGCTAAATTAGTATATACATATTCAGAACCATAGTTTAACTTTATTAAATGTTGGTAATGCGCTATGGCTTCTTTATACTGTTTTTGCATAAACTTACTTTGGGCTAAAACACCTACTGTTTTAGGATTGCTAGGATAGGTTTTTAAGGCTTGTAAAGCTAAGGCATTGGTAGCCTTAAACCTGCGCTTACTTAAATTGTATTTTGCTAATTCATACAAAGCTTCTTGATGATTTCCATCTAATAAAACAACTGTATTTAACAGGGGGTACGCTAAGGTATCTTGCTGTTTGATTAATGCTTTTGCCCGTTGAAAATAAAAGTCGGGGTTATTAGGAAATCGATGGCTTAATTGCTTAAAAACACTGTCTGATTCTTGAAAATTCTTTGTTTTATACAGCAACTTGGCATAACGTACAGCAGCTATTAAAAAGCTTGTATCTATACGTATTGCTTTTTTATAGTTTACTTTTGCTTTCTGATGATTTCCAAGGGCTTCATAAATATTCCCCAGCCTTGAATACTTTCTTGCCGTTGGGCTTTGTTCGTTATAAATATGCAAGGCTGCGGTATAATTACCTACATTGATTAAGCTATCTGCTACTTGTATTGGGGTTTGTGCTAGAGTTACTTGATGGGCAATTAACATCCCTAAGCATAGTAATTGTCGCATTTACTCATTTTTAAATGTAATGGGCAAAGAATATAACACACCTATTGTTTGCCCTTGATGCATTGCGGGCTTCATAGCGGGCAACATTCCTACCACACGTTTGGCTTCTTCGGCTATACGTTTATGCGAGGCTCTAGCTTCGATGTTGGTTATGTTACCATTTTTATCTATCTTAAAACGTACATAAGCTCGTTGTGTACCTTTTTCTGCTTGTTCTTTTACGCGGTTCACATCAAAATTTTCGTTTACGAAAGCCTTAACTTTTTCAGACATACATTGTTTTGCATCTGTAGCTTCTTCACAACCTGGAAATATAGGTGCTTGATCTACTTCTGCAAATCCAAACTCTTGTGTAGTTACTGTATTTTTTGTTGTGGTTGTTGGCGAGGTGGCTTCAGGAGTTTCGGTTTTGTTTTCCTTAACACAGGAAACATAAGTAAACAAAAGAAGGAAAAAAGGTAATATTCCTAAATACTTTAATTTGGTCCGACGGGTGGGAGTTGATTTTTGTAACATAATAATTCGTTTTTTGATGAATGAATAATTGACTAATGAATTGATGAATGAAACTTGAGAAGTACTAAAGCTTGCGTTTAGCAGTTCTGTATAATATTTTTTCTTAGGAATATGTTTGGTTACTTCGCTATCTACTAAATACTCATGAACTAAACCGAGTTCTTTTTGCAGTTTATAAACCACAGGATTAAACCAGCACAGCAATTTTAAAATTTCGTAGAAACATAAATCTAAGCTATGTCTTTGTTTTACATGCACTCGCTCGTGTTGTAAAATAATGGGAAGCATTGCTTTAGAGATTCCCTCTCCTATCATGATTTTTCCTAAAAAGGTAAATGCCTGTTTGCTGTCTTCTACACAATAATAATCAATGCCTTGGTGTTGTTTCTTTCTTGCTTTTTGCTGAATTCTAACAACTCGAAAACCAAGTATTCCTAACCTTAATACACCCATTAGAACTCCCAAAGCATAAAACCATGTGAGGTAAGCTACAATCCCTACCCCTGTTGTGCTTTCTTGCTGCTTGATGGAATTGTTTACAAAAACAGGCTCTAATAGCCATAATTGCTCTACCGCTTTTGGCACAGGTGTTTTTAGAAAATTAAATTCTAACAAAGGCGCTACAAGAAGCACCACAGGCACACTGCATAATAAAAACCTGTTTATGGCAAAAGAGGTTTCTCTAGATAAGCTAAACTTATAGAATACCCAAAATAAAATTAGAAACAGGTTTACGGTTACTAGATAGCTAAGCATGGGATTAGTCTTTTTCTTTATTAATTTCGTTTAAAATTTCTTCGAGTTCTGTAACACTCATATCGTTTTTCTGCACAAAAAAGGATAGCAGACTTTTTGCCGAACCATCAAAATAATTATCTACCAATTTTCGCAACGAAAATTTACTATATGCCTCTTTTCTTACCATTGGAAAATAAATATGCCCTCTACCTTGCTTTCTGTATCCAACAACGCCCTTGTTTTCTAAAATCCGGATAATGGTAGAAACAGTGTTATAGGCAGGTTTAGGCTCGGGCATTTGTGCTATAATTGTGGCTACAGTGGCCTCTTCTAATTTCCATAACCAGTGCATTATTTCTTCTTCTGCTTTTGTAAGTTCTTTCATTTTTTTAAACTAAGTTTTTAGTTACATAACTCAAATATACATTTTATTTTCTTTTTAACTAATTTTTTAGTTATAAAATTTGAGTTTTTTAAAGGTCTTACATTCAAAAATTATGTACTTTTCCATAAAAAAACCAATGGAAGTTATATTGCTCATCTTAGGATTACTCTGCTGTATAGTAGGCATAATAGGCAGTGTTTTACCAGTATTACCTGGCCCCCCAATCAGCTGGCTTGGCTTGCTTTTTATTTACCTTATCGAAGGCATAGCTATAAATTACTGGCTGTTAGGAATTACGCTTGTGGTTGCTATTGCTATTTTTATTCTCGATTATACCATTCCTGCCATGGGTACCAAACGCTTTGGGGGTAGTAAATATGGTGCTTGGGGAACCACCATTGGGCTTATTGTAGGGCTTATTGCTCCTATTCCGCTTGGGTTTATAATAGGTCCTTTTGTAGGGGCTTTTGTTGGAGAAGTACTTTTTAACCGTAGTTCATCTAAAAACGCACTTCGTGCTGCTGTTGGTTCATTTCTTGGCTTTTTAGCCTCAACCTTTATGAAAGTTTTTGTGGCTTTTGGCTACCTAGTAATTTTTATATACATTGCCTATACAAATTGGTCGGTTATTTTCTAAAAACCACCTTTTAATTAACCTAAAAAATAATTATTTGTGGATATAACAGCTATTGCCGAGCAATTGTTCAATGCAGAAAAAAACAAAACTGCTTGTGCTCCTATTAGAACTTATTTAGAAGAAAAAGACCTCGCGTCTGCATATAAAATTCAGCAACTTAATATAGATAAAAAAGTAGCTCAAGGAGCCAAAACAGTAGGCAAAAAAATAGGGCTTACTTCTTTTAAAGTACAGGAGCAATTAGGTGTTGACCAACCCGATTTTGGAATCTTATTAGCCACTATGCAGCTTCAAAATAAAAGCAGTTTTCCGTACTCCTTACTCATGCAACCAAAAGCAGAAACCGAAATAGCTTTTGTTCTTAAAGAAGATTTAACAGCCGCTAAACCAACTTTAGAAGATATAAAAAACGCTATAGATTATGCTGTTATTGCTGTAGAAATAGTGGGAAGCCGCATAGAAAACTGGAATATTAGCATTACCGATACGATTGCCGATAATGCTTCTTCTAGCCATTTTATTTTAGGTGATAAAAAAGTAAGTCTTGATAGTTTTGATGTAATTAATAGTCCAATGGAAATGCATATCAACAACCAACTTGTTTCTACAGGCGATGGCACTTCATGCCTTGGAAACCCGCTAGAAGCGGTAGTTTGGCTAGCCAATACCATGATTGCGTTAGGAAACCCTTTAAAAAAGGGCGAAATAATACTCTCTGGAGCCTTAGGGCCTATGGCAAATTTAAATCCTAAGGATACGGTAAAAGCTTCTATAAAAGGGCTCGGAGAAGTTAGTTTTTCTACTTCTGCATAATTTTCAATAAAAAAAACAGCCTTAAAAATTATTGAAAGGCTGTTTTTTAATGCTTTTAAAGCAATACTACTAAAACCACTCTACTACATTTTCTAAAGGTTTTTGACTGCTTTCTGGACGCTCTCCCTCATAATACCCCATGTATAAAAAACCTAAACATTTTTCTTTGGTAGGTGCGTCAAAAAATGCATTAGCATGTTTTATCAGTCCTGGGCTACTCCAATAGCAACCTATATTATTTTCGGTACATAACAACCACATATTTTGCACCGCCATTGCCGTAGCGGCTACTTCTTCCCACTCAGGAATACGAGCTTTAGCATCTGGTTGCATAAAAATTGCAATTGCACAACTAGATTTTGTAGCTTTACTTTGTAGTTTTTTTTGTTTAAACTCCGAAAAATTATCTCCCGAAGTTTCTTTATATTTTTGAGCTAAAAAAGCGCCTAAATCTTCTAATTTTTTGCCTTGAACAACTTTAAATCGCCAGGGTTGTGTTTTTTTATGATTTGGTGCTGCATTGGCTGCTAACAATAAATCTTGGATAAAAGAGGTAGGAATCTCTTTAGCTATATATTGCTCTGGATAAATAGAACGACGCTTTTGTATAATATCTTTTACCATTTTCACTACTGCTTAAAAAGTTTTTGAATTGTTGTTTTTATTCGTTCGCGATCTTGATCGGTAAGGTTTGACCCCGAAGGCAGACAAAGTCCGCTATCAAATAAGTTTTCTGCTACTTTTTCGCCATAATAAGGAGCTTCTTTAAAAATGGGTTGCAAATGCATAGGCTTCCATAACGGACGACTTTCTATATTTTCTTCCTGCAAAGCTAAGCGTATATCTTCACGAGAAATTCCTCCTGTTTTGTCTGTGTCTGCTAAAATTGCGCTTAACCAATGGTTCGAGAAAAAGTCGGATGTTGGTTCGCTAAACACTTCTACACCTGCTATTGGTGCAAACAACGCTTGATAAAAAGCATTCATTTGTCTACGTAAATCTATATGCTTATCAAGCACCTGCATCTGCCCACGACCTATCCCTGCGCTAATGTTACTTAACCGGTAATTATAACCTATATGTGTGTGCTGATAGTGAGGTGCATTATCTCTTGCTTGTGTTGCATAAAATACGGTTTTCTGTTTAGCTTGGGTTGTTGTACATACTAAGGCTCCACCTCCGCTTGTCGTAATAATTTTATTCCCGTTGAATGATAGTACGCTAAACTGCCCTAAAGTTCCACATTTTTTGCCTTTATAAATAGAACCTAGAGCTTCTGCAGCATCTTCTACAATAGGAAGCTGATGTTTATCGGCTATTTGCTTTACCTCATTCCACAAACATGGCATCCCATATAAGTGTACGATGACAATTGCTTTTATTGTTTTTCCTTTAGCTTTTCGATCTAAAATTGCTTTTTCTAACGCTTTAGGACAAATATTCCAGGTAGTGGGTTCGCTGTCTATAAAAACTGGATTTGCACCTAAATAAGTAATAGGATTTGCCGAAGCTGCAAAGGTCATGCTCTGGCACAAGACTTCATCGCCTGGTTGTACGCCTAACTGTATAAGTGCTAAATGCAATGCTGCTGTTCCGCTGCTTAAAGCGGCTACTTTTTTATCTGCTTGAAGGTAATTTTCTATATCTTCCTCAAACCCGTTAACATTAGGTCCTAAAGGAGCTACCCAATTTTCTTGAAACGCGGCATTCACAAAGTTTTGCTCTTCGCCTCCCATATGAGGAGAGGACAGCCATATTTTTGGTTTTTCCATATATTTATTCGCTATTGAAGTAGTAAATTTACTATTTATATAAGAAATTCTCTTAGCTTTTAAAGAAAGAATTAGTAAACTTCTACCTATATAAAAAAAAGAGGCTGCTTAACGCAACCTCTTTTCTTGTCTAAAATAACAATGTCTTATTATTTTCTGTTTCTAAGCTTTTTTACGCCAAAGTAAGCGCCTATTGCCATTGCAATTCCAATGAATCCATCAATAGGAGCATCGTCCACATCGTTTTCAAAAATAATTTCATCAAAAGGATTCGCATAACCACTAGTTGCCACTAGTAGTAAAGCAATTACCAATACTGGGAATATATATTTTGCTTTCATAATTTCTTATTTAATAATTAATTTCTTAGTAACTACGGCTTTATTAGAAGTAATCTTAACAATATATGTTCCTGCATTTAAGCCAGATACATCTACCGTATTTACTGTACCTGTTAAGTCTTGGTGATATACTTTTTGTCCTAATAAACTATATAGGCTAAGCTCAGCTTGGGTTGCATGTGCAGTATTTACTGTAAGTAAACCATTGTTTACTGGGTTTGGATATAAACTAACATCTGCCGATGTGAAATTGTCTGTTCCTAAAACAGCAGCAAAATAAATCTCAAAACGATTTGCATCTTTACTAGCTTCATCGGTAAGGCTAAATGTTATTTGATTGTTTCCTGTTGCTAATTCGGTTTCTTCTTGCGTATAGTTATCTTTTAAATAAGCTTTAACATTTTCAAAAGTACCTACTTCTATGTTCATCACATAAGCCGTTGCACGGTAGTTGTTTATAAATATTGGTAATACTTCATTAGCTTGTGGTACATCTCTGTATTCTAAACTTAAATAAGCGTTGTTATTTACCAAAGCAATATTTTCGTCTAGGTTAGGGAATTTCTGTGCATCTTTTAAGTTTACGGCATTAGAAGCTCCTGCAACAAAGTTTACACGGAAGCTATCGCTCATGGCTTCTCCTGCTGTAAATTGCTCTTGTGTGTACAATTGCATAGTTATGGCTTGTGCATCCTCTGTATACATATTAAATACACTTGTTTGCGGATTGGTTACGGCTTTATCTACCTCGTTAAAAGCAATTTCTGTTGCTCCATTTGCTGCTGTGGTTACAAACGCCGCCTGCCCTGGTTGTAAATATTGATTTGCCGCCGAACCTGATGAGTTTGTTCCTGTTGCTAAATCTATAGTTACATAAGCGCCACGGGTTGCTAAACTAGGGTCCCAAACTACATAGTTGTTTGTATTTAAATTGGTAGATGTTGGTAATACTGAATTCATATCTACCACTGCTTGATAAGGGTTTCCTACAAAATTAAACTTCCCTGCTACGGTATTTAAGTTAGCATCGTTGTAAGTTCCGGTATGTAAATCTCCTGTGCTCACTAAAGTGGTTACGGTGGCTGGCGTTGCATTGTTGGTTAAATCTACCGTTCTATCACCTCTAACCATAAGTCTGTATGCCTTTCCTGCGGTTAAAGTAGTATTATCGGTATTGGCAATAGCAGCCCAAGGCGCAGTAGTATATTGATTATCAAATGTAAACATAGAAGGATTTCCTGTAGCTGTTGCATCAAAACCATTGTTGCCTGCTTGATCTCCTGTAATATGTGTGTTTTGTTGCCACGCGTTAGCTATGGTTTGCCCACTTACCGCTGTACTTAACATTCTGAATGCTCTTCTTGCAGGTATATAACGTTCTACCGTTACATTTCCTGAACCAGTAATAGTACCGTTAAATTCATCTAATTGAGCCGTTTTTATTGCGGTACTTTTAAAAATAATGTTCCCGTTATTGGTAATGTTTCCGTTTACGGTTAAAACATCTTGTACTTCCAAAGTAGCACCTGTAGCTATACTTAGGTTATTTATCTCTATGGTATTATTAAAAGTTGCAGTACCATCTAAAATTTCTATGCTCTCTGTAGGTAAAGCCATTCCATTAGGATCTATTGGAAACCATGCGCCTGAAGTATAGGTGTAATCGGCTATTGGGCTAACCCCACAATTTGCTGTATGAGAACCAAAAGTTGACACATCATCTTGAGTATATCCTGTCCACTCGGTAGCAAGTGTTGGAAAATCACAAGCAGTAGTAGGATTTACAGTAACCCCTCCACAAATATCAGTATTTCTTACTAAAGTCCTATCTTGAGTATTATTTCCTCCTTCGCTCCATTCAGAACCTGGATCGCAACCTATATTTCCAAAAATATCAATAATATTACCGTTATGTTTTAACACAATAGCATCATCTCCGTTAAAGTTACATACTGTACTGTTATGTGCTGTTACTCCTGTTGGTAAAGTCAAAGTTGCAGATGAATTTTTTAAAACAATAACTTCTCCATTTCCTAAAACAGGTATTAAATTTCCTAATGTTTCAGTATTATTAGCTGTAGTACCTCCATTAGAATAAAGCTCAACAGTATAAGTTGATAAATCTACTGTTGTTCCTGTACCATTGTATATTTCTAAATATTTATTATTACTAGACCCTTCTACATATTTAGAAAAGAAAAGGTTTGTAGCTCCAGCAATAACTGGCGTTACTTCACCTTCAAGACTTACTTCAATTTCTGTTAAACCATATCCATTAATTAAAACAGAATCAGCATATATATCTTGTGGATGTCCTGCTTTTAAACGTACATAAACAGGAGTGGTTGTTCCATCATAATTAGTTAAAGTTAAGCTATCGGCATAAGCAACATCATCTAAAGAAATTTCAAAATCTCCCATCATGGTTTCTATACTAACATCCTGTGTGCCATCTAAAAATAAACCGCTTAAATCAAAGCTTTGTGCCGCCGATGGTCCATCAGTATCCATATAGTTCAGACCTGTAAGACTTGCAGTGGAAGTTAGTATAGTAGGAGTTGTAACGCCTTCTTCCAAAGAGAAGTTGGTTAACTCCCAATCTGAACAAGATCCTCCTGTCCCTTCATACAAAAAAGCTACATATACTTTATTTGCAGATAGTCCTTGTAAGCTAATATTATTGGTTATAACTCCAGAATTTCCGGTTTGTATTGTTGTAATGTTAGTCCAAATAGCTGTATTAGGGTCTGAAACTCCATCGTAATTTGTAGAGTATAATACATCTATAGAGGTACCTGAAAAATTTTCGTATAATTCAAAAGAAAGTAATTCATTAGCTGTTGTAGAAAGATCAAATGCTGGTGTAATTAACCAATCTTCAGCATCACAATTATCACTATAAGCATTCATGCTAACACCACTACCAGTATTGTATTGCCATGAATTTCCACCTGCTAAATCTTGTGCTGTCCATCCCTCAGTAAACGGATTTACAGTTGTTGCATCTACTGCATAAGGTAAATTAACTACAACTGGGTCTTCTACCGTATAAGACATCTCGGTAGATGTATTGGTATCTCCGGTAGTGTTTTCTGCTTCTAGTGCATAATATACCGTAGTCCCATCTGCCTGTGCAGGAATAATCGCTTCGTAAGCATCTACCGTAGTATTTGTCATTGCTAGACTATTGCTTAAGCTTCCAGAAGTAGTTCCCCATTTTAAAGCTACATTTGCAATTCCTGCAGCATCGATAACATCTGCATTTACAGTTACAGCATCCGAAGAGGTAATTACACCTGCAGGTGTTGTAGTGATGTTAGTGATTTGTGGTCCTACGGCAGCGGTAGTCGTATATGTAACATCAAAACTATCTACATAAATTCGATTACTACTACTAGCATCTTTCTGATAAAACTCCACTTCGGTAACAGCTGTCAAACCACTCATTGTATAGGTAGTAGAACCTGCTAAATCTGTTTCCGATCCTCCATCTACAACATAAGCAGCATTACCTGTTCTTCCTGATGCATGCACAACAATACTAGTTATTGTAACACCATTTTGAGCATATATTTTAATCCCGCCTCCTTTTGTATCATTTTGATATAAGCGAAGCTGGCTAGAATGTATTGCAGGATTAGATGAACCTAAATTTTTATGAGAAGAAAATCCTACATTAACATCCAAGGCAATTGCTGGATTAGCATTAAGCCCAGTTACTGCTCCTGAAGCAGAAAAATCATAACTAACCGTCGTTTGCCCCCAACTAATCGAATAGCTAAACAGCATGGTTACACATAGCATAAAGCTATAAACATATTTATAGCCTAGTAAATTTGTTTTCATAATAAATTGTTTTTTATCAAGTGATACAAAAATACAAGTATTTAACACCTGAAACATTAATAAAATATTAACTAAAGTTACTAAATTATTATTAATATAAAAAACTATTAACCAGTATTTTAACTTAAAAGAAGAATTTTAAAAAGAAAAAGATTGATAATAATATCAACTTTATAGTAAGAAATCTATAAAATAAGCAAGTATATAAAAACAAAAAACCCTTCATCGGAATGATGAAGGGTTTCAAAGAAGGCGGCGACCTACTCTCCCACAATACGCAGTACCATCGGCACTAAC
>NZ_JACIFO010000006.1 GCF_014197445.1 Mesonia hippocampi | reverse complement strand
AACCACAAGCGGTACACATAAATTAATCATCAACTAATAAAATTATCAATCATGAATAATAAAAGTAAAATCCGTTTTATCGCAGTGTTAATCCTGTTTTTAACCATGCCTTTAGCCTATGCTACACCTCCAGGATTCCCTGGAGATGTAGATGATGAAACCCCTACTTCTCCTATCGATGGGTTTATAGGGGTAGCTATTGCTGCGGGAGCAGTGTATGGCATCCGTAAATTGCGTCAAAACAAATAAGAATTCATAACTGAAGTTCTTCAAGGCCGTTCTCTAATTATAGAGAGCGGTCTTGTTGTTTTTATGGGGTAATAGATGTTCGCAACACAACCAACAGTTTTACAGGAATAGCTGTAAATCCAGTGGAAGTGCGTCTTTGCATCAATTAGGTTTGCTTTATTTTATGCCGGTTAGGGTACGCCGTAGGAAATAATAATTGAGTAAGCTCTATACCTAAATCTGTAAACAAGCCTGTAAGGTGTGTTGTTCTTACAACAGCATTGGATATTTTGGTAACTAAAGCATTTTGCAACCCCATTGTAAATAATAAAGTACAAACAATTAGATCTGGATATTTTACAGCAGAAACATCGCCTATTAATGCTATAATTACTAAAGTCACAACCTCAATCAAGGTGGAAAAAACAAAAACATTTGTTTTTTTATTCGCTTTAAACTTTTCTATCAAAAAACTAGAAATAAAAGAGCCTAAAAGAAATGCTAGGATATACAAGAAGTAAACGGTTCCTCGCCAGAATTTAAAATCTGCCACATCGTTAATAAACAGGGCAAAATGCCCTGTAACATTGGTTGTTAATTGATGAAATGCCAAAAAACCCGTTACATTAACAATTCCTGCAACAAAAGATAAAACGATTGCTATCTGTAAATTATGTTTTAATGTTCCTTTCTTCCCTTGATGACGAAACATTTTAATTCAAGTTTACCCTAAAAATAAGCATATAGAAAACAATCCACTAATTTTCATGTACTTTAAAAAGCTTCTATTTATAAAGCAATAAAACACAAAGAGGCCGCTATAAATAGCAGCCTCTTTGTGTTATGGTAAAGTGATTTATTTATACTCCACGCCTGTTTATGCTAACATAGTTACAGGGCTCTCCATGTATTGTTTAAAGGTTTGTAGGAATTGTGCTCCTGTTGCGCCATCAACAGTGCGATGATCACAAGCTAAAGTTACCTTCATTGTATTGCCTACTACAATCTCTCCGTTTTTCACCACCGGTTTTTCTACAATAGTCCCCACTGATAGGATAGCGGAGTTTGGTTGATTGATAATACTGGTAAATTCTTGTATTCCGAACATACCTAAGTTAGATACCGTAAAAGTACTTCCTTCCATCTCTGATGGTTGCAGCTTTTTGTTACGCGCTTTTCCTGCTAAATCTTTTATCTGACCGCCAATTTGAGTCATGGTCATTTGGTCTGCAAATTTAAGCACCGGAACTACCAAGCCTTCATCTACGGCTACGGCTACACCTACGTGTATATGCTTAGCTATACGCGTTGCGTTATCTGTCCATTGTGTATTTACTTGTGGGTGTTTTCTCAATGCCATTGCTGATGCTTTTATCACCATATCGTTAAAAGAAACTTTAACATCTGGCAAAGCATTAATTTGTTTACGCGATTGCATTGCATTTGTCATGTCTAACTCTATAGTTAGGTAATAATGTGGCGCTGTAAATTTAGATTCTGATAAACGCTTAGCAATGGTTTTACGCATTTGAGAGTTTTTAACCTCATCAAAATGCTCTTCTCCTGCTGGTGTATATATTTGAACTGGTGCTGGTGCTTCTTCAGCTTTTTTGGTAGTTGTTTCAACAGCAGCTTTTACAGCAGGCGAATAGTTTTCTATGTCGCGTTTAACAATGCGTCCATTTTCTCCTGTTCCTTTTACTTCTGTTAAATCAATGCCTTTATCTTCGGCCATTTTTTTCGCTAACGGAGAAATAAAAATCCTTCCTTTATTATTGCTTGCTTGGTCGTCTTTTTGTGTACTTGTGGTTGTTTCTGTTTTTTCTTCTTCTTTGGTAGAAGTAGCAGAAGCTTGTTTAGGTTTTCCTCCTTGGTTTACACCTGTTAACACTGCATCAATATTGGTTCCTTCTGGACCTATTATTGCCAATACATTATCTACAGGAGCGCTTTCGCCTTCTTGAATTCCGATATGAAGCAAAGTACCTTCATAAAAAGACTCGAACTCCATCGTAGCTTTATCGGTTTCTATTTCGGCTAAAATATCTCCCTCTTCTACTTTATCGCCAACTTTTTTCAGCCATGTCGCAACAGTTCCTTCTTCCATGGTGTCGCTTAAACGCGGCATGGTTACTACTTCTACTCCTGCTGGGATTTCGGCAGCTTGGGTGGTGTTTGGTGTTTCTGTTTCTTCTGGTGCTGTTTGTGTTTGTTCACCCGAACTAGAAGCTTCGTTTTTATTAACAATAGCTGTTATGTCTTCTCCTTCTTCTCCTATAACCGCCAATAATGCATCTACAGGAGCTCCTTCGCCTTCTTCTATTCCAATGTGCAACAATGTTCCTTCGTAAAAAGATTCGAATTCCATCGTAGCCTTATCGGTTTCTATTTCGGCTAAAATATCACCTTCTTCTACTTTATCTCCAACTTTCTTCAACCATTTAGCTACTACGCCTTCTTCCATCGTATCGCTTAGGCGAGGCATATTGATAATTTCTGCCATAATATTTTATAGTTTATGTGGTAAAAAAGGATAATCTTCTTGCTCGTATACAGAATCGTACATCACGCTAGTGTCTGGGTAATCTGATTCTTCTGCAAACTGCTCACATTCTTTAACGCGGTCTTTAACGCGTTTATCGATTGTTTTTATTTCTTCTTCTGTTGCCCAAGCGTTGGTTTTAATTTTTTCTAAAACTTGTGTTATTGGGTCTAACTTTTGGTATTCTTCTACTTCTTCTTTTGTACGGTATTTTTGTGCATCACTCATAGAATGCCCTCGGTACCTGTAAGTTTTTATATCTAAGAAAGTTGGCCCTCCTCCGGTACGCGCTCGTTCTATAGCTTCATCAAAAGCTTCAGCTACTTTTTCTGGGTTCATACCGTCTACTGGTCCAGATGGCATTTCGTAACCTAGACCAAGTTTCCAAATGTCTTCGTGATTTGCGGTTCGTTGCACAGAGGTTCCCATAGCGTAACCGTTATTTTCTACACAAAACACAACAGGTAGTTTCCAGTTCATGGCCATGTTGAAGGTTTCGTGCAAAGTACCTTGGCGTGCTGCTCCGTCGCCAAAAAAAGTAAGGGTTACGTTATCGCGGTTAAAATATTTATCACCAAACGCCATTCCTGCTCCTAAAGGGATTTGACCTCCTACAATACCGTGCCCTCCGTGAAAGCGATGTTCTTTAGAGAAAATATGCATAGAGCCTCCTAAGCCTTGCGAAGTTCCTGTTGCTTTACCGTATAATTCTGCCATTACACGTTTAGGGTCTACCCCCATTCCTATGGGTTGTACGTGGTTACGGTAAGCGGTTATCATGCGGTCTTTGGTTAAATCCATTGCATGTAAAGCTCCTGCCAAAATAGCTTCTTGACCATTGTATAGGTGTAAAAAACCTCTTACTTTTTGTTGTATGTATACTTGGGCAAGTTTATCTTCAAACTTACGCCAAAACAACATTTCTTCGTACCAATTTAGGTAGGTCTCTTTGGTGATTTCTCTCATCTGTAATTCTTTTTAAATGGCTTATTGCTAAACCTTTATTGATTTCAAAAAAAAATGCGCTTTTGGTGCTAAAAAACAAAGTGCAATTTTCAAGTATTCAACTGCTATTGCTTTTTATATTTAGGTAGGCTTCTTTATTTTCCTCAAAAAAACACTTCTAATTTTATTACAAGAGCAAGAACAAAAGTAATATAAACTATATTAATGCAAAAATAGAATTGCATTAAATCTAGCTTATTATTTTTTAAGGTATGAGCTATTAAAAGTAAAGGGTAAAAGAGTGGTTAGGGAATTAACTTTATAGACTTCTCCTGTTTCTCCCATAAAGATTATTTCTATAGGTTGTTTTTGTTTAAACTCGTACTCTGCAATGGCTTGCCTACATGCTCCGCACGGCGAAGCTGGTGAGTTTACGGCTGTAGTTTCTGATTTTACGGTAATGGCAATTTTCGCTATGGTATCGTTAGGGAAATTAGCGCCGGCATAGTATATAGCCGTTCGCTCGGCACATAAGCCAGAGGGATATGCTGCGTTTTCTTGGTTGCTCCCAGTAACTATGGCTCCACTAGAAAGAAGAATAGCGGCCCCCACATTAAATTTAGAATACGGTGCATAGGCTTTATCTCTGGCTTCGGCAGCTTTTTGCATCAAGGTTTGTTCGGCTTGTTCTAATTCTCCTACATGGGCATATACCGTATAGGTAGTTTCTATTTTTCGTTCTTCCATCGAGTTTCTAACTAAATAACTTTTATGAAATTAAAAGTACATAAAAAAACACAAGTTTGATGACAAAATGGTTTAAAACAAAAAGTACCAAGTTAAACTTGGCACTTTTAAATAGCTTATCTATTTGTTTTGTTTTAGTATTCTACATACTCATCTCCAAAATTGAAGGTAAGACTAAAGCGTAAACTTCCTTCTAGCGGGTTGTTTATTTTTGAGGTAGAAAACAAGTAAGAAGCATCTATATTAATCATAGAGTATTTAAATCCGGCTCCTATTGTTGCAAATTTTCTAAACCCTTTATCTTCGGCTTCGCTAAAATATCCTGCACGGAAAGCAAAGCTATCTTCGTACCAATATTCTGCTCCTATTGCCCACGTAAATTCTTTTAGCTCTTCTTTAAAACCATCTGGCGCATCTCCCCAAGAAGAAAACACGGCTCCTATTGGGCTTTTGTTATGGTATTTATAAAGGTCGTTTTGGGAGCCTTCTGTTAATTGATTATTTTCATCATATTCTAATTTTGGAGGCGTTGGCACTAAAAGCTTGTTAAACTCTGTATATACGCCAATGGTATTTGAAGCATCTAGAATAAAATCGAATCCTACTCCTGCTTTAAAGTTGGTTGGTAAATAACTATCGTCTCCACCATCGTCGTATTTTAATTTAGGACCTATGTTAGAAATATTGATACCTCCACGCCAACGGCCGTTAAAATCGTTATAAAAAATCTCTTCACTTTGGTAAAAAGCAGAAATATCTACCCCAAAAGTATTTGCTGCAGAGGCATCGCCGTTTACATCGGGTATTTTAAGGTTTGAACTGATAAAACGCCCGCCAACAGCCATAGAAAAATGCTCGCTTAAACGTAAGGCATACGTAAGGTCTAACCCAAACTCGTTAGGTTTTACAATTTGAGGTGCTTCATCTGGTGTTTGCCTCAATTCAATTTCTCCTTGCCCAAAGTAACGAATGCTCCCAGCTACGGCACTACGCTCGTTAAGACGGTTATAATAGGTAAGTACACCTAAATTAATATCGGTTACTAATTGCCTAAGGTAAGGAACATAAGATACACCTACGCCTTGTTTTGATTTTGCAAATGCATATTTTGCGGGGTTCCATTGTTGTGAAAAGGCATCTACGGGTGTAGCTACCCCCATGTCTCCCATACCCGATGCACGCGCATCGCCCGAAACGAGTAAAAAAGGAACTCCTGTTGTAATTACTCTCCTGTTATCCTGCTGTGCTATTGCAAAATTAGAAACAGCTACGAAGCTGATTAGGGTTAATAATGTTAGTTTTTTCATGTTTTAATAAATGTTTGGCAAATATATAGGTTTCATTTAATTAAAGAAACGCTTTAAATAGATTTTGAAAATGGCTTTGTAAATTGTTTTTTAAAGAAATATTATTTTTCTACTAAAGAATAACTAGCTTCTCATATTTTTCTACTTTTTTATTGGTTAATGTTGACTTTACGGTAAGTTTATAAACATATACTCCTTTCCCTATAGCATCGCCAAAATCATCTTTACCATCCCAACTAATATCTCTAGAAAGAAAACCACTGGTGGTTATTAACCTGTTGGCCGTCCAGACTACTTTTCCTGTTACCGTAAACACTTGTACTTGCACTTCTAAAGGCTCGAAAGGGCGGTTGTGATTAAACCAAAATTCTGTATAATTATGAAACGGATTAGGATAATTGAGTACATTGGTGATTTTCAGTTCATCTTTTCCAGCTACCACAAACTGAATCTCGGCAGTGCTTGAATTGTTGTATACATCCCAAGCTCTAAATTTTAAGGTGTGTAAGCCTTCTTCCAAATCACGCAACTTATAATAAGCGGTTCCTTTGGTATAATCGTCCATTTCGGTTTCATAATAATCGTTAAGAACGTAAGGATTTGTTTCGTCGTCATCAAGAATGGCAACTAAATCGTGCCCTATTCCGCTGGCGGTGTTAATTCCATTTTCATCAGAGAGTTTTGCTAAAATATAAGGAGAGTGGTTTGTAATTCCTCCATTTACAAAATTCTCGTCATTCATATATAACTCAATTTCGGGTCCTTTATTATCCTCTGGAGCGTTTTCATTTAAGCCTCCTACCAAAATAGCATTGTTATAGCCTCGATTATCTAGAAGTACTCCGTCCTGAATCGCATAGAAACTTACACGCCCGTCTCCTACTGGAATACTTATATCTTTGGGCACTACAAATTCAATATCAAACTTTCCTTGTTTTACAGATGCTTTTCCTCTAAAGATAATTTCCCCTAGCGTGGTAAACTCCATAATTACCAATTCTCCATTTGAGGTAGTCCCATCGTTCCCTAAGGTTTTTCGTTTAATACGTTTATCAAAAATAACGGTAGACAGCTCGCCATTATAGTTTTGCAGCAAGCTTCCGTTTTCTGTTACCACTTCCCCAGAGAGTTTTACTTTACTCAAGGCTTTTAGCGTGTCTTGGCTTTGTGCAATAGGCACATCATTTATCGCCGTAAGGTTAATTTTTGGTTTTGCTAACGAAAGTTTCATGGCGGGATCTCCAAAATAAAAAATGGTTCTCCTATCGGCAGATGAAACGCTGTTTTTTCCTAAACGTACCGACTCGGCTACGCTGATATAATTATCTTCATAATCGAAAAGAAAAGGTGCAAAAACCTGATTAAATGTTTGCCCTGTATTTATACTTATGGTACGAATGGTAGAAACCATTGCTGCAGAACCTCCTTTGGTATTAAATAAATTCTCTTCGCCTGGAGATACCACATAAGGATTATCAAAACGTGTAAACTCGCAAGTTACCGTTACAAATACATTGTATTTATTTTCGTTTTGCCATTGTTTAATTCCTTCTAAGGTTACAAAGCGCTCGTGCCCTAAGCCAGTTTCGCCTCCGTGACCTAAATAATTTACAACACATGCACCTACTTCTATGGCTTCATTAATCGCCTGGTTTACTTGCGGATACCTATCGCCTCCAGAGGAAGATTCTTGTACATAAGCATCGGCATGGATTTTTTTGACGTTAATAAATGGTTTTTTCTCCGATATTTCATCACCAACACCGTCCAACACAAATTGTAGGTTTTTATCACTTTCTTTATCGGGATCGTCCGAAATCAATACAAAATTATTCCGCCAAGCTCCATAGGAATCTCTTCCCTCATAAGCGATAATTTTATCTACCAATGTTTTTGCTAACTGCGGGTTATCTGCTAAAATTCTTCCCACAGCAATATCTAGTTTTTCTGCGGAATTCATACTTCCTTCATTAGCATCTAACATCCCAAAAAAATCATCGGAAGCCGTTGTGCTAGAACTTACAGAAAACGATAAACCGCCTAAGTGCTGGTAGGTTGGAATAATATTATTATTGTTCTGAAGTCTGTCTTTATAATCTACCGAGGCATCACCAAACAAACACAAGTATTTAATCCGCTTCTCGTTACTAGAAGCATTATCATAAATATATTTTACAAAATTTCTTATCGCGGCAATATCCTGTTTCCCCGAATTAAACTCTGTATAAATATCTTGGTCTAGCACTACTTTTATATTAAGGTTATCGGTTGTGCTTCTATAATTTGCCAAACGCATGGCTTGCGGCAAAAGTTCTTTAGACGTCACCATAAGGTAATCTACATCGGTAAAATTTCCTTGTGCATCGGTAAAAATATTTCCTTTAAGGTTAATATTTTCCACCTTGGCATTAGCATCTTTATAGGGTCGATAATAATCATTCAACAAAGCAATATAAGTACGCAACTCTCCCATATTTGCTTTAAACTGCATTGTACTTGCTGCATTTGTATTTTGAATACTTGCAATTTGCTGTGGGTTGGTTACATCCCAAATCTGGGTTACCTGTTGAGTGTTTTGTAATTGATATTGCCCTACTCCTGGCAATGTTGCTGCTTGTTTATATTGAAATTTCAAGGATTTATCTTCCACTTTTAAAGCACGTTGGGCTTCGATAAAAATATAATCTAAATAAGCTAAGCTGGACGGATTGCCATTATTATGGTACGTTAGCTTCGCACTTATATCGCCTGAAGATACCGAGTGATTTCCCGCCACATAAGCATAACGCCCATAAATAGCATCGGTTATTGCCGAAAAGTTTAAACTCCCAACTTCTTCTCCGTTTAAAGCAACACGCATTGAAGTGGTCGAAGCCGATGCATTCCCAGCTCCCACGCCATAACGAATAGGTGTTGTAGTGATTAAATTCGGGAAAGAAAACTCGTAAGTACGTTCATTTTCTACATCAAAACGGTCACCAAGCCATCTTCTTCCCGTTTTTGCGATGTTGTATAAATCGGTTTCGTAAAACTGAACATCATCAAAACGGTCAATAACCGTGGTTGCATTTGCAGTAGGCTCTACATAAGTTTGTACACGCTTACCTGCCCCGCCCGTAGTTGTGATGTAATAATACGATTTATCGGCATATAGGTTCTGGAAGGTTTTACTCTCATCATTCCAATGCTGATTAGCCGCTGAAGCATAAAACAACACATAATCGTTTTCATCAAAGCTTCCGTCTTCTCCTCCTACTATTTGTATAGCAATCTCTGGAATATCATAATCTTGTGGAATTGCATTTGCTAACGGAAGCATCTCCCCGCCGTGCCCATAAACTTTAATGGTTTGTGGATTTATAGCACTTACATCCATCCCTAAGTTCCTTAAAAAGTTTCTCGAAATTTTATGCACTCCTGTTTCTTTTACATAAAACCTATACCAATCTCCAGAAGCTAAAACAGAATTTACAATCCCCTGTTGCTGGGTAAATTGATTAGCAAAACGGGCGTTTGTTCCGCCTACGGTATAAGAAACGCTAAAAGAAGTAATTTTTTTTACTTGTCCGTTCTGGCGGACTAGAGGCGTTACCGATAAACTAGTGTATTTTTTATTCCGCGCATTATGAGTTTCTAAGCTTAATACAGGCTGAAGCGGCAGCTCATTTATGTTAATATTTTCCAAAAAATTATCTCCGATGTCTTGATAGGCTACTTGTGTTAGTTTTACACCGCCTTCATTCTGGGTTGCTTGCCATTGTGCAGTAAACAAAACCTGCTGTTTATCTACACTGTAAAAAAAATATTCGTCTTGAAATCCAGGAACAATGAATTGATTTTTATCAAAAGAAATTTGCTTTTGATTATCCCAAATAAGAGTAAAAGACTTCTGTTGTGCAAAAACTACAGCGCAACAGCTTAATAAAAAAAATGTATAAAAAAACTTCATGCTAGACTAATAACGCTAATAAAATAATTGTAGTATATTAGCACAAATTAAATTATTTATAACAAAACATACTAATATTATTTTATTAACGTTTTAAAGAACCAGCGCATAAAGATTACCAAGTTTTACATATTTCTTAAAATAAACTTGTTAATTTAGCGTTAATTATTATATTGCAAGCCTAAAATTTACAAACTTATTGTAACTATGAGATTCAATTTTGCTCTTAAATCCTTTTTTACAGTTCTTGTTGCTGGCGTACTTGTTGGCTGCAACAACTCGAACGATTACGAAAACAATTCGCGTGCTACCGGATGGCGATTAGACGGAAAAGGCGGATCTATGAAATATCAAACCGATTATAAAGGTCAAGAAACAGGACCTGGTTTAGTATTTATAGAAGGTGGTACTTTTACTATGGGACGTGTTCAAGACGACGTAATGCACGACTGGAACAACACACCAACACAACAGCACGTACAGTCGTTTTACATGGACGAAACTGAAGTAACCAACCGCATGTACCTACAGTACTTAGACTGGTTAAAAATGACTTTCCCACCAGAAGAAGAAAATTACAAAAACATTTATGTAGGAGCACTTCCTGATACTTTAGTTTGGAGAAATCGTCTTGGTTACAATAAAACAATGACAAACAATTACCTGCGTCACCCTGCCTACCAAAATTACCCTGTTGTTGGTGTAAACTGGATTCAAGCAACCGAATTTAGTAAATGGAGAACCGACCGTGTAAACGAAATGATTTTAGGAGAAAAAGGCTATACTGCTAGAGATGCAAAATATAAAACCGATGCAAACACCTCTTTCAACACAGACACCTACATCAATGCACCTACAAAAGTATACGGTGGTAATGATTCTTTAATCCGTGGAGGAAAAGCTGGCGACAGATTAGTACAGGTTATAGACCAAGATACTACACACAAATATGTACAACGTAAAGACGGTGTCCTACTTCCTGCATACAGACTTCCTACCGAAGCGGAATGGGAATATGCAGCTCTTGGATTATCTAGCTTAAGAGAATACAACAAATACCGAGGTAGAAAAAAATACCCTTGGGACGGACAATATACACGTAACGGAAACAGAAAAACTAGAGGTGATCAATTAGCCAACTTTAAGCAAGGAAAAGGTGATTACGGAGGTATTGCTGGATGGAGTGATGATAATGCAGACATTACTGCCGAAATAAAAAGTTACCCTCCAAACGATTTTGGATTATACGATATGGCAGGTAACGTTGCAGAATGGGTTGCCGATGTTTACCGACCAATAGTTGACGGAAAATACAACGATTTCAACTACTATAGAGGTAACGTTTATACTAAAAATGCTATTGGGCAAGATGGTACTGTAGAAGTTATTACGACAGACAATATCCAATACGACACATTAAGCAATGGCGCTATTGTAGCAAGAGCTTTACCAGGAGAAATAAAACAAGTAGCTGTTACAGAAGAAGACACCTACTTAAGAACTCAATTTTCTCAAAGTGACAACAGAGACTTTAGAGATGGAGATAAGCAATCTTCTCGCTACTACAGAGACCAAAGCGTAGCTTTAGAAGGAGGAAAAAGAATGTACAACTCTCCAGAGCATGAAGTTGCTACAATAACAGACTCTACCGGAAACGCAACACTTTCTAGAAATTACGACCAATCGTCTGAACGTACAACATTAATCAACAATGAAGTACGCGTTTACAAAGGAGGTTCTTGGAGAGATATCGCTTACTGGTTAGACCCAGCACAGCGTAGATACTTCCCTCAAGATATGGCTACCGATTATATCGGCTTCAGAAACGCAATGTCTAGAGTTGGATCTAAATCTCAAAAAGGAAAGAAAGCTAGAAATTAAGCAAATTACAATATTGAATCAAAAGCCTTTTGGAATTAAATTTCAAAAGGCTTTTTTTATCTTTATACCCTTAGAAAACATTGTTATTTTATGAGCCTAGATAAACTACATCAAATATTCCTAAACAGCACAGGAGTATCTACAGACACAAGAAATATAACCAAGGGGAACTTATTTTTTGCACTATCAGGAGGTAACTTTAATGGAAATAAATTTGCAAAAGAAGCCATAGAAAAAGGAGCTTCTATGGCTATTATAGATGATAAAGATTTCGCTATAAACGAAAAATACATTCTTGTAGATAACAGCTTAAAAACCCTACAAGAACTCGCAAAATTTCACAGAAATCAGCTTGACATCCCTATAATTGCGATAACAGGAAGCAACGGAAAAACCACCACAAAAGAACTAATTACAAGCGTATTACAGCAAAAATTTAACACGCAAGCCACAATAGGCAATTTAAACAACCACATTGGCGTACCGCTCACCTTGTTAAGCATGACAACCGAAACCGAAATAGGAGTTGTAGAAATGGGCGCTAATCATCAGAAAGAAATAGAGTTTCTATGCACCATAGCCCAACCTAACTACGGGTACATAACTAATTTCGGGAAAGCACACTTAGAAGGTTTTGGCGGGTTTGAAGGGGTTATCAAAGGAAAAAGCGAACTCTACGATTATTTAATTAAAAATAACCTAGCTATCTTTATCAATCTAGATGATAAAATTCAAGTAGAACAAAGCAAAAACGGGAAAGTAATTAGTTTTAGCGAAACAGCACTTAAAAGCAATTATCAAATAAAACTTCATGAGGTAAATCCGTTTGTTAGCATAAACACAAACAATCTTCGTATTCAAAGTCGCTTAATAGGGCTTTATAACGCCAAAAATATTGCCGCAGCCATAAGCATAGGCCTACACTTTAAAGTTCCTTTAAAAGACATTAAAACAGCTATAGAAAACTATACGCCAACAAACAACAGGTCTCAAATTATCAACAAAAACGGCAATTATATTATTCTTGATGCTTACAACGCCAACCCTACAAGCATGGAGGCTGCACTGAAAAACCTCAACGCCATCTCTAAAAACAATAAAACTGTAATTCTTGGCGACATGTTTGAAGTAGGCAACACCAGCGAATTAGAGCATCAAAAAATTATCGATTTACTAGAAGAATACAACTTCTCTGAAATGTTAGTCTGCGGAACTCATTTTTACCAAGCAAAAAGCACTAAAGTAAAAAAGTTTAAAAATTACGAAGCATTAGCAGATTATTTAACCCAACATAGGTATCAGGAAAATACTATCCTAATCAAAGGTTCTCGAGGAATGCAACTTGAAAGAGCTTTAGACTTATTATAAGCATAAATAAACATAGGTTTCCAAAAAATTGGAAACCTACACTATTATATTAAATAATCCTACAAAGTCTTTTTTATAAATAAAAAAATCCGAAAGTTATCTTTCGGATTTTTTTGTGGGCGCGAAGGGATTCGAACCCCTGACCCCTTGGGTGTAAACCAAGTGCTCTGAACCAACTGAGCTACGCGCCCTTACTGCTTGATTGCGGATGCAAATATAAGACCTTTTTTTAGTTTACAAAGAAAAAAAACGATTTTTTTTAAATAATTTCTGCAACTGTAAATGTACTTCCGCCTACATAGAGAACATCATCCTTTCCAATACACTGAAAAGCAGCACTATAGGCTTTTTTTACCGATGGAAATATTTTTCCATGTAAATTATATTTTTTTGCTTCCGCTGCTAATTCCGCTGCATTTTTACCTCGAGGAATATGAGGTCTACAAAAATAATACCTAGCATCTTTAGGAAATAAAGGCAAAATACTCCCCAAATCCTTATCTGTTACCACTCCCAAAACAATATGTAATTCTTTTTTAGGCAAAGCCTTTAATTGCTCCATAACAATACAAAGTCCATCATAATTATGAGCGGTATCACAAATCACCATAGGCTGCTCTTGCAGAATTTGCCAACGCCCTTTAAGTCCTGTATTAGAAACCACATGTGCCAAGCCGAGTTTTATTGCTTCGTCTGAAATATAAAAGTTTTTTGTTTTTAAGACATTTATACATTGTAACACCGTTCTTGCATTTTTTTGCTGATAACTTCCTTTTAAATCTAATGGATAAAGAAATTCTTTTTCTTGATCAACAAAAAAGACTGAAGCGTTTTTAGAAGCTGCCATTTGCTCAAATACAAAACGAGTTTCACCATGAGATTGCCCAATAACTACGGGGATATACTCTTTAATAATACCCGCTTTTTCTTTCGCAATTTCCGCCAATGTATTTCCTAAAAATTGTGTATGGTCTAAGCCAATATTGGTAATTACCGATAATTCTGGCAGAATAATATTGGTAGAATCTAAACGCCCGCCTAAACCTACTTCTACAATAGCCACATCTACTTCTTGAGCAGAAAAATACTGAAACGCCATGGCAACAGTCATTTCGAAAAAAGAAAGCTTTTGGGTTTCTAAAAAACACTTATTGGCACGTATAAACTCTACAACAAATTCTTCCGAAACCTCTTTTCCCCCGCATTTAATTCGTTCTCTAAAATCTTTAAGATGCGGAGAAGTATATAAACCTACCTTATATCCTGCTTCTTGTAGTACAGACGCCAGCATGTGGCTTGTAGAACCTTTTCCGTTGGTTCCTGCTATATGGATACTTTTAAAGTTTTTTTCGGGATGATTTAAATGCTCGCAAAAAGCCTTGATATTGGTAAGGTCTTTTTTAAATGCCGACTTACCTTGCCTTTGGTACATAGGCAACTGCTGGAACATCCATTCCAACGTTTCTTGATAATTCATAAATACGTTATGTTATTATTCGGAAAGTTTAAACTCGTAAATTATTGTTCCAACTTGCTTTATCGGCGCATCAGCATCGCTATTAAACTTAGTGGCTAAAGCAGCTTTTTTCGCGGGATTAAGTAAACACGGATTGGTATTGGTTGTCCCTTTCACCCCTGGTGTAGCACTAATTACTTGTCCTTGTTGGTTTACCTCTATTTTTACCACCACAATACCAGACTCATTACAATCTTGCACAAACTTTTCCTTATTCAGCGCTTTTCTGCCGCCTAGACGATAGTTTCCATCACCATCTAAACCTTTTCCTTGTCCGTAATACGAAGTTGCATTAGGGTCACCATTAGGGTTTCCTTTATCTCCTCCAGAAGCATCATCTCCTTCTCCTGTAGTTTTTTTTCCATCAGATTTTGCCCCGTTAATTAAGCTATTTAACGCATCTGATGTAGACCTATCGGGTTTAGGTTCTGGTTTAACTTCTTCTTTTGGTTGTTTTTCTTCTGGTGTTTTTTCTTTTACTTCCTCTTTTTCCTCTTTTTTAGGCTCTTCCTTAGGTTTTTCTACTATTTTTTGCTCCTCTTTCTTTTCCTCAATAACAGGAGCCTCTTCCGCTTCTTGTGTAGTTACATCGTCGGTAACATCTGGAGTGGTTTGTGGAGTTGACGTTTCTGGTTGCGGAGTATTTTCTGGCTGTGGAGCCGCCTCTACGGGTGTTGTAGGTTGTACATCTCCACTACCAGTATCGGTTGTTCCAAAATTAATAGCAATTCCATTCTCTGTAGGTGGGTCTAAATATTTAAACCCAAAAAATATAAGAAACAGCAGTAATAATACAGCTATTACAGTTGTAATTCCAAAAGATTTTTTCTCAGATTTTGTAGAAAATAACGACATGTTTACTCTTGCCTATTATGGTTTTACTGCTAAAACAATTTTATACCTATTGCGCTTTGCAATATCCATTACATTCACAGCATCTTGAATAGGCACACTTTCTTCGGCCCTTAAGATAATGGTTGGGTTTTCAACACCTTTAAGCTGTTTTTGAAGTTCTAATTCCAGCTGGTTTTTCCCTATCTTTTTATCGTTTATGTAAACAGATAAATCTTTTGTTATGCTTACAGCTAAATCCTGTTTATTGGTTGTTTTACCTTTTGCTTTTGGTAAAATAAGATCTAATGCCTCTGGGGTAATTACAGGCGATGTAAGCATAAAAAACACCAGTAAGAGAAAAACAATATCCGTCATAGACGACATGCTAAACTCTGGGCTTACTTTATTTCTTCCTCTTAAATTCATCTTAAGCAGGCTCGTTTAAAAGATCCAAAAAGTCTACTGCGGTAGCTTCCATTTGGTGTACTACCTTATCTGTTTTCACCACCAAATGGTTATAACCTATATAAGCTACAATTCCTACAATAAGTCCGGCCACTGTAGTTGTCATTGCGATATAAATACCTTCGGCCAGCGAGCCCATTTCTGCTTGCCCGCTGCTTGTAGCTAACTCATGAAAAGCCAACACCATCCCGATAACCGTACCCAAGAAACCAATCATGGGTCCAGCTCCTGCAATGGTTGCAAGAATACTTACATTTTTCTCTAATTTATATACTTCTAGTTTTCCTGCATTTTCTATTGCCGTATTAATATCTTCTAACGGACTCCCAATACGAGAAATTCCTTTAGCGGTAAGCCTTGCCACAGGAGAATCTTCTTGAGCACAACGTATTTTTGCAGCTTCTATATTTCCATTCATCACATTGTCTTTTATCTGATTCATGAAATTTTTATCAGTTTTAGAAGCCGATTTAATAGCAAATGTTCGCTCAAAATAGATATATACCGCTACAATAAGCAATACGAATAAAATTGCGATTACGATAGTTCCTGCAATCCCACCGTTAAGTATTAATTCTAAAAAAGAAAGTGTTTTTTCTTCCTGAAGTTGTTCTGCCGCCTGTTCTGTTACAGCAGGGTCTTGAATTAAAAGAGACATAGATGCTCGTGTTTGTTTACAATTAATAACGCTAATGTAAACAATAAATTTTATGCAAGCCTAATTTCTTTTTAGGAATAAAAGAATTTTTCTATTAAAATAAATAATAACGCTCCCGATAGAAACCCTACTAAAGCTAACCAGGTAATTTTTTTCAAGTACCAAATAAAATCGATTTTTTCCATCCCCATAGCAGCAACACCAGCTGCTGAACCTATCACTAACAAGCTTCCTCCTGTACCTGCAGAATAAGCAATAAAATGCCAAATAGGGTGATCTACCTCAAACGTATACATCCCCATAGTTGCGGCAACCATAGGTACATTATCGATAAGTGCCGATAAAGCACCTAACAAAATAACAACCACATCCATATTGGGAACTGTTTTAGAAATAGATTCTGCCACATAACGTAAAGTACCTACTTCTGTCCCAGATATACTACCATACACTAAACTTTCTAGAGCTGCAACCGCCAAGAGTATTCCTAAGAAAAATAAAATACTAGAAAACTCGATTCGAGATAATGCTTTATGAGTAGAATACCTATGTTTTTCTGATTGCGGTAAGTTTTTTTCTGGTTTTATATATTCTGAAACAAGCCATACCACTGCAAGACTAAACATCATCCCTAAATACGGCGGAAGCCCTGTAAGCATCTTAAATATAGGAACAAATACAATTCCCGAAATTCCTACCCATAGCATTGTTCTGCTACTTAATAAACGCTGTGTTTTGGTATCTCTAATTAATTCTTTACGGATAGCTTTCCCACGAAAAGGTTTTAAGCCCCCTGCAATAACAAAAGGCACTACAAAACAAGCTAATGCAGGGGCAATAACGTATTCTGAAAGTCCTAAGGCTGTTACTTTTCCATTTATCCAAAGCATGGTTGTGGTTACATCGCCAATGGGCGACCAAGCTCCACCTGCGTTTGCGGCAATAATAATCATCCCAGCAAACCATAATCGGTAATTTCTTCTTACCAAAATCTTTTTAAGTAAGGTAATCAAGATAATTGTAGCGGTAAGATTATCGATTATTGCAGAAAGCACAAAGGCCAAAATTCCAAGTGTCCAAAGAAGTTTACGTTTGCTTTTGGTAGTAATCCCATTTTTTATAATAGAAAAACCCCGGTGTAAATCAATAATTTCTACAATTGTCATTGCGCCTATTAAGAAGAATAGGATTTCGGCTGTTGCACTAAAATGATGAATTAAGTTTAATTTAAAACCTTCTTGTTGTGCTGCTATATCTGCTTTATGAATATTAAACACATGCTCGTGAGCATCGATAATAGAAAACCACCCCAAATTAAACCCTATTGCTAAAATGGCCCACATGAGAGTTCCCATAAGCAAAGCAGGAACTGCTTTATCTAGCTTTAAAGGATGTTCTAGGGTTATGCAAAGATACCCTAGAACAAATATTACAATAATTATTGCTATCATGCTACACCAATTGTTTTAAAGCAATCTCGAAAGCTGTTTTGCTAATATCGGTTGTGGCACTATGCTGTTTATGTGTATTTTTGAGTGCTTGTTTTATGGTGTTTGATACATCATTAAAAATGGCCTCATCATCCATGCTCACTTTTTGTTCCATAAAATAGGCAAAAACACGCGCCATCCCACAGTTTGAAATAAAGTCTGGAATCAAGCTCGTACGCTCATCGGTATATTCCATAATGTTCCCAAAGAAAATCTCTTTATCTGCAAACGGTACATTGGCACCGCAAGAAACCACTTCTAAGCCTGCTTGTATTAACGAAGATATTTGCTCTTTTGTAATTAATCTAGAGGCTGCACAAGGAGCAAAAATCTCGGCATTTAAGCTCCACACTTTTTCGTTTAACGCTGCAGAAGGAATAAGGTTTTCTGCATACAAGGTATTTCCTTTTTTGTTTAAATAGAGAGATTTAATTTCTTCAAAGCTAAAGCCTTCTTCACTAATTAGGCCTCCATCCTTATCGATAATCCCTACCACTTTTGCTCCCATTTGTGCTAAATAGTATGCGGCTGCCGACCCAACATTTCCAAAACCTTGAACAATGGCTTTTTTTCCTTTTACATCTCCTCCGTAAATATCGTAATAATGTTTTACAGCCTCTGCCACACCAAAACCGGTTATCATGTCTGCAACGGTATACCTGCGAGTAATTTCTGGAGTATATTTAGGGTTTTCGATAATTTTAATTACGCCTTGTCTTAACTGACCAATGCGGTTTATTTTTTCTCCTTCGGTAGGTTTAAAATGTCCTGCAAAAACCCCTTCTTGCGGATGCCAAACTCCACAATCTTCTGTAATAGGGATTACTTCGTGAATTTCATCTACGTTAAGGTCTCCTCCTGTCCCATAATAATGTTTTAATAACGGCGTAATGGCTTTATACCAACGTTCTAATACGCCTTGCTTTCGCGGGTCCTTTGGGTCGAAATTAATTCCTGATTTAGCCCCGCCAATAGGAGGTCCTGCTACGCTAAACTTCACTTCCATTGTTTTTGCTAACGAAAGTACCTCATTCATATCCAAACCTTTACGCATACGCGTTCCTCCTCCGGCAGCTCCTCCTCTTAAGGAATTAATAACTACCCATCCTTCGGCTTCGGTTTCTGAGTCTTTCCAATTAAAAACAATTTCTGGTTGTGTATTTTCGTATTTTTTAAGTAATTCTTTCATTTAGGCTAAGTTTTAAGGTTGTACAAATATAAACAAAGCCTACTTGTTAAAAAATTTAACTTTTATATTTTATGGAAGAAATATTTTTCCTGAACTATGGTTGGAAGTAGCCCCTGTTACCGACTGCAATACGTTTACTTTTCCTTCTAATTTTAAAACCCCTAATAGCGCAAAGATTAAAACTTCTTTATATTCTAATAATTGTTTTGAAGGGATTTCGATAGAGGCTTTTGTTTCTTTTTTTAGCAAGTTTATTAAATGCTTATTATAAGCTCCTCCTCCTGTTACTAAAACTCTTCCTTTAGGAATTTCTTTTGCCAATTGTTCTGCAATATGCTTTGTATAAGTGGCTAAAATAACTTCAGGAGAACATTTAGATTCTTCTAAAATCGGAAAAATATGTTTTGTAACCCATTCTATCCCTAACGATTTTGGGGCTGATTTTTGATAGTAATCAAGTGCATTTAATCTAGCTAATAATGCAGACGAAACAACAGCACGTTTAGCTATACTTCCCTTATTATCATACGGAAATCCTAGTTTTTCCGCATAAAAATTCAATACGGTATTTACAGCACAAATATCATAAGCTATTCTTTGCTGGTTAAGCTCTGAAGAAATATTTGCAAAACCACCTAAGTTTAAGCAATACTCATACGCTAAAAACAACAACCTATCACCAATAGGCACTAAAGGCGCTCCTTGCCCTCCTAGATCAACATCTTGCACTCTGAAATCACAAACCACAGGAAGTTGGAGTTGTTTTGCCAAAACAGGCAAATTACCTATTTGCAGCGTAAACCCTAGATCTGGACGGTGTTTTACCGTATGCCCATGACTACAAACAGCATTGATAGTTTTTAGCTTATTGGTTTGTATAAAGGTTAAAATTGTTTCTGCCAAATATGCTGTATAAGCCTGGTTTAATTCCGATAGCGCATCATCATCCAACAAAATGGCATTCTGTAATTTTTGCTTCCATTGCGCTGGGTAAGCAAAAGTTGCTGTTTTCCCAAAGGAATAATTCCACTTTTCATTTACACAAGAAAGTTCAACCTCAGCGACATCTATACCATCGAGCGAAGTTCCTGACATTACCCCTAACACATGGTATTTTTTCATTTTTTAGTTTAGTTTATAATACATACTTTGTTCATCTAATTCCGCCAATAGTTCTGCACAAATATCAACTTTAACGGTTCGGCTAGGCATTTCTACTTTTAGTTTTTTACTTGCTCCTATTATAAAATTAACAATTGCGTTGCCTTGGTAGCGCTCTAAGGTTTGCTTGAGGGCTTCTATTTGTTTTTCGTTAATACTGTTAATTTCAAAATGCAATGTTAGTTTTTGTATGGTATCTTTTAGTACATCGTGTAAAGCTTTAAAATTCCTAAACACTACACGAGGTTGAAGCTTATTACCTGTTTTATTATCGATTCTGCCTGGTTGAATAAAAATTTTTATCTGCACAAAATTATTCGCAATAAGATAATGCCTGTGCTTTAGGTAATCTTCTCCGAAAATAAGAAATTCATGCGAAGCGTTATAATCTTCTACAACAAACTTACCAAACGGCCTGCCTGTTTTTCCGGTAAGGTGTGTAACTTCTGTTATTATTCCACCAACGGTTAGCTCTCTTCCTTCTTGTGTATTAATGTTATAAAAATCTGCTAAAGTTGCATTGCAACAATATTTTAATTCTGCTTTAAAATCGTCTAGTGGGTGTCCTGAAATATAAATTCCTACTACCTCTTTTTCTTTCTTTAGCTTCACCATGGTAGGCCATTCTTCACACGGCGGAATAACAGGTTCTGGAATTTGCACTTCGCTTGCTTCTCCGAACAAACTTACTTGCGCAGAATTTTTATTTTCCTGAAACTTAGCGGCATATTTTATTACTTTTTCTAAAAAAACAATGCCATCGCCTTCGTCATGAAAATATTGCGCTCGATGTGTTGGAACAAAACCATCAAAACCGCCAGCTAAAGCTAAGTTTTCGAAAGCTTTTTTGTTTGCTGCTCTTAAATCTATACGTTTTGCTAAGTCAAAAACCGAGCGATAGTGCCCTTCTTCCTTACGGTTATTTACAATGGTTTCTACAGCGCCCACGCCTACGCCTTTTATTGCTCCCATTCCAAAACGGATAGCATTATCTTTATTTACCGAAAATTTATAATACGATTCGTTTACATCTGGACCTAAAACAGGAAGTTTCATTCGTTTACATTCTTCCATAAAAAAGGTAACGTCTTTAATATTATTCATATTATTAGACAGTACAGCCGCCATGTATTCTGCGGGATAATGTGCTTTTAGATAAGCGGTTTGATACGCTATCCAAGCATAACACGTAGAGTGCGATTTATTGAAAGCATAACTTGCAAAAGCCTCCCAATCTTTCCATATTTTTTCAAGAACTTCTCTTGGATGTCCTCGCTCTTCTCCTCCGCCAAGAAACTGTGGTTTTAATTTTTCCAGCAATGCAAATATCTTTTTCCCCATGGCTTTACGCAGCATATCGGCATCACCTTTACTAAAGCCTGCTAGTTTCTGCGAAAGCAACATTACTTGCTCTTGGTAGACGGTAATACCATAAGTATCTTGTAGGTATTCTTCCATCTCTGGTAAATCGTAAGTAATTTCTTGCTCCCCATGCTTACGTGCAATAAAATCGGGGATATATTCCATTGGTCCAGGACGATAAAGTGCATTCATTGCAATTAAATCTTCAAATACCGTTGGTTTTAAATTCCGCATGTGTTTTTGCATCCCAACAGATTCGTATTGGAATATCCCTACGGTTTCTCCACGCTGGAAAAGTTCATATGTTTTTTTATCATCTAAAGGAAAACTATCAGGGTCTAACTCTACATTATGTACACCCTTTACAATTTTTACGGTATCTTTTATTAGGGTTAAAGTTTTTAATCCTAAAAAGTCCATTTTAAGCAAGCCTGCACTTTCTACCACCGAGTTATCAAACTGGGTAACATATAAATCTGAATCTTTAGCTACCGAAACAGGAACGTGTTCGGTAATATCGCTTGGGGTAATAATTACTCCACAGGCATGGATTCCTGTATTTCTAACCGAACCTTCTAATATACGTGCTTGCCGAACGGTTTCGCCTTCAAGGTTACTTGCATCAGAAATTTTAAAAAGTTCTTGTATTTTTTCTACATCTTCATTTTTAAACTTCTTTTTAATTCCTTTTTCATCTAAGGCAAAAATTTTATAAAGCTTAGACATATCTGGAACCAGTTTAGCAATTCTATCGGCATCACTAAGCGGCAGGTCTAATGCTCGAGCAGTGTCTCTAATAGAGGATTTTGCTGCCATGGTGCCGTAGGTAATAATTTGAGCTACCTGGTTTGCCCCGTATTTATCAATTACATAATCTATTACCCGACCTCGCCCTTCATCATCAAAATCGATATCAATATCGGGCATACTCACACGGTCTGGGTTTAGGAAACGCTCAAAAAGCAAATCGTATTTAATTGGGTCGATATTGGTTATTTTAAGGCAATATGCTACTGCACTTCCTGCTGCCGACCCTCGACCTGGCCCTACCGATACATCTATTTTTCTGGCTTCGCGGATAAAATCTTCAACAATTAGGAAATAACCTGGGTATCCTGTTTTTTCTATTACAGAGAGTTCAAAATCTAAACGCTCTTCAATTTCGGGGGTTATTTCTTCATACCGCTCCTTTGCTCCCTCATAAGTTAAATGCTTTAGGTAAGCGTTTTCCCCTCGTTTTTTACCGTCTATTTCATCTTGAGGGTCTTTAAATTTTTCTGGAATATCAAAAGCGGGTAGAAGTACACTACGCGCCAATTCAAAAGGTTCTACCTTATCTATTATTTCTTGGATATTGGTGATGGCATCTGGCAGGTCTTTAAATAAATCTTTCATCTCCTGAGCAGATTTAAAATAATATTCCTGATTAGGCAACCCGTAGCGATACCCCCTACCTCTACCTATTGGTGTGGCTTGCTTTTCTCCATCTTTTATACACAATAAGATATCATGAGCATTAGCGTCCTCTTTTTGAGTATAATAAATATTATTGGTGGCTATTTGCTTTACCTGATGTGTTTCTGCAAACTTTACCAGCACCTCATTTACGCGGTTTTCATCTTCTTGACCATGACGCATTAGCTCTATATACAAGTCGTCGCCAAAAGTTTGTTTCCACCATAACAATGCTTCTTCGGCTTGTTTTTCTCCTACATTTAAAATCTTACTAGGAACTTCTCCATATAAATTCCCTGTAAGTACCATAACATCTTCTTTGTAATTTTCTATTACTTGCTTATCTATACGAGGAACGTAATAAAAACCTTTGGTATAAGCAATAGAAGACATTTTTGCCAGGTTATGATAGCCTTTTTTATTCTTGGCTAGCATCACAACTTGATAACCGTTGTCTTTTCGAGTTTTATCTTCATGATTTTCACAAACAAAAAACTCACAACCCACTATAGGTTTAATAGCCACTTCTGAAAATGCTTCTCCTTTCTCTTCTGCCTCTTTTTTTCTTTCTGCGAGTGCTTTATTGTATTTTGAGACCTCGTTTACAAAGTGAAATGCCCCCATCATATTTGCATGGTCTGTCATTGCAATGGCTGGCATTTTATTCTCTGCTGTTGTTTTAACAAGGCTTGCCATATCTATTGTTGACTGCAAAATAGAGAATTGAGTATGTACGTGTAAATGTGCATATTCTGCTTGTGCTAATTCGGCTATGTTTTCTTGAATCTCGGCTGCTGTAATCTCGGGTGCACCTTCTGTTTTTGATAATGTTTTTCTTATCTCATCAGAAGCTTTTTTAAGATTAATATGCTTTAATCCTATAAGCTGAATAGGCTGTGGATTTTCCTGATCAAATCGCTCAAAATAATCTACAGGTACATCTAGCTCTTCGCTTGTATAAACACGTTTACGTATCAATTCTAAAAAACAACGCGTAGTAGCCTCTACATCGGCTGTAGCGTTATGTGCTTCTGCAAAAGGCTCTCCAAACAAATGCTCATGAAGTTCGGTAAGTGTTGGGAGTTTAAATTTACCTCCTCTTCCCCCTGGAATTCTACACAGTTCTGCAGTAACCTCTGTACAAGTATCAAGTACAGGTAATTCTGTAAGCTGATTTTCTACGCTTTCGCGGAAAAATTCGGCTCCCATAATATTAACATCAAAACCTACGTTTTGCCCTACTACAAATTTTGTTTTTGCCAAAGCAGTATTAAATCGTGCTAAAGCCTCGGTAAGCGGAATACCTTTTTCTTGGGCTAGTTCTGTAGAAATTCCATGAATACGCTCAGCATCGTAAGGAATATTAAAACCTTCTGGTTTGATAAGAAAATCCTGATGTTCTACCAATCGCCCGAGCTCATCATGCAACTGCCATGCAATTTGTATCGCCCTTGGCCAGTTATCAGAATCGCTAATAGGAGCATCCCAACGCTTTGGTAATCCAGTAGTTTCGGTATCAAAAATAAGGTACATAACTTTTGTCTTAGGGAGTTTTTTAGAGAGATTAAAAGTATAAATAACTTCCGTTTTTAGAAAGAAAACTTATCCACAAAAAAAGCCCCGAGATATCTCGAGACTTTTTCTGTATTTTACAACTATTTTCTAATTAATTACACGGAAGGTTATCAATTAAAGCTTGAATCGCTCCATCTTCATCTCCACAAGAAGTAATTTGTTGCGTTAAGGCTGCTTTATAAGCCTGACATTTTGTTTCTATCTCTGCTTGATCTCCTCCTAAAAGCGACAAAGAGTAATCTACACTTGTTTCTGCCACTGCATTAGTAGCTTCCTCACACGAAACCTCTTCGCCTGTGTTGTTATCTCCTCCATCTGTAGGCGTATAATTACTTATTGGCACCCCAAAAAATGAGCCTTTATTAAAATTCAATGTATCTCCTACTTCATTAAGCTGAGCATCAAAATAAAAACTTCCCCAAAGTGTAGCTCCTTTAATACGTGAAATTTCTATACTCCCAAAACCAGTATCTCCTGTTCTGTAAACAAGAGTATCGGCATATTTAAAAACTGCTTGGTTTAAATCTCCATTTCCTAAAGGATAAACACCTTCTTTAAGTTCTTCTACCGCAAGGACAATCTCTCTTATATCTTGTGTACCTATAATTGTTACCGAACCGTCTGGATTAAGATTAGCTTTAACATCTGTTGCTCTAAAAAACTCTTTATTTACTTCTCCTTGAATAGAAGGGGTATTACGTTCTATATCATCTTCACAACTCCATATCAAGACAGATAAAATAGCGAATAGAAAAAAATTCTTCATAAGTTTTAGTATTACGGTGTTTTATGGTTTCGTCTGGTTAAAAGCGACATTTACTAAACACAAACCTTTATTTTTAACATCAATTTAAAACAGTGGCTTATAATTTAGCGTATTCTTAACAAATCTACATCTTACAAATGTAAAATAAAAATAATTAATTAAAGATGTTACTTAAAAAATATATCGTAAATTTGCAACCTTAATTAATAACAGAGGTCGAGTACCTCAAAATTTAATCGTAAATTATGCCTGTAAAAATTAGATTACAAAGACACGGTAAAAAAGGTAAACCTTTTTATTGGATTGTTGCTGCAGACTCACGCGCAAAAAGAGATGGTAAGTTTTTAGAAAAATTAGGTGTTTATAACCCTAATGTTAATCCTGCTATCATCGAGCTTAATGTAGACAACGCTGTACAGTGGTTAAATAATGGTGCACAACCAACAGAAACTGCAAGAAACATTCTTTCTTACAAAGGGGCGCTTCTAAAACACCACTTAGCTGGCGGTGTACGTAAAGGAGCTTTAACCGAAGAGCAAGCTGAAGAGAAATTCAATGCTTGGTTAGCTGAAAAAGAAGGAAAAATCAGCCAAAAGAAAGACAACTTAAGCAAAGCTGAAGAGGAAGCTAAAGCTAAGGCCTTAGAAGCTGAAAAAGAAGTTAATGCGAAACGTGAAGCTGAAGCTAAAGCTGCACAAGAAGAGGCTCAAGCTGCTGCTACTGAAGAAGCTGCTGAAGCTGAAGCTACTGAAGAAAAAAGCGACAACGCTGAATAATAACTTCAAAACACAACTAACATGCGCTTAGAAGATTGTTTTTATCTGGGAACCATTGTTAGTAAATTTAGCTTTAAAGGAGAGGTACTTATAAAATTAGATACCGATGACCCTGAAGAATACTTAGAAACGGAATCGATTTTTATTGAGGTACTACCTCAAAAATTGATTCCGTTTTTTATTGAAAAAAGCAACTTGCAAAAAAGCAACTTACTACGTGTTAAGCTCGAAGACATCACTACCGAAACAGAAGCTGATGCTTTACTAAAAAAAGATATCTACCTACCGCTTAATCAACTTCCCGAATTAGAAGGCAACAAATTCTATTACCATGAAGTAATAGGGTTTAATGTAACAGATAAAAACTACGGAGAAGTGGGAGTGATTAAAAGTATAAACGACACCACTGCACAAGCGCTTTTTGTGATAGAGAAAAACGAAAAGGAAATTCTTATCCCCATCAACGACGATTTTATCCTTTTATTAGACAAAAAAAATAAAACTATCTCACTAGACGTTCCTGAAGGACTTATAGAACTTTACCTCTAATGAGTACGTTTCATTTTAAACAATTTAGCGTTAAGCAAGAGAATTGTGCCATGAAAATAGGCACAGATGGAGTACTACTAGGAGCTTGGGCAAAAATACCCGAAGAAACAAGTACTATTTTAGATATTGGAGCAGGAACAGGACTTATTGCCTTAATGCTTGCCCAACGTACAGCAGACTCTAAATGGATAGAAGCAATAGATGGCGTAGAAATAAACCCAGAAGCTCACCAACAATGTGTTGACAATTTTGAAAACAGCCCTTGGAACCACCTGCTTTTTTGTTACCACGCCTCTTTAAAAGAGTTTGACGCAGAATTTGACGAAACCTACGACCTTATTATTAGCAATCCTCCTTTTTACGAAGAGGACGAAATTTCAGCCCAAAAAGCAAGAGCAACAGCGCGCTCTACCCAAGCGCTTAGCTTTATAGCGCTAATCCGTAGTGCCGAAAAATTACTTAGCCAAAATGGCACCTTCCAAGTTATAATTCCTTCTAAAAGCTATACAAAATTCACCCAAATTTGCCTAGACCACAACCTCTTTTTAGAACGTTGCACATGGGTTAAAGGCACTGCAACCAGCCCCATAAAGCGCTGTTTGCTATCCTTTTCTAAAACCCCTAAGCAAAATATCGTAGAAAACACGCTTATCCTAGAGGAAAAACGACATACCTACACTAAAGACTACCAAGATTTAATTAAAGATTTCTATCTAAAAGCTTAAAAAATTGTTTAGTACATAGGTATTAATTAAATTTACCACAACTATTAATACAACGCTAAAACAAAACAATTTTATGAAGCCAGACTTATTTCAAGCACCTGACTATTACAATATAGATGAACTGCTTACAGACGAACACCGTATGGTGAGAGATGCTGCCCGCGAATGGGTAAAAAAAGAAGTATCTCCAATTATAGAAGATGCTGCTCAACAAGCAACATTTCCAACATCTATTGTTAACGGTTTAGCCGAAATAGGCGCATTTGGCCCCTATATTCCAGAAGAATATGGCGGAGCAGGATTAGACCAAATCTCTTACGGACTTATTATGCAAGAAATAGAACGAGGAGATAGCGGCGTTAGATCTACAGCTTCTGTACAATCATCATTAGTAATGTATCCTATTTATAAATACGGAACAGAAGAACAACGAAAAAAATACCTTCCAAAATTAGCTAGTGGTGAGTTTATGGGAAGTTTTGGATTAACCGAACCTGATCACGGGTCAAACCCAGGCGGCATGGTAACCAATTTTAAAGATAAAGGAGACCACTATTTACTAAACGGAGCCAAAATGTGGATATCTAATGCTCCTTTTTGTGATGTTGCTGTTGTTTGGGCAAAAAATGAAGAAGGAAGAATACACGGACTTATTGTTGAACGCGGTATGGAAGGATTTACAACTCCAGAAACCCACAACAAATGGTCGTTACGAGCATCTGCAACTGGAGAACTTATTTTCCAAGATGTAAAAGTTCCTAAGGAAAATTTACTTCCCGGAAGAAGCGGTTTAGGGGCGCCTTTAAGCTGCCTCGATTCTGCTAGATTTGGTATTGCTTGGGGCGCTATTGGAGCAGCAATGGATTGTTATGATACGGCATTACGCTATGCAAAAGAACGTATCCAATTTGGAAAACCTATTGCTGGTTTCCAACTACAACAAAAAAAGCTAGCCGAGATGCTTACCGAAATTACAAAAGCCCAATTGCTAAATTTACGTCTAGGGCAATTACGTAATAAGGACAAAGCAACATCTGCTCAAATTTCTATGGCGAAAAGAAATAATGTAGAAATTGCCATAAATATTGCTCGAGAAGCTAGGCAAATACTAGGCGGAATGGGTATCACAGGAGAATACAGTATTATGCGCCACATGATGAACCTTGAAAGTGTTATTACTTATGAAGGCACACACGATATACACCTACTTATCACAGGTTTAGATATTACGGGTATTCCAGCTTTCAAATAGATAAATTAATCACTTTATTGCAAATCAAATCTAGGGCATCGTTTACAACGATTGCCCTTTTTGTATTTCTCGCAACAGCTTGTTTTTAATTTTACTTTTTTTACAAGCGTGCGTTGATACTTTTTCGATTTATAGAATATTAAAACCCTTATTTTCACAACCAAAAAGTACTATTTTTTTTTGAAATCGAATGATTAAAATAGCTCCTATTTATTTCAAACTTCAAAAAAAGGAGACTATCTTTGTGTAAATTTACACAAAATATGGCTATTGAAACGATAGAAAAAGCTACCGCATCGCTACGCAAACAATTATTAGAACACCCATTATACGAGCAAATACAAACCCCCGAAAGCTTACGCATTTTTATGCAACATCATGTGTATGCTGTTTTAGATTTCATGTCGTTACTAAAAGCGCTTCAAGTAAAATTAACCTGTTGTGAATACCCTTGGTACCCAAAGGGAAATCCCGAAATAAGGTATTTGATCAACGAAATTGTTCTTGCAGAAGAAACCGATATAAACTTCTACGGAAAGCGACAAAGTCATTACGAAATGTATCTTGATGCAATGCTCAAGGCTAAAGCAGATACCAATACTATAAAAAACTTCGAAAAACAATTAGCCCGTGGTATCGATGTTTACCTCATAATTACTTCCAGCAAGCTACCTTGCTCGGTTAAACAGTTTTTAACCCATACGTTTGATGTTATTTATAACGGGGAAGCTCACGAAATTGCTGCGGCTTTTACTTTTGGTAGAGAAAACCTTATTCCTGCAATGTTTTCTTCTATTATCAGTAAAATTCAAACGCATTTTCCCGAAGAAGATTTAAGTTTATTTAGCTATTATTTTGACCGACATATTGAACTTGATGAAGATGAACACGGCCCAATGGCATTGCAAATGATAGAAAGTTTATGCGAGAATGATTCCTCTAAATGGGAAGAAGCTACCAATGTCTCGGTAAAAGCGCTAGAAAAACGTTTAGAACTCTGGGATGGAATCTATAAAGAAATAGAAGAAGCTCGATGCTAACACGGCCTTACTAGAAGAAAGAGAAAACATAAAAAAATCCTTGCATTTTACTTTTCAAGGATTTTTTTTATTAAGGCTACGTATAGATATAACGTATATTTTACCTATTACCAATAAATTATAAACCTACATCTCTTCTGGAGCTAATTGCACTTTTAACCCTTCAAAAGCTTCCGAAATATGAAGTTGGCAACCTAACCTACTATTATCTTCTACATGAAAAGCTTCTGCTAACATTGCCGCTTCATCGTCTTGCATTTCGGGCAATTCTGTATCAGAAAGCACATAGCACTGGCAGGAAGCACACATTGCCATTCCTCCACAAACTCCTATAGTTCCTTCTGGTGCTAGCTCATAAGAGCGCACAACTTCCATTAAATTCATCGCCATATCGGTAGGTGCTATTACCTCATGGGTTTCACCTTCTCTATCAATAATGGTAATGTTTACTTCGTTTTCCATCGTGTTTAATCTATAGCTTGTATAACGGCTTTAGGAGCTTCTTTTTTAGTTCCATCAAACCCTGTTACGCCTCCTACGGTTGTATATTTCATCACGTATTTCTTATCTGGAAATATACGCTGATAGGCACTTTGGCACATTAACGTTGCTTCGTGAAAACCACACAGTATCAACTTTAGTTTACCAGGATACGTATTTACGTCTCCTATGGCATATATACCAGGTATATTGGTTTGATAATCTAATGTATTATCTACTTTTATGGCGTTTTTTTCTATTTCTAAGCCCCAATCTGCAATAGGTCCTAATTTTGGTGAAAGTCCAAATAATGGAATAAAATAATCGGTTTCTAAATGAATATCTTCTGTTACTTCTGCTTTTTTTCTAATTAAAACAGAGGTTAATTCTTCTTCTCCATAAACCTCAACAACTTCTGCAGGTGTAATAAGTTTTATTTTACCTTGATTTTTTAAGGTTTGAACTTTCTCTACAGAATCTAGAGCACCTCTAAATTCGTTTCTACGATGTACAAGGGTTACTTCTTCTGCGATATCGGCAAGAAAAATACTCCAATCTAAAGCAGAGTCTCCTCCTCCTGCTATCACTATTTTTTTTCCTCTATATTTTTCTGGTTCTTTCACCATATATATAACCCCTTTATCCTCATATTTTACTAAATTAGGAATAGGCGGTTTTCTAGGTTCAAAGCTTCCTAAGCCTCCTGCTATGGCAACAATTGGCGCATGGTGCTGTGTCCCTTTATTGGTTGTTACAATAAAGCTTCCGTCGTCTAATTTTTCTATGGTTTCTGCACGTTCTCCCAAAGTAAAACCTGGTTGAAAAGCTTCTATTTGCTCCATAAGGTTATCTACCAAATCTCCTGCTAACACTTCTGGAAACCCTGGGATATCGTAAATTGGTTTTTTAGGGTATAATTCTGCTAACTGTCCTCCTGGCTGCGGAAGCGCATCGATAAGGTGACATTTTAATTTTAAAAGACCCGCTTCAAATACGGTGAATAAACCTGTTGGACCAGCTCCTATTATTAATATATCTGTTTTAATCATTGTTACTTTTTTTCTAACTAAGAAAGGGTAGTATAAAAATATAAACTATAAGTAATTGAGAAAATGACATTTATCATTCGCTGTTACTCCTCTATATTGATAACTTTTTGGATTTGTGGTGCATGTTTTTTTATAGTCATTTCTACACCAGATTTTAACGTCATTTGGTTTACCGAGCATCCCACACAAGCTCCTAGCAGTTTTACTTTAACGATATTTTCTGCTTCATCTATATCTATTAAAGAGATATCGCCACCATCATTTTTTAGGAATGGACGAATTTCTTCTAGTGCTTTTTCTACATTTTCTACTAAGCTAGGGGTTACGTTTTCCATTGTTTTTATTTTTTATTAACAGCGCTACAGCCTGCCATGGTGGTTATTTTTATTGCTTCTGTTGGAGGTAGAGCTGTGTTTCTTTTTACGGTCTCTGCTACCACCTCTTTAGTAATTTCTGTAAGTGCTTTTGTTATTGAAGAATTATCTTGTAAGGCAGCTGGTCTTCCTATATCTCCTGCTTCACGAATACTTTGCACCAATGGGATTTCTCCTAAAAATGGTATTTGTAAATCTTCTGCTAAATTTTTAGCTCCTCGCTCCCCAAAAATATAATATTTATTGTCTGGAAGTTCCGCTGGTGTAAAATAAGCCATGTTCTCTATAATTCCCAATATTGGTACATTAATGCTTTCTTGACGGAACATAGCCACTCCTTTTTTAGCATCAGCTAAGGCTACATTTTGCGGTGTGCTTACAATAACAGATCCTGTAATGGGCAAGGATTGCATAATGGATAAGTGAATATCTCCTGTTCCTGGAGGTAAATCTACCAATAGAAAATCTAATTCTCCCCAATTGGCATCAAATATCATTTGGTTAAGTGCCTTTGCTGCCATTGGTCCCCGCCAAATTACAGCTTGATTTGGTTTGGTAAAAAACCCTATTGATAAAATTTTTACGCCATGATTCTGTACGGGTTCCATTTTAGATTTCCCATTTACAGTTACAGATAATGGTCGCTCATGCTCCACATCAAACATAATGGTTGCCGATGGCCCGTAAATATCGGCATCTAACAAACCTACATTAAAGCCCATTTTTGCTAAACTTACAGCTAGATTTGCTGTAACAGTAGATTTTCCTACACCTCCTTTTCCTGAGGCTACAGCGATAATATTTTTTATACCAGGAATTGGCTTTCCTTTTATTTCGGGTTGTTTTTTACTTGGAGCTTCTACAGTTATGTTTACCTTTACTTTGGCCTTTTCATAAACTAAATCGTGTATAGCTTTTATCACATCTACTTCTGCACGTTTTTTTATGTGCATGGCTGGTGTTGATAATGTTAAATCTACGATAACCTCATCGTTAAAAACCATGATGTTTTTTACAACTCCGCTCTCTATCATATTTTGCCCTTCTCCAGAAACGCTAATGCTTTCTAGGGCTTTTGAAATATCTTTTTTATTTAATTTCATAAATGAAATATAACTTTTAAAAAGTTTGCTTATTTAAATTTACTCTATTTGTACAAATATACGGGTTACTTCTTATTAAAAGTTGTGTTTTTCATTGAAATTAACTATTGTAGCTTTGTTTTTTCCAATGAGTTTATTTTAAAATTCTTGTAGAGGATTCCAAACTACAGCTGTAAAATTAACTACTTTATCGTTTTTTATTTTCAGCCCTTCGTTTTCTAATAATTCTGCCATACTTAAATCGCCAGAAAAATGATGCCGTCCTGTAAGCTCTCCGTTTCTATTCACTACACGATGCGCAGGAATATCTTTATATTTAGCAACATTATTCATAGCATAACCTACTAGACGTGCGCTTTTTGCTGCCCCTAAGGTTTTTGCAATAATACCATAGGAGGTTACCCTACCATAAGGGATTTGCTTTACTATATTGTATACACTTTCGTAAAAATCAGTCTTATCATTTTTCATGCTTTAAATATACAGTCTTAAAAAAGTAATAAATACCAACATAAGCATTAAAACAGCCATAAAATAATTGGCATACTTTGCTATAACAGCAGTTTTATCGTTTATTTTGGCAAAAAAATAGACATATAAATATAATGTAGTAAAAGTACCTATGGCTGCAGCTAAAGAAAAAGCAATAATACTTGCCCATGAAAAATTGCAACACTGGTCTCCACTAAAAACAGCACTTATCGTAACAAAATAAGGTATTGGAAAAACATTAAGCCCTGCAATGGTCATTCCTTTTACCAAACTAAAAGCAGAAGTTTGTTTTGTTTTTTTAGTATGATGATTTGTTTTTCTTGCTTGTAAAAAGAAATACACCCCTAAACCTATAAACACCAACAAGCCTACACGTAACAGGTTTTGCTGAACATCTGGATGGCGGAAAATATATTTTGCTAATAAAATAGCGAGCATCGCTTGACAAAAAACAATAATCGAGGCGCCAATTGCCACAACTACTCCGCTTTTTTTTCCTTTTTCTAAACAGGTTTTTGCCACTGTCATGTTTACCAAACCTGGAGGAATTACCCCTACAAAAGCGGCAAAAAGTGTAGTAAAAAAAAGTTTTGTTACTTCCAAAAGTTGGTTATTTTATACGAAAATGTATATAGGTTATTGGCTTATTTTGCTCAAGATACTGATTTTCATAAAAAGTTTGGATACCTACTACATCTTTTGGAGAAAAATCATTTTTATACACATCATGATTAGCATGTAAAATTTCATGTCCTTCAGCATGTAGTAAACCTAGAGTATAGCCATGCAAAAACTCGCTATCGGTTTTAAGGTGGATGCTTCCTTGGGCGTTTAATATGCGTTTATATTTTTGCAAAAACTCAGCATTTGTTAAGCGGTGCTTTGTGCGCTTGTACTTAATTTGCGGATCTGGAAAAGTTATCCATATTTCATCTACTTCGTTTTCTTCAAAAATATCTTCTATAAGTTCTATCTGGGTTCTTAAAAAACCTACGTAAGCCATTTCTTCTTCAATAGCAGTTTTTGCTCCTCTCCAGAACCTAGCCCCTTTTATATCTATTCCTAAAAAGTTTTTCTCTGGATACATTTTTCCTAAGCCTACGCAATATTCTCCTTTTCCGCAACCTAGTTCTACCACAAGCGGTGCATCGCGCTTAAAAAAGTCGGTATTCCATTTTCCTTTATATTTAAAATTTCCACCTACAACTTCTTCTCTTGTTGGCTGAACAACGTTATCAAATGTTTCGTTTTCTTGAAATCGCTTAAGTTTATTTTTACTTCCCACGGCTATAATTTAATATTTTGGTAAAATTAACTAAAATATTGCAGAGCGAAAGTAGCTTATTTTTGATTTATGCAAAAGAAGAAAATTTTAGTTGCCCCACTTAATTGGGGGCTAGGTCATGCTACCCGTTGTATTCCTATTATTACAGCTTTAGACAAAGCTGGATACACTCCTGTAATTGCCTCAGATGGAGCGGCTTTAAATTTATTAAAAAAAGAATTTCCTGCGTTACAACATTTTGAGCTTCCTTCCTACAACATTACCTATACAAAAAAGGCATCTTTTTTCTTGGCTAAACTTTTTTTAAAATCGTCTAAAATTTACAAAAACATAACACTCGAAAAAAAAGCTACGCAACAACTGGTAGCTAAAGAAAATATTTCGGGGATTATTTCTGACAATCGTATGGGGGTTTTCTCTAGCGGGGTTCCTTCTATATATATAACCCATCAATTAAACGTATTAAGCGGTGCAGCTACAGGTATTACCTCTACATTACATAAACATTATTTACGGAAATTTGACGAATGTTGGATTCCTGATGTAGAAACAACACCTAATTTAAGCGGAAAGCTAGGACACCTAAAAAATAGCAGTAATTTAAATCTTAACTATATAGGTCCATTAAGCAGACTAAACACGCAAAAAACACCTATTATCTATAAGGTTTTAGTAATCCTTTCTGGCCCTGAACCCCAGCGCGGAATGCTAGAGGAAATCCTTTTAAAGCAATTGGAAAATTTCCCAGAAAAGGTTCTTTTTGTACGTGGAGTAATAGAAAAAGAACAAACAATCCTGCAAAAAGGCAAGCTTACTATTTACAACTACCTTACAGGAAACGATTTAGAAAAAGCATTTTGTGAAAGCGAAATTGTTTTAGCAAGGTCTGGATATACAACCATAATGGATTTGGCAAAATTAAAGAAAAAAGCATTTTTTATTCCAACGCCAGGACAGCCTGAGCAAGAATATTTGGCAAAAAAATTAGCAAACGAAAACATTGCTCCGTTTGCTAAACAAAATGATTTTAAAATATCTATGCTATCGCAGGTAGAACGTTATAAAGGTTTAAACTGTTTTAGAAGCCGGCTTAGTTTTATTTCCCTCTTTAAATGTTTCGAGCGTAAATGAAAACTCGCTTCCTATACCATGGTCGCTTTCTACATATATTTTTTCTTGGTGAGCTTCTAATATATGTTTAACAATAGAAAGCCCTAAACCAGAACCTCCTTCTCTACGAGAACCGCTTTTATCTATCCTAAAAAAGCGTTCAAATAATCGAGGAATATAATGTGGCTCGATACCTTCCCCGTTATCGGTTACTCCAATAAGTAGTTTTTTATCGGCTATATTATCGATGCTAATTTCGGTTGTTCCTCCTGTTTTTCCGTATTTTATAGAGTTAACCACAAGATTGGTAAGCACTTGCTGTATTTTGTCTTTATCGGCAAATACATAGAGGGGTTTTTGATAATCTACATCGAAGGTTAGTGAGATATCCTTTTTTGCGGCTTTCATTTCAAAAAGATCAAAAACGCTTTGGATAAGCTCTACAACATCAAATTTTTCTTTATTTAGGTTTACATCACCAGCTTCTAGCTTGGTAATCATATCTAAATCTTTTACAATATAAATTAGCCTATCTACACCTTTATTTGCACGAGCTAAATATTTATCGCGTATATTTTTATCGTCTGCGGCTCCATCTAGCAAGGTAAGAATGTAACTTTGAACGGTAAATAGTGGCGTTTTAAGTTCGTGGGAGATATTTCCCATAAACTCTTTCCGGTAGTTTTCTCGAATTTTTAAAGCCTCTATTTCTAACTTTTTACCTTTCGAGAATTTTTCTATTTCCCGCGTAAGCGTGGCCATATCTGTTGTAATTTGCTCTTCTCTTAACGAGGAAGATTCTAACAAAGAAACTTTATCGTAAACTTCTTTCACCCGTTTATAGATAAAAAACTCTATTCGTAACTGAATAATGAAGAATGAAAAAACATAGCATACCAGCATAAAAAGCAGCAAGGCTCCAAAAGAAAAGCCTTCTGCAAAAAACTCGTACAGCAGCAATAAAAGTGTTGCTAGCAGGGTAACAAATAAGGAGGTATAAAAAGCAAATTTATAGGAGCGTTTAAATTCTTGTGCCATAGATTAACTTACAAATTTATAACCTACGCCTTTTACGGTTTTAAATTTTTCTTCTCCTAATTTTTCTCGAAGTTTACGGATATGCACATCTATTGTACGGCCTCCTACTACAACTTCGTTACCCCATACTTGATTAAGGATATCTTCACGTTTAAAAACTTTTCCTGGCTGAGAGGCTAACAGAGAGAGTAATTCAAACTCTTTACGTGGTAGAATAATCTCCTCTTTTTCATTGATAATTTTATATTCCTCTCTGTTTATGGTTAGGTTGCCTACCGTAATAATAGTATCGGATGTTTTCCCTTCTGCGGCCGAACGTCTCAATAAAGCTTTTACTTTACTAATTAACACTTTAGGTTTTATAGGCTTGGTAATATAATCGTCTGCTCCTGCATCAAAACCTGCTACTTGCGAGTAATCTTCGCCTCTTGCGGTTAAAAAGGTAATAATGGTATGGTCTAATTCTGGTATTTTACGGATTTGCTCACAGGCCTCTATCCCATCCATTTCTGGCATCATCACATCTAATATTATTAATTGCGGATGTGTTTTTTTTGCTTTTTTTACAGCCTCAGCGCCATTTTCGGCTGTTTCTACATGATAGCCTTCTTGCGATAAGTTATAGCCTATTATTTCTAAAATATCTGGCTCATCATCTACTAATAAGATCGTAATGTCTTTTTTATTCATTTCCATAGGAACTTAAAATTCTGTCGGTAAAAGTAAAGATAATATTATTAAAGCTAAGTTAACAAATCTTAAACACTAATCCGCAAAATTAACAAGATACCTAACTTATAATTTAATGTTTCTTAATGTAATGGTAACATTTATCGGTAAGGGCTTAACGTTCTTTGCGGTAACAAATTCACTATTTATGAAATTTTTATTTACAACACTATTACTTTGCTTTTCAAGCATTTGCCTCTCTCAAGAAGTAGGATCTATAGCAGGTTCTCTAACAGATAAAGAAGCAAATAACAGTCCTTTACCCTTTGCAAATGTCTTAATAAAAAATTCTAGCAAAGGAACTACATCCGATTTTGATGGTTTATACCGAATAGAAAACCTGGAACCAGGAACATACACCGTTGTATTTAGTTTTGTAGGCTACGAAACTATCGAGGTGCCTAATGTAACAGTAGTTGCAGGAAAAGTAACCGAAATCAACACAGCATTAGGTTCTAGTGCAGCTGCATTAGATGAGGTAATTATTACCACTGTTGCCAGAAGAGATTCTGAAGTTGCTTTACTTCTTGACCAGAAAAAAGCCGTTGAAATGAAGCAATCTATCGGAGCTCAAGAGCTTTCTAGAAAAGGCGTTAGCGATGCATCTTCGGCAGTTACTAAAACCTCTGGAATTGCAAAACAAGAAGGTTCTAGTAATATTTATGTAAGAGGATTAGACGACCGCTACAACAGTACATCGTTAAACAACCTTCCTATACCTTCTAATAATTCATTAAGAAAAAACATAGACTTAAGTATTTTTGCTACCGATATTATTGAAGCTATTGATATCGATAAAACCTATGTTACCACAAATTATGGAGATTTTGGAGGAGCAAGCATCAATATCGATTCAAAAGAATATACCGGAAATGGTTTCTTTGAAATAGACCTTGGTACAGGCATAAACACCAACGCCATAAACACCGATGAGTTTAAACAACACGACGGCCCTAAATACTTAGGCTTTAGCAATCCAAAAATGCCTAACAACCCGTTAGACGCATACAACTTTACTACAAGCTGGGAAACACAAAGCAAAACCCCTATTGCTTCTAGCTATGGTTTAACAGGAGGAAAATCGTTTAATATTGGAAACGAAAGCAAATTAAGCTTCTTTTTACACGGGTCGTTTAATAACAATTTCTCATATAAAGAAGGAGTAGAACGCGGTTCGGTTTCTAAACAAGCAATAGCAAGAAAAGACTTAACATTCGAATCTTACGACTACACTACAGGAACCACAGGAATTGCCAACCTTACTTATAAAGTAAACAACAATCACAAAATTTCTTACAACGGGTTATACATAAACTCTACCAGCCAACAACATAACGAATACCGTGGAGTTTTAGATATTTTTGATCAAGCTGCAAACGGCGGTGGGTACATAAGACGTTCTATATTTGAAAGAACTCAACTTTTTGTAAACCAACTTATCGGGACACATACTTTAACAGATCAGATAGATGTAAACTGGGGAGCAACCTACAACCAAATGCGTAACGATATGCCAGACCGTATGCAAAATACCTTACGCCCTGTAGATGACAACAACCTAGAGGTTTTAACCTTATCTGAACTTTCAGATGCCAACAACCACCGTTATTTTCACGAATTAAATGAAGACGAATATGCCGCTCGTATTGCTGCAGATTATAAATTCTCTAAAAATAGCGAAGACGAATATGCTGGAAAAATAACCTTAGGTTATCAAGTGAAAACTAAAGATATCCATTTCAATGCTTCCCAATACAACTTCGCATTACCAACAGGAAAAGATAACCCTAACGTAGTCGTAGACCCTTATCACTTAGATAGCTTTTTCAATCAAGAATCTTTAGATAATGGAAACATTCAAGGTATCAAAACCCTTTTTGGCGGTAGCTTTGATAGACCTGAAAAATACAATGGAACACAAATTATTAATGCTGGTTACGTTAATTTTCAATACCAATTTAACAAGTTAACCTTATTAGCTGGTTTACGCGGTGAAAAAATAACCCAAAAAATAGACTGGCTAACGGCTGTTTCTCCTATGGGAGGAGAAGAAACCTTAGATGAAACTCAAATTCTACCAAGTTTATCGTTAAAATACGAGCTAAACGAGAAAAACAACCTTCGTTTTGCTGCTAGTAAAACCTATACTTTACCACAGTTTATCGAGCGAGCCAAATTCCAATACGTAAATGTTACCTACCCAACTATTGGTAACCCAGATTTATATTCCTCTACCAATTATAACGTAGATTTACGTTGGGAGTTTTTTCCGAAAAATGACGAGTTAATCTCGGTAACAGCATTTGGTAAGCTGATACAAGACCCAATCAATGAGTTTGTAATTGCTTCTGCCACCAACGATATTTCTTGGGCAAACACAGGAGACTTAGCAAAAGGAGTTGGAATTGAACTAGAAGCTAGAAAAAATTTACTAAAGAAAGAATTAGACGATACGCGCATACAAAAACTAGCACTAGGCGGTAACATCTCTTATTTATATACAGAACAAGATTTAGATTCTGAAAAAGTAGGAAAAGAAACCTCTTACAGTGTACGTTTTACAGATAGCACCTCACCATTAACTGGAGCCTCAGATTGGTTAATTAACGCCGATTTAAGCTATAGTCATGATTTTTCAGAAAAAAGCAACCTTTTATTAACCTTAGCAGGAAATTATTTCTCTGATCGTTTTTACGCTATAGGCACCAACAACCAAGGTGGCATTTATGATAAAGCTGTTTTCTCTATGGATTTTATCGCAAAATATCAAATCAATAAAAATTTAGGAATTGGTTTATCTGCAAAAAATTTAACCAACCCAACCATAGAAAGATACCAAGACGAACAAGATGTTGTAGTTAAATCTTACGATTTAGGACAGAGTTTTAGCCTCTCTCTAAACTACAAATTCTAAACACAAACACTTAATTTGTAAGTATTTCAAACCCTCCTTAAATCAGGAGGGTTTTTTAATACTAACTTAATATTCAGTTAAACTTCAAAACACAAATCTATCGTTCATTTGCATTAACAATAACAAATAAATTTATTACATTATGAAAAAATTCGTGCTATCAATATTTGCTGCAAGTGCATTAATTTTCGCTTCTTGCTCTAGTGATGATGACAAAAACAACGACAAAGAACCTATCGTAGAAGTAAATCCTGACAACTTTACCTTAACCATAAAAGATGGTCAGCATGTAAAGCTTATCAATACATTAGAATACAACCTAACAGGGCCTGTAATTGTAGAAGAAGGAGGAAAATTAACTATTCCTGCCGGAACTGTAATCAAAGCATCAGGAGGAACAAGTGCTTACATCGCTGTAGCTCAAAAAGCAGAAATATTTATTAATGGAGAAGCCAACAACCCTGTTGTAATGACTTCTGCTAGCGCTAATCCAGCTCCTGGAGACTGGGGAGGCTTAGTAGTTTGCGGGCAAGCACCTACTAACAAAGGAGCTACTGCTCAAGCTGAAGTTTCTGACCTTACTTACGGAGGAACTAACGTAAACGATAACTCTGGAGTTATTAAATACCTTCGAGTAGAATATACAGGTGCTGAATTTAACGGAGCTAAACAATTTAATGGCGTTTCATTTTTTGGTGTAGGTAACGGTACTAAAGTAGAATACATACAATCTTACAATGGTAAAGATGATGGAATTGAATTTTTTGGAGGTACTGTAAACGGTAAATACCTAGTTTCTACAGGAAGCGGAGATGATTCTATCGATTTTGCTGACGGATGGGCTGGTACAGGAGAGTATTGGTACATTAAAGATGGAGCTAAAGCAGGAATCGAAGGTTCTAACAACGGTGACGATTTTGCTCTAACACCACTAACTAACGCTACGCTTAAAAACATCTCTATTGTAGGTGGAGGTAGCGAAGGTGGTCTTTACATCAAAGAAGGTGGAGGAAAATGGAATGCTTCTAACATCTATGTAGATGGATTTGAAGTAGGAGTTCACTTAAAAGGTGCTGAAGATGATCCTCAATCTAACCAACAAGTAGCAAATGGAGACATTACTTTTAATAACATCCAATTTGTAGGAGTAGATACAAAAACAGATTACATTGGTGATTTACCAGAAAACTTCTTACAAGAAGGAACTAACACAGGTGCTGGTAACGGTGCTGAATTACCAGATTGGGCTCAAGGTTGGACTAAATAATCCTCACCTATTTTTATAACACTAAAAAGAGCTGTTGAACCATCAACAGCTCTTTTTTCGCCACTACTCATTATTTTTTTAATACCTTTGACATAAATAAAAATTTTTTACCATGAAAAAAATTACCCTTTTATTACTATTATTAGTTTCTACCTTTTCCTTTGCACAAGGAACAGAAACTTTTGACAACCTTACCCTAACAGGAACAAGCTATGTAGACGGAACATTCACTGGCCAAGACGGATCTACTTGGGAGTATCTACAATCTCGAGGAGACTATCAAATATCAGGAAATGCCATTATGCTTGGACGTAACCGAACTCCAGATGCAGAAGTAAAATCAGGCTCAATAGCAAACGGTATCGGCACCTTAAACTTTGATTACATGCAAGCATTTAGCAACAACGTAGATCTAGATGTATATGTTAACAATGTACTTGTAGCAAATGTTACAACAAACAGCGAGCAAAATGTAATTAAAAATTCAGGAAATATCAGTGTAAATGTTGCTGGAAATTTTGTATTAAAATTCCTTAACACTAACGGAGCACAAGTTGTTATCGACAACGTAACTTGGACTGCAAATGGAGGAACTCCACAACCTGCACTTAGTATTACCGCTCCTACAGATGGACAAATTTTTAACCCAAATACTACCAGTGTAAATGCTTCGTTTAATGTACAAAATTTCAGTGTAGGAAATACAGCAACAAGCGACGGGTACATTTCTTGGGTGTTAAACAGTACTACAACTGCAAAATATGACACCGCAGATGAAACAATCAATGTAAGTGCTGGAAACTCTTACACCTTAACAGCAGAACTTTTAGACTTTAATGGAAATCCATTAAACCCTGCCGTTACACAAACAGTAAACTTTAGCGTTGCAAATTACACTCCAGTAGCTACCATACAAGATTTAAGAGATTTACCAGAAGATACCTACGCTGAGTTTACAGGAGAAGCAACTATTACTTTCTTACAAAACTTTAGAAACCAAAAATACATTGAAGATGCTACTGCTGCTATCTTAATAGATGATAATAACGATGTATTAACAAACACCTACGCAATTGGTGACAACATTACAGGACTTAAAGGATTAGTAGGCGCTCACAACGGGATTGCTCAATTCTACCCAGTAGAAGACATTGCAACTATTGTTTCTAACGGTAACACAATAACACCACAAACGGTTACTATTGCTGACTTTATGGCAAACTACAATGATTACGAATCTGAACTTATTGCTATAGAAAACGTTACAATTACAGGAGATACAAATGTATTTACAAACGGTTCTAACTACACCATTACAGAGAACACAGGAGACAGCAGCGTATTACGTACTAATTTTTATAATGTAGATTTTATAGGAACAAATTTACCTACCGAAGAAATTTCCTTTGTTGCAGGAATCGCTTCTCATTACAGCGGAAAAGGGCAAATTTTCCCAAGAGATTTAAACGATTTCGGCGAAGTACTTTCTACAGATAATATACAAGCTCAAGATGTAAGTATTTACCCTAACCCAGCCAATACATACGTAAATATACAAACAACAAACAACCAAGCTGTAAACATAGCCATTTACAACCTTTTAGGACAAGAAGTTTTAACTCAAAACAATGTTCAAAATACAGTTAATCTAGAAGGTTTGCAAAAAGGCTTATACATCATTAAAGTAAGTAATGCTCATGTTAACTTCACACAAAAGTTAATTGTAAAATAAGCTCACTTATTTTTCTATAAAAAGCGTTTCTGGTTATATCAGAAACGCTTTTTTTATTCTACCAACAGATATATGCTTACTTTTGTAGTATATTCTACAAAAAATGAAAGCTTTAGAAGAAAAAATTTTTTCCGTAACTACATCAAAAGAATTTTCCGAAACTAGCCTAGAGGTATTTAACTTTCAGTACACCAACAATGCTGTTTATCAAAAATTCTGTAACCTTTTAGGTAGAACCCCTAATAAGGTAAAAACAATAGAAGATATCCCTTTTCTACCCATTTCTTTCTTCAAACAATTTAAAATTACCTGTACAATAGAGCAAGAGGAAATCCTATTTACCAGTAGCGGCACAACGGGTACACAAACCAGCAAACATTATGTACATAAGCTAGCGCTATATGAGCGTAGTTTTAAGCAAGGTTTTAAGCAGTTTTTCAATTCTCCTAAGGATTATGCTGTTCTCGCCCTTTTACCTTCTTATTTAGAACGAGAAGGCTCCTCTTTAATCTATATGTGCGAGCATCTAATTAATAAAAGCAACCACCCAGAAAGTGGATTTTATTTAAATAACCACGAAGATCTTATAAAAAATATCTTAAGCCTAGAACAACAAAACATTCCCATATTGCTTATAGGTGTTTCCTTTGCTTTACTAGATATCGCAGAAAAATATAAACTGAAACTACACAACACCATAGTTATGGAAACAGGAGGCATGAAAGGCCGACGAAAAGAAATGATACGAGAAGAGCTTCATGAACGTTTAAAAAACGGATTGGGCGTTGAAAAAATATACAGTGAGTATGGAATGACCGAGTTATTATCTCAAGCATACTCGCTAGGCGATGGCATTTTCCATTGTACCAATACCATGCAAATTATAATTCGTGAACCAGAAGATGAGCTACAATTATTACCTAACGGCAAAACGGGAGGAATTAATGTAATAGATCTTGCAAACTTATACAGTTGTAGTTTTATTGCCACACAAGATCTTGGAAAAAAAATAGGAGATAACACCTATGAAATTCTTGGTCGTTTTGATTATTCTGACATTAGAGGTTGTAATTTATTGATATAAATTTGGTAATCCTAAAAAATGTTATAATTTTGTTAATGCATGTAATGAGATGATTTATTTTTCGTCTATTTACGTGCTAAGATGAAGTTTTTTCATAATAGATTGGTTAGTTAATTTTGAAGCCCCCAGAAATTCTGGGGGCTTCTACTTTTTAAAAACACTAGCTTACAGCAATTTAACTCTTTTTATTCGCTTGCATAAACCAAAAAAGCCTGAGTAATATTACTCAGGCTTTTTTGGTTTTTATTTTAATATAACTTTTAGAAAATTTTATTTCAATTTAAAAGTTACTCTTCTTACAAGTTGTCTTGCTTCTTTAGAAGATTTATTAACAGAAGAATCTACTCCTCCTCCTTTATGCTCTAATCTAGAAGAATCTACTCCTGCTGCTACTAAGATATCATATACCTTTTTAGCTCTTTTTTCTGATAAAGAAAGGTTGTAATCAGCATTTCCAATTTCATCTGTATATCCAATTAATTCTGCTTTTGCTGAAGAATTTTCTTGCATATATTTTACCAGGTAATTGATTGCTTCTAAAGAATAAGTTTCAGGCTGTGTGCTATCAAATTTAAAGTATACATTAACGTATCCTTTATTAATTAAATCTTTAATTGCGTTAGCTCCTCCTGTGTTATTAATAACATCACCAGCTTTAGCATAACGGCTATCTAGACTTCCTTCTAATTCGTCAGGGATACCGTTACCATTTTTATCAATAGCTCTTCCTTTTGTATCTACTGCAACCCCATTAGTTGAGTTTGGCTCTCTATCTAAATAATCTGGCACACCGTCTTGATCGGTATCACGCATATCGTTTTCTATTTTAGCTAAACGATTTTCCACTTCACCTAATTTTTCGTCAAAGTTAGATTGTTCGCTTACCCAATCAGCATGTTTTTCTGCACTACCTAGGTAAAAAGTAATCCCTATGCTTCCTTGCGTTAAAAATCCATCAAAACCAGATGCGTGTACTTTAGAGTTCCCATCCCAACTTACTGATTGACGTACGTTACCTATTGCAGAGAAATCTCCTGTTAATGCAATAGTGTTACTTAAACGAACTTGTGGAGTAATTCCTACAATTACGTGTCCCATCCAATCATCTCCAGAAGAATATTTAGCTGCATCATCTCTATCTAACATAGAAACTCCTGCTCCTGCATGTACCAATAGTCCAAAAGTATTTGTCCATTCTCTAAACCCTAAAAGGTTTCCTGCATTTACAACTCCTTGCAAAGATGCTCTGTAATATTTGCTTTCAAAATCACGGCTATCGTCTGCGCTTTCTAAGCTATAATAACCTCCGTCTAGTTTAAGACCAAACTTATTATTAAACATATAGCGCACTCCTAAGTCTGCATTCCATGGAGATGGTGTTGCTGAATAGTATCCAGAAGTAAAATGTCTTACTGGTTTATTTAGTCCTGCAGAAACTTCAATAGACCATTTATCGAATTTTGGCCCTTCATTAGTTTCTTGTGCTTGTACTCCGTAAGCTGCCAAGAATAATGAAAAGAATAAAGTTAGTTTTTTCATAATGTTGATGTATGTAATTATTAAAGTTTTATGTTATTCAAATTTTTATTGTTAGTATAAATACTTTATTAATATGTTAGTTAGAGCCAAAGGTAATACATATACATGCTCACACTAAGCTTTCTAGCTAAATTTAACATTTTTTTTACACTCCGATTAACGTCTTCCTTAACTGTTCTTTATTATTTATTTAAGTTTCTTTTTAACAGCTACTTCTTGGAAAGCTTCCACTACGTCGCCTTCGCGTATGTCGTTATAGTTTTTCACTTGTAATCCACATTCGTAACCTTTAGAGACTTCCTTAACGTCATCTTTATAGCGTTTTAAAGATGCTAATTCTCCTGTATAAATTACAACTCCGTCTCTTATTAATCTTATTCTGCTATTTCTAAATATTTTACCATCGGTAACCATACATCCTGCAATGGTACCTATTTTAGAAATCTTAAAGGTCTCTCTAATTTCTGCATTTCCTGTTACCTCTTCTTTCATTTCTGGCGAAAGCATTCCTTCCATAGCATCTTTCAGGTCGTTAATTGCATCATAGATAATAGAGTATGTACGGATATCTATTTCTTCTTTTTCTGCTACTTGTTTTGCATTTCCTGCAGGACGCACGTTAAAGCCTATTACAATAGCATCTGAGGCAGAGGCCAGTAATACGTCGCTCTCGGTAATAGCTCCTACTCCTTTATGGATAATGTTTACCTGTATTTCTTCTGTAGATAATTTTTGGAAGCTATCGGTAAGAGCTTCTACAGAACCGTCTACATCTCCTTTTAGAATAATGTTTAGTTCTTTAAAGTCTCCTAAAGCAATTCGTCTACCTATTTCATCTAAAGTAATATGACGTTGTGTACGTACATTTTGCTCGCGCTGAAGCTGAGTTCTTTTTACAGCGATATCTTTTGCTTCGCGCTCATCCTCCATCACCACAAATTTATCTCCTGCTTGAGGTGCTCCATCTAATCCTAATATTGATACTGGGGTTGATGGGCCTGCTTCTTGCTTTTGGTTACCGCGCTCATCGTGCATGGCTTTTATTTTACCACTAGTTGTCCCAGCTAAAACATAATCGCCTATTTTTAGTGTTCCGCTCTGAATTAATACTGTAGAAACATACCCTCTACCTTTATCTAAGAAAGCTTCTACTACCGTACCGGTTGCTTTTTTGTTAGGGTTCGCTTTTAAGTCTAGGAGTTCTGCTTCTAGCAGTACTTTTTCTAAAAGCTCTTTGATTCCCATTCCTTTTTTGGCAGAGATATCTTGCGATTGTATTTTCCCTCCCCAATCTTCTACTAGCAAGTTCATGTTTGCTAAAGCTTCTTTAATTTTATCTGGATTGGCAGTTGGCAGATCTACTTTGTTAATAGCAAATATCATTGGAACTCCCGCTGCTTGCGCATGAGATATTGCTTCTTTTGTTTGTGGCATCACGTCATCATCTGCTGCGATTACAATAATAGCCACGTCTGTTACTTGCGCTCCTCTGGCACGCATAGCTGTAAAGGCTTCGTGACCTGGTGTATCTAGAAAGGCTATTTTTTCTCCGTTTTCTAGTTGCACACCGTAAGCTCCGATGTGCTGAGTAATTCCTCCGCTTTCACCTGCGATTACATTTTCTTTACGGATATAATCTAACAACGATGTTTTACCGTGGTCTACGTGCCCCATTACAGTTACAATAGGTGCTCTTTTTTCTAGATCTTCAGGTGCGTCTTGTTCTTCTTCGATGGCTTCTTCAAGATCTGCTGTTACAAATTCTACTTCGTACCCAAATTCTTCTGCAACAATACTAAGTGTTTCGGCATCTAATCGTTGGTTCATTGTTACCATCATTCCTAATGCCATACATGCAGAAATTACTTTAGTGACGGGTACATCCATCATTGTTGCAACTTCGCTTACCGTTACAAATTCTGTAACTTTAAGTACTTTGCTTTCTTGTTCTTGTTGTGCAAGTTCTTCTGCAGATTTTTGACGGTGTTGATCTCTCTTATCTCGTCTATATTTTGCAGATCTTCCTTTATTTGATTTCCCTTGTAATTTTTCTAGGGTTTCTCTAATTTGCTTTTGTACTTCTTCTTCTGTAGGTTCTTCTTTAACTACAGGGCGTTGTTGTGGCTTTTTACCTTTTTTTGCGTGTTGCTTTCTGTTATTGTTATCTGCAACATCTTTATTTATTCGTCTTCTACGACGGCGTGTACCTTTGCCTTTATCATCGTTAGATTTTTCATCTTTCTTCTTTGCTGGCTTAGGTTTTTTCTCAAACTGACTTAAGTCTATTTTTTTACCTGTAAAGTTCGGCCCTTCTAGCTTTTTATATTTTGTTTCTATTTTTTGCTCTTCTGGCTTAACTTCTTCTGGTTTTTCTTCTTTTTTAGGTTCTGCTGTTACTGGTTGAGGTTTGTTTTGTTTAGGCTGGGGTTTGTCTTGCTGTTGAGGAATTGCTTGCGATTTTTTTGACGAAACATCTTTGGGCTTAGAAGCAGGTTGAGGTTTCTCCTTTTTCTCATTTCCGTTAGCGGTTTCTTGTACTTTAGGCTTTTCTGCCTTGTTTTTCTTTGTAGGTTGGGTTTTCTCTAAATCTATTTTCCCTACTTGTTTTATACCTCCTAATTCTCGACGAGAAGAGGTGGCTTCATTTTTTTTCTTTTCTTCTTCCTTTTCTTTCGCTATACGCAACTCTTCTTCTTTACGCTTGCGCTCTTCTTCCTCTTTGCGCTTTTCCTCTTCTTCTTTTTTGCGTTTTTCCTCGAGTTCTTTTTCTCTTGCTACACGCAATTCTTCTTTTTCTTTTCTTCGCTCTTCATTTACTTCTTTAGAAGCATCTTTTTTACTTTTATCTGTCTGAAACTCATCTAAAAGAACTTGATAAATTTCATTAGAAATTTTTGTTGTTGGGCGCGCTTCTATTTCGTAGCCTTTAGACTTCAAAAAGTCTACTACTCTATCTAACGAAATATTGAATTCGCGTATAACTTTGTTTAATCGCATTGTTTTTGAACCTGCCATATATTTTACCTCTATTTACCTCGTTTTTAATTATTACTGATGAAATTTTCAGGAAACTAGTCCTCAAACTCATCTTGTAAAATCTGGATGACATGAAGAATGGTTTCTTCTTCTAAATCGGTAATTTTAACCAAGTCTGCCACCTCTTTTTCTAAAATACTCTTAGCGGTATCTAAGCCTATTCTAGAAAACTCTTTAATAATCCAATCTTCTATTTCGTCTGCAAATTCAGATAATTCTACATCTTCATCTGCACTTCCTTCTCTATACACGTCTATTTCATAACCGGTTAACTGTCCTGCCAATCTTATGTTATGTCCTCCTCTTCCTATTGCTTTAGAAACTTCTTCTGGTTTTAGCATAACCTGGGCTCTTTTATTTTCTTCATCTATTTTGATGGAAGTAATTTTAGCTGGGCTTAATGCTCTTGCAATATAAAGTTGTGTATTGGTTGTGTAATTAATTACATCTATATTTTCGTTTCCTAACTCTCTAACAATCCCGTGAATACGCGAACCTTTCATCCCTACACAAGCGCCTACTGGGTCTATTCTATCGTCGTAAGAGTCTACGGCTACTTTTGCTTTCTCTCCTGGGATACGCACTACATCTTTCACGTTGATTAAGCCATCAAATACCTCTGGAATTTCTTGTTCGAATAGTTTTTCTAGAAACACGGGTGCTGTTCTTGAAAAAATTATTACTGGCTTATTTCCTTTTAATTCTACGGTTTCTATAACTCCTCTTACGCTATCTCCTTTTCTAAAGAAATCTGATGGGATTTGTTTTTCTTTAGGCATAACCAACTCGTTCCCTTCATCGTCTAAAAGAATTACTGCACGGTGACGAATATGGTGTACTTCTGCCGAATATAATTCTCCTTCTAAATCTTTAAATTGTTTATAGATATTGGTATTATCGTGTTCATGAATTTTAGAAATAAGATTTTGTCTTAATGCTAAAATTGCTCTACGCCCAAGGCTTATTAGTTTTACTTCTTCCGACACATCTTCGCCTACTTCAAAATCTGGCTCTATTTTTCTAGCTTCAAAAAGAGAAATTTCTTGATTCTCATCTTCTACCTCTCCGTCTGCTACTACGGTTCTATTTCGCCAAATTTCTAAATCACCTTTATCGGGGTTAATAATAATATCAAAATTATCGTCTTCTCCAAATTTTTTCTTTAAGGCATTTCTAAATACATCTTCTAAAATTGCCATAAGCGTAACACGGTCGATATGCTTATTATCTTTAAATTCTGAAAAGGAGTTAATTAAATCGATATTTTCCATACCTTCGTTTTATTAAAATGTTATCACCACCTTCGCCTCTGCTATAGTCTCATAAGGGAGTGTTATTTCTTTTTTTACCGTTACTTTACCTTTACCAACTGGCTTAGGCTCTCTTGCTTTCCAAGCAAGTTGTATTGCGGCATCATCTGCTGCAATCAATGTTGCTTCATAAACCTCATCTGCTGTTTTCACATACAACCTTCTTCCTATATTTTTTTTATATTGCCTAGGTAAGCTCAATAAGCTTCCTACGCCTGCAGAAGTTACTTCTAAAGAAAAATCTTCTTCTTCGCGGTCTAAATTATGTTCTATCGCACGGCTTACTGCAATACAATCTTCTACAGAGACTCCTTTATCGCCATCTATCACTACGGCAATATTATTTCCAGATTTAATTTCAAAATCTATCAGGAACAACTCCGAGTTCTCCTCCAAAGCCCTATCTAATAATACTTTAACCTTATCTCGCATTGATTATTTTTACAAAAAGAGGGGACATTAACGTCCCCTTCTAAATATTTTCGTTCACTTCGTGATGCAAACATACAAATAATTTATTAGATATTAAATTAGATTTACCATAAAAAATTTGTATCTTTATGTGAAATTTTTAACCTAAAAAACTAAATATGAAAAAAATACTTGTTCCTACCGACTTTTCTGAACAAGCTGAAGACGCCCTAAAAGTAGCAGCTCAAATCGCAAAAAAACACGATAGTGAAATTTTCCTTCTCCACATGTTAGAGCTCCCTACCCAGCTAATGGATCCGTCGGTACGCGATGCTGGAAGCTCAATTCCAGAATCTATTTATTTCATGAAATTAGCCCATCAACGCTTTGAAGACGTTATGAGCAGAGATTACCTAAACGGTATTACTGTACACGAAACCGTGCAGTTTAACAGTGCTTTTGAAGGAATTATGGCAGGAAGCAAAGAGCACGGGTGCGATTTGGTAGTAATGGGCAGCCAAGGCGCTAGCGGACTTAAAGAAGCCTTTATAGGCTCTAATACCGAAAAAGTTGTAAGACACTCCAATATTCCTGTTCTCGTTATTAAAGACTATATTGAAATTGACAATATAAAAAGCTTTGTTTACGCTACAGACTTCACCGAGGAAAGCAAAAAATCTTTTAACGAAGCTGTAAATTTTGCAAAAACAATAGATGCCACATTACATTTAATTTATGTAAACACCCCAAATAAATTTAAAACAACCGATTACACAGACCACGTTACCAATAATTACTTAAAAGGTTTAGATCTTAAAAACTACAGTCTTACTGTTTACAACGACGAGAGTGTTGAAAAAGGCATCCTAAACTATGCTGGAAAAGTAAATGCCGATTTACTAGGTATTAGTACACACGGACGCAAAGGTCTTGCCCATTTCCTAAACGGCAGCATTAGTGAAGATTTAATAAATCACGCTCAACGCCCCGTAATTACCTTTAAAGTATAAAAAAAGAAGGGTTAATAAATAAATCATAATTTGAAGATAGTCCTGCTATAAAATACATGCAGGGCTATTTTTTTACACAAAATTCACCCACAAAAAAAGCCTCTCCTTATAACAGGAAAAGCTCTTCATTGGTTTAAATTCACTTAAACCACAAAATATCAAGCTTTTAATTAAGCTTCATATTCACAACACAACTTCGTAAAAAAAGCTTCAATATTACTACTGAAGCTTTTTTGTTTTTGCGGTCTGGACGGGATTCGAACCCGCGACCCCCTGCGTGACAGGCAGATATTCTAACCAGCTGAACTACCAGACCGTTGCTTTATTGCGAGGGCAAATATACAACCTTTTATGTTTGCCGCAAACTTTTTTTATTCTTTTTTTTAGTTATTTTTTACATTTATTATTTAATAAACTAATTATCAGTTTTTTAAACAAACAAAAAAAGCACCCTAAAAAAGGGTGCTTACTAAACAAAACATTCTTTTAATTTAGTTTATCACAAATTTGAAACCTCTCACTTTTCCTTCTATAGTAACTTTAGCAACATAAACTCCCGCTTGTAAAGATGCAATAGGAAGTTGCGCCTCTACTGTATTTAAAGTATGAGCAGCAATCTTTTGCCCTAATAAATTATACACCTCTACATTAGCCATAGGAGACTGAGCCTTTAAAGTAAGGTACTCTGAGTCTTGATAATAAGTAAAACCTTCAAAAGAGTTTTCATCTATACTCATTCCTCCAGCAGTTATAGAAAAATCATCTATTTGGAATCCAAACTGATCATTTGATTTCACATGAATAGCCACATACACATCTTGACCTGCATATGCATCTAAATCATACTCATATTCGACCCACTGCATAGCTGGAGAAGGGGTCAAATTACCATCTATTACTGTAAAACTTGCAGGTTGGGTATCTGTAGTAGAAATCGCAACATCAAATACTTCGTTAGAATAAGTACCATCGGCAGCTTTAGCATAAAATTTAAGTGTGTTTTCTTGGTTTCCTAATGTAACAAGAGGAGTAATTAACCAATCATCATTAGACGGTGTTGATGCAGCAAAACAGGCTAGTGACTTATTACCGCTTCTAGCACTCCAATCTGCAGCATCTGAAGGATCTAAAGGAGGATTTGTTGTAGTTGTGTTAAAAACAATGAAAGAACCTGTATAACCAGAATTATTAAACGTAATTCCATTAAAACCATACGTAGGAGACCCGTCGACATCTACCATTGTCCAGCTTCCAATGTTATCAATAATGAAATCATCATGGCTTTCAAAATCATCTTCAAAAAGAACAGTCTGTGCATTCATACTTATAGCAGCTGCTACAGCCGCTAGTGTTAGGGTAATTTTCTTCATAATAATAAATTTTACATTAATTAAAACCCCAATGTAATACATTTTATATTATAATCCTAAAATTTCTGCCTATTTAACAGAAACCTAGTTAAAACCTTGTTTATTTCATGCTTAAAATCTACAGGCACATAATTTATTTTATACCGAAGGCATTTTAGTTTTATTTCGTTAAAATAAGCTTTTAGTGCTGTACGATAAACCCCCCTTACATTATCGGCATATAAATCTATTTTATCTCCTGTCTCTATATCTGTATAGCGTTTGGGGATATTATTAAAATTAAAATCCAATTCTGTTGCTTTATCATAGGTATGAAAAAGAATCACTTCATGTTGCTGGTGTTTTAATCGCAATAAGGCATCAAACAGTTCTTCTAAAGCTTTTTCTTCTAAAGAGAATAAATCTGAAAATATAATCACCAACGAGCGCCTCTTAAGCTTCTCCGCTATTTGATGCAAATAAGTACTCATCTCGGTTTTCTTTGTGGTACTTTGCATCACTAGCTTTGAGAGCCGATCTAATATCATGGCATAATGCCTTGCACTCCCTTTTTCTGAGGCATAATATTCATAAGTATCACTAAATACACTTAGCCCTACAGCGTCTCGTTGTTTTTTTAGCAATTGCATGATACTTGCTGAAGCTAATGCTGAAAAACTTATTTTATTTAACCTATCTATGCTCGGGTTTTTAACGATAGGATAATGCATAGAAGAAGAATTATCTATAATCAAATGGCAACGAAGGTTGGTTTCTTCTTCATAACGTTTTGTGTATAATTTTTCTGTTCTTGCAAAAAGCTTCCAATCTATATGCTTTGTACTTTCGCCTTTATTGTACAGTTTATGTTCTGCAAATTCTGAGGAATACCCATGAAACGGACTCTTATGCAAGCCAGATATAAATCCTTCTACTACTTGCTTTGCCAATAAGTCTAACCGCTCAAAACCCAAAGGCTGTTGTATTTGATCTAAAAATTCCATATTTCCAAAAGTACTAAAAAAATAAAGGGTTTAGTGAATCACCAAACCCTTTATCAAATCGATTTATTTTTCTCTTCTACAAAAGCTTATCTATTGCTTGTTGATATACGCTTTTTTGCGCCACACCAACTTGACGATCTACAAGCTCTCCATTTTTAAATGTTAATACCGTAGGGATATTACGCACACCATATTTTGCAGCAAACTCTTGATTTGCATCTACATCTACTTTTCCTACAACAGCTTTCCCTTCGTACTCTGTACTTAACTCATCAATAATAGGTCCTACCATTCTACAAGGCCCACACCAAGCAGCCCAAAAGTCAACCATTACAGGCTTATCGCTCTTTAATACTACTTCATCAAAACTTGCGTCTGTTATTTCTAATGCCATAATTTTTATGTTTTTTATTTCTACAAAATTAGCGAAATATATCATTAAAAACCAACAACACACAATTATAATACGTTATAGCACCATTAATTAGAATTATATTAAAGAACTATCATATTTTAAACTTCCTATAAATAAACAACAAAAACAGGTATCGTTTTTGATACTTCTGTTCGAAAAAGTATATTTGTATGCATTTTTATTTAAAAAAATTAGAATATGGATTTTAAGCTTACCGAAGAGCATTTAATGATACGCGATGCGGCTCGTGATTTTGCTCGAAATGAACTATTACCAGGGGTGATAGAACGTGACGAGAAACAAGAATTCCCAACAGAACAAGTAAAACGTATGGGAGAACTTGGATTTTTAGGAATGATGGTTGACCCACAATATGGTGGAGGCGGAATGGATACAGTCGCTTATGTACTTGCCATGGAGGAAATTTCTAAAATAGATGCTTCTTGCTCGGTAATCGTATCTGTAAACAACTCGTTAGTTTGCTGGGGGCTAGAAACCTACGGAAACGAAGAACAAAAACAAAAATACCTAACAAAGTTAGCTACAGGAGAATCTATCGGAGCATTCTGTTTAAGCGAACCAGAAGCCGGTAGTGATGCTACATCACAGAGAACTACCGCTATCGATATGGGAGACCATTACGTTTTAAATGGTACCAAAAACTGGATTACCAACGGAAGTTCTGCAGACTACTACCTTGTAATTGCTCAAACTCATAAAGAGAAAAAACACAAAGGAATTAACGCTTTTATTGTTGAAAAAAACTGGGAAGGTTTTGAAATAGGCCCTAAAGAGCAAAAATTAGGAATCAGAGGTAGCGACACTCATTCACTTATCTTCAACGACGTAAAAGTTCCTAAAGAAAACCGCATCGGGGAAGATGGATTTGGATTTAAATTTGCCATGAAAACACTTTCTGGAGGACGTATAGGTATTGCGGCACAAGCACTTGGTATTGCCGCTGGAGCATACGAGTTAGCACTAAAATACTCTAAAGAACGTAAAGCTTTTGGTACAGAAATATGTAACCACCAAGCTATCGCATTTAAGCTTGCCGATATGCACACGCAAATTGAAGCTGCTAGACATTTAGTAATGAAGGCTGCCAAAGATAAAGACAACCATGAAAATTATGACCTTTCTGGAGCTATGGCCAAATTATACGCCTCTAAAGTTGCTATGGATACTGCCATAGAAGCTGTACAAATTCACGGAGGTAATGGTTATGTTAAAGAATACCACGTAGAGAGATTAATGCGTGATGCAAAAATTACGCAAATTTATGAAGGTACTTCTGAAATACAAAAAATAGTAATTTCTAGAGCCATTCTTAAAGACTAGACGTTGCCGTAACTCATAAAAAACCTGTTTCAATGAAACAGGTTTTTTTATTCTCTTATTTTTCTTATTACATCCTTCTTCCTTGACGATGGTGTTTTTGCCTACTAGGCTTTTCTTTGTGTTTTGTCTTCAGCTTTTTACTTTCTTGAAGTTTTTGAAACTGCTCTTCGGTAAGGATAGATTTTAATTCCTCAATATGCTGTTCATGCGCTAACTTTCGTTGTTCACGTTCAGCCATCATGTGCTTAGGTTCTGCTTGCATTGCCCTTCTACGTTTGGCAGCTTCTTCTCTTTCCTCTACATTCATTTCCCGCTGCTGAACTCGCTCTAATGCTAATACTTTTATTTTCTCTTTCTGTTCTGCAGATAAATTTAACTCCTTATCCATCTCTGCCACATGACGTTCTACTTGCTGTAATTGCTCTGGAGTAGCTGTTTTTGTTGCGCAAAACTTACTAGACCTACCAAACACAATGCTGTTGCGATAATATTTTTCATAATACATTTTTTATTTATATGACAACTAAAATTAAGACTAAACATTAAAAAATAAAACTTTTTAACATTTATTGCACTACTTTTTTAATTGATACAACTTTGCTGTTTCTTCAATTACTGTATCAATAGGAGTAAAGGTAAATCCTAATTCATCTATTGCTTTTTTATTACTATATAGTGTTTCGGTAAAAGCCTCTTCTATAAATCGCTTTGTAATATATTTAGACCCACCTAAACGACTCGTTATTCCCTGGATAATCCACCCTAACTGTAACATCCATTTTTTTACAGCAACTTTTGGAGGTTTTACCAATAATTCTTTTGCGATTTTAGTCAACACTTGTTTAAACGAGCAGTTTTCTGAAATCAAAATAAAACGTTCGTTATACACCTTACTTTGCATTGCTTTATACATAAAAGACGCAACATCGGCTGCTCCAACAAAACCTGTTGTTTTTGGCAAATAAAAACTTAAGCCTTTAGCTACTCTAGAAAACAAACTTGCGCTACCTTGCTGCCAATTACCGGCGCCTATAATTACACCTGGATTAACAATAAGTACCGGAAGCCCTTCTTGCGAGGCACGCCAAACTTCCATTTCAGCTCCATATTTGGTAATAGAATAACTGCTATAAACCTTCTCTGAAATCCTTGCAGAATCTTCGGTAAGCTCAACCCCTTGTAATTCTTCCCCTAAGGTAGCTACCGAGCTTACATGGCAAAGTTTTTTTACATTATAGGTCAATGCCAAGTTAACAACATTTGCCGTTCCTTCTATATTTACCTTTCTTAACTTAAAATAATCTTTTTCGTTAAACGAAATATATCCGGCACAATGGTAAACATAAGCAATCCCTTTATAAGCATCAGACAACTCCGGAATGCTGGTAACATCTGCCCTAAACCACGATAATCGCTCAAAAGCTCCCACAGGAATATTTGCCGTTGTTATTTCTTTCAAACGCTCCAAACAAGCTTCTTTAGCTTCTACTGTACGATATAATGCTCTTATCGGCGCCCTAGTACTTTTATCTGCCAATAAAACGGATAATAAATAAGTTCCCACCAAGCCTGTTGCTCCCGTAATTAAAATCATGCCTCTAAATTAAATAAATGTTCAGAATAAATAAGTATTTTGAAGTATGATTTTTACCTTTGTAAGATTGATAAAATTTTATAAAATGAAATTAAAGCCTTTAGTTGAAGATTTACGCTGGCGCGGCATGTTACAAGACATTATGCCAGGAACAGAAGAACAACTTTCTAAAGAGATGACTACGGCTTACATTGGGTTTGACCCAACATCCGACTCTCTTCACATAGGAAGTCTTGTACCTATTATTTTACTCGTCCACCTAGAACGTGCTGGACACAAACCCGTTGCCCTTGTAGGAGGCGCTACTGGGATGATAGGCGACCCTTCTGGAAAAAGCGACGAGCGTAACCTGCTAGATGATGAAGCACTAGCAAAAAATGTTGCCGGAATTAAACGTGTATTATCGCGTTTTTTAGATTTTGATGGCAAAGAAGAAAATGCTCCTATGCTGGTAAATAATTATGATTGGATGAAAAACATCTCTTTCATTGAATTTGCCCGTGACGTAGGAAAACGCATTACTGTAAACTATATGATGGCAAAGGATTCTGTTAAAAAACGCTTTAGCGGAGAAGACGGAGCTGCCGGAATGTCTTTTACTGAATTCACTTATCAACTTATTCAAGGGTACGACTTTTATCATTTATACAAAACCATAGGCTGTAAGCTACAAATGGGTGGGAGTGACCAGTGGGGAAATATTACCACAGGAACAGAACTTGTTAGACGTATGACACCTGGCGAAGATGCCAAAGTATATGCCATGACTTGCCCATTAATTACAAAAGCAGATGGTGGTAAGTTTGGAAAGTCTGAAGGAGGAAACATTTGGTTAGATACCGACAAAACCTCTGCTTATAAATTTTATCAATTTTGGCTAAACACCTCAGACGAAGACGCAAAAAAATACATTAAAATTTTCACTTTCTTAGACAGAGAGACTATCGAAGAGCTTATTAAAAAGCACGAAGAAGCACCACATTTAAGGCTTCTTCAAAAGAAGTTAGCTGAAGAAGTAACTACCTTTGTACACAACAAAGAAGCTTTTGAAGTTGCTCAAAAAGCATCTTCTATTTTATTTAGTGATTCTTTTAAAAGCGATATCGCTAGTTTAGACGAGGAAACTTTCTTAGATGTTTTTGAAGGCGTACCACAAGCAGAGCTTAAAAAAGAAGAGCTCGCTAAAGGAGTAGACATGATTGCTGCTTTAGCTGCCAAAACAAACTTTTTAAGCAGTAATGGTGAAGCTAGACGCGCCCTACAAAGCAATGCTGTTGCGGTAAACAAGGAAAAAGTTAACGAAAACTACAGCCTAACAGAAGCAGACTTAATTAACGGGAAGTATATTATTTTAAATAAAGGAAAGAAAAACACTTATATCATCAAAGCGATATAAAATTTTAAAAACAGGCGTTAATTAATTAGCGCCTGTTTCTTTATCTTTAACACGAAGCGAATCTAGCTTTAAACTTTCAAACGATGCTTTTTCTATCTCTGAAAGCACAGCATTACTATCGGTTTTTAACGAGTCTACAGCTTGTTGCTCTTCATCTAAAATCTTTTTTACTTCATTAAAAATGCGTTCGCTTACAGTAACATCTTCTGTGTAATACGCAATATTATCTGCCAGCTGTGTACTATCTACTTGATGCTTTTGGTACAACAATTCTTTTAGTGAAACCTTGCGTTTTGTTACTTCCACACCGCTATAACTCTCTGCAGCATCTAGCTTTACTAAATCAACCAAAATAGAAACCATTTCTTTTTCAGAAATTAATTTGTCTGGTTTTGGTGCTTTTGTTACTTGTTGGCAGCTAAAAGCACATGTTAAAACAATTATTAGAAGTATATAAAGGTTTCGCATCTTTAATTTTTATCTATCAAAAGTTAATCGTTCTCCTACTTTTTTATCTAACACTTTAAAGTTTCGGTAAACCAACTCTCCATTTACAAAGGTATGTGTGATACGAGATTTGAAAGTGGTTTTATCGAATGGAGACCATTCGCATTTATACAAAATATTCTCTTTTTTTACTGTCCACGGAGCGTTTAAATCTACCAACACTAAATCGGCTTTATAACCTTCCTTAATGTAGCCTCTTTTTTCAATATTGAATAGAATGGCTGGGTTATGGCACATTTTCTCTACAATTTTAGGAAGTGATATTTTCCCTTGGTGATAAAACTCTAACATTGCTGGTAATGCATGTTGTACTAAAGGTCCTCCACTTGGAGCTTTTGTATAAACATTATCTTTTTCTTCTAATGTATGTGGCGCATGATCGGTTGCAATAACATCTATTTTATCATCCAATAGGGCTTTTAATAAAGCTTCTTGATCTTTTTGAGTTTTCACTGCTGGGTTCCACTTAATATGTGTTCCTTTTTCATCATAATAAGAATCGTTAAACCATAGGTGATGGACACAAACTTCTGCGGTTATCTTTTTATCTTTTAGTGGTTTTTTATTAGAAAATAAAGAGATTTCTTTTGCCGTAGATAAATGAAAGATATGTAAGCGCGCTCCTGTTTTTTTAGCTAGTGCTACTGCCTTAGACGAGGATAGGTAGCAAGCTTCTTCACTGCGTATTGCAGGGTGAAACTTTATGGGGATATCGTCTCCGTATTTCTCCTTATAAGTTGCTAAATTTTTCTGAATAGTTTCTTCATCTTCACAATGGGTAACTACCAGAACGGGAGAGTTTTTAAAAATTTCTTCTAAAACTTTTTCATTATCAACCAGCATATTTCCTGTAGAAGAGCCTAAAAACAGCTTTAAAGCCGCTGTGTTTTTAGGGTTTATTTTTTTTATTTCTTCTAGGTTATCGTTTGTTCCGCCAAACATAAACGAATAATTTGCATAAGAAGTTTGTTTTGCTATTTCAAATTTCTCTTCTAATAGTTTGATGGTTGTGGTCTGCGGATTGGTATTTGGCATTTCTATAAACGAGGTAATTCCTCCTGCAATAGCCGCTCTAGATCCCGATGCTATATCTTCTTTATGCGTAAGTCCTGGTTCTCTAAAATGTACCTGATCGTCTATTACTCCTGGCAACAGGTGTTTACCTTCGGCATCTATTACTTGAATATCTTGAGATTTTGCGCTTATTATGGGTGCTACTTCTGCGATAAGTCCATTTTCTATATATACTTCGGCATCGGTGATTTTGCCTTCGTTTACGACTTTAGCATTTTTTATAAGTATCTTTTTCACAAACTTCTATTTAGTTTTTAATAATGGTTAGAGGGGATAAAAATATGTTGTGTGTATTAATCAATTTCATTTTTACTCGTTAAAATTCTTTATAAAACCAACTTTTTAACTTCATGGATAGTACGCCAAAAATGGCTTCGGATATAATTCCGCTACTCATTTTAGATTTCCCCCTAGTACGGTCGGTAAATATAACAGGAACTTCGACAATTTTAAATTTTTTTAGGTATGCTTTAAATTTCATTTCTATTTGGAAAGCATAGCCTACAAACTGTATTTTTTCTAAATTTATTTTTTCTAAAACACTTCGGTGAAAACACACAAAGCCTGCCGTAGTATCATCTATGGGCATTCGTGTTATTAACTTTACATATTTAGAAGCTATATAAGAGAGCAGCACCCGTTTCATAGGCCAATTTACTACATTTACTCCTTTAACATAGCGCGAACCTACAGCCAAGTGTGCTTGCTGTTGTGTACATGCTTGGTGTAACTTTATGATATCGTTAGGGTTGTGAGAAAAATCGGCATCCATTTCAAAAATATAGGTATAAGGCCTTGCTAATGCCCATTTAAAGCCATGTACATAAGCTGTACCTAAACCCGATTTATTTTTTCTTATTTCTAAAAACAATTTATCAGGAAAAACCAATTGTAAGGCAGCAACTTTTTGAGCCGTTCCATCGGGAGAATTATCATCTACAATTAAAATATGCACCGCTAAAGATTGAGAGAAAACTGCCCGAATAATATGTTCGATATTCTCAATCTCGTTATAAGTAGGAATAATAACAAGGCTTTGTTGCATATTTTTTTGGCAAATGTACATATTTTTAGTTTTCTTTTTTAAGCTTCGTTATCTCCTATTTTAATTTTAACTTTGTTTTTGCTTATGGAACTTCCACTAAATGCTATAGAAAGACACGTAACAGCAAACGATTGGGTAACGGCACTTATCCTTATAGCGTTTACTATGCTTGGGATTGCTAATTATAGTTACCCAAATAAGTTTTATGATTTTGTAACTATTTATGTTTCTAAAAAGTATTTTTCTGCTTATAATAAATCTACCGAAATTATTGATAAATTCAGTCTTATTGTAAGTATTGCTGTCTCACTTATTAATGCCTTAGGGATTTACATTATACTTTATCATTTCAATATTACCTTAAATAGCAATACTGCTTCATTTACTTACTTTTTACAGTTATATATTATTTTAATTACACTTATCGGAATAAAATATGTAACAGAACGCATTATAAGTAATCTTTTTGAAATTGACCAAACATTAAATAAGTACTTATTTTACAAGATTAGCGTAAAAAATTTTATAAGCATAGCCTTTTTCCCTATTATAATTGTTTTACTTTATATTTTTCCGCCCTCTAATAATATGTTGATTGGGCTTATTATAGCTGTATTCAGCATACATTTAACCAGCCTATTTTCTTACTATTATAAACACAGAAAAATAGTTTATACTTATTGGTTCTATTTTATTTTGTACCTTTGCACACTTGAAATAGCTCCCTATTTTATTTTATATAAAGTAATTATATTAAGATAATTAGGGCACTAGCACTAAAAGTACTTGTTTATGAAAGTGAAAACCATTTTAATTTCTCAACCAGAGCCTTCTGAGAACTCACCATATTTTGAGTTAGAGGAAAAACAAAAAGTAAAAATAGATTTTATTCCTTTTATTCATGTAGAAGGAGCAACTTCTAAGGACGTTCGGCAACAAAAAGTAGATCTATCTGAGTATTCTGCTATTATTTTAACCAGTCGAAATGCGGTAGATCACTTTTTTAGAATAGCCCAAGAATTACGTTTTAAAGTACCTGATACACTAAAGTATTTTTGTCAAAGCGAAGCAATTGCTTATTACCTACAAAAATATGTAGTATACAGGAAGCGTAAAATTTATGTAGGAAAAAGAACTTTTCCAGAATTGGTTCCATTAATTAAAAAATATAAAAACGAACGCTTTTTATTACCTTCTTCCGATGTGCTAAAACCAGCCATCCCTGAAGCGTTAGACAAGCTAAGCATAAAATGGAAACGTGCTGTTTTTTACAAAACCGTAGTTAGCGATTTATCGCACCTTGAAAAAGTTTTTTATGATGTTGTGGTATTTTATAGTCCTAGCGGAATAAAATCTTTATTTGAAAACTTCCCTGACTTTAAACAAAATAACACTCGTATTGCTGTTTTTGGAAACTCTACCATTAAAGCTGCAGAAGAGCATGGGTTAAAAGCAAATATTACAGCACCAACACCAGAGACGCCTTCAATGACAATGGCTTTGGAAAAATACATCAAAGAACATAATAAGAAATAGTACTCTTCACGATTACTTCAACTAAAAAAGGGAGCATTACGCTCCCTTTTTTAGTTATAAATAGATCCTTTATTAATTAACTTTTAGGACCTCCTGCCATAATTTCTTCGTTGGCATATTCTTCAAATTTTTCAAAATTTTGCTTAAAAAACTCGGCTAATTTAGTTGCTTTTTCATCATAAGCTGCTGCATCTGTCCATGTTTGTTTAGGGTTTAAAACCTCTGCAGGAACATTAGGACAAGTTGTTGGCATTGTTAAATTAAATATAGGATGTGTAATATACTCTACATCTTTAAGTTTTCCTTCTAAGGCAGCCGTAATCATAGCGCGTGTATATTTAAGCGACATACGGCTTCCTACGCCATAAGGACCTCCTGTCCATCCTGTGTTTATCAGCCAAACATTAACTCCTGCTTCCTGCATTTTTTTACTTAACATTTCCGCATATTTTGTTGGGTGTAATGGCATAAACGGCGCGCCAAAACAAGCAGAGAAACTTGGTAGCGGCTCATCTATTCCGGCTTCAGTTCCGGCTACTTTTGCAGTATATCCACTTATAAAATGGTAAGCTGCTTGCCCTGGGGTTAATTTACTTATCGGAGGCAGTACCCCAAAAGCATCGGCAGTTAAAAAGAAAATATTTTTTGGATTCTCTCCTATTGAAGGTTGTTGGATGTTATCAATATGATAAATAGGATAACTCACTCTGGTGTTTTGGGTAATGCTTACATCATCAAAATCTACAGCTCCATTAGCATCCATAATAACGTTCTCTAGTAAAGCACCTGCTTTAATTGCTTTAAAGATATCTGGTTCTTTTTCTGCAGAGAGGTTAATAACTTTTGCATAGCAACCGCCCTCAAAGTTAAACACCTTGTTTTCTGCTGTCCAACCATGCTCGTCATCGCCTATAAGTTTACGACTTGGATCGGCCGATAATGTTGTTTTTCCTGTACCTGAAAGTCCAAAAAATATAGCGGTATCATTAGCCTCTCCTACATTTGCAGAACAGTGCATTGGCAATGTATTTTTATCTACAGGTAAAATAAAGTTTAAGGCAGAAAAAATACCTTTTTTAATTTCTCCTGTATATCCTGTACCTCCAATTAGTGCTATTTTTTTGGTAAAGTTCAAAATTGCAAAATTGCTTTGTCTTGTTCCATCAACTGCTGGGTCTGCCAAAAATCCTGGAGCATTTACAATTAGCCATTCTTCATTAAAGTTTGCTAGCTCTTCTTCAGAAGGGCGTAAAAACATATTGTGTGCAAAAAGATTGCTCCACGGGTATTCATTAATTACACGAATATTGGTACGGTATGCAGGGTCTGCACAAGCGTAGCTATCGCGCACAAAGATTTCTTTTCCAGAAAGGTAAGCTACCACTTTATCATATAACTTATCAAATTTATCTGAAGCAAAAGGAATGTTTATATCGCCCCACCAGATTTTATCTGCAGTTACATCGTCTTTTACTATAAATCTATCTAATGGTGAGCGCCCTGTAAATTTCCCAGTGTTAACTGCTAATGCTCCAGAGTCTGCTTCTACTCCCATTTGTTTATCTAAAGTAACTTTATGTAACTCTTCTGGAGATAATTGATAATGGATGGTTGCGTTTTCAATTCCGTAATCAGTTAATGATAACGTTTTTGTGGTTTGATTGTTTGCCATTATAAAGTATAATTGTTGTGATTGTTTGGCAAATTTAAAAATATTACCAAAGAATCAAGCGGTTAAGTAATTTTTTATGGTTTGATTTTTATAAACTGAATAATTAAGCATAGCCAAACTAAAAGCAATATACTTCCTCCAAGTGGAGTAATTAAAGCTATACTTGTAAAATCGAATGCTGATAATGTATTTGTAGCTAAGCCATAAATAGAGCCTGAAAAAAATAATACACCTATAAGAATCCCATAAAACGCAAAAAATTTCGCTCTAGCGGATATATTTTTTCCTAATGCTCCAACAAATAAAGCTAAAAAAGCATGATAAAATTGATAACGCACTCCTACCTCGAAAGTATTTATAGCATCTTCCGTAATAAGTTTTTCTAACCCGTGAGCTCCAAATGCTCCCAACATCACAGCTAAAAATCCTAAAGTACTCCCTAACACGAGAAGCTTCTTATCCATAATTAACTTTTATAAACCTAATTTATTATTTACATTCGTGTGTATTAACACAACGTAAAACTACTTAAAATATGCGAAAAATTTTAATTATTGGTGCAGGAAAATCAACTTCTTCATTAATTAAATACTTACAAGATAAAAGCGACACTAACAACCTTAGCCTTATCATCGCAGATAAATCTATAGACAATGCGAAGAAATTTGCAGGTAAAAATCAATATACCAAAGCTATAGCGCTTGATATTTTTAACACCGAAGAACGCCAAGAGGCTATAAAAAATGCCGATATTGTTATCTCGATGCTCCCTGCTCGTTTTCATGTAGAAGTAGCAAAAGATTGTGTGCATTTTTCTAAAAACATGGTTACCGCCTCTTATGTTAGTGACGAAATGCAAGCACTTGATGCCGATGTTAAAGCTAAAAACCTTGTGTTTATGAATGAAATAGGGGTAGACCCTGGTATTGACCACATGAGCGCAATGCAAGTAATTGACCGTATCCGCGATAAAGGCGGAAAAATGCTTTTATTTGAATCTTTTACCGGAGGCTTGGTTGCTCCTGAAAGCGATACCAACTTATGGAATTATAAATTCACCTGGAACCCTCGAAATGTAGTGGTTGCAGGACAAGGAGGTGCGGCCGAATTTATCCAAGAAGGAAAATACAAATACATCCCTTACCATCGCTTATTTAGACGCACCGAATTTCTTGAAATCGATGGCTTTGGAAGGTTTGAAGGACTAGCAAATCGCAACTCTCTAAAATACCGAAGTGTATATGCTCTAGAAGACATCCAAACACTTTATAGAGGTACCTTAAGACGTATAGGTTTTAGCAAAGCTTGGAATATGTTTGTGCAATTAGGAATGACAGATGACACTTATACATTAGAAGATTCTGAAAACATGAGCTATCGCGATTTTGTAAATGCTTTTCTACCTTATTCCCCTACAGACTCTGTAGAACTCAAAACCCGCATGAACCTAAAAATAGACCAAGATGACCTAATGTGGGATAAACTTGTGGAGCTAGATTTATTTAATCCTAACAAGAAAATTGGAATTAAAAACGCGACTCCAGCACAAGCACTCCAAAAAATTCTAGAAGAAAAATGGACACTAGAACCTCACGATAAAGACATGATTGTTATGTACCATAAGTTTGGTTATGAACTCAACGGAGAAAAAAAGCAAATTGATGCTACTCTTGGATTGATAGGCGAAGATCAAACCTATACAGCCATGGCAAAAACCGTAGGAATTCCTGTAGGGATTGCCGCTCTAAAAATATTAAATAAAGAAATTACAATGCCTGGAGTACTCCGCCCGATACACAAAGAAATCTACACCCCTATTTTAAAAGAATTAGAAGATTACGGAATTATCTTTAAAGAAAAAGAAACAGAATACTTAGGTTATAATAAACATACGGTTGTAGGATAAAAACAATAAAAAAGGGCTTAATTGAAAGCCCTTTTTTATATAATGAAGTTTATTTTAATCTCTACTTAAGTATATACTTATAAAATACAACAGGGTTGCTAAAGATCCAACTGCAGCCACCACATAAGTTCTTGCCGCCCACTTTAAAGCGTCCTTTGCGCCATCATACTCTTGCGAGGTTACCATATTAGCAGATTTTAACCAAGCCAATGCACGGTTACTAGCATCATACTCCACAGGAAGCGTTATAAAACTAAATAAGGTTCCTAAGCCAAACATAATAATACCTACTAGTAAAACTGTTTGCCCTACACCTATAGAAACCATCCCCATAAGCAACAATCCTCCCATAATTACCCATTGGCTATATTTTGAGGCTATACTTACCATAGGCACTAATCGGCTTCGCATCTGCAACCAATTATATGCTGTTGCATGTTGCACAGCGTGCCCACACTCATGTGCAGCAACAGCCGCTGCCGCTGCATTTCGCTGACTATAAACAGCTTCACTTAAGTTTACTGTTTTATTCATCGGGTTGTAATGATCTGTCAACTGTCCTGGTGTAGAAATAACTTTTACATCGGTTATTCCATTATCTCTCAACATTTTTTGAGCAATTTCAGCTCCACTCATTCCGTTTTGCAAATGCAATTTAGAATACTTTTTAAACTTCGATTTTAAACGATTACTTACAAACATACTTACCAGCATAATAGCTCCAGCAAGAATATAATATCCCATCATAATGCTTCTATTTTTTTAGCTAAATATAATATTTTACAGTAAATACCACAGCTTTAAAATTATAAATTTTATTTAAAAAATAAACAGTATATTTCAAAAAAAGTTAACACCTATTTAATAATAATACTGCTTTATTTAATTTATTTTAGATTCAAATTATAAAATCAATTTATTATGGGATTTATCTCTTTTATTAAGGATGCTGGAGCAAAAGTTTTTGGCATCGGAAAAACCAGCGAAGAAGAAAAAGCTGAAGCTATTGATAAGCTTACAAACACCATTAACCAATTATCTTTAGAGGTTCGTAGTTTAGCTATTAACCTTAACGACGACACCGCTAGTGTTAGCGGTATAGCTAAAGACCAAGAAACCAAAGAAAAGGTGGTTTTAGTTATCGGAAACTCTGCAGGTATAGCAAAGGTTGAGGACAATTTAGAAATAGAAGAAGTTTTTGAAGAAGAAGAAGAATGCGAACCAGTTCCTCCATCCCGTTTTCATACAGTAGAACGCGGAGATACGTTAAGCAAAATTGCAAAAGAAGTTTATGGAAACGCCATGAAGTATCCTGTAATTTTTGAGGCTAACAAACCTATGCTTACCGATCCAGATAAAATTTACCCTGGACAAGTTTTACGTATTCCTAACTTAGATTAATCTAAATTATTACTCAAAAAAAAACACCTCTTTGTTTGCACAACAAGAGGTGTTTTCTGTTTTAACAATTTAATGTTTAGCCTACAATATTTACTATTTTCCCTGGCACAACAATTACCTTTTTAGGTGTTCTTCCATCTAATTGTTTCTGAGTTCGCTCATCAGACATTACTATCTTCTCAATTTCTTCTTTCGATAAGTCTAAAGCTAAATCTAAGGTAAACCTAGTTTTCCCGTTAAACGATATCGGATAAGTTTTACTATCTTCTTTTAAATATTTCTCCTCATAAACAGGGTATAAAGCTGTAGTTACGCTCTCGTTATGTCCTAATTTCTGCCATAACTCTTCTGCTATATGTGGTGCGTAAGGCGAAATTAAAATCGCTAATGGTTCTAATACTGCTCTACTTTTACATTTTTGAGCACTCAACTCATTCACGGCAATCATAAAGGTAGAAACCGAAGTATTAAAACTAAAACTTTCGATGTCTTCTGTTACTTTTTTTATGGTTTTATGTAAGGTTTTCATCGCCTCTTTTGATGCTTCTGCATCGGTTACAGCAAAACGCTCTCCGTCATGATATAGTTTCCACAGTTTTTTAAGGAAGTTATGCACCCCCGTAATTCCTGCGGTATTCCATGGTTTTGCTTGCTCTAAAGGCCCTAAAAACATTTCGTACATGCGTAAGGTATCTGCGCCGTAGTCTTCACAAATATCATCTGGGTTTACCACATTGAATTTAGATTTAGACATTTTTTCGACCTCTTTCCCTACAATATATTTCCCATCGTCTTCGGTGATAAAAGCAGCATCTTTAAATTCTGGTCTCCAGTTTTTAAAAGCTTCAATATCCAACTCATTAGCTGCATTTACAAAAGCAACATCGGCATGAATTTCTTGTGTTTTATACGCCTCTTTCTTGGAGAATGTAACAAACTTATTTTCTCCTTCTATACGATAAACAAAAGCACTTTCGCCAAGAATCATCCCTTGGTTAATAAGCTTTTTAAATGGCTCTTCTACAGGAACAAGCCCTATATCCTTAAGAAATTTAGTCCAAAAACGTGCATAAAGCAAATGTCCTGTTGCATGTTCACTTCCTCCAATATACAGGTCTACGTTTTGCCAATAAGTTAAGGCTTCTTTCGAAGCAAAAACTTCCTGGCGTTGTTCATCTTCCATATAACGGAAAAAGTACCACGAACTACCTGCCCAACCAGGCATGGTATTTAATTCTAGCGGAAATATTGTTTGGTTATCTACCAACGTATTCTCTACTACCTTATAATTTTTGGTATCCCACGCCCAACAATCGGCTCTCCCTAAAGGCGGCTCTCCTTCTTCTGTAGGTAAATACTTTTCGACTTCAGGAAGCTCTATCGGAAGATGTTCTTGTGCAATAATTTGCGGTAATCCTTCTTTATAATATACAGGAAAAGGCTCTCCCCAATAGCGCTGACGGCTAAACACCGCATCTCGCAAACGGTAATTGGTTTGTTTCTCTCCTATTTTTTCTTGTTCTATCTGATAAACAGCTTGTTTTATAGCTTTTTTATAAGGTAAATCTGTTAAGAAGTCTGAATTTGAAATAACGCTTCCCTCTTTATTGGTATGGGCTGCTTCTGAAATATCAACATCCTTAAAAATATTTTTTATGGGGATATCAAAATGTTTTGCAAAATCATAATCTCTCTGATCTCCACAGGGAACCGCCATAACAGCTCCCGTTCCATAACTAGCCAACACATAATCTCCTATCCAAATAGGAATAGGCTCTTTGGTAAACGGATGCTCGGCATAAGCCCCTGTAAATACCCCAGAAATGGTTTTTACATCTGCCATACGGTCACGCTCACTTCGTTTTGCAGTGGCGGTTTTATAGGCTTCTACCGCTTCTTTTTGTTCGGCAGTAGTAATTTTAGAAACCAATTCATGCTCTGGCGCTAACGTCATAAAAGTAACACCAAAAATAGTATCTGGACGTGTAGTAAACACATTTATTGTGCTTTCTGAATTTTTTACACTAAAGGTTACTTGCGCTCCTACAGATTTTCCTATCCAATTGCGTTGACTTTCTTTTAAGCTTTCATTCCAGTCTATCGTTTCTAAACCTTGTAATAAACGCTCTGCATAAGCCGAAATTCGCATACTCCATTGCTTCATTTTCTTTCTCACTACAGGATGGCCACCACGTTCTGAGACACCGTTTACAATCTCATCGTTTGCTAAAACGGTTCCTAAGGCAGGACACCAGTTAACCTCGGTATCTGCAAGGTATGCTAACCTGTATTTCAACAGTATTTTTTCTTGTTCTGTTTGTTGATAGTTTATCCATTCTTCTGCGGTAAATAAAGGTATATCCTCTTCTGTAACAGCAGCGACATTTACATTTCCTTCTTTCTTAAAAATTTCTTTTAAGGTAGAAATCTCTCTTGCTTTATCTTGCTTTTTATCATACCAGCTTTCAAAGAGTTTACTAAATATCCATTGTGTCCATTTATAATATGACGGCTTGGAAGTACGCACTTCCCTACTCCAATCAAACGAAAAACCTATCTTATCGAGCTGCTCACGATAACGATTAATATTAACCTTTGTAGTAACTGCAGGATGCTGACCTGTTTGGATGGCATACTGCTCGGCGGGTAAGCCGAATGAATCATAACCTTGTGGATGCAATACATTAAAACCTTTATGGCGTTTATATCGAGCATAAATATCGCTTGCTATATAGCCTAACGGATGCCCAACATGTAATCCTGCTCCCGATGGATATGGAAACATATCTAACACATAATACTTTTCTTTATCACTATGGTTACTGGCTTTAAATGTATTGTTTTCCGACCAATATTTTTGCCATTTGGCTTCTATCTGACTAAAATTATAACTCATACAAAATGTATTTACTTCGCTTTAGGCTAATTTAAACGGCTAAAATACTATTAATGTACGAAAGTGAAAAGTTTAAACGTTTTAAACGAAAGAGTTTCATTTACTTTTTTATTTTTACAAAAAATCTATGCTTTTATATGAGTTCTTCTTTTGATAAATATCAAAAAAGACGTTTAATTTCGTCTTACATATCGGTAATTCTAAGTATCGGGTTAGTGCTTTTTTTATTAGGATTGTTAGGTTTATTGGTGCTTAACACCAAAAAAGTAGCCGACCATTTTAAGGAACAAATTGCTTTGACAGTATACTTTAAAGACACCGCTAAAGAGGTTGAAATCAATCAGCTGGAAAAAAGTCTAGCAATGGCAGAGTACACCAAAAGCACTCATTTTGTTTCTAAAGAAGAAGCTGCAAAAACCCATGCTAAAGAAATCGGAGAAAATTTTATGGATTTTTTAGGCTATAACCCGCTGCAAAACTCTATAGACATTTATATGAAAGCAGATTATGTATCTGCAGAGAAAGTAGCCGAAATTGCTAAAGATCTAAGCAACAAAAATTTTGTAGATGAAGTAGCTTACGACAAACCACTAATTGCTTTGTTAAACGATAATATTAAGCGAATAAGTTTCTGGGTACTGGTAATAAGTGCTATTTTTCTATTCATTGCTGTTTTATTAATTAACAGCTCCATCCGGTTATCCATCTACGCAAAACGTTTTACCATAAAAACAATGCAAATGGTAGGCGCAACTAAAAGCTTTATCCGTAAACCCTTTATTTGGAAAAGCATAAGGCTTGGTATTTTTGGTGCTTTTTTAGCTTTTTTAGGTATGGCAGGAGTTTTGTATTACATCAACAAAAGTTTTCCTGAGCTTCAATTACTAAAAGACCAACTCCTTATCGGTTTAATTTTTATGAGTATTTTACTATTAGGTATTTTAATTACCTGGGTAAGCACCTTCTTTGCCACGCAACGCTTTTTAAACCTAAAAACAGACGAACTCTACTACTAAGACAACCAAATTAATTCCTATAAGAGTTTTATATTTGTATCTAATAAACAGCAATTACCATGGGAGAACAAAAACGAAATAAAAATAACAATCAGCACCATAAAGAAACTTTTATTTTCGGGAAAAGAAACTATCAATTCATGCTAATAGGGCTAGGTGTTATTGCTTTAGGTTTTTTATTAATGACCGGAGGCGGAAGCAATGACCCTAATGTTTTTAACCCCGAAATATACAACTGGCAACGCATTAGGCTTGCGCCTATGCTAATTCTTTTAGGATTTGGTATCGAAGTTTATGCTATTTTAACACATCCAGACAAGAAAAACAATTAATGAATATAGTAGACGCATTGGTTTTAGGCATTATACAAGGCCTAACCGAATTTTTACCCGTTTCTTCTAGTGGGCATTTAGAATTAGGAAAAGCTATTCTGGGCGATAACAGCATCCCAGAAGAATCTATGTTATTTACTGTAGTAATGCACTTTGCAACTGCATTGAGTACCATAGTAATTTTTAGAAAAGACATCTATCAGATTTTTAAAGGCTTATTTCAGTTTAAATGGAACGAAGAAACACAATTTGCTTTAAAAATTATCATCTCGATGATTCCTGCAGCAGTTATCGGGGTGCTTTTTGAAAAACAATTAGAAAGCTTATTTGGAGGAAGCATCGCCCTAGTTGGTGGGATGCTTATTATCACAGCAGTATTATTATGGCTTGCCGATAAAGCAAAAAACACCCTAAAACCTGTATCTACTTCTAATGCCTTTGTAATAGGAATTGCCCAAGCCATTGCCATGTTACCTGGTATTTCTCGTAGTGGAGCCACAATTTCTACTTCTGTACTTCTAGGTAACGATAAAACCAAAGCGGCACGTTTTTCTTTCCTAATGGTTGTACCCCTTATTTTAGGAAAAATAGCAAAGGATATTTTAAGCGGAGATTTAACCCATACAGGAAATACAAGCGCCTTAATTGTAGGCTTTATAGCTGCTTTTATAGCAGGATTATTAGCCTGTACTTGGATGATAAAACTAGTACGCAATAGCAAACTTACTTATTTTGCCATCTATTGTTTAATTGTAGGAGTAATTGCCCTATCGGTAAGTTTTATATAATGAGTTATTTTACAGAAGAAGATTTTAAAAACGGTCAGATTTTACTTTTTGATAAACCTTTACATTGGACATCTTTTCAATTGGTAAACAAAGTGCGTTGGCTTATTAGAAAAACTTACGGAATAAAAAAAATAAAAGTTGGGCATGCTGGCACATTAGACCCCCTAGCCACAGGATTACTTATTATTTGCACAGGAAAATACACCAAAAAAATTCCTGAATTACAAGGACAAATAAAAACCTACACAGGAACATTTACAATGGGAGCAACCACTCCTTCTTATGATTTAGAAACCGAAATTGACCAGCATTACCCTACCGCTCATCTTCATGCAGATTTATTACATGAAGCCACACAAAATTTCATAGGAGAGATTTCTCAATATCCTCCTGTTTTCTCGGCTTTAAAAAAAGACGGAAAAAGACTCTATGAATATGCACGCAAAGGGCAAGATGTAGAAATTGAAGCCCGTAAGGTAGAGATTTCTGACTTTACACTAAGTAAAATTCAACTCCCAGAAATCTCTTTCGAAGTAACCTGTAGCAAAGGTACTTATATAAGAAGTTTAGCTCACGACTTTGGAAAAGCAACAAAAAGCGGCGCACACCTATCTGCATTACGCCGCACAAAAATTGGAGATTTTTTAGTCTCTAATGCCTTAACACTAGAAACCTTTAGCAACCAGTTACCAAAATAAATTAAACCCCTAATATTTTAAGTACTTCTGTAATAAGCAACTGCCCCTTATCTTTATTGTACCAACGTTGTAAATCTTCTTTTATCTGCTCGTCTATTTTTCCGTGCTTTTCTTTGTAGTCTAGTACCAAACGAGTGGCTTCCTCTGGTCTTGGCCCCCATGTTCCTAGCAATTTTTCAGCCTTGGTATCAAATAAAATAAGTTTAGGAATAGACCTCCCTCCATTGGTTAAAAATTCATCCATTAAGTTTAGATTCTCATCTCTCAAAACCACTTTCAAGTTAATGGCAGGGTTTAAATCAGCCAGTTTATTTATTACAGGCAGATTATGTGCTGCATCTCCACACCAGCTTTCAGAGATTACCAACCATAGCATATCTCCAGAAAAAGATTTCATCCGTTTTTGATCTTCCTCTGTTATTTTTAAGGTTTTTTCCCAGCGTTGCATACGGCGTTCATTAAGTTCTCCATAAGCCAACAAATCCTCAGACTGCTCTGTGCCTGTTACCTTTCCTTGTGCTAATAAATTAGACGTCATTTCCCTATATTCATTATAAGAATAAGCAGTTTTTGCCGCTGTTTCAATAAGCGCATTTAAAGCCAATGTTTCCATAAGGTTATTTTATATTTAGGTATATGATTAAAATAAAAATCTTAGTATTTTCGGTATAAATTTACAAAATAAAAGTATGAAAAGATGCGGTTGGTGCGAAGGAGATTCTCTTTATGAAAATTATCACGATAATGAGTGGGGAGTACCTTTATACGATGACAAAAAGCTGTTTGAATTTCTTGTTTTAGAAAGTTTTCAAGCAGGTTTAAGTTGGATTACTGTTCTACGAAAACGAGAACACTTTAGGGCTGCTTTTGATGATTTTGACGCTACAAAAATAGCCAACTATACAGAAAACAAAACAAAGGAACTACTTAAAAATGAAAACATTATACGCCATCAAAAAAAAATAGAAGCAACCATAAATAATGCTAAAATATTTTTAGCCATACAAAAAGAATTTACAAGTTTTAGTAATTACCTATGGGCTTTTGTAAACCACACACCTATTAACAGCAACATTACAGATTACAAAAAGGCTCCAAACAAAACCCCTTTGAGCAATCAACTTTGTAAAGATTTAAAAAAACGAGGAATAAAGTTTATGGGAGCCACCACTACCTATGCTTTTATGCAAGCTACCGGAATGGTAAACGACCATGAGGTTTCTTGTTTCAAACACCAAAAACTCATAAAAGTTAATTAATTGTTATGAAAAAATTAAGTTTATTACTGCTTTTTAGCTTAAGTTTGAGTACTATTGCACAAGAAGTAAAATTAGAAAAAGAGGAGCGTATACATATAGAACAAATGCCCGAAAAAGCTCGTTTGTTCCTGTCGCAAAAAAGCCTAACTGAAAACAAAACAAAACGCTACTATAAAGAGATTGACGGTGATAAAAAAAGCTATGAAGCTAAATTAAAAATACACCGAAAAACTTATAGCATAGAGTTTAATACTTTAGGAGAATTAGAGGATATAGAAGTAGAAATAAAAGAAAGAGAGATCCCTAAAGAGGTTTTGAAAAACATTAAAAATCAGATTTCAGAACGCTGCGACCGTTATAAAATAGAGCGCATACAGGCACAATATGTAAACACTTCTTCTACTAATCAACAAGAAGTACTAAAACAAGCATTAAAAAAGAATAATTTCAGCAAAGTAAACTATGAAATTATTATAAAGCTAAAAACAAAAGAAGAAACAATGCGTTGTGAAGTACTTTTTGACAGCTTAGGCAGTTACAAAAACCATAGAAAAATTACAGACTACGCTCATGATACTCACTTACACTAAAAATTTATTAGTATTTAGTATTTTTTTATTAGGTAGTTTCACTTATCAGCTACACGCTCAAAAAAAATTTACAGGCTTTGCCGAACCTAGTGTTTCTTTAAACATAAAGTCGGAAAGTCCTTGGAGTTATAATTTCACTATCGCAAACCGAGATATACTCTATCAAAAAGAGGAATTTAATGCCGAAATAAAACATATAGAACTAGCACAATACACAAGCTTAAGTGTTGGGCTATACGGAAAAATAACAGCAGGTATCCGTTACCGGTTTATAGAGATGTTTGATGAGCACAAAGACAACGAAGTGCGTTTGGTGGAACAATATAGTTACAGCACAAAAATCAAAAATCTTAAAGCCTCTCACCGTTTTCGTATTGCACAAAGATTTCGAGAGCGTACTACGCACCGCTTTCGCTATCGTTTTCTGGTAGACATCCCATTAAACGGACAGCGCTCTGATGTTAAAGAGTTCTCGTTAAGCCTTAGTACAGAAAGTGTTTTTGAAATGGGTAAAGAAGAAAAACCAAGCCTTGGACAGCGTTTAAACTCTTCGCTAAGTTATCAAATTTCATCTAACACAAAATTTAAATTTGGACTAGAATACCGCTACAGAAACTATACACAAACCCCTAAAACAGAGCTTTTTTTACTCACAGGGCTTAGCCTTAGTTTATAAAAAAGAGAGAAACTTTGCTCTAGGTATTGTTTTTGCTCCTAAACTATCTAAGTGCTTTGTATAGACTTGGCAATCTATCAGCTTTATATTATATTCTTGATGTAAATATTGCACAAAACTAATAAAACCATACTTAGAAGCATTACTTACATGGGTAAACATACTCTCTCCACAAAATACGCCTTTATCTTTTAACAAGATACCATACAAGCCTCCTATTAGTTTCTCGTTAACATCCCATACCTCTACAGAATGTGCCCAACCCAACTCGTGTAATTCACAATAAGCGTTAATCATATTGGTAGTTATCCAAGTATCCTCCTGATCTTTTCGTTTCACCTGTGCACAATTAGAAATCACTTCTGTAAAACTTTTATTAATGGTTACCTTAAACGCCTTATTACGGATAAGCTTTTTCATGCTTTTAGAAATTTTCAACTGCTCGGGATACAAAACCATTCTTGGGTCTGGGCTCCACCAAAGCAAAGGGCTTTCTTCCTCAAACCAAGGAAAAATTCCTGAATGATAAGCTAATATTAACCGCTCTACCGATAAATCACCGCCTATAGCTAATAATCCGTCGTGTGTAGCTAAATGAGCTGGAGGAAAAATCAACTCGTCTGTAAGGGTATAAACCATAGGTGAAAAACTTAATATTTCTGGTTATTACAAAATTAAAAAACGGCTACTTAATAGCAGCCGTTATCTTTTTATAAAAATTATTTTTTGTTTTAAAAAGGTAAATCGTCATTATCCCCTGCATTTAAATCATCTGCTGGCTCAAATTGGTCTACAGGAGGCATTGGCGGCATCTCTCCTCCCGCGTTAGATTGGCTTAAATTTTCTATGCGCCAACCTTGAATAGAGTTAAAATATTTTGTTTCTCCTTGTGGGTTTACCCATTCTCTACCCCTAAGGTTAATGCTTATTTTAACATCCTGACCTACTTGATATGCGTTTAATAAATCGCATTTATCTTGAACAAACTCTACCAATAAAAACTGTGGGTACTGCTCTTGTGTAGTAATTACCACCTCTCTTTTTCTAAACCCGTTATTTCCGTATGTTTTGGTTTCGTCTATTTTTTTTATTGTTCCTTGTATTTCCATATTTGTTATTTTTTATGATACGCTACTAAAATATTCCAAGCCTTTTCTACATCATTATCCTGAAGTAACTCTTGTACTTTCTGGTGAATTTGCACTGTAGATCTGTTTTCTATAAGGTCTTTAAATTCCGAGTTTTCTATAAAATCTGTGGCATCTTGCAAGCTTGGCATTTTTTCTAAACTTGCCAACTGCCCTAGGTTGTTCCCAGTAAAAACCGTACTGTTTTTTATACCTTCTGGCAAAATATCTATCCCCATACCTATAGCGCTAATTGGTTTAGGAAGTTCAAACATTCCTTCTTTAGCCCTAGTATACCAGTTTCCGCCCATACGCGCTACTAAATCTAGCTTGTGTTGATCTATTTTTTCATCGGCTGTTAAGAACGCTTCTGCGATATGGATTTTTACCACTTCACATATTACTATGTTTCCCGCACCACCGTGGCTTCCTAAATTTACCACATTACTCACCTTGCATTCTAATTGCACCGGAGCTTCTTTTACCCGATAAGGTTTTACTTCTTCCGAGGCTTCCATGCTAAAGCCTGCTTTTTCAAACTCATTCACCGTAGGGGCAAAATTACAACTTGATAAAGACATCTGATGCACCATGGCATAATTTACCATATTAATAACTACCTCCTGTGTTTCTTTTATATTCTTAAGCGTATCTTTTTCTGTATTATCGGCAATTCTGCTTAAAGGAGAAAACATAAGTGTTGGCGGATTTGCACTTACCATATTAAAAAAGCTAAATGGCGCTAAATTTACTTCTCCTGTTTTGCTAATCGTACTCGCAAAAGCAATTGGTCTTGGACCAATAGTACTTACCAAAAAACCATACAGCTTTTGAGTAGAAATTTCTGAAGGCGTTATTGTAAACATAGTTTTTTACGATTTTGGCAAAGGTAATTAATCAAAAAAGGAATGAAAAATATAAACGAAAGATTAATTATGAATAATTTTGTACCTTTAATTATAAAAATATCCAGATGCGCTTCTTCTCTCAAGCCAAGTTTATCAAAGCTTTTATTATTTGCTCCTCGGTGAGTATTATTGGACTTATTATCTGGAATATGAGCATTTTTTACAACAAGCTAAAGCAAGAAGAACAACTGAAAATGAAAATTTGGGTAAACACGTTTTCAGAAATAGCAAAAAGTGATTTTAATGACCCCGACAAATTATCTGTTTTGGTAGAAAACAATACAACTCCTATGATTATCTACTTTGTAAAGGAAGATACTTACTCTACCAGAAACATTGCTCAAAACAAAGTGAATTCAGACAAAAAAATAAAAAACCTTGCTACCAAATTCTCCTCTGAATATACCCCAATAGAAATTAAAGAAAACAAAGAACTAATACACATTATCTACTACGGCAACTCAAAACTTCTTAATAAATTAAAACTTTTTCCGCTTATAGTTTTAGTAATCATCCTACTGTTTTTAGCCATTTTATATTATTTCTATACCACAGAAAAATCTAACGAACAAAATAAGCTTTGGGCAGGAATGGCAAAAGAAACGGCACACCAAATAGGCACTCCCTTATCCTCGTTAGTAGGCTGGATAGAATTATTAAAAACAGAAAATATTCCCGCTTCTTATGTTACAGAAATGGAAAAAGACATAGACCGTTTACAAATTATAACCGATAGGTTTTCAAAAATAGGCTCTTTACCAGAGCTGCACCGTTCTAACTTTATAGAAGCCACGCAAAACACCTACAATTACTTAACGGCAAGAAGCTCCAAATTAATTGAATTCTCATTAATCCTCCCAGAGCATCCTATATGGGTAAACCTCAACCCGCAACTTTTTAGTTGGGCGATAGAAAACTTAGTTAAAAATGCCATAGATGCCGTAAAAGGAAGAGGTTTTATAGAACTTAAAATCACAGAAAACCAAGATTGGGTTTTCTTACTTATTAAAGATAACGGAAAAGGTATCCCGAAAAGAGATTTTAACTCTATTTTTAAACCTGGTTTCACAACTAAAAAACGCGGTTGGGGCTTAGGGCTTTCTCTTACCAAACGCATTGTAGAAGAATACCACAAGGGCAAGATAAAAGTCCTAAAAAGCGAGCCTCAACAAGGCACAACCTTCGAGATTAAAATAAAAAAATAGCTTAAAGCTGATTTTTAATTAACCTTGCCACTTCTTTAAACTCTTCTTCCGATAAGGCCATGTGTTGAGCAAAATTCATATCGTTCATTTCATTAAGAGGAATAAGGTGTACATGAACATGCGGAACTTCTAAACCTACAGCGGCCATCCCTACACGTTTACACGGAATAGCTTTTTCTATCGCTTTGGCTACTTTTCTAGAAAAAGCCATTAGCGCTAAATAAGTATCTTCTTCGAGATCAAATATTTTATCTACTTCTTTTTTAGGAATACAAAGCGTATGTCCTTTAGCATTAGGTCTAACATCTAGAAAAGCAAGAAAATCATCATTCTCTAAGATTTTATAAGCAGGTATTTCTCCCTGTACGATTTTAGTGAAAATAGAACTCATCTGGTATTTTTAAGTTAAAGATAATTATTAATTTTTTACATCCAAAGCATCCCGAAGTGCATTTCCAAAAAGCATAAAAGCCATCACAAGACTCATAATGGCCACGCCTGGGATTAAAGCTAAATAGGCTTTTCCTAAAATAATATAACTGTAATGGTCTTTTATCATTCCTCCCCAGCTAGGAATAGGAGGCTGCGCCCCTATCCCCAAGAAACTCAATCCGCTCTCGATAAGAATTGCTGCCGCAAAATTAGCTGCAGAAATAACAATTACAGGCGCCATAATATTAGGCAATATATGTTTACTAATAATACGCAAATGCCCAAACCCTAGTGCTTTTGCTGCCGTTACATATTGTAATTTTTTTAACCCAAGTACTTGTCCTCTTACAACTCGTGCCACCTCTACCCACATGGTAAGCCCAACAGCAATAAAAACTTGCCAAAAGCCCTTCCCAATTGCTAGCGTAATGGCGATTACGAGCAGTAATGTAGGAATAGACCATGCTACATTGATAAGCCACATGATTACGGCATCTACTTTCCCGCCAAAATATCCTGCAAAAGCCCCTAAAAAAACGCCTATAAATAGCGATATAAAAACAGCTACAAAACCAATAGAAAAAGAAATTCGAGTACCAACAAGCAGCCTACTAAGTAAGTCCCGGCCATATTTATCGGTTCCTAATACAAATGTTTTTTTACTTATAAATTTATCCTTTACAAATGCCTTATCATCCGATGAGAAAACCTCAGGCAAGGAATAAAAAACAGGTGCTGTTTGCAGCTTATCTGTGTTATACGGAATAATCTTTAAGCTATCGTTTAAAAATTCATACGATTGAACAGGGATTTGCAATTTTGGATTTTTATCACCTGATAGTGTTTTACTAAACCAAGATTGCTCTATGTGTTTTCTCTGAGGAACTTCTAGCATTTGCACCTGAAACCCTGGCGGCTTAGAGTGTATAGGCAAGTGCATTTGGTTAGCATACATTGTTTTATCTGGTGCCAAAGCATAAGCAAAAATAGCGATTACAGCACAAGCAATAATAAACCAGAAACTCAAAACGCCCCAAAAGTTTTTTTTAAACTTTTGGAGCGCTAATTGTGATAAAGATTGAGAACTTCTTGTTTGCATAAAGCTAATTAAGGTCTTGCTCCTGCCATTTTAGATGTTTTTTTATGAATATATAAATCATTAAGTACATTTACGGCTTCTTCTACATAAACATCTTTGCTTAAACTGGTATGCCAACGTTCCCTCTTTTTGGTAAGTGTTGAATCTGTTTTCATTAGCGCAATCTCGTAAGGAAGGCTTTTAAAGCTTAAGTTAGTTTCATAATCATCTATCTTTTCAAAATGTTTAGCCTGTTTTTCACGAGCTTCGGTATCTATTTTAAAAGCCTCATAACTTAATGCGTATGTTGTTTCGTCTCGTTGTTTTTTAATCCAACGTGCACTTTCGTCTATTAATCGTAATTGCTTGCTTTCTGCCATTCTTTTTATACTCTGCGCGATGGTTTCTTTAAAATCGCTATAACCTTTCCATTTTTCATATTTTGCAGGCTGTATTTGATCCCAAGGCAACGGGTTATTCATATCTTTTTCTCCCACATCTATATAGCTATAGCGGTCTGGAACTACAACATCGCTTTTTACGCCTTCCAATTGAGTAGAACCTCCATTAATACGATAGAATTTTTGCATAGTAATTTTTAAAGCTCCCATATCGCCAAGATTACTATTTCGTAAAAAGCTATTTAAATCCATTACGCGTTGTACTGTTCCTTTCCCGTAGGTTTGTTTACTTCCTATTACAATAGCACGCTCATAATCTTGCATAGCGGCTGCTAAAATTTCTGAAGCAGATGCCGACAACTCGTTTACTAGAATAACTAGGGGACCGTCCCAAAGTATTTCTTTGTTTTTATCTCGAAGTGTTTCTCTGTTTCCGTTACCGCTTCTAACTTGTACAACAGGTCCTTGCTCAATAAACATCCCCGCAATTTCTATTACTGTTGCTAGAGAGCCACCTCCATTATTACGTAAATCGATTACCAGACCTTCTATGTTTTCTTTTTTCAGGCGGATAATTTCTTCTTTAATATCAGATGCTGCGTTACGTTCCTTCGCATCTTCCATATTGAAATAAAAACTTGGCAAATTGATTAATCCATAGGTGTGGTTTTCTTTTTCTACAGTTGTAGATTTCGCATAAGTTTCTTCAATCTCTACTATATCACGTTCGAGCGTAATATCTTCGATGGTGCCATCTACTTTTTTTACGGTTAAGGTTACTTTGGTTCCTTTTGGGCCTTTAATTAGTTGTACGGCATCTTCTAGCGGCATTCCGATAATGCTAACGGCCTCTTCTTCATCTTCTTGTTTTACTTTCTGAATTAAATCGCCAACTTCTAATTGCTCATTTCGCCATGCGGGTCCTCCAGAAATAATTCCTATTATTTTTATGTTATCCATTTTTTTCTGAAGCCGTGCTCCTATTCCTTCTAGGCTCCCCGACATCTGGATATCGAAACGTTCTTTATCTCTTGGAGCAAAATATGAGGTATGCGGGTCAAACTCCTCTACAATGGTATTGATGTAAACCGAAAACCAATCTTTTCGTTTTAAATCATCGTTTAAATCATAAAACTCATCGTACGAATTTTTTGTAGCTTCACGAGCTTCTTTCTCTAATTCTTCGTCTGTTTTTGGAGTATAATTCTCGTCTTTTTCTTGTTGTTTTTCTTCATCCTTCTTTAAGTCGTAGTAATTTCCTAAAACCGAAAATTTTAATTGTTTACGCCAATGCTCTTTCAAATCGGCTTTACTCGTAGCGTATTCCATATTTTCATAATCGGTAGATATGTTTTCTTCTTTAGCAAAATCAAAAGGTTTGGCTAAAATTTCTTGATAAAACAGGCGAGATTCTGCGATGCGTTCTTGTAACCTTCCGTAGGTTAATTTAAAAAAATCTAGTTTGTGGTTTTTAATCTCTTCGTCTAATTTATCTCTAAACACCGAAAACTCTTCAACATCTTTAGCCAAGAAAAAACGTTTGCGAGAATCTATAGCATTTAAATAATTATCAAATACATTTTCTGAAAACTCCTTATCGATTAATTTTGGATTATAATGCCCTTTATTAATAACAAACGTAATTAGCTCTAATAGTACTTCATCTTTATCTCCGTTAGCGTCTATTTTATTAGAAGTAAAGCTGCAAGAAGCTACTGCTAAAACTAAAACTAATAAAAAGAGTTTATAATTGCTTTTCATAAATTTATAAAATTTCATTATCAAGTATCTTTAAAAACAAGTATCCTAAAATTGTGCCAAATACACAAGTTTTACTCAAATTTCTAAAAGTACTATTTTTTTTTATTCCATTTATTAAAATATACCTAAACCTTTTTAAGCTTCGCTTATATCTAAAAGATTTTCTCTATTAATTTGTTTATTTTAGCTGCTATAATTTTTTAATGATGAAGAACGAAAAGCCACTTATATTAGTTACCAACGATGACGGTATTACCGCTCCAGGAATACGCCACCTTATTAAAATTATGAAAGAAATTGGCGATGTTGTAGTCATAGCTCCAGATAGCCCGCAAAGCGGTATGGGGCATGCCATTACACTTAACGATAACCTGTATTGCGATTTAATTACTGTAAATGAAAACGAAAACCATAAAGAATACAGCTGCTCGGGAACACCTGCCGATTGTGTAAAAATTGCTAAACAAGAAATTTTACACCGTAAACCTGATATTTGTGTTAGCGGAATTAATCACGGCTCAAACTCCTCGATAAACGTTATCTATTCTGGAACCATGAGTGCAGCCGTAGAAGCTGGTACAGAAGGAATCCCTGCTATTGGGTTTTCTTTACTAGACTATTCGTTAGCAGCAGATTTTGAACCTACAACAGCTTATGTTAAACGTATCACTGAAGAAGTTTTAAAAAACGGACTCCCAGAAGGTGTTGTGCTTAATGTAAACTTCCCTAAATTACCTAAAGAGGAAATAAAAGGAATAAAAATATGCAGACAAGCTAAAGCACATTGGGTAGAAAAATTTGATAAACGTACCAATCCGCAAGGACGCGACTATTATTGGCTAACAGGAAGTTTTATCAACGAAGATAAAGGCACCGATACCGATGAATATAACTTGGCAAATGGTTATGTATCGGTTGTACCAATACAATTTGATTTAACCGCTCACAAAACCATAAAAGAACTAGAAAACTGGAACTTAAATGATTAAAAAAGAGATTTTTATAGGCTTTATTGTTGGAATTGCTGCCAACCTTGTTGGAATGTTTATTTACATTTCTGCATTTTCTAAATACGGACTCACAACAACACTCGAAATAAGTTACGAAGAGGGTTATCTTGGCAGTATTATTTCTCTTGGCGCCATCCTTAACTTCCTTCCGTTTTTTGTGTTCTTGAGAAAAAACAAACCCTATCGTAGCCGAGGTGTACTTATTGCCAGTATTTTTGCTGCCTTAGTTATTATTATTACAAAAATAATTTAACGCTTATTACAGGCATAAACAAATTAGCCTTACACAATTAGTTAATGTAAAGAAATTTAGAATCAATGAAATACTACTTAATTGCAGGCGAAGCTTCTGGAGATTTACACGGAGCCAACCTTATGAAAGCTTTAAAAAAAACCGACACTCATGCTGATTTTAGGTTTTGGGGTGGCGATTTGATGCAACAAGTTGGCGGAACCCTTGTAAAGCATTATCACGATTTAGCGTTTATGGGCTTTGTAGAGGTACTGGCTAACCTTCGTACTATTTTTAAGAATATTTCATTATGTAAAAAAGATATTGAAGCATATAAACCCGATGCTATTATCTTTATAGACTACCCTGGTTTTAATTTAAGAATAGCAAAATGGGCAAAACAACAAGGATATAAAACACATTATTATATTTCTCCACAAATATGGGCTTGGAAAGAAAATAGAATTAAATCTATAAAACGAGATATCGATGAAATGTACGTAATATTACCTTTCGAGAAAGATTTTTACGAAAAAAAACACCACTATCCAGTACATTTTGTAGGGCACCCTCTGCTTGATGCCATAAGCAACAGAACCCACATTAGTTTTGCTAATTTCATAGAAAAACATAAGCTTCCTAACAAACCTATAATTGCGATTTTGCCAGGAAGCCGAAAGCAAGAAATTACCAAAATGCTAAACACCATGCTTCAGGTTACAAAGCATTTCCCATCTTATCAATTTATAATTGCAGGAGCTCCTAGCCAACAACGTGAATTCTACACGCCATTTTTGGAAAAAAATCAAATTCATTTGGTAATGAACGATACTTACAACCTACTAGAAGTAGCCACTGCTGCCATGGTAACCTCGGGAACAGCCACACTCGAAACCGCTCTTTTTAGCGTCCCGGAAGTAGTTTGCTATAAAGGCAGTTATATTTCTTACCATATTGCAAAGCGCATTATAAAACTCAATTATATCTCGTTAGTAAACTTAATTATGGATAAAGAGGTGGTGAAAGAATTAATTCAAAATGATTTTAATGAGAAAAACCTTACCAACGAATTACAAAAGCTTTTAAATCCAGATCACAGAAATACTTTACTACAAGAATATAAAATATTAAAAGATAAATTAGGCGGAGTTGGCGCCAGCACACACACAGCTAAACTTATCTACAAAAACCTAAACCCATAGCCTATAAACATGAAACTTATCTATAAAACTTTTATTTTCATAGGAATATTAATTGCTGTAACCTCTTGCGGAACAAGTAAAAAAATACAAGCAAACAACCCTACCTCGCAAACAAATTACAGCAACACGAGCCAAGCAGACAGAATAACTACACATGCTAAAAGCTTTTTAGGAACAAAATATAAATTTGGAGGAACTACCAAAAGAGGTATGGATTGCTCTGGATTGGTATATGTTTCTTTCCTTAATGAAGGGATTGGTATGCCCAGGGTTTCTAGAGAAATGGCTACACGTGGCAAGCGTATTAAACTAAAACAAGCTCAAATAGGCGATTTGTTATTTTTTAGCACACAGAAAAACCGAAAAAGAATAAACCATGTTGGAATTGTGGTTAGTAAATCGCCTAACGTTCAGTTTATTCATTCTTCTACTTCACAAGGGGTTATTATTTCTTCTATAAACGAACGCTATTGGAATAAAGCATTTGTACAAGCCCGTAGTTTATTGTAATTAATTTATTTTCAGTAACTTTAAGCATGAAGTTGCTGAACAACATTGTACTTTACCTTAGTATTGCTTTTGTAATTGGTGTTTTTTTAGGCTTACAAACAAGTAATACTAGTCACGCACCTATATATTGGGCGGCATTTGTTATTCTGCTATTTGTTGTCGCGTACCGGCGTAGTCTAGTTATTTTTAGTACAGATTATCTTTTTAGCTGTATTGCACTTCTGTGCTTTATTGCACTTGGATTTCTTACCTCTAAGCTACATTCTCCTCAATATAAACCTACGCATTATATACATAGAAATTTAACCGAAACGGCTGCTGTTAAATTAAAAATAAAAGAAGAATTAAAAGAAAGTAGCTCCTACCAAACTTATATCGCTAAAGTTATTGAAGCAAATAACGAAAATGCTACTGGTTCAATTCTTTTAAAAATTAAAAAAGACAGTTTTCCTAAAAAAATTATTCGCGGCACGCAAGTAACAGGTGTTGGCAACTTTTCTAATTTCTACCCGCTGCTTAATCCTTTTGGGTTTGATTACCAAAAGCACATGAATGATAAAGGTGTTTATAAAATATTCTACACCCATCCCGCTCATATACAAACAACAAATTCTAAAAAATCTATTTATAGTTATGCCGATTATTTTAGAACTCATCTTGAAAATAAATTAGAACAATACAACTTTACTCAGCCGCAATTAGCAATTATTAAAACCATGTTACTGGGACAAAAAAGAGCCTTAGACAAGAGCATATCTCAACAATTTTCTAAAGCGGGTTTGGCTCATATTCTTGCCATATCGGGATTACATATTGGGATTATTGTAATGCTTTTACGGTTTTTGCTTTCTCCTTTCTATCGGTTTAAATATGGGCGGTATATAGCTTTAAGCTTGCAGCTTTTTTGTTTATGGGCTTACGCCTTTGTAGTAGGCTTTTCGCCATCTGTTTCTAGGGCTGTAATTATGTTTTCTTGTGTAGCTATTGGTCTTAGCATGAATACCAAAGGTAAAACGCTAGATATGCTTTGTTTGTCACTTTTTATCCTTTTGCTATATCAACCGCAGCTTTTACTTCAAGTAGGTTTCCAATTAAGCTATAGTGCCGTAATTAGTATTGTTGCCTTTTTACCTTTAATTAGGCCATTGTTTTACTCTAAATTTAAGCTTTTACAATTAGGCTGGGATACAATATGTGTTAGCTTTTCGGCACAGCTTGGAGTGTTTCCTTTAATTCTTTACTATTTTCACCAATTTCCTGGTTTATTCTTATTTAGCAATCTACTTATTGTTCCCTTTTTAGGACTTTTTATAGGTATAAGTCTTCTTGTGTTTTTATTAGCTTTAGCAAATAGTTTACCTGAATTTATAGCAGATTTTTACGCTTTTTGTGTTCAGCTTTTATTAGATAGTGTTGCGTTTTTTGGAAAGCAAGATTTTTTTCATTTTACTAATATTTATTTTGACTTGCCTATGCTCATTGTAAGTTTTGTGGGAATAATAAGTATTTACTACTTTTTTAAATTAAGAAAAAAAGTATTTCTATATTCTTCTGGCATAAGCTTATTTTTTATTTTAATATGTGTAGGAAATCACCAACTTCAACAGTATAAATCTGAGCAATTTATCATCCTTCATAAAAGTAAAAACACGGCTATTTTTGAACAAAAAAAGAGGCATTTACAATACAGTAGCACCGATAGTTTAAGCTATGTACTTGAAGGTTTTTTAAACCAATCGGGGATTAAAAGAACTTCCAAAACCCCGATACAATCTATCTATAAAATTAACAACAAGTTTTTACTTTGTGTAGATAGCACTGCTAATTATACCATTCCTAATGGAATAAAAATAGATTATGTTTTACTTAGAGAATCTCCAAAAGTAAACTTAGATAAACTTTTAAAGCAATTAAAACCAAAACAAATTATAGCCGACGGTAGTAATTATACCTCCTACGTTAAGCGTTGGGAAACAACTTGCAGAAAAAAGAAAACTCCTTTTTACTACACAAGAGAAAAAGGAGCTTGGAAATTTTCTTGGTGATTTACACCTTATTTTATTTAGTTACTAAATGTACCTTTAAAGTTTTTTTGGTAAGCTTCCCAGGCATCATTTGTGGTTAATTTTTTATAATCGTCTTGAGCAATCATCTTCAGGTAAATTTCTAACTCTTCTGGTGTGTGATAGCCTGTTATTGGAGCGATTACATTAGACTCTTCGTCGAAAAAAACCATACTTGGATAGCCCGAAACTTTTAGTGCGTGAGCAAATAAGTGTTGACTATTTCTACCCTTACGTCCTTTTTTATAATTAGGATTTGTATAGGTAAAGTCCTGATAAGCAACTTCTTCTGTTCCTTCTGCATTAAATTTTACCGCATAAAAATGTGTATTGATGTATTTAATAACATCTTTATTGGTAAAGGTATTCCTGTCAAGCATTTTACAGGGGCCACACCAAGTGGTATATACATCCATAAAAATTTTCTTAGGAGCTTCTTTTTGCGCCGCTAAGGCTTCATTCATGCTCATCCACTTAATTTCCTGTGCCTGAACTCCAATACTTGCCAGGATTGCAATTAAAAGTATACTTATTTTTTTCATGTCTAACTTATTACAATAATCGTACCTAAAAACAATTATTATTCTACTCCCTTCATTAATTTCTTAATAGGTTTATTGATAAAAATAATTAACAAGCCTGCTAGAATTGGAACAATGGTAAATATTAAAAAGAAGGTGGTTAAGGAATATTCTTCTCTAATATTTTCTAATTGCCCTCCTAATACAGCGGCAAATTTATTTCCAATAGCAATTGCTAAATACCACATTCCAAACATAAAGGCTATCATCCTTGCGGGCACTAATTTACTTACATAAGAAAGCCCCACGGGCGATATACAGAGTTCGCCAAAAGTATGGAACAGGTAAGCCAAGATAAGCCATATCATACTTACTTTTATGCCTTCTGCTACACCAAATGTTCCAAAAGCTAGCATCCCAAAACCTAAAGCTAGTAGGATAAGTCCAATACCGTATTTTTGTGGTGCCGACGGGTTGTATTTGCTTTCCCACCATTTAGAGAACACACTTGCAAATGCAATAATAAAGAAAGAGTTAAGGATACTAAACCATGAAGCTGTTATTTCCACCCAGTGGTTTTTCACCTCGGTAACTGTTGCTTTTACAATTCCGCTATCTCTATCTAGAGTTGTTGCATTTGTTTTTGCTCCTTCTAGACGTTCTGGTGTTAAGTAGCCAAATTTGGTATAGTTTTCATCTTTGGTGATGATGTTTATTTCTTCTCCTACTTTAAAGTCGCTAAACGCTTCTCCAATAATCATTCGTTTAGAAAAAACCTCTCCTTTTGCTTGAGAAGCATCTTGATCTATAGAAATAGGGATTTCTGCCCAAACTAAATCTCCTGCTTTAGTTAGTTTTTGTTTTCCTGTTTCTTCATCGATTACGGCTACTTTTTGTGCTGTAAACTCTACTTCGTAAGCTGTTGTGTTAAAATCTCTGTTAAGCATATAAAGCACTACACCCCATATTCCTACAAAACATACTGCTAAAACAATATTTGATCCTGGAATTTTTGCAAATGTTCTTTTTCCTAAAAGGAACAATACATAAGTAATAATAATTAGCGGTACAATGGTAAGTAATGCATTAACAATGTTAAATATAATGGCTTCGTTACCTATAAGCTCTCGGTTAATATAATCTCGTGCAAAAAGTACGAGCGATGTAGCTCCTTGTTCAAACCCTAAAAAGAACAATACGGTAAAAAAGGCAAATACAATTACGGCATACATTCTGTTTCTTACAATTGTTGCGTAACGGTTTATTCGTCCTATTACTAAGTATAAAAACAGTGCTAAACCTATTAACACGACAATATACTGCCCTTCTATTCCGCTAAGTTCAAAAGGGAATAAGTTTATGTTTGCTATTTTTGATAATGGGTCGTTTATAGCATAGGCTAAACCAACTATAGCTGTAATTACAATTAGTATTTTATCTACTAAAGTAAACGGGTTACGTTTTATTTCTTCTTTTTCGGTAGTAGTTTGTTCTGCTATTGCTTCTTTAGAAGGTACATCGCCTATTTTCCCGAATAGAGGTTTTGCTAACCAAAATTGCAGTGTTCCTAATAACATGAATATTCCTGCAAGACCGAATCCCCAAGACCAACCTACGCGTTCTGCTAAGTATCCACATAGCATCATCCCGAAAAATGCTCCTGCATTTACTCCCATATAGAAAATGGTATAAGCTCCATCCTTCTTTTTAGGAAGGTCTTTATACATTTCTGAAATAATAGAGGTCATTGTTGGTTTAAAGAAACCTGTACCTATTACCAATAAGCCAAGTCCTATATACAGCCATAGTTCTGTTTCTATAGCCATAGCCGCATGGCCTAATGTCATAATTACTGCTCCAATAACCACCGCCCAACGGTAACCAGTAAATTTATCGGCAATAACACCCCCTATAATTGGTGTGATATAAAGCAACATGGCATAAGTTCCAAAAAGTGCTCCTGCATTTTCTGTACTCCACTCCCAACCTGGGTTATAGCCAACAGCGGCCATAGTTAAAAAGTTGATAAGTAGTACACGCATCCCGTAGAAGGAAAAACGCTCCCACATTTCGGTAAAAAAGAGTACAAATAAACCTGATGGGTGACCTAGCACCTTACTCTTAAAAAACTCACTGTGTTGAGTTGTATCCGTTGTTGCCATAATTTTAATATAACCTGTTAATTTATTTTTTGTTTTTTATTTCTGTGTCTGCAAGTTCAAAACCTTCTGCTTCTAAGCCTTCTAACTCCTTTTCTTCTGCGCCGTGGGTTAATTTTTTAAGTCGTTTAAGAAATATTAGTAATAAGGCTCCAAAACTTACTGTAAAAATAGTTAGCCATAAGAATGTTTTATACTCTTGAGAGCTTTGGTCTTCTTCTAGCACGAAAGATACTTGGTAGTTTTCTCCATCTCCTTTATTTTCGATAATTTGAGCTTTATCTTTATCCTTTTCGAAAATGATATTGGCATGGTATGGGTTACTCTCGGTTATGTTGTTTCCTACTAAATCGTCTAACAATTTAGATGAGTTTGCCTTTTTATCTTCATTTAAAGCAAAAAGGTTATTCAAGATTTTATCGCTTTTAATTTCTTTATAGATTACTTTTCCGTTTTCCTGATAAACATTAGCTTTTATGCTAAAGTTTTTATCTTCATTAATTGGGTAATCGTAAATAGTAACTATTTTTTTATCTTTATTTTTAACCTTGATGGAATCTTTAGTCATAAAAGGTAGTACCTCTTGCTTATTCACTGTCATTTGCCCTTTATAAGGTTCTAGCTGTGAAGTTTCTCCTATACTTCCTGCCAATTTATTTCCAAAACCTGTGGCTGCGAAGTAAATACCCATCATGATAGAGGCGTATTTTATCGGGGCTAATTTGGTGATGAATGATAAAGACACGGGGGAAGTACATAGTTCACCAATAGTGTGAAATAAGTAGGCTAAAAACACCCAAATCATAGCGGCTTTACCAAAAGCTTCTGCACTTGCCTCTTTAGAAGCAAACATCATGAAAACATAGCCTAATCCCATAATAATGGTTCCTATTGCCATTTTAAATAATGATGAAGACTCTTTTCCTTTTTTTCTCCACCATAACCAAAAACCTCCGATAAGTGTTCCAAAAATAATTATGTACCCTGCATTTAATGATTGAAATACTGCGGCAGGAATTTCTTTTATAGATAATAAATTAATTGTTCTATCTACCTTAGCATCGGTATAAAGATTCATTAAACCTCCGGCTTGCTCGAATGCTCCGAAAAAAACAATAATGATTAAAAAAGATATTAAAAGTACAATTATCCTATCTTTCTCTATTTTGTTTAAAGGTCTTTTTGCAGCTTCTCGTTCTGCTGCAGATACTTTGGATCCGCCTGTAAATTCTCCTACACCTACCAAGAACCTTTGCCCCCACATATATACCAATTGTCCTATTAACATTCCTATTCCTGCAAGACCAAATCCGTAATGCCAGCCATAATAATAAGCTACTAAACCAACAGAAATACTGGCTAAAAAGGCACCAATATTAATTCCTATATAAAAAATGGTAAATCCGCTATCTCTACGAATGTCTCCTTCTTTATATAAGCCTCCTACCATAGTTGATATGTTAGGTTTTAAGCCTCCTACACCAACAATGATAAAAAAGAGTCCTGTAAAAAAGGCCCAATCTTGTGGTATTGCTAATATACCATGACCAAAACACAGTAATAATCCTCCTAGCATCACCGTTTTTTTCTGTCCCAAAAATTTATCGGCTACCCAGCCTCCTGGTATCGCGGCAATATATACCAGCATGGTATACCACCCGTACAACCAAACGGCATCTTTACTGCTCCAGCCTAAACCTGGGTCTATTGCAGTAGCTGATGTTGCCATATATAGTACTAATATTCCTCGCATTCCATAATACGAAAAGCGTTCCCACATTTCTGTAAAAAACAATATAAAAAGCCCTACGGGGTGTCCAAATAACTCTTTTTCTGAACTTACTTTTGTTGTTGCCATCTATTTCTATTATAAATTTTTTAAAATATAGTTTGTCATTTTATTATACAAGTGCAAGCGCGTATTGCCGCCATAAATGCCATGATTTTTATCTGGATAAATAGCCCAGTCAAAATTTTTATTGGCTTGTACTAAAGCCTCTATAAGTTGCATTGTATTTTGTACGTGTACATTATCGTCTGCACTACCATGTATAAGTAAATAATGATTATTATCGTTAAACTTATTTACATGCGTAATGGGAGAATTATCATCATAGCCCGATGGGTTTTCTTGTGGTGTTGTCATGTACCGCTCTGTATAAATGGTATCGTAAAAACGCCAACTTGTTACAGGGGCAACAGCAATAGCTAGTTTGAAAGTATCTCCTCCCTGAAATATACAATTAGAAGACATAAAACCTCCATAACTCCATCCCCAAATTCCTATCCGATTTTCATCTATATATGATTGCTCGCCTAATTTTTTTGCTGCGGCTATTTGATCTTCCACTTCGTATTTCCCTAGCTCTAACTGAGTAATCTTTTTAAAATCGGCTCCTTTTTGTCCTGTACCTCTTCCGTCTACACAAACGATTATATAGCCTTTGTCTGCAAGGTATTGATACCAATAATCATTTGAATTAGAACTTGTATTTGAAACCGATTGAGAACCTGGGCCAGAGTATTGATACATTAATAAAGGATACTTTTTTGAGGCATCAAAATCTTTAGGTTTTATCATCCACATATTCAAATCGTTCCCATTTATGGTCATTGTAGAAAACTCTTTAGACGAAAAATTATAGGCTGCAATTTTTTCTTTCATAGCTGCATTATCTTCTATCACCCGTACTTCCTCTAAGGTTTTAGTTTTGTACAGTTTATATTGCCAAAGGGTTTCTGCATTAGAAAACGAATTGATGTAATAGGTATAATCTGCGCTAAAATCCGCATAATTTGTACCTGCTTTGGCAGCTAATGCTCGTTTGTTTTTACCATTTATTTTTATTGCATACACCCCACGGTTAATGCTTCCGTTCTCGGTACTTTGGTAGTAGATGGTTTTATTGTTAGCGTTGTACCCATAATAATCGGTTACTTCCCAATTACCAGTTGTTATTTGTTTTAGTAGTTTCCCTTTAATGTTGTAGTGATAAAGATGATTCCACCCATCTCTTTCGCTTGCCCAAATAAAGCTATTATCGGCTAAGAAGTTAAGCTGATCGTTGAGATCGACATAGGCTTTATCGGTTTCGCTCAAAATTGTTTTTGTTGTATTTTTCTTGGTGTCTACCAATATAAAATCTAACTTGTTCTGATGCCTGTTCATTGCTTGCACACTAAGTAAGTTAGCATCTTGTGTCCATGTTATTACAGGGATATATTCATATTTTTTTTGCAGGTTTACTTGGGTTAGGCTTTGCTTTTCTAAGTCGTAAACATGCAGGCTCACCTTTGCGTTTTGCTCTCCTGCTTTTGGGTATTTAAAAACATCTTGTGTAGGGTAAAGCTGATTAGGGTATGTTCCGTACATATCCATAGAAAACACAGGAACTTGCGTTTCGTCGAACTTTAAAAAGGCGATTTTAGTCCCGTCAGCATTCCATTGATAAGCCTGAACAACAGAAAATTCTTCTTCATATACCCAATCAGAAATACCATTTATAATTTCATTCTTTTTACCATCTTGTGTTACCTGAATCACTTGATTATTAATAAGGTTTTTTACATACAAGTTGTTTTCATACACATAAGCAATTTTTGTAGCATCTGGAGAGAAATCTGGTTCTTGAATTGCTTTATCGTTTACTTGCTGAAGCTGTTTTTTTACTATATCATATACGTAAAAAACCCCTTTTGAAGAGCGTCTATATATTTGCTCTAACTCGGCAGACAACAAAGCCTTTTGTTGGTCTTGGCTAAACTCGTAAGTTTGAAAATAGTTTAAACCAGGAATCTCTTTAGCACTAATTAAGGTTTTTGTTTTCTCACCCGTTTTATAGCTATAAATATCTACACTAACATCTCGTGTTGTTCTATTATAATTTTGCACAGCATACTCTGTACCATTAGCCATAGGCTGTAAAGATTCTAAACGCTCTTGCGAAAAACTTCCGTCCCAAATCTCTTCTAAACTAAGCTTTTTATCCTGCGCATTTACCGTAAAAACAAAACCAATTAAAAACAAAAAAGAACACGTAATTCTGTACATAAAAGTGCTTTAAACTAAATTAAACGTCAAGTTTACTAAAAAAAGAGCAAATTTCGGGCATCCAAGGTGTTAAATACTATTATTTTGTTAAAAAATAAATTCCATGACAAAGCTCATCGTTTAATTCAAGATGCAAAAAATCAGCTAATTATCAGCTGTTTAAAAAACAGAATGGATTAAGAAAACCTAAAATACGTTAATTGATTTAGAGTAATTGTATCTTTGTAGATTATTAAACTAAACCTAGTGCGCCTTGAAAGCAAAAAAAGGATTTTCGAAACTTAGTAAACAAGAAAAAATAAACTGGTTAAGCCAGCATTATTTTTCAGACATCGATACTGCAAACAAGCTTTTAAAACAATATTGGAATACAGATGAAAAACTACAAAAACTACACGATGAGTTTACCGAAAATACCATCACTAACTATTATTTACCTTACGGAATAGCTCCAAACTTCCTTATCAACAACAAGCTCTTCACCATCCCTATGGCAATAGAAGAGAGCTCTGTAGTGGCAGCAGCGAGTAATGCTGCTAAATTTTGGCTAGACAAAGGCGGTTTTCACACCAAAGTTTTGGGTACAGAAAAAGTGGGGCAAATCCACTTTACCTATACAGGGAAGAAACAAGATTTAGAAGATTTCTTCCAGCAACAACAAGCATATTTTAAAGATTCTCTTACAGAAATAACTAAAAATATGCAAAAACGAGGCGGAGGAATTAACCAAATAAGCCTAGTAGATAAAACAAGTGAATTAGAACATTACTACCAATTGCATGTTACCTTTGAAACCCTCGATGCCATGGGGGCAAACTTTATAAATACATGCTTAGAAAAGCTTGCTAAAACCTTTAAAGAAACTGCTATAAATAAGCAGCTTTGCTCAAAAAACAATTCGTTAGAAATCATCATGAGCATCCTTTCTAACTATGTTCCTAACTGTTTAGTTAGAGCAGAAGTAGCACATCCTGCAGATAAGCTTTTACCCAACCCGGAAGATTCTATAAAATTTGCTCATAAATTTATAGAAGCTGTAAAAATAGCAGAAATCGAACCTTACCGAGCCGTAACACACAACAAAGGCATTATGAACGGAATAGATGCCGTTGTTTTAGCCACAGGAAACGACTTTAGAGCCGTAGAAGCAGGAGTACATGCCTACGCTGCTAGAAACGGAAAATACAGCAGCCTTACTACAGCTAAAATAGAAAACAATGTATTCTATTTTTCTATAGAAATACCACTAGCACTAGGAACCGTTGGCGGCTTAACCTCGCTTCACCCACTTGTTAAATTCTCATTAGAAATGCTTGGAAACCCCAATGCAAAAGAGCTCATGCAAGTTATAGCTGTTGCCGGATTGGCCCAAAATTTTGCTGCCGTAAAATCTTTAACAACCACAGGCATCCAAGAAGGACACATGAAAATGCACCTGCTAAATATTTTAAATCAGTTTGAAGCTACCAAACAAGAGAAACTAGCCATTACCACACTTTTTAAAGACAAAACAGTAAGCCATAGCGGAGTTGTAGAAGCCTTAGAAAAACTACGTAATGAAAACATATAACGCCAACGGAAAACTATTATTAACCTCAGAGTATGTTGTCCTAGACCAAGCTTTGGCGCTAGCATTACCTTGTAAATACGGACAACGACTCACCGCAAAACCTATTGCTGAAAAAAAAATTAGCTGGAAAAGCTATTTACACGACAACTCGGTTTGGATGGATTTAAATTTTGATATTTCCAACGGAGATTTACCTAAAATAAACCATCAATCGCCTGAAGAAAAATTCTTATATCAAATTCTTATTGAAGTAAAAAAGCTTAACAGTAAAATTTTTAACCAACAAGGTTGGGAAATAAACAATTATTTAGAATTTCCTAGAGATTGGGGGCTTGGCTCTTCGTCTACCTTAATTTATAACCTTTCACAATGGGCTAAAATAAACCCTTACGAACTGCTACAAAACACTTTTGGCGGTAGTGGTTATGATATTGCCTGTGCAGGAAAAAGAAAGCCTATTTTATACCAAAAAGCTAATCCGCCATTAATTACCGAAGTTCCTTTTTCGCCTTCATTTAAAGACAAGCTGTTCTTTATTCACTTAAACAAGAAAAAAAACAGCAGAGAAGCCATCCTACATTACCGCAATTTAGCTTCCTCAAAAAGAAATGAAGCGGTTAACGTATTTTCTGAATTAACCCAACAAATCTTAGCAGCAAAAACATTATTAGAATTTCAGGAATTAATAGATTTACACGAAGAAAAATTAAGCAATTTATTGGAAATTCCTACAATAAAAGAATGCCTTTTTCCAGATTACCCTGGAAGCATAAAAAGTTTAGGCGGTTGGGGCGGAGATTTTGTATTAGCAACAGCAATTTCTAACGATTTAACCTACTTTAAGAAAAAAGGTTATCCAACCATAATTCCTTACACCGAATTGATTTTGTAAATTATAGCTAAAAAACAAAACGATAAATAAAAAAGCTCATTTCTTTCGAGATGAGCTTTTTAAGTTTTATAGTTTTCTATTCTTAATAGAAACTTGCACGGTTATCGCTAATTTCTGCTTTAGCTTTTAGTGCTTCATATAGTTCTCTATTAACTTGCATCATTCTAGCTTGCGACTCTTGCGTAGCCATTTGCTTATACGATGGTAATGCCGGCGCTTCTTTCTTTGCTATAGTTTCTACCACAAATACACCTGCTTTACCTGCAATAGGCTTGCTTAGGCTTCCTTCTGCCAACGCAAAAGCAGCACCAACTACTTCTGGCTCACTTCCTGCACCAGCAATCATTGGGTTTTTCATGTTTACCGCATTGGCTGTTTGCACGCTTACATTTTGGTTTTTAGCAATTTCTGTAAGTGTTCCTGCAGTAATTTTCTTTTTAAGAATTTCTGCTTTCTTTTCACGTTGAATAATAGGCGTAACCTTTGCAGAAGCTTCTTCTACCTGCATTAATCCTTTTGGATATTTTGCAGTAACTTGGGCTACTACATATCCGTTTGGTAAATCGAAACGTTTTACGTCTCCTGCTTTTGTTTTCTCTTCAAACGTCCATTGTACTAAAGCTCTTTGGCTTCCTAGTCCAGGAATGTTCTCCTGCATATTTTTAATTCCTTTCACAGGCTTAGCTTCGTAATTAGCTTTTTTTACCTCTTCGTTATAATTGCCTTGTTTAGCTGCAATTTCAAATTTTGTAGTTTCGGTAAATAAAGCATTTGAGGTTTCTTCAGAAGGCTCAATTTTCTTTTGAAGCATGGTAACCTCTACTGCACGTTGTATGTTTTTAGTTTCTGCAATTTCCAACACATAAAAACCTGCTGGTGTTTCTACCACGCCAACTTCTCCTTGTGCATTATCAAATAAGTATTCGATAACTGGAGAACTTTGGTTTACTTGCGCATATTGCAACCATCCTAATTCTCCGTTTGCATTTTTAGTTGTTGGATCGTCTGAAAACGTTGTTGCTAATGTTGCTAATTTAGCTGAGTTGCCTTTTATCTCTATCAATAAGCTGTCTGCTAGTTTTTTGGCTTCTTCCTTAGTACGGCTCACCTCTGCTGCTCCTGTTTCTTTGTAAGAAATTAGCATTCCGTTTGCTTTTACAGAATCGGCTACTTGTTTTGTACGCACTACTTTAGCTACATTATAAAAACCGTTTGCCTTGTATGGCCCGTAAGTTTGCCCTGCTTCTAAAGTAAATATTTGTTCTGCTTGTTCTGTTGGTAAGTCTTTTTTAAAGAAATAACGAACAGCAGGTTGGGTATCTGAAAATTCTGCTAAGAAAGCTTCATTGTCTGTTACGTTAGCAAAACCTTGCAAGGTATCGTTAATCTTGCTTACTTGGTTATACACTACGCGTTTTTTAAGTAATTTTTGGATTTCTGCTTTTAATGCATTTTCATCTTCCAAAGAGGCTTTTTCTTCAAAATAAATATACTGAATATCTGTTGCCGCTTCCGACTTAAATTCTTCTTTATGCTTATTAATGTAAGCTTTTATATCTTCTTTTGTTACTTCTACATCTTCTATTTGGCTATAAGGCAGTGTTACATACTTAAAGTTTACGGTATTGTTTGCCAATTGGTAAGCAGATTTTCCTTCTGCCAAGGTAGCATCTATACCTGCTTTTACCAAGGTTAGGTATGTACCAACTTTTACTTGTTCTGCAACATTATCTTCTAGCATTACCCACTGCTGGTATGCTTGAGGAGAACTTGCTTTTAAGTTAGCCACGTATTCTCGCATTTTATTAATATCAAAAATACCTGCTTCGTTAGTAAAATTAGGGTTTCCTGCAAATTGCTCTTTAATTGCGTTGTTTAATTGGTCGCTTCCTACTTCTATACCTAAAGCATCTATTTGCTCTTTCATTAATGTACTACGAAGTGTTGCATCCCACACTTGGTTTACTGCTTGTGTTGTGGTAATGTTACCTCTAGAGTTACGTTGATAGTTTTCTACCTCCATAGCAAATTGCTCTCTACTAACATCCTCTCCGTTAATTGTTGCGATTACATTTTGCGATTTATCTGAGGAAAAGCCGCCATTGCTAAATAAATCCATTAGCACAAATGAGAATAGGGCTAATGCGATAATCACAATCAAGAAAACTGTTTTTTCTCTAATTTTGCTTAATACTGCCATAGTAATTTTTGGTGTTTATCTAAATATAGTGGGCGAAAATAAGATATTTCGTTAAATAATAAAAAAGTAAAGTCCTAAAAAATTGAAGTTTATATGCTTTTACTGATTCTCTATGCACTCTACTTCTACTAATTCTATTTTTGTGTTAGAAACTTCTAAAACGGTTAACTTATAATCTTGGATATAAAGTGTACCTCCTTGCTCTGGGATTTCTTCTGTTTGATTTACTATAAGCCCTCCTAAAGTTTCGTAATTTTCTTCCTCCGGGAGATTCAGTTTATAGGTTTCGTTAATATAATCTACCTCCATTCGTGCTGAAAAACGATAGAGGTTTTCATTTAATTGTTCTTCTATAAGTACGGGCGAATCGTGTTCATCTTCTATTTCACCAAAAAGCTCTTCTACAATATCTTCTGTAGTCATAATACCGCTTGTTCCTCCGTATTCATCTACTACAACTGCTATACTTTTTCTGCGTTTGGTTAAAACGTTTAGTACATCTTTTATCAGCATTGTTTCTGGAACATAGACCACGCTACGCATAACAGAGGTGATGTTTTTGGGACGTTTAAACAACTGAAAGGAATGCACATAGCCGATAATATCGTCTACAGAATCATTATATACTAATATTTTAGACAGGCCTGTTTCTGTAAATAATTCTGCTAATTTATCGATAGCCTCACCACTATCTACCGCTACAATTTCTGTTCGAGGAATCATTACCTCTCTTGCTTTTACATCGGAAAAATCTAATGCGTTTTTAAACAACTGCACCTCCGAGTCTATCTCTTCATCTTTTTCTACGGCTCCCATTTGCTCAGATATATAGTTACCTAGTTCTACTTTAGAAAATGCAAGCTGAACCTCATCTCCTTTTGTTTTAAAGAAGTGTTTAAGTACAAAGTCTGATATCCCTATCACAAAAGAAGAAATAGGACTAAAAACAATGTAAAAAATATAAGCAGGTAACGCCAAAATTTTGAGCATTGTATTGGCATATATCTGAAAAAATACTTTGGGTAGAAACTCTGCAGTTATCAAAATTACCAAAGTAGAAATAATGGTTTTTGTTAATAAAATCCCTTCTGTAAACAAATAGGTTAAAAAACCCACTTCTGACTGAAAGCTTGCCAACCAATTGGTTAGCAACCCACCCATATAAAAACCGTAAATTACCAACGCCACATTGTTTCCTACCAACATGGTGGCTATAAACTTAGAGGGTTTCCGGGTAAGTTTTTCTAATACACTACTTAAAAAGCCTGCTTGCTTTTTTTCTATTTCTACCTGAACTTTATTGGAAGAAACGTAGGCTATCTCCATTCCTGAAAAAAAAGCAGAAAGCAGAAGGGAGATTATAATTATAATTATATCGGGATTCATTATTGTTTTTGACTATCCTCTACTTTTTTTCTAAATCTTCTTTTAAAGAAAAACATAAATATAGCCACTGCTACAAATCCTAAAAACAAGTATGCTTGATTAGGCTCTTCATTCCAAATCCTATAAGCCTCAAAAGCAAAGAGCAATGCTATTACTAAATACGCGTATTCAAAAAATTTATAAAATTTCACCATTTTCTTATTTTTAAGCAATATACAAATTATTTATTAGGCTTTTTTACAACAGTATCAGATTCTTTAACCACTTGCACCCCTACGTTATAGCGAGAGATAAACTTGTCAAAATTTTTATTTGCATCGAATCCTTGCCCGTTATTTACTGTTCCGTTTTTAAGTTTCACCGTATACGCTTGATCTGTAAAAACCCATTGATTTTGTTGATCCCAATACAGTTGTTTACCTGTAAGGATGGTACTATCGCTAGTTACTACTTTTACGTTTCCGCGCAAATCTACCAATTGTGCTTTTGAGTATTCTATTCCATAATCGGCTACAACTGTATTTTTTTGCTGTTTTTCATCGAAAAAATACAGGGTAAGGCCTTCTGGAAATTCTCTATATGCGTAAGTTAAGTTTGTATAATCTAAAAGCTTTTTGGCACGTAAATTAGCTTGTACTTTTCCGCTATCTGTATAAAACAGATTTACCCCTTCACCTTCTGTTTGCGGGGCTCGAATCTTAGCTTCTAAATCACGTACTTTATGCAAACGGTCTTCGCATGAAAAAAGCATAACCGCAAGACAAGCTACGGTTATGCTTTGTATATATCTATTTACATTTTTCATTTTACAAGTTAGGAACGCGTACGCTCTCTCCTATCCAACAACCAATTTTTATAGAAGATCCTGGTTTTACACCTCCTGTAAATATATCTGATTTTTGAGGAGCTCGCTGACGGTAACTTGCCGCTGTTTTAACTGCTGTAGATTTTATAGATGGGTCTACACGTCCTGCTCTATCTGCATACTCTGCCGCTAACCAATATACTGCTCTTTTATTAAACACTGTTTCTCCGCAATTATTAGCACTGTTTGCATACATATTTCCGATATGCAAGTACGCTACTCCTAATGAAGGGTGAAAACTTAATGCTTTACGGTAATAAGATCTTGCGTTTGAATAGCTGTTCTTTTTTCGGTAATTATTTGCAATTTTCATGTATACTGCTGCTTTCTCTAACGGATCTGTTTGTAACTCTGCAGACTCGTTATAATATGCCAATGCTTTAGATGAGTTCCCATCTCTATCTGCCAACTGCCCTAGATAATATGCTGTTTTTGCAGATGGCTCTGCGCGGTGAAGCGCTTCTACCAGTTTAAAGAATATTGGATCTTCACATTCTTTTGCAGAGAGTCTTCTTGCTGCTCTCTTTAACCAATCAACATCGTTCTGTTTAGCTTCAAACTCTTTATTATAAAGCGGGACTAAGTTTTCACAATCGGCACGTTGTCCTAATAAACCGTTAATTCCTGCTTTAATTTTACTAAAGTTAGTTAAGTAAATTTCAGAGTTTTTAAGGGTACGTGTTTCTTTCGTGTCTAAGGCAACTCCTTCTTCTTGTTTTTTGATAAGCGGAGCGGCTTGTTCTGCTCTCATTACTTCCTGAGTTTCAATTTTTTTGATCAACTCATCGTATTTCTCAAAAACATCTTTAAGCTCTTTTTTTCCTGCATCTTGTAAATCTACCACAAGGTTAAAGTATGTATATAATGCTTTAGGACTGTTAAAAGAGGCTTGATCTAAATTCCAAGCTTTATCAAAAGCAGCATATTGCTCCTCTTTTGTTCCTATTTGATTATCGTACATTGCTTGAGCGATATCTGCATAAACCTCGCCTTTTTTGGTTTTTTCAGGAAAGTTAGCAAGCCTATCTTCATAATTGGCTATTAAAGCTGCTGCATAGTTTTTTTTAGTTGAGGCATCTGCATCCTTCAATAAACTTTTATACATACGCTCTCCGTACTGATATGTAGCTAAGCTATAATCTTTACATCCTTGTATAAGGGTTTTGTAATACGGCTCTGCTGCTTTGTAATCTTTAATTTTAGCACTTTGTACAAATAGCGATAAGGTGGTACGACAATCTACTTCTTGCGCACTTAAACTAATTGTTGCTGAACTAAATAAAATTCCCGCTAAGGCTATTATTGCTTTCGCTTTCATAGTTGATCTTATATAAATTAATTAAATTTTCTTTTTTGGAACCACTTATCGCTTAATGATAAACTTATAAATACACTAAAGAAGTTTTCCTTTACTAAGTTAGCTTTAGTTGTCCCTCTTACACCGTATTCTGCACCTATATTAACATTGGTAAACAGCTTACCTGCAGGTAGACCTAATCCAAAAGACATGCCAAACTCGTTAATGTCTTGATTATTGATACGCATTCCGTTCTCCTCATACCTAAATCCTGCACGGTACACTACTCTATTAAAATAGCTTGTAATGTCTTTATAGTTTGGAATAAAATATCCTCCAAGTGTATATTTATTAGCCTGAGTATAGGTGATATTATCCATCTCGAAAGAGCGGTTACTAAAACTTGCCTCTCCTCTGTATTTATACTCAAAGCCCGCAAACCATTTTCGAGCCTGCCCTATTCCTGCTCCTACGCTCATCTCTGAAGGCATGGTTAATTTAGTGTCCTGTACATCTATATCCATCTGTTGAAAAACAACTTCTCGACCAGAGTTTCGGCTAACCGTAGCAAGCACACGAGCATTTTCGGAATTTATTTTTGTTTCGGGTGCATATGTAAGTGCTGTTGTTAGTTGCAGCTTATCATCAAGTTGCCGTTGATAGCGTAAACCAAAATTAAATTTAAAACCACTTAAATCAGATCGGTTTCTCTCCCTAGTACCGTATTCGACTTGAGAAGGAAACAGGTACATATTATTGCGAATGTTACCAAAGTAATAGCCTCCTTCTACTCCTAAACTTAAATGTTTTGTAAGTTGATATCCTGCCGATAAAAATATTTTATTTACTCCCCCTCTTCCTTCAAATTCACTATTTTCGGTATCTGTATGTTTTTTAATTTCGTAACCTACAGAAGTGTATGGTATTAGACCAAACCCAAAGTTTAATTTCCCTGCTGGTATCCCTAAAGCAATATAATCTATTGTGGTTGTACCGAGACTCTCACTTGCATTATTATCTTTAAATGTTCCTGTATGATGTGCTCCTCCAACAGTAAAAGTAGTAAGTTTCAGCCCTGCAAACGCCGCTGGGTTTTGCAAGTTTAGGTGTATACTATCGGCCAATATTCCTAGGCCTCCCATCATTCTGTTCTCTGCCGTTCCTTTAAATTTAGGGGTTCCTATTCCGTAAAAAGAGTATGGCGATAAGGTTGTTTCCTGTGCATTCATCCCCCCAACACACAGCAGCACGATAAGTAATAAAAGTTTTCTAATCATCAATCTTTATTAAATTCTAAAATGGTATCTAATCCTTCTAACAGAAAATTAGGGTGGACAAATATGCTATTTTTTAAGTTCTTAGACAACAATAGACTATCTCCTCCGGTTAAAATAACTGTTAAATCTTTATATTTTTCCTTTATTCTATTTATATAAGCATCTATTTCTAACGAGGCTCCGCAAATCACTCCGCTATCCATACAAGCTACTGTTGTATTTCCTATAAGCAAAACGGGCAACTTAACATCTTCTGTTTTTAACAACGGAAGTTTTTCTGTAAACGTATGCATTGCCTTATAACGCATTTGGAGTCCTGGAGAGATTGCTCCTCCTAAATAAGTGTTTTTTTCTGTTAAAAAATCGAACGTAATACAAGTTCCTGCATCTATTACTAGCTTAGCGCCCTGTGCAGGGTAGCTTGCAGCCTTTGCCATAAGAGCGATGCGATCTATCCCCAAACTTAATGGCGTTTTGTATTTATTATTGAAAGGAACAGGTATTTTGTTTGTTAACTGAATTAATCTTAAACTCTTTTCTAAAAACTCTATACTTTCTAGCGGTATTTTTGCCACGCTAGAAACAATTCCGTGCGTAATTCCAGTATTTTTCTTTAAAAAATTTATCAACTGCGTAAGTAATTCTTCTGCTAGAAAACGCTCTTGATCAACAAGCTTACCTTGCTTAAAAACAGCAAGTTTACAGTATGTGTTTCCTATATCTAAAATTAAATTCATCATTATTTATATAAAACACAAAGGTACAAATTGTATTTTTATTTAATTTTATTTGTGTGTTATACAAAAAGCTTTTATATTTGCAACCGCTTACTAAGCGACTGGTGCCTTAGCTCAGTTGGTAGAGCAAAGGACTGAAAATCCTTGTGTCCCTGGTTCGATTCCTGGAGGCACCACCACAAAACCTCGACTTTTAGTCGGGGTTTTTTGTTTTTATAAACTTCTTATACAAAAAGACGATTCAAATTATTCTATATTACAACTTTTGGGAGGTAACCCAAATCAAGAACATTAACAGTTAATTAATAATCAATTCCCGAAAAAATATAATAACTTTGTATAGCCTATTTACCAGGCACTTTAGCTGAAATGAAAGTACTTATACTTTATATATTATGCTTCTCTTCTTTAATGCAATCTTTAATGCATTCGAGCACAAGTATTTATAACATAAGTGCCGCTGTAAAACATTACAACCTCCATAAAGCTGAGTTTAACGACGATGTTTATACATTTATCGACAAACATTTTGGCAAACAAAAAGAAGTCCATAAAAAGCACCATGAGCATTCAGATCATGAAAAACTTCCTTTTAAAGAGTGTAAATTTCATACACATAATTACAATTTGTTTATTCCTGACTATACGCTAGCATTAGAAATGGTTATCAAAAACTATAAGCCAGAACTCAATGCTGCTTATGTTAAAAACTTTGACTCTTTAAACTTACTCAACTTACTCGACCCCCCTCAGTTTATCTAATTAACAATCAAAACTCACTGATTTTTAATTAAATAAGCACAATCATGTTATCTAAAATTATTGATTTTAGTTTAAAGTCTAAATACTTCATTCTATTATTAACCACCTTTATTGTAGGTTTCGGAATTTTCTCCCTTACAAAAATTTCCGTTGGTGCTGTTCCAGACATTACCAATAATCAAGTGCAAGTAATTACCACTTCACGAAATTTATCTACCGCAGAGGTAGAGCAATTTATTACATATCCTGTAGAGCTCGAAATGTCTAACCTGCCTGGTGTAAAAGAAATCCGCTCGGTTAGTAAATTTGGACTCTCGGTAGTTACCATTGTTTTTGAAGATGATTTAGGCACTTACATTCCTAGGCAATTAATTTCTGAAAAAATTGATGCCGCGAAAGAAAAAATACCTGCCGCCTTCGGAACTCCAGAAATGGGACCTATTACCACTGGTCTTGGTGAAATATACCAATATACACTAGAGGTAGACGAGGCTTATAAAGACAATTACTCTGTGATGGATTTACGAAGCATCCAAGACTGGGTTGTAAAACGTCAGTTATCAGGAATTCCTAATGTTGTAGAAATAAACACCTGGGGAGGCTTCTTAAAAGAATACGAAGTAGCTATTAATACAGAAAAACTCCAAGCATTAAACTTAAGTATCGATAAAGTTTTTTCTGCACTGGAAAAAAACAACTCTATCACCGGAGGTAGCTATATAGAACGCAACGACCAAGCTTATTTTATTAGAGGAGAAGGACTTGTAAAAAGCCTAGAGGATATAAAAAAAATAAGTGTAGAAAACAGAGATGGAAATCCCATTTTTATTAACGATGTAGCCACCGTAAAATATGGGCACGCAAGAAGATTTGGCGCCATAACAGGAAACGGCGAAGGAGAAAAAATTCTAGGGCAAGTAATGATGCTTAAAGGTGCCGATGCTAACAGCACTATCCAAGCTGTTAAGGAACGATTAAACACCATAGAACAAAGCTTACCCGAAGGAGTACACATCAATGGTTTTTTAGACAGAAGCGAACTGATTGGAAAAACCACCTTTACCATTGCTGAAAACTTAATTTTAGGACTCCTAGTAGTAGCTTTTATTGTCATACTCTTAATTGGCGATTTACGCTCCGGACTTATTATCTCCTCTGTAATTCCCCTAAGTTTTTTAATTGCCATTAGCTTAATGTACATCTTCGATATCGATGCCAACCTAATGAGTATGGGTGCTTTAGATTTTGGTATTATTATAGATGGCGCTGTTATTATTGTAGAATTTGTAGCATTTAAAATGATGCTTAAACACAAGGATTTTAAAGCTTTAAAATCTCAAGAATACAAAAACTTAAAAGATAAAATAACACTTTCTGGAGCTTCAAAAATGATGAACTCTGCCATCTTTGGGCAACTTATCATCCTTATTGTTTTTATTCCTATTATGACACTCTCTGGTACCGAAGGAAAAATGTTTAGGCCTATGGCTATCACCTTTAGTTTTGCCCTACTAGGAGCTATGTTTTTATGTTTCACTTGGATTCCTGTTGCTTGCAGCTTGTTTTTAAAGCCTAAAATCCAGAAAACAACAACCATATCTTATAGGTTTATGCATTTTGCTAAAAAAACCTATCTTCCTATCTTAAAATGGTCACTAGCAAAACCTAAAATAATTATAGGCGCTGCTATTTTTCTTATTATACTTGGCGGATTTACATTTTCTAGAATGGGAAGTGAATTTGTACCCACCTTAGACGAAGGCGACTTTGTAATTCAACCTGTACTAAAAACAGGAAAATCACTAAACAGTACTATCGAGCGCACAACCATGATAGAAAAAATTCTGTTAGAACGTTTTCCAGAGGTCATACAAGTAGTCAGCCGAATTGGAGCCGCCGAAGTTCCTACCGACCCTATGTCTATGCAAGATTCTGATGTTATTATCCGATTAAAACCAAAAAGCGAATGGGTATCTGCCGATACAAAAGATGAGCTTGCCGATAAAATGAAAGAAGCTTTAAGTGTAATTCCGGGTATGGAAATACAGTTTACCCAACCCATAGAAATGCGTTTTAATGAGCTTGTTAGCGGTGTACAAACCGATATTGCTATTAAAATTTTTGGAGAAGATTTAAACATCCTAGCCGCCAAAGCAAACGAAGTACAACATTTAATAAGCAATATTGAAGGAGCAGCCGACATTAGCGTAGAGAAAACCGTTGGTTTACCCGAAATGACCGTAAACTATAAGCGCGATAAAATTGCACGCTACGGTTTAAATATAGAAGATATAAACAATATTGTTGCCGCTGGTTTTGCAGGTAAGCAAGTTGGGGTTGTTTTTGAAGGAGAACGCAGGTTTGATATTGTAGTACGTTTAGATGATAAAAATAGACAAGACATCAGCGATGTAGAAAACCTAATGATTGATACACCCGAGTCTGGTAAAATTCCGCTTAGCGAAGTAGCAGAAATTAAACTCCAAAAAGGTCCTGCAAAAATCTCTAGAGACGAAACAAAAAGACGTATTGTAATTGGAGTAAACGTAAGAAACCGCGATTTAAAATCGGTAGTAACCGATATTCAAAATACCTTAACTACAAGTTTAACACTTCCTACAGGTTATAGCGTTACTTACGGGGGAGAATTTGAAAACTTAGAAAGCGCCAGTAAACGATTAAAAATAGTAGTACCCATTATACTTGTTTTAATCTACCTACTACTACTTTTTGCATTAAAAAAACACCGCGATGCCTTATTAATATTTACAGCCATACCATTTGCATCTGTTGGCGGAATTTTATTTTTATGGTTACGAGATATGCCTTTTAGTATTTCTGCAGGTGTTGGGTTTATTGCTTTATTTGGGATTGCGGTATTAAATGGTATCATCCTTGCCGAATATTTTAAAAGTCTTAAACAAAACAAACCCAAGCTTACAAAAGCAGACATTATCACCGCTACACAAGAGCGTTTACGAGCCGTATTATTAACTGCCAGTTCAACCGCCTTAGGGTTTCTTCCTATGGCAATATCAACAGGAGCTGGTGCCGAGGTTCAAAAACCATTGGCCACGGTAGTTATTGGCGGGCTCGCTACTTCTACCTTATTAACACTTATTGTTTTACCCGTTCTTTATATGATTGTAGAAAACAGAATAAAAAAACCTAATTTACCCAAAACAGCCATTAGTATTGTTGTGTTAAGCTTACTTAGCTTTTCTGGGTTTTCGCAAGAAAAAGAAATTGAGAAGCTAGAAGCCCAAATGCTTAAAAACAATAACAACTTAAAAGCACAACAGCTAAACACTCAAGCACTAAAAACAGAAGAAGGAAATGCTTACCAATTTGATAAAACAAGTTTCTCTTATAGTCATGATAACTTAGAGACAGATCCTATGTATGGGGAATCTATTTACACGTATAGCCTTGCTCAAGATTTTAAGTTTCCAACTGTTTATGGCTCACAAAAACGCTTGTTAAAAACCAAGACAGCCTATGCTGAAACCCAAACGGAACTCAACATAATCTTACAGAAAAAAGCCCTTCGTTTAGCTTATCAAAACTATTTAACCAATACAACGGAATTAAAAATTTATAGACAATTAGATAGTATTTATAGCGATTTTACATACATGGCAAAACGAAAATTTGAAGAAGGAGAATCTAATTATTTAGAAAAAATAACTGCTGAAGCCAAACAACAGCAATTAGAAGTAAAGCTTAACGAGTTAAAGGAAAATCGTAATAATGCCCTTCTAGCCTTACAACAAATTATTCAGCCTGACGGCGAACTTTTATTAAAAAACGATTCGTTGGCACCTTTAAGCTTAAACTTAGATTTAATTGCCAGCAACCCTAGCTTAACCTTAGAAGAGCTCAACGTTAAGCTATCAGAACAAGAAGTATCATTAGCAAAAAATGAGTTGTTGCCAGACATTAGCCTTAGTTACTCTTTAAAAACCAACAGCTATATTTCAAACAACTACGATGCTTATCAAATTGGTGTTAAAATCCCGCTTTTATTTTTTGGAAACAGGGCAAAAATCAAAGCGCTAAAATACAGGGCTTCTGCTGCTGCTTTAATAAAAGAGCAAAAACAATTAGATTTTGATACCAAAAAACAACAGCTTCTAAACAACTACCAAACGCAAAAAAACAGTTTAGACAACTTTAAAAGCCATCAGCTTATTATTGCCGATGAGATTATCAAAAACGCTACTTCTAGCTATAAAAATGGCGAGATAGATTTTTTTAGGTACGTTCAAAGTATCGAAAACGCACAAGAGATAAAACTGGCTTATCTCAAGCTTCTAAGCGCTTATAATTACAGTACCATTCAGCTTAATTACTTTACCTTAAATTACTAAAACAATGAAAATTACTTATAGCATATACCTATTTATCATGCTGCTAATAGCAGGATGCAACTCTTCTGAACAAAAAACGCAAACAACAACCCCTAACAATACAGAAGAAGACGAACTTATAAAAGTTACTAAAACTCAGTTTGAACATGCAAAGCTGAAACTCGGAAAAGCAGATAGTACTAATTTTTCAGAAAAATTAACCGCTCATGGAACCATCGATGTTCCGCCTAAAAACAAAGCATCGGTATCTACCTTTTTTGAAGGCTATGTTTCTAACACTAGCTTACTAATTGGTGATAAGGTAAAAAAAGGAGATGTTTTGATAGAACTTTCTAACCCAGAATATTTAAGCATCCAACAGGATTATGCAGAAAATAATGCGCAACTCAAATACCTAGCATCCGAATACCAACGTAAAAAAAACCTTCTAGCAGACAAGGTTATCTCGCAAAAGGTTTTTGAGGAAACACGTAGCTTATACAAAGCGGCACAAGCAAAAGATAACGCCTTACAAAAGAAAATAACCTTAATGAGGTTAAGCCATAAACAAGTATTAAACGGAAATTTTTCAGAAAGCATAAAAATCTATGCCCCTATTTCTGGTAGCATCTCTAAAATGTTTGTTTCACAAGGATCTTTTGTAGCAAAATCGGCTCCAATTATGGAAATCATCAATACAGAACACGTGCATCTAGAACTAAAAGTATTTGAAAAAGACATTAAATACCTAAGCGAAGGGCAAACCATCGAATTTCAAATACCCGAAGTTTCCGATAGTATCCATAAAGCATATATCAGGTTAATAGGTGCAGAAATAGAATCCGATAGAAGCATTAAAGTACATGCTCATCCAGAAAATGAGGCCAATTATTTTAAAGTTGGAATGTTTGTAAAAGCCATGTTTAGCGTTAACACCCAAAAAATGCTTAGCCTACCAGAAGCTGCTTTTACAGATTTAGAAGGAAAAACCTATGTATTAAGATTGAAGGAAACCCAACAAGACGCCTATTATTTTGAAAAAGTAACTGTAGAAAACAGTTTACAACACAATGGCATAAAACCTTTTATTCCTATAGACAAAACAAGTCCTGAAGACGTGTTTTTAGTTAAAGGTACTTTTGATTTGCTTTCGGAGAGTTCAGGAGGACATTCTCATTAAATAAAACCTTTATTAATAACAAAAAACCTCAGCCTAAAACGGCTGAGGTTTTTTGCTATATACTCGAAAAAAATTTAATCTCTACTAATTTCCAAAATCTCGAAGGTCATTACACCCCTTGGAACTTGAATCTCGGCTACTTCGCCAACTTTTTTCCCCAACAGGCCTTTACCAATAGGAGAATCGACTGATATTTTACCCGATTTTAAATCGGCCTCACTCTGGGCTACCAGTTTATAGGTTACTTCTGCCCCATTTGTTGTGTTTTTAATTTTTACCGTACTATGCACCAATACTTTTGAGGTGTCTAATTGAGATTCATCTATAATGCGTGCATTGGCTACAACTTCCTCTAGCTTAGCTATCTTTAATTCTAATAATCCTTGTGCTTCTTTGGCAGCATCATATTCTGCATTCTCACTCAAATCACCCTTATCTCTGGCTTCTGCAATTGCTTGCGAAGCTTTGGGTCTTTCTACATCTCTAAGCTGATCAAGCTCATCTCTCAACTTTTTTAATCCTTCTGGGGTGTAATAAGATACTTTACTCATAACTTTTTCGTTTATATATACAAAAAAGAATCTCCCAACTAAAGGAGATTCGCTTCTAACAAAGATAATAAATTATTTTATGCTTAGCAATATTTCTTACCTTGCAAAAAAATTTTAAAGATGAGATACCTTTTATTTTTCAGCATTTTATGGCTAAGTATAACCGCTTGTAGCAGTGATGATGATCGCAGAAGAAACCCCAATTTACTGGATGTAAATATAGACTTACGTATAGACACCAGTTTGCCTCAATATGTTAACCTACGCAGCGTAATGAATCCTATTTATATTCCAGAATATGGTAACGGAGGTATTTTTGTAATGAAAATAGGCGAAAATGCTTATGTAGCTTGGGATGCTGCCGACCCTAACCACCCTAGAAACAACCAATGTATTGGGATGTACCTGGAAGGCTTAAATGTTATTTGTGCATGCGAACAAAACACATATGACTTACTAACTGGCAGTTTTACTAATAATAGCCCAAACAAAGACAACTTAAAATATACCTTAGAGCAATATTTAACACAAGTAAACGGCAGGTTTATCTATATTAGTAATTAAAATAATTGCTTAGAGGAGATAGGAATAAAACTAATATCAATAAATTATTCACAACGAGGATTTACTAGTTTTTATAAAATAACAATTCTCACTTACTCCGATAAAGCTACATACAGACTAATCTCACAGCTAATTACTCACCTAATAATTAGCGGAATACTTATTTAAAACACTATCTTAATTCAATATTTTTTTAAATTTATTTTTAAAAATAGTTTCATTTACTACATTTGCATTATACATCTTGAATAATACAAATGAAACAACAATGAAAAATGAAAAAAAATTAAATGAATTACTACTCTCTTGGGAAAACACTTACAAGAAAGGGCAATTAACGCTTTGGATATTTATGGCGCTCCAAGAAGGCGAAAAGTATGTTGATGAAATTAAAGATTTTATCACAAAAAAATCAAAGGGTACAATTAACTGTGAAGAGCAAAGCTTATATCGAGCGTTAAGAAAATACGAACACATAAATGTGCTTACTCACGTATTAAAAGAAGGCAATAAAGGCCCTAACAGAAAATATTATTATTTAACAAATCTTGGTCAGGAGCTCTTTAATGAATTTGTTGATAGAAATATTAAACTATTCTTCTCAACTGAAATCAAAAATATTTTAAAATTAAAAGAACAATGAAAACAATCACTCCCTATTTATTAAGATTCGCTGTTACTATAACAGTATTAACTATAATATTTAGATACTTTCTAAGCTATGGTATTGAAAATCAACTAAAAACAATAATCGTCGCCTGCTCAATAACTTATGGTCTACTTATGTTTATATCAGGGTTCTATTTTGGTCGAAAAGACGGAGAATATTTACCAATATATGATGTTGGGTTTAGGTTTCATTTAACAACTTATTTAATTCATAATGGAATATCCCTCTTGTGGATTGGGCTTGGGTTTGGTGCTATACATGAAAATATAGATACATCCATCATGATTGCGCTTTATTGGGGATTCTTTCTTCTTATACATTTTATTTTCTTCCTTTGGGCAAAGAAAAACTCCATTAACAATCTCGACAAAGAAGATCTTTTCGAATAAGCAGTTGCAAGTATATACAGGTTATTAATTTTATAAAAAATGCGGTTTTTTTATTCAAAAAACCGCATTTTACTTTTGTATTTAAACGCTTAGTCTTTTATAAAGCGTATTACTTTTTTATTCATATTCTCCATATATAGTTCTATAAAATAAATACCTTTTTGGAGGTTATAAACATCTATCGATTGTTCGGTGGTTAAAGAAAATTCTTTTGAAGCTACTCTTTGCCCTAATGTATTATAAATAATATACTTATTAAAAGGCATATTTTCTCCTAATACGTTTAAGCTTCCTTTTGTTGGGTTAGGGTAAATGCTTAAAGCCTCTGTCATCTTATTATCAGTTACAGATAGGCTTCCTGTTTTAAAAGTTACGCTATTGGCATAGGCGCCTGAGAAGCTTCCTTGCATTAAAATAGCTCCCCCAGCGGTAGAAAACTCCATGTCGCCATTAAATCCATCGCCATAAGAATCGTAAACTGTAAATGTATAACAGCTATTTGGCGCTAACGTAAATGTTTCAGTATAGGTTTGAAACTGGGTTAAATTATCGCCGCTTTCTATTACTTCTCCGTTAGCATCCCTAAGATCCCAACTTGTTTCGTAAGCATATTGATCTGTTGTTAGGCTTAAATTAAACACGGTTTCGTCATAGCTTAAAATACTAGCAGGGTCTGTAAATGAATGTGATAATTCTCCAGAAACGGTATTGTTAAGTTGCTCGTTATCGGTTTGATTATTTACGGTAATAATTTCTACATCAATCGTATTGATACCGTCTTGTAAAGTCCCTGTATTTATCACAACGTTTTCTGAAGAGAATTGTGATAAATTACCAGTCCAAGTAGTTGTATCTGCTGTACCATTATTTAATTGATAGCTAATAACAGCACTTGTAATATTATTTTCGCCTAAGTTTATTATCTCTGTGTTGATTACTCCGCTATTACTACATGTTAGTGTTTTAGCGTTACAAAAATCTACTACCAAACGTGCTTCCAAAGGCATAGCTACAGGAGTTAAGGCATCGGAGGTTGCTAATTCTATCCTACGAGGAGAGTTTTGCAGCACAGTTAACATTCTATCTTTTTGTCCTTGTGTAAATGTATTTTGGCAAAGCTCTGCAGAATAGTCCATATAGTTTTCTATCATATCATCTGTTTGGCAAGTAAAGGAAATGGTACAATTATTATCTGCCTGTGATGAACTATCCTCTTGATCTGGGGTATCTGCCACATAATCGTCGTAACTACAATCACCATCTCCCCAAATATGGCGTAAACCAAGGTAATGTCCTACTTCGTGTGTTGTGGTTCTTCCCATTTCTGTAAGGTAATACAATGAGAATGATCCGTCATCTTGTGTTATATCACCAAAATTCTGGTACCCAACCACTACTCCGTCGGTAAGCTCTGGGTTTGCCCCTGTTTCTGCAGGAATACCCGACAATGTTGATGCTTCGGGAAACTGTGCATATCCAAAAAGTCCGTTATGAAATGATCCTCCAAACTTAATTACCCAAATATTTAAATATTTAGTAGGGTCCCAAATTGTTTGTTCTTTAATATTGCTATCTATATAAGGAATTACACTATTTAGTGTTTGGTATTTCCCCCACGACTCTTCGCACATATTAATTCTGTTTACACCATTGGTTGGCAAACCATTAGGATCTCTTTTTGCCAAAGCAAACTCTATTTGTGTATCTACTCCTAATTGGTAATTAGAAACCTCTGCACCAGGAGTTCCTGCTATGCGTCTAAAATCTTGATTAAGCACATTGATTTGCGAAAGCACCTGATTGTAAGAGATATTTTCGTTATCTGCATCTCCATTTGTATTAATTGGGTCGCCATTATGAATAACATGCACTACAACAGGAATAGTATGTAAAACCCCAGTTTGTTGTACTTTCCCTAAAAGTCTCATTTTTTTTAATTGAGTAACTTTGGGAGAAAGCCAATTCTCAAAACGATTTGTTTGTGCTTGATACTCGTTACTAATATGTGTTGCGCATGGCTCTATGACCTTCGAATCTTGTGCTATTAAAGCATAAGATGATAGTAAAAGCGTAAAAAAAGTAGTTGTGATAAATTTCATCTGTTTATAATTATGACGGCAAATGTACGGCTTTAAGCTTATTTAAACTAATTTTAAATAAGAGTTGTTCTACAAATAAAAAGCCCAGAAAAAATATTCTTCTGGGCTAAATATAAGTATTTTACAACAAACTTTTTAAAAGGCTAGTGTAACTCCTATTAAAAAATTTCTTGTGGCTTGTGGGTAATAGCCTGCTCCATCTCTTGTAATCACCTTATTTGGGTCTGTCCAAGTATCATCAAACGAATAAAAATAACCGTTAGAAATATATTTTTCGTCAAAAATATTATTTACCAATGCCGAAATTGTAATGGCATTAAATACTTTTTCTGGTTTTATGGTATATGAAGCATTTAAATCGTTAATAAAATAACTTTTTAGTTTAGAGTCTTTCAAATCTAAATTACTCATGTATTGCTCGCCTACATATTTTGATAGTAATGAAATTTGTGCATTCTCTATAGGAATAAATGTAAGTGCGTTAGAGAAAACAACTTCTGGCGAATAAGCAATTTTGGTGTCGCCTAAGTCTTTTAACTCTCCATCTCTTTGAGCATAAAAATCTACATTTCTATTTCTACTTACCGAAACACTTGGGCGTATAATTAGGTTATCTAAAGCAATGATGGTTGCATCGGCCTCTATTCCTAATCGGTATGAATCTCCCGAGTTTTCTCGTATAGGCGACCCAACATCGTTTAAAGCTCCTGTTAACACTAATTGATTTTTATAACGCATATAATAGGCGTTAAGGTTTAGCTTTAATTTATCTTTTGATAAACGCCACCCTAACTCAAAATCGTTTAAGGCCTCTGGTTCTGGGTTACCGTTTTCATAATCGTTTCTGTTTGGTTCTCGGTTTGCACGCGCATAAGAAAGGTATAAACTATTGTCTGCGTTCACGTTATAGGTAACACCTAATTTCGGATTAAAGAAATCGAAAGCATCATCTACCAATCCTGTATCATTTCCGTTGGCTTCGTAAGTAACTCTTCGGTATTGGAGGTCTCCAAAAAAGTTCCATGCACTTCCTAATTGATAGTTCACCTTTCCATATACATTTGCATCGGTTTTTGTAGATGAATCAAAATAGTAAGGGTGCGGAAAATCTGCTACTGGAACATCGCTTGCGTGGGTGATATACCCAAAGTGGTCGCCTTCATATTTGTTTAAACCTCCTCCTACAACTACATTTAAACCTTTGCGTTTATAGTTGGCAGAAAAAACCAATCCGTAAAAATCGTTATCTAACCATTTCTGACGAACAACATTTGAGGTTTCTCGTAACTCACCGTTTACCTCGGCAGCTGGAATTCCATATTCCGATAAGTCTTCATCGTTTTTATAATTTTCATAGAAACCTTTTCCTATGGTGTAATGAAAAGCAAGGTTGGTTGTCCAGAACGGAGAGATTTTCTCATTCCAATGCAATTGGTAATGGTCTTGCTTGTAATTATCAGTTTCATTTTTATAAAAACCTACAAAGTTTCCTGCCTTATCATACATTTCTCCCGCAGTATTGTACGTCCTGTCGTTTTTCAGCTTTTCTTTATCCTCTAAACCATTCCAAGCTTGGTAAGTTTGCTGGTCTCCGCCAAATACTACTGCTTTAATTAAGCGGTTATCATCCTGATATGCTCCTTGCAGAAAATAAGATTTCATATCTACCCAGCTTCTATCTATATATCCATCGGATTTTATTTTAGACAATCGCCCAGAAAACTCAAAATGATCGGAAATTTTACCTGTAGAAAATTTAACATTATGGCGCCAAGTATTGTAACTTCCGTAAGAATTGGCAATCTCTGCACTTGCCTTTTCTTTTGCCCCATCGGTTAATAAATTAATGCTTGCCCCAAAGGCTCCTGCTCCGTTGGTAGAAGTTCCTACACCTCTTTGTACTTGAATATTCTCTACAGAAGAGACTAAATCTGGCATATTTACCCAGAACGTTCCGTGGCTTTCGGCATCGTTATAAGGGATTCCGTTAATGGTTACATTAATCCTGGTAGCATCAGAGCCACGAACCCTGATTCCAGAATAACCAATTCCGTTTCCTGCATCGGAGGTCATCACCACCGAAGGTAAAAAGTTTAACAGCGTAGGAATATCCTGCCCTAAGTTACGAGATTTAAGCTCCTCGCTCTCTACATTGGTAAATGCAACAGGGGTTTGTTTGGTAGCGCGCACTCCTGTTAATAAAACCTCTTCGAGAACTTCGGGTTTGCTAATGGTGTCATTTTTCTGCTGTGCGAAAAGTGCAGCAGGGAATAAGCAGGCAGAAAACAATAAAGGTTTAGCATTGTTTAACTGCATTTTTTGGAATAAACGTTTCATCCGTAAGAAAATTTCACGAATAAAAGGGGCGATTATTCTTTAGTTATACAAAAATTAAAATAAAAAATCCCGAATAAGCCTAGGGCTAATTCAGGAGTACATACATCCAGAAAGTTTGCAAACAACTTTCTGAGAATCCCTTGGCAGCATTACCTGCCCAGGTTCATTGGGTATGATCTCAGCTATTTAGTTTTCACTAAAAAGCACCCCTTTGAGATTGGCTGCAAACATATAGGTTATTTTTTAATTTACCATAATTTTATACCCTATTAAACTTACTTATATTATTTTTACCTATAATGGTACAAAACACAAAACGATCTATAGAGTTTAAAGCATTAGCAGGTTTCTTACTTCTTACCGCTTTTGCTATTATTACAATTTGGTTTGTTTACAGCAAATTTGCTTCGCTTACACAGGCAAACCAAGAAGGTGCTATAAATAATAAACGCTTAATGCTAATTAGCCAAACGGTAGCTAATATGTATACCGTAGAGGGAATTAGTAGGGATATTATACAAAAACAGGACACAAAAAGATTACCCGAATTTAAAACTCATCTCGACTCAACAGAACTTTTACTAGAGCAATTAAAGCAAACCTATGCTGTAAACAATAAAACCACCACCGAGCTAGATAGTATAAAAAGTCTTCTGCTTGTAAAAGAACAAAACTTGGTAGAACTCCTCGAGCTTAGAAAAAAGAACCTTAGTAATAATTATTATGATAGGGTATTAAATAGGCTAGAGCAACTTAACTCTATTTTTGAAGATGATAACTATGAGCAACGCTTAAGAAAACTACCTCCACATATAAAAAAGGTAATGATCAAGTACTTAGAGTATGCCAAAGAAGATAATGCGCAAAGGCTTACTCAGCAATCGGCAGATTCGCTTATCAATGCGATGAAAAAAGTACTTATAGATTTAGAATCTGAAGAAAAACACTACCAAAATACGGTTTATAAAAAAGAGCTGACGCTATTAGAGAACGACCGCATTGTATCGCATCAATTACGAAAATTACATGCCGAGATAGAACACGAAGAAGTCCAAAAATCTGTAGCACAAGTAGCAAAATCACAAGAGTTGCTCAAAAACACGTTTTATATTATTATTTCCTTAGGCGTAGTTTCGTTTCTTACCATTATTTTGTTTGTCTACCTTATTATAAAAGATACCAACAGGAGTCAACGCTACCGCATACAGGTTGAAAAAGCCAAAAACTATGCAGAATTCTTACTAAAGCGCAGAGAACAGTTTATGGCAATGGTTACTCACGACCTTAGGTCGCCGCTAAACACGGTGCTGGGGTATGCCGATTTATTAAACAACTCAGAATTAACCCAACAACAAACCCACTACCTTAATAAACTACAAAAAGCTTCCGCTTATATCTTGAGGTTAGTGAATGATTTGCTTGACCTGTCTAAATTAGAAGCTGGAAAATTAATTATTGAAGAATTACCTTTTGCACCAAAAACCTTGATAGAAGATTGTATTATTAATGCGATCCCTTCAAATAACCCTAAAAAGTTAAAAATAAATACGCATATAGACGCCCAATTAGAAAACCCTTTACTTAGCGACCCCTTTAGGATTAAACAAATACTTACCAACTTGATTGGGAATGCCTATAAATTTACGCAACAAGGAAGCATTACTATTACCGCAAACTTAGATACCTTTTCCTTAAACAGCAACTGGCTTGTTGTTGAAATAGCCGATACAGGTATTGGTATTAATGCAGCAGAAAAAGAACAAATTTTCAAAGAGTTTTCTCAGCTACAGAAACAATATGAAGGTTCTGGCTTAGGGCTTACCATCACAAAAAAACTAGTTAACCTGCTAGGTGGTAAAATCGAGGTAGAATCTACCCCAGAAAAAGGTAGTGTTTTTAGTGTTCGTATCCCAGTGTCTCATACTAAACACCTCCCCATTACACCAAACAACAAGCAAATTACCATTACAGGGAACAAAAACTATCATATTTTCTTAATTGATGATGACCCTACCCAACTAAACCTTACTAAAACCATTATTGAACAAGCTGGATTTACTTGCACAACAAGCAAAGCTCCTGAAGAAGCACTAAAACAAATTAACCAGCACGAGTACCATTTAATTATTACCGATATACAAATGCCTGGGCTAAATGGTTTTGAATTGATTAGAGAAATAAAACTTCAAAAAAGCCTTAAAGAAATCCCTATTATCGCCATTTCTGGACGTACCGAAGTAGACGATAAAATATATACCGATTATGGATTTACTGCAAAACTAGATAAACCCTTCCAGAAAAGCGACCTATTGGAAACCATAGCAGTAACTTTAAATTTAACTTACAACATCACCAACAAAGATGTGCTGAAACACAAAAATAAAGAAACCCTTTACGACCTAACTCAACTACACATTTTTACAGATAACGACGAGGAATCTTTAGCTTTATTACTAAACACTTTTGTTGACAACACCAAAATAAACATATCAATTCTCGAAAAAAGCATTACCAAAAAAGATTTTAATACCATTGCTTTTACTGCACATAAAATATTACCTATGCTAAAGCAGATAAAAGCATCCTCTGCCATAGAGCTCATCAATACACTTGAGCGACAAAAAGAACTAAACCTTAGCGAAAATAAAATTATAGCAACAACCCAAAAGGCCATAAAAGAACTGAAAAAACTTTTACAAAGCTTAGAGGAAAGAACCTGATTTAAAATTTTTATTTGCTCCTTAAAAACTATTCGCTATATTTAAAATCTTATTTTTCAACCTGATGAAACAAGAATAAATATGATTCATAAAAAACATTTTATTGCTTATTTTTTTATAGGGATATTATGTTTTGTGGTATCATCATCGTCATTACACTCTTTTTTTCATCAAGATAAGGGATTTCATATAGAAAAAGAATCCGATACCTTTTCCATAAAATCTGTTTCAGCTACACATACAGATTGTACAATATGTAGCTTTAACCTTCATGCTTTTTCTATTAACCCTACAATTTATTATCAGCCTCCTGTTTTGGAGATTTATACAAATATTACACCTGTAACTCCTAATAGATTTTTGGATAATAATAGGACTTACTTTAGCCTTCGGGCCCCTCCATTTTCTCTACAAAAATATGTTTCTAAAACCTGTTAAGCATTAACAGTAAAATCTATTTTACATCATTCTTTTTATAACCTAAAAAGAAATTATCATCTTTTAAACAAGTGAGAAAATGATACACACAACTAATTTAACGTTTCAATACGATAAAGCGGGAGAAATTTTTAATTTTCCCGATATGCATATTAACAACAATGAATCGGTAATTATTCTAGGTGAATCTGGTATAGGAAAAACTACTTTATTGCAAATTTTAGCTCTTTTATTAACTCCTAAAAAAGGAAGTATTATTATTGATGATATCGAGCTTCTTTCGTTTTCAGAAAAACAAAAAGATAAGTACAGAAAAGATAACATTGGTATTGTTTTCCAGAAGCCATTATTCTTCAAATCTTTAACCTTATTAGAAAATATTCAAGCAAAGCTTTTATTCTCTAAAACACCTTACAATGCATTGGAGATAGATAAAATATTAACCGATTTAAATATTCTTCCATACAAACATAAAAAAGTTACAGCGCTTAGTGAGGGCCAGAAACAACGTGCCGGAATCGCTTTGGCTATCATAAACAAGCCTTCTATTATCCTTGCCGATGAGCCAACATCTAACCTTGATGATGTAAATGCTAAGCGTGTTATTTCTTTATTAAAAGGAGCTGCGGCTATCAATAATTCTCACCTTATTTTAGTTACGCATGATAAACGTATTATTCCTGAATTTGAAAATATTGTTGCCTTATGAATTTATTTAAAATAAGCTATAAAAACATTATTACCAAGCCTTTAAATGCTATTTTGAGTATATTATTATTAGCATTTAGTGTTGTTATCATCTCATTATCTTTTAAATTTCAGAAGCAAGTAACCAATAAGATTGCAAAAAACACCGCAGGAATCGATATGGTTATTGGGGCAAAAGGAAGCCCTTTACAACTTATCTTATCCTCTGTTTTACATATAGATAACCCTACAGGAAATATAAATTTTGATGAAGCTAAAAAGATTACAAAAAACCCTTTAATTAAAAATGCCATTCCTATTTCTTATGGTGATAATTATAAAGGATATCGAATAATAGGAACAACTCCTGCTTATAAAACCTTATATGGAGGTGAATTGTTAGAAGGAAAAAGCGCCATCAAGCCTCTCGAAGTAGTAATTGGTGCCACTGTAGCCAAAAAAAGCAATCTAAAAATTGGAGATAGTTTTGTAAGCTCTCATGGCCTGATAGAAGAAGGTAACCATCACCATGACCATCATCATCTTACTGTAGTTGGTATTTACAAAACATCTCATTCTGTTTTAGACAACCTTATTGTTACTCCGTTAGAAACCGTTTGGGATATGCATCATCACCATGACCACGCCTCTAAAAATAAAGAAATCACCTCGGTTTTAGTACAATTTAAAAGTCCAATGGGTTTTGTTAGAATTCCACGAAGCATAAACGAAAAGTCTTCTATGCAAGCCGCCTTAACAAAGTTTGAACTAGATAAACTATATAATTATACAGGAATTGGAGTAAAAATAATTCAGATAATGGCTATTGTTATTTTAATTATCTCTGTTTTTAGCATCTACATAAGCTTATACAAAATTGTAAAAGATAGAAGTTATGAACTCGCGTTAATGAGGGTTTATGGAGCCAACCAACTACAGCTCATATTGTTAGTTTTCTACGAAGGTTTAATAATTAGTATTTCCGGGTACATTCTAGGACTAATTTTAAGCTTTGCAGGGGGCACATACCTTTACAACTATATAGGTAGAGAATACAACTATACCATTCAACAAGCTTTTATTACAGACATTGATATCTATCTGTTTTTCTCTGTCTTATTACTATTATCTGTAATAACTTTATTTAATTTAAAGTCAATTATATCTATAAACATTCCAAAAATATTATCTTATGAAAAGTAATCTCCTCCTCTTTTTTATCAGCCTAAGTTTTTCCTTCACCTCCTATACCCAAGTAAAAAAAGTAAATTGGACAGATATGGCTGATGTAAAGTTTGAAAGAACATACCTTGAAGATTATGCCGATTACTTTTTAATTCCCGAATTTGGAGAAACAATAAAAAGTATAGAAGGAGAACAACTAGAAATAAAAGGTTATGTTTTAGACCTTGTTGAAGGCGGAACAACCTTTCTCCTTTCTCAACACCCTATGGCAACTTGTTTTTTCTGCGGGATGGCAGGCCCAGAAACCATTATTGAGCTTCAGTTTGAAACCAAACAAACATTAAAAACAGATCAAATAATTACCGTTCAAGGCGTATTAGCTCTCAATAAAAGTGATATTAACCATTGCAATTACATCTTAACAGATGTTGTGATTATAAAATAAATTAAAACAAATGAAAAAATATTTTCTTTATAGTATTTTATTAATTATTACAGGCTGCCAAACTTCTTCTCGTTATATAGATACAAATATTGAAACTAACGAAAACTTCCCCTTACAGGATTTTTTTAAAGATAACAGCATAATAGATGTAACCGATTTTGATACTAAAGGCAACGTAAAACAGATTATACAATATAAAGCAACCGCAACACCCGTTACAGATTCTGCCAAATTAAATAAAGATTTTGAAGTTTTTTTCGACAAAAAGCAACGCTTTATAAAAAGAAACATTTACCATACAGGCTCTTATTTTTTTCATGGTAAAGTAAAAACAGAGCAAACTGTAAGTTACTCCGCCAATAAGAAAAAATTTATAGAAAAAGACTTTTCCAAAGACTCTTCAGAAGTAATTCTATTAAACGTGTATAACAAAAAAGGCAAACTTATTAAAACACAAAACCAACAAAGTTCTAGAAGCTACTTATATGATACGAAAGGAAGATTACTACAAGAAGAAATAAACAGCATTAACCTTAAAAACCCAATAACATACAAATATCACTTTATAAACCCACTACATAAAACAAAGGAAAGAGTATTAACCAACAACCTTATAAATACCCCTCAAATAGAGCATTTTTATTATAGGGAAGATGGAACTTTATATAAAAGAATTATTGCCACCTCTCAAATTGATAGCACATTAAATATTTACAATAAAAAAAGAAGTTTAGAACATTTTTATAAAAATACAAGAGGAAAACCTTACCGAGAATCTATCTATACCTATAATGATGATAATTTACTGATAAAAGAGGAAACCTACAGGCGAGGCAAAAAAATAATGACCACAATATGCAACTATGATTCTAATAAAAACCCAATAAAAATAACATCCTACAGCCCTCAAAATAAAATCGAGTTAGAAACCTCTTACAGCTATAAGTACGATGAGTATAACAATTGGACAACTCAAAAAATGGAAAGAAAGTCTGGAGAAAAAACACTACTTAACACTATTGTAAAAAGAAAAATTCACTACTGGAAGTAAAAATATTTACAATTCTATCTCGTACTGTTTCAGCTTATTGTACAAGGTTTTCCTGTCTATGTTTAACAGCCTGGCAGCTTTGCTTTTGTTTCCTCCTGTTTCTTTTAAAGCATTAATTATCATTTCTTCTTCGTTTTTGTTTTTAAACAAAGAGTAATCTTTTTCATCTTTATCAGAATTATAGGAAAGCATATTTTCTGGAAAAACCTCGGGTAAAATCAAGGTCTCTGTAGTTAGCAATACAGCACGTTTAATCGCATTTTGCATTTCTCTCAAATTACCAGGCCATTGGTATTGCGTGAGCAAAGTAATCGTATCATCAGAAAAACCAACTACCTCCTTTTCTAATTCTCTATTTGCCTTGGCTAAGAAAAAATTAGCAAAAAGCATAATATCTTCATTTCGTTCTTTTAAAGAAGGTACTTGGATAGAAAATTCGTTTAACCTGTGGTATAAATCTTCACGAAAAGTACCTGCTTCTACGGCTTCTTTTAAGTTCTCGTTAGTCGCAGTAATTATTCTAATATTTACCGCTACCTCTTTATTACTTCCTACAGGTTTTATTTTTCGTTCTTGCAATGCTCGTAAGAGTTGCACTTGCAGTTCGTAACTTAAATTGCCTATTTCGTCTAAAAATAAAGTCCCGTTATTTGCGGCTTCAAAATGCCCTATTTTATCGTTTACTGCACCTGTAAAAGAGCCTTTTACATGTCCAAAAAACTCGCTTGAGGCAATTTCTTTAGGAATTGCGCCGCAATCTACCGCTATAAAAGCTTCTTTACTTCGTTTACTCTGATTGTGTATGTTTTTTGCTACATATTCTTTTCCTGTTCCGCTTTCTCCTATAATTAAAACCGACATGCTTGTAGGTCCTACAAGCTGAATATAATTATTAAGTTTTTTTGAAGCATCACTTACTCCTTTTACATATTTAGCTTCGGTTAACGGCTTTGAGCTTGTCTTGCTTTTAGCAGGTTTTGCCATCGCTTTAGGAGTTGTTTTTATAGCCAATGCCTTTTCTACGCTTGCTAATAGTTGCTCTGGTTGTACGGGTTTCGAGATATAATCTACCGCTCCTTCCTTCATCGCATTTACGGCCATGTTTACCTCTGCATAGCCCGTCATTAAAATTACTTTAGTTTCTGGGTAATTCTCGGTTACTTCATTAAGAATAAAATTGCCGTCCTTTTCAGGAAGGCGAACGTCGGTCAAAATAATTTGATACGTATTGGATTTTATTTTTCGTAAAGCTTCTTCTCCCGAATAAGCTACTGTTACTTCATGCTTTTTTTTTCTTAAAAAAGTTTCTAGCATTTGGCAAAAAGCCACATCATCTTCTACTATTAAAATTTTACCCATTATTTATATCATAAAAAGGATTATACACAAAACTAATAATAAGCTTCCGAATATAAAATATACTCACAAAAAAAGAGACCTAAAAACATTAGGTCTCTAAAAAGGAGTTAACTGTAAATTAAACTTGGTTATAACTTTTGTTGATGGCTAGTTTCTAATAAATATTTAATATCAAGTCTCCTCTTTTTAAAGGCTTACGCCAAAAATCTAAATCTTAGTTATAAAAACTAAAGAACCCTCATATATGGTTATAGAAATTATTAGACCAGAATGGTTTAAAAAACCAACTTGCTAATAATTAGTTAATTATATAAATGCAGGATTGATATTTTTTTGTAGACGCAGGTATAAGATTCTACAAAAGTGTAGAATTTTTACCCATTTTTTTAAAATAAGCGAGAGTTTTTACGACTTGCTTTTTTCTCTGCATGACGTTTTTTTTGCTCCAGTCTTTTAAGTTTTACAGCTTTAGGTAGTTTTGTTTTTTTTCTTCTTTTTACTTTCTTTAAGGCTTCTTCCAAAACTGTTACAAATTCTTGGTTAACAAGCATTTTATTTGCATGTTGACTTCTAGTAGCGCTAGATGATAATTGCAACACTCCTTCTTTATTAATTCTAGTTTTAAGTTTAGTTTGCAGACGCTCCTTTTGTTCATCGTTAAAAACCGCTGAATCGTGTACTTTCCACTGTAAAATAACTTTTGTGCTTGTTTTATTGGCATGCTGCCCTCCTGGACCTCCGCTAAGTACCGCCTTGTAAGTTACTTCTTTAAATAGCTTTTCAGTGTTCATTTTAGTGTTTTAAGTTCTTCTCTATAGCATTTATGGCAATTTGCAAACGCTCTTCCGCGGTTCCTTTTAACAACACATAAGGTAAGTTATTTTCTTCCAAAGCTTGTTTAAACAGGTTAAACATTTCCTCTCGCTGGTGTGGTTTGTCTCGTAAATCATCAGCTTCCCAAGGCACATCGATATAAGTTAAAAAGTATAGCGCATACGAAGCCTTTAAGGCTGCGTTTTTTAACGTTTCTCCTTTATAATTTTCATAATAGACTTTCCCATAATAGTAGGTTTGAAGCATATTAGTATCACAAAACAAAAGCTTATTGGCTTTTTCTGCCATTGTGTTTTCTAATTCCATTTGCCCTTTAGCAATAGGAATTAAGTCTGTTTCTTCGCATATTATACCTACATCATCATACTTTTTTTGCAGGTATTCTCTAGCAAATTCTGGCACCCAGCTTGTATTATAATGTGCTGCTAGTTGTTTTGCTATACTGGTTTTCCCTGTAGATTCTGGACCAAAAAACACAATCCGATGGCAGCTTGTATGCGTTTGTTTAAGGCTTTCTTTCATGCTAAATAAAGGTTATGATACTATTTTTTGAGGGTAGATGAGCTAGACTAATTTTAGAAAATGTGTTTTTAAAAACTTCGTTACACATCAGATTTTGGTAAGGTATAAACACATGTGAAGTCCTCAAATTCTAGAAACTTCACATCACAATAGACAACCTCTCCTTGATAGGTTGTACACACGGTGGTTTCTAAAGCAGAAAAATTAAAATCGCTAACATCTATATGTTGTAAAAACGATAATCCCGGAATGTTTAATAGCTTATAAATACTTTCTTTAGCTCCCCAAACAATGGTTAATTTTCGTATTCGCGCCTCATCATTAGCTAAGGTTTGGTACTCTTGGACAGGAGTAAATTTATGGGCTATTTTTAAAATTTTATCGCGTTGTTTTTCTATATCTATCCCCACAGGTTTATCACTTATAATGATTCCTGTAAAATTAAACGAATGGGTTATAGAAATACATTTACCATCTTTTAAATGTGGTTTTCCTAATTCATCATAATACAAATCAAAATCGGTATAACCTGCCACGGCCAATAAATGCCGAATACTCATAAAACCTCGTTTATGAATTTCAGATTTCATTCCATTTAAACGTGCTTTACAATGCGGTGTAAGTGCAATCCCATCTGCTAACCAATCAAAAGACTCCTCAAGTTTCCAAATATATACCTTTGTAGTTGCATCAACTGTTATTGTTTTGTAAAGTGCCATTAGAATTGATAGTTATTGCGTACTTTTGCACAAATTAAGTTATTTTTCAACAAATATACGCATATGAATACGAAAACAGTACCATATACGCCTTACAAAGTTAAAGACCTTTCTTTAGCAGAATGGGGAAGAAAAGAGATAGCCTTAGCCGAAGCTGAAATGCCAGGTTTAATGGCTTTACGTAAAGAATATAAAGAGGAGCAACCTTTAAAAGGAGCCCGTATTGCTGGTTGTTTACACATGACGGTACAAACAGCCGTTCTTATAGAAACCCTTGTTGCCCTTGGAGCTGAGGTTACATGGAGTTCTTGTAATATTTTCTCTACCCAAGATCACGCTGCCGCAGCTATTGCAGCTGCAGGAATTCCTGTTTATGCATGGAAAGGCATGAACGAAGAAGAATTTGATTGGTGCATAGAACAAACCTTATTTTTTGGAGAAGATCGCCAACCCCTAAATATGATTTTAGATGATGGAGGCGACCTCACCAATATGGTTTTAGATAATTACCCAGAGCTCGCAAAAGGAGTAAAAGGACTATCGGAAGAAACCACTACTGGAGTTCACCGCTTATACGAGCGTATGAAAAACGGAACCCTACCAATGCCTGCTATAAATGTAAACGATTCGGTAACAAAATCTAAATTTGATAACAAATACGGTTGCCGAGAAAGCGCCGTAGATGCTATACGCCGTGCTACCGATATTATGCTTGCAGGGAAACGCGTAGTAGTTTGCGGATACGGAGATGTTGGTAAAGGAACAGCGCAATCGTTTAGAGGAACAGGAGCCATTGTAACCGTTACAGAAATAGACCCTATTTGTGCATTACAAGCTGCCATGGATGGCTTTGAGGTTAAACGCCTAGAAACCATAGTAGGAAATGCAGACATTGTAATAACAACCACTGGAAACAAAGATATTGTTAGAGGCGAGCATTTTGAAGCCATGAAAGACAAAACCATTGTATGTAACATTGGGCATTTTGACAACGAAATAGATGTAGCTTGGCTAAATCAAAATCATGGAGACAGCAAAATAGAAATCAAACCACAAGTAGATAAATATACCATAAACGAAAAAGACATTATCTTACTTGCCGAAGGGCGTTTAGTAAACTTAGGCTGTGCAACTGGTCACCCAAGTTTTGTAATGAGTAACTCGTTTACAAACCAAACCCTAGCTCAAATAGAATTATGGAACTCTAGCGATAAATATAAAAATGAAGTTTATATGCTTCCTAAACATTTAGACGAAAAAGTAGCAGAGTTACATTTAGCTAAAATCGGAGTTGAGCTTACGAAACTTTCTAAAGATCAAGCAGACTATATTGGTGTAGAAGTAGAAGGACCTTTTAAACCAGAATATTACCGCTACTAACAAGATAACACCACCCAAAACCAAGCCTTTTGCTCCTTATTGCAAAAGGCTTTTTTAATTCTTACCCCTTTATATATCAGCAGTTTGAAAGATTGTTAATAACCTCTTGAAAATCTTTTTATTTTTTTATAAATCAAAAGAAATCTTCGCTTAACTTAGTTGTCCCGAATCTCAGGAAAAGAAAAAAATTCAGTTTCCTGATTTCAAATTCTTTATAAAAAAACAGTCATTAATAACCTAAAAAACCGAGAGCAGCTATGGGCATTTTTGATAAAAGAATAAATTATAAACCATTCGAATATCCCGATGTTTTACAATTTACAGAAGCAATAAATAAATCGTTTTGGGTACATAGTGAAGTAGACTTTACTGCAGATACTCAAGATTTTCATTCGCACCTTAATCAAGCAGAAAGAACAGCTATTAAAAACAGCTTACTAGCCATTGCTCAGATAGAAGTTGCCGTTAAAACCTTCTGGGGGAACATCTATCTACACTTCCCTAAACCAGAATTTAATGGACTAGGGAGTACTTTTGCCGAATGCGAATTCAGGCATTCAGAAGCTTACTCACGCCTTTTAGAAGTTTTAGGCTATAATGACGAGTTTAAAAACCTACTTCAGGTTCCCATTATTAAAGAACGTGTAGAATATTTATCTAACGCTTTAGAAAACGCAAACTCTGACGACCGCAAAAAATATGTTGTCTCGCTTATCATGTTCTCTATTCTTATAGAAAACGTATCGCTTTTTAGTCAGTTTGCCATTATTCTATCCTTTACTCGCTTTAAAGGACTTATGAAAAACGTAAGCAATATTATTGCCTGGACCTCTATCGATGAACAAATCCATGCCAATGCCGGAATTTACCTAGTTAACAAAATAAAAGAAGAATACCCTGAATTTTTCGACCAAGAAACCCTAAATCACATCCAAGAAACTGTAAAACACTCACTAGAAGTTGAAGCTAGAATTCTAGATTGGATTTTTGAAACAGGAGAACTCGAAAATATAAAGAAAAAAGACCTTTTAAACTTTATGAAGTTTAGAATAGACGACAGCATGGATAAAATAGGCATGGATAAAATTTACAACGTTACTGCCGAAGAATATGCGCCACTCCGATGGTTTGAAGAAGAAGTATTTGCAAATAGCCTAGACGACTTCTTTGCTAAAAGACCTGTAGACTATACTAAACACGATAAAAGTATTACCGAAAACGACCTTTTCTAACAACCAATAAAAGAAAAACTTTACCATGTTTTTAAACGAACTTCCACTTACTAATGAAAACGATTCACTAAGAGAAAAACTCTGGTGGAAAAATGACGAGAGTGAACAAATCCTTAACCGTGGCTACCTTTTAAAAGGAGAAACCGTAGAAGGAGCTATAGACCGTATTACTACTGCAGCCGCTAAAAGACTATACAAACCAGAACTTAAAGAATCTTTCCAAGAAATGATTGAACGCGGCTGGATGAGTTTAAGTTCTCCTATTTGGGCTAACATGGGAACAGAAAGAGGTTTACCAATTTCTTGTTTCAATGTACATATTCCAGACAATATAGAAGGCATTACCCATAAATTAGGAGAGGTAATTATGCAAACCAAAATAGGCGGAGGAACCTCTGGATACTTTGGAGAGCTAAGAGCACGTGGAAGTGCCGTAACCGATAACGGGAAAAGTAGTGGAGCGGTAAGCTTTATGAAACTTTTTGATACCGCCATGGATACCATATCTCAAGGAGGCGTGCGCCGAGGTGCTTTTGCAACTTACCTAGATATAGACCATCCTGATATCGAAGAATTCCTTAAAATAAAAAACATAGGTAACCCTATACAAAATTTATTCTTTGGCGTTTGTGTGCCAGATTACTGGATGCAAGAAATGATAGATGGCGATACCGACAAACGTAAAATATGGGCTAAAGTTCTTGAAAGCAGACAACAAAAAGGTTTACCTTACATTTTCTTCTCTGACAATGTAAACAGAAACAAACCTCAAGTGTATAAAGATCTTGGCATGCAAATTAACGCCAGCAACTTATGCTCTGAAATCATGCTTCCTTCCTCTGAGGAAGAGTCTTTTATTTGCTGTTTATCTTCTATGAACCTAGAATTATATGATGAATGGAAAGACACAGAAGCGGTAAAACTCGCTATCTTCTTCCTTGATGCAGTTTTAGAAGAATTTATACAAAAAACAGAAGGAAACTACTATCTAGCTTCGGCAAATCGTTTTGCAAAACGTCACCGCGCATTAGGATTAGGCGTATTAGGATGGCACTCTTTCTTACAGAAAAACAACATCCCGTTTGAAAGTATGGAAGCGAAAATGAAAACTACCGAAATTTTCAAACACATCAGAAATAAATCAGACAAAGCAACCGAAGAGCTTGCTCGAATTTACGGAGAACCTGAAGTACTTAAAGGCTATGGAAGAAGAAACACCACCACTTTAGCAATTGCCCCAACCACTTCATCTTCAGCTATTTTAGGACAAACATCTCCTGGAATAGAACCTTTTAGCAGCAATTATTACAAAGCAGGTTTATCTAAAGGAAACTTTATTAGAAAAAACAAGTACCTAAAGCAATTGCTTATTGAAAAAGGTATTGATAATGAAGATACTTGGAGAAACATAATGCTAGATAACGGGAGTGTGCAAAAGCTTGAAGAGTTAAGCGAACATGAAAAAGCGGTGTTTAAAACTTTTAAAGAAATAAGCCAGCTAGAAATAATCCAACAAGCTTCTATCAGGCAAAAACACATAGACCAATCACAGAGTTTAAATATCAATATACCTTCGTCTCTTCCTATAAAAGAAGTGAACAGGTTAATTATAGAAGCTTGGAAACTTGGTGTAAAAACACTGTATTACCAACGCAGCCAAAGTGTTTCTAAAGAAATGGTTACCAATTTGGTAAATTGCAGCAGTTGCGAATCTTAAAAAATTAAAGAGCGGTTTATAAACCGCTCTTTTTATTTATATAAAACTTTAAAACAAGATTATTTCTAATCCACTATCTCTTTTTCTGCTTACTTAATAAATACCAAAAACACAAAAGCCTTACATTTCTGTAAGGCTTTTGCACTTATTAACCAACTAAAACTTAAATTTATGAAAAAAAATACTTTTCAAAAATCACATCTTTAGGCTTATTACCTTCAAATGCGGCTGCAAATATAAGTCAGTATTCCAATTGTTTGCAACCTAATTTTGCTATTTAACTTTAAAATAACACATTTAGCAAATAGTGTTAATAATCGTTATAGAATAACTAAGAAAACACCTTTTATAATGTTCCTCTTTTTGCCTGTTCACGTTCAATAGATTCAAATAAAGCTTTAAAATTACCTGCACCAAAGCCACGAGCTCCCATACGTTGAATAATTTCAAAGAATAAAGTTGGTCTATCTTCTACAGGTTTTGTAAAAATTTGAAGTAAATAACCTTCTTCATCGGCATCTATCATAATCCCTAGAGATTTTAGCTTTTCGATATCTTCTCTCAATTCATGGCTAAACTCTTCTAAACGCCCTGGAACAGCAGCGTAATATGCCTCTGGAGGGGTTGATAGGAATTCTATTCCTCTTTCTCTCAATTGCCCTACTGTTTTTATAATATCGTCGGTTGCAACAGCAATGTGTTGTACCCCTGAGCCTTCGTAAAAATCTAAATATTCTTCTATTTGCGATTTTTTCTTGCCTTCGGCGGGTTCATTAATTGGAAACTTTATTCTTCCGTTACCGTTACTCATTACCTTACTCATCAGGGCAGAATATTCTGTATGAATTTGCTTATCATCAAAAGACAAGAAGTTAACAAAGCCCATTACATCTTCATACCACTTTACCCATTTATTCATCTCATTCCAGCCTACATTGCCTACCATGTGATCTATAAACTTAAGTCCTACAGGCTCTGGGTTATAGTCTGTTTTCCATTCGGTGAAGCCTGGCATAAAAACACCCTTATAGTTTTTCCTCTCTACAAACATGTGTACCGTTTCTCCGTAAGTATAAATACCAGCTCTTACTACTTCTCCATGTTCATCGGTCTCTACTGTTGGCTCCATATATGATTTTGCGCCTCGTTTTGTAGTTTCTTCCCAAGATTTACGTGCATCTTCTACCCAAAGTGCTATTATTTTTACACCATCGCCATGTTTTACAATATGTTCGTTAATAGGGCTTTTTGAATTTAATGGTGTGGTTAAAACCAAACGAATTTTATCTTGTTTTAATACGTAAGAAACCTTATCTCTACTGCCTGTTTCTAATCCTTTATAGGCGTATGATTGAAACCCAAAAGCGGACTTATAAAAATGCGCCGCCTGTTTAGCGTTCCCTACATAAAATTCTACGTAATCTGTTCCCAATAATGGAAGAAAATCTTGTGCGCCATCAAAAATTTTTTCTAATCCGTAGTTTACAGATTTTATTTCTTTACTCATAATGTTTTGTTTTTTTAAGTTAGTGGAATAATGTACATCTCTAAAAGTGAAACATTACCACATGGCTCGCATTTGCGAGGCTATTGCTAAGCTTTCCATTAGACAAATTATTTTTATTTTAGAGCTATTAAACAACTACTCAAGCCAAGATTTATAATAGGAATCATCGGCAATTGCCAAACCTTCTTCTGTAATTTGTAAAGGCTTAAAGGTATCTACCATTACGGCAAGTTCTTCGGTTTGGGTTTTTCCTATGCTACGTTCAGTAGCACCAGGATGAGGCCCGTGCGGAATTCCTGCTGGGTGCAATGAGATATGTCCTGCTTCAATATCGTTACGGCTCATAAAATCGCCGTCTACATAATACAATACCTCATCGCTATCGATGTTACTATGGTTGTATGGTGCAGGAATACTTTCTGGGTGATAATCGTATAAACGCGGACAGAAAGAACAAACAACAAAAGCATCGGTCTCGAAGGTCTGATGCACTGGTGGCGGCTGATGCACGCGCCCTGTTATTGGTTCAAAATCGTGTATTGAAAATGCGTAAGGATAGTTATAGCCATCATAACCTACCACATCGAAAGGATGTGAGGCATAAACCATATCGATCACTTCGTCTTGTTTTTTTAGTTTTATTAAAAAATCGCCCGATTCGTTATAGGTTTCCAACTCCTGTGGTCGGCGGAGGTCGCGTTCACAAAATGGAGAGTGTTCTAAGAGTTGCCCAAAATAATTTCGATAACGTTTTGGGGTATAAATAGGCCGTCTAGATTCTACAATAAACAAGCGATTATCTGTGGTGTCAAAATCTATTTTATAAATAATTCCTCTAGGAATTAATAGGTAATCGCCATATTTAAAGTCTAAATTTCCTAATAGAGTTCTTAACTTCCCGCTTCCTTTATGGATAAAAATAAGCTCATCGGCATCGGCGTTTTTATAGAAATAGTTATTTGTACTTTCTTGCGGAGCTGCCAAAATAATACTGCAATCCGTATTGGTAAGCACTGTTTTACGACTTTCTAAGTAATCTGCTTCGGGTTTTATTTGAAACCCTTTAAAACGATAAGATTTTATATTATTAGCATCGGCAATTTTTGGCGATACATTTTTACGCCCTAGAATTTCCTTTACTTGTGTTGGCCGTTGTTCATGATACAAATTAGCATACATCCCATCGAAGCCTATGGTTCCGAAGAGTTGTTCGTAATACAAGCTTCCGTCGGGTTTTCTAAATTGTGTATGCCGCTTGTGCGGTATTTTTCCTAATTGATGATAAAAAGGCATTTTTATTTTGGGTTTTTAGCAAATATCGTAATTTTTTTCGGTTTAAACATAGTGAAAATTCACCAATCCTTATTGCTTATTAACAGATAACTATTAAAACCAAAAACCTAAACTAAAAAACCATTGTCCTTCTTTTAATTCTGGCGAGTAGGTATATTTTGCTTCTAAAGGGCCTAAAATAGTTTCTACCCCATAGCCTAAACCAAAGCCTGTGTATTTTGGAGATTTAAACCAATCGCCATCTTGAAAAAGGTCATCATCTACATTAGCTATATTATAGCTTGCTGTAAGGTGGTGTTTATTAAAGGGTTGATAATCTATTTCGAATAACGTTTTTATAAAGCTATCGCCAGATATGGCTAAATAATCGTAGCCCAAAAAGTGCTCTATATGGTTTACATAGTTATTTCCGTAGCCTCCTAAGAAAAAGTTTAAGGTGGTCATTTCTGTTTCGCCTATCCTAAAGCCTCCTTGTGAAGATAAACGAGCGGAAAATTTCTTGGAAATAGGCAGAGCAAAGCCTATATACGCCTTGGAGATAGAAAACTCCGAAAACTCGAAAGATGATTTTGTTTCGAATAAATAAATATCTGTACGTCCATAAAATTTAAATCCACGTGTAGGAAAGTATGCATTGTTGTAGGTATCTACAGCTAAATAACCTAGAACGCCAAATAAATTGCTCTCCTCTAAAACCGTAACAGGAATTTGGTTTGTATTTATTGTATTGCCTAACAAAATGGTTTCTGTGTCTAATTTTGTGTATTTATGCTCTGCTCCTAAACCAAATTTCACATTTTTGGTAAGAAAAGTTTCGGCATAAAACGTATTGGTTAAATCGAGGTATTCTAGTTTTATTTTATTGATATTGAATAAGTCGTCTGGAATATTTTTTCGTAAAAAATCTAGTCTCACATCGTGGTCAAACTTATTGAGCGTTGAGTTTAGGCCTACACTCCAATAGGCACCTTTGTCTATATAATAATCAAATTTATACCGAATGTTATCTCCAAAAACAAAATCTAGGTTTAAAATATCATTTTTAAAGAAAGTCCCTTGCCTTGTAAGGTTAAATAACGCGGCACTTTTATACAGCTCGTCATAATGAAGCGCAAGTCTTAGGCTGGCATCTTTTTTAGATTCCTCTATCTTGAGTATTAAATCCTGTTTATTACTTGGTTTTGATTTTAATTTATATTCTATTTTTTGAAAATTACCTGTTGCAGAAAGCCTGTTTATACCTTCATTTAAGGCTGTATATGAAATAGCTTCTCCTTCTTTAATTTTCAGTTTTCCTTTAATATAACTTCTTGGAAAAGTAGTGCTTCCTGTAATGTTTATATTCTCTAAAGCTATTGTATTTTGAAGTTCTAGCGGTTTTCTTGTTTGTTTTTTAGATTGTTTTGATGCTAATTCTTTTAATGCAAAATAGTGTTTATAAGCAACTTTTTCTCCTTCTGCAATAATGGCGTCTCCTTTATCGAAGGAAAGAATACTAAATGCTGTGATATTAGGTTTTATGTATAAATCGGTTTTTGTTTCTTTTCCTTTCATGGCTTTTATGGTACGGAAGTTATTTACTTGGTTCATAACTTCAATAGCGGTTTTAAGCTTTTTTCTATCCACCAAAGAGTCTTGAACATCTACCCCTATAATATAATTTACTCCACGTTTACGCATTTCTTCCAGCGGATAATTGTTTACAACTCCTCCATCTACAATTAGTTTTCCGTCTATTTTAATAGGACTAAACAAGGACGGGATAGAACCGCTTGCGGCAACAACCTGAGGAAGATCTCCTTTATCAAAAAGCACTTCTTCTCCTGTTTCAATATTAGTTCCTATACAGAAAAACGGAATTGGTAATTCTTTAAAATCATTTATCTCTGCTACTGGAGCCATTAACTGAGCTAACAAATTATATACATTTTGCCCTTTAGAAAGCCCTGAAGGCACTTTTATTTTCCACTTTTCTAGCGGTAAGCTTACTGCGTACCTCTCGTCTTCCTCTTTCTGATAAAAGCTTTTTATGTTTCTGGGTAAATCATCTCGTATAAGTTCTTCAAAATTAGTACTTCTAAAAATTGAATCTAATTGTTGTGGAGAATATCCAGCCGCATACAAAGAGCCTATCATTGCCCCCATGCTTGTTCCGCCAACATAATCTACACGTACACCTGTTTCTTCTAATACTTTAAGCACGCCTATATGTGCTAAACCTTTTGCTCCTCCTCCAGAAAGCACTAAACCTACTTTTATATCATTCTGCTTGGTTTGGGCATTAGTAAACCACAAACCAATCCACATAATAAAAACTAAACAACAAATTACTTTTTTCATGTGTCTCTATTTTTTGCTTTTCTTATAAGGTTTATTATATATGTTTAAATCCTAGTTTATTTTCCGTCTTCATGAAAATAATTATAAACCAATGTTGCTTTAGCTACGCCAACAATATTTGTAAGTTTTTCTTTAGAAGCTTTTTCTATATTTTTTACCGATCTTAATTGCCGTAATAAAGCCACAGCGGTTTTTTCTCCCACTCCAGGGATTTCCTGAAGCGAGGTTCCTAAAGCATTTTTACTACGCTGATCGCGATGAAAGGTAATCCCGAATCGGTGTGCTTCGTTACGAAGGTGTTGAATAACTTTTAAAGTTTCAGATTTTTTGTCTAAATATAAAGGGTATTTATCTCCTGGATAAAACAGTTCTTCTAGACGCTTAGCAATGCCAACAATGGCTATTTTTCCGCGTAAATCTAACTGCTCTAATGCTTTAAGCGCAGATGATAATTGCCCCTTTCCGCCATCGATAATAATAAGTTGAGGCAAGGGTTCATTTTCGTTTAACAAGCGCCGGTAACGCCGATAAACCACTTCTTCCATAGAGGCAAAATCATCAGGACCTTCTACGGTTTTTATATTAAATTTTCGATAATCTTTTTTACTTGGTTTTCCGTTTTTAAAAACCACACAAGCTGCAACAGGGTTTGTTCCTTGAATGTTAGAATTGTCAAAACATTCTATATGTCTAGGTTCTTCGTGTAAGCGCAAATCTTTTTTCATCTGTGCCATTAACCTGTTTACATGCCTATCTGGGTCTACAATTTTAATTTGTTTAAAGCGTTCCTGCCTATAATATCTTGCATTACGGGTAGAAAGGTCTAGTATAGCTTTTTTATCGCCCAGTTTAGGGATTGTTAGTGTTACACCTTCTTCTACCGTGATTTTAAACGGAACGTAAATCTCTCTAGATAGTGAATGAAAACGTTGACGTATTTCGGTTACCGCTAAATTGAGTAACTCTTTATCGGTTTCATCCAGTTTCTTTTTAAACTCCATGGTATGCGAGCGCACAATAGATCCGTGAGAAATTTGCAAAAAATTCACATAAGCAAAAGCCTCATCGCTTACAATACTAAAAACATCAACATTATTAATTTTAGGATTTACTACCGTAGATTTGGCTTGGTATTTTTCTAGCACTTCAATTTTTTCTTTAATTCGTTGTGCGTCTTCAAATTCCATACGTGCAGCATAGGCTAGCATTTGCTCTCTAAACTTCGCTAAAGAGTCTTTAAAATCTCCTTTTAATATTTGTTTAATATGTGTTATCTGCTGGTTGTATTCTTGTTCTGTTTGGAAATCTTCACAAGGACCTTTGCAATTTCCTAAGTGATATTCTAAACATACTTTGTACTTTCCTGAATTAATTTTTTCCGAAGCCAAATCATAATTACACGTACGTATGGCATACAAATCTTTTATCAAATCTAACAATGTAGAGATGGTTTTAAAACTTGTATAAGGACCAAAATATTGACTCCCATCTTTTAACAACCTTCGGGTAGAAAAAATACGCGGAAAACGTTCATTTTTTATACATAGCCACGGGTAGGTTTTATCGTCTTTTAAAAGTACATTAAACCGAGGCTGATACTTTTTAATCAAGTTGTTTTCTAACAACAACGCATCGGTTTCTGTATTAACAACAATATGTTCTATTCTTGCTATTTTTTTTACTAAAATGGCTATACGTTTACTATCGTGCCTTTTGGTAAAGTACGAGTTAACCCTTTTTTTTAAGTTTTTTGCTTTTCCTACATAAAGTATTTTCCCGTCTTTATCAAAGTACTGATATACTCCCGGGCTAACTGGCAAGGTTTTTAATTGAATATCCAACGAGGTAGATTCCATAAAAACCAAAAATAAACTATATTTCGCACCTTTTAGCACGCCTATCTATTTTTATTATTAAAATTAAGTGAAGTTTAAATGTTTTCTTGGAAATAGGTCGCTACTTTTAGTAAATTGCAGTATGGGTAAAAAAATAATAGGACGAATAGATAAAGCTAATTTCCCCGAATTAGCCTTAACTGAAATTGCCATCAAAATAGATACAGGAGCATACACATCCTCTATACATTGTTCTGAAATTTATGTAGAAAACAAGCTTTTGCATTGTAAAATTTTAGATCCAGATCATCCTAATTATAATGATAGAAAATTTATTTTTAGAGACTTTAAAAGCATCCGCGTAAAAAGCAGTAATGGCATTGCAGAAAATCGTTATGAAATAAAAACCCAAATCGAATTGTTTAATAAAACATATAAAATAGCCTTATCCTTAAGCAACCGAAAAGAAATGAAGTACCCTGTACTTATCGGGAGGAGGTTTTTAACCAAAAAATTTATCGTCGATACAGAACTTGCTAACATTTCTTTTAATCAACAAGCAAATAATCATGAATATTAAAATTCTATCTAGAAACAAAAATCTATATTCCACAAAACGTCTTGTAGAAGCTGCACAAAAACGCAAACACACTGTCGAAGTGGTAGACCCCTTAAAATGCGATATTGTTATTGAGCGCAGAAAACCACACATCTATTACAAAGGCGATTATATTAGAGATGTTGATGCTATTATCCCTCGTATAGGCTCATCAGTAACTTTTTACGGCACAGCCGTTGTACGCCAATTTGAAATGATGGGTACTTTTAGCACCACAGGCTCAGAAGCACTTGTTCGTAGTCGCGATAAATTACGTAGTTTACAAATGCTATCTAAATCTAAAATTGGACTCCCAAAAACAGTATTCACCAATTACTCTCGTGATGTTGAAGGTGTAATCGAACAGGTTGGCGGTACTCCCTTGGTTATAAAATTACTTGAAGGAACCCAAGGTCTTGGTGTTGTACTTGCCGAAACTAAAAATGCAGCAAAATCTGTTATTGAAGCCTTTAATGGGTTACAAGCACGTGTAATAGTTCAAGAATTTATAAAAGAAGCTAAAGGAGCCGACATCAGAGCTTTTGTTGTAGACGGCCACGTAGTAGGAGCCATGAAACGCCAAGGGAAAGAAGGTGAATTTCGCTCTAACCTTCATCGTGGAGGAAGTGCCGAAATTATTGAGCTTTCTGACGAAGAAGAAGTAGCTGCTGTACGTGCCGCTAAAGCTTTAGGGCTAGGGGTTGCCGGAGTAGACTTATTACAAAGTGATAGAGGCCCTTTAATTCTTGAGGTAAACTCTTCTCCAGGGCTTGAAGGCATCGAAAAAGCAACAGGAAAAGATATTGCCCGTACAATTATAAGATACATAGAGAAAAATGTATAAAAATGGGATATATAGACCAAAAAAACAACCTACATATTCTAGGACACAAGCTATTACCTGGCACTAAAACACGCATAAACTTTAACACTGCCAAGCATTTTACTTCTGGTTCTGTAGAGGTACCTGTAATTGTAGAGCGTGCTAAAAAACCTGGACCAGTAATGCTAATTACAGGTGGCTTACATGGTGATGAAATTAATGGTGTAGAAATTGTACGTCAACTTATTTCTAAAAAAATAAACAAACCTCAACAAGGCACCATTATTTGTATCCCCGTAATAAATATTTTTGGTTTTTTACAGCTACAACGAGAGTTTCCTGACGGAAGAGATTTGAACAGAATGTTTCCTGGTTCTAAAAATGGCGCTTTAGCGAGTAGATTTGCCTACCAATTTACTCAAGAGATTTTACCTGTTGCCAATTATTGTTTAGATTTTCACACAGGAGGCGCCAGCCGATTTAATGCTGCACAAATACGCATAGATAACAATAACAAGGAAAACATAAACCTTGCAAAGATATTTAATGCTCCTTTTACAATCTATGCTAAAACCATTTCAAAATCTTATCGCGAAGCTTGTGCAAAAAAAGGTATCCCAACGTTACTCTTTGAAGGAGGAAAATCGTTAGATAACAACCCCGATATTGCTCAAGCGGGTATTAATGGTACCATTAGGGTATTACATTATTTAGGTATGCTAAACCCTAATATTACACTCCCTCAAGAAACAAGCAAAAGCATCTTAATTTCTACAACAGCATGGATACGTGCAAAATATAGCGGTTTGCTTCATATAAAAATACCCATAGGAAAACAAGTAGAAAAAGGAGAGCATATCGCTACAATTACCGATCCTTACGGGAGTTTTAAACACAAAGTAAAAGCCCCTAATAACGGCTATATCATCAATATTAATCAGGCTCCCTTAGTGTATCAAGGAGATGCTATTTTTCATATCACTAAAGATTAATGTTTACAGTTAAAAATAAACTCCGCCAACAGTATAAAGCAAAAAGAAAAGCACTAAACCCTCTGCAAATAGAGGAGCTAAGCCTTACTATAGCAAACAATTGCTTAACCTTACCCATTTGGAAAAAGAGCAATTATCACCTTTTTTTAAGCATTCAGAACCAGTATGAAATAGATACGAGTTTCTTATTAAATATTTTACAAGGAAAAGATAAAAATGTAATTGTCGCTAAAAGCAATTTTAAAACCCTAGAGATGGAGCATTTTTTACTTACCGATAATACTCCTATAAAAATAAACACCTACGGTATTCCTGAACCACAATCAGGCATTAGCATTCCGCCTAGTAGTATAGATGTTGTTTTTATTCCTCTTTTAGCTTATGATAGTTTTGGAAATAGAGTTGGTTACGGAAAAGGATTTTACGACCGTTTTTTAGAAAAATGTCCTAAAGATTGTATAAAAATCGGATTATCATTCTTCCCTCCAGAAAAAACAACAATTACTACCAATGAAAATGATATTCCATTAGATTTTTGCGTAACTCCAGAAAAAAATTATAGTTTTAATAAAAAATAAGCTACCTGTTTTCTAGGCTTCTTTATTTTCTTCCTTCGGAAAAGCTTTCTTGTTAAAAATAAGCAACAAAACAAAACCTACAAAAATACAAGAATCTGCTATATTAAAAACAGGGTCAAAAAAGGTAAAGTATTGCCCGCCCCAAAACGGAATCCATTCTGGCAGATAACCGCTCCATAGTGGAAAGTAAAGCATATCTACCACTTTTCCATGAAATAAAGTGCCGTAACCTCCACCCTCGGGCATAAATGTGGCTAATTGTCCATGACTATCGTTAAATATAATACCATAGAAAACAGAGTCTATTATATTACCCATAGCTCCAGAAAAAATAAGCGATATCCCGGCTATTAAAACAGCGGTTGCTTTTTTCTTAACCGAATCCCACAACCAATAGCCAATCCCTACAATAGCTACAAGCCTAAATAAGGTAAGGGCAAGTTTGCCGTATTCTCCAGGAATTTGAGCACCCCAAGCCATGCCTTCGTTTTCTACAAAAAGAATCCTAAACCAATCAAACACTTTTATTTCTTCTCCTATCATAAAATTGGTTTTTATGTAAAATTTAGAAACCTGATCGATTAACAGAAGAACAAAAATTAATATTCCAGCTTTTTTAAGACTCATGTATTTAATGTATAAAATTAAGCCACAAAAATAGTGTTTTTTGTGGCATTTTAAGTTAGAAATTAAAACACTGTTTTAGTGTTATTTCTGCATATTTTTAGCTTCGATACTCAACGTAGCGTGTGGTACTAAGCGTAAACGTTCTTTTTTTATAAGTTTTCCCGTTACACGGCAAATCCCGTAGGTTTTATTTTCTATACGGATAAGTGCATTTTTTAAATCTCTAATAAACTTTTCTTGACGAATGGCTAACTGAGAGTTTGCTTCTTTACTCATGGTTTCGCTCCCTTCATCAAAGGCTTTAAAGGTAGGCGATGTATCATCGGTACCATTGTTACTATCGTTAGTATAAGCACTTTGATAAACTTCGAGTTGTGCTTGTGCTTTCTCTATTTTTTCTAAGATAATTGTTTTAAACTCTGCTAAATCAGCATCGCTATAACGGTCTTTAATTTCTTGGTTGTTCATTTTTCTAATTTTTTTTAATCGCCATTTTCGTTTTCACGCCATCAAATTCTAGTTCTTCTCCTTCGTCTAGGTTATCGACAAAATTAAGCGATTCTGTTAAAGTTTCATTTCTAATATACAACATATTCTCTAAAACAGCCTCTTGTAATATGTCATCTTTTTGCAACTCTATAATAATTTTATCGGTAACGTCAAAACCTGTGTTTTTACGTTGGTTTTGGATTCTGTTAATCAATTCTCGTGCCAAGCCTTCTTTTTTAAGCTCATCTGTAATGTTTACATCTAAAGCCACAGTAAGTCCCGCATTGGTAGCAACTAACCAGCCTTCGATATCTTCCGAAATAATTTCTACATCGTCTAGTAATAGTGTAATTGTTTCCTCTCCTACCGATAGTTGCAATTCGCCTTTACTTTCTATTGTAGCAATCGCCTCTGCCTCTAATGTATTTATAAGTGCTGCCACTTGCTTCATTTGTTTCCCAAACCTTGGCCCTAAACGCTTAAAGTTTGGTTTGATGGTTTTTACCAATATTCCAGAAGCGTCATCGATAAGCTCTATTTCTTTTACATTCACCTCCGACTTGATGAGGTCTGCTACGGCTAGTATTTCTTGTTTTATATTTTCGTCCAGTACTGGTATCATAATACGCTGTAATGGCTGCCTTACTTTTATTTTTTCTTTTTTTCGTAAAGAAAGAACTAAGGAGGAAATTATTTGAGCTTTCTCCATTTTTCTTTCTAATTGCCCCTTTATCATTGCTTTATCTTGCACAGGGAAACTTGCCAAATGTACACTTTCTTCTTTTTCTGTTTGTGTTGTTTTTGTTAAGTCTTTATAAAGTCTATCGGCATAAAAAGGAGCTATTGGGGACATTAATTTAGCTGTCGTTAACAAGCAAGTGTATAATGTTTGGTATGCAGATATTTTATCTTCGGCATATTCGCCTTTCCAAAACCTGCGTCTGCATAAACGAACATACCAGTTGCTTAAATTTTCTTGAACAAAATCTGATATTGCTCTGGCTGCTTTTGTAGGCTCGTATGTATTGTAAAATTCATCTACCTTTTCTATTAGTGTGTGCAGTTCAGATAATATCCATTGGTCTATCTCTGGTCGTTTATCTAGCGGGATATTTGGCTCTGAATAAGCAAAGCCATCAATATTTGCATAAAGAGCAAAAAACGAGTAGGTATTGTATAATGTTCCAAAAAATTTACGTCTAACCTCAGCAATTCCCTCTATGTCAAACTTTAAATTATCCCATGGGTTTGCATTGGAAATCATATACCAACGCGTGGCATCTGGCCCAAAATCGGCAAGTGTTTGAAAAGGATCTACAGCATTGCCTAAACGTTTAGACATTTTTTGCCCATGTTTATCAAGCACCAATCCGTTAGAAACTACATTTTTATAGGCAACATCATCAAATACCATGGTTGCGATAGCGTGCAAGGTATAAAACCAACCTCTTGTTTGGTCAACCCCTTCAGCTATAAAATCGGCTTTACGCCAAGTTTCTTCTACCAAAGTTTTGTTTTCGAATGGGTAATGCCATTGCGCGTAAGGCATAGAACCAGAGTCGAACCAAACATCAATTAAATCGGCCTCTCGCTTCATGGGTTTTCCTTTAGAAGAAACCAAAACAATTTTATCTACAATATTTTTATGTAAATCTATTTGATTATAGTTTTCCTCACTCATATCGCCTTCTACAAAACCTGCAAACAGGTTTTCTTTCATCACCCCTGCTGTTACCGCTTTTTGCATTTCTGCTTTTAACTCAGCTACAGAACCCATTATTTTTTCTTCTGTACCATCTTCTGTACGCCAAATAGGTAGCGGAATTCCCCAGAAACGAGAACGCGATAAATTCCAATCGTTAGCGTTTGCTAGCCAATTGCCAAAGCGCCCTTCTCCAGTTGAGGCAGGTTTCCAATTAATTCCTGTATTTAGTTCATGCATACGCCCTTTAACATCGGTTACTTTTATAAACCAAGAATCTAATGGGTAGTATAAGATAGGTTTATCGGTTCGCCAGCAGTTAGGGTAACTGTGCACATATTTTTCTACATTAAAAGCTTTATTTTGCTCTTTTAGCAAAATAGCTAATTCTACATCTACCGATTTTTCTGGAGCTTGCCCCTCATCGTAATATTCGTTTTTTACATACTTTCCTGCAAACTCACCCATTTCTGGTCTAAAACGCCCTTGTAAATCTACCAAAGGTACAAGGTTATCGTTTTTATCTTTTACCAACATTGGAGGTACGGGTGGGGTAGCATTTTTTGCTACCATGGCATCATCTGCTCCAAAGGTTGGCGCAGTATGTACAATACCTGTACCATCCTCGGTAGTTACAAAATCTCCCGAAATCACTCTAAAAGCATTTTCTGGATTTTCTGCAGGTAATGCAAATGGTAATAGTTGTTCGTATTTAGCGCCTACCAAAGTGCTTCCTAAAAAGCTATCGCCTACGTAAAAAGGAATTTTCTTATCGCCTTTCTTATAAGCTTGCAATTCTGCTACATCTTCAACCGGTATAAATTTTTTCCCGAATTGCTTTTTTACTAAGTTCTTTGCCAAAACTATTGTTATTGGCTCAAACGTATATTGATTATACGTTTTTACCCATACATAATCTATTTTTGGACCTACTGTTAATGCAGTATTCGAAGGAAGCGTCCATGGTGTGGTTGTCCAGGCGATAAAATGAATATCTCCCTCTAGTTGTTGTAAAGCTTCTGGAAGCGTGTTTTTTATGGCTTTAAACTGTGCTGTAACCGTGGTATCGCTTACATCTTGATAAGTTCCTGGTTGATTTAATTCGTGTGAGCTTAAGCCTGTTCCTGCTTTAGGAGAATAAGGTTGAATGGTATAGCCTTTATAGATTAAGCCTTTTTTATAAATTTCGGAAAGCAAATACCAAACGCTTTCCATATATTTAGGTTTATAGGTAATGTATGGGTGATCTAAATCTACCCAATATCCCATTTTCTCTGTAAGGTCTTTCCAAATATCTGTATAACGCATCACTGCAGTTTTACAGGCTTTGTTATACGCTTCTATAGAGATTTTACTCCCAATATCTTCTTTGGTAATTCCTAGTTCTTTCTCTACACCTAACTCTACTGGTAAGCCATGTGTATCCCAACCTGCTTTACGTTTTACTTGGAAGCCTTTTTGTGTTTTATACCTACAAAAAATATCTTTTATAGATCGAGCCATAACATGATGAATACCAGGCAACCCATTGGCAGACGGTGGTCCTTCAAAAAAAACAAAAGGTTTATTTCCTTCACGAGAGGAAATACTCTTATCAAAAATTTCGTTTTTCTTCCAATTTTCTAATTCTTCTTGCGCTATCTGCGGAAGGTCGAAGCCTTTATATTCCGTAAATTTTGTACTCATATTGCTCATTTTCTGATATGATTTTGCGAAATTAATGATTTTTGTTGAACCTTTTCATGCAAACAAAAAGTTATTAAAATAAACTTCGCTATAATTTTCAATAAAACCCTTATTACTTCTTAAAAAGGCTTCTAAAATAAGAAAAATTATCTATCGAAAATCATTTTATAGTTTTGCTTACTTATATTTGCTAAAAAAATAACCTATCATGTCATTTACAGATTTATTCGACTCAGGAGAACACCGTAGAAATTTAGGGCATTTTGCTTCTATTGTAAATTTAGCTGCTATAGACGGTGAGATTAATACCGATGAAGAAAAAGTGCTAAAACGTTTAGCTATAAAATTAGATATTGATGAAACGGAATATATAGAAATCATCAAAAACCCAACAAAGTTTCCTATTAACCCGCCAAACTCTAAACAAAAACGTTTAGAACGTCTTTATGATGCCCTTACCATTATTTTTGCCGATCATGATATGGACGAACAGGAAGCTTTATTATTAAAGCGTTATGCTATAGGTTTAGGTTTCTCTAACGATGATTCTAACAACATTATAAAACGTTCTATTAAGATTTTAGGCGGACGCTTAAGCTTTGACGATTATTTATACCTATTAGAACGCAAGTAATTATTTCTTACTTGCGTTTTCCATAAACTCTTCAGCTTTTTCTACCATTTTTTTGCTTCCGCAGAAAAATGGTACTCGCTGATGAAGTTCTGTTGGCTTTATATCAAGTATTCTTGTAAAACCATCACTTGCTTTCCCTCCTGCCTGCTCTACAATAAAAGCCATCGGGTTACATTCGTATAGTAAACGTAATTTCCCGTTAGAAGATTTTGAACTTTTTGGATATATATAAATACCTCCTTTTATCATATTCCTGTGTACATCAGAAACCAAAGAGCCAATATACCTTGCTGTATAAGGACGATCTCCTTCTTCTGCTTGACAGTATTTTATGTAATCTTTAACCCCTTGAGGGAAATGGTTATAATTCCCTTCATTAATCGAATATATTTTTCCTGTTTCGGGGAATTTCATATTTGGATGAGAAAGGTAATACGTTCCTATAGCTGGGTTTAAGGTAAACCCATTTACTCCGTCGCCCGTAGTATATACCAGCATGGTAGAGGTTCCGTATACAATATAACCTGCAGCAACTTGTTTATTTCCGGGTTGTAAAAAATCTTCTTTCGTTACAGGAGTTCCTACTGGAGTAACCCTACGGTAAATAGAAAAAATAGTTCCTACAGATACGTTTACATCGATATTAGAACTACCGTCTAAAGGATCTATTAAAACCACATATTTATTTTTATGGTCACAATTTTGCCCTTCTATGGTAATAAAATCATCGTTTTCTTCAGAGGCTATCCCGCAAACAATCTCTCTATTAGTAAGGGTTTCTATAAAACGCTCGTTAGCATAAACATCTAGTTTTTGCTGTTCTTCTCCTTGTACATTTACCCCACCAATAGCTCCTGTAATATCTACCAAACCTGCTTTGTTCACCTCATGGTTTACAACTTTTGCAGCTAAACGAATAGAATTTATTAACCGCGAAAGCTCTCCTGAAGTATAAGCAAAAGACGATTGATTCTCTATAATAAACTCTCCTATAGTTTGATTTTTTGCAGGCATGATTTTTTTAATTTTATCGAGCAAAAATAGAAAAAAAGATACAGCAATCCTTATTTTTACCAAAAAAGCAACCTAAGTATTATGAATATTTCAATTAGAAAAGCAAGCCCTACAGATACAAAAGATATTTTACGCCTTATTAACGAGTTGGCAATTTTTGAAAATGAACCCGATGCCGTAGAAATAACCGAAAAAGATTTACTTGAAAATGGCTTTGGAGAACAACCTCTTTTTTCTTGCCTTGTTGCCGAAATAGACACTCATATTTGCGGGCTAGCCCTTTATTATCACCGATTTTCTACCTGGAAAGGAAAAAGCATTCATCTAGAAGACCTGATTGTAGAAGAAGCTTATCGCGGAAATGGCATAGGAAAAAAACTCTACACCGAAGTAATGAAAGATGCTTACCACCAAAATGTAAAACGTGTAGAATGGGCCGTACTTGATTGGAATAAAAACGCAAAAGATTTTTATAAAAATACAGGAGCAACTATTTTTGACGACTGGCAAATTGTACAGTTCAACGAAGAAAACCTAAAACTTTTTGTCGAAAAACAATAATAATTAAATTATGGAAGTACATAAATTTGGAGGCGCATCGGTAAAAGATGACAATGGTGTAAAAAACATAACGCGAGTATTAAAAAGTTTAACGGCAACACCTAAAATCATAGTGATTTCTGCCATGGGAAAAACCACCAATGCCATAGAGGAAATCATCAATAGCTACTTTCATACTCCAGAAAAAGTTAAAGAAAACATCGACCTTATAAAGTCCAAACATTTAGCTATTGCTAACAACTTATTTAAGACCCCTAATCATTCCATTTTTACCTGTATAGAGAATTTATTTACAGAACTTGAGTACTTTCTAGAAAAAAACAAATCTCCTAATTATGATTATGTTTACGACCAAGTAATTATTTATGGTGAACTTTTAAGCACAAAAATAGTAAGTGCTTACCTCAACGAAAACCATTTTGAAAATACTTGGATTGATGCCAGAAATTTAATAAAAACAGACGCCACCTATCGGGATGCTCACGTAAATTGGGAGCAAACAACAGCTCAAATCCAAAATACTATAAACCCAAACAAAATAACCATAACACAAGGCTTTATTGCTGCCGACGAGCATAACTTTTCCACTACATTAGGCAGAGAAGGTAGCGATTATACTGCGGCTATTATTGCTTATGCTACCAACGCAAAATCGGTGAGTATTTGGAAAGATGTAGACGGGCTTTTAAATGCCGACCCCAGACATTTTGAAAACCCTATACTACTAGAAGAAATCTCATACTCCGAAGCCATAGAACTTGCTTTTTACGGCGCTTCTGTTATCCACCCTAAAACTTTACAACCTTTACAAAAAAAAGAGATTCCATTACACATAAAATCATTCTATCACCCAGAAGCAGGAGGCACAACAGTAGGAAGAGCCTCCAAACTTAAACCAGAAGTACCTTGCTACATTGTAAAACACGGGTTGGTTTTGCTTTCCTTATCTTCATTAGATTTTTCTTTCTTTGTAGAGGAAAACATCAGTGAGATTTTTGCTTTATTTCACAAATATCAAATCAAAGTTGATTTAATTCAAAACTCCGCCATTAGCTTCTCGGTATGTGTAGATAATAAATTTAACAACATAGACAAGCTAATTACCCACCTACAAGCCAAGTTTAAAGTAAGTTACAACAAAGATGTTTCCTTATATACCATTAGGCATTTTACCCCTGAAGCACAAAAAAAGATAGAGAAAAACAAACATGTTCTACTAAAACAAGTTACCCGAGAAACCTTACAACTCATTACAAAAAAATAAGCCCATAACTATATTTTATTATATTTGTGATAAAGTACGTTCTCACGTTTAAACTTATCGTATTAAAAATTAAAGTTTAGAACTTACCAATTAACAGAGAACCACTATACTAAATAAGAACGCTGATGGCCATTGTAACCGCAAAAGAAGTTGCAAAAGGATTGAATTTGGATAAATTTGGTTTTTTAGGCACCTCGATAGGTGCACTTTTATTACATACCACAAGATTAAGTCATTTTAACAAAGTATATGACGACAGAAAACATCTTAAAGGTACAGACTTTTTAGATGCAATCCTCTCTTATTTGGAAGTAGATTACTCTATCCCAGAAAAAGACCTAAAACGTATTCCTAAAAATGGTCCTTTTATCACCATTTCCAATCACCCATTAGGTGCTATTGACGGAATGATTTTAATGAAAACCTTAATAGAAAAGCACGAAGACTATAAAGTAATCGCTAATTTTCTGTTACATAAACTAGACCCCTTAAGTCCTTACATTTTACCCGTAAACCCTTTTGAGAATCATAAAGATGTAAAATCTAGTTTACAAGGATTAAAAGCAGCTATCAAACACTTAAACGACGGGCATCCCTTAGGAATTTTCCCAGCAGGCGAAGTTTCTACCTGTAAAGAAGATAAAGCTATTGTAGATAAACCTTGGCTTCCTGAAGCCATGAAACTTATCCAAAAAGCGCAAGTGCCAGTTGTACCCATATATTTTCATGCAAAAAATAGCCCTGCTTTTTATAAGCTCGCCAAGTTAAGCGACAACTTACGCACCGCAAAATTACCCAGTGAGATGCTCACCCAGAAAAAGCGTAAAATTGTAATGCGTATAGGGAACCCTATTAGCGTAAAAGACCAAAATGAATATAAAAACTTAGATGACTACAGCCTCTTTTTAAGAAAAAAAACCTACATGCTAGCGAGTAGTTTCGACAAGAAAAGTTTACTCAAAAACATTCATATCCCTACGCACATAAAAATACCGAGGTCTCCAAAAAAAATTGTAGCTCAAACCGCCAGTCCTTTAATGGAAAAAGAGGTTGACTTTTGCCGAAAAAACAATAAACGTCTGCTTATAAGTAAAAATTACGAAGTATTCCTAGCAGAACGCAAAGACATCCCTAACATTGTAAATGAAATAGGTCGTTTACGCGAAATCACTTTTAGAGCCATTGGAGAAGGCACCAACAACGCAATAGACCTTGATAAATATGACGATTATTACCATCATCTTTTTCTTTATGACAACGAGCTCAATAAAATTGTAGGCGCCTACCGAATGGGGTTAGGAGCTGAAATTTTTAAATCGCACGGAATAGATGGCTTTTACCTACAAGAGCTTTTTGGGTTTGAACCCGAGCTTTATAAAATGATGAGCCAGTCGATAGAAATGGGAAGAGCATTTATCGTTAAAGAATACCAGCAAAAACCCATGCCTTTATTTCTGCTTTGGAAAGGAATAGTGCACTGCACCATACGCTTTCCTGAACACAAATACCTGATAGGCGGTGTAAGTATTAGCAATAAATTCTCTGCTTTTTCTAAATCGATGATGATTGAATTTATGAAATCTCATTATTACGATCCTTATGTTGCACAATATGTTCATCCAAAGAAAGAATACAAAGTAACACTAAAGGATGCTGATAAAGACTTTGTTTTTGACGAGAGCAAAGCCGACCTCAACAAATTTGATAAACTTATCGATGAGCTTGAACCCGACAGCAGTTTACGCATGCCAGTTTTAATTAAAAAGTACATCAAGCAAAATGCAAAAGTGGTTGCTTTTAACGTAGATCCGCTTTTTAACAACTCAATCGATGGACTTATGTATATACGAATTGCCGACATCCCAGAAAGCACTGTAAAGCCTGTTATGGAAGAATTTCAAGCAGAATTAGAAAAAAAGATAGAAAAGAACAAAAAAAGTTAACGCCTTTTTTCTGCAAAAAAGCTTTTGAGCAAATTGCTGGCTTCTCCCTCTAAAACGCCTGTGGTTATTTGTGTTTTAGGGTGTAACTTAGCTCCCATAGCTCGGTAGCCTCGTTTTATATCTTCTGCTGCAAAAACCACCCGAGAAACCCTACTCCAATACAAAGCTCCTGCGCACATCTGGCAAGGTTCTAGCGTAACATATAGCGTACAATTAGTTAAAAACTTAGCACCTAAAAAGTTGGATGCAGCTGTAATTGCCTGTATCTCGGCATGTGCCGTTACATCTATTAATTGCTCTGTTAAGTTATAGCCTCGTCCTATCACTTGGTTTTCGCTAACTACAATTGCTCCAACAGGAATTTCACCTAACCGATAAGCTTCTTCTGCCTCAATTAGGGCTTTTTTCATAAAATAAGTATCATCAAAAATATCTATCATTTTACAAAAATACAATTTCAAAGTTTACCTTTGCCCCATGCAAACATCACTTTTATCGCATATTAACACACCAGAAGATCTACGCCAGCTTTCTAAAGCTCAGCTCCCGCAATTGGCAGCAGAAATAAGGCGCTTTATTATTGATATTGTAGCTACAAAAGAAGGGCACTTAGGTGCCAGCCTCGGCGTAGTCGAACTCAGTATTGCGCTGCATTATTTTTTTAACACCCCAGAAGATTTACTGGTATGGGACGTAGGGCATCAAGCTTATGTGCATAAAATTCTTACAGGAAGAAAAACCGTTTTCCATACCAACAGGCAGTTTAATGGTATAAGTGGTTTCCCAAAACGCAACGAAAGTGTTTTTGACACCTTTGGTGTAGGCCACAGCTCTACCTCTATTTCGGCAGCATTAGGCATGGCTATTGCATCTCAGCTAGATAAAAAACCTTCTAAAAATCATATTGCCATTATTGGTGATGCTTCTATTGCTAGCGGAATGGCTTTTGAAGGACTTAACCATGCGGGCGTTACCAACACCAATTTATGGGTGATTTTAAACGATAATGCCATAGGTATAGATCCTAGCGTTGGAGCCTTAAAAGAATACCTGGTAAAAGCCGAAATAGGTAAAAAACCACGGCAAAGCAATATTATAGAAGCTTTAAACTTTCATTATGTAGGCCCTGTTGACGGACATGATTTTACAGCCTTGTTTGAAACTTTCAAAAACCTATCAACCATCAAAGGGCCTAAGTTTATTCATGTGGTTACCAAAAAAGGAAAAGGATTAAAGCAAGCCGAAGAAAACCAAGTTGTTTATCACGCTCCAGGAAAGTTTGATAAACATACAGGAGAACTTGTTTTAAAAAACGAGCATAACTTACCGCCTAAATTTCAAGATGTATTCGGATTGAGTTTGGTAGAACTTGCCAAAAAAAACAAAAATATTATCGGTATTACCCCTGCTATGCCCACAGGAAGTTCTTTAAAATTTATGATGGACGAATTTCCGGAAAGAGCCTTTGATGTTGGTATTGCAGAACAACATGCTGTAACATTAGCTGCAGGACTCGCCACACAGAATAAAATAGTTTTTTGCGCCATTTACTCTACATTTCTTCAACGTGCTTACGACCAAATTATCCATGATGTTGCGCTACAAAAATTACCTGTTATTTTTTGTATAGATAGAGCTGGTTTGGTTGGCGAAGATGGAGCTACACATCACGGCGTGTTTGATATTGCCTACTTGCGCTGCATCCCTAACCTTATTATTGCTGCTCCTGCCAATGAACTCGCACTTAGAAACCTATTATATACTGCCTCTTTAGGTCTAAAACAACCTATTGCCATTCGGTATCCGCGAGGAAGAGGAAAAATTACCGATTGGAAGAAACCTTTTCAAAAACTCGATATCGGGCGGGGCAACATCATAAAACATGGTAAAAGCATCGCTATTATTAGTGTAGGAACCATGTGCAACCAAGCTCTAGAAGCAATTGACAACTGTAATAATCCTGCCGAAATTGCACTTTACAATTTAGGTTTTGTAAAACCACTTGATAAAACGCTTCTGAAAAAAATATTCAGTCAACATAAAACCATAATCACTTTAGAAGATGGTGTGCTTTCTGGTGGTGCTGGCGAGGCTATACTTGTGTTTGCTCAACAGAACAATTTTACTGTTAAATTTATACATCTAGGCATTCCCGATACATTTATCGAACAAGGAAAAACAGATGAACTTTACGAAAGTTTGGAGATTTCAGCGAACAAAATCAAGTTAAAACTCAATAAACTTTTAAACAAGTTGTAACCTAGTAACTATAGTTTCCTGTTATCTTTTTATAAGTTCGCAAAGCATTTCCATCGGTAAGTAAAGCGATATTGCTGCATAAAGAAATTAACCAAGCATAGGTGTCTCCTTCTTTATAAGAAACATTATCAAGGTAACTTTTTAATAGCATTTTATCGTAATTTGTAGCCTGATTGTTCCGTTGATTTTCTATCGCTGTAGTAAAAGCATCCAACAACGTATTTATTATTTTATAACCTGCTATTTCTTTTTCTACAACCTCGTTACTTTGGTAAATTTTGTTTCTGCTAACGGCTAAAATATCATCTATTTGAGCCTTATATTTAGATTTATCTAATAACGAATGTTGAAATTCTCCTTTTAAAATATCCTCTTCATAAGTTAGAAACACCTCTACGGTTTCTGCAATAAGTGTATTTATTGCTAAAGACCGCAAATAAGCTAAACGAGCATTTTTGGTACCTAGTTTACTATAATTTTTGGTAATAATATTATCGCGTACAAGGTTTATAAGATACTCCAAGGCTAAGTCTTCATCTATCCAACCTAAGTTTATCCCATCCTCAAAATCAATAATTGTATAACAGATATCATCGGCCGATTCTACCAAATAAGCTAACGGATGCCTGTGGTAGCGCACTCCTTCTCCTGTTTGCTTGGTTAAACCTAAGTCTGCTGCTATATTTTCAAAAACAGCTTGCTCTGATTGAAAAAAACCATATTTTTTATCTGCAATATGTTTTGTTGGTTTATGCGGCAATGAAGCTTTGGGGTATTTTGTAAACGCCCCTAAGGTGGCAAACGATAAGCGTAAACCATCTTTAGCACCGTTGCGTGTTTCTGTTAGCAATTTAAAGCCATTAGCATTACCTTCAAAATGGGTTAAATCGTGATATTGCTCTGGAGTTAAAACATCTTGAAAGCGTTTTCCTTTTCCTACAGAAAAGTATTCTCCTATGGCTTTTTCTCCACTATGCCCAAAAGGCGGGTTACCGATATCGTGTGCTAAAGCGGCGGCGGCAACAATTGCCCCAAAATCGTTAAACTTATACGCGTAGGTTTTTTCTAAAGCTGGGTGTTTTTGTAATATTTTTTTACCTACGCTTCTTCCTAGCGACCGCCCCACAACAGAAACTTCTAAACTATGTGTTAGCCGTGTATGTACAAAATCGGTTTTAGAAAGCGGGATAACTTGTGTTTTATCTTGTAAACTTCTAAAAAAAGAGGAGAAGATAATCCGGTCATAATCTACCTCAAAACCCAATCGGGTTTCATCTTGTTCTATTCGCAACCTTTTTTGGGTATCACCATAACGTTTTAAAGATAATAACTGATGCCAATTCATATATAATAACTAAAGGTTTTAATAATTTAAGTCTTGAGCCGCTTCTTCTAGCTCTGCGTACCAAGCTTCTCCAAATTTTTTAATCAGTGCTTCTTTTACAAATTTGTACACAGGTACTTGCAGCTCTTTTCCTAACGCACAAGCATCGCTACAAATAGGCCAGCGGTGGTAATTAACAGCGGTAAACCTTGAATATTCTTGCAAACGGATTGGGTATAACTCACAAGAAATAGGTTTTTTCCAATCTATTTTTCCTGCTCGATATGCGGCTTCTATTCCGCAAAGGGCGGTATTTTTATCATCAAAAGTAACATAAGCACATTCTGCCCCATTAACCAAGGGCGTTTCTAAGTCGCCAAAATCGGTTTTAATATATGTGCCTTGCGCTTCTATTGCGGCTATTCCCTCTTTTCTTAAAAAAGGTTTTATTTCGGAGTATAATTGCTCTAGTTTTTCAACTTCTGCAGGTTCTACGGGAGCTCCTGCTTCTCCTTCTACGCAACAAGCACCTTTACAGGCAGAAAGGTTACAAGCAAATTCTTTTTCTAGAATATCTTCCGAAACGATGGTTTTTCCTAACTGAAACATAACGCAAAAGTAATTTTATTTTTTGGCTCTTAATATAGATTTGCATGCAAATATCAACTTTTGTAATTTTAGAAAAAAATTAACACTGAATCTATCATTTTGAATATATTTAAAATACTTTTGCCGCCATTTTCCAACTACTTTTAAAACCTACAATTATGACCTTCGATTTCAAACAAATTTTCACTGCAACTATGGTCTTATTTGCTGTAATTGATATTATTGGAAGTATCCCTGTAATTATTTCACTACGCAAAAAATCAGGCAAAATAAACAGTGCTTGGGCTTCACTTATATCGGCAATTGTACTTATTTTATTTTTATTTTTAGGTGAGCGTATTTTATCTGTTATTGGGGTTAATGTAAAAGAGTTTGCTGTTGCAGGAGCAATGGTATTGTTTTTTCTTGCTTTAGAAATGGTATTAGGTATTACGCTTTTTAAACAAAGTGAGAGCAATTTAAATTCTGCCACTGTTTTTCCTATAGCTTTTCCTATTGTTGCTGGACCAGGAAGTTTAACCACTTTACTTTCTCTACGAGCAGAATACGACGTACACAACATTATTATGGCTATTGTTATTAATATTATTATTGTTTTTGTTGTACTTAAAACCTCCGATAAGCTACAAAAAATATTAGGAAATAACGGAATTGCTATTATAGAAAAGATTTTTGGTGTAATTTTGTTAGCTATTTCGGTTAAACTATTTACCACCAATATTCGAGATTTATTCTAAAATGCTATGAAATATTTTATTTACTTTCTAATTGTTACAGCGATAGGCTTGCTTATTTTTAATGCTACTATGCTTGATTTTACTAATATTTTCGGTAAAGAAAGCAGCGTTGCGCTTGTTGGAATTTTAGCTTGTCTTTGCGTTATTGTGCTCATGATAATTTTATTGATGTCTAAAGCTATAAAAAAGAAAGTAGACGGTTAAGCACCATCGATTTAACAAAAAGCCTCGGTTTATTTTACCGAGGCTTTTTTGTTTGTGTAACGTTTCTTCTACACATCATCATAATCTACCTTTATAGTTGGTGTAATTGGATGAGCTTGACATGTTAATATAAGTCCTTCGGCAATTTCACTATCGGTTAAGATTTGATTTTTTGCCATTTCAGCTTTACCCTCGGTAAGTTTAGCAATACAGCTACTACAAATTCCTCCTTGGCAAGAGTACGGCGCGTCTATATCTTTATCTAAAACAGCATCTAGGATATTCTCTTTTTTATCCATTGTAAAATTAAACTCTTCCTCATCTACAATTACGGTAATTTGTGTTTTTCCTTCTAGGTTGGCTTCTACACTTCCTTCTTCTGTAGAGTTAAAAAGTTCAAAGTTCACTTTATCCTCTGCTACACCATTTTCTTTCAAGGTTGCCCTTACACTTTCTATCATCTGCTCTGGTCCACAAAGGTAAAATGCATCAAACACAAGCTCTTTAAACTTATTTTTAAGCATATAGTTCACCGTACTTTTTTCTATGCGCCCAAACAAAGCATCTTCTGCTCTAGCCTGGCTATAGGTATGCACGATAAAAAACCTATCTTTATATGTTTCTTTTAGCGCATTTAACTCGTTTAAGAAAATGGTTTCTGCTGGCGATTTATTTCCGTAAACTAAAACAAATTTACTTTCTTTATCTGTTTCCAGAACACTTTTAAGTATAGACATCACAGGGGTAATACCACTCCCTGCTGCAAAAGCTGCATAATTTTTGGGCGAATTACTCGCTGAAGACTCAACGATAAACTTGCCCTCTGGAGGAAACACCTCCAACACATCTCCTGCTTTTAGGTTAGTGTTCGCAAAGGTAGAAAACACACCGTTTTCTATCTGTTTTATAGCAATTTGAAAAACACCGCTATTGGGGGAAGAACACAACGAATAGGAACGGCGTATTTCCTCTCCCTCATGCTGTGCTTTTATGGTTATATATTGCCCTGCATCAAAATTAAATACTGTTTTTAATTCTGTAGGAATATCTAATACTAAACTAACGGCATCTGAAGTTTCTCTAACAACTTCTTTTATTTTTAATGAATGAAAATTTTTCACGCTTTACTTAATTTTTCAACAAAAATACAAAGTTGTATGCGCTTAAACCCCGTTTAGGTTTAAATTTTTAAAGCTTTTAATCTAGTTGTACATTTTACATCCATATAAAATGTAATATCTTTGCAATTCAGAATAAAATTATCTGTTTTTAATAAAAGAAACGTATTTTTACAACTACCATACTAAATTCATATTTAACGAGTTGTTATGGTAAACTAATAAAAAACTAGAATCTTAAGCATCTTGAATACTTCTGCCAAAGCAATTATAGCATTACTTAGCATCTTAGCAATAGCTAGCTGCTCTCGTAAAAAAGATAAATTCCTTAACCGTAATTTTCATGCCATGGGTTCCTATTATAATATTCTTTATAATGGAAACCTTGCCCTTGAGGAAGGCAAACTAGAACTACAACAAGATTATAAAGATCATTATTGGGACATTCTGCCTATAGAACGAATGAAGATTTCTGAAAACATCTCGATGGGAAATCTTGGAGATGATAATACCGAAGCAAGCGAAGGAGAAGGAAGTAAATTTCAACGAGCCGAGGAAAAAGCCGCTAAAGCCATCCAAAAACACAACATGCTTATCGACGGGCAAGAGCATAACCCACAGATGGATGAGGCGTTTATTCTCTTAGGAAAATCGCGTTACTTCGAACAACGTTTTATACCCGCATTAGAGGCTTTTAATTATGTTTTACGAAAACACAACAACAGCAACAAACTTTTTTCTGCCATGGTATGGAGAGAAAAAACAAATATGCGCCTAGGGTATAATGAATTAGCACTGAAAAATTTAAAAACCCTCCTGTATCACGAAGATGCGGAATTAGAAAAACAAGACTATGCCGATGCAGCTGCTGCAATGGCTCAAGCATACCTAAACCTAGAACAGCAAGATAGCGCTATATTTCCATTAGATACCGCTATTGCTTACACCAAATCTAAAGATGAATTAGGACGCTATTTATTTATAAAAGCACAAATCCAAGAACGTTTAGGACGCATAGATAGTGCGCATAAAACTTTCGATAAAATTATCGCTTTAAACAGAAAAATACCTCGCACCTATCTTATTAATGCACACCTCGAAAAAATAAAAACCATAGATAGCCTAAATGGAGATAAGCAAGCCCAACTCGCATTATTAACCGAACTTGCCGACAACAGAGAAAATCGCCCTTTTTTAGACCGTATTTACTACCAAATAGCAAATTTCTACCACCGAAACGACTCCATAAACCAAGCTATTGTGTTTTATAACAAATCCTTACGCGAAGAATCTATAGACACGTTTTTAGTCTCTCGAGATTACCTTAATTTAGGAAACATCTATTTTGACGATGCCCAATATAAAACCGCAGGAGCTTATTACGACAGCACATTAACTTATTTATTTCAAAACTCCCGAGAGTACAGAGCGATTAAAAAGAAGCGCGAAAACCTAGATGATGTAATTTTATACGAAACTATCGCCGTTAAAAACGATAGCATTTTACAACTTGTAAATATGCCAGCTGCAGAAAAAGAGGCTTATTTTAAAAACTATGCCGACAGCCTGAAATCTGCCGCCATAACAGCTGCAAAAAACAGTTTCAAACAACCACAAAACACCAGCGGAAACTTTTTTGGAAAGCAACAAAGTATAGCAGGAGGTCCTAATGCAGGAAACAACTACTACTTCTACAACACCATGCAAGTAGCAAACGGAATAAGAACATTTAATAAAACATGGGGAAACATAGCCCCAGAAGACAACTGGCGATTTGACCCTAAAAAAGAACGAAAGAAAAATAACACAGAAGATTTAAGCGAAAAAGCTTTAATTACACAAATCGAAAACGACCCGCAATACAATCCGCAAAATTTTATAGATCAACTTCCAACAGAACAAAGCCTAATAGATAGCTTAAGCACCGAAAGAAACTTTGCCTACTACCAACTAGGAATAATCTATAAAGAAAAGTTTAAAGAATACGGATTAGCTAGCGATAAACTTGAAAAATTACTTAAAAACTCGCCAGAAGAACGCCTTATTCTACCTTCAAAATACAACCTTTATAAAATTTACGAAGCTACAGGAAACACCACAAAAGCTAACTACTGGAAGCAAAATATCATTGACAATCATCCTGAAACCCGCTATGCCAAAATACTAAAAAACCCAAAAGCATTTGAAGGAGACAAAGACAGCCCAGAAGCCATTTACACCATGGTTTACAGGAAGTTTGAAGCACAACAATATCAAGCAGTACTTGATGATTGCAACATGTATATCGACAGGTTTACAGGAACAGACATTATCCCTAAATTCGAGCTTCTTAAAGCCATTTGTTCCGGAAGATTTTTAGGCTTAGAAAGTTTTAAAAAAGGCCTAAACTACGTTGCCCTAAATTACCCCCAAAGCGAAGAAGGAAAACATGCAGAACACCTTGTAAAAACACTTATTCCTGAGCTGGAAAAACAAACTTATATCACACCTCAAAAAGACTACAATAACTATAAACTGATTTATAATTTTGATAAAAATAAACTAGAAGAAGCTACAGCCTTACAAGAAAATATAAATACAGCACTTAAAGAATTAGGCTACGCAAACGGCTTTAAAACCTCGATAGATAATTTTTCTCCTACCAAGGTTTTCGTTGTTATACACGGTTTACAAAGTAGCTTAGGGGCACAAGGGCTTGCAGAACAACTTAGCAAACCTAACAAAAAACAAAAATGGGAAGCTATAACACAGCCTTCTTTCCCTATTGCCGCCAACAATTACAAAACATTACTCACAAAAAAGAACTTAGACGATTACCTAGAATTCCTTAATAAGCTATAATGAAAAACAGACCTCAAAACGAGTATTTAATTTTTATAAATATGGGGTTTCAAATGGCGGTTTGTATTATTGCAGGAGTTTGGGGAGGCATTTGGGCAGATGAACACCTTGACACCTCGCCCTTCCTCACCATTATAGGTTCGTTGCTAGGTGTTTTTATTGCATTATACAGTGTTTTTAAAACAATCAAAAATCTTAACAAATAAAAAAATGAAACCAACCTTAGTTTCTAAACTCATCCCACTTTTTATTATCAGTATAGTGCTTAGCTTGTTACAATATGGTATTTTAAGTATTTTAAATATAGAAAGTTATTATAATACTATTAGCATTTATAGTTTTCATTTTATTTTAACACTAATCACATACATTGCACTACACTACATCAATTTACATTTTCCAGACAAAGTAGGCTTTACATTTATGGGGTGTAGCACTTTAAAAATGTTTGCTTGCATCTTGTTTTTACTTCCTTTGCTACTAAGCGAAAAAGAAAATAAAATTACAGACATACTTCTTTTCTTCATTCCGTACTTTTTATTTCTTTCACTAGAGGCTATTTACGCTTTTAAACTTGTAAACAACCAGTCCAAAAACAGCTAAAAATCAACAAACTATTAAGTTTATTAAGTTACAAATAAAAAAAACACTCAACCCCCTTTAAAATAAAATTTAAAAACATATCTTTGCACCCAAATTTAGAGCCCTTAATTATTAAGTTGAATTAGGTATATATGAGAGCCATTACATCCAAGAGTTTCATCTGTTTAGCTATCACCCTGGTACTTTTCCCTTTTTTAGGATTTTCTAATGGAGAAAAAACAATCTCGGAAGCCGAAAAAGAGTTTAATCCTACCGATATGATAATGCATCACATCGGAGATGCACACGGATGGCACTTTATGGGATCAGGAGACAATTCTGTAACACTACCACTTCCCGTTATTTTATATACCGACAGTGGTCTTGTAACTTTTATGTCCAGCGAATTTCATCACGACATAGAAGGCAAACACATTGTAGAAAAAAACGGAATGCGTTTTGTAAATTTCCACGAAGATATCTATCAATTAAACGAAGGCGAAACTGCGGTAAAGTTTAACGAGGCACACTACCCTATCAACGCAAGCAAACCTCTAGATTTCTCGATAACAAAAAACGTAGCTGCGATGTTATTAACCGTAATCGTTATGCTACTGTTTTTCTTTAAACTTGCACGTTTTCACAAAAAAAACGACAGAGCTCCAGCAGGACTTAATAACGTATTAGAATCGCTAGTATTATTTGTAAGAGATGAGATTGCCATCCCACAAATTGGCAAAAAGAAATACGCTAAATTCATGCCTTTCTTACTTACCGTATTCTTTTTCATCTGGATCACAAACTTACTAGGGTTACTACCAGGAGCAGCAAACGTAACCGGAAATATATCGGTAACCGTAGCATTAGGTCTGTTTACCTTTATAATAATACTAATAAACGGAAACAAAGATTACTGGAAACACATCCTATGGATGCCTGGCGTACCTACACCTGTAAGGTTAATATTAGCACCAATCGAGCTAATAGGAATGTTTATTAAACCAATCGCATTAATGATACGTTTATTTGCAAACATTACCGCAGGACACATTATTATATTAAGTTTATTAGGATTGATATTTATATTAGAAAGCGCTGGCGTTGCAGGAATATCTGTACCCTTTGCACTTTTTATTACCATATTAGAATTGCTAGTAGCATTCTTACAAGCGTTTATTTTTACAATGCTGTCTGCCTTATTTATAGGGATGGCGGTTGCGGAACATGAACATCATTAATTTTTTAATTTTTTAATTTAATTACTATGGAATTATTACACGTAGGTTTAGCAGCTTTTGGAGCTGGAATTGCAGTTATCGGTGCAGCTATCGGTGTTGGTAAAATTGGTTCTTCTGCTATGGAAGCAATCGCACGTCAACCTGAAGCAGCTGGTAAAATTCAAACAGCTATGATTATCGCTGCCGCACTTATAGAAGGTGTTGCACTTTTTGGTGTAGTTGCCGCTTTATTAGGTGTATTAAAGTAAAATTCAACAAAAGTTTACCTGTAACGGTTGGTTACAGGTAACTTTTTAAATGATGTCTAAAAAAACTAGTATATAATCGTTTACTATGAACTTAATAACCCCAGAATTCGGATTAATTTTTTGGCAAACAATAGTCCTTCTTGTATTAATCTTCTTAATGGCTAAATTTGCTTGGAAACCCATCCTAAGCGCTGTAAAAAAACGCGAAGACTCTATTAACGGAGCTCTAGACGCAGCAGAAAAAGCACGCTTAGAAATGGAAAACCTTAAAGCAAGCAATGAAAAACTATTAGCTGAAGCAAGAGCAGAACGCGACAACATGCTAAAAGAAGCTCGTAGCATTAAAGATAAAATGATTGCCGAAGCAACAGAAGACGCTCAAGAAAAAGCCAATAAAATTCTAACCAATGCACAACAAAGCATTGAAGCAGAAAAAAAGGCAGCACTTGCAGAAGTGAAAAATGAAGTTGCAACACTATCGCTAGAAATAGCACAAAAAGTAGTAATGAAAGAATTAGCTAGCAAAGAAGACCAAATGAAATTGGTTAACAACATGCTAGAAGATGTAAAACTTAACTAACAACCCTTTTATGGCAAGTACAAGAGCAGCACAACGTTACGCCAAAGCTTTACTAGAGTTAGCACAAGAGAAAAACTGTCTAAAAGAAATTAGTACAGACATCTCTTTAATTAAGCAAACCCTACACAGTAGTAAAGATTTAAAGCTTGCATTAAAAAATCCAGTAATAAAACCTCAACAAAAAAAAGAAGTTTTACAACAGGTTTTTAGTAACACACATCAAATAACAAAAGAGCTATTTAATGTTTTAATAGCAAATGGCCGTATAAACAGTTTAGATTTAGTAGCCAATCAATACCAAAAATTAGCTAACAAACTAAACAACATTACCGACGTTCAAGTAATTACAGCAGAAACACTAAGCACCGAAATGCGCGAGAAAGTGATGCAAAAATTAGCTGAACTCACAAAAAGCGAAATAAAACTATCCGAAAAAATAAACAAAGACATTATTGGAGGTTTTATATTAAAAATCGGTGATATACAATACGACGCCAGCATAGCCGGAAAGCTAAACGCATTAAAACAACAATTTAATAACAGTAATACTGTAGTATCAAATTAAAAAACAAACGGTAAGCACACCATTTTATAATAATTAATTATGGCCGAAGTAAACCCAGCTGAAGTATCAGCAATATTAAAACAACAACTATCAGGTTTTGAAGCCCAAGCTTCATTAGATGAAATAGGAACCGTACTAACAGTTGGTGATGGTATTGCCAACGTTTACGGATTATCAAACGCAGAATATGGCGAACTTGTAGAGTTCGAGAACGGACTAAAAGGAATGGTACTTAACCTCGAAGAAGATAGTGTTGGGGTTGTACTACTTGGTGCTTCAAAAGAAATCAAAGAAGGAGACACTGTAAAACGCACACAACAAATTGCCTCTATCAATGTTGGTGAAGGGATTGTTGGTCGTGTAGTAGATACACTAGGAAACCCTATAGACGGGAAAGGAGCCATTAGTGGTGAAACCATCCCAATGCCTATAGAGCGTAAAGCTCCTGGAGTAATTTACCGTGAGCCTGTAGCAGAACCTATGCAAACTGGTATCAAATCTATCGATGCATTAGTTCCTGTAGGAAGAGGGCAAAGAGAATTAGTTATTGGTGACCGTCAAACAGGTAAAACAACCGTTTGTATCGATACTATTCTTAACCAAAAAGAGTTTTACGACAGAGGAGAACCTGTATACTGTATCTATGTAGCTATTGGTCAGAAAGCATCTACCGTAGCTGGTATCGCTAAAACTTTAGAAGATAAAGGCGCTTTAGCTTACACTACTATTGTTGCAGCAAACGCATCAGACCCAGCACCAATGCAGGTATATGCACCAATGGCAGGAGCTGCAATTGGAGAATATTTTAGAGATACTGGTAGACCAGCATTAATTATTTATGATGATTTATCTAAGCAAGCAGTTGCTTATCGTGAGGTTTCTTTATTATTACGTCGTCCTCCAGGTCGTGAAGCATACCCAGGAGATGTATTCTTCCTTCACTCAAGATTATTAGAGAGAGCTGCAAAAGTTATCAACGATGATTCTATTGCAAAAAACATGAACGATTTACCAGAATCGTTAAAAGATAAAGTAAAAGGAGGAGGTTCATTAACCGCACTTCCTATTATCGAAACACAAGCAGGAGACGTTTCGGCTTATATTCCTACCAACGTAATTTCGATTACCGACGGACAGATTTTCTTAACCTCAGATTTATTTAACTCTGGTGTACGTCCTGCAATTGATGTAGGTATCTCTGTATCTCGTGTAGGAGGTTCTGCTCAGATTAAATCGATGAAGAAAGTAGCAGGTACATTAAAATTAGACCAAGCACAATTCCGTGAACTAGAAGCTTTCGCAAAATTTGGTTCAGACTTAGACTCTGCAACCTTAAGCACTATTGAAAAAGGTAAACGTAACGTTGAAATCTTAAAGCAAGACCAAAACGACCCTTACCCAGTAGAAAATCAAATTGCAATTGTATACGCAGGATCTAAAAACTTATTACGTGATGTTCCTGTAAATAAGATTAAGGAATTCGAAAAAGATTACTTAGCACTCTTAGATGCTAAACACCGTGATGTTTTAGATACATTAAAGGCCGGTAAATTAACCGATGAAACTTTAGAAGTATTAACAAATGTTGCAAAAGAAATTTCAGCAAAATACACTAAATAAGTGTTCTTACAGCATAAAGAGTAAATTATAATTTACTCTTTATGTTTATCATAACTCATATTTATAAAAATGGCAAACTTAAAAGATTTACGTAGCAGAATTACCTCGGTATCTTCCACCATGCAGATTACTAGTGCAATGAAAATGGTTTCTGCCGCAAAGTTAAGCAAAGCACAAGATGCCATTACTGCTATGCGTCCCTACTCTGAAAAACTTAGCGAGCTATTACAAAACCTAAGTGCTACACTAGAGGAAGGAAACGAAAGTAAATATGCAGAACAACGTGAAGTAGAAAACGTACTTATTGTACCTATTTCTTCTAATCGAGGTTTAGCAGGTGCTTTTAATGCGAATATTATCAAGGCTACCAAAAAAGTAATTTCTGAAAAATTTTCAGATAAAAACGTAAGCTTATATACCTTAGGTAAAAAGGCTAATGATATTCTGAAAAAAGATTTCAACGTAGCACAACACAATGTAGAGATTTTCGATAACCTAGACTATCAAAACAGTGCTGTAATTGCCGAAGATATTATGCAGGCTTTTGTTGCTGGAAAATACGACCGTGTGGTATTGGTTTACAATAGCTTTAAAAACGCTGCCACCCAAATTGCAAAAACAGAACAGTTTTTACCAATTGTACCTATAGAAAAAGACGATAACGTAAGTTTAGATTACATTTTTGAACCTTCAAAAAATGAAATCATAGAAGAACTTATCCCTAAATCGCTTAAAATGCAATTCTATAAAGCACTTAGAGATTCTTTTGCTTCTGAACATGGAGCTCGTATGACGGCTATGCACAAAGCAACCGATAATGCAACCGAATTACGCGACTCGTTAAAACTAGAATACAACAAAGCAAGACAAGCCGCTATTACTAACGAAATTCTAGAAATTGTTGGTGGAGCAGAAGCTTTAAACAACTAGTCTAAAAACACTAGAAAATAAATATTTAAAAGCCTTACATCTTGTAAGGCTTTTTTTTGTTATGTACTTTTATATGCTCCTTAAAATAAAATTTTGGCAACACTTAAAAAACTATTTAAACAAACGTTTATCTATGGCTTAGCCACTGTGCTACCAAGGTTATTAAGTTTTATACTCGTACCACTTTATACCTCAGACGGCGTACTGTCTTCTGTAGCTGAATATGGAAAATTAAATATTATATTCTCCTACTTTATTTTCTTTAATGTTATTCTCGCTTATGGGATGGAAACCGCTTTTTTTAGGTTTTTTCATAAAGAAAAAAACAAAAACACTGTTACCAGTACCGCTAGTATTTCATTACTTATAAGTTCCTTACTTTTTTTAATCATAGGTTTTTTACTGCAGCATAAAATAGCACAAGTAACAGGGCTTAACATTGAGTACATCAAATACATTCTTGCTATTTTATTTTTAGATGCTATTGTCATTATCCCTTTTGCATGGTTAAGAGCCATGCAAAAACCCCTAAAATACTCTTTTATAAAAATTACCAATGTTGCAATTAACCTAGGGCTTAATGTTTTCTTTCTGGTTGGCTTAAAAAAAATAGCCGAGAGTTTCACCTTTGCTGAAAATTTATACATTCCAAATTTCGAAATCAACTACATTTTAATTTCACAGGTAATTAGCAGTGTTTCGAGTTTAATTTTGCTAGGGAAATTCTACACTAAACTAAACTTTAGATTTGATAAAGACCTTTGGAAAAAAATGATGAAATATGCATTTCCTGTGCTTATCGCCGGTATTGCCTATTCTATCAATGAAGCCTTTGATAGACTATTACTAGACTACCTGCTTCCTAAAAATATTGCCGAGACAACAATAGGCATGTATGCTGCATGTTATAAAATAGCGGTGTTTATGACCCTTTTTGTAACAGGTTTTAAGCTTGGGGTAGAGCCCTTTTTTTTCAGTCAAGCAGAGCAAAAAAACAAAGAGAAAAATTATGCCACTATTTTAGAAATCTTTGTCATGCTAGGGGCGCTCATGTTTTTAGGCATTGTAGTATTTACAGATATTCTAAAACTATACATTATCCGTAGCGAAGCATATCGCCAAGCCTTATGGATTGTGCCATTTATTACCTTAGCAAATTTATGTTTAGGCATCTACCACAACTTATCGGTATGGTATAAAGTGACCGATAAAACAAAAATAGGCGCATACATCTCTATTTTAGGAGCCATCGTTACACTTGCCTTAAACTTTTGGCTTATCCCAATTATCAGCTACAAAGGAGCCGCAATAGCAACCTTAGCCGCTTACGCCAGCATGATGCTTATTTCTTACCTGTTAGGAAAAAAATATTACCCCATTCCTTACAATATAAAAAAAATAGGGCTATACTTAGGTCTTTCTAGTGCATTTGCCTTTACATACTTTTTTCTTTTCAGAGAAAATTATTATGTTGGTATCCTGTTTATTCTTTTGCTTAGTGGAACAATGATAGCACTAGAAAAAAATCAGCTTATCAGTATTTATAATTCTTTAAAAAACAGAAAACGATAAATAATGACCGTTAAAATATACAACACCTCCAAGCACGAGTTACCAAATTACGAAAGTCTAGCCGCTGCAGGAATGGATTTACGTGCCAATCTCGAAGAAGAAATAACACTCCCTCCTATGGGTAGAAGCATTATAAAAACAGGTTTGCACATTGCACTCCCAATAGGTTATGAAGCACAAGTAAGACCTCGAAGCGGATTGGCTGCAAAAAAAGGCATTACTGTGCTTAATGCACCAGGTACAATAGATGCCGATTATCGAGGAGAAATTGGCGTAATTCTTGTTAACCTATCTAACGATCCTTTTGTAATAAAAGATGGAGAGCGTATTGCACAGCTAGTTATTGCAAAACACGAAAGAATAACTTGGCAAGAAACAACCGAATTAGACGAAACTCAACGCGGACAAGCTGGATTTGGAAGCACTGGAGTTTAAAAAAACAAAAACTAACCTATTAAAAAAACACCAAAAACTTATGAAAATCATCGTTCCAATGGCAGGTAGAGGCTCTCGGCTTCGCCCACATACACTTACGGTACCAAAACCATTAATCCCCATTGCAGGGCAACCTATTGTACACCGCTTAGTTAAAGATATTGCTAAAGTTATTGCAGAACCCATAGACGAAGTTGCTTTTATATTAGGCGACCCCGCTTTTTTCGGAGATGATGTCGTAGAAAATCTTACCGCATTAGCCCATAGTTTAGGAGCAAAAGCATCCATCTATCGCCAAGATAAGCCCCTAGGAACAGGACATGCCATAATGTGCGCAGAAAATTCACTAGAAGGACCCGCGGTAGTTGCCTATGCCGACACCTTGATTAGAGCTAATTTCACCCTAGATGAAAAAGCTGATGCTGTAATCTGGACCAAAAAAGTTGAAAACCCAGAAGCATACGGAGTAGTAAACCTCAACGCTAATAATGAAATTATAGAGCTTGTAGAAAAACCTACAACATTTGTAAGCAACCAAGCCGTTATTGGGATTTATTACTTTAAAGATATAGCGGTACTAAAAAATAAACTTCAAGAAGTTTTAGCAGAAAACCTTATGCACGGAGGAGAATACCAAATAAATGATGGCATAAAAAAAATGATGGCAGAAGGTAAAATTTTTAAAACAGGAACCGTAGATGAATGGATGGATTGTGGTAATAAAAATGTAACCGTAGAAACCAACGGAAAAATGCTGCATTTTATCCAACAGGACGGAGAGGAGCAACTTATATCTAACAACATAAAGCTAGAAAACAGCAAAATTATTGAACCTTGTTATATTGGAGAAAATGTTCATCTTATCAATACAACAATTGGCCCTAATGTATCGGTGGGTAACAATACCACTATAGAAAATGCTACGATAAAAAACAGCCTTATCCAAACACATAGCAAAATAAAAAATGTACAGTTAAACAATGCTATGATAGGAAATTACGTTAATTATAACGGAGCGTTTAAAACCATAAGTATAGGCGACTATTCCACCTTAGAATAATTAATGAATATAATTAAGAAACATATCTTTCTAAGTAGTTTATACCTGATCTTTACATCAGGTATAACTACTTTATATGCCCAAACTCCACAAGATACTCTTGCCATTGCAAAAAAAGAAGTTAACCAGGATGACTTAGGGAATGTTTCTGATAAATTTCAAGAATACTTTTTTAAAGCACTCGCCAAAAGAGCTATCGAAGATTACACCCAAGCCATTACAATCTTAAAGGAATGTAAAACACTACGTCCAAACGAAATGAGTGTAGATTTTGAATTAGGCAAAAATTATTTTTCGTTAAACAATCTACCCGAAGCAGAAAAATATTTAACCACTGCCTTAGCAAAACAACCTAACAATATCGATATAGAAATTACACTTTACGACGTATTTGCTGCGCAAAAAAATTACCAAAAAGCCATTCCGTTAGCCATAAGCTTAAGCCAAAAAAAACTTAATTATTACGAGGACCTTGCCAACCTATATAGCCGAACAGAAAAACACGAAAAAGCCTTAGAAGCACTAGATAGAATAGTTGATGAACAAGGAGACACTTACTACCGAAAAAAGCTTAGAAATAAACTCTATAACGAAATAACTCCCCAAAAACTAGAACACTATTTTCTTCATAAACTCGAGAAAAAAGCCTCTGCAAACAATTACTTCAATATTACAGCCCTATACCTTGAGCAAAGCAATCCCAAAGCTATAACCTATCTGCAAAACATGAAAAAAGAATTTCCAGATAGCCCTAAAACCCAAAGCTTAACTTATGCCTACCAGCTCAAAAACAACGAAATTCCAGCTGCTGTAAAAACAATAACAGCAGTAGTTGAAAACCCTAAAACCGAAAATGAATTAAAGGTTAAAGCGATTACCTATTTGGTTAGTATTGTAAAAAACCACCCTGAGTATAAGCCCAATTTACTCAGCATTTTGGAACAACAAAAATCACTTCCGTTAGAAAAAACAACAACAGATTTCCTTGCTGAAAACAATAATGCAAAAGCTATTGAACAATACGAAGCGATTTTAAAAACAAAAAACTCTGACTTTCAAACACTAAAAGCATTAATCCCTTTATATTTGAAAGAAAAAAAATATCATGAGGCCTTAAAATTAAGTACAGAAGCCTTAAGTTTCTACCCAACACAAGGCATATTCTACACCTATCAATCTGCCGCATATATCAACTTAAAGGAATATACCAATGGCATAGAAAGTGCTGAATTAGGACTTAATTTTATCACAGCAAACTCAGCATTAAAGTTAAGTTTGTACCAAAATATACTCGAAGCCTATAAGGCACTTGAGCAACCAGAAAAAATACTAGAAATAGAAGAAAAAATTAAACATATTACCAAGTAATGAAAATGTTTTTAAACAAAATAAAGCACACTAGCCTACTTATAGCGGTTAGTTTTTTATGGTTAGCTTGTAAAACTACCAAAACGCCTACCAGCAATTCTCCTACACTTACTTCTGTAAAAAAAATAGAGAAATTTCATGAAAAAGAACAAGTAAATTTCAAAACCATAAAAGCTCGGTTAAAAGGGAGTTACAAAACAGAAAAAGACGAGCAATCTATAAGTATTAGTATGCGTATAAAAAAAGGTGAAGGCATTTGGCTTAGCGCAAAACTAGCAGGAGTTATTCCTTTAGCCAAAATATACATTACCCCAAACCGTGTGCAAGCCTATGAGAAAATAAATGGCACCTATTGGGACAGCGATTTTTCTTTTATTCAAAATTACTTAAATGCAGACCTAAATTATAAAAATTTAGAGAGCTTTCTTACGGGAGAACTTATTTACCCAATAAACAAATCCTTTAATTTAGAAAATAACGACCGTTACTACGCTTTAAATAAAAAAGAATACCAAAACCTTATTTTTGATATCCTGTTAGACCCTACAAATTTTAAGGTAAAACAACAACGTATAGCGCAACCTTTTAATAACAGGTCGCTAAAAATAGATTACCCATCTTATTCAAAAGTAGCAGGACAATGGTTTCCTAATCGCATAGAAATACAATCTAAAAACAAAAAAGAAAATACAAATGTTAGCATAGATTATCGCTCGGTTGTATTTAACGAGGAAGTTAGTTTTCCTTATACCGTTCCAAAAGGCTATAAAAAAATGATTTTATAATGAGAATACGCTCCTTTTTTGCTTTCATCACCGTTTTTCTACTATTAGCAAGTACTCAAAGCTACGGGCAGGATAAAGAGCGTAAAGCTCTTGAACAGCGTCGCCGAGAACTTCAGCACCAAATAAAAGAAATTAACAGCTTATTAATTTCTAACAAAAATAAACAGGAGTCTATTTTAACACAAGTAGAAAACCTAGATAAACGTATTCGCGTTAGCGAAAATTTAATAAAAGTTACCAACCAAGAAGCCAACCTGCTTACGCGTAGAATAAACACCAACCTAAACAATATTGAGCAACTGCGCAAAGAACTTAATAAGTTAAAAGAAGATTATGCCGAAATGATTGAAAAATCATACAAAAGTAAATCTCAACAAAACCGTATTATGTTTTTACTTTCTTCCGAAAGTTTTTTACAGGCATACAAGCGCTTACAGTATATGAAACAATATACCAATTACCGTAAGCAACAAGGCGAAAAAATAAAAGAGCAAACCGTAAAACTACAAAGCCTCAATAAAGAATTGGTAGAACAACGCGCGGCAAAAGAGGTTTTGCTTGCAGAAAACCGAAAAACACAAGCTAAATTACGTAAAGACAAAGTACAGCAACAGGAACTTATTGCTAGTATCCGTAAAAAAGAAGATGTTTTTAAGCAGCAAATACAAGATAAACAGTCTGAAATTTCGAAAATAGACAAAGAAATAGAACGCCTTATCAAAGAAGCTATTGCGGCCGAAAACAAGAAAAAAGGCTCTAGTAATAAAACAAAGTTTGAGCTAACCCCACAAGCCAAAGCCCTTGCTGCAAATTTTGCCACAAATAAAGGAAAGCTGCCTTGGCCTGTAAAGTCGGGAGTTATTGTAATGCGTTTTGGAACCCATCCTCACCCTATTGTAAAAACAGCAAATATAAAAAGTAACGGAGTAAGAATAGAAACAAACGAAAATGAACCCGTAAAAGCTGTTTTTAAAGGAAGTGTATTTAAAATACAATCTATTAGAGGAGCTAATCGTGCTGTATTTGTTAAACACGGAAATTACATAACCATTTATAATAACTTAAGTGAAGTTTTTGTAAATATAGGAGATGAAATAAACACAGGAACTGTACTTGGACATGTTGCCAGAAGTACTGCCACCAACAAGCCCACCCTTAGCTTTTTAATGTATAAAAATACACAATCGTTAAATCCGGCACATTGGATATATAAAATGTAAAAACCTTAACCAATTATATATAAACTGATTAAGGCTTCCAAAAGTGGAGAATACCGGATTCGAACCGGTGGCCTTTTGGCTGCCAGCCAAACGCTCTAGCCAACTGAGCTAATCCCCCATAAAATGAAAGCCTAAAAGTAAGGATAATATTATTGTTATTAAAATAATTTATTGAGTTAAACTTCCTTTTCTATAAAAGGAAGTTCTGGATTAACTATTTCTTGTAATAATGTTACTAGCGCCTGCTCAAATTTTGCTAGTATTGCTGGAGTTATCAACGCCTCAGCTTCTTTACCTTCTTTATTTTCAAAGGCCATATAACCGCTTTTTAAATTTTTAAACGAAATAACTCCTGCGGTTACTCCTGCTTCTACTTGAGTTGTTTTAAGGTACATATAAGCATAACAAAGCACTTGGAAAGCTTTGCTGTATTTATAATCGGTAATTAATAAACCCCAGTCCTTTACCACCAAATCAGACGGCAAAACTTTCCCTGTTTTATAATCTATAATACGTAAAGTAGTATTGTATACGTCTATCCTATCTGCTGTTCCTTTCAGCTTTATAGGGTTTGCTAAAAAACTAGCGGTTATGTTGGCTTCTAACGGTGCTTCGAGCGCTATTAATTTTACCGTATCGGTTTCGGTTTGGTTTAAAACTTGTAATTCCTGTATAACCAAATTAGATAAGTACCGTTTGGAAATGCTTTTACTAATAAGGTTTATCCCTTCTTGTACAGGTGCTTTTTTATAAACTAATTGATATTGCTTATCTACCTCATTAGCAATGTTTTCTTTTATCCACAACAAATCTCTTTCAGTTAACTTCTTGTTTAAAAAAGGCGTATATAATTGCTCTAAACTTTCGTGAACTATTGTTCCAAAAGTATTTGCAGCTAAATGTTCTTCAACCGTATTTTCCTCTCTAATTCCTAAAATATATTTCTGATAAAAATCTATTGGGTTTCTAATGTAGGTTGTTAACGCTGAAGGCGAAAATCCGTAAGCACCTAAAGCCTCTATACGTTTGATAACTTCTGGTGTTTTAGGAAATTGCTTTAAGTCTGTTTTTATGGGAGGAACATAAACTGGATTGGTTATAATTTCTATGTTTCTTTCTAATTCTAATTGTGTTATAAACCTGCTCTTTTCGCTAGATTGCATTCCCGAAGCATCGTTATTAAATAACAAGCTAACCGATTTTGCTCGTTGCAATAATCTGTAAAAATGATACGTATAAATAGCATCCTTTTCTCGGTATGTAGGCAAGCCGTAAGCTTTTTTTAAATCGTAAGGGATAAAAGAATTTTGACTTTTTCCTGACGGAAGAATTCCTTCGTTAACACTTGTAAGAATTACATTTTCATAATCTAAAACCCGAGTTTCTAACATTCCCATAAGCTGTAAATTCTTAAAAGGCGAACCTTTAAAATCTACCGATAAACTTTGAAGTTGTTCCTTGTACATTAGCCTAACTAAAGGAATTGTATCTAAGTAAGGGTATTGCTCTGTAAGTACCAAAAGCTGATTAAACAATTGGTAAAACTGAAAAACATACTCCTTTAAAACAGGAGCATCGCTTAAACTAGCTTTTAGCGCTAATAAAGCTTCTGTTAGGTGTTGGATAAACTGTTTTGGTGAGCTTATATTTTTACCTAAACAAAAATTTAAAAAAGGATGTTCATCTGGCTCAAAGAACTCTAATACCGTAGAAAGTTCTATAAAAACAAGGTTTTCTTCCTGTATTTCTTTAATGAGCTTATCTCCAGCACTGCTTAATTTACGCTGAATTATAGGGTGATGTAAAAAAGCTAATATATTTTTATAATAATAGGTATCTTTTTTCTCTTGTTGAATATCAAACAAAATCTCTATCAAAGCTGCTATTGGGGTTTCTACCAAGGGCAATCCCATAGTTATGTTTACCTCGGTTATATTTTCTGGCAAGGCATTTAACATTGAGGTAAGCAAGCTTTCATCGTTCATTACAACAGCTGTATTTGCTAGTTGTTCTGCATCAAATTTCGTTAAAATTTCCCCTACTTGTTTGGCTTGTCCTACGTTTTTAGAAACTTCATAAATTTTAATATTCTTTGTGTTTTTATAAGAAGAATCTATAAACTTAAATCGGTCAGGATACTGCTGATAATATGCCCAAGTATTTTTATATTTCCTAATAAATAAACCTGCATCATGATAAGGGTCCTCTAGGAAGGCTTTATCGATATCCCAAAGCACATCGCCTTGTTCGCTTGCTAAAAGGGTTTGAAACAATTGTTGTTCGGCATCGTTTAAAGCATTAAAGCCTATTACATAAAATCTTTTTTCTTTATTTTCTTTAAAAAAATGAGCGCATTTTGCTGCCGCTTGCCTATACATTAAGCCTTGATAGGCAAGTTTTTCTTTAAGTAAGTTTGTTGTAAAAACATTATATATGGCAGGCAATTGTTTCCAAAACTCAAGATATTTCTTAACCAAAGTTGTTTTATTGCTTGTTAATGCCCAATGATTAATGTCTTGAATATTGCTTAAGTAGGTAAAAAACTCTTCAGGATTAATTAAATAACGGTCTATCTCATTAAAATCGTGTAATAAAGTTTGCCCCCAAGTAATAAAAACATCAAAAGCCTCTGCTTCCTTTTTCACAACACTACAATAAGCTTCATAAAGCTTAAATAAAGCTTGTGTGCTGCTTAGCTCTTGCATAGCGGTTATTTCGTGTAAAAACTCTTCTATACTCCAAACCTCAGGAGCATACAATGTATCTGGAATTTCTTCAGCCAGTTCTTTCTTTAAAAAATTCCCCGCACGTTTACTAGGTAAAATAAATACACAAGAAGAAATTTCTGTTTCCTTGGCAAGTACATAAGCAATACATTGATTGATAAACCCTGACATAATTAGTTGTTTTTTAAGCATTCTGTTAAGCCTACACCAATAAGTATTTTAATAAAACACCTACTAGAACAAGGGAAGTACAAAATAATAAAAAAAGCCTTTTAGGAAATCCTAAAAGGCTTTTTTTATGGTAAAATTATAATTCTTAAGCTTCAAAAGGTTCTATAGAAACATAAGATTTATTATTCTTTTTCTTTGTAAATTTTACAATACCATCTACTTTGGCATGTAATGTATGGTCTTTACCTGCATACACATTCTCTCCTGGATTATGTGCAGTTCCACGCTGTCTTACAATAATGTTTCCAGCAATAGCAGGTTGTCCTCCAAAAATCTTAACTCCTAAGCGTTTCGATTCTGATTCTCTTCCGTTTTTAGAGCTACCAACTCCTTTCTTGTGTGCCATTTTTTAAAAGTGTTTTGTTTAAAAAGACTTTCGAGTAGAATTATTTTTCTACGCCTCCGTCTAATTTATCTTGTAATTCTTTTAATTCGTCCCATTTACCATCGGCTGCAAGCTGTGCTTGTTGTGGCCAAGTAGCAGTTGCTAAATGTGCCAATCTTGAACTAGCTTCAGATAAAATGTTGCTTAATTCTTCTGCAGATGTTTTTGCTACTTTAGCAAAAGTATCTACGCCTGCATTTGCTAATGCTTCTGCAGCTTTAGGTCCTACGCCTTCTATCTTTTTAAGATCATCTCCAGCAGTTGTTGCCTTTTTTGCTGGTTTTGCAGCTGGCTTACCTCCTTTTAATGAAATATCTTCGATAGAAATTTCAGTTAAATACTGACGGTGACCGTTTTTCTTACGGAAACCTTTACGTCTTTTCTTTTTGAATACAATTACTTTATCACCTTTTAAGTGACGAGTAATTTTTGCTCCAACATGAGCTCCTTCTATAACTGGGGCGCCAAGGGTAATGTCGTCTCCGTTTCCTGCAAGCAATACTTTATCAAAAGTAATAGAATCACCTTCTTTACCTGCTAAACGGTTAACGAACACCTTTTGGTCTTTTGCAACTTTAAACTGCTGCCCTGCTATCTCTACAATTGCGTACATAGTGTTACGTTATTAATTTTAATTAAAAAATGAGGGCAAATATAACATTTATTATTTAACTATACAATTCTTTTTTAGAGAACTACCACCTAATGTTTTCCCTCAGCAAACACCTATCCTGCAAGTAAGCAATTTAACAGATTAGTTAAAAATGTACAAGGCTTTTATGTAACTATTTTATATTTTTGAAGTCATATCATAAAAACACCTTTAACCCAAATAAACCATGATTAAAACAATTAGCGCTATTGCTACATGCTTAGCCCTGAGTTTTTCCTCAGTAGCTCAAGAAGTAGATTTTACCGAATACGATCTAAACAACGGTCTACACGTTATCTTACACCAAGACAACAGTGCTCCTGTAGTTACCGTAGGCGTAATGTACCACGTAGGTGCAAAAGATGAAGAAAAAGGACGAACTGGTTTTGCTCACTTTTTTGAACATTTACTGTTTGAAGGCACCCAAAACATAGAGCGTGGCGAGTGGTTTAATATTGTTGCTGCTCATGGCGGAAGCAATAACGCCAATACCACACAAGACCGTACATATTACTACGAAACTTTCCCATCTAACAACTTAGAATTAGGACTTTGGATGGAGTCTGAACGTATGCTACACCCTGTTATTAATCAAATAGGTGTAGATACACAAAACGAGGTGGTTAAAGAAGAAAAACGCACCCGAATAGACAACGCTCCTTACGGTAAGATAATTTATAACACAGGAATTACGCCATACCTTTTCCAGAAGCACCCTTACAAAAACTCAGTAATAGGGACTATGGAAGATTTAGACGCTGCACAGCTTGATGAGTTTAAAGCCTTTTTTAAAAAATATTACGGCCCTAACAACGCGACCTTGGTAGTAACAGGAGATTTCAACACCCCCGAAACAAAAAAGCTAATAGAAAACTACTTCGGACAAATAAAAGCACGCCCAGCAGTAACCCGAGTAAACATTAAGGAAGCCCCGATTACCAAAACCATCAAGGCAACCGAGTACGATAACAACATCCAAATCCCAGCAAAACTTTATGTTTATAGAACCCCCTCTATGAAAGATAGAGATGCTTATGTATTAGAAATGATTTCATCGGTGCTTACTGGCGGAAAAAGCTCGCGTTTATACAAAAAAATGGTAGACCAAGAGAAAACCGCTTTACAAGTACTTGCATTCCCAAGATCACAAGAAGACTACGGGACTTATGTAGTTGGTGCTTTAGCTTTAGGAGAAACAAGCCTTGCTACACTAGGAAAATCTATCGATGAAGAAATATCAAAACTTCGCACAACACTTATCTCAGAAAAAGAATATCAAAAATTACAAAACGAGTTCGAAAATCAGTTTGTAAACGCCAATAGTAGCATGGAAGGCATTGCCGCATCTCTAGCAACCTACCATACTTTATACGGAAACACAAACCTAATTAACAAAGAAATCGAAATCTATAGAAGTATTACACGTGAGGAAATAAAAGACGTTGCAAACAAATACTTAAAAGAAAACCAACGATTAGATTTAGATTACTTACCAACTCCAGAAAAAAAATAAGCCGCCATCATGAAAAATAAAATCTTATTCATATTCATTACCTGTCTAATGGTTTTTAGTGCTCAAGCACAAATAGACCGTTCCCAAATGCCAAAACCTGGTCCCGCTCCTCAAATTAATTTGAGTCAACCAGCCTCTTTTACGCTTAAAAACGGATTAAAAGTTATGCTTGTTGAAAACCATAAACTCCCTAGAGTTCGTGCTACTTTACTAATAGATAACAAACCGCATGCTGAGAACAACAACATTGGCACTAAAGATATTTATAGCGCAATGATGGGCAACGGAACCACAACCTATAGTAAAGATGAGTACAACGAGAAAATAGACTTCATGGGAGCTTCTATTGGTTTTGGCGAAGAAAGCGCTTACGCCAGCTCGTTATCTAAGTTTTTCCCAGAAGTACTAGCTTTACTAGCCGACGGAATAATAAATCCTGTTTTTACACAAGAGGAATTTGACCAACAACAAGAACGCATTATAGAAGGTATAAAATCTGGCGATAAAAGTGCACAAGTTATTGCAGGAAACTTAAGTTCTTATTTAGCTTATGGAAAAAACCACCCTTACGGAGAATTTGCCACAGAAACTTCGATACAAAACATCAAACTTGAAGATGTAAAAGCTTATTACAATACTTACATTTCTCCTAAAAACGCATACTTAGTACTTGTAGGAGACATCCGCCTAAAAGAAGCTAAAAAACTTGTAAAAAAGCACTTCAAAAACTGGAAAGCTACCAATGTTCCAGAAAACGCATTACCCGCACTTCCTAAAATAGCAACAACACAATTAAATATTATCGATGTTCCTAATGCGGTACAAAGTGAAATTCGCGTTCAAAACACCATCGATTTAAAAATGAGCGACCCAGACTATTTTGCAGTACTTGTTGCAAACAATATTCTTGGAGGATCATTTGGAAGCTACTTAAACATGAATCTACGTGAGGAACACGGTTACACTTACGGAGCAGGAAGTCGTGCTTCTGCCGATAAATATGCTAGTCGTTTTTATGCATCAACTAGCGTACGAAACGAAGTTACCGATAGTGCTGTAGTACAAATATTCAAGGAGATTGATAGAATAAAAACAACACCGGTAGCCACAGAGAAGCTTACCAATGCGAAAGCTAAATTTGCAGGAGATTTTGTACTTAAACTAGAAAAACCTTCTACCATTGCTAGCTATGCGTTGAATATTAAAACCAACGATTTAAATGAGGATTTCTACAAAAACTTCCTTAAAAACATTAATGCCGTTACTACAGAAGACATCACCCGAGTAGCCAACAAGTATTTTAAAACCAACAATATGCAAATTGTTATTGCTGGAAAAGGAAGCGAAATAGCACACAACTTAGAAAACATGAAAATAAACGGTAAAAAGCTTCCTGCTTTTTATTATAACAAAGAAGGCGAAAAAGTTAAACGCCCTGTTTTCTCTAAAAAAATACCTCAAGGAACTACCCTTACTAGCGTTCTCGACAAATATATAAATGCAATTGGCGGAAAAACGGCTATCGATAAGGTTGATAACGTAACAATGCAAGGTGGAGCACAAATTCAAGGAATGGCTTTAACCTTCGACATTAAGCAAACAAAAGATGGGAAGTCGCTCCAATTAGTAAAAATGAACGGGATGACAATTAGTAAAAATGTTTTTAACGGAAGTACTGGATATGCCGAAGCCCAAGGACAAAAAGTAGCCTATACAGAGGAGCAAAATAAGAGCGCTAAAGATCAATCTGGATTATTCCCTGAGCTAAATATTACTTCAGAAAAATCTAAACTTTTAAACATTGAAGCTGTAGAGGGAAAAGATGCTTATGTTGTTCAAGTAAATGAAAACACTAAAAACTATTACGACACTAAAACTGGATTAAAAATTCAGACTAAAGTTACTATGTCTCAAAACGGACAAAGCTATGAGAGCATTACTAAATATGGTGACTATCGTGAAGTGAATGGTGTTTTATTCCCACACAACCTTAAAGTAAATATGGGACCAGAAACCATCGATATTAAAATAATTGAAGCACTAATAAATCAGAAAATTTCTGATAGCGAATTTAATTAAACCCATATCGTACATATCATAAAAATAGGCGGCTTTTTAGGAGGCCGCCTATTTTTTTTATAATTAATTCATTTTATATTTTCTTTTTTTATTGGCTAAAAATACGCCTAGCAAAATTACCACTCCCGAAATTACTTGCCATCCGTTAAAAACTTCTCCGTCTAACAGCCCCCACATAAGTGCCACAACAGGAATTAAATACGTAACCGATGTTGCAAAAACAGGTGTAGATATTTGCACCAATTTATTAAATAAAATTTTTGCAATACTTGTTCCTATTAAAGCTAAAATCATGATATAAAAAACGGAGGTTTGCATGGTTTCATTCACCAACAGCTCTTTAGAAAAGAAACCTGAATATGCCAATACCAATAAGGCTGGAAAAAATAAAACTACAAAACAACCGGTAGTAATACTCAACGCAGGAACTTCCTGTAAATGTCGTTTAATAAGGTGTACATTGGTAGCATACATGGTTGTTGCCACAAGTGGCAAAACAGCATAAATTAAATGCTTGCTTTCTCCTACCTCTGCACCTGACAAGATTAAAGCTGTAGAACCTATAAGCCCAATAAAAACACCTATGGTTTGCTGTTTGGTAGACCTGACTTCAAATACTAAAAAACCAATAATTAACGCCAGAATAGGCACTGTAGAGTTTAAGATAGACACAATACCACTATCTACTTCTGTTTCTGCAAAAGCAAATAAAAAAGCTGGAAAAAATGTTCCTAAAGATGCCGAAAGAGCAATCCACTTCCATTTATTCGCAGGAATTTTCTTTAAACTCTTATAGCCTATTATTAAAATAAAAAGCGCTGCTAAACATGTTCTTAACGCTCCTAATTGCAATGGCGATAAACCCACCAGACCTTTCTTTATCAAGATAAAAGAGCTACCCCAAACAATAGACAGACCAATAAGGTAAAACCATTTTTTTTCTATACGCTGCATAGTGTTTTCTATTTTGAGTCAAAAAAACAACTATTTTATGGGTTTGCATAATTATTTCCAGCGAATCGTTTCCATGATATGACGAGTATCGCGTTGCAAGTATGCTGCTGCAGGTAATATAGAGTCGAAGTTAGGTTTTACTTCAAAATAAACAGCTCCTGTAATAAAGTGTTTTACGCTATCGGTTAAATAAAATTGTGCTTGTGAAGCGGCATCGCCTTTTACCATATAAAAGGTACCGTATGTTTTATGTTCTGGATTAGCATAAATAGAAGGTAAAATTTCATCGGCCTTTACCGTGTGCTGTAAAGGTAAATTTTGAGCATCTGTTAATAGTTGAGTAAGGTTATTTTCTACCGGCATGTAGGTAAGATAGATGGTTCCGTTTAGCTTAGGATAGGTTATATCGATCCAACAATGCCTAGCTACTTTAGATGGTTTTATTGTAGCCATTTTTTTATTAACCTCGAAGGTATAAGGGCAAGTTCCTGTTGTATTGGCATAAATTGGCTCTGGATAATTAAGTGCTAAATAAGCGTTTGGTTTAGGTTGTACGTTGTCTTGGCAAGACCAAACACATATCATCAAAAAAAGAATAGCTATATATTTCATGCCTCAGAAGTTTCGCTTATAGGGGTTCTACTTACTTTTAGTTGTTTTACACGGCGGTTGTCAATAACTTCGATGGTAAAGGTATAATTTCTAAAACTTATTTTTTCATTTCGTTTAGGAAACTTCCCCGAAATTTCTAGTATAAAACCTGCCAAAGTTTCGGCTTCACCTTTATGCTCTTCAAAAACCGAATTATTTGATAGTTTTATTATTTTATAAAAATCCTTTAACGTTGTTTTCCCTTCAAATATAAAATTATTTTCATCTAGTTTAGAGAATATTATATCCTCATCGTCAAACTCATCGCTTATATCGCCTACTATTTCTTCTATAATATCTTCTAAAGAAATCAACCCGCTTGTTCCGCCGTATTCATCTACTACAATTGCCAAATGATTTTTTTTCGTCTTAAAATCATTCAACAAATCGTCTAACTTTTTGTTTTCTGGCACAAAATAAGGTTCTCGGATAAGGTTTTGCCAGTTAAGGTTTGCTTCGGTTAAGTGTGGTAATACATCTTTTATGTATAAAATTCCTTTGATATTATCTAGGTTATCTTCGTATACAGGAATACGAGAATATCCGTTTTCTACAATTTCTGTTAACACCTCGGTATAACTTTGGTTAATTTCCAGCGCAAAAACATCCATCCTTGGTTGCATTACTTGTCTGGTTTCTGTATTCCCAAAGGAAATAATTCCTTGTAGAATTTTTTGTTCCTCCTGTGTAGTATCTTCTTGGCTTGTTAATGCTAAAGCTTGCGAAAGTTGATCGACCCCTATATGTGATTTCTGCTTTCCTAAACGCGCATGTATTTGGGCGGTTACATAGCTCATAGGCAAACTTACCATCGCGAACAATTTATCCAATGCTGCTAGTGGATACGCCATAAAGTAAGCAAATTTCACATTATTACGACTGGCATATACTTTTGGCAAAATTTCACCAAATAGCAAAATTAAAAAAGTTACCACGACAACTTCTACAAGAAAACGAAGGTTAACGCCAAAAAACACCGTATTTAAGCTACCAAAAAAGTGTTTCCCAAGAGAGTCGAACAATAAAATTACCGCAATATTTACAAAATTATTCGCTACTAAAATAGTTGCCAAAAGTTTTTTAGGTTTATCTAATAAGCGAATTAGCAGTTGTTCTTTTGGAGTGTACTTATTAGAATCGGTATTAAAATCGGTTGGTGTTAATGAAAACAAAGCTACCTCTGAACCCGATATTAAGGCAGAGGCTATAAGTAGCACAAATAGTAGTACTACACCCGAAATTTCATAAAAACCTAAAGATAATAATGTTATAAAACTGGAAGGGTCAGGATCCAAAGGTCAAAAAGTTTAAGTTTTTAAAATGGTAAATCATCATCGTCATCCTGATTTACTGCAGGAGCCGATGGGGCTTGGGGTTGTACTTGATTTGATGGCTGATTGGCAGGAGTATTCATCCCGCTACTTTGCTCTTTTGGAGTTAAAAACGTAAAGTCTGAACAATGAATCTCTGTAGAGTAACGATCGTTACCGCTATCATCTGTCCACTTTCTAGTTTTTATTCTTCCTTCAATATATACTTTATCTCCCTTTTTAAGGTATTTTTCACAGATTTCTGCAGCTTTATTTCTTACCACAACATTATGCCACTCTGTATTACTAACACGCTCTCCTGTTGTTCTATTCATATACTCCTCGTTAGTTGCTAAAGGAAACCTCCCTATACAACCTCCGCCTTCGAAATAATGCATTTTTATATCATCTCCTGTATGCCCAATAAGCATAACTTTATTTAATGTTCCTGCTGCCATAATACTATGTTTTAAGTAAATATAAACAAAAATTTTAACTTACCCGTTTTTAGAATTAATAAATTTTTCCATTAAAACGGGGACTGCAAATTTCACCAACTCCTGTTTGTTAACTATTTGCTGTGTATTTTGGATGTTTTCGGGTAGTTTTTTTACTTCTACACACCAAAATATTGCCCATATTTTCTGATGCGAAAGTACGTGTTTTATTGGGTTTTCATTCCATCTTTTTATACTTTGAAGTACTTTTTTTTCATTATCCAACAGAGCGGTTTTCTTTATTTCGGCTAGCGTTAAATTATGTTTACTTTCTATTAAAGGAAATTGATACAGATGTTGCCATATATCTTTTTCAACTCGTTTTTGCAATAGCATTTGCCCTTTTACATCTTGAAAAACCAAAAAGTTAAAAAAGCGCTCTCTTACTTTCTGCTTTTTTAACTTTACAGGTAACTCTCCTGCTTTATTTTGCTGAAAAGCTATGCAGTTAGACTGCACAGGACAGGTTACGCATTGCGGATTTTTAGGTTTGCAGTGTAATGCACCAAACTCCATTATTGCTTGGTTGTATAATCCTGGAGATTTTTCAGCTAACATCTTTGTAGCTAACGCTTTAAATTGCTTTACTCCTTCGGTAGAATTAATAGGGGTTTCTACACCAAAAAAGCGAGACAATACTCTATATACATTTCCATCTACCACAGCTACAGGCTCATGATAAACAATAGAGGCAATTGCACTAGCCGTATAATCGCCTACACCTTTTAGTTTTTTTAAATCTTTATAATTATTAGGGAATATTCCTCCAAAATTAACACTTACCACTTTTGCTGTATCGTGTAAATTTCTAGCACGAGAATAGTAACCTAAGCCTTGCCATAGTTTTAATACCTTTTCTTGCGAAGCCTCTGCCAAATCATGCACTGTAGGAAACTCCTCTACAAAACGCAAATAATAAGGTAAGCCTTGTGCTACACGCGTTTGTTGCAACATAATTTCGCTTAACCAAACAAAATAAGCTTCTGGTTTGTTACGCCATGGTAAATCTCTTTTATTTTCATTATACCAATTAAGTATAGATTTACTAAACATTATTACAAGTGTTTCTTAAAATGCAATGATAATGGTTTACTAGCTGATGCCCTATGTTTATATTATTTTTTATATCTTTAAGCTATGCAGAAAAATTTATCCTACACACCAAGTAATTACGATTTCTATACCATTATAGCATCGTTTACTGCTATAATAATTTTAACAGCCCTTTTTATCCCACTAATTAATAATTTCTCTTGGTTAACCATAGGAATTTTTGCAGCAGTAGCCTTATTGATATTACTTGCTTTATTACAAACACCTTTATCTTATAAGCTAACCCCAGAAGGACTTTATATTAATTTCCTTATAAAAAAACAATTTATTCCTTATAACGATATTAAAGAAGTAAAAAAGGCAAAACCCCATAAAGGCAGTTTCGCATACAGTACTCAAGGTGTTTTTGGCTATTTAGGAAAAACACAAGACGGAACAAGATCTTTCTCTACACATCTTAAAAATAACATTTTAATAAAAACAAAAAACAAAAACTACTTAATTAGCCCTAAAAATATAAATTATTTTTATGATAAAATGAAACACTATAACAATATCTAATTGATTTTAACTTAATAAACAACAAAGATGATTTATCAGGTTACTATTTAACCGCTTAGATTTATTTTATTGAAATTAAATAGTATATTTGCCCCTCGAAAAGAAATAACCCTATATAAAAAATTGCACGATGACGAAAGCAGATCTAGTAAGCAGCATCTCTGAAAAATTAGGAATGGAAAAAGGAGATGTTCAAGCAACAATTGAGTCTTTTATGGAGGAAGTAAAAACTTCACTAGAAGAAGGAAACAATGTTTACTTGAGAGGTTTTGGAAGTTTTATTATAAAAACTAGAGCCGAGAAAACAGGTCGTAATATCTCTAAAAACACAACCATTAAGATACCTGCACACAATATTCCTGCTTTTAAACCTGCTAAAGTTTTCTTAGAAGGAGTAAAAAGCAACGTAAAAGTAAAATAGATTATTAACTAAAAAAACATTTAGCTTATGCCAAGTGGTAAGAAAAGAAAAAGACATAAGGTGGCTACTCACAAACGTAAAAAAAGAAGAAGAGCTAACCGCCACAAGAAAAAGTAGTCTTTGCACTACTTTTTTTCTTTAAAAAACGTTCATTGACATAGAAGCCCAAAACAAAGGCTTCGACAGGAAAACCCTGTGATCAATATTATCTAATCCATCTATACTTGCCTATGTAGGTATGGATAAAAATCTAATACGCATGAATAAAGAAATGATTATTAGAACAAATTCCTCTGCTATTGATTTTGCCTTACTTAAAGATGGAAAATTAGTCGAATTGCACAAAGAAGACGAGGAAAGAAATTTTTCTGTTGGTGACATATACCTTGCCAAAATACGAAAATCTGTTCCAGGACTTAATGCCGCATTTGTAAATGTAGGCTACGAAAAAGATGGTTTTTTACACTATCATGATTTAGGTCCTCAAGTCGCTACTTTGTTAAAATTTGTAAAACGTGTAAGCACAGGTAAATTAAAAGATTACTCACTTAAAGATTATGCCTTAGAAACAGACATTGATAAAGATGGCAGCATAAACAATGTCTTAAAAGCAAACCAATCTATCTTGGTACAAATAGTTAAAGAACCTATTTCTACCAAAGGCCCAAGAATAAGCAGCGAGCTTTCTCTTGCCGGAAGATACATTGTATTGGTTCCTTTTTCAGACCGTATCTCTGTTTCTCAAAAAATAGAAGATAAAGAAGAAAAAAACCGATTAAAACGTCTTGTAAAAAGTATTAAACCCAAAGGCTTTGGCGTTATTATACGCACCGTAGCCGAAGGCAAAAAAGTAGCCGATCTCGATAAAGACCTCCAAAACCTAGTAGACCGTTGGACCTCTATGTGTAAAAAACTACACAAAGCACACCTACCCTCTAAAGTATTAGGAGAACTAAACCGAGCAGGATCTCTGCTTAGAGATATATTTAACGATAGCTTTACCTCTATCTGCGTTGATGATGAAACACTCTATACGCAAATAAAAGATTACGTAGGAGAAATATCTCCCGAAAAAGAATCTATCGTAAAACTTTATAAGTCTAAAACCCCTATTTATGAAAAATACGGGATTGAAAGGCAAATAAAAACAGCATTTGGTAAAACCGTATCTATGAGTAAAGGCGCTTACTTGGTTATAGAACACACAGAAGCAATGCATGTAATTGATGTAAATAGCGGAAACCGAAGTAACAAAGCCAAAACCCAAGAAGAAACAGCCCTAGAAGTAAACCTTATAAGTGCTTCTGAAGTTGCTAGGCAATTACGATTGCGAGATATGGGCGGGATTATTGTAGTTGATTTTATAGACATGAATGATGCCGAAAACCGAAAAACACTCTACAATCATCTACGCGAAGAAATGAGCGATGACAGAGCAAAACACAAAATATTACCTCCAACAAAATTCGGGCTTATCCAAATTACAAGACAACGAGTTAGACCAGAAATGAGTATCAAAACAAGAGAAAGCAACCCCAATAAAGAAGGGGAAATAGAAGCTCCTATTGTTTTGATTACAAAAATTACGGCCGACTTACAAAAACTTATAAAAAAAGGACATAAAAACATTTCTTTAAGTACACATCCTTTTATTGCTGCCTATTTAACAAAAGGATTACCATCACCCAGAAACAAATGGTTTTTTGACCATAAAAGATGGGTGAAAGTATCACCTAGAGATGCTTACACATACCTAGAATATCATTTTCATGATAAAGATGGCGAAATGATAGCGTTATAATTTTAAAAACCCGTTGTTTAAAACAACGGGTTTTTTTATACCTTATTTTTAGTATCTTCGAGCTACAAAACATGAGCACCTATAAAACATATACTGTAGAAGAAGCCACCGCCAAGCTTATGCGCTATTGTGCATACCAAGAACGTTGCCATAAAGAAGTAACCCAAAAACTCACAGAAATGCGCATGACACCCCTGGCGCAAGAACACATTATCACAAAGCTTATTTCCGATAACTTTCTTAACGAAACACGTTTTGCAAAAGCCTTTGCTCGTGGGAAATTTAGAATTAAAAAATGGGGGAGATTACGTATTCTAAGAGAATTAAAACTTAGAGAGGTATCCAGTTATAACATTAAAGAAGCATTAAAAGAGTTTACCGAAAATGAATATCTTGAAAATTTTCATCAGCTCGCTGACCAAAAAATACAACAAGTTAAACACCTACCGTATCTAAAGCAAAAACAAAAACTAATGGATTACCTTGTCTATCGCGGATACGAAAAACCCCTTATTTATGAAAAGCTTCAAGAGCTAGATTATAAAAAATAAACCTATTCTTTTTTATTTTCTTCTTCTTTATCTTTTTTTATATCATCGCTACGTAACTCATGGGTTAGCTCATTATACTTCCCTTCAAGCTCATCTAAGGTTGTTTTTTTCCACATAGAGACTTTCATGAGGTAAGAAGCTCTCCCAATAAGATGCGCACCTACAGGTGCCGTAAGAATTATAAATAAGATTATGGCTAAAACCCGAGAGGTTATCGACAAATCTTCAAAATAAATAGCTGCACTAATTAAAATAAGTCCCACCCCTAAGGTTACCGCTTTTGTAGTTACCGATATCCTCAAGTATGCATCTGGCATTCTTACAAAACCTATAGCGGCAAGCAAAATAAATAACGCTCCTGCTGTTGATAGTATGACAATAAAGATATTACTCATTTTGTTGTTCTTTTTTTTCTAATATTTTTTTAGCACGTACTCGTTTTCCTAAATAATAAGAGAAAGCAATGGTACTTAAAAATGCAATAAGTCCTAATATCATAGCGATATCTAGAAAGGTAGACTGATCGTAAACAATACTATAAATAGCAATAATAGTTATTCCTATAGTGATAAGTAAATCTAAAGCTACCACCCTATCTATAATACTAGGCCCTACTAAAACACGGTAAAACACTAATAAAACAGAGATGGCTAGTACTGGTAAGATGATATAATATAAGTATTCCTCTATTGTCATTATCGTAATATTTCTAGTAATCGTTTCTCAAATCCATTTTTTATACTCTTGATAAATTCCTCTTTATCAGAAATATACATTGCGTGTATGTATAATACTTTTTTATCGTGCGAAACATCTAAACTTAACGTACCTGGAGTGAGTGTTATAAGGTTTGCCAATAAGGTTATTTCTAAATTTGTTTCGGCATCTAATGGTACAGAAACAATACCTGGCTTCATATAGAATTTAGGCGTAATAACATCAAAAGCTACTTGTAAGTTTGCTTTTATTAACTCGTAAAAGAAAAAAAAGACGAAAGCAATAAGCTTTGGGATTATTTTAAAATATTTTGCACTTTCTTTCCCTCTAGTAACCAAATACATGATAACAAAACTAAGCACAAAGCCAAACACATAGTTGGCAAACTGGAAATCTCCTGTTATGGCAACCCAAATAAAGGTAAGTAGTATGTTTGATAAAAACCTATTCTTCATGTTAATTCCTGTTAGTCATTACAGCATCTATATACTGTTTATGGTTAATCAATTCATCGGCTATACGTGTAGATAATTGTTGGATATGCTCTGCCCCGAAACCAATATACAAACTTACCAAAGTTAGTAAAACAATAGGAGCTATAAATTGTATTCGTCTAGAAATCCATAATTTATCAAAATATAAAAAATGTGATCTTTCTGGGAGCTCTGCGTCTTTTTTCCAAAAAGCTTCTGCCCATAATTTAGCCACTACAATTAAAGTAAGTAAGCTTGCAAAAACCACCATTCCTACTACCAAATAATTTTGTGTATCGTAAGCAGCTAAAAACAATGATATTTTCGGCCAAAAACCAGACAATGGCGGTATTCCTACTAATGAAAGTAAAGGTATAAGCATCAATAAACTTAATTTAGGATATTTATCGTAAAGCCCTCCTAACTTATCTAACTGTACGGTTCCTTTTATACGATAAATTAAACCACTTATCATAAACAAGTTGGTTTTTATTACAATATCGTGAATGAGGTAAAAAACAGCTCCTGCTAGTGCAACTTCTGTAAACATTGCTAAACCAACTATCATAAAACCAATATGGCAAATAATAAGGTATGAAAATACTTTACGCAAGTTTTTTTGAACTAAAGCTCCTATCCCACCACTAAACAAGGTTAAAACCGCAATAACGATAAGTGTTTCTTGAAGAAAGGAATCTCCTAAAAACACCAAACTAAAAATCCTAATAAGTGCATAGACTCCTACCTTTGTTAACAATCCACCAAAAATAGCTTGAACCGCAGACGGTGGTGTATGGTAAGATGCAGGAAGCCAAAAATACAGTGGAAAAACTGCAGATTTAATCCCAAAACCAATTAAAAACAAAATAGCAGCTACATCTACAAGTGTTTTATTTTCTAACTTAGGTACAAGCACTGCCAAATCCGCCATATTCAATGAGCCGGTAAGCCCATATAACACGGCAATGGCAGTAAGAAATATTATAGAAGCAAGAAAATTTAGTGTAAAATATTTTACAGCACCTTCTATTTGTGCTTTTTCTCCCCCCAAGGTTATTAATACAAACGAGCTAATAATAATAATTTCAAACCACACATAAAGGTTAAAAATATCGCCAGTTAAAAAAGCTCCTATAAGTCCTAATACTAAAAAGTGAAAGATTGAGAAATATCCAAAACGAATCCTTGCGGGAATAATTGAAGCTGAAGAATAACAAGATACCGCCAAGCCTGCCAACGAGGTAAGCAAAACCAAAGTTGCAGCAAAAGCATCGGCAACAAAAGTAATCCCAAAAGGAGCAGCCCAGTTACCTGCTTGCATGGTTTGTGTACCTTGAGTAAGTACCTGATATAGTAGCATTCCTGAAAAAACTAAGCCTACAATGCTACCTACTATACTAATAATACGTTGAAGGTTTACTTTTCCCCAAGCAAACATCAATACAATACTCAAAAAGAGCTGTAATAATAAAGGATAAATTAATAGTTGTTGCATCATACTTCTTCGTCGGTTGCTTTCATTTTATCTAAATCGTCTGTTTTCACCACCTTATATGCTCTTTTTACCAAAATAATAGCAAAAGATTGTAACCCAAAACTAATTACAATAGCGGTTAATATTAAGGCTTGCGGTACAGGGTCTGCGTATATATCAGACAATAATTTTTCATGTTCTCCAATAATTGGTGGGCTTCCTTTTGTAATTCTTCCTAGAAGGAATATAAGTAGGTTTGCCCCGTTTCCTATAATAATAAGCCCTAAAATAAGCTTTACTAAGCTGCGTCTCATCATCATATAAAGACCCGCTGCATACAATAATCCTGTTATAATTGCTAAAAGAAACTCCATATTAAGCCGATTCTGAAATGGTTATGATAATAGTTAACACCACCCCTTGTACTACAATATACACCCCTATATCAAAAAACAATGCGGTTCCGATAGCGCCTATTACAGGGATGGGATACTCTAACCAAAGTCCTGTCATGAAAGGCTCTCCAAAACCTAACACAGGCAAAAGTCCACTTAAAAAAGCAATTGCCAAACCTAAAGGCATTAGAAAACCTGGGTGAATTTTTAGTAGTTTTTTGGTGTCTTTTAGTCCATTTGCAAACGCATGGAGCACAAAAGCAATAGAAGCTATAAGTCCTCCTACAAAACCTCCTCCTGGAAGGTAATGCCCTCTTAGCAAAATAAATATAGAGAACAGCAGTAATATTGGCAATAAATAATTAGATGCTGTTCGTAAAATTATTGTTTTCATTCTCTTTTATTTTTTTAGAAGAAATGTATTATTTCTGTTCTCTTTCATGTCCTCGCAAACGTAATTTAAGCAAGGCAAAAACTCCTATTGCTGCAATTGCTAACACAGAGATTTCTACCATAGTATCTGTCCCTCTAAAATCTACCAGAATAACATTTACTACATTTTTCCCGTGAGCCAGAATGTATGCATTCTCTGCATAAAACTTACTAATTTCTTCATTTACAGGTTGTGCTAACACCTCTAAAGCAAGTACGCTTATTAATCCTCCAAACGAACAGGCTAAAATTCCATCACGAATACGCTGTTTATAATCTGAAAGCACTAAGTATTTTGGCAATCGGTATAACACTAATACAAATAAAATAACGGTTAACGTATCTATGGCAAACTGAGTCATTGCTAAATCTGGAGCGCTGTAAAAAACAAACAACAGGCATATTGCATAACCAATAACTCCAGAAGCGGCTACAGCGGCTAAACGAGATTTAGCAAAAATTGTAAAAAATATAGCTCCTACCATAATTACCAAAACAACCACTTCGTAAACTGTAAGTTTAGAGAAAGAGCTATAATCTATAACATAGCTAGTATCCTGCAATAACCTATATGCCATAAGGATTACGGCAACAAATATAATTACAGACACATAATTACGTAAGTATCCGTTTTGGAAAACACGTGTCCACCAACCAGAAAAAGTTTCAAAAAGGCTTATGAGTTTCTCTATAATGCTCTTAGGCGAAACAACCTCTAGTTTATTAGAAAAACTTACCAATTTATCTGTTGGCTTTAACAGAAAATACAAGAGTAAACCTCCCACTATAGTGGTTACACTTAAAGCTAAAACAGGAGTAAAACCATGCCATATTTTCAAATGAATATCCGAAGCATCTATTGCTACAGAGCTTAATATAGGCTTAATTAAGCTATCTTGAATTAGGCTTGGTACAAAACCAAAAACAATACCTAAAGAAGCTAAAATTACCGGCGGAAGCCATAATCTTATTTCGGGGGTTTTTGTCATTTCAAAACGTTCTGGCAATTTCCCTAAAAAGGGTTTTACCCCTACCAAATACCCTGCATAAGAAATAAAAATATTGGTAATTACAGCCAAACTTGTAAGCAGCACAACATTATTAGGCAACTGCAAAGTTCCTTCATATATTAAATCTTTACCTATAAAACCTATACTTGAAGGAATTCCGGCATTAGACAAGGCTGCCAGAAAACCAGCAATAGCCACAGGCAACATTATTTTTTTTAATCCTGCCAACACTGAAACATCTCTAGTTCCTGTGCTTAAATCTATAGTTCCAGTTACTAAAAACAACGTAGCTTTATAAAGCGCATGTACCAATATAAATACGGCTGCTGCTAAAAGTGCTTCTTTAGTTCCTAAACCTATTAAAAACACTAATATACCTAATGCCGATATTGTTGAATAGGCTAAAATTCCTTTTAAATCTTTTCTAAAAATAGTATGTATAGCTGCATACAGCATTGTTATACCGCCAAACAGCATTAAAGTTGTATTCCAAAATGTATTATCACCTAATACTGGTGTTAACCTAAAAAGTAAATATACACCTGCTTTTACCATAGTTGCTGAGTGCAAATATGTTGATACCGGTGTAGGTGCTTTCATAGCGCCTGGCAACCAAAAATGAAATGGGAACTGTGCCGACTTTGTAAACGCTGCACCAAAAATAAAAATGGCAATAAGAATATATAATGGACTCGAAGCAATTAATGCTTTCTGATTTACCATTTCTGATATCGTATACGTATCGGCAACTATTCCTAGTATCACAGCTCCTGCAAGCAATAATAAACCTCCTATCCCTGTTATTCCTAAAGCCCATAAAGCAGATTTACGCGAAGCCTCACTTTTATTATTAAATCCAATAAGAAAAAAGGAGCTAATACTGGTTAATTCCCAAAACAGGAAAAGCGACATGATATTATCTGAAAGTACCAAGCCAAGCATGGCCGCCATAAAAATGCTTAAATATCCATAAAAACGATCAAGGTAATCGTTATTTTTAAGATAAGCCGAAGTGTATAAGAAAACTAAAAAACCTATTCCTGTAATAAGAAGAGTAAATAAGAAGGCCAGCCCATCTAACCTAAAACTTAAATTAACGCCAAAAGAGCTCACCCAATTATAATGCTGCTCTATAACCTCTCCCGCAGCAATTGCTGGAAAAAATTGCGCAAAATAAATAAATAAACCTAAAGGTAATAAGGCAGGTAAAAGTTGTAGTTTGGTTTTCACCCACTTCCCTATAAATAATAGAAGTATAGAAAATAAAATTCCGGCGAGTATAGCTATTAGCATAAGTGTTTAATCTTCTTCACAAATATAATGGTAAAAATAATTATTTCCTGATTTTAAAAACACTCAAACGCCAGTTTAACAACTTCATAACATTTAAAAAAGCAAAAAGCTTTCTTGGAAAAACCCAAGAAAGCCTTTTTATATGATATCGCAAATTGGTTTAGTCTGCTAAAACAATTGCTTTATTATTGTTTATTTCTAAAACTCCTCCTGAAATAGCAAAACGATAACGATTGTCTGCATCTTTTTCTACAGAAGTTTCAAATTGCATATTGGTGGTCACTTTCACAAATCCGCCAGTTAATACAGATACAACAGGGGCGTGATTGTTAAGCACCTGAAACTCTCCGTTAATTCCTGGAACAGAAAAAGATTCTACTTCGCCTTTTAAAACAACTTTTTCTGGAGTTACAATTTCTAAATACATCTTTTTCAGTTATATGTTAAAAATAACAAGATTTTACTTTTCTTGTAGGCTTTTTATGCTTCTGCCAACATTTTCTCTCCGGCTTCGATTGCTTCCTCAATCGTTCCTTTAAGGTTAAATGCAGCTTCTGGCAAATGGTCTAATTCGCCATCCATAATCATATTAAAACCTTTTATAGTATCCTTAATATCTACCAATACTCCTTTTAACCCTGTAAATTGCTCTGCTACATGGAATGGCTGAGATAAGAAACGTTGTACACGTCTAGCACGTGCTACGGCAAGCTTATCTTCTTCAGATAATTCTTCCATACCAAGAATTGCAATAATATCTTGTAGCTCTTTATATCGCTGTAAAAGCTCTTTTACACGTTGTGCACATGCATAATGATCTTTTCCTAAAATTTCTGGCGTTAGAATTCTCGAGGTAGAATCTAATGGGTCTACCGCTGGATAAATACCAAGCTCGGCAATTTTACGCGAAAGTACCGTTGTTGCATCTAAGTGAGCAAAGGTAGTTGCTGGTGCTGGATCTGTTAAATCATCCGCTGGCACATATACTGCTTGTACCGATGTAATAGAACCTCTTTTTGTTGACGTAATACGCTCCTGCATTGCTCCCATTTCAGTTGCTAACGTCGGTTGGTATCCTACCGCAGATGGCATACGTCCTAATAAAGCTGAAACCTCAGACCCTGCTTGTGTAAAACGGAAAATGTTATCGACGAAGAAAAGTACATCCTTTCCTTGTCCATCTCCTGCTCCATCACGGAAATATTCTGCAATAGTAAGTCCTGAAAGTGCCACACGTGCACGTGCTCCAGGAGGCTCATTCATCTGTCCGAATACGAATGTCGCCTTAGATTCTTTCATTACATTTTTATCTACTTTCTGAAGATCCCATCCACCTTCTTCCATCGAGTGCATAAAATCGTCTCCGTATTTTATAATTCCAGATTCTAACATTTCACGAAGTAAATCGTTCCCTTCACGAGTACGTTCTCCAACGCCCGCAAATACAGATAGACCTCCGTGTCCTTTTGCGATGTTATTAATAAGTTCCTGGATAAGTACTGTTTTTCCTACTCCTGCACCTCCAAACAATCCAATTTTACCTCCTTTTGCATACGGCTCAATAAGATCGATTACTTTAATCCCGGTAAAAAGCACTTCTGTAGAAACAGATAAGTCTTCAAACTTAGGCGCTTCACGGTGTATTGGCAAACCTTTATCTCCTGCTTTAGGAAGGTCTCCTAAACCATCGATAGCATCTCCAGTTACATTAAACAGTCGTCCATATACATCATCACCTATTGGCATTTGTATTGGGCTTCCTGTAGAAACAACTTCGGCTCCTCTGCTCAAGCCATCGGCAGAATCCATTGCTATTGTGCGCACTGTGTTTTCTCCAATATGAGTTTGAACTTCTAGAATAAGTTTACTACCATCTTCTCTGGTAATTTCTAATGAATCGTAAATTTTTGGTAATTGGGTATTCTCTGTGTTAAACTCAACGTCAACAACAGGACCTATAATTTGAGAAACTCTACCTGTAACTTTAGACATTATCTAATTGTTTAGTTTATAGTTTTTAATGCTAGAAAAAAGCCATAACTTTTTCGGCTGCAAAGATAGATTTTTTTCCGCAAAAAACCACCTGTAATTCTTAATTTTTATTTTCTTCCTATTCTACGGTTACCGATTTTGCTAAATTTCTAGGCTGATCTACGTTTTTACCTAGCATTAGAGCAATATGATATGATAGTAATTGTAACGGAATAGTGGTTACTAATGGTGTAAAAGCTTCTATGGTATCTGGTACTTCTATTACATAATCTGCCAGCTCTCTCACAGCCACATCACCCTTGGTTACCACGCCAATAATCCTACCGTTTCTAGATTTTATTTCCTGTATATTACTAATTACTTTTTCGTAATGTCCTTTTTTAGTAGCAATAACCACTACTGGCATTTGCTCATCTATCAAGGCTATTGGGCCGTGTTTCATTTCTGCTGCTGGATAGCCTTCTGCATGTATGTAGGAAATTTCTTTTAACTTTAATGCTCCTTCTAATGCTACAGGAAAATTAAAACCTCTTCCTAGGTATAAGAAATTAGCAACATCTTTATATTTTTCTGCAATTAACTCAATGTGCTCATTTGATTTTAATGCTTCTGCTACTTTTTCTGGAATTAACGAGAGTTCCTGTAAATGCAAGTGCAACTGCTCGTTTGTAATACTTCCTTTTGCTTTTGCTACTTTTAAGGCAATTAAGCTTAATACTGTAATTTGAGTTGTAAAGGCTTTGGTAGATGCCACTCCTATTTCTGGTCCTGCATGGGTATATGCTCCTGCGTGAGTTTCTCTAGAAATTGAAGAACCTACTACATTACATACTCCAAAAACAAAAGCTCCTTTTTCTTTTGCTAATTTTATTGCCGCCATTGTATCGGCTGTTTCTCCTGATTGAGAAATAGCTATTACTACATCGTCTGGATAAATAACCGGGTTTCTATACCTAAACTCTGAGGCATATTCTACCTCGACAGGAATTCTTGCGAAGTCTTCAAAAAGATATTCTGCCACCAAACCTGCATGCCATGAGGTTCCGCAAGCTACAATTATAATTCGTTTCGCATTAGTAAATTTCTCAAGGTTATCCTCTACTCCTGCCATTCGGATAATACCTTCATCTACAAGCATCCTTCCTCTATAGGTATCAGAAATTGCATCGGGTTGCTCGTAAATTTCTTTCAGCATAAAATGGTCGTAACCGTTTTTTTCTATTTGCTCTAAATTCAACTGAAGTTCTTGCACGTATGGCTCTACTTCAGAATCTGATTTTATTTTTCTAACTTTAACTCCTTTTTCTCTTTTGATAATTGCCATCTCGCCATCTTCTAAATAAATGGCATTGTTGGTATATTCTATAAAAGGAGAGGCATCTGAGGCTACAAAATATTCATCTTCTCCTACACCAATGGCTAAAGGACTTCCTAGTCTTGCCACCACCAGTTCATTTGGTCTAGTTTCATCAAAAACAGCAATAGCATAAGCACCAATTGCTTGATTTAAAGCCACCTGAACTGCTTTTCCTAGCTTAAGGTTTTCACTTTTCTTAACATCTTCGATAAGGTTAACTAAAACTTCTGTATCGGTGTCTGATTTAAAGGTGTAGCCTCTATTTTCTAATTCTTTACGAAGGGCATCATAATTTTCGATAATTCCGTTATGAATTATAATTAATTCTCCCGAGTTAGAAACATGTGGATGCGAGTTTACATCGTTCGGAACACCATGAGTTGCCCAACGTGTATGCCCAATTCCTAATTTCCCTTTACGCGAAATTTCTTGAGCTGCTTTTTTTTCTAAATCAGCAACTTTTCCTTTGGTTTTACTCACTTGAACTTGTTTACTCTCTTCGTCGTAAAGAGCTACCCCAGCACTATCGTAGCCACGGTACTCTAATCGCTGCAAACCTTTTACAATTATTGGGTATGCTTCACGGTTTCCTATGTATCCTACTATTCCACACATATATTATTTTGCTTCAGTATAATAAATATCTAATTTAAGTCTTTTTTCTTCACTTGCTTCTGTTCCATAAAGAACGGTTCCTTGCCTAGAAAGCACTGTTGCCGACGGTATTTTTATAGCTTCTTCATTTCCTTCTAAAGCAACTTCCGACATGGTAGAAACATTTACGTTTTGCGAAACTACAAGTCCTAGTTTAGTATTTGTAGAATCTTTCTTTAAAATATCGTTAACATAAGCCGTTAAACGCAATTTGTATTTACGCAAGCCTTCTTTGGTTTTTGATAAAGGTTCTAAATGAATTATTCTAGAAGCTATTGGGAATGCTTTATTTGCCGTAGGATCCATACTATAATCGTACAGCACAGCATTATTATTTACATCGTACAAAAACAACCTTTTAGGTTGTGTTGCTTCATCTGCTGCAACTTGGCTTTCATCTACATAAAAAGTAAGGTTTGCTTCATTAATCAGCCAATCTTTACTACGTAAGTTTGCTAATTCTTCTTCATCTTGAAAAACATCGATAATTGCCATAGCGCCCTGCCCTCCTTTAAGGTACAACTTATCGTCTTGTGGTATGCTTTGTTCTTCTGTATTTTCTACATTAAACATGTTTCCAGAAAATTTCATTTGGAAACTTTTCAGGTATTTATCGTCTGAATTTTGAGGAGCTCCTCCTGCTGGCTTTGTTTCTACATTATAGTAAATGGTAATTCCTGCATCTTCTGAAGATAAATCAAACAAACTCAGAACTCCGTCGTTTGATGTTAATTTTTCTGCTTGAATATGTATTCCTCTAAAATAGTTTTGAAAGTTATCATTACTTAAAAGCTCATTAGAGCCTTCTTTTTCGATAATATGCTGTTGAAAATACTCTTTAGACAAGTGTACTCTTAAGCGTGGTGTTTTAGAAACCGTATCCAACTCTCCTTCTTTTATCTGGTAAATTACTTTACGAACAGCAGAAGGTGTAAAGTTTGTAACTTGCGCTAAGGGCTGACTCTCTTTTTGCTGGTTAAACAAATCATACTGATTAGAATAGTAAACTTGGGGTTTAAAATCATTATCAGGATCTTCCGAGCGCAAGAAATAGTTAGTCCTGTAAACCGAAAAATTAATTTGCCCTAAACCAAATTTGTAAACAGAGTCTAATTTATATACATTTTCTCCATTATCATCTATACCTGTTGGTGTACTAAAGTAGGGTAACGTAAGCACCACACTATCTACAATGGGTTCGTCTCCAAAGGAAGGATTGGTTTTAGAGAGTGTTAATTGCGAAATAAAATCGGTTTTTGTAACTCCAAACACAGGGTCTTTATAAACTCCCATATTTAAACTTGATTGCCCGTTAGTTTGTACTTTTTCTATTTTTTTGCTGATTGCAGAAATCGAGGTCTCGCTATATAACAGGTTATTAAAGTTATTGTTATCCACCATTCCGCTTCCTATTTCGGAAACATCATTTTCGCAAGCAAAAAAGCTTAAAATTACAACGCTTAAGCTTATTGCTTTAAGCATTTTCGATTTTAGATTCATATACATTAATCTTCTTTTTCGTTAAGCACATCTCTCAGGTAAAACTCCTGATAAGCTTGTGCAAATTCTTGTTTTGGTTTAAAATCTAATTTAGGTTTATCTGCATTTTCTATATACGCATTTATTCCTTCCGGAAGCACTTCACTTGCTTTTATTATGGCGTCTGAGTTATCTACAGCAATTTTCATAATGTTTTCATAGGTAGGTTCTGCTACAATGGTTGTTTTTTCTTCCTCCAATCCATCAAACAATATTTTTTTCTGCATTCCATCGTCCAGCGCACCTTCAAACCCTCTTGCATATACCGAGGTTACAATTTTAGAATCTTTAAACAAGGGTTCATTTCCGTAATAATTACGCAAATACAATGGCAATAATGATGCCAACCAGCCATGCACATGGATTATATCTGGTGCCCAATTAAGTTTTTTCACGGTTTCTATTACCCCTTTTGCAAAGAAAATTGCTCGTTCATCGTTATCCGAAAACAAGTTTCCATCCTCATCGGTAAGTGTTGCCTTACGTTTAAAATAATCTTCATTATCAATAAAGTAAACCTGCATACGCTCTTTAGGAATCGATGCTACTTTAATAATTAAAGGCATATCAAGGTCGTTTATCACTAAATTCATCCCAGATAAACGGATAACCTCGTGTAGTTGATGCCTACGTTCGTTTATATTTCCAAAGCGAGGCATAAAAATACGTATTTGCCCGCCTTGACTGTTTACCATTCTAGGAGCTTCAAAAGACATCGATGAGATTTCAGTTTCAGGTAAATAAGGTACAACCTCAGAAGATACGTATAAAATGCGCTTATCTTTCATAAATTTGACTCTTTGTATTTAATATTAACGATAAAAAACAGGCAAAATTACAAAATTTTACGCACTTTACCACCAAATATATTAGTTTTGCACCTCTTAAAACTCTTGTGTGTGAATATTTTCTATAAAAAAAATGCACTTCGTGATGCATTAAAACCTTATAAGGAAAAGCATTTAAAAATTGGACTTGTTCCTACTATGGGAGCTTTACACGATGGGCATATCTCTCTTGTAAAGCAAGCCCTTAACACTTGCGATGTTGTCGTGGTGAGTATTTTTGTAAACCCAACACAATTTGATAATCCAGACGATTTACAAAAATATCCAAGAACGCTCCCCGCAGATACTGCCATGCTTAGCAACAGTGTAACCGCCGAAAAAGTAATTGTTTTTGCCCCTTCGGTAGAAGAAGTTTATGGCGAAAACCTAACCTCACAAAGCTTTGACTTTGGCCCTATTGCAAAAGTTATGGAAGGCAAATACAGAGATGGGCATTTTGATGGTGTAGGAACAGTTTTAACTAAACTTTTTGCTGCAGTTAATCCACATAAAGCATATTTTGGTGAGAAAGATTACCAGCAGCTACTTATTGTAAAAAAGCTAATTGAAATTACCCATTTACCTATAGAAATAACAGGTTGCCCTATAGACAGGGAAGAAAGTGGTTTAGCCAGAAGCTCCAGAAATCAACGCCTTACAAGACAGCAAAAAGAGCAAGCTGCATTTATATACCAGATTCTTAAAGAATTAAAAAATAAATTTTCTTCTAATAGCATTGAAAACTTACGTAAATTTGCAACGCAAGCTTTTGAAAAACACCCGTACCTAGAGTTAGAGTATCTGGAAATAGCAGACGCCCAAACTTTAGCACCGGCAACAACTAAAAAACCAAACAAAAAATACCGTGCATTTATTGCTGTATATGCAGAACCTGTAAGGTTGATTGATAATATTGCACTAAACTAATACTAAACTTATAATATTATGCAAATTCATGTAGTAAAATCTAAAATTCATCGGGTAAAAGTTACTGGTGCAGATTTAAATTACATCGGAAGTATTACCATAGATGAGGATCTTATGGATGCGGCAAATATTGTTGAAGGCGAAAAAATTCAGATTGTAAACAACAATAACGGAGAACGCCTAGAAACCTATGTAATTCCTGGCCCACGAAAAAGCGGAGAAATTACACTAAACGGTGCTGCCGCCAGAAAAGTAGCCGTAGGCGATATTCTTATCTTAATTACCTACGCTATTATGACACCCGAGGAGGCAAAAACCTTCTCTCCGTCATTAGTATTTCCTAACGATGGTAACCTTTTAAAGTAGTTTATTCTTGCCTAAAACAAAACTCATATCCATAACAAAAACCATACTCCCACTCTTGTTGGGAGTTTTTTTAATACTATACTCTATTGGGGAAGCCAGCCCCGAAGAACGTACAAAATTGTGGAAAAACATCACGCAAGCCAATCCGTATTGGCTTCTTCTTTCTGTTTTCCTAGGCTGCCTTTCTCACCTATCCAGAGCTTACCGCTGGCAATACCTATTACAACCCATGGGTTACAAAACAAGCTTCAAGTTAAGGTTTATGGCTATTATGGCAGGATATTTAGCCAATATGGGAATCCCTAGATCTGGCGAAATTCTCAGAGCGGCGAGCCTTTCTACTTACCAAAATATTCCTTTCGAGAAATCATTTGGAACTATTATCTCAGAACGTGTAGCCGATTTGGTGATGCTGCTTATTATATTAGGAGGAAGCCTAATTTTTAATCAACACCTAATTATAAACTTCCTTAAAAACTATAACATAAATCCTTTTTTCACCATTATACTTTTAGGCGGTTTATTAGCAATTGGCCTATTAGGTTTACAAGTGCTAAAAAAAACAAAACACCCAATTTTACAAAAAGTTAAAACCTTTGGACAAGGAATACTCGAAGGCATGAAAAGTATTTTCCAAATGAAACATACTGTTGCTTTTTTAGCGCATACTGTATTTATTTGGGTCATGTACATCTGCATGTTTTTAGTGGTAAAGTTTGCTATTCCAGAAACTTTCGGCTTATCTTTTAATGCTATCATGGCAGCCTTTGTTGTTGGCTCCTTTGCTATTTCATTAACCAATGGAGGCATTGGAATTTACCCTATTGCTGTAGGCGCTATTTTAGTTTTTTTTGGGATAAGCAAAGAGGCAGGAGAGGCTTTCGGATGGGTTGTTTGGGGCACACAGACCTTATTGAACTTAGTGTTAGGAGGACTTTCGCTACTATTACTCCCTATTCTCTATAAAAAACAGCAAAAACAAAGCTGCTCTTGAACCTTTTTGTTAGATTACCCCTCTAACAATTTAAAAGTAACTATTTTAGCAAAATAGCCTCTACTAGAATGCGAATTTTAATACCTTTTTTATTATTTTTTAACTGTAACCTGCTTGCACAGGATTACACCACTATTCTTCATAAAAAAAGAGCAGATAGGTTTATGTTTTTCAGAAACAACTTTCATATAAACACTAAACTTTTAAACGACTCTACTGCTTATTTTCATGAAGTAAACAAGTTATTACAATTAGCCATAAAAGAGAATGATAAAGAGCTTGCTATGGAAGCCGAATTCTTAAAATACGACTTTTTATCTTCCCGAAATTACCCCGATTTTTTAACAGAAGTTAACGATTTTAAAGACCGAATTGATAAAGAAGGCATCCAACACTTCCAGGCAAGAATACGGCAGTTATTAGGTTACTATTATTTTTTTGAAACAAGACAATACGAAAAGGCTATAGAGAACTTCTCACAATCCTATAGTTATATAACAGACCTCTCTCCCGATGTTTTTCCAGACAAACAAGAGGCAATTTACAACATTGCCTATATTTACTACGAAATAGGCTATAAAGAAACCGCTTTAGAATACTTAAAAATAGCCGAAAAGCTCTCAAATACCTACTATCCGCAATTACCCTTAAGCATAGATAACACTAAAGGGATGATCATGGAGTTTAAAGGACAATTAGACAGTAGTTTAATTTACTATACGAAAGTATATAACTTGGCAGAAGAAAATAAATTTCCTACATGGAAAAGAATCGCAGAAAACAGTATTGCTCGAGTTTATTTTTCACAAAAAAAATACAACAAAATACTAGAGCTGTTTCAAGAAGAAATTAACTTACTTAATCCCGACAGGGACATTAATGTAAAAATTAATAGGTACGAAATGCTTGCCTACACCTACATTGCATTAGGTAAAGAAAAAGAGGCCATCGCTTCAATAGACACCTTAGAAAAACACCTAGAAGGAAGAAATACACGCTGGATGGACCTAAAAAAAGTTTTACCCCTTAAAGCTTATTCTCATCAAAAAAAAGGACATTATAAAGAGGCTTATAAACTACTAGATTCTGCCTTGAATTTTACAAACCTCGACAACAAACTTAAAAATGCAGAACTACTAAAACAAGCTGACCAAAAAGAAAACATAGAACGGCATTTAAGGCAACAACAAGAAATTAAAAATCAGAAAAAAATAAATTTCATTTCACGTATTGCCAGCTTAATAATTATCAGTTTAATAGCGCTTATTGTCTATGTACTAATACAAAAACAAAAAACAACTTACAAAAATAAACAAATGAAGCTAGAGCTTAGAAATAGAGAGATTTCTAAAAAACTAACCGCTTCAGAAGCTAGGCTAAAGCAGTTTAGAAACTTTTTATATACAAAAAACAAAGAAATACAAGCCTATAGAAACGAGCTTGAATCCTTAGACAAAACAACTGAAAACAGTAAGGAAGTAACCGAGCGAAAAAAGAAACTAAACAAGCTTCTCGAAAAAGCCATGCTAACCGACGAGAGTTGGCTTGAGTTTAAAAAAGCCTTTACCGAATCTCATCCTGATTTTTTAAAAAATTTACAACACGAGATTCCCACACTTACTCCATCGGAAATTCGTTATATTGTATTGCTAAAATTAGGACTTGAAGCAAAGGAAATTGCTTCGATTCTAGGAATTCAACCCAGTAGCATACGTATCTATAAATACAGAATACGAAAAAAAGTAAACGCTAATGATGATGCTTTTTTAGAAAAGAAAATTTTCAATCTATAAACTAAGCCTACCTTATTAGCTTTATAATACTCGGGTATAAATTTCCTGTTTTTCCTTTACTTGTTTTAACAGCAAAAAACACAGGCAATAGTATATTTAGCAGATAAAGTCCTACGCACAAATAAAACGGAATAGCATAATACGTATAATGCATAATTTTTAAAAAAGCATAGAGCAGCACAAAAACAAAGCTAAAAACAGACCAAACTAACTGAAAATTCAACAAGCTTACCCCTACTTCTCTAAGTCCAATTACTTTATCTTTTTTATTCATCCACATAATTAGCGGAATTATTACATTGCCTATAGGGATTACCAAAAAAGTTAACACCGATAGGTGAAAAACAATTAGGTAGTTTTTATCTCTTTGCTTCCCTTCATCAAAAATATCTTCCGTTTTCACTGCTAGCGCTTCACAAATTAAATTCAAGGTTTGGCCGCGCGGCTCACTTTCGTTATTTTCAATTCGCTGAATTGTTCTTAAATTTAGTTTTGCTAATTCGGCCAAGGCTTCTTGAGAAAGTCCTTTTTTCTTTCTTATTTCCCTAATTTTTTCTCCTATTTCAACCATAGTTAATTTCAACTTAATGTTTCGCAAAACTACCCATAAAACCTTTTTTATATAACGATATTGTTACGACATTCTCACGACATTGCCCTTAAACACTTGTTTTAGTTACAAACTTACAAGAATTTATTATTTACAGATATCATTAATTTCAGTGATAAAAACATAAAGTTTAAATTCTAATTTTGGATTGTAAAACAAAAGCAATAAAATTATAGAATTACCAATTAGTAATGAAATTTGGGTTTGTTTTTTAGAAATTAACCCCAAAGTTTACAATACCTACAAAAAAACACCATGACAAACATAATACAGTATACCGAAGATTTAAACAAAATGAAATGGGATGATTTTAATTTTAATGCTTTCCAAGTAAACACACTTCCTCCACTCAAAGACCCAGACCACTACAACAACTGCTTTGTTTTTAGAGATTCACTTCTAGAAGCAATTGAGAAGCACTCTGGAAAAGAAGTGTTTAAATTGTTGCTTATAAGCCCAGATAACATAAGCAGCACAAAATTCTACACCATTGCCTTTTTGGAAGGCAAATTTATCTTAACCGCCGAGATAGAAAACACCAACCTTTTTAGCACCTGGTTTAGCACCCTAAACCGAAACAAAAACAATACTAAAAAATTAAGCTCTACCATATATTCTTTTGGAAAAAATTTATTTAGCAGCCAACCCGCATCAAATTTCAAAGAAAAGTATTCTTATAAAAATACCGGCGCACTTATCGCAGATTTTATACCCAACCAATTTATAGCCGAAAAATTAGCAAAAGAAAAAGCAGACTTCCTAGGAAATTTTATTCAACTAGACGCTAAAATTGATTTCACCAAAGTAAAACAACACTTTGAAACCTTACTAACAGAAAAAGAACTAGAAATTATCCCACCAAAAAATAACGAAACCATCTACACTGAATTTGAACAAGAAGCAGGCTTCCCTTTTCCCGCTATAATTAAAAACTTTTTAAGCCTACACAACGGGGTTAAAAATACAGCCTTTATGGGAGCCGAAAACATTTTAAAAGAATGGAAGGAGTGGAAAGCAATCTATGATGACTGGACACAGGAAGAATTGCTAGATACCTATAGTACAAACCAAGGTAAAACCCTACTTATGTACACCACGCCATATTGGATTCCGTTTTTTGATTTACAAAACGGCAATTTTTTAGCCTTCGATTTTGCTCCCAATACAAAAGGAATTCCAGGCCAAATAATTCGTTACGGCGCCGACCAAGAAATTGGCTACATCCATGCAACTAGTTTAATTGATTTTCTAGAAAAACTAATGGACAATGAAGACGAAATTATAAATTAAAACTGGTTTTACAAACCTTAACCCACCCTAAAAAACCCCGATGACTATCGTAAAAACCCTTCCCAGTGGTATAACGCTAAAAGGTACAAGTAAAATACTTGTTCCAACAATGGCATATTTTACAGATAATTTTGGTAATACCAGAAAAACTAATACATCAATAAATGTTTATAATCTAATTTTTGTGTTAGTTCACAAAAATTTTATCAGCTAGAGGTGTTCATGAATCAACAAAGTTGATTTCAATCCAACTAACAGTTTTACAAAAATAGCTGTAAATCCAATTAGAAAGATCTCCTGCTTTTTAAAGCAAACATGGGAAAATTAATATAGTTTATAACTAACTTCTATAATAAAAAACACATCGCTTAATCATTTTTCATTAAAAACCCTAGAAAATTAGATAAAAATACACAAAACACAAATCACTTGTTTTAAGCACTTTATATGCGGTACAAAAATTTGTCCCCTTTTTGTCCCCCCTTCAAAACAACTCTTCCAACGTAAAAGCTTCTATTTTTACGCTATTTATATTAGTACATCGTATTTTTTCTAAAAGAAACAAACGCTGTTTGAAAAAAGTTTTTAGCAGCCCTTTTCTTTAAAACCAATTAAAATTATGAAAAATAATTACCAAACAAGCTTCTTCCTAAAAAGCATAGTTTGCCTAATGTTTGCTTTATGGGTTACATCTTCTAGCACAGCACAAACACCAACACCAAGTAACGGAATACTTTACGTTAACAAAACTGTAAACGGTGGTAATGGCTCGGGCGATTCTTGGGCTAACGCCATTCCAGAACTTGCCGATGCCCTAAAATGGGCAAGAACAGAACACGATGCTAACAATAACTGGTTACAAAATGATAGTTTACAAATCTACGTAGCCAAAGGCACTTATTTGTCTCTTTACAATGCTGCCGATGGACAATATACCAACAACGGAAACCGCGAAAATGCTTTTGTCATGGTCAAAAACGTACAACTCTACGGAGGCTTTGACCCTACCAATGGTGTTACCAACTTAACCCATACCCGAGATTTTTCTGAAACCACAGGAAGCATTTTAAGTGGAGATTTTAACAATGATGATGTTGTTACAGGTAGCGGTGCTTCGCTTAGTTTTAGTAATAACACCGAAAACGCTCACCATATACTTATAGCTGCAGGTAATCTTGGCAATGCCCTACTAGATGGGTTTAGCCTTATTGGAGGAAATGCAGATGGAACTAATCCTATCCTCGTTAACGGGCAAGATATATGGAGATATTCTGGCGGTGGGATGCATAATCGTAGTTCTTCACCAAGCTTAACCAACGTAAGCATTGCAAACAATACAGCAACTAATAAAGGCGGTGGGATATATAATTATTTTTTTTCTTCACCAAGCTTAACCAATGTAAGCATTGCAAACAATACAGCTAGTAACGGAGGCGGGATGTATAATTATTATTCTTCACCTATTATAAACAACAGTATTGTTTGGGGAGGAACAACCGATGATAATAGTAGCTACACTGCAAAACACTCATTAATACAAGGAAATAGCAATACAAGCAACGGTAACATCGATGCTACAGGCTTAAGCGAAACCGATATTTTTACAGATCCTGCCAATGGAGATTATAGCTTAAAAAATGGGAGTCCTGTTATAAATAGGGGAGATAATAGTCTTTACACCAACGCAGGTGGAGACCTAAATAACGATATCGACCTAGCCGGTAACCCGCGTTTAATTGGAAACACCATAGATATAGGAGCTTTTGAAAGTCAACCTATTATCATTAGCCCAGATGCAAACAATATTCTTTATGTAGATAAAAATGTTACCGGAGGCACACAAACAGGAGATTCTTGGGCAAACGCCATTCCAGAACTTGCCGATGCCCTAAAATGGGCAAGAGCAAAACACGATGCTAACAACAACTGGCTACAAAACGATAGTTTACAGGTTTTTGTTGCCAAGGGCACCTACAAACCGCTATATAGCCCAAGAGATGGTGCTAATTTTGCAGATGAAGGAAGAGACAACACTTTCTTGATGGTCAAGAACGTACAACTCTACGGAGGCTTTGACCCCGCTAACAACATTACCGATTTAACCCATACCCGAGATTTTACAAGTACTACAGGAAGCATTTTAAGTGGAGATTTTAACAATGATGATGTTGTTACAGGAAGTGGGGCTTCACTTAACTTCACCAATAATACAGAAAACGCTTACCACGTAGTCATCTCTGTTAAAGATGTTGGCAACGCTTTATTAGATGGGTTTTCCATTACAAATGGGAATGCAAATGGAAAAAAAGGTAATTATACGAAAGTTAACGGAGAACTTATAGGCCCTAATTCTGGAGGTGGGATGAGCAATTATTCTTCTTCACCAAGTTTAATCCATGTAAGCATTGCAAACAATACAGCAGATTGGGCTGGTGGGATGCGTAATTATACTTTTTCTTCACCAAGCTTAACCCATGTAAGTATTACAAACAATAAAGCAGATGGAGAAGGCGGTGGGATACATAATTCTTCTTCTTCTTCACCAAGCTTAACCAATGTAAGCATTGCAAACAATACAGCAAATAAGGGCGATGGGATGTATAATGCTTCTTCTTCGTCAACCATAAACAACAGTATTGTTTGGGGAGGAATATATGGTGGTAACTACACAGCAAAACACTCATTAATAGAAGGAAATAGCAATACAAGCAACGGTAACATCGATGCTACAGGTTTAAGCGAAACCGATATTTTTACAGACCCCGCCAACGGAGATTATAGCTTAAAAGATGGGAGTCCTGCTATAAATACAGGAAGTAATAGTCTTTATACAGGTGATATAAATAACGATACCGACCTTGCTGGTAACCCGCGTTTGTATGATAACATGATAGACATGGGTGCTTTTGAAAGCCAAACCCCTACCATTATTTTAACTCCAGATGCAAACAATATTCTTTATGTAGATAAAAATGTTACCGGAGGCACACAAACAGGAGATTCTTGGGCAAACGCCATCCCAGAACTTGCCGATGCCCTAAAATGGGCAAGAACAGAACACGATGCTAACAACAACTGGCTACAAAATGATAGTTTACAAATCTACATAGCCAAAGGCACTTATTTACCTCTTTACAATGCTGCCGATGGACAATATACCAATAACGGAAACCGCGACAACGCTTTTGTCATGGTTAAAAACGTACAACTCTACGGTGGCTTTGACCCTACCAATGGTGTTACCAACTTAAGCCATACCCGAGATTTTACAAGTACTACAGGAAGCATTTTAAGTGGAGATTTTAACAATGATGATGTTGTTACAGGAAGTGGGGCCTCACTTAACTTCACCAATAATACAGAAAACGCTCACCACGTAGTCATCTCTGTAAGTGATGTTGGCAACGCCCTATTAAACGGGTTTTCCATTACAGGCGGGAATGCAAATGGAGGTAATCATATAACCGTTAACGGACAAATTATATGGTTACATAATGGTGGCGGGATGCATAATCATAGTTCTTCACCAAGTTTAACCCATGTAAGCATTGCAAACAATACAGCAACTAATGACGGCGGTGGGATGTACAACCAAAATAATTCTTCTCCGAGCTTAACCAACGTAAGCATTGCAAACAATACAGCAGTAGATTGGGGCGGCGGGATTTGTAACCTTAATAACTCTTCACCAAACTTAATCAATGTAACTATTACTAAAAACAGCGCAGACTATGGCGGTGGGATGGATAATACTAATTCTTCACCAAGTTTAACCAATGTAAGCATTGCAAACAATACAGCGAATTATGGCGGCGGGATGTATAATTATAGTTCTTCACCTATTATAAACAACAGTATTGTTTTGGGAGGAATAAGTAATAGTTCCGGTAGTAATTATACAGCAAAACACTCATTAATACAAGGAAATAGTGATACTGCCAACGGTAATATCGACGCTACAGGCTTAAGCGAAACCGATATTTTTACAGACCATGCCAACGCTGATTATAGCTTAAAAGATGGAAGCCCTGCTATAAATACAGGTAGTAATAGTCTTTATACAGGAGACCTAAATAACGATACCGACCTAGCCGGCAACCCGCGTTTGTATGATAACATGATAGACATGGGTGCTTTTGAAAGCCAAACCCCTACCATTATTTTAACTCCAGATGTAAACAATATTCTTTATGTAGATAAAAATGTTACCGGAGGTACACAAGCAGGAGACTCTTGGGCTAACGCCATCCCAGAACTTGCCGATGCCTTAAAATGGGCCAGAATACAACAAGATACTGATAGTTCGGTTTTTAACACCCAAGCCCTACAAATTTATGTAGCCAAAGGCACTTATTTGCCTCTTTACAATGCTGCCGATGGACAATATACCAACAACGGAAATCGCGACAACGCTTTTGTTATGGTTAAAAACGTACAACTCTACGGTGGCTTTGACCCTACCAATGGTGTTACCAACTTAAGCCATACCCGAGATTTTACAAGCTCTACAGGAAGCATTTTAAGTGGAGATTTTAACAATGATGATGTTGTTACAGGAAGTGGGGCTTCACTTAACTTCACCAATAATACAGAAAACGCTCA
>NZ_JACIFO010000005.1 GCF_014197445.1 Mesonia hippocampi | reverse complement strand
AATGTTATCTGGTATGATGCTGCAACCAATGGAGTTCAATTAGGCGATACAGTTTTATTAGCTGACAATACAACTTACTACGCAAGTTTAACCACAGCGGAAGGTTGTGAAAGCACCAGTCGATTGGCGATAACGGTAAGTTTAACCGACCCAGGATTACCAACGGCAACAGAAACTACGCAAACTTTCTGTGCTTCGGATATGCCAAGTATCGCAGACATCGTTGTAAACGAAAGCAATGTTATTTGGTATGATGCTGCAACCAATGGAGTTCAATTAGGCGATACAGTTTTATTAGCAAATAATGCAACTTACTACGCAAGTTTAACGACAGCAGCAGGTTGTGAAAGCACAAGTCGATTGGCGATTACGGTAAGTTTAACCGACCCAGGATTACCAACGGCAACAGAAACTACACAAACTTTCTGTGCTTCGGATATGCCAAGTATTGCAGACATCGTTGTAAACGAAAGCAATGTTATCTGGTATGATGCTGCAACCAATGGAGTTCAATTAGGAGACAGTACGTTATTATCCGACAATACAACTTATTACGCAAGTTTAACCACCGCAGCAGGTTGTGAAAGCACCAGTCGATTAGCGATTACGGTAAGTTTAACCGACCCAGGATTACCAACGGCAACAGAAACCACGCAAACTTTCTGTGCTTCGGATATGCCAAGTATTGCAGACATCGTTGTAAACGAAAGCAATGTTATCTGGTATGATGCTGCAACTAATGGAGTTCAATTAGGCGATACTACTTTATTAGCTGACAATACAACTTACTATGCAAGTTTAACGACAGCAGTAGGTTGTGAAAGCACAAGTCGATTAGCGATTACGGTAATGTTTTACGATCCTATTGTTCCTTCAATTCAAGGAGAGTTTACGGATGTTTGTGTACAGACAGAATATACTTATAAAGCAGATGCAGGAATGCTTAGTTACCTATGGGTGATTGAAGAAGGCCAGGTAATTGCTGGTGGAGGATTAGATGACGACTTTGTAACAGTACATTGGGCATCTATAACAGATGAAGCTTCTGTGGCTGTGTCTTATATTGATAGTAACGGATGTGTAGGCGATACAAATTTAACCACAACCATCCCTGTAAATGTAATTAGTTGTTCTGATATTACTATAACTAAAACGGTTGATAATCCAACACCAACTGCAGGAGAACAAGTAGCTTTTACCATTACTGTAGCCAATAATGGGCAAACAGCTTTTGAAGATGTTGTGGTAGAAGAAATTCTTCCTTCAGGATATGTATTTATTGGAGCTTCTGCAAGTATAGGTACATATAATGAAATAACAGGCGAATGGATTATACCAAACCTAGAAGCGGGAGAAACAGCCGTATTAACAGTTAATGTAAAAGTAGCAATAGATGGAGATTACCTAAATATAGCTAAAATTATTAGCTCGACTCCAGAAGATGCCGATGCAAATAACAATATAGCTGAAGCAGAAGTAGCGCCATTATGCTTAACTGTTTATAATGAGTTTACACCGAATAATGATGGGCATAATGATTATTTTGAAATAGACTGTATTGAAAAATATCCAAACAATACCCTGAAAGTTTATAATAGATTCGGAACTCTTGTATATGAAACTAAAGCTTACGATAACACTTGGGATGGTAGAGCAAATAAAAGTAGTATAGGTGGCGATGAACTGCCATCGGGAACTTACTTCTATGTGTTAGACATTAACCAGGACGGAATAGTAAAACAAGGTTGGTTATACATTATGCGATAATAGCGAATAGATATAGAAATATTGCTTATATAAATAATAGAATATGAAAATATTAAATTTAGTAAACGTTAAATTTTGGTTGTTCATAGGTTGCCTAATTCCGCTGGCAACTTATGCACAACAAGATCCGCAATACACTCACTACATGTATAACACCATGTCGGTAAACCCAGGTTATACAGGAAGTATAGGAAGTCTTGAGGCTAATGTTTTATATAGAAGTCAGTGGGTAGGAGTAGATGGCGCTCCTGAAACGCAAAATTTCGGGATACATTCTCCTTTAAGTAACGAACGTATAGGAGTAGGTTTAGATATTACTAATGATAAAATAGGCCCTTCGAGCGAGCAATTTATTAACGGTAATTTTTCCTACACAATTCCTGTAACTTATAAAACAAAATTGGCTTTAGGGGTAAAGGCTGGAGCTAGAATTTTGAATATCGATTGGACAAAAGGAACTTTTAAAAACCAATCGGATGTTTTGTTAAACAATAACATCGATAATAAATTAATGCCTAGTTTAGGTGCAGGCGCATATTACTATAGCAATAGATGGTATGTTGGTTTATCGGTTCCAAATTTTATTAGATCAGATTATTATGATGATATAGAAGAAGCCGTTTTGTCTGACGAGCTTCATTACTACCTAATGGCAGGTTATGTTATGGATTTATCGCGTTCGATTAAATTTAAACCTGCATTTTTAGGAAAAGTGGTAGCTGGCGCTCCATTTATTTTTGATGTTTCTGCAAACTTCTTATTTAATGAAGTCTTTACAGCAGGTGTTTCTTATCGTTGGGATGATTCTGTAAGTGCGATTGCTGGATTTAATTTTATGCAAAATTTCTTTGTAGGGTATTCTTACGATTATACCACTACCGATTTTCAGAAGTATAACGATGGGACACACGAAATTATCTTAAGGTATCAAGCTACATCAAAGTCAAATAGAATAAAATCGCCTAGATTCTTTTAAAATTTATAAATAACCCTGAAAGAGTAAAATTATGAAATATATATTAAGTCTTAGCATATTGCTCATTACCGTAAATTTTGCAATGGGGCAACGCGACTTGAGGGTGGCGGAGCGTTATTATGATGAATATGCCTATCAAGAAGCAATTCAGGCCTATGAGCGTTATTTAGAAAATTCAAATAAAGAGCCAGAACTAGACGTATTGCAAAAATTGGGCGATGCGAATTTATACCTTAGTAACATTCCGCAAGCTTTAAATTGGTATAGAAAGGTGTACGAAATGCAGGGAAGTAATATTTCCGATCAATATTATTTGAAATACATTCAAGCATTACGCGGAAATAGAGACTATGAAGAAGCAGAAAAACACACTAAAAAATACATCGAAAGAAAGCACGATGAAACTCTGGTAAAACGTTACGTAGCACAAAAAAAACTTATTGATAGTATTAGTGACGATAACTCTTTATATACCATAAAAAATTTAGAAGCCATTAATACTCCAAATTCCGATTTTGGCCCTGCCTTTTATGGCGATAAAGTGGTTTATGCCTCTTCAAAAGATTCTGTAGTGGGGAATATGTATTCATGGAATAAACAACCTTTTTTGAGTTTATACGCTGCAATACAAAATGGAGATACGGGCGATTTAGCAGAGCCAAAACCATTTCTTCCAGAAATAGCATCAAAATATCACGATGCCACGTTATCGTTTACTAAAAATTTAGATACCGTTTATTACACAACCAATATCAGACATAAGAAGAATAAATTATTAAAAACTAAAGAAGGAACAAGCAACTTTCATATTATTAGAGGAATTTTAGCAGAAGGAAAACTGATAAAAACAGAAAGCCTACCTTTTAATAGTACAGAATATTCTACAGGACACCCAAGTATTCGGCAGGATGGTAAATATTTGTTTTTTGTTTCAGACATGCCAGGAGGATATGGCGAAACCGATATTTATGTAACCCAAGTTTTTCCTGATGGAAGTGTAAATACACCAAAAAATTTAGGATCAAAAATTAATACAGAAGGTAGAGAGATGTTTCCTTTTGTAAAAGGCGATACGTTGTATTTTTCTTCAGACGGACATTACGGAGTAGGAGGTTTGGATATTTTTAGTGCAATTGATAAAGGAGATTTCAACTACGAAAATCCCAAAAATTTAGGGCGACCTGTAAATAGTAACCGAGATGATTTTTCTTTTATAATAGACTCTACAGAGCAATACGGATATTTTGCCTCTAACCGTTTAGAAGGAAAAGGAGACGATGATATTTATTCATTTAGAAAAGAAAAACCTGCATGTGACCAATTTATTACTGGAACAGTTACCGATTCTTTAACTAAAAAGCCAATAGCGGAAGTTAAGGTAACGGCCTTTAATAAATACGAAGAGCAAGTAGCCGATACTGTAACCAATACCAATGGCGTTTATCAATTAGAATTACCTTGCGAGCAAACTTATAGGTTGGTAGCTTCTAAGCCAAACTATACACAAGATGAGGAAGAGGTAACTACGGAAGATGAAAATAAGGCTACAATAGAAGGAATAGATTTTGTATTGACAAATTATGATGATTTAATCAAGAAAGAAGATGATAAAGAAATGATTAGTGTAAATCCTATTTATTTTGACTTTGATAGTGCAGAAATTACCCCAAAAGCAATTACAGAGTTAGATAAAGTAGTTTTTGTAATGCGTGAATTTCCTAAGGTGAAAATAAAAATAGAATCGCATACCGATGCACGTGGTTCAGATAAATATAACCTTCAGTTATCACAGCGTAGAGCAGAATCTACACAGGCGTATATTATTAGCAAAGGAATCGATGCTACACGTATAGAAAGCGCAAAAGGATATGGCGAAACACAGCTAAAAAACCATTGTAGTAATGGTGTAAAATGCACCGATGAGGAGCATGAATTAAATCGAAGATCAGATTTTATAATTATAGAAAAGTAAATTAGTTAAAGCTTAGCGCAAACTAATATTATCTTTTTTTCAGTATTATCGGAGGTAAAGAATAGGTATTCTTTACCTCCGTCTTTTATATTGCCTTTTTTCCTTATTTCCGCAACCGATAGTGGGAAGTTTTTAGCACTGATGTTCGCTTTTTTAAAAGGAATAGCTTTTAAGTTTTTTTTATTAAAGGCTATGCACGAAGAGATTTTAAAATGCCTTCCGGGAAAATTTATTTTTTTAGCAGAAATATATAAATGACTATGTTGGGCTACTTTTTGAAGCTGATAATGTGTAGCTATGCTTTTAAAAAATCCAGCTTTTAAGATAGCCGCATTAGGCTCGTAGAGAAAACCAGTTAAAGTACCGTAATTATTTTCAGTAAGCTGTTCGTTCGCTATCGTGTTGGTATATACTGGTTGTTTTGTGCCTAAGTTAATACAAGAAATAGGAACCTCGTTTATAGGTAACGGGGTGCTGTCTTCCAATACCCAAAGCAACTCTTTTACTTCGTTTTTTAACGCTACAACATATAGCTTACTAACTTTTTTAAGTATTGAAATCCCTAATTTAATATCTACAAGCGGAGAAGTTTTTAACAAAATGGCTTTTGTTTTACTTCCTAGAAGTTTTAAAATAGCATCGATGTTTGGCTGGTAATCCTCTAGTTTAAAAACCTTTCCTTTTGTTGCGTGTCTACGCGATGGGTCTGCATAAACCCAGTCGTATATTTGGGAAGAATTTTTTAAGTATTCAACTCCATCTTGAGCTATAAAATGTATGTTTTCTTTGTTGGATAATTGTGAAAAATTATGTTTTGCAATTGCCGATAAACTTGGGTTGATTTCTACATGGGTTACATGAGATATTTTTTCAGAAAAATAATAGCTATCTACACCAAACCCACCTGTAATATCTATTAGTGAATCTCCATTTACTACAGAGGCTTTAAACTGTGCTGTAGCTTCCGATGAGCTTTGCTCTATAGAAATAGGATTTGGGTATATTATATTTTTTGTAGTGTACCATTTAGGGAGTTTCTGTTTAGTTTTTTTACGAGAAGTTATCTGTGTGACCACTTCTTTGATATCACACTCTTTAAACGATTTAGTTTGTAGGATAAGCTTATGTACATCGTCATTTTCATGGGCGTAAATAAAGCGTTGTACATCTTTAGCTAATAGGGCTTCATTAATCATAACTCTAGATCTGTTTACAGATTTCATACAATGAGATAGCAGTAGCTTGTGTAACATTCATACTGCTATTTTTTCCGTACATGGGGATGTGAATATGGGTACAAAAACGATTCAAAATATTTTCCGGAATTCCTAAGCGCTCATCGCCAATTACCAAAACAATAGGTTGTGTAGAGGTTAACTTTAAAGCCTCTAAAGGAATGCTGTTTTTGGTAATTTCTAAACAGATAATTTGGTAATTGTTCTGTTGTAAATTTTCTAAATAAGCAATGCTATCTTTAATGCAATGGTGCTTAACATTGGCAATAGTTGCTCTTGCATTTCGCTTTAAACGCGTACTGTTTAAATTAATGCTTTCGGGTAGGATAAGTTCTTTTACCGCAAAGGCATCGGCAAGCCGAAAAAGTCCGCCAATGTTGGCAGGGCTTTGTACATGATGAGCTAAAATAATGATAGGTTTTTTTTGTTGCTCAAACTTATTTTCATGATGTTTAAGTTGTTGCTCCATCTGTTAATTTTCAAAAACATATTTAATAATGTTAGCGCCCATCTTTAATGCTTTTTCTCTAATTTCGGGAGGGTCGTTATGTACTGTGGCGTCTTCCCAACCATCGCTTAAATCGGTTTCATAAGTGTAAAGGAATAACAGCCTGTTATCTACAATAATGCCAAAAGCTTGTGGACGTTTTCCATCGTGTTCGTGAATTTTAGGTAAACCTTTAGGGAATTTAAAAGCGCTGTTAAAAATAGGGTGATTTACAGGAAGTTCTTGTAAATTTTTATTAGGAAAAATTTTTTTTAATTCTCTGCGTATATAAGTATCAATACCATAATTGTCATCTACATGAATAAAACCACCACTTAGCATGTAATTGCGAAGGTTTTCTGCTTCAAAATCGGAAAAATAGATGTTTCCGTGTCCGGTTATAAACAGGTACGGATAGGTGAAAATTGCAGGACTATCGGGGGTAACATTTACAGGTTTTTTACTGATTTTTGTATGGATTTCACTGTTGCAATATTCAATAAGGTTTGGTAATGCGGTGGGGTTTCCATACCAATCACCTCCTCCTTTATATTGCAGTATAGCAAGCTCTTGGGCATTAGTCCAAAAAGAACAAATTAGCAATGTGAACGCAAGAATTTTTTTCATAAAATTAGAGGTTGTTAAGGGCAAATGTGTGGCAAGCAACAATGGCTGCAGTTTCTGTACGAAGGCGTGCGTTGCCTAAGCTAACAGCGGTAAAACCTTTTAAAGCGGCAAGCTTTATTTCTTTTTCAGAAAAATCACCTTCGGGACCAATACAGATTAAATAATCTTTTTGGGGAGTAATGCTGTTTTTTAGGACTTCTTTTGGGGTGTTTTCGCAATGTGCTATGTAGTTTTCTGTGTTAGAATGGGGTTGATTTAAAAATTCGCTAAAGCTTATTTGAGGATGTAAAACAGGTAAGCTGTATCGTAAAGATTGCTTCATGGCACTTTGTATTATTCGTTCATAACGCTCAAGTTTTATTACTTTTCGTTCGCTATGTTCGCAAATAATTGGGGTGATGCTATCAATACCAATTTCGGTAGCTTTTTCTAAAAACCACTCAAACCTATCGTTCATTTTGGTGGGTGAAACAGCCATGTGTAGGCGATAATTTTTGCTTTCTTCTTCTGTTTTTTTTATAACTTTAGCAATACATTTTTGCGGATTTGCTTGTTGTAGTTCTGTAGTAAACAGGGTGCCTTTTCCGTTGGTTACATAAAGAGTATCGCCAGGTTTTTTTCGTAAAACTTTTGCAATGTGTTTGCTTTCGTTTCTGTCGAAAAGTAATTCGGTGCTGTTTGGGGATATATCGGCTTGATAAAATAATTGCATAATTAAATAGCGTATCTAGCGTTTGCAGTGATGGTATTTTGGGTGAAATCTTTTTGTAGGAACTTATAATAACCTGCAATTCCTATCATAGCAGCATTGTCTGTTGTGTATTCAAATTTAGGAATAAAACATTTCCAATCCCATTTTTGTTCGGCATCTTTTAGTGCATTTCTAATTCCGGAGTTTGCAGAAACCCCTCCGCCAATTGCAATTTGTTTAACGTGGGTTTGCTTAACAGCTTTTTTTAGTTTTTTAATCACTATTTCTATGATGGTATGCTGAAAAGAAGCGCATATATCCATTAAATTTTCTTGGATAAAATCAGGATTGTTTTTAGTTTCTCGTTGTAAGAAATAAAGCATAGCTGTTTTTAAACCGCTAAAACTAAAATTTAATTCTTTTACATTAGGAATAGGAAATTTAAAAGCATGAGGATTACCCATTTGTGCATATTTATCTATTTCTGCTCCTGCAGGATAATTTAAATTTAGCATTTTTCCACACTTATCATAGGCTTCACCAATGGCATCGTCTAGGGTTTCCCCGAGAACTTCCATGGTAAAATAATCTGAAACTTTTACAATTTGCGTATGCCCGCCACTTATGGTAAAACCTAAAAAAGGAAAACTAGGAACAGCGGTTGTTGTGTTTTCTTTTATAAAATGGGCAAGTAAATGTGCCTGCATGTGGTTTACTTCGATAAGCGGAATGTTTAAGGCCATTGCCATAGATTTTGCAAAAGAAGTACCAACCAGTAAAGAACCCATAAGCCCAGGACCTCTGGTAAAAGCAATGGCAGATAATTGTTCTTTTTTTATATTCGCATTTTTTAGGGCCTGATGAATAACAGGAACAATATTTTGTTGATGAGCACGTGAGGCTAACTCTGGCACAACACCGCCATATTGTTCGTGGACTTTTTGGGTAGCCACCACATTGCTAAGTACTTGTTCATTACATAAAACCGCAGCGGCAGTATCATCACATGAGGATTCTATACCAAGAATATATGTTTTTTGTGAATTCATTAAGATATTTTGAGAATAGAATTAGCTATTATTAATTAGAAAGCTACTAACTTTGTTGTTTAGTAGAGCAATACAAAAATAAGATTATTCTTTAGAACTTTGTAAAGTGAGTTCTAATTTAAAGAAGTTACATTTATTAGACGATTTTTAAAAATATTAAAACGCGTAATACTAGCTATATTGCTTTTATTTGTATTGCTTGTATTGGTTTTTTCTATACCTGCAGTACAAACCCTTGTCGCAAAAAAAGTAACTACAAGTATTAATGAAAGTTATCAGGTAGATATCAATGTTGCCCGAATAAGTATAGCTTATAACGGGAGTGTAGTTTTAGGAGAAGTAAATATTAGAGATCATCATAAAAATACCCTTATAGCAGCTTCCGAACTTAAAACCTCTATGCTTAACTTACCAGGCTTAATAGGAGGTTCTCGATTAGATTTTGGTGATGTTACTGCAAAAAAACTGCAACTGAACATGGTGCAGTATAAGGGAGAAACCTCTACCAATTTAGACGTTTTTGCCGCAAGTTTTGACGATGGCAGTCCTTCAGAGTCCGATTTTAAACTTACCATTAGTCATATTATAGCTACCGATTCTAAATTTACCTATACCGATTATAACGCGTCAACCCCGGAAATAATAACCCTAGATAAACTTAATATAGATGCCGCAAACCTTTTGGTAGATAACTCCGATGTTTTTTTAAATATACAGTCGTTAAGTACAGAAGAGAGTAATTTAGGGCTTTTTGTAAAACATTTACATGGGAAGTTTAGCTATACGGCTACACACCTAGATTTGGAGAATTTTCTTATAGAGACACCCACTTCTTCTTTAACGGGAGATTTATCGCTTCTTTATACAGAAGAGAATGGGCTATCCGATTTTGCTAACCGTGTGAATTTTAAAGGAAAGCTTACCGATAGTAAAATAAGTACCGAAGATTTAAACCTGTTTTACAACGAATTTGGAGAAAATAAAACCTTTAATTTATCATCCGAAATTACAGGTCCGCTTAACGAACTACAACTTTCTAAACTAGAAATAAAAGGTTTAGATCGTAGCCAAATACGAGGAAATTTAAAACTTCATAATGTTACAGATGCAGAACACTTTAGCTTGTCGGGAAATTTTTCTCGTTTGGCAACCAATTATTATGATTTAGCAGCACTTTTACCAGGAATTTTAGGAACTAGCTTACCAAGCCAATTAAAAGAAGTAGGAAATTTAAGTTTACACGGATATGTAAATTTAACTTCTAAAAAGCTAATTACCAATGCTATTGTTACCACTCAGTTAGGAGCGGCAAATTTAGACATTACCTTAAACAATATTCAAGATACCGATAATACCAGTTATAAAGGAAAAATAAAATTTGATGATTTTAACCTTGGTAGGTTTATAGGAAATAATAGCCTAGGAGCTACTAGTTTTGTGCTTAATGTTGATGGGAAAGGATTCTCGCAAGAAGCAGTAAACACACTGCTTAATGGAACCATAAGTGAATTTAGGTTTAACGGGTACACTTATCGTAACATCCAGTTGTCAGGTTTACTTAAAGCCCCATTGTTTAATGGAGAACTTTTTATAAACGACCCTAATTTAGAAATGCATTTTAAAGGACTTCTAGATGTTGCAGAAGAGGAAAATGTATACGATTTTAAAGCTACCGTAGCGCATGCAAATATTAAAGCTTTACATTTTTTTGAGCGTGATAGCATTGCCTTGTTTAAAGGGAGTTTAAATATAAACATGAAAGGTACAAGCCTGGATAACATAGTAGGAGAGGCCGCCCTAACCGATGCTATGTATGAAAATGAAAACGACACCTATAATTTTAAAGAGCTGAAAATAGTTTCAGGCTTTGAAGAAGAAATACGAATGGTAAAAGTAATTTCTTCTGATGTTATTGAAGGTGGAATTGAAGGGCAGTTTCTTATCGAAGAAATTCCAATATTATTCGAAAACGCTTTAGGAAGTTTATATGCCAATTATAGTCCTATTGCAATTTCGCCAGACCAGTACTTAGATTTTAATTTCAATATTTATAATAAAATTATCGAGGTTATATTTCCCGATATAAAACTGGCACCAGATACTTTTGTAAAAGGTAGTGTAGAATCCAGCAAATCGGCATTTCAGCTTAATTTTAGCTCACCTCAAATAGGCGTGTATGGCAATAATTTAAAAAATGTTAACTTAAAGATAGACAATTCAAACCCGCTTTTTAATACGTATGTAAAAGTAGACCAGGTAGAAACAGGTAGCTATAACCTCTCGGATGTTAACCTTATTAACGTAACCCTGAATGATACACTTTTTATGCGTACCCGTTTTAAAGGCGGAAAGAATGCAGAAGATCAATACAGGCTTAACTTTTTTCATACCATAGATACCGCAAAAAATTCTATTGTAGGAGTAAGGCCATCAGAGGTTTTATTTAAAAATAACCTATGGAAACTTAATAAAAATAACGATAAACAACGCGTAATTTCTATTGGGCAAAATTTTAGCGATATAAAAATAGATACGCTCATGATGGAACATCAAAATGAAAAAATGGCGTTTCAAGGGGTAATGCGAGATTCTACCTACAAAAATTTTAAGTTAGACTTTACCAATGTCGATATTAATAAAGTAACTCCAAGTGTAGATAGTTTAGCTTTAACAGGAACAATAAACGGGAATTTGCATTTCCAACAAGAAAAAGGAGTTTATAAACCTACCTCAAAACTTCGTATCGATTCGCTTTCTGTAAATAAAATTCCGTTTGAAGAGTTGCATCTTGATATTGCCGGGAGCGAAACGTTGTCAACATATCAAATAAATGCTCTTTTAGGAAATCCTGAAAATAAAATCATGGATGCCGCAGGTGCAATAGAAGTGAGCAATGAAGCTTCAACTATAGATTTGAACGTGAAATTAAACGAGTTAAACCTAAAAGCTTTCGACCCTTTTGGAGCAGAAGTAGTTTCTAACCTCAGGGGAATGCTTTCGGGCGAAGCAAATATAAAAGGACCGCTGACTAGTCCTGCTATCGACGGAAAACTCGCTATAAAAAAAGGAGGGCTAACGGTTCCTTATTTAAATGTAGATTATGCTTTTCAGGAAGAAACCAATATAAATCTGTCCGAAAATAACCTGCAAATAGAAAATACAAGCCTTACCGATACAAAATATAAAACCAAAGGAACTTTTTATGGCGCTGTAAAGCACACCAATTTTAGTGAGTGGAATTTAGATTTACACATCCAAGCCCCTAAACGTTTGGTGGTTTTAGATACGCCACCTACCGAGTTTGCATTGTATTATGGTACGGCTTTTATAGGCGGAAATGCCCATATATCCGGCCCTACAGATGAGTTGCAAATAAACGTATCCGCAACAACAAAACAAGGGACAATCTTTAAAATTCCGTTAAGCGATATGGAAAGTATTGCAGACAATTCTTTTATCTATTTTATTACGCAAGAAGAAAAAGAAGCTAAACAATCGGGAAGAGAAATTAGAATCAAAGAGGTAAAAGGATTAGAATTGTTTTTCGACCTTAACGTAACCGATGATGCCGAAGTAGAAATCGTAGTAGATCAAGATAGTGGTAGCTCCATGCGAGGAAAAGGTGCAGGAACCTTACTGATGGAAATTAATACTAATGGAAAATTTAAAATGTGGGGAGATTTTGTAGTGTATGAAGGAACTTACGATTTTAAATATGGCGGAATTATCGATAAAAAATTCGAAGTAGTTTCTGGAGGGAATATTACTTGGGATGGCAACCCTACAAAAGCCGACTTAAATTTAAGGGCTTTATATAAAACAGAAGCAAACCCAGCAGTATTGTTAGAAAACACCATGATAAACAGAAGTATTCCTGTACATGTTTATATTGATATTTTAGGCGATCTTACTGCGGTAGAACCAGATTTTTTCTTGGCATACCCTAATTTAGGTTCTGTAGTAAAATCAGAGTTAGAATACCGTATTGCCGATAAACAATCTAGGCAATTACAAGCACTATCGCTAATTGCACAAGGAAGCTTCTTAAGTCCTAATAGTGGGACAACAGCTGGTAACTTGTTATTTGAAAAAGCATCGGGGTTATTTGATGATATTTTCTCTGATGAAGAAGGGAAATTTAAAGTAGGTTTAGATTATGTGCAAAGTAACCGTAGTCCAGACCAAAATGCTTCGGCAGATAGGTTCGGGTTAACCTTGCAAACGCAGATAAACGATAGGATTTTGATAAACGGACGTGTAGGGGTGCCTATTGGTGGGGTAAATGAATCTGTTGTGGTAGGAAATGTAGAGATAGATTTTCTTTTAAATGAAGATGGAAGCCTAAAAGCAAGCCTGTTTAATAGAGAAAATAATATTCAGTATATAGGAGAAGATTTAGGTTACACACAAGGAGTAGGACTTTCTTACTCGGTAGACTTTGATACATTTAGAGAATTAATAAGAAAAATATTAGGGAAAGAAATAAAGCTAGAAGAAGTATCTAATGAGTTGGATAAACAAAAAGAAAAACCAAAATCGTTAGCACCAGATTATATTAAATTCCCAGGAAGTTAACTGTTAATTTTTTTCCATTGGGAAACAATAAGCAATATGCAGCTTAAGGCAAGTATAAAAGCAATGCTCCCATAAAGATATTCTTGATAAAGGATATAGCCCGTACCAAATAAGATGCTATATACACCAATTGTTCCTGCAAAAAAGGCCATAATTTTATAACCAAAATGATGAAATTTATTTTTATCACCATAAATAAGTTTGTCAAAGCTTTTTAAGGTTTTTGCCTGTGTAGGTGAGCTAAGCAAACTAACCAGTACCCAAGCAATGGTGGTTATAATTACTCCAATTAATAATTGCCAATGTTGGGCAAGCTCAAACCAAGGGGTTTCTAGTTTATCATTGATAAAAAATAGAACAGCGATAATAAAAGAAACAAGCATTGCTGTAATCTCGCTATAAGGGTTTATCCTATGCCAAAACCAGCGTAAAATAAACAAGAGACCTGTTCCTGCGCCAATTTGCAGCATTAAATTAAACGCATCTTTAGCCTCTTCTAGAACAAAGCTTAGTAAGGCAGCACAAATCATCATCAACAAAGTAGATAAACGCCCAAGAAGTACTTTTTTACGTTCGCTGGCTTTTGGGTTAATAAAACGCGTATAAAAATCGTTTATAACATAACTACTTCCCCAATTTAAATGGGTAGAAATAGTACTCATAAAGGCCGCAATGAGTGATGTGGCAACAAGTCCTAATAATCCCGCCGGTAAATAGGTGAGCATTGCGGGGTATGATAAGTCGTGTTTTATAAAAGAATCGTCTAATTCGGGAAAGGCAGTTTTTAAACTTGCTAAATCGGGGAAAATAATCAGAGAAGCCAAACCAATAATAATCCATGGCCAGGGCCTAATGGCGTAATGTGCAATATTAAAAAATAAAGTAGCCCATGTAGCTTGATTTTCGTTTTTAGCCGCGAGCATACGTTGGGCAATATATCCGCCACCGCCAGGTTCAGAGCCAGGATACCACACGCTCCACCATTGTACCGTTAAAGGAATAATAAAGAGCGGAATAAAAAGTTCTGGTTTAGAAAAATCGGGAAAAAGTGCCATTTTCTCCTGAACCGCTGGCGCACTAATAAGCTCTTGAAGTCCGCCAATTTGCGGTAAATCTACAAGGTAAATCGCAGCCCAAACGCTGCCTAATAAGGCGATGATAAATTGTATAAAATCGGTGATAATTACCCCTTTTAAACCACCAAGCATCGAATAAAACACGGTAATAGAACAGGCAACAAGTAAGCTTTCTGTAGCCGAAAACCCAAACATTACGTGTCCTATCTTTATTCCGGCAAGGCAAACGTTTGCCATAATTACAATGTTGAAAAATACGCCTAAATAAAGCGCACGGAAACCTCTAAGGAAGGCTGCACTTTTACCGCTATAGCGAAGCTCATAGAATTCTAAATCGGTGGTAATATTGCTTTTTCGCCATAATTTGGCGTAGAAAAAAACGGTGAACATTCCGGTAAGTAGCATACTCCACCAAACCCAGTTTCCAAAAACGCCATCGTTGCGTACAATACCAGCAACTAAGCCAGGTGTATCGGCAGCAAATGTAGTGGCAACCATAGATACTCCTAAGAGCCACCAAGGCATGTTTTTTCCTGAAAGGAAAAAGTTTTTTGTATTTTTTCCGCTTGTTCGAGCAACTAAAATTCCAATAAGTAAGCTTATTAGAAAAAAACTACAGATAACTATCCAGTCTATAAATTGAAGTTGCATAAAAACGTATTTTAGAAGTTATTCGCTAATCGCAATAGCGCTAATCTCTACGTTTACAAACTTAGGGAGGTTAGCTACTTCTACGGTTTCTCGGGCAGGTGCATCATCATTATTAAAATAGGTAGCATAAACTTTATTAATACGATCAAAGTTATGCATGTCGCTAATAAAAATAGAAGTTTTTACTACGTTAGCCAAACTCATGTTTGCTGCTTCAAGAACAGCTTTTAAGTTTTCTAAAACTTGTGTTGTTTCTGCTTCTAGTGTGCTGTTTACTATGGTGTTATTGCTAGGGTTTATGGCAATTTGACCAGAAACATAGAGGGTGTTTCCTGCACGAATAGCTTGGTTGTACGGGCCTATTGGTGCAGGGGCGTTTGAGGTAGAAATAACTTTTTTCATACATAAAAAGATTTAGAGTGTACGATCGCGTTCACGGTTTTTATCGTATTTAATATCGCTAAGCATACTTGCTTTTATCCCGATATAAAAATACCAAGATTCTCGAGTGCCAAAAGGCGTCCAGTTAAACGACATTTTCCAGCTTTCTAAGTCACGTTGAAAGCGTAATTGGGTATAGGTAAAACCGTTGTTTTTTAAATCGTAACCAGACGATACTCCTACAGACCATCGTGGAGATAACTGAAGGTTTCCTGAAAACATGATTGAATGCGATGAGATTTCATTCTGTCGCCTGTCGTTATTATAGGTCATGGTGTAGGATAAACGTAAATCCCAAGGGATTTTGTAGTTGTACCATTCTGTTTCATCTACTTTGGGTTCTTTTTCTTCATTGTTTACGCCTCCTGTTGTATTGGTGGCAACACCAAACAAATCGTCTTTACGGCCTCCGTTTCTATGGGTTTCGTCTTGTGCGTCTTCATCGTCTTTGTTGCGTTCAAAATCTTTGCTCGAAAAAGAATAACCGAAGCTTACATTTGCTCGTGCTAAACGAAATAAACTTCCACCATTATTGATGTTTAACTTATCAATACGCTGATTTTTATTGTTTAAGGCGTAAGGATCTAAAGCTCCATTAAAATTCACGTTTAGTTTTTCTTTAAATAATGGAAGTGTACCTCGTACAGTAACAGGTTGTAGCTTTAGTGAATCTGCGGCCATATTGTAAGAAGTAGAGAATTGAAGATTTTTCAATAAGCTTCTTTTTTCGGGTTCGGTTGCAAGAGAATCTTTAGCGCGTATTTTGGCTTCAAAATCGTTAGATACAGAGAAGTTAATGCTGCTAGCGTAACGGTTGCTAGGAGCGCCGTATAAGGTTCCTTCAAACTTAGAGTATTCTACAATTTCTTCATCCATACCAGAGGTTGCAGGGATGAGGTAGGTGTCGTAAAACTCATCGAATTTAGGCGCTACAGAGTAACTTATCGAGGGTCTTATTACGTGCCTAATGGCATTTATTTTTTTATCTTTTCCGAAGTTAAACATCCCGTAAATAGTGGTTCCTATTCCTGTAGAAAAATTATAGGTTCTGTAGGTAGAAAAGCCTCTTGAGGTATCTGTAACTACTTCCTGTAATTGCTCATCGTAACGTTTTGGGTAGGTTTTAAAAACCCAGTTTTCCTTATAATTTGTTCCAGCACTTACGCTAAAATGTTTAAAAACTTTAAAGTTGGTGCTAATAGGGATGCTGTGTTGCATTCCTGTAGAAGCATCTCTAAACATTTGGGGTTTAAAGAAAAGTGAATCGGTGGTTTTAAATTGATTTTTTCCGTTAAAAGAATATTGAAAATTAATGTTTTGTAAAATACCTTTTTTAGTGCCGTTTTTTGGGGCAAATGGGTAAATCCTATCCATACTAGCTTGTACGGTAGGTAGGGTCATGTTTATTTCTTCTGTATTGGTATTTTGGCTATGCGTTGCGGTAATGCTGAGGTTTACTTGGGGTTCGCCAGGAAAGGTTTTAGAATAACTTACCGATGAACTTAAGTTGTTTTGTAAAAAGTTACCTGAGTTGTTTTGGTTGATGGTTTCTTTGTAATATTTACTACTCCCAAGGTTTACCGATGCCGAAAAATTAGAGTTTGGATTTGCTTTAGCCGCTTGCCTATGGCTCCAACGAATATTATAGATAGATTGTTCTGAATAATCGGGGAAACCAGGTTCGCTATTAAGTAATTTTTCATACCTAAAGCTTACATTACCATTAAAGCGATAGCGGTAGGCATAGTTGGAAGAAAAGTTTAGTCCGTAACTTCCGTTGGTGTAATAATCCCCTAGCACGGTTAAATCTACATAATCACTTATAGCAAAATAATAACCTCCATTTTGCAGAAAGTAGCCTCGGTTTCGGTTGTCTCCAAACGAGGGGATAATAAATCCAGAGGCACGTTCTTCGGTTAATGGGAAATACCCAAATGGTAGGCCTAAAGGCGTAGGAACATCGGCGATGTACATATTTACCAATCCGCTTACTATTTTTTTATCGGGAACCATTTTTATTTTTCTGGCGTAGAAATAATATTCTGGGTCATCGATGTTTTGTGCAGTGGTAAACTTTACGTTTTTCATAAAATATACCGAATCGTTTTGGCGTTTAGTAACAGCACCTTTTATTTTAAAGCCTCCTTGCTCGGTTCTAGAGTTGTAGACTAAAGCTTTTTCGGTATCAAAATTAAAGCGGATACTATCGGGCTCTACCACATTGTTAGCTTGTGTAAATATGGGTTTTTGGGTGTAGTTGTTAGCCGTATCTTTTATACCAAAGGCATAAACCTCGTTTTTCCTGTTGTCAAGGATGATAAGCCCAGCCTGTATCTCAAGATCTCCATAAACAATTTTAGCTTCGTTATAGAGGTAAACACGTTCGTTTTTTCGGTCAAATTTTATATAATCTTTAGCTGTAGAGACTACTTGATCGGAAAGAAAAGTACTTTGTTTTTTTAAGGTATCTGCTTTTATAGTATCTCGCACCTTTAGTAAACCTTCCTGAACTAGGGAGTCGCCAACGGGCGTTTCTTGCGTTGGTTCTGCGGGAATGTTTAATGCTTTTTTTGTGTTAAATTCTTGAGCTTTAGTGAGCTGAGAAAATAACAGGCATAAAATAATACTTATGTAGAATTTGTTTAACAACAATACAATAAAAGCTATTTAAGCAATAAGGGTTACTTTTTTAGCCCCAAAATTACATATATTTTTAAAGTGATGTCTAGAAAATTACTAAAATAAAAAGATAAATAAGATATTTGTGTGCTTTTGAAATGAAAATTGCTGTGCAAAATACTTTTCTTTTTATAAAAGAGTTCTCTGTATATAAATGTATTTTTTACATTAAGGAATAATTTTTGTAGAGCTCATTAAAGCTTGTTTTAATTTGAATTATAGAAAAATAGAGATAAATGGTATGAAGAAGGCTTATGGTTTATGTTTAATGTTATTTTTTTTAGGAATAATAGAAGGTTTTTCTGCTTCTAGCCCAGAAAAAAATAGCGACCAAGATAAGGATAAGAAATTTACAGTTGTTTTAGACGCAGGTCATGGGGGTAAAGACCCTGGTAGGCCTACAAGCTATGGGTTTACCGAAAAAGAAATTGCGCTGGAAATAGTATTGCAAGTAGGGAAACTTTTAGAAGCAAATAAAAACATTAATGTGGTGTACACGCGTAAAACTGATGTTTTTTTAGGATTAAAAGAACGTGCTGCTATTGCCAATAAAGCCGATGCAGATTTGTTTATCTCTGTACACTGCAATGCGCATCATACACAAGCCTATGGAGCCGAAACCTATGTGCTGGGCTTGCATAAAAGTGATGCGAATTTTAATGTAGCAAAAGAGGAGAACGAAGTTATTTTTCTAGAAGAAAATTACGAAGAACATTACGAAGGTTTTAACCCAAGCTCCCCAGAATCGCTAATAGGGTTAACCTTATTACAAGAAGAGTATTTAGATCAAAGCATATTATTAGCAAAAAAAATTCAAGATAACTTTACCCATACATTAAAACGTAGAAATAGAGGTGTAAAACAAGCAGGTTTTTGGGTGTTACATAATACTTATATGCCAAGTGTACTGATAGAAACAGGTTTTATTACACACCGTAAAGAAGGTTTTTATTTAAACTCGAAAAAAGGACAGAAAGAAGTTTCTACAGAAATTTATAAAGCAATTCTTTCGTATGCAAAAGCATTAGGCATAGATGAGGTTTATGCAGAAAACACCTCTCAAAAAAATAATACAGATAGAATTTATCCTTCGGTAGAATTTAGTGTGCAATTGGCGGCAAGCTCTAAGGCAATTGAATTGAAAGCATACAATTTTAAAGGATTAAAAGGAGTGCACAGGCAGAAAGAAGGAAGTTTGTACCGATATTTTTATGGAAAAACCTCTAATTATACCGAAATTCAGCAGCAATTAAAAGCAGCAAAAGATAGTGGTTATACCGATGCCTATATTGTTGCTTTTAAAGACGGAACTAAAATAAGCGTTAAGGATGCGTTAAAAACAAAAGCAAAATAATATACTTTTCTATTTTTAATTTTTAAATTTGCTTACTAAAACATAAAAACTCTTGAAACTATCTAACGAAGTAAAAACCGCACTTTTAGGTATTGTAGCGATTGCCTTATTAATATTTGGGTATTCTTTTCTAAAAGGAAAAAATCCATTTAGTTCCGATCGTATATTTTATGCTAAATACGATAATGTAGAAGGCTTAACAAAATCTTCTGCAGTTACCATCAATGGGTTTCAAGTAGGAAGCGTAACCGATATTACTTTCCTTAATGCCAGTGGAAAGCTGTTGGTGAAAATGAATGTGAAAGATGAATTTCAATTCTCAAAACAAAGTGTTGCACGTATTTATGGCGGAAACCTTATTGGAGGGAAATCTATCGAGATTATCCCTGAAGAAGGAAAACAATTAGCCGTTTCTGAAGATACCTTAAAGAGTGCTGTGGGCGATGGTTTGCTAGAACTTGTTAACGAAAGGCTAACCCCTTTACAGCAGAAAATAGAAAGTGCCGTTTCTAACGCCGACTCTTTACTTATTGGGATGAATAATATTTTAGATGCAAAGGCGCAAAAAAGCATAAAATCTTCTATAGCATCGTTAAATACAACAATGAGTTCTTTTAATAACTCAGCAAAATCTATCGAGCATTTATTAGCGTCAAATACAGGGAAGCTTAATAATACCTTTACCAATTTGGAAGAAACCACAGGGAACTTTCAGAAATTTTCAGATACCTTAGCTCAAGTAAATGTTAATGGGTTAATAGCAGAAATTCAAGAGATAGCCACAAATTTTAAAGAAATTTCAGAGAAATTAAACACTAAAGAAGGTACCGTAGGTAAACTTCTTAACGATGATAAAATCTATGACAATCTAGATAGAGCAACCCGCCAGTTAGACTTATTGTTGCAAGATGTAAAACTTAACCCAAAACGATATGTACACTTTTCGGTATTTGGGAAAAAACAAAAACAATATACTAAGCCAGAAGATTCTTTAAAATAACAGATATGCAAATAATATCACAAATTGCTTTTTTAGCTGCATTTATTGTTGCCATTTCTTTTTTTATAAGAAATGTAAGACGATTGTACCGTAACATAAAGCTAGGAAAAGCTATCGATAGGACAGATCGCCCCAAGGAGCGTCTTTCTAACATGATTCGGGTAGCCTTAGGGCAATCTAAAATGGTAAAGCGCCCCGTAGCAGGAATACTACATATTTTAGTATATGTGGGCTTTATAATTATCAATATAGAAATGTTGGAAATTGTTATCGATGGTATTTTTGGTACACATCGTGTTTTTTCGTTTTTAGGCGGAACTTACAATTTTCTAATCGGGGCATTTGAAATCTTGGCGCTATTGGTAATTGTTTCGATTATTACGTTTTGGATACGAAGAAATGTGGTTAAGATAAAACGTTTTTGGTCATCAGAAATGAAAGGTTGGCCCAAAAACGATGCAAACTATATTCTTTATTTTGAAGTAGCATTAATGACGTGTTTCTTGCTGATGAATGCTGCCGATTATCAATTACAACTTAACGGAGCCGAACATTATGCAAGCCAAGAAGGAATAATAGGTGGCTTTCCTGTAAGTCAATTTCTATTGCCTTTAATAGACGGGTTAGGGAATTCAGCTTTAATTGTTATCGAACGTACTACTTGGTGGCTTCATATTATAGGAATCTTAATTTTCTTAAACTACCTTTATTATTCAAAACACTTACACATACTTTTAGCTTTTCCTAATACATATTACGCAAAATTAACACCTAAAGGAGAACTTACTAACCTAGAAGCGGTAACAAACGAGGTAAAGTTGATGATGGATCCCAATGCAGATCCTTTTGCCTCACCAGAAGCAGGAGCAGCAGACGAAGAACCTGAAAAATTTGGAGCTAGTGATGTTACCGATTTAAATTGGGTTCAGCTTTTAAATGCCTATACCTGTACAGAATGTGGTAGGTGTACTTCAGAGTGTCCTGCAAATCAAACCGGGAAGAAACTCTCTCCTCGAAAAATTATGATGGACACCAGAGATAGGCTTGAAGAAGTAGGAGAACAATTAAATAAAAAACAACCAATAGCCGAAGGTAAACAGCTATTAGACGATTATATTACACGTGAAGAACTATGGGCATGTACAACCTGTAGCGCTTGTGTAGAAGCCTGCCCAATAGGGATAGACCCACTTTCAATTATCATCGAAATGAGAAGGTATTTGGTTATGGAAGAAAGTGCCGCGCCAAACGAATTAAATGTATCTATGTCTAACATAGAAAACAACGGAGCTCCATGGCCTTACAACCAAATGGATAGACTTAACTGGGCTAAAGAAAACTAAAAAATAAAGGGAATAATTATTATGGCAGAAGTATTAAAAGTGCCTACAATGGCAGAATATATGGTAGAAGGAAAACAACCTGAAGTGTTATTTTGGGTAGGTTGTGCAGGAAGTTTTGATGATAGAGCCAAAAAAATAACCAAAGCTTTTGTGAAAATTCTTTCCAAAGCAAATGTAGAATTTGCCGTGCTTGGAACAGAAGAAAGCTGTACAGGAGACCCTGCAAAACGTTCCGGAAATGAGTTTTTATTCCAAATGCAAGCTGTTACAAACATCGAGGTTTTAAATGCCTACGAAGTTAAAAAAATAGTAACTGCCTGCCCGCACTGTTTCAACACCATAAAAAACGAATATCCCGGATTAGGAGGTAATTATGAAGTAGTACACCATACACAGTTTTTAAAAGACTTATTGGAAGAAGGTAGGTTACGTGTAGAAGGCGGAAAGTTTAAAGGAAAACGTATTACTTTTCACGACCCTTGTTATTTAGGAAGAGCTAATAATGAATACGAAGCTCCTCGCGATTTGCTAAGAAAACTAGAAGTTGAACTTATCGAAATGCGAAAATGTAAAAGCCAAGGCTTGTGTTGTGGTGCCGGAGGAGGACAAATGTTCAAAGAACCTGAAAAAGGAAATAAAGATGTAAACGTACTACGTACAGAACAAGCATTAGAAACCAATCCGGAGTTAATTGCAGCAGGATGCCCATTTTGTAACACCATGATGACAGATGGCGTAAAAAGCAAAGAAAAAGAAGCAGAGATAGAAGTGAAAGATGTGGCCGAAATGATTGCAGAGGCCGAAGATTTATAAAATAATAATTATGCTCGTACCTTTTCAAGAGCTTCCAGAAGAAGCTCGTATATGGATATATCAAGCCAACCGCTCATTTACCGCAGATGAGCTCATAGAATTAGAACAAGAATTAACCCAGTTCCTAACCCAATGGGCAGCTCATGGAGCAAGCCTTAAAGCAGGTTTCGAAATTAAATATAAACGCTTTATCATTATTGGTTTAGACCAAGAAGTAACAATAGCGAGTGGCTGCTCTATAGATGCGCAAGTACACTTTATTCAATCGTTAGAGAAAAAATATCAGGTAGACTTATTAGATAAGATGAACGTGAGCTTTAAACAAGGTGAATTTGTTGCTTATAAACCCCTTATCGATTTTAAAAAATTAGTAAAAAACAAGTCGGTTTCTGCCAATACCATTGTATTTAATAACTTAGTAAATACAAAAGTAGAGTATGTAAACGATTGGGAAGTGCCATTAAAAGACAGTTGGCATCAACGTTTTTTATAGTTTTAACAAAGAAGTCTGGTATAAATAAAGTTGTATTTTTTTAATGAAGAAGCTGTTTTTTTGTCTGTTTTTTTTAGGGATAAACCTTGTTGCCTTAGCACAATCACGTGTAAAATCTCCACTCGAAACCAAAGATTATCTCACTCAAAAGAAATGGGTAGATAGCACGTATAATACATTAAGCTTACAAGAAAAAATAGGTCAACTCTTTATGGTGGATATTTTCTCTAATAAAAGCAAAAAAGAAACCGATTACATAAAACACTTAATCCAACAGTATCATATAGGTGGGATTATTTTTTCTAAAGGAGGACCTCAACAACAAGCTAAACTTACTAACGAATATCAACAAGCTGCAAAAGTACCCTTATTAATTGCTATGGATGCCGAATGGGGCTTGGCCATGCGATTAGATTCTACCTATGCTTTCCCTTGGAATATGACTTTGGGAGCGATAGAAGATGACGAGCTTGTTAAAAAAACAGGAGCAGCCATTGCCAGACACTGTAAACGTTTAGGCGTACATGTAAATTTTGGTCCTGTGGTGGATATTAACAACAATCCTGCAAACCCTATTATCGGTAATCGTTCGTTTGGAGAAGATAAGTATAACGTTACCCAAAAAGCCATTGCTTTTATGCAAGGCATGCACCAAGAAGGCGTCCTTTCTAGCGCAAAACACTTTCCTGGGCATGGTGATACCGATATCGATTCGCATAAAGCTTTACCTAGGTTAGATTTTAGTCGTACCCGTTTAGACTCGTTAGAGTTATACCCTTTTCGAGAAATTATAAAGGAAAAGGTTTCTAGTGTAATGGTAGGGCATTTGAATGTTCCTGCATTAGAGGGTCGAGCTAATTTTCCTTCTTCATTATCTAAGAAAATTATTAGTGGGCTAATACGAGAAGAATACGCATACGAAGGACTTATTTTCACCGATGCTTTAAATATGAACGGTGTAGCCGATTATGCAGCTCCAGGAGAAGTAGATTTAGAAGCATTTCTGGCAGGAAATGATATTTTGTTAATTTCTAAAAACATCCCTAAAGCTTCGGCAAAGCTATACCAAGCTTATCAAGACAGTATTGTTACAGAAGAACGTTTGGCTTATTCGGTAAAAAAAATATTGATGGCAAAGTATCAAGCAGGTTTGAACAATTTAACTCCTGTAGATAGAGCAGAACTTGTAGAGGACTTAAACACCGAAGCAAATGATGTGTTGTATGAAGAACTTTTAGAAAATGCAATAACCCTTATTAAAAATGATACGGGAATTATTCCTGTTAAAGATTTAGCCGAAGAAAAAATAGCTTATGTACATTTTGGCGATGATAATGGCGATGCTTTTTTTACTCAACTTAATAAATATGCTAAGGTAGATAAGCTAGAGAAGCCCCATCTTAACGAGTTAATCACAGCATTATCTTCTTATACAAAAGTTATTATAGGTTTTCATAAGTCTAACCAAAGTCCATGGAAATCTTATAAATTTACTAATAAAGAGTTGGTTTGGCTTCATGAAATAGCCCGTGTAAAACCTACAATTCTTTCTGTATTTACACGTCCCTATGCTTTGTTGGATGTAAAAAGTACCACCAATTTAAAAGGAATTGTAATAGGCTATCAAAATAGTGAAATTGCCCAAAACAAAATGGCAGAGTTAATTTTTGGGGCTATTGGGGCAAAAGGAAAACTTCCTGTAAGTATAGGAAAAGAATTTCCTGTAGGAACTCAGTTTAAAACTAAAGCTATTAAACGTTTATCTTATAGTTTGCCAGAACGCGTGGGGATAGACCCTAAAATGCTTTACCAAATAGATGCTGTTGCTAATAGAGCCGTAAACGATAGTATGACTCCAGGTTTGCAGGTACTTGTGGCAAGAAGAGGAAAAGTAGTTTATCAGAAAAATTTTGGGTATCATACCTATCAGAAAAAACAAAAAGTAAAGGATGAAGATTTGTATGATGTAGCATCGTTAACCAAAATTCTGGCAACTTTACCTTTGTTTATGGAGCTTTATGAAAAAGGAGAGGTAAACATGCAAAGTACGTTGAAAGATATTTTACCCGAATTGAGTACGACCAATAAGGCGGATATTTCTTTAAAAAGAATGTTGAGTCATTACGCTAGGTTTAAAGCATGGATTCCGTTTTATGTAAGTACCCTTGATAGTTTAACAAAAGAACCTTCAACCGATTATTTTAGCCATAAAAAAAATGCGATCTTTTCAGTAGAGGTAGCACCGAAAATGTATATGCGAAAAGACTATCAAGATACGATGTATCATGAAATAGCCGCTAGTGAGTTACGTGAGGCAGACGAATATAAATACAGTGATTTACCTTATTATTTATTAAAAAAGTATATAGAGACGCATTACAGCCAAAGTTTAGATAAGCTTGTACAACAGCATTTATATAAAAGTTTAGGAGCTTCGCGTACAAGCTATTTGCCTTTACAGTATTACCCAAAGCAAAATATAATTCCAACAGAAGACGATACTTATTGGCGTATGCAAACCATTCAAGGAACAGTACATGACCAAGGTGCGGCAATGCAGGGAGGAATTGGAGGACATGCCGGCTTGTTTAGCAATGCTAATGATGTTGCTAAAATAATGCAAATGTACCTTAATAAAGGTTATTATGGAGGTAAACGTTATTTTAAAGAAACCACAATAGCGGCCTTTAATACCTGTTATTATTGTGATGAAGATGTACGTAGAGGCGTAGGTTTCGATAAACCTCAATTGGGCGATGTTGGCCCTACCTGTGGTTGTGTATCTATGACAAGTTTTGGGCATACGGGTTTTACAGGTACTTACGCATGGGCAGATCCGGAGGCAGAATTAATTTATGTTTTCCTGTCTAACAGAACTTATCCAGATGCAGGTAATAGAAAGTTAATTACAGAAAATATACGTACAGATATACAACGAATTATTTACGATGCAATAATTGATTAGGATACTTTTTGCATATTAATTATAGGGGTAAAATCTGTCGGTTTTCTTAGAAATACTAATAAAATACATTAAGTTATGAAAATAGGCATTGTATGTTATCCTACTTTTGGAGGAAGTGGTGTAGTAGCTACCGAATTAGGAATGGCGCTTTCTAAGCGAGGGCATCAAGTACATTTTATAACTTATAAGCAGCCTGTACGATTAGAGCATTTGTCTAATCATATCCACTACCATCAGGTTAATGTTCCTGAGTATCCGTTATTTCACTACCAGCCTTACGAGTTAGCTTTGTCTAGCAAATTGGTAGATATGGTAAAGCTTCATAAGATAGAAGTTTTGCATGTACATTACGCTATTCCTCATGCTTATGCAGGCTATATGGCAAAACAAATGTTGGCAGAAGAAGGCATAGATATACCTATGGTTACTACCTTACACGGAACAGATATTACCTTGGTGGGAAATCATCCTTTTTATAAACCTGCAGTAACTTTTAGTATCAATAAAAGCGATTGTGTAACTTCGGTATCTCAAAGTTTAAAAGATGATACTTTACGATTATTTGATATAAAAAACGCTATAAAAGTAATTCCTAACTTTATAGATTTTAGTAAGCTAAGGGGTCATTTTTCTGATTGCCAACGTAGCATTATGGCAAACGAAGATGAACGAATTGTTACGCACATTTCTAACTTTAGAAAAGTAAAACGAATAATAGATGTAATTAAAATTTTTGCCGAGTTAAGAAAGCAATGTAAAGCTAAATTGATAATGGTAGGTGATGGGCCACAACAATTACCTGCCAAAGAGTTAGCCAAAGAGTTAGGAATTAGGCAAGATGTGCTTTTTATGGGAGAGAGTACCGAGATTAATAAAATTTTATGTTTCTCTGATTTATTTTTACTTCCTTCAGAGTCGGAAAGTTTTGGGCTAGCAGCTTTAGAGGCCATGGCAAATGGCGTGCCTGTAATCTCGTCTAATACAGGAGGGCTTCCCGAGGTAAATAGGCAAGGGTTTTCGGGATATTTAAGCGATGTAGGTAATGTGTCTGAAATGGCTGCAAATGCCGTTAAAATACTTAAAGACGATGCTGTTTTAAAACAATTTAAGCAGCAAGCAAAAACAACAGCTTTGGCTTTTGATATCGAGAAAGTTGTTCCGCAATATGAGGCGGTTTATAAAAAAGCAATAAACCAATATTAATTTATTAGGCACAATAAAAAAACCTGTAAAGTTTAACTTTACAGGTTAGGTTTCAATTTAATTATATAGGTAAAGCTGTTAACCTGTTTTAGGGTAATTCAACTATATTATATGATTAGAATTTATAACGTACGCCAAGTGCTAAATCTGGTGTAACATCGTTTATAGCATGGTAATCGCTAAAGCTAAATTCTGGACGAAGATCTAATGAGATTTGTAAAGGGATATCAAAATTATATTCAATACCTATTGTCCCGGCAAGGTATAAAAAGCTACCATCGTTATGGTAGTGGTGTTTGTCTTCTACATTTCCAAAACCTGCACCAGCACCTGCATACCAATTAAAGTTGTTTTCTATATTCCAAACCCAATGGTATAATCCTGTAAGTTTAAAAACATCAAAACTACTATTGTTTCTCCAACCTAGGTTAGCTTCGATCCTGTTGTTTTCTTTGTGAATTTGTCGTTGATAAGAAACTTCTGCGCCAACGCCATCAGAACCACCCATGCGGAGTCCGATTGCGTTTTTAGATATTTCTTGTGCTTTAGCGGTAAAAATAAATCCAAAGCCTATAAAGGCTAACATTACGAATTTTTTCATAAGATATTGTTTTAACCCAAAGGTATAAGAGCAGCCTTAGCAAAATGCTTTATAAAGCGTTAATTTTTATAAAATATAGGTTAAAAATAAGAAACCCTTATTTGTGTGTGTAAATAAGGGTTTTTGTAAGTACAGCATTACTGCAAGTTATAATCAATTAAATCTTGTGAGCTAATTAATCTAAAATCTGGGATGTTAAGGACGCCAAAGTTAGATAAATCTTCAACTACATAATGAGTGGTTGTTTTGCTATGGATTAAGCCTACATCTTTTGCGAAGTAATTGGTAGAAATTACGGCTTCCTGAGGTTTCATAATGGGGATAGAAAGACCTAATAATGAAGCATCAAGTTTAATTTCTATACTTAATGCTGCCGAGATTACATCGGTATATGTAGTGGAGTTTACCTCGAATTCATTTGGGCTTTCATTTTGTTTAGAAGTGATGCTGTAATTTAATGTTAAGGGGATAGGGGCGCTCATTTGCCAATTTACATCTTGCTGGTGCGTGCCAGAAATCTCTGCGAGGATGGTGTTTTTATCGGCATCACTTTTATATATAATAAGGTTGGTAATAGGAATTTCTATATATTCACCTATACCTAATGGGCTTAAGTCTACTTTAAAATTTCCGTTATAAATTAGTTCTTTGTTTACTTCTGCTAGCTCTCCAGTAGTTAGCGCTCCGGTAACTAGCCCTTGATTTTCAAAACTTAAATTGGATTGAAAGGTATAAAAAGTAGTATTTTCTTTGTTATGACTATCGGCTATATGGATTTTTTCTTGGTTTTGACTTTTGTTGTCATGTCCTTCTATTTGGCTGGTGTTTTGGTATGTCCAACTGTTATTTATTGCCGTAGGGAAGTAGCTTTTGTTTTGGGTTTCTGGCTCGGGAGTGTTGTTGCTTGTATCATCATCACTAGAACAGGAAAACAATAAAATACTTATAAAAAGGCTAAGGAATGTAGTTTTCATAAAATAGGTTTTTGGGTTAAAACCAAATATACAAAAAGTAACTGTTTGTTTTTCAGGTTGTGTGATTTATTTGAATACTGAATTTAGTTTATTATTAGCCGCAAGTTTTTTAAACCCCATTTTAAAAAGTATATCTGCTCTTGTGTTTTTTTTATGGTTTAATGATGTCATGGTGTTAAGAATATCTTCTTTAAAGTGGGTGCGGGGAAACTCTTGATGTACCTTGTGAATAAAATTATGATTAAGTTGGAAGGTGTGCGCGCCAACCACATCCATGGCAGCTCCTTTAGATAAAAGGTAGGCTTCGTTTCCAAATTTTTTTCTGTTTACATAAGGGTTTAAATGCATATCTATAGCGGTTTTCATTTTGGTTGCCTTTAGTTCGTCAATTCCGTTTTTTAAGGCAAACTCCTTTATAAAATCTCCTCCGTAAATAGCAAAGCATTGTTGGCTACAGGCGTGGTTGTGTTTATCGGTTAGACCTATATCATGTAAGATGGAAGTGGTAAATAGAAACTCTATATCTGTTTTTAAATTTTGAGAAATGGCTAATCCTGCACTAAAAAAATAAGTTCTGTAGCAGTGTTTTAGTAGTGAAGGCGAATATAAATCGTTAGCTTCCTCTATGGCTAAAGCGGCAATTTTAGAATCGGGTATGCTTATTTGCTTAAAATCGATTTCTCTATACGATTTTATGCCTAGCCAATTGAATAACTTGTTTTTATTTTCTCCAAGTTTAGCGCTTATAAGTCCACGTTTAAAACTCGAGATTTCTTTTTTCTTCAATACTCCTAAGTTGTTGTACATACTATTTCTGTATTTATAGATTATGATTAGTATGCAAAGTTATAAAAACATACCAATTAGTATGTTTTTTGGTAAAAAAAATTATTCCAAGGTTTTTAAATAGGTTTTAAGTTGCTCTAAGAAAGTATTATAAGGTTTTTTAGATTTTTCTAGTTTACCTAGATTTCTTGCGCCCCAATACCCAGAAAGAATAAAAGTAGCTACCGATTTTGAGTTTATTTCTTTATTGATAAATCCATCTTTTTTTCCTTTTTCAAGTGTAGCTTCTAATAAGTTTAACCATTCGTTAACCAAGTTATTTAATGCATTAGAAAAAGGAGTATTCCAAGGTGTCATTTCTTGGATGAGGTTTGATGCTGGACAACCTAGCTCTGTTTTTAACAACCTATCTTCAATAAGAAGATAATGTATTAGGCAGTATATAGACTCTAATGGGGTATCTTTACTTTCTAGCAGCTCAATAAATTTTTTTGATAGGTGAGTTTTTAATATTTCATTAATCAGCGCAATGCCCATTTCTTCCTTGTTTTTAAAATGGTAGTAAAAGGCTCCTTTGGTTACTTGTGTATTGGTAAGGATATCGTCGATGCTAGAAGCTCTATACCCATTAGCATAAATTAATTCAAAAGCTTTAGTTAGGATGTTATGACGGGTTAGTGCTGATTTTTTCATTAAAATTATTATTGAAAAGACTACAAATAAACAAAAAGATTTTGAAACAATCTTAAGCGGTTTGTGTAGTTGACAGATGCTGTAATTTTTTTATTTATATAAACGCTAATTGTTATTCCTATATAAGTGGTTTTGATATTTGTATTTTAAGTTAGCTGTTGATAAATTTTTACATTTTTCAAGTTTTAAATTTGAGATATCAGGCGATAATTTTCCTCTTTTGTATTCTTTATAAAATTTGCTCCAAGCTGACGGCATAATAATGCCAGAGAATAAAAACAATAGACATGAAATACTTCGATCTCCATTTCCAAATAAAAACGCCTGCATTTTAATTTCTTCCTCAGAGGTCATCCCATAATTAAGTACTAAATGTTTTAAGTCATGTTCTTCGTAAAAAGGAATTACATCAAGGTTATTTTCTTTGAGCATTTTTAATATATCGCTGCCAATGGTGTTTTCGCTACATTTTTCCAAGAGAGTTCGAGATTTTTTTAGCCTTCTTTTAAATAAAACTTGAAGAGGTACTATTACAAGGTAGATTTTTAATAATTCAATTAACATCTCGGCTACCTTGTATCTTGAGGAAGCTGACTGGTTGATTGTTAGACTTGTATTCATCTAGGTTTGTTTTTAATTACTTATAATGCTTTGACAGATGTGGCGATTGTATTGAGGTATTAGCTTCAACGATAGGTAACTTTTTATGTTTAAAAAAGAAGGTTGTGTCAAGCTTAAAAGGGGTTTAGTTTTTTACCTACTTAATTAAGTTATGGGTTTGTGCGAGGGGTATTGGTGCTGTAAAACGTATTTATTTATTTATTTATTTATTCATAAGTTGAGTTGCTTCCCAAACATATTCATTTCCAAATTCCCCAAAGTAACTTATGTAATCACCATTTTTAGAAATAACTACAAAACTGCTACAAGGATAATGATTTTCAAAAAATAATCTTTCAATAGTTTTTTCAGGGTCTTTTTTCCAACTTAAAATCCCATTGTATTTTTCAAGTCCATCGTTATCTTTAAATATGTATAAAGGCTTTACTTCAGCGATTTGATTTAATCCGTCTTCTAATTGTTTATACCAACTTTTAATCCATTCGGGTTTAGTTGTTCCGCTACTGTTACAGGGGTCTTTTCCAGGATAGTATATTATAACAATAGGTTTGTTTGAGTCTAATTCTGTATTTGTGCTTTTCTCAAGTAATAATTCAAGGCTTTTTCTGTCATTTATTTTCCCTCGTTTTTCTCTTAAAGTCAGTTTTTTATGATTAATTGAATCTCCTGGAATGTCCAACAATTTATTTGTTGATCGAATTCGGTCGAATTTAGATTTACTAATTTCAACATTATTTTCATCGAAGTATTTTGTTTTGTCTTTTCCAGTTTTGGTGGCTGAACAAGAGAGAATTAATATTCCTATTATAAATGTTAGCAGGATTTTTTTCATAATTGTGGGTAACTTCTATATATCCTCAAATATATATTACTTTTTAGTAATAAACATTTAACAGATATTAGATTTTATTGATTTATGTTAATAATTTGGATTGTTTCTGTTCTTTTTGTAAAAAATATCAGATATGCTTTGAGTGTATTTTAGATTTACTTTGTGTTGTATAAGTTGTAAAAAAATTATTTTATGGTAAGGTAGTAAACATAATACCTTTCAATGTTATACTCGGTATAAAAATTCTTTATTTCTGTATTGTCTATAAGGCAGTAGGAGGAATATCCGTTGCCTTTAATTGGTGGTGTTAATGCGATAATAGGAAATTCTTCACCTGTTGTTAGTTCAAACGAGCCTTCTTTGTCTTCTTCCTGCAGTGCCATCAGCACAAAACTGTCATCTGCTTTTAGTTTGCTTCTAATGCTAATGCCTGGGTAGTTGATGATTATTTTGATAGAATCGTTTATAAATTTTCCTCCAAATATGATTTCTTGTTTCTCTAGGCTTTCAAAAAATTGTGTGCTATTACAGGCATTAACTACATAGTTTAAGGTGTCTTTACCGGTAATTATGGGGCGGGTTATTGTTTTACAAGAAAGTAGGCTGTCGTTTCTTTTTACTTTCCCATTGATGATTTCTTCTTTCCTGAGTAGGAATTTTTTCCCTTTAGCATTTAGGTCTTCGGTGGTTATGGAAAGAAGTATAATATCATTAAGGGCGTTATACATTTTGGTTTCAGCGCTTTTAGGAGCCTTATATGTTAGTTTGATGCTTTCTTGAGAAAAACTAAAAAAAGGAATAATGAATAGGAAAAAGTAAAGTATATTTTTCATAATATGAGGTTTAGGGAATGCAATATTTACATGAAAAGGCTAGGTTTTATAGTTTATAAATTAACGAAGAACATTATCCCAATTGAGTTTTGACTTTTGATTTTTTGTTTATCATTTATAACTGCATTTTTAGCGGTTTTAAATTTATTAAAATCAGATTGGCTGTTGAGGTTTATCCCAGCGTAAAAGTTGTCAAAAAGTTCATATAAAAAGCCCAATCCAATCTGCGCTCCAAAATTCCATCCTTCATAAATATCTTTTTGGGTGTTGTTTAAAAATCTATATTCGTCTTTAATAATGGTTTGTGTGTAAAAACCTAAGTTTCCTACTATTTTTATGTTTTCAGCTATTTTAGCGTTTAACGTAACTAGTGCTGGGATTTTTAGTAAGCTTCTTTCATGATAAAAGTTTCCCGCTGAATTAAAACCGTTACCCGACAATTCGTTAAAGCCTATTCCTGTTGCTACTCCAAATTTTTGATTAAGCTTGTAATTCAAGAGGATTTCTCCGTTATTACTGTTTAGGTTATAGTTAGGTTGGTTGTTGTTTTCTACAATTCCGTAGCCAATTCCACCATACCCAATTATATTAAATTTAGATGTTTCTTCTTTTTCTTGGGCTTGTAGCAGGTTAATTGCTAGGAATAGAAAGCAAGACAGGAGGAAAGTTATTTTTTTCATTTATTGTAGATTTTTTTGTGAGAAATAATTAGAATAGTGGTTGTTCTGTGTTTAAATGATGTATGTTTTTTGATAAAAATTTAATAAATAGTTAGTAAATATACTAATGTAATAAAAATATTATTTAGAAAAAGTGTTTTTAGGATAAACATTTTTAAATAAGAAATGTTTATCCTTTTTAAGGAAAATAGATTGTTGTTACTTTGCTGTAAATATCAATTTATTGTTTTGTTGAAATTAAACTACAAATACTTCGTAAGTGAATAAAATAAGACCTAAAACTTTTATATCAAGCAGTGCTCACCCTGTATATAACCTAAAGTTAGGTTTAATTTGTTTGAGCTCGTTGCTTTTTTCTGCAAGTTATAATATGCTTATTCCAGAGTTGCCCGCTTACCTTACTACTATGGGCGGAGCAAAGTATATAGGTTTTATTATTTCGTTGTTTACTCTTACTGCAGGTTTATCTCGTCCTTTTAGTGGGAAACTTACCGATACAATTGGCAGGTTGCCTGTTATGATATTTGGAACCATAGTTTGTGTACTATGTGGAATGTTGTACCCAATGGCAAATACCGTATTAGGATTTTTGTTGTTGCGATTGTTTCATGGTTTTTCAACAGGCTTTAAACCTACTGCTACTTCTGCTTATGTTGCCGATATAACTCCGGCAAAATCTTGGGGAGCTGCTATTGGTATGCAAAGCTTATTTTATAGTACAGGGATGGCAATTGGCCCTGCTGTTGGGAGTTTTATAAAAATGAATTATACGTATGATGTACTATTTTATGCTTCTTCTATCTGCGCTTTCATGTCGATGCTGGTTATTTTAAACATGAAGGAAACATTACAGCCTAAACAAAAATTTAAATGGGCTTTATTACGTATTAATAGAAATGAGATTATAGCTACAGAAGTTTTACCTGCAGCCTTTGTGGTATTATTGGTTTATAGTTCGTTTGGGGTAATACTTACCTTGATACCCGATTGGACAGCTTACTTAGGAATAGCAAATAAAGGAATGTTTTTTATAGTTTTTACAGTTTCATCATTATTGGTGAGGTTTGTAGCGGGAAAAGCTTCTGATTATTACGGACGGAAAATAGTAATTATTATCGGACTGGTAGTTTTAGTCATAGCTATGTTATTATTAGGTTTGGCAACATCGGTAATGTTATTTATCTCAGGAGCTATTTTATACGGAATTGCTATGGGAGTGTTATCTCCTTCATTAAATGCTTGGACAATAGATATGAGCCTAAAACATGCACGAGGTAAGGCAGTAGCAACGATGTATATTGCACTAGAAGCAGGAATAGGATTAGGCGCTTTATTTTCGGGCTGGTATTACCAAAGTAGAATTGATAACATACCCGAGGTAATGTATAGCATAGGAGGTATTGCGTTTATCGCTTTAGGTTATATGCTTTTAAAACACAGAAAATAAAGCTGGAATATAATAAAGTATAAAAAATTATTTTTATTGAAAGGGTTTTTAGCTTACAAAACAGTTATTTAACAGCTGTTTTTTGTGTAATGGTAATTGCAGCGAGCATACTCTTTACAGTATTATCGGTATCGGTAGTTATTTTGGGTTTGTTTTTGTAATCTTCGGGGTTAAAATTTATCAGTTCCCAACGTTTTTTATGGTATTCTAGCGCCGTGAGGTTTTCTACCCAATCTCCAGAATTTAAATAGAGGCAAGTGCCATTTTTTGTTACCTTGCGTACTACTTGGGGTTGGTGTATGTGTCCGCAAATCACATATTTATACCCGTTATCTATTGCTAATTCTGCAGCTACTTGTTCAAAATCTTGAATGTGTTTTACTGCTTTCTTTACGCTGTTTTTTATTTTTTTGGAGAGCGAAAATTTTTCTTGTTTAAACTTTAAAAGCCACCAATTTACAAACCTATTAAGTAAAATAAGCACATCGTAGCCCCAGCCGCCTAACTTAGCCAACCATTTTGCATTTTGTATGGAAGCATCAAAAACATCTCCATGAAAAAACCAGGCTTTTTTGCCATCTAATTCTAGCACAAGCTTATCTACAATAGCAATACGCCCCATAGAAACATCGCTAAATTTACGGAGCATTTCATCGTGGTTTCCTGTAATATAAGTTACTCGAGTGCCTTGTGCAGACAAGTCGATAATTTTCTTGATGACCTCTAAATGCGTTTTAGGAAAATAACGCTTTCTAAATTGCCAAATGTCTACAATATCACCATTTAAAATAAGGTGTTTAGGAGAGATACTATCAAGATAAAGCAATAATTCTTTAGCATGACACCCAAAAGTTCCTAGGTGTACATCAGAAATTACCACTAAATCTATATTGCGTTTTTTCAAAACTATTAATCCTTTTTACAAATTAAATTAACAATTTTCACAATTAGATTAAGTATAACTTACGCTTGTGTAAAGTTTGTATTATGAATACTAAAGGCTTGCAGAGGTTGTTTTTGGCTAAATCCCAATAAACCCTTAAAATTTTGCTTAAAAAAATTATATTTGTTGAAATATTAAACAATGCCAGGAAATACATTCGGAAACATATTTAAACTTACCACTTTTGGCGAATCTCATGGAGAGGCCATTGGCGGAGTTATAGATGGTTGTCCCGCTGGTATTTGTTTAGACTTTAATAGAATTCAGCAAGAATTAAACCGCCGAAAGCCAGGGCAATCTTCTATTGTAACACAACGTAAAGAAGCCGATGAGGTTAGATTTCTATCGGGAGTTTTTGAAGGAAAAACTACCGGAACGCCTATTGGTTTTATAATTGAAAATACCAACCAAAAATCTAAAGATTACAGTCACATAAAGGAAGTTTATCGTCCGAGTCATGCAGATTTCACCTACGATAAGAAATACGGATTTAGAGATTATCGAGGTGGCGGGCGCGCTAGTGCCAGAGAAACTGCTTGTAGGGTAGTAGCAGGAGCTATTGCCAAGCAGGTTATCCCAGAAATAAAAATTACAGCCTATACAAAAGCTATTGGAACGGTTGTTTTTGAAGCAGATAAACACCAGGTAGATTTTACCGAAATTGAGAAAAATCCAGTGCGTTGCCCCGATAAAAAGCTTGCACAAACAATGGAAGCTTATATAAAAAACATCAGGAAACAAGGCGATACCATTGGCGGGATAGTACATTGCGTTATCGAAAATGTTCCTTTAGCTCTAGGCGAGCCTGTGTTTGATAAATTACAGGCAGAATTTGCTAAAGCAATGCTCTCTATCAATGCCGTAAAGGGTTTTGCATACGGGAGTGGTTTTGAAGGGACAAAATTATTAGGGAGTCAGCATAACGATATTTTTAATGAGGACGGAACTACACAAACTAATTATAGTGGCGGCATACAAGGCGGTATTTCTAATGGAATGCCAATTTATTTTGACGTAGCATTTAAGCCTGTAGCTACCATAATGCAGGCACAAGCATCTATAAATACAAATGCCGAAAAAGTTGAAATAATAGGGAAAGGGCGGCATGACCCGTGTGTGGTGCCAAGAGCAATTCCTATTGTAGAGGCTATGGCAGCTTTGGTATTGGTAGATTATTATTTAATAAGAAAAACACAATTGTAAGAAAAACGGAAACAGAAGATGAAGAAACTAGCACTGCATTGGCAGATATTATTAGGAATGGTTTTAGGGGTGCTTTTTGCCTTAATTTGTAGTAATTTTAGCTGGGGTTCCAGCTTTATTAGCGACTGGGTAAAACCTTTTGGAACTATCTTTATCAACCTTTTAAAGCTTATTGCAGTTCCCTTAATATTAGCTTCGTTAATTAAAGGAGTTTCAGATTTAAAAGATATTTCTAAACTTTCCTTAATGGGATTTAGAACTATTGGAGCCTATATGGGGACAACCGTAATTGCGGTAAGTATAGGTTTACTAGTGGTTAATACAATACAACCCGGAAAGTCTATAACAGAGGAAACTCGCCAAGAGCTTATTACAAACTATAGTAGCGATGCTCAATCTAAACAAGCCGATGCTAAAAGACAAAAAGAAGCCGGGCCGCTGCAAAGTTTGGTAGATATTGTGCCGTCTAACATAGTGGGGGCAGCAAGTAAAAATACCAATATGTTACAGGTTATTTTCTTCGCTATATTTTTTGGAATAGGACTTATTTTAATCCCAGAACAACAAGCAAAACCTGTTAAAGATTTTTTTGATGGATTTAATGAAGTCATCCTAAAATTAATAGACATTATAATGCTGGCAGCACCTTATGGTGTTTTTGCGCTGTTAGCAGCTTTGGTGGTAGAATCGCCTAGTACAGATTTATTTAAGGCATTGGGGATGTATGCGTTAAGTGTGATAATAGGCTTGTTATTAATGATTCTTATTTACATTTTATTGGTTTGGGTGTTTACCAAAAAAACGCCTAGGTTTTTTGTAAACGGAATATCACCAGCTCAATTATTAGCTTTTTCAACCAGTTCTAGTGCAGCAACACTTCCGGTAACGATGGAGCGTGTAGAAGAGCATTTAGGCGTAGAAAAAGAGGTGTCTAGTTTTGTATTGCCCATAGGAGCTACCATCAATATGGACGGAACCAGCCTTTATCAGGCAGTAGCAGCCGTATTTATAGCGCAAGCTTTTGGGATGGATTTATCTTTCGGTACACAGCTAGGTATTATTGCAACGGCAACACTTGCAGCTATTGGATCGGCAGCAGTGCCAGGAGCTGGTATGGTAATGTTGGTAATTGTGCTTGCGCAAGCAGGGATTCCCGAAGCAGGTTTAGCATTGATTTTTGCAGTAGATAGACCTTTAGATATGTGCAGAACAACGGTAAATGTTACTGGAGATGCAGCAGTGTCTATGATTGTAGGGAAATCTGTAGGGAAGCTTAACGACTGCCCAACAGAAAAAAAATGGGACGATAATTATCACCCCATATCAAAAGAAAAGAAATAAGCTGTTAACGTTTAATCATTTTATTTAAAATACTTAGCGCTCCTCGAATAAAAGTAGCGCTGGTAAGTACTTTTAAAATGGCATCTTGAGTTTTGTTTTCCTTTTTAGAATTTTTAGCTAAGGTTTCTCGTTCTTCTTTAGCTTTTTTCTTGTTTTCCTCCTGTGAGGCAAGTCGTATTTTTTCTTTTAAAAGCTCAGCGGCACTTTCTCTATTTATAGGGCTGTTGTATTTTTTAACCAATGCAGAGTTATCGATAAGGCCGTTAAGTTCTTCAGGGGTTAAAATATCCATTCTACTCATTGGAGCACGTAGCATAGTAGCAGCAAGAGGAGTTGGTTTTCCTTTTTCGTTTAAGGCCGTTACGAGAGCTTCACCAATACCAAGTTCTGTAATTATGGTTTCTGTGGTATAAAAATCAGAAAGCGGATAGTTTTGTGCAGTAAGTTTAATAGCTTTTCGGTCTTTGGCTGTAAAAGCACGAAGGGCGTGTTGTATTTTTAAACCTAATTGCCCTAATACTTCCGAAGGAATATCGGTAGGGTTTTGGGTAACAAAATAAATACCAACACCTTTAGAGCGAATTAATTTAACAATACTTTCTATCTGCTCCAGTAATGCGCTACTTGCTTCTTTAAAAATAAGGTGTGCCTCATCTATAAACAGTACCAAAGTTGGTTTTTCGCTATCGCCTTGTTCCGGAAAAGTGGTGTATATTTCTGCCAATAAGCTTAACATAAAAGTAGAAAACAACTTGGGTTTGTCTTGGATATCGTTTAATCTAATTACATTTACAAAGGCTTTATTATCGTAAGTTTTTTTGAGTAAATCTTTTACCTCAAAAGAAGGTTCGCCAAAAAACAAGTTTCCGCCTTGTTGTTCTAAGGCTACAATTTTTCGTAAAATAGCTCCTGTAGAAGCTTTGGAAATTCGCCCGTATTCCTTTTCAAAATCTTCTTTACCCTCATCGGTGCTGTATTTTATAATCTCTTTTAAATCGTCTAAATCTAACAGCGGATATTGGTTATCATCACAGTATTTAAAAAGAATGGCTAAAATGCCTGCTTGGGTTTCCGAGAGGTCTAATATTCTAGCTAATAAAACAGGGCCAAATTCACTTACGGTAGCCCTAAGTTTTACGCCTTTTTGGGCAGAAATGCTTAATATTTCTACGGGAGAGGCTTGACTTTTATGAGGATAGCCAATGGCTTGATGGCGTTTTTCAAAATTACTTTCAGAAGCTTTGGCAATTCCGCTTAAATCTCCTTTAACATCCATTAGTAAAACGGGAACTCCTTGTTCAGAAAGGTTTTCTGCTAGTATTTGTAGGGTTTTGGTTTTTCCGGTACCTGTAGCTCCTGCAATAAGCCCATGCCTATTCATTGTTTTTAGAGGGATACTTACCTGAGCTTCGGCAATAGGTTTTCCATTAAGCATAGCAGCCCCTAAAACAATGCTATTACCTTTGGTTGTATATCCTTCTTGTATGTGTGGTATAAACTTTTCTATTGAAGTAGACATTTTTTCTGTTTTTTATAGTTTCAAAAATAGTAAAAAAGATAAGGCTGTTGTTTAATTAAGAAGCCGATTAAGGTTTAAAAATACGCTAAAATAAAATATTTGTTAATTTTTTTAAAATAAGAAACTAAAGCCTGTGGATAATTCTTATAAAGAAAGTATCTTAGCTTTAATTTTTGCTGATATAATTACAGATGCTGTAGGTTGGCGAAACATAAATAATTTGCGAATAATTTTAATAAGACTATGGTTAAAACAAAAGAAACCAAACCAAAAACCATGTACGATAATGTAATGCAGCAATTTAATTCTGTTGCAGATCGTATAGCGTTAAATCCTAATATTAGAAAAATACTAGGAATTACAAATAACGAGATTGTAATTCATTTTCCAGTGAGAATGGATAATGGTAATGTGGAAGTGTTTACAGGATACCGTGTGCAACATAACAATGCTCTAGGGCCATATAAAGGAGGCTTACGTTATCACCCAACAGTAGATGTTGAGGCTGCAAAAGCTTTAGCAATCTGGATGACTTGGAAAACTTCGCTTGCAGGCTTGCCTTATGGGGGTGCAAAAGGAGGAATACAAATAGATCCTAGAGATTACTCTATTGGGGAATTAGAACGAATTACGCGCCGCTTTACTTATGCCTTAGGAGATAACATAGGGCCAGAACATGATATACCTGCACCTGACGTAAATACCAATGCACAAACAATGGCTTGGATTGCAGACACCTACATGTCTACCAAAGCCCCATCAGAACGATCTAAAAATTTACATGTAGTAACAGGGAAACCTGTAGGAACAGGAGGTTTAGAAGGGCGTGATAGAGCAACAGGTTATGGAGTTTACCTTACCACAAAACTTTATTTAGAAAGTAAAGGAGAAAGCTATAACGGAAAAACAATTACTGTACAAGGTTTTGGTAATGTAGGCTATTGGGCAGCAAAATTTGCAGTTGCAGATGGAGCCAAACTTATTGCGGTACAAGATGCTCATGCTACTTTATATGATGAAAAAGGTATAGATGTAGAAGAACTACATCAGCACTCAAAACCAAGAAAAGGTTCGATAAAAGGCTATGAAAAAGCAACAGAAATAGACCCAAGTTCTTTCTTTGGATTAACTTGTGATATTTTAATACCTGCAGCCCTAGGAAACCAGCTTACTGAAGAAACCGCAGGAGCGGTAAAAGCAAAATTAGTAGCAGAAGGTGCTAATGGACCAACAACCGATGCTGGAGAGAGAATATTACTCGCAAATGGCGTAACCATTATTCCAGATATTCTATGTAATTCTGGAGGGGTAATAGGAAGCTATTTTGAATGGTTGCAAAACCGTAATGGAGAATTATGGCAACTAGACGAAGTAATGCAAAAATTAGAGCGTAAGCTTACCGAAGTGTTTAAGAAAGTAGAAGAAGAAGTTAATACAAATAAAGTAGATTGGAGAACAGCTGCTTATACCATTGCTATAAAACGTATAGAAATGGCTTATACTCAGCGAGGTATTTTTCCATAAATAATTATTAAGAAAAGAGTGTCTATAGGTTAGAAAACAAAGGTTTTCTAACCTCTGCATATAAAACAAACTCTCTGTGCCCAACATATTTATGTTTTTATGTTAGGCACTCTTTTCTATTTATACCCTATAGAAATATGAAGTACGGTACCCTGATTATAGAAGAAAGAGATTTTGATTTACTAAAACGAATCATTTCTCTTAGTCATTATTATAAAGATGCAAACTCTAAACTTTCATTGAGTAGATTAGCAAAAGAGCTCGAAACAGTGAAGGTGGTGAAAGAAGCCGATATGCCAGCAGATGTTGTTCGTTTTAATTCAGATGTAACTATAAAATTGCCAAATGGAGAGGAAAAAACATATCAAATTGTAACGCCAGAAAAGAGCGATATTAAAGTTAATAAAATATCGATACTCGCTCCAATGGCAGCAGGACTTTTTGGTTATGCTGTAGGCGATAAAATATTATGGCATTTTCCTGCAGGAGAAAAAGAAATAGAGGTTATACATGTTTCTAGTTAAATTTTTTTAAAAAGCTTAAGTATGGAAGACAAGATAAAACAACATTATGATGGAGATGATATCCAACTCCTTAATTACTCAGCCGACTTAATAGATTGGAAGGATAAATTGGCTTTTGCGGAAACAGAAATTCGTTTTTATAAAAAATTACTACTATCTTCTGTAATGGAAGTTGCCGAAAACGAAAAATCCCGCAAGGATAAATTAAAAGAAAGTCTTCTTAATATAGAAGAAATACATGCCAACTTTTTTTCTCAAGTAGCAAGATTTAGCGTAGATGCAGAAGGAATAAACGAGTGTGATGATGTGGCTTGCGAAACTTATTACCTAAATGAGCACCAAGATTATAAAGAGAAAATAGAAAACTTCTTTAAAAATTATAGAACCTTAAAAGAAGAGCTTTTTGTGTTTTTTGAAGAACGAATATAAGTTGAAAAACTTATAACGTTCTGAAAAAAAAGGATATAGGGTTAAACCAATAATTTTTTATTAAACAGTACAAATATTCTTGTTTGTGCTGTTTTTTTATCCGTTTAAAGCATTAAAATAAGATGGCGTTACGAAAAATCCATGTACGTTAAACCTTATAAGATAATTTCGGTTACATTTATTAGTTGAATCCACAAAGTATAGTTTATTAACAACATAACATTAACGATGAAAAAATTAATAAGTATCTTATTTTTTATGAGTTCTGCTTTAGTAGGAGCACAAGAGGTACAGGTAGTTTTAAAGGAAGATTTTACTACCAATCAAAGGCAGTGGAGGCAATTAACTGGCGAGGAGTATTTTTCTAAAATTAAGGACAATCATTACTTTATCAGAAATAAGAGGAGTAAAGGGGAAATATTTGGGGTTTCTAAGGAAAAGTTTGATCTGTATGGTAAAAGTCAGTATGTTATACAAATGGTATTTTCGGTTAAACATTTTGATCCCAGTTCTTCTTTTGGGGCATTGGGAGGTATGTTATTAATGAAAAACGCTAAACGTATCGTTAATGGTTACCTAGAGCCTTATGAAGGGATGGCCATTGGTATTCTAGCTCAAGACAATAAATATTATTTGTTTATAAATAATAATACCAATAATGGTGTTGGCTTAAAAGTACCTATTAATCCTGATATTTTAAATAAAGACGTATCAATTCAACTTCGTATAGACAATACAGCAAAGAAGATAGTGGTTTATTTGAATAAACAAAAATATGGAGTACTTCCCTATGGATTATATAGTATTCGAAATGTTGGATTTAAAGCAGCGGGAGATGTTTATATGCGTATTAAGGGATTAGCGATTGCTACAACACAGCAAAATATAGTGCCTTCCTGGGATATTAATGATTATTATCTTATAGATGATCAAAGTGTATTTGTAAGAGGATTTAATAGCATAGAAAATGATTATATACCCAAGTTTATGTATAGGGACGACCTGTCTACATATAGTCATGAACAATTGGATGAGTTATTAGCAAAGGATTCTAAAATAAAAAAGCTAAAGAAATCTACAGTGTATAGTGAAGCAATGTTTTCTTATGAGTTTGAATATCAGTCTAAAAAGATAAATCTTTCAAGGAATGGGAATTCTTTTAATGCAAGGGTGTATATTGGTGATTCAAAATCTGAAATGCTTAGTTTTATTATGTCTTATTTGTCTTTAAAAGATATTTCAGAAATAGACTTTAGTTATAATAAGCCATCAGGAAAGATTTATTCTTGGAAAGGCACCACGAAGTCTATTCGTTATGATGATAAACGTATAAATATAGTTTATAGCAAGTAATTGAATATAGCAGTAAAGGTTGTCTTGTATTGTTGCGTTTTTATTTTTGTAGTTGAAACCTAATTTTCGAAATCAATTAAACATAATTGTATGCTATATTTAGGCCAAGCATTAGTAGTAAAAGCGTTTTTAAAACTAATTTGTTTTTGTATCGCTATTTCAGGACGTGACAATTATATCATAAAAAAGCAGCTTCCTCTCGGTAAGCCGCTTTTTTATTTTTAAAGAAAAGTTTTATATTCCTGTGTAGTTTTCAGGCGTAATTGCTTTAAGCTCTGCTTTTATAGCATCGTTTACCTCTAGGGTGTCTATAAAATCGGCAATACGTTTAGCGTTAATTTTCTCGTTGGTACGCGTTAAACCTTTTAAGGCTTCATAAGGATTTGGGTATGCTTCTCGTCGTAAAATAGTTTGGATAGCTTCTGCAACTACAGCCCAATTGTTCTCTAAGTCTTGTTTAAGTTTATCTTCGTTAAGAAGTAGTTTGTTTAGCCCTTTTAAAGTTGCTTGTAAGGCTATAAGGCTATGCCCAATAGGTACACCAATATTACGTAATACGGTACTGTCGGTGAGGTCGCGTTGTAATCTGCTTACAGGGAGTTTTGCTGCTAGGTGCTCGTAAATAGCGTTCGCTATCCCTATGTTACCTTCGCTGTTTTCAAAATCTATAGGGTTTACTTTATGCGGCATAGCAGAGGAACCTACTTCTCCAGCTTTAATTTTCTGCTTAAAGTAATCCATCGAGATATACGTCCACATATCTCTATCTAAATCTAGAATAATGGTGTTAATGCGTTTTAACGCATCGAAGGTAGCCGCAATATAATCGTAATGCTCTATTTGCGTAGTAGGGAAAGAGTGTTTCATCCCTAAACTTTTTACAAAGTTGGTGGCAAATTTTTTCCAATCGGTATTAGGGTATGCAACATGGTGAGCGTTAAAATTTCCTGTAGCTCCACCAAATTTTGCAGCGGTAGGAATTGCTTTCAATAATTCCAATTGTTCTTGTATTCGTGTAGTGAAAATAGCAATTTCTTTTCCTAATCGGGTAGGCGAGGCTGGTTGCCCGTGTGTTCTGGCAAGCATAGGAATGTTTTTCCAGTCTTCAGAAAGCTGTGATAATTTTGTGATAAGTTGCCCAATTTGAGGAATAAAAATTTCTTCAAGGGCATCTTTTAGTGAAAGCGGTACAGCTGTATTATTAATATCTTGAGAGGTTAGTCCAAAATGGATAAACTCTTTACTTTTTGTTAAACCAAGAGCTTCAAATTTATCTTTAATAAAATATTCAACTGCTTTTACGTCGTGGTTGGTTACTTTTTCTATTTCTTTTACCGCTAAAGCATCTGCGCTAGAAAAGTTTTGATAGATGGTACGTAGCTTGTCAAAAATTTCTGGCGATACATCGTTTAATTGCGGAAGTTTATTTTCGCATAAAGCAATAAAATATTCAATTTCTATTTTGATGCGGTATTTTATAAGTGCTTCTTCGCTAAAATAATTGCTTAATGTAGCCGTTTTGTTGTGGTACCTTCCATCGATAGGAGAAATAGCTTGTAACGGAGTCATGTGTGTTGTTTTTTAATGAAAATTTATAAAAGGTAAAGATACGTGTTCTTGTAAATTAAAGAAAAAAACTACTCGATTTTATCGGTGTTTTTTTGGGAAAAAATTAACCTCTTTAACGTTGATTCTTTAGCTAAATTTGCGGCTTAATTATTTTGAAAATGAATAAGCCAAGACTCGCTCTTCTTATAGGAATTATAAGCATTTCTATCTTTCCGATATTGGTGAAACTAGGTTACACCTCTGGATTAATTTCGGCATTTTATCGCATGGCAATTGCTTTTGTGGTTTTGTTGCCTGCTGTTTTTTTGTTTAAAAAATTTAAACTTCCTAGCGGTAAGTTTATTCTTTTATCGGCACTTTGCGGGGTGTTGTTTGGTTCTGATGTAGCAGTTTGGAATACTGCTATTCACGAATCTACAGCAACACAAGCTTCCTTGCTTACCAACTTATCGCCAATTTGGGTAGGGATAGGTGCTTATTTATTTTATAAAGATAATCCGCGTATTAACTTCTGGATAGGTACGTTAGTAGCATTTATAGGAATGGTTGTTATTGTAGGGATAGATTTCTTTATAGAATTAAAGTTTGATAAGGGCTTTCTTTTTGGGATTCTTTCAGGCGTGTTTTATTCTGCTTATTTATTAACTGCAAAAAAAGTGTTGGCGGAGGTAAATGTGCCTACATTTATGTTGATTAATTTATTTGCTTCTTCCATTTTTTTAGCCATTGTAAATGCTTTGGCAGGAGAGGCTTTTTACGGTTTTTCTGATAAAGCCTGGTTGGTGTTAGTGATTCAGGCTATAGTTTGTCAATTGCTGGCTTGGTTTATGCTGAGTTTTGCTATCCAGCACATGCGTGCAACACGTGTATCCTTAAGTTTGTTATCGCAAGCTTTTCTAACAGGTATTTTGGCGTGGTTGTTTATTAATGAGGAGATTAATGTAAACATGATAATGGGAGGCGTGGTGTTATTGTTTGGAATTGCGATTACCTTTATCCCAAAACCTTTACTGCCTGGGTTTAAGAAGTAGTTCTCTCGATAGTATGTATTATTTTTCTAGCCCTAGCTTTAAAGCCTTTGCTGTTGTTAGGTAATTGTTGCTTTAGTATGGCTGTTAATTCAGGGTAAATCCAAGCTTCGTTTTTACCTAAATAAAAAAGTATATTCATACTGTAGGCTTTTGCAGCGGTTTTGTAATTTCCAATAAGCCAATCGAAGCAGATTTCTGTAATCTTGCTTGCCTGTAAAGGAGTGAAATTAAGGCTTAACTTGGTGCAGGTAAGTACTTCAAGCAGCTTTGCTACAGCTCTAATGATGCTGTGATTAGTGGTGTTTTCTCCTATGTTTATTAAAATATCTATATGAGGTGTTATTAAGGAAGTGTTTTCTAGGCTTGCTAGTTCTATGGCTCTGGCAGCATGGGAGGCTTGTGGGTTTTCGTCTTTTATATAGCTTAGTAATAGGTAGAAGAAATTAGGGTCTTGTTGCAGCCTAGAAAGAAGTACTTCTCTGTTTTCGGGTTTAGTGTTTACCTTGGCAAGTTGGTTTAGCGTTTCTTTATCCATATTACTCTAAAAGTTTTGCGACTACTTTAGGAACGCCAAGACTAGCTTTTTCTTTATAAACAAAAAGATTGTTTTTTGGTGTTATGGCAGGATTAGGGTCTATAAAATAAACAGGGGTATTTGTTTTTTTATAATGAAGCAAGCTTGCTGCGGGATAGACTTGCATCGAGGTTCCTATAATAATCAAAATATCGGTTTGGCTTACAATTTCTATCGCAGCATCAAGCATTGGGACTTCCTCGCCAAACCAAACAATATGTGGGCGTAGTTGGTGTTTTTTAGTGCAAACATCCCCTAATTTAATGTCGTTTTTCCACTCATAGATTTCTTGTGGGTTGTGAGTGCTTCTTGCTTTTAGGAGCTCTCCATGTAAATGAATAATATGGCTGCTTCCTGCGCGCTCGTGAAGGTCGTCTACATTTTGTGTGATAATCGTAACCTGGTATTTGTGCTCTAAATTTACTAAGGCCTTATGTGCTGTGTTGGGGGTTACAGCTAATAATTGTTTTCGTCTTTTATTATAGAAATCTAGTACTAAGCTTGGGTTTTTTAGCCAGCCTTCGGGTGAGGCAACTTCCATTACATTGTGCCCTTCCCATAATCCATCAGCATCTCTAAAAGTTTTTATTCCGCTTTCTGCGCTTATACCGGCACCGGTTAAAACGGTTATTTTTTCCATAATTACGAGTTGTTTTCCTTTTTTAAAAATAATTATTTTTCTAGACTTATAAAATGTAATGTTTTAAATAAGCTTATTTCTCTATATCAGGTAAGGTAGATTAAATTTCTGTAAATTTGGCGCAGTTAAAAAATTTTTTATGATTGATATTGAGCTTTTGGATTACATGCAGGCGTATTTAACCCCTAAGAGGAAAAACCTATTTCAAGAAAAATTGGCATTACGTACAAATCATTTTACGGTGGTTACCGAAGATGTTTATCAGTTGCATAACACCAGTGCAGTAATACGCAGTTGCGATGTTTTTGGGGTGCAAAATGTACATGTAGTTGAAGAGAAAAATATCAAACGTATTGATAGAGAAATTGCTATGGGCGCCCAAAAGTGGGTACATGTTAATAGACACACAAGCGTAACCCAATGTATTGCGCATTTACGAGATGCCAATTATCAGATTATTGCTACCACTCCGCATAATGATGCTTGTTTATTGCATGATTTTGATATAACAAAACCTGCGGCTTTGTTTTTTGGGACAGAAAGGGACGGGCTTAGTGATGAGGTGCTAAGTAAGGCCGATGGGTTTTTAAAAGTTCCTATGGTAGGCTTTACCGAAAGTTTAAATATTTCGGTATCTGCAGCGATCATTTTACAGAGTTTAACCACGCGTTTACGTCAAAGTAATTTGTCTTGGCAATTAACCGAGGAAGACAGGCGTTTTACCTTGTTGCAATGGCTTAAGAATACCATAAAAAGCAGTGAGGAAATTATTGCTCGTTTTGAGACAAAAATATAGCGTAAATTTTTATTTCTGAAGTACTTTGTATTCTTCGTAGCAACTATTTATGGCCTCTAAGATTTGCAAGTCGTTGGCGGTTTTTATAAAGCTTTCAGAATAGTCGCATTTTCTAAGAATTTCATCTAAATCTACTGTGGTTACTTGCAATAAAGCAGCGAGTGTTTCTCTGTCAAATTTTTGCTGCAATAGGTTTACAATTTCATCCTGCTCTTTCATTTTTTTGAGCTTACGCATTTGCTTAGGGCGTTTCCCAAAAATATTATACAGAAAATCTGCGGGGTTAAAAATAGACTCTAAAGTTCTTGTAAAAGCACCTGGTTGTGTATCGCCTACTTCATAACCATAATTTAAGCCAGAAATGCTATATCGGTGATTTTCGTATATCGGGATGTTTTTAGCATCTATTTCTAAAAAACCTGTAAGTTTTACCGGTTGTACGGTAACTTGTTCTAAGGCAATGGCCGATTCTGTCATCTTTATTTTGATGTCGCCATATTTTACCCAATCTTGGGTTATTTTAACTTCAATAGGACGGAAACCGAGGTAAGTAAAGTATAATGTATCGTTTAAGGCAGCGTTAATTTTAAACGAGCCATCTTTTTTGGTAATGGTTCCTTTTACTTGCGTAAGGTTGATAATGTTTACGTTTTCTAAGGGTTTATCGTTAGCAGCATTAAGTACAGCTCCTTTTATGAGAATTAACTCTTGTTGCTCGGTTTGTTGAGCAACAAGAGTTGTAATGCTTATGATGAAAACACTTATAAAAGTTGTTATAAAACGCATAGGTGTAAAATTCTAATTTTTCTGAAAAATAGTAAAAATTAGTTAAGCAGCTAGAATTTGCAATAGAAAAAGCTATTTTTTGCGTTTTCTTCGGTTAATCGAACTTTTTATATTAGATTTTCTAGAGCTTTTATCTTTAGTAGGTTTGCTGTTGCCTGATTTGCTAAAGTTTCCTCGGCGTTTAAAATCTCTTTTTTTACCTCCAGATTCAGAGCGTCTAGAAGACTTTCTTCGTCCACCAGCGTTTTCGCTGTTTTTGGTTACTTCGATGCTTATTTTTCTACCTTGGTGGTAAACCTCTTTAAAAATTTCGGCTACTTTATCGGCTAAATTTGCGTCGGTATTAAAGAAAGAAAAACTATCTTTTACATCTACTTTATAAACGGCATCTTTTACCCCTAATTTATCTTTAAGGTAATCCTTTAACGTCATCCAAGTAAAATCATCCTTGGCTCCAACATTTATAAAATAACGTATGCTATCGCCTGTATCTTCGCCACTACGATAATCGGCAGAAGCACTTTGGTTGAGGTCTTTTGAGTTTTTATAGTAATTGTAGAAACGTGTAAATTCTACCGAGAAAAACTTTTTAATGAGTTCTTCTTTAGAAAAATCTTGTAGTGTTTCTTCTAGTTTTGGTAAAAATTTATCTATTTCAGGGTGAATAGATGTTTCTTTAATGCTGTTTGCTAAGTGAAACAATTGTACTTCGCAAATTTCTTCTCCGCTAGGGATGTTTTTTTGTTCGAAATTTTGCTTTATAATACGTTCTATCGCTTTAATTTTACGCAGTTCGCTTTTGGTGATAATAACCATCGAGATACCTTTTTTTCCGGCACGCCCTGTACGTCCGCTACGGTGTGTATAGGTTTCAATCTCGTCTGGTAATTGGTAATTTATTACATGGGTTACGTCGTCAACATCAATTCCTCTTGCGGCTACATCGGTAGCTACGAGCATTTGAATTTGGTGCGAACGGAAACTTTTCATAACCAAATCACGTTGGTTTTGGCTTAAATCTCCATGTAATGCAGCGGCATTGTATCCGTCTTCGATAAGTTTTTCGGCTACTTTTTGGGTATCTCTTTTGGTACGGCAAAATATAACAGAAAAAATATCGGGGTTTGCATCTGCTAAACGTTTTAGGGTGTAATATCGGTCGCGTCCTGCAGCAAGGTAATATTCGTGAGATACATTTTTGCTTCCTTCGTTTTTACTACCTACGGTTATTTCTTTAGGCGTTTGCATAAATTCTTTCGCAATAGTAGCTACTTCTTTAGGCATAGTGGCACTAAATAACCATGTTTTTTTCTGTTCTGGCGTATGTTTTAAGATATCTTTTATATCTTCATAGAACCCCATGTTTAGCATTTCGTCAGCTTCGTCTAGAACACAATAGTCTATGGAAGAAATATCGACCATTTTTCGGCCAATCATATCTTTCATTCTCCCTGGTGTTGCCACAACAATTTGTGCACCGCGCTCTATTTGTCTTGCTTGGTCGGTAATGCTGGCGCCTCCATAAATGGCAACTACATTAAGTTTTGGGAGGTATTTGGCATAATTTTTAAGCTCGTTTGTAATTTGTAGGCAAAGTTCACGCGTAGGTGAGAGGATAAGTCCTTGTGTTTGCTTACTGGTGTCTTGGATTTTCTGGATGAGCGGAAAACCAAATGCGGCGGTTTTTCCTGTGCCTGTTTGCGCAAGAGCCACCAAATCGGTTTCTTGAGATAGTAATAGTGGGATAGCCTGAGATTGCACCTCGCTAGGTGTCGTAAATCCCATATCGTTAATCGCGTCTAGCAAATGAGGAGCTAACCCCAAGTTTTCAAATTTATTCATATACTAAAAAATAGGGGGCGAAGATAGTTATAATTAAGCAGCTTATAGGTGTTTAATTAAGATTTGTTTTCTAAAAAAGCTAAAAGTTTTTGAAGTGCTTTGCCTCGGTGGCTTATTTTATTCTTTTCATCTTGTGGCATTTCGGCAAAAGTTTCTTGGTATCCTTCAGGAGTGAAGATTGGGTCGTATCCAAAACCTTTTGTACCTGCGGGTTGTGTGGTTATTTCTCCTTTGCAAATGCCTGTAAAATTAAATTCTTGATTGTCTAAATAAAGACTAATTACCGTTTTAAATTGGGCTTTCCTGTTTTTGGTTTCTGCTAAATTTAAAAGCAATTTTTTAATATTATCGGTATCGTTTTTATGTTCGCCTGCATAACGAGCAGAAAACACACCTGGGGCCCCGTTTAAGGCTTCTACTTCGAGCCCTGTATCGTCGGAAAAGCAATTGTAATGGTAGTGTTTTTTTACATAATTAGCCTTTAATTGAGCGTTGCCCTCTATGGTGTTTGCTGTTTCGGCAATATCTTCATGGCAGCCGATATCTGCTAATGATAGGAGCTGGATGGTATTGGGAAGTAGTTTTTTTATTTCGGCTATTTTATTTTTGTTGTTCGATGCAAATACAAGTTTCATAAGTATAAAAGTTTTTTAGCGTAAGGTTTTTATTGGTGGTGATAAGGTTCGTTACGTAAAATACTAAACCCACGGTAGAGCTGCTCTACAAAGAATAAACGAACCATTTGGTGAGAAAAAGTCATTTTTGATAAAGCTATTTTTTGATTTGCCCGTTGATAAACTTCTTCCGAAAATCCGTAAGGACCACCAATAACAAAGATAAGCTGTTTCATGCCTGTATTAAACTTTTTTTGCAGCCAAGATGAAAATTCTAAGGAAGTGAAATTTTTTCCGTTTTCATCTAAAAGAATTAAAATATCTGCTGGGGTTGTTTTTTGTAAAATAAGCTCACCTTCTTTTTGTTTCTGAAGGGTTTCAGAAAGGTGTTTACTTTTTTTAATATCAGGGATAACTTCAATATCAAAATTCGTATAATGTTTAAGCCGTTTGGTATACTGTTGTATAAGTTTGGCTAAATCTTTATCGTCGGTTTTACCTATGGCAAGTAATTTTATATTCATCTTTAAAGTTCGCAATTACTTTGTTATTTTAGCAAAAATATATGTAATCTTATGATAAGCCAAACCGAGTTTCAAAAAGAAATAGATATTATTATTGCCAATGCGATTCGTGAAGATGTCGGAGCGGGCGATTTTAGCTCTTTAGCCTGTATTCCTGCTACTGCCGAAGGTAAAGCAAAATTATTGGTAAAAGATACAGGTATTTTAGCCGGGGTAGATTTTGCAAAACAAGTTTTTGCTTATGTAGATACGCAACTTAAGGTAGAAGTGCTAATAAACGATGGGGAGAAAATAAAACCTGGCGATGTGGCTTTTTATGTTTCGGGAAATAGTCAAGCTATTCTGAAAGCAGAGCGTTTAGTACTCAATGCCATGCAGCGTATGAGTGCGATAGCTACCAAAACCAATGCTTTTGCAAGTTTGTTGGAAGGTACAAAAACAAAAATTTTAGATACTCGAAAAACAACTCCAGGCATTAGGGCTTTAGAGAAATGGGCGGTTAAAATTGGAGGCGGAGAAAACCATAGGTTTGCTTTGTATGATATGATAATGTTAAAAGATAATCATATAGATTTTGCAGGAGGAATCACCAAAGCAATCACAAAAACCAAAAAATATCTAGCAGAAAATAATTTGGATTTGAAAATTATAGTAGAGGCTAGAGATTTAAATGAGATAAAAGAAATTTTGCAAAACGAAGGTGTTTTTAGGATTTTAATTGATAATTTTAATTATGAAGATACAAAAAAAGCAGTCGCTATGATTGGCGATACATGCTTAACCGAATCTAGTGGAGGAATTACGTTAGAAACCGCTCCTAAATACGCCGCTTGTGGTGTAGATTATATTTCTAGCGGTGCCTTAACTCATTCGGTATATAATTTAGATTTAAGTTTAAAAGCAGTGTAGGTAATGTCTAAAAATCCTGAGATAAAAAAAACTATTCCAGTAATTAGTTGGGTAGTTACACAGCTTAAACGTGTAATTATTCCTGGATTGGAAGGATTATCGTTGTTTGAATTTCTTCGGATTTATTTTGTAGGCTTAGTAAAAGGAACGTTCTCAACTAGGGCAGGCTCTGTTGCTTTTAGCTTTTTTATGGCCATTTTCCCTTTTTTGTTATTTATACTAAACCTTATTCCGTTTGTTTGGTTTATAGATGATTTTCAGTTAAAATTACTCAGCTTTTTAGATTCACTTTTACCCCCGCAAACCTCCGAATTTTTTAACGATATTTTTTACGATATCGCCAACAACCCTCGGGCAGGATTACTTTCATTTGTGTTTATCCTTTCTGTATTTCTAATGGCAAATGGTGTAAATGCGGTATTTACAGGGTTTGAGTATTCATACCATGTAAGCATAAACCGAACCATTATTAGGCAATATATGGTAGCTTTAGGGGTTTCTATTATCATTGCTTTCTTGTTATTATTGGCTGTTATCTTAACAATTTACCTCACCTTTATTATAGAAAAGCTAAAAATCTACGGAATGTTTGCTGATACGGGTATTCTCTGGGCAGAAATAGGAAGATATACCGTTTTTATAGGGATGGTTTACCTAATAAGCGCTATTTTATATTATTTTGGAACTAGAGAAGGAAGACAAATGCACTTTTTTTCTATAGGCGCTTTATTTACCACCATACTTATTGTATTAACTACCTTTTTGTTTTCGATATATATCGAAAATTTTAGTACCTATAACGAACTTTATGGCTCGATAGGCGCTTTGCTTATTTTGATGCTTTATATTTGGATTAATTCGAATATTTTATTGCTAGGTTTCGAATTAAATGCAGCAATTACAAAATTAAAGAAGAAAAATTAGTATATTAACATTCTGTTTATTGTTAATTTAAAATTATTATTAATGAAGAAGTGTTTTTTTCTTTTTATTGCTTTAGGGCTGTTTTCTGTAAGCAATGCTCAGCAGCGTGTTTCTGGGGTAGCACTCCCAGAACAATTGAATTTAAATGAACAAAAACTTCTCTATAACGGAGGAGGAGTTCGAGAAAAATTATGGATAGATCTTTATGTAGCGGCATTATACCTACAGGAAAAATCTTCGGATACAAAACAGATATTAACCAGTAATAAACCAATGTCGGTACGCCTTCATATTGTTTCTAAGCTAATAACAAGTAAAAAAATGATTGATGCAGTAGAGGAAGGTTTTAAAAATTCTACCAACGGCAATACGGCTTCCATACGAAAACGTATAGATAGTTTTATAGAATTTTTTAAGGACGAAATTGTAAAAGGAGATGAATTTGATTTGCTGTACATACCAGGAAAAGGTACAATTGCTTATAAAAACGGTGTTAAAAAAGGAGTGATACCAGGTTTAGATTTTAAAACGGCTTTATTTGGAATATGGCTATCTAACAAAGCTGCCGATGACAATTTGAAAGAAAAAATGCTAGGGAAATAAAATTTCCACAAAATAAATTATTTTTATGGCCCGAAACCTTGTGTTTCGGGTTATTATTTTTATACTCATAGAAAAACAAAGAGCAATGGCGTATTATGCCGATATTATTTTACCGCTTTCATTACCAAAACCTTATACGTATGGAATGTTAGAAAGTCAGGAAAAGCATTTGAAAACAGGAATGCGGGTAGCTGTTCCTTTTGGTAAAACTAAAGTATATACTGGGATTGTAGCAAAGATTCATCAAGATAAACCCGCTTTGTATGAGGTAAAGTATATAGAAGAAATATTAGATGAAACGCCAATAGTAACCCTAAAACAACTCGAAATTTGGCAATGGATAGCGGCTTACTACTTATGCAATATTGGCGAGGTGCTTAAAGCGGCTTTACCTAGTGCGTTGTTGCTAGAGAGTGAAACCGTAGTAGAGCTAAATAAGGAAAAAGAAATTCAGGTAGAAGAGCTTTCAGATCAGGAGTATCTTATTTATGAAGCTTTACAGCAAAAATCTATTCTTAAAGTACAAGAAATCATGGGGATTTTAGGACTTAAGAAAGTGTTGCCTATTATCCAAGCGATGGCTACTAAAGATGTAGTTGTTATTAACCAAGAACTTTATAAGCAATATAAACCAAAGTTGGTGCGTTATGTAAAAATTTCAGAAGCTTACCGCGACCAAGAACAATTAACAGCATTTTTGGCTACAACCCAAAAAGCAGCCCCGAAACAATACGAAGTTATGTTGAGCTATTTTAGTATAGAAGCCTCAACTAAAAAGTCCATTACCCCAAAACAATTAGCAGCAGCGGCAAAAACAACCCCGTCTACCATAAAATCTTTGGTAAGCAAAGGCGTTTTAGACGAGTATTATTTACAGCACGACCGCATGGGGTTTCAAGGAGATACAGCAGGTAGTTCTCCCGTATTAACTCCTCATCAAACAGCGGCTTTTGAAGCGATAAATACGGCTTTTTTAGATAAAAATGTATGTTTATTACATGGAGTAACTTCGTCAGGGAAAACAGAAGTCTACATAAAGCTTATCGAGGCGCAATTACAGCAAGATAAGCAAGTGCTTTTTATGGTTCCAGAAATAGGTTTAACCACGCAGCTCATAGCACGCTTACAGCGTTATTTTGGGAAAGAAGTACAAGTTTATCACAGTCGGAATTCGGTGAATGAACGCGTAGAAACCTATCAGCATGTTTTAGCACAAACCAAAGGTAAAATTATAATAGGTACGCGTAGTGCGGTGTTTCTTCCATTCAGAAATTTGGGATTAATTATTGTAGATGAAGAGCATGAAACCACCTATAAACAATACGATCCTGCTCCACGTTATAATGCACGAGATATCTCGGTTTTGTTAGCGCAAAAGTTTAACGCAAAAGTATTGTTAGGCTCGGCAACACCAAGCCTAGAAAGCTACGATAATGCTAAAAAAGAAAAATATGCTTTAGTAGAATTAACCAAGCGTTATGGAAATGTTCTGCCACCAGCTATTCAATTGGTAGATTTAAAACAAAAATATAAAAGAAAACAAATGACGGGGCATTTTTCGGATACCTTGCTGCAAGAAATGAAAACTTGCTTGGGAGAAGGAAAACAAGTCATTCTTTTTCAAAACAGAAGAGGTTACTCTCCAATTTTAGAATGCAATACCTGCGGATTTTCTCCTCAATGTCCTAATTGCGATGTGAGTTTAACTTACCATAAGCATAACCATAGTTTGCGATGCCATTATTGTGGTTATCATATTGCCATGCAACTGCAGTGTATGGGCTGCGGAAGCACAGAAATATCGACTAAAGGTTTTGGTACCGAGCAAATAGAAACGGAGTTGAAATCTGTTTTTAAGGATTATAAAATAGCTCGAATGGATTTAGATACTACCCGAGGGAAATATGCTTACGAGAAAATAATTTCAGAATTTGAGCAACAGCAAATAGATATTTTGGTGGGTACGCAAATGCTTGCAAAAGGTTTAGATTTTAGGAATGTAGCCTTGGTGGGTATAATGAATGCAGATACGCTGCTTAATTACCCCGATTTTAGAGCGCATGAACGTTGTTTTCAGTTATTGGTTCAGGTGTCGGGTAGGGCAGGAAGAACTAAAGAACAGGGTAAAGTGCTTATACAAAGCTTTAATCCTAATCACCAAATTTTACAACAAGTAACTACCAATCAGTATGAGAAAATGGCAGAAGAGCAGCTTTATGAGCGTAAAAATTTCAAGTATCCGCCATCGTATAAGCTTATTAGGGTAGTGGTGAAGCATAAAGATTATAATGCGGTTAACGAGGCAGCAGATTGGTTAACCAAAGCCTACCAAAATGCTTTTAAGGAGCATGTGCTGGGGCCAGAGTTTCCTCCTGTAATGCGTATTCGTAATGCTTATATCAAGTATATTTTAATAAAGGTGCCTCCTGCGTATTCTTTACAAAAAACCAAGGCTTATCTCGAACGAATTAATATTTCTTTTAGTGCTATTGGGGCTTTTAGGAAAATTAGGCTTAATGTAAATGTAGATCCATATTAAAGAGAGAGGTGAGTTTTAGTTTTTATAGCTGAGGTTTTGTAAGGTGGTTTCTAGTGTTTTTTTTCTGTTTCTGCTTAAAGGAATTTTTGTATTGTTTATAAAAACATGTTGACTTGTATAGCGTTGTATTTTATAGAGGTTAACAGCGTAGGATTTGTGTACTCGCATAAATTGCCCTTTAGGCAGTTTTTCTAAACAAGCTTTAAGTGTAGAGAGAATGGCATATTCTGCGCTTTCTGTAACAATGCTTACGTAGTCGCCTTTAGCTATTAAATAATTAATCTCGTTTATAAAAATCTTATATTTTTGATTTTTACTTTTTACAAAGATGTAGGCTTTGTTTAACAGGTTTTTTGTGGAGCTAAAGTGATTTAATGCTCGCTCTACCGCTTGTTCAAACCTGTTTTTAGTAACCAGTTTTTTTAAGTAATCTATCGCGCCGTAATTAAATGCCTTTAACGCGTGCTTATCATGTTCTGAAATAAAAATTACCTTTTTAGGTTTTTCTAAGTTGTCTAATAAGTCAAAACCCGATAGGAGTGGTAGGTCTATATCTAAAAAAATAAGGTCTACGTTATTGCCATCACTCAATAAGGTGTTTTTTGCTTTTATAGCGTTTTTATACACGCCAACAAGGTTAAGGCGAGGGTGTTTGTTTATAAGTTTTATAAAAACTAGTCTTTGTAAATCAGAGTCGTCTACAACAATACAATTTATTTTAGATGTTTTCAAAAGCCTGGTTAAATTTTAATGTTTTTGTTTACAGGCTGTGCAAAAAAAAAGCACAGACTTTTATGGTTTAGATAAAGCCTGTGCTTTTGTAATTTAACAATGTTTTGTATTTATTAAAAAGCTACCCCTTATCATTATATAGACACTAAAAGATAGCATTAAGTCACTTTTTTAATCTAAAATTTCAATTTTATGGTTGTTTAATTGTTTAATTGGTAAAACCACTTTGTTTTCGGAGGTTTTAATAATAATGTAGATGTTGCTAACGTCTAGTACAATCCCCTCTATATCTCCTATTTTTACACGGCTACCAGTACGGATGCTTTTTTGGGTGTAAAAACCTAATAGTAGTCGGTATACAATATCTCTAGAGCCAAGTCCAAATGCAATGGTGAAGGCTGCTAAAAAGGCTCCGATAATTAGAAATAGATTATTGGTTATAATGTTGGTATTTACTCCTGCTTGGTTAAGCGCAGTAATACTAATCATGATAATAAGGAAGTAAAAAAGAATTAAGCTTATAAGTTTAGCTCCGCTTAAATCTATAGACTTTAATAAGCTATAAACCGATTTTTTAAGAAGGTTAGCTAAATAAACTCCCCCTAAAAATAGTAGTAAAGCAGTAAAAAAGTTAGGTAAATAGGCAATAAGCTTGGCGGTTTGCTCTGATAGAGCACTAAGTTTAAGCATATCTGCACCAATAATAACTAAAACAAGTATTAAAAACCATTTTAAGAAGCTTAAGATAATGCTGCTTGGGTTAATTTTTATATTTAACTTTTCAACCAAGTCATTGTTGTTAATCTTGCCGCTTAGTTTATCTATTTTAGTAAGTTTAAGAAGTTTTTTAGCGAGGTATAAAATAGCTTTTAATGCTAGCCAACCAATCACAATAAAGGCTATAAACATTAATGCTTTAGGTAAAAAATCAGCAAATTTAGCGTAGAGGCTATCTAGTATATTTAGGTTTAATGTAGGTGTTTCCATGCTTAAGATTGTTTTTTGTTAGGGTCTGGCTTGTTTTTATCCTTTATCGTAAAGAGTTCTTGTAAAGTAGCGGGATATTTAACAGCTATCAAGTCGGTAAAGTCTAGCGATAATTTAATCAGTTCAATATCACCCATTACCTTATCTTTTAAGGTGTCTGGCAACTTTTCGTCGTGCAAGATTTTCTTAAATGGGTTCATATTGTGTTATAAATTTCTATTAAACGAGCTTTGGCTCTATTTAACCTCATTTTTACGGCACTTTCCTTTAGGCTTAAGGCATCCATAATTTCTTTAATACTAAAATCATCCTGATATTTCATCAGTAATATGGTTTTGCTATTAACGTCTATTTTTAAAAGTGCTAGTTGTAATTTTTCGGTTTTTAGGTCAAAAATTTCATGATCATGTATCTCTCTACTTATTTCTTGGTTATAATTTTCATAAATAGTTAAATTTTCTGAAGAAACAAACTTTTCTTTATGCTTTTTTAATTTTCGCTCAACATAATTTACACAAAAATTATAGGTAAAAGAATATAACCAAGTAGAAAATTTTGATTGATGATTAAAAGTACTTAGCTTTACAAACAGTTTAATAAAAATATCGTGGACTAAATCCTGAGCCTCTTCTGGTGATTTAGAAAAACTTAAGCATTTATGATATACTTTTTCTGCATACCGGCTGTAAAGCGTAGCAAATTTATTTGTATCCCGTGTTCTAACAATGTCTTTTATTAGCTCCTCATCAGAGAGTTTTGCATGTTTATGCTGTTGAGGATTAGACATGTATTTAAGTAGATTAGATTAGTTAGGCTGGCAAAAGTACGTAACAAAAACCTATTTTCATTAAAAAATACCATACTTTTTGTGTAAGAAATAAAAAATAGGTATTTTTGCACACTTTATTAAAACAAATTTAAATAATCATTTTATGAAACATTATGAAACTGTTTTCATTTTAAATCCCGTTTTATCTGAAGATCAGGTAAAGGAGACAGTACAGAAGTACGAAGATTTTCTTGTTTCTAAAGGGGCTAAAATGGTAAACAAAGAGAACTGGGGGCTTAAAAAATTAGCTTACCCTATTCAGCACAAGAAAAGTGGCTTTTACCATTTATTTGAGTACCAAGTAGACGCACAAGCTATCGACCCATTAGAGTTGATGTTTAGAAGAGATGAACGCATTATGCGTTATCTAAGTGTAAAACTAGATAAGCATGCAGTTGCTTGGGCAGAAAAAAGAGTAAAACGAAACAAAGAAAAAGCTTAAGAAGATGTCATCTATAGAACAACAAGCCAAAGGAAAAAAAGATGGAGAGATTAGATATCTTACTCCATTAAATATCGAAACTTCGAAAAATAAAAAATACTGCCGCTTTAAAAGATCGGGTATTAAGTATATCGATTATAAAGATCCAGACTTTTTAATGTCTTTTGTAAACGAGCAAGGTAAAATTTTACCAAGACGATTAACAGGTACTTCTCTAAAATACCAACGTAAAGTATCTACTGCCATAAAAAGAGCACGTCATTTAGCCTTAATGCCATACGTTGGTGATTTATTAAAATAAAAGAATAAGCGGATTATGGAATTAATATTAAAAAAAGACGTAGACAACTTAGGGTTTGCTGATGATATTGTAGAAGTGAAACCAGGATACGGAAGAAACTTCCTTATTCCTCAAGGATTTGCTGTATTGGCTACACCTTCTGCTAAAAAAATGTTAGCAGAGACCTTAAAGCAACGCGCATATAAAGAGAAAAAACAAGTAGAAGAGGCACAAAGCCAAGCTAATAAATTAAATGGTTTAGAATTAAAAATTGCTGCAAAAGCAGGAAACGATGATAAACTATTTGGTAGCGTAACTACTATCGATTTAAGCGAAGCTCTTGCAAAAGAAGGCGTAGCAATCGACAAAAAATACATCACTATTTTAGGTGGTAACATTAAAAGATTAGGACAATACGAAGCTAAACTTCGTTTCCATAGAGAAGTAATCTCTAACTTCACTTTTGATGTGGTAAAAGAAAACTAATTGTAGTTTAAATACATAAAAACCTACCCCATCGGGTAGGTTTTTTTATACCCATAAAGTTTCTAAAATGAAATACACACGATTAACTAAAGAGCAACTAGAAGAATTACACCAAGAGTTTATTAACTTTCTGGCAAGCCAGTCGATTACCGCAACAGAATGGCAAGAAATAAAAACCAATAAGCCCGAAGTAGCCGAACAAGAATTAGATGTTTTTAGCGATTTAATCTGGGAAGGCGTGCTTGCTAAAGTCGAGTATATCGAACATATTTCAAAACAACAACTTTTTTTATTTAAAATCAACGAAGACCACATGTCGCTTATTGGAATAAAAGTAGAAAATGAAGCGATAGATATTCGTACCAAAGAAGGTTACCAATGGTTGCAACAAAACCTTTTAGAGGAACAAGTAACTTTATTTACTTCCACAAAAGCTATTTCTGAAGACAGAAACAAAGATATTTTTGTTTTAATCCAACAAGGAGGGAATATCACTAAAGGACAGTTGTATGAGTTTTTTAATGAAAGATTAGAAAATAAATAAATTTAAAGCCTAAGCACTTATTCCGTTAAGGCTTTCAAACAATACTTATGTATCTTTACCAGATATAAAATAATATTATGGCACAAAAACCTTCTATACCTAAAGGAACGCGAGATTTCTCACCGCTCGAAGTAAATCGTCGCAACTATATTATCTCAACTATAAAAAAACATTTTCAGCACTTTGGATTTCAGCCTATTGAAACGCCAAGCTTTGAGAACTACGATACCCTTATGGGGAAATATGGAGAAGAAGGCGATCGTTTGATATTTAAAATCTTAAATAGCGGTGATTTTTTAAAGAAAGTACCCGATGATGTTTACCAAGAAAAAAACAGCACACAACTTACCCCTAAGATTGTAGAAAAAGCTTTGCGATACGATCTTACGGTTCCTTTTGCACGTTATGTGGTACAACATCAAAATGAATTAGACTTTCCTTTTAAGCGTTACCAGATACAACCTGTTTGGCGTGCCGATAGACCTCAAAAAGGTAGGTTTAGAGAATTTTACCAATGCGATGCCGATGTAGTAGGCAGTACAAGTTTATGGCAAGAAGTAGAGTTTGTACAGCTTTACGATGCTGTTTTTACTTCTTTGGGCTTAAAAGGTACAGTGATAAAAATAAATAACCGTAAAATATTATCAGGCTTTGCCGAAGTAATGGGGCAACCAGATAAATTGATCGATTTTACTGTTGCTTTAGATAAATTAGATAAAATAGGAAAAGAGAAAGTAATCGAAGAAATGCAAAGCAAAGGCATTACTCCAGAAGCTATCCATAAATTAGCTCCTATTTTTGATTTGTCTGGAAACTTTTTAGAAAAAATAACACAATTAAAGCAATTGTTAGCCTCATCGGAGGTTGGTTTAAAAGGAGTAGAGGAGTTGGCTTTTATTCAGAAAGTAATCGCAACCATGCCTTTAGTTACAGCTCAGTTAGATTTAGACGTAACCTTAGCAAGAGGCTTAAATTATTATACAGGAGCAATTTTTGAGGTTGCCGCACCTAAAACCGTTAAGTTAGGCTCTATAGGAGGCGGAGGGCGTTATGACGACCTTACCGGTATTTTTGGTTTAAAAGGGATGAGTGGTGTAGGTATTTCTTTTGGATTAGATAGAATATATCTAGCTTTAGAAGAACTTGATTTATTCCCAAAAACACAAGAAAACGCAACACAACTTTTGTTTATTAATTTTGGAGAAGAAGAAGCCTTATATGCAGCCAAAGCTTTACATAAACTAAGAGAGATAGGGGTAAACGCAGAGCTTTACCCTGACAATGCTAAAATGAAAAAACAAATGAATTATGCAAATAAACGCTCGATTCCGTTTGTTGTTATGGTTGGAACAAAAGAAATTGCAGAAGAAACCTATACGCTTAAAAATATGCTTACAGGAACGCAAGAAACCTTAAAACTTACCGACCTTATCGGAGCGGTAAAGCAAGAAGTTTTATAAAACGAGGTGTTAATTTTTATGTAAATAGAGTAATTCTTGTAGCTTTTGTTATGATTTTAGCCTTGAAATCCTTAACATTGAATAAATTAATAAATTACAATTATCAACTATGAAAATTACAAAGACATTAAAAACACTCCTTTTTACCGTAGCATTCTTATCAGGAACGCTAATGTATGCGCAAGAAGTAACAGGAGGAGTAAGCGAAAAAGAATTAACTTCTTATGCTAATACGCTACAAGAGCTTCAGACGTTAAACCAAAATTCTCAAGCAGAATTGTTTAAAAAAATACAAGATGCGGGACTATCTCCAGATAAGTTCCAGCAATTGCATTTTGCTATGCAAGATGAAACAGCAAAGGCAGATTTATCTGAAGAAGATAAAGAAGCCTATAAGCGTATAAATGATGATATCCAGAAAATGCAACCTGTGTTTCAGCAACGTATGGAAGCGTTAATTAAAGAACATGGCTTTAATTTAGATCGCTTTGAGGAAATTGCCAAAGAAGTTAGGGATAATCCTGAGTTGGCTAAAAAATTACAAGCTTTATTGGTAGGCTAATCAAATAGTTATACTTTATAAAAAAAACCGTTTGGATTTCTCCAAACGGTTTTTTTATGAGATAAGCAGATGTTTTTATTTAATCATTGTAAAGCTGCGCTTTACAAAATTAGTTAGCTCTTCTCCTTTTAATAAATTTTGAGATAGTTTAGCTAAATCTAAGGCTTGTTTAATAAGGGCTTCTTGTTCTTCTTTTGTTTTGGTTAAGATATTTCCCATTAATTCGTGGTTGGTATTTACCACAAGGTTATACATTTCGGGCATATTTCCCATTCCCATAAAACCGCCGCCACCTGTTTGTTGCATCTCTTTCATTCTGCGCATAAATTCTGGTTGCGTAATAATAAGTGGCGCTGCATCGCTATCAAGTGCTTCTAACTGAACGCTATATTTCTCTTTAGGAACAACCGTTTCTATTTCTGTTTTTAGTTTTTCTTGCTCTTCTTCAGAAAGTTTAGAAGTGGTGTTTTCTTCTTTCTTAATTAAGTTATCAATGTGGTCGCTATCTACGCGTACAAAAGAAATATTTTCTTTGCTGGTTTCTAACTTTTGGATTAAGTGCGCTGCAATAGGGGAGTCGAGTAGAAGTACTTCGTAGCCTTTTCCTTTGGCTGTTTCAATGTAACTGTGTTGTTGCTCTTGGTTAGCGGCATAGAGGATAATAAGTTTCCCGTCCTTATCGGTTTGGTTTTCTTTTATTTTTTCCTCAAGTTCCTCAAAAGTATGGTAGGTATTATCTACGGTAGGGTAAAGTGCAAATTTTTGTGCTTTATCAAAAAACTTATCCTCTGTAAGCATTCCGTATTCAATCACCACTTTGATATCGTTCCATTTTTGTTCGAAATCTTCACGGTTATTATTGAATAACGATTTTAATTTATCGGCTACTTTTCTTGTGATGTAGCTCGATATTTTCTTTACAGCACCATCGGCTTGTAAGTATGAACGAGAAACGTTTAATGGGATGTCTGGAGAATCGATAACTCCTTTTAACATGGTTAAAAATTCTGGTACAATCCCTTCGACGTTGTCTGTAACAAATACTTGATTTTGATAAAGTTGAATTTTATCTTTTTGCATATTCATATCGTTGCTTAACTTCGGGAAATATAAAATTCCGGTTAAGTTAAACGGATAATCTACGTTAAGATGAATATGGAAGAGAGGCTCTTCGAATTGCATTGGGTATAACTCACGGTAGAAGTTCTTATAGTCTTCTTCCTCCAAATCATTGGGCTGTTTTGTCCATGCTGGAGTTGGGTTATTAATAATGTTATCTACGCTAACTGTTTTTGGTGCTTCATCTTCAGGAGCATCTTCAGCTTTAGGTAAAGTTTTTTCTTTCGTACCAAATTTAATAGGCACTGGCATAAACTTATTGTACTTTACTAGCAGTTCGGTTAGTCGGTGCTCTTCTAGAAACTCTTTATTTTCTTCATTGATGTGTAGAATTATTTCTGTTCCGCGATCCGTTTTATCAGCATCGGTAAGGCTAAAGTCGGTGGTTCCTTCACATATCCAATGTGCAGCCGTTTCCTCTTTGTATGATTTTGTAATAATCTCTACTTTATCGGCAACCATAAAGGCCGAATAGAAACCTAAACCAAAATGTCCAATAATACCGCTATCTTTTGCGGTATCTTTATATTTCTCTAAAAATTCTTCGGCACCAGAAAAAGCTACTTGATTGATGTATTTTTCCACCTCTTCTTTGCTCATTCCTATCCCTTGGTCTATAATATGCAAGGTGTTATTTTCTTTATTTACTTTGACCTCTATTTGTGGATTTCCGTAGGTAACATCAGCTTCACCAATATTGGTAAGGTGTTTTAGCTTTAGGGTAGCATCGGTTGCATTAGAGATTAACTCACGTAGAAATATTTCGTGATCGCTGTATAAAAACTTTTTGATAAGCGGGAAAATATTTTCTACAGATACATTTATTTTACCTGTCGACATAATGTTTTTATTTTTTTAGTTTCCTTTTTAAAGACAAAACTAATACCATTTTAAATAGGCTGTCAAAGTGTCATTTTAAAAATTTGTTATTATGCAAGCATATAAAATAGCTGTTTTATATTGGTATAGAATATAACTAAATACGTATATTGCTGCGGTTAATTGAAAAAAATATGTTATACCAAACAAAAATAGCAGGTTTAGGGTATTATGTTCCCGAAAATATAGTAACCAATGATGATCTTGCTAAAGTAATGGATACGAATGATGCTTGGATTACAGAGCGGACAGGAATAAAGGAACGCAGGCATATAAAGAAGGGCGATGGTAATTCTACAGCGGTAATGGGTGCTAAAGCTGCCGAAATAGCTATAGAGCGTGCAAACATTTCTAAAGATGAGATAGATCTTATTGTTTTTGCAACCTTAAGCCCAGATTATTATTTCCCAGGAGGGGGAGTTCAGGTTCAAGATATATTAGAAATAGGTACTTGCCCTGCGTTGGATATTAGAAATCAATGTAGTGGGTTTATTTACGGACTCTCTGTTGCCGATCAGTTTATCAAAACCGGAATGTATAAAAATGTATTGCTAATTGGTAGTGAAAACCATAGCGGTGGTTTAGATATGACTACGCGAGGTAGAGGGGTTTCTGTTATTTTTGGAGATGGAGCAGGAGCTGCTGTTTTGACACGTAGCGACCAAAATGCACAAGGAATACTGTCTACACATTTACATAGTGAAGGGAAACATGCTTTAGAGTTAACCTTAAAAGGACCAAGTACGGCGCATTGGGTTCCTGCATTAATGGAGGAAAACCCTCAAGAAGATATTCCGTATTTCCCTTATATGAATGGGCAATTTGTGTTTAAGCATGCGGTTAAGCGTTTTTCTGAAGTTATCATGGAAGGTTTAACGGCTAATGGTTTAGAAGTATCGGATATCGATATGCTTATACCACATCAGGCAAACCTAAGAATTTCGCAATTTATTCAGCAGAAGTTTAAATTAGACGATGCTCAGGTTTTTAATAACATCCAAAAGTATGGTAATACTACGGCAGCCTCTGTGCCTATAGCTTTAACAGAAGCTTGGGAACAAGGAAAAATTAAAGAAGGAGATGTAGTTGTTTTAGCTGCTTTTGGTAGTGGGTTTACTTGGGGAAGTGCTGTTATAAAATGGTAGTTTGGTGTTAAAATAATTTTATTTTTAATCGTTTTGTTTTCATATTTTCTTATTAGCCAACACAAATAATTAAAAGGAAACTTGATTAAGAATATGAAGAAACCGTCTGTAATAGGCGGTTTTTTTGGTTTTAGAAGTTTGTGCAGTATAACTTATACATAGTGATAAAAGCTTATGTGAGTCCAAGATGAGTCCAATATGAGTACAATGTGCTTCCGTTATTTCTTATGAAATAATGGACACAAACTAAAAACAGCCTCAACTTCTTTTGAGATTAATTTGTGTTATCGGTAATAAAATAATACGTGTTGATTGTTATAAATAAAAAAACCGCCTATAATAAATAGACGGTTTTCATTTTAATAATTTTTGATACAGTTATTATAATACTCCATAAGTTGCAAATACAATAGAAGAATCGCTGAATAGTCTGAAACCATAAATAGGTCCATTTTGATCAGAGTTCCCTGTATCTATTATTTTAAATCCATCAGGATGTAGTAGTAAATCATCAAGAGGTTGTAATAAACTTTCATAAGAGGAATCAGACCAATTTCCATTATCAGATAGTATTATTCGATCATTTGTCGTATCAATAGTGTAGCTTATATTTCTAGTAATATCAATACGGTTGTTATTTGCATCATATAATAGGTATTGAATTCGATTATTTCCAGGAATGATAAAAAATCCCATTAAATCATCACCTTTAGAAGATGTTACATTATCCATGGCTTGAACAAAAATTTCTGCATATCCGTTTGTTGTAGGAGCACCTAATAAAGCCTCTAAACGCTGAAATGTAAATAGATTGAAATCTTCAAATAAGTGAGCTGTAGGATCAGGAGTATCTAAGACAATTTTAGCAGTATTTCCGTTGTCTAATTCAGCAATATACCAGTTATTATTGGCATCATATATAAAATTGATTGCTTCTTGGTTGCCTACGGGAATAGGCTTGATTGCTTGAAGTCCATTTAGCATAGGTGCTATACCAAATGATAAATCAGGATTTACTGTGTTTGTTGCAAACCTTGCTGCCGAATTATAAGAAATAGGGTATTCTGAAATTTCTCCTCCTTGATTGATTTCTAAAGTAACATCTACATCATTTAATGGTGTAAGATTTTGTCGTACAGTATCTAAATCTGTCCAATCTTGCGCTGTAGCTTTTGTTAACCTAATTTCTATTTGAAATCTGTTAGACCTTAGGATAATGTCTTCTCCTTCTTGTCCATAATATAAAAATTCAAAGTCTCCTTTATAGCCTTTACCCGATAATCCTGAAATAGGGAAATTTACCGCATCAGATAATACATGGATATGGTTTTTGGTTGCAAAAGATAATTTGGTAACAGAACCTAAAATAATCTGATATTCACTTGTTTTAGGTACTAAGGTTTCTGTAGAATAATCAGAAACCATGGTTACGTTTTTATCGTCTGTCATTTTAAAGATAAAATTCCATCCTCCTAATTGTTGTGCATTATTTGTATACCTTGGGTCGTCGGTAAAGTACGTCATTTTCCAACCTTCTGGCGAAGATTTTAATAAGGTTCTTAACTCGGCTGCCTCTTTTTCGAGTCTACTGTTAGCATCTTCTCCAAAAATATCTTCAGGCCCGTTATCATCATTACAAGCGGTGAACATAGTTAAGGATAAGATTACCAATCCTATTTTATAAATATATTTAAACATAGTTTTTGTAATTTTTATGGATTAATTAACCACTTCGTCTGTGTGTTGTTGAACTACTTCTTGTAATTCATAAATGTCAATGTTGAATGCCGAGTTAAAGTATTCAGCCATCATAGCTTCTTTAGTTCTGATGTCTCTACGGGCTTGAACATTATTAATGTTATCTATGAAGTCATTCCAGCCTTGGTTATCATATCTTAAGAAGGTAGCAACCATTTCTGCAAAATCTTCTGTGATAGCACTACTCGCATAAGCGGTAACAAATCCTTTTTCGTTTGCTGCTGCATCTGTTGATTGATACCAGTTTGGGTTATAATCTGTAGGTGTAATTTCTCCAAATGTTTGCTCATCAAAAGGTACTGTTTGGTTAAGGATATGCGTGTATTCGTGTTGAATTGTATTTAAAAATTGTTGAATGTTATTTCTGTCTGTAAAATCGATAAAATCTACATTAAAAAGTACAATTTTTTTACCTCCTTCTGCAAAACCTAGGGTAATGGTTCCTTCTGGGTTAGAGTTAAATCCACCAGATAAGGCTAATTGTCTAGGCGCACTAATTTTTACGAAATCGTCTCCACCTACTTCGGTGTAACTGTCTATCCAGATTTTTTTAACCACCTTTAGGGTTGGTTCTACATTTTCTAGTGTTGCAGGATATAGGTAACGCTCTATGGCAAATTCAAATTCTGACCATTTGTAAATTACTTCAATATTGTAAGGATTGGTGTATTCTTGTCGGATCCACTGGTCTAAATCTGTTAGCTCAGGCGCTTCTGTATCAAAAACGCTTTCGCTTCGGATGCTGTCGTCATCGCTACAAGCACTAATACCTATGGCTACTGCAGCAACAGCGATGTATTTTATAAATTTATTTTTCATTTTGTATAAAATTTTTAATTAACGAGGATTTGCTTCTAAACCAAATGTTCTAGCACTGATAGGTATTTGTACTGCTTTTCTGTTATCGTCAGCAGTTAAAACGTCAGAATTTTGGTCTATAAAATCGTGTGTTACTGGGATGTTGAAACGTTTGATGTCAAACCAACGTAAACCTTCATTATAAAACTCACGTCTTCTTATTTCTGCAATAAACTTGATTAATTTCGACTGGTCGTTTGATAACTCATAATAAGGAGCGTATTCAGATGCGTCTCCTATTTGTGCTATCATTTGAGTTGCTGTTAAAACATCGTTTGTATAATTTCTAGTTTTTTTAGCTAAGAAGGTATTAAGGTCTTCTGCTGCGGCATCAAAATTATTCTTCATCACATAAGCTTCAGCTCTAGCAAGTAAAGTTTCATCATGTGTTAGCATAGCCATTGAGGTTCTTTGGTATCCAATTCCAGCAGTAATGTCTGTATATTCAAATATACGGTCATATTTGTTGATAGTCCAAGTTAAACCTCCGTTAGCGAATTGTACTTGTTGATACGCCCATGGTTTTCCGTAAGGGTTTAGAGCATCAAAAAGCTCTTCTTTTTTGTCTACAGATAAACCGAATCTATTACGGGCAAACCCAGTATACATATACGAAATAGGAACACTAATAAGTAGGTTAGCAGATTCTGAAGCGCCCATTACTTCTGCACTTATTTCATCTATTTGCAAGTTGTCTTGATAGTAATTCCAGTCTCTTAGTTTTTCGTTTACGTTGTTTAAAATTTTATTCGAATGTTCAATTACTTTATCCCAATCTCCTTTGTATAAGTAGAACCTAGAGGCAAATGCATGCCCAGCTTCAGGGGTGAAATGGAATTTAGGTTGTGAGTATTCGTTAGACAGTAAAGCTAAGCCTTCTGTCAGGTCTTTTTCAATAAGTTGGTAAACTTCTTCTACAGAGCTTCTGGTGTATTGCTTAATAGCTTCTGTTTCTGGCTCTAATACATAAGGTACTCCTAATAAACTAGCTCCAGTTGTTGGGTTGTAATGTTTCCCCCAGATATTTACTAACATAAAGTGTGCATAGGCTCTAGCCACTAATGCTTCTCCTTTTTCGGCAGATAAATCCATATCTGGTTTCCCTTCTAATTCTGCTATAGAAACTAAAGCTTGGTTAGCATGAGCAATTGCAGAGTAACATCTAGACCAATAACTAGTAGGCGTATCTTGACGATCGGTAATTACTTCTTCCCAAGAGTAAGAACGTAAAAATTCATCAGTAGTTGCTTCTAGATTTCCTTTGTCTTCAAAGTTGTCTGTCATTGGCTCTAAAAATGGAGCATAAGCAGAAACAGGGTAAGCCCCAACTAACAGTTCTTGTATCTTTTCTTCGCTATCAATCTGCGTCCTGTTATCCGGAACTTCTGATAGGTAGTCGGAACAAGATGTTAACGAAATTGTTCCAGCTACTAATAATAAATTATATATTTTCTTCATTTTCATTTTTTTAGATACTTAAGTTTAATGATAATGTATATTGTTGCATAATAGGGTAAGAAACTCCTCCTGCCATAAAGAATTCAGGGTCTTGACCGTTAAGCTTGTCGTCTGAATAGATTAAGAAAGGGTTTGTAGCTAATGCCTTTAATGAAAATTTACTCATCCCTAATTTGTTTACAAATTCTTTAGGGAAGTTATAACTTAATGAAATGTTTTTCATTCTTACAAAACCACCATCGGCAACACGTGCTGTAGAGTAGTTGTAAGCGTTATAAGCTCTATTTAAATTAGGATATTGTTCTACTAAACGTCTGTCTGCAATTACAGGAATGTTTGTTTTGTCTTCATCTCCTGGTAATAACCATCTGTTAGCGAAATCTTTTGTAAATACATCTAAGTCTGAATATGAAGAACTAAATGTTGGGTTTAAACGGATTTTATTTCCCCAAGAAGCAGAAATAAACATGTTTAAGCTCCAGTTTTTATAGTTAAAGGTATTCGAGAAACCAGCTGTTTTATTTGGCTCTATAGATCCTTCATACACAAGGTAATCTAATAAGTCTTCTGTATCCTGGAAGTTAGCTCCTGTAATAGAACTGCTTCCTTCTGGTAAGATAAAGGTAGGAAGACCTTGATCATTTAAACCTTGGAAATCGAAAGAGAATAAAGAGTTTCTAGGGTAACCTACTACGTTTCCTCCTGTTAAGTCAACTAAGTCTAATACGTTAGGTTTGTTTTGTAGTTTAGTTACTTCTTGATCAAAAATAGAGAAGTTTAACGTGGTAGACCAACTAAAATCCTCTGTTTTGATGTTTGTAGAATTGATAGATAATTCGAAACCTTTCGTGGTCATATCAGCATCGTTCATTGCTTTTACATATTGCCCGCCAATACCTGAGGTGTTAACGTAGTCAATAAGGTCGAAGCCTTTACGTTGGTACACGTCAGCACTAATGTTGATACGGTTTTCTAATAAACCTAAGTCTAGACCAATATTGGTTTCGTATTGTTTTTCCCAAGTTAAGTCATCGTTTTGTAACTCTACAATAGATAACATGTTTTCTCTTTGAGAAACAGATTTTCTAAAAATGCTTTCACTTCTGAAAATTGCTAGCGAGTTGGTAGCAGGTCCTGCTGTTGCCGTTAACCCGTAAGAAGGTCTAATGGTTAGGTTGCTTATGATTTTAGAATCTTCTAAGAATTTTTCTCTAGCTGCATTCCATTTTCCAGAGATAGACCAAGTTGGTAACCATCTAGAGCTGGTAGATTTTCCTTGTCTGTTAGAACCATCATAACGACCAGTTAATGCAACAATATACCTGTTGTCATATCCGTAGGTAACTTTCCCGAAGAAACTTACTGTGCGCTCTCTAAATGTAGATTTCCCAAAGTATTGCCCACCTTCTCCGATGTATTTGTCAAAATAGTCTGGGTTTATGTTTGGAACATAGCCTTTATCGTATTGCATACCGTAACCTTCAAAGAAAGTTTGATTACGATCTACATAACGTAAATCTTGTCCTCCAAAAACAACAAGGTCATGAATGTCGTTAAGTTTTGTTTTATAGTTAAGTGTATTACGAACGTAGTAACTCTCTAAAGTGTTGTCACGCTTGTTATACATTCCTCCGTAAGGAAGTACGCTTCTTGGTTTTTCGGTTGGGTTTTCTGGATCATCAAACAAGAAAGGGTTGTTGTCTCTAATGATGGTAGTTCCCATAGAGCGGTAAGCTTCTGCAGCGTTTGCATTTTCTGTAACATTATGCTCGCTTGAACTGTTTACATATCTTCCAGAAGCGGTAAGGTTGTATGTAAGTTTGTCTGTTATCTTGTAGTTAGCATCTACTTGGAATAGGAAATCCATTACATCTAATTCAATGTAGTTGTTGTTTAACTCATTGATGATGTTAAAAGGAGCGTAGTTATCCCAAATATACTCTAAACCTCCGTTGTTGTTACGTGGTCTTACAGTTCTGTTGGTGTTTAGTGTATAACTAAACGGGTTGATGTCAAAGTTTCTACTTACTTCTCCACTAACAACGTCGTTAGATTTAGCATAAGTTCCTGGTGCTTTTTGAGACCTTTTTGATGCTTTTGAAGATAAGGTTAAGTTAAATTTATCTGATAAGTAAAATGTGTTCTTAAAGTTGGTAGTTAAACGTTTTACATCATCAGCAATAGTTAATCCTGGGTCGTTAAAGAAACTAACAGAAGCGTAGTATGAGTTGTGCTCTCCACCACCACTAAAACTTAATGAGTGGTTTTGAGTTATCGATTGTCTAAATAAAGTTTTAAACCAATCGGTGTTTGCTTTTTCATACTGTTGTAAGTAAAGATTTCTGTACTCTGGTGTGTTGGTTACTTCAAAACCATTGTTAGAGTAAGGAGAGGTATAATCATCACCAATAAATCTGTTGATTTTGTCATATAATGTATAATACACACCTCCTGATCTTGATTGAACAACTCCAGCTTGAGTTAAAAATCCTTTAGCTTCCATCTCTTTAAAGATACTCATCGTCTCTTGCGAGTTTAGAATATCATATTGAGAGTATTTTGGTGTAGCTCTTACAGTTTGCTCTAATGTATAGTTTATGGTAGTAGGTGTTTCTCTTTTTCCAGAGATAGTGTTAATTACTACTACCCCGTTTAATGCACGAGCTCCGTATAATGCGGTAGCAGAAGCATCTTTAAGAATTTCGATACCAGCAATATCGTTGGCGTTTAATCCAGCGATAGAAGAACCGATTAATGTTGTTGCATCTCCAGAGGCTAACTCATCAAAGTCTAAGTCAATAATATCCTCTTGTACTACTCCGTCAATTACGAAAAGTGGTTTTGTATCTCCAAAAATAGAAGATGCACCACGAATAGTAATTTTTGGTGCTGCACCAAAAGTACCTGTTACGTTTTGGATATTTACCCCAGCGGCTTTACCTTCTAACATACGGCTTACGTCTACTACACCGTCTACTTTTAAGTCTTCGGCAGAAATTGTAGAGTTAGCTCCTGTAAATAAACGCTCTTCTACATTATCAAAACCTGTAATTACCACTGCTTCTAGTTCAGCGATGTCGGTTTCCAGGCTTATATTATAGGTAGAACCAGTACCAATTGTTTGTTGTTTAGTTTTCATACCAACGGTAGAGAAAACTAAAACGTCGCCTGTTGCGGCGTTGATGGTGTAATTTCCGTCAAAATCGGTTGTTGCACCTTTTCCTGGTTTGTCTTTAATGGTGATGTTTACAAATGGGATTGGTATACCATCTGAGGCACCTGTTACCATTCCAGAAATGTTTCGCTCTTGTGCAGACATAATAAAACTGCAGAAAAGCAAAAACGTAACAATAATAGGATTACGTAGTTTTTCCTTAATCATGTTTTCTTTTTTGATGTTAATAATACTTTAAAAAATTTTTTAAAAATAATTAACATTTTTTAAAACGCAAAAGAATAAGGAAAAACTTTTTTTTAACAAAGGTTGTTTATTTGTTTAAATGATTGTTAAATAGTGTTTTGTATGATGTCATCTATGATGTTTCCATTAAGAAGTGTTGATGTGTCACCTAGATTACTTACGTCTTTAGAAGCTATTTTTCTTAAAATTCTTCGCATAATTTTTCCGCTTCGTGTTTTAGGTAATTCTTTTACAAATTGAATTTTATCAGGTTTTGCAATAGCGCCTATTGTTCGGGTTATTTCTTGTTTAATTTCTTGGCGTAATTCATCGGAAGCATCATCTGGATTAAATAAGATAACATAGGCATACAAAGCATTACCTTTTACTTCGTGTGGGTAACCTACAATGGCACTTTCGGCTACTTTTTCATGTTCATTAATAGCGTTTTCAATTGGGGCGGTTCCTAAGTTGTGTCCAGAGACAATAACAACATCATCTACACGACCTGTTATACGGTAATTGCCTGTAGCGTCTCGATAAGCTCCATCTCCGGTAAAGTACATGCCAGGATAGGCAGAGAAATAAACATCTTTATAGCGCTGATGATCGTTCCATACGGTTCTTGCCATAGCTGGCCACGGGGCTTTTATGGCTAAGCTTCCTTCTGCTTTTTGTCCGTTGAAAATAATTTCTTTTCCGTTTTCATCGAGTAAAGCGGGTTGGACTCCAGGAAGTGGTAACGAAGCAAAACAAGGTCTAGTAGAAGTAATTCCTGCAAGTGGAGATATCATAATGCTACCTGTTTCGGTTTGCCACCAAGTGTCAACTATAGGGCAGTGGCTTTTTCCTATATTATCATTAAACCAGTGCCAAGCTTCTTCGTTAATAGGCTCGCCAACAGAACCTAAAACTTTTAACGAATTTAAGTTGTGTTTTTCTATATGAGAAAGCGGTTGTTTTGCTAGGGAGCGGATGGCTGTTGGGGCGGTATAAAAATGGGTGATTTTAAATTTTTCTATAATTTCCCAAAACCTACCATAGTCTGGATAGCTAGGTACGCCTTCAAACATTACGCTGGTAACGCCAGCAAGTAACGGGCCATATACAATATAGGAGTGTCCTGTAATCCAACCAATGTCTGCGGTACACCAATATCGGTCTTCAGGTTCTGGCTGAAATACATTTTGGAAAGAATAGGTGGTGCCTACCATATAACCTCCTGTGGTATGTACCATTCCTTTTGGTTTTCCGGTAGAGCCCGATGTGTATAGAATAAATAAAGGATCTTCAGCATCCATTGTTTCTGCAGGAGCTTCGAGGTCTACTTTTTGTAATTCGTCAAACCAGTAAACATCTCGGTTTTTTTGCATGCTTACTTCGTTTATGGTACGCCGGTAAACAATTACTTTTTCTATGGTATTGTAGTTTTTTAGCGCTTCATCGCATATTTCTTTTAGGGGTATTGCTTTTGTGCCTCTATAATATTCGTTGGCAGTGATAAGTAGTTTGGAAGAAGAATCGTTTATACGACTGCTTAATGCGGTGCTAGAAAATCCTGCGAAAACAACAGAATGTATAGCCCCGATACGAGCACATGCAAGCATGGCTACAACGAGTTCTGGAATCATGGGCATGTATAAGCAAACCCTGTCTCCTTTTTTGATACCGTTGTTTTTTAGCACATTTGCAAATTGGCAAACTTTTACATAAAGTTGCCTATAGGTAATGTGTCTAGATTCTTCGTTAGGGTTGTTAGGTTCCCAGATAATAGCATTGCGATTAGGCTGTGTTTTTAAATGCCTGTCTAAGCAATTTTCGGTGATGTTTAGCTTTCCGCCAGAAAACCAAGAAACTTCTGGTTTATTAAAGTCGTAGGCTAAAGTATTATCCCATCTTTTTTTCCAAGTGAACTTTTCGGCTACTTGATTCCAAAATTCTTCGGGGTTCTCTGTACTTTGTTTATATACTTTTTTATATTCTGCAAAAGATTTTATCTGTAGGTCGTTTTTTATTTCCATAAATAGCGAATGTTTTGGTAGCTAAAAATAGGAAAATTAACGGAAATTAATATTAATTTCTGATTAAAAATACTTTTTTGGGTTTAACTTGATACGGTTTAGGTGTTATAGTTTACTTTCTCCCCAATTTATCATATCCTCATCTTTCCATAGTTTGGGGAAAAATTTTCGTTGCTGATATTTTGGGTGTAAGTATTTTTTCCAGTCAGAGCCGCCTGTTGCTGCTTTTGTTTCTGTTTTGCTTTCTAAGTAGTGTTCTGCTGTTTTTAAATGAATGAGCGGCCATTCTACATTATAAAAATAATCGAAGTCTCTTAAGGCATTAATTAATTCTGGTGATGGATTTGGGAATTGGTCTATTTTATCGGCAAGGGTTTTGCCTTCAATGTTTTTTGCAAGCTTGATAAATTGATCTAGGTATTTGTCTTCAAACATACTTAGGGTAAGCGATTTTTTACCTGTTTTTCTATTTAGGCCTGCATCTTTCCAATAAATGTTTTCAAAGCATTCTTCTATAGTAGGCGTGTTGCTCAATCTGCTTTTTCCTTTTTCATTAATTAAGTTGATAATAGGCGTGGCGTAGATTTCTATAATTCTAAATTGTGCACTCTGGAAACCGCTTGCAGGGGCTAATGTGGTTCTAAAAGTACGGTAATCGTCGTAACTCATGCCGTATTTCATTACATCAAAAGAAGTCATTAGCATCTGTGTGTAGCGGCGTAGGCGGCTTGAACGTTCAATAAGGTCTTTCTCTGTGGGTTGGTTGTCTCCCGTAAGTTGTTTGAGTTCTAAAATCATTAGTTTTAGGGTTAACTCAATAATTTGGTGGTACATAATAAAGATTTCCTCATCTTTAAAATTTGTACGTGGGCGTTGTAGCGATAAGAGGCTATCAACTTCGATATAATCCCAGTATGAAATGGGTTTGGCTTGCAATAAGCCTTGTAGGTAAATTTCGGGGTTTTCACCTAAAGCGGTATATTTTTTTTCAATTTCAGAAAATAAGTCGTGGTTGCTCATAAAATAAAACTATTTGAACAAAAATATTAAAATAAATGAGAGTTCTGTAATAATCTTATTTTTACTTTACTTTAATGTTAAAAGCCAGGTTATTACTTAGCTTTATAGTCTTATAAAAATACTTCATTAAAATATATGAAAAAGTTTTAGGAATCTTATTAAATTTACACCTCTTAAAAAGAATATTTATGTCAGAAAATAAGTTAGAAAGAATCAAGTGCTTAATCATAGGTTCTGGACCTGCAGGATATACTGCTGCCATATATGCTTCTCGTGCAGATTTAAAACCTGTGCTTTATACAGGCATGGAGCCAGGCGGGCAATTAACCACCACTACCGAGGTGGATAATTTTCCTGGTTATCCAGAAGGAATAGATGGGCCAACCATGATGATACAACTACAAAAGCAAGCTGAGCGTTTTGGTACAGAAGTGCGTATAGGCATGGTGACAGAAGTAGATTTTAGCACAGAACGCGGAGGAATTCATAAAGTTTGTGTAGATAATACCACTTGGATAGAAGCTGATACTATTATAATTTCTACAGGGGCAACAGCTAAATATTTAGGTTTACCTAGCGAGCAACGTTTGCGAGGCGGAGGAGTTTCTGCTTGCGCGGTTTGCGATGGTTTTTTCTATAAAAATCAAGATGTAGCTATTGTAGGCGGTGGTGATACTGCGGCAGAAGAGGCTACCTATTTAGCAAACATTTGTAATAAGGTAACCATGCTTGTGCGTAAGGATGAGATGCGTGCTTCGAAAGCTATGCAACATCGTGTAACAACTACCAAAAATATAGATTTACGTTACAATACAGAAGTAGACGAAGTGTTAGGTGAACAAGTTGTAGAAGGTTTACGTATGCTAAATAATAAAACAGGTGAAAAGGAAACAATAGCCATTACAGGATTGTTTATAGCGATAGGACATAAGCCTAATACCGATATTTTTAAAGGGAAATTAACGATGGATGAAAGCGGTTATGTTTTAACTGAGCCGAAATCTACCAAAACCAATATTCCTGGAGTTTTTGCAAGTGGCGATGTACAAGATAATGTGTATAGGCAAGCAATTACGGCTGCAGGTACGGGTTGTATGGCAGCTCTAGATGCCGAAAGATACTTAGGTGAAGTAGAAGCTGAGTAAAAGCAGAATTTACCATAGAAAATAAATGAAAAACCGCTTAATTTTAAGCGGTTTTTTATGTTTAATTCGGATAGCTGAAAAAAGCTAACCTTTTATAACATCTTTATAGGTAATAAAAAAAGCTTCGAATTTAGGCATTGTGTTTTCAAAAAACAGGTAAACATCATCCCAAGTTTTTTTGTTATGAATGCATACATTAGGTAGTTCTATATAAATAAAGCCGATAAGCTTTCCTGATTCTGTTTCAAAACAATCGTGAAAGATAAGCTCCTTACTTACTTCTTCTTTTAATAAGTTTTTTAGGCTTAAAAAATTCTCAAAGTAAAATGCTTTTATGAGTTCATCATTGGCATCGATAACAAAACCTACTTGCGCTTTTTTTGTATCGAAATGAAATTTAAGGTTTACCTCTTTTATTTTGGTATCATACAACATCCATTTTTTGGAAGAACGTTTTCCGAAGTTTGTCCAAAACTCCTGTCGTATTTTTTTAGATTCCTCTTTGCTAAACATACTTATATAAAAAAGGCAATAATAATACCTAATATAATGGCTAAAAACCTTTTGGTGTTAAATTGGTGGTTTTTAGAGGATTCGAATAATATGGTAGTAGATACATGTAGTAGTACCCCAACTACCATGGCGTTTATATAGGGTTCGTATGCTTTTAGCGCGGTAACATGCTCGTTTATAAAAGCGCCTAATGGTGTCATGATGCCAAATAATACAATAAATATGGCTACTTTAACTTTAGATAGGTTGGAGTTTAATAGAAATGACGAAATGATAACCGCTACAGGAACTTTATGAATTACGACTCCGTATAGCATGTGGTCGTGATGGTGTATAGGGTATCCTTCTAAAAGAGAATGTAAACATAAACTTATAAAAAGTAGGTAGGGAAACTGGTATTGATTTTCGGATAAGTGTAAATGCCCATGTTCGGCTCCTTTAGAGAGGTATTCTAATAATAATTGGATTACAATTCCAAGCATTATCATGGGGCCAGTATAAGGTAAATGTTGCTGATAAAGATGGGGCAAAAACTCAAAAACAGTAATTGATAATAAAAAAGCACCACTAAAAGAGAGTAATAATTTTATAGCAATAGCATTTGATTTTATAAAATAAGCAATCAAAAAACCAATGCCTACGGCAAGTAGGGGTAATACAATGTGCATAAATTAGTTAAATATTAATATAAGACGTTGATGTTGTTGCTGATCGAATTTTTGTAACTGATAGTTGCCAAAACAATCGATTAACGAGATGCCTACTTGGTCGAAATAATTTTGAAAATCTTTCAGGCTTAACATTTTTACACGTTCGGTAAAGTTGTATTTTTCTTGATTAACCCTAAATTGAATGTTCTTTTTTATAAAACCATCTTCTATCCAACGTGTTATATGAAAATCTATACCTTCTACTGTTTTTATTTCTTTAGGAACTAAATTCCTTGTCACATAATCTACATTCATAAAATCAATAACAGCTTTAGCACCAGGTTTAAGCTCTTGTTTTATGGCTTTTAAAGTATTTAGGTTGTCTTCTTCCTTATCAAAATATCCAAAGCTTGTAAATAAATTAAAAACAGCATCAAATTTTGTAGGCAAAGCTTGGGTCATGTCATATACCTTAAACTGTAGTGTTTCTGTGGCGTATTTTTGAGCTGCTTGGATGCTGTTTTTAGAAAGGTCTACTCCTGTAACAGGAAAACCAAGTTGGTTTAAGTAAATGGAGTGTCTGCCTTTTCCGCAAGCTAAATCTAGTATGTGTGCATTTTTATCTAAGTCGAGGTAATCGATTAAATTCCCCATAAATAACTTTGCTTCACGATAATCGCGATCTTTATATAAAATATGGTAAAACTCGGTATCAAACCATGAAGCATACCATTTTGTTGTAGAATCTGTCATAGCCAACAAAAATAATGTATTTTTGCCGTTAAATTATAGCAATGGCAAATAATAATAATTTTAAGATGCTGGCCAAAACCTTATACGGTTTTGAAGATATTCTGGCTAAAGAACTTAAGGATTTAGGTGCGATAGAAGTAAAAAAAGGCGTGAGAAACGTAAGCTTTTATGGCGATAAAGGTTTTATGTATAAAGCTAATTTATGCTTACGTACGGCGCTAAAGATACTTAAACCTATAGCCAAATTTAAAGTATATTCTGAAGAGGATTTGTATAAAAAGCTTTACAAGATGGATTGGGAGCAGTATTTTACACCAGAAGCTACTTTTGCCATAGACTCTACGGTGCATTCAGATTTTTTTAGCCATAGTAAGTTTGTAGCCCTAAAAAGTAAAGATGCCATTGCGGATTATTTTAGAGACAAAACAGGGAAACGCCCTAATGTAGATGTTAAGTTTCCTCACCTGCGTATTCATATCCATATAGAAAAGAATATGTGTACGGTATCGTTAGATAGTTCTGGGCAATCTTTGCATAAACGCGGATACCGTTCGGCAACCAATATAGCGCCAATCAACGAAGTGTTGGCAGCAGGTTTGTTGTTGTTGAGTGGCTGGGATGGGCGATCAGATTTTTTAGACCCTATGTGTGGTAGTGGTACTATACTTATTGAGGCAGCTATGATTGCTGCTAATATTCCACCTAACTTAAATAAGAAAGAATTTGGTTTTGAAAAATGGCCAGATTGGGATGTAGATTTGTTTGAAAAAATAGAAGAATCTTCCTTAAATAAAATACGAAGCTTTGAGCATAAAATTATAGGTTACGACAAAGCGCCATCGGCAGTACGAAAGGCAATAGATAATATCGAAAATGCTAATTTATCTGAGTTTATAAGTGTTTCTCAAGAAGATTTTTTCAAAACAAAAAAAGAAGGAGAGAAGCATTTGCATATTTTGTGTAACCCGCCATACGGAGAGCGTTTAAGCTTGGAAAACTTAACGGAATTCTATACCAATATAGGCGATACACTTAAGCAAAATTACCCTAGTACACAGGCTTGGATGATTGTGTCTGATCTGGAAGCTATAAAAAGCGTAGGCTTACGAACTTCTAAGAAAATAAAAGTATTTAACGGGAAATTGGAAGCCCGGTTAGTACGTTATGATATATATGAAGGTACCAAAAAGCGCCGTCCTAGAATTTAGTAGATTATAAATAAAGTATAGAATAAACCTATCGTTTTAAATGTTATTTTATTTCGGTAGGTTTTCTTGTCTTTTTAGTTACCGGAATAAGGTACGAAATTCCATAGCCCCAGCCTGCTCCAAATTTAGAGCTGCTGTAAACTTTGTTAAATCCTGGGATGTGCAAATTAGCATAATTATCAGGTGTTTTTTCGCTAACAAGGTGCTTTAATTCTACATGCACACTAAGAAACAAGTTGTTAAGTATCTCTGTTTTTATGCCTAATTGTAATTCTATCCAGCTGGCGTTTAACCCATCAAACTCCTTATCAATATCGCGAACATCGGCAGGAAAATAAGGGTCGGTTACATATACGGTATATTGTTTTAATTCTTGCGAGAAGTTAGAAAAAGCATACCTAAACCCTACAAAAAGTTCGTTTTGCATATCAAGCCAATTCTCGTAGGTGTTGTAATTTCCTCCTATTTTTAGGTAACTGCCTTTTGTGTTGTAGGTAAGGTATGGGTCTTCTTTATAGCGTTCTTCGATACCTAATTCTGCGGCTAAATAATAATTTTTTAAAACACGATAGTCGCCAATAATTTCAAATCCAGTATAATCTTTATCAATAAAGCTGCGTATAGGTTTGCTTAAATCAGCACCAATTCTAAAGCCATATTTGTCTTTAAGTTGAATACTGTCTTGTGTATATTGCGAAAAACCGAAATAACTACTAATGATAAATATACAGGTGAGTAGTATCTTCATGGGTTATATTTGTTGTTTTTAGGCTGATGTTTTTTATCCAATTCTTATTGTTGTTTTCTTGTATGACAAAGGCTTGAAAACCGTTAAAAACCACTCTGTATCCGCAAGCTCTATTGGTGTATAAATCTTGAGGGACATAGCTAAATTTTAAGGTGTCTGTATTTGGGGTTACGCCTTCGGTATCGCTATTTAAAGTAAAATAATAGGTCAAATTTTGACTGTTGGTTTTTAACGGGATGCTAATGTTAGCGCTATTTACCGAGCTTTTAAAATAGCTAGAATCCTGTCCTACAGCTTTTATATTTAAATTGTTTACATTTTTTGCAAAACCAGGATTTTCAATATTAAAAAACTTAATGTTTAACAACGGAGTGGTTTGGGTTGTTTCTGGACAAATATCATCGCGTTGACAGGCCGAAAATAACATGGAGAAAACCAAAATACTGAAAAAATAGCTAACAAAACGTTTCATGAAAAATGCTTAATCGCGTAATGTTAAACAAACCACATTTTCTACATGATGGGTTTGCGGAAACATATCTACGGGTTGTACTTGAGTAACTTTATAATGTTGGTCTAACATGGCTAAATCTCTTGCTTGGGTTGCCGAGTTGCAACTTACATAAACAATGCGTTTTGGCAAAATAGCAATAATTTGCTTAACAACATCTTTATGCATGCCATTTCTTGGCGGATCGGTGATAATTACATCGGGTTGCCCATGGGTATCGATAAAGTTTTGAGTGAATACATTTTTCATATCCCCAACAAAAAAATCGACGTTATTAATTTGGTTGTTTTTGGCGTTTTCTTTAGCGTCTTCTATCGCTTCGGGAACAGCCTCTACGCCAATTACTTTTTTTGCTTTTTGGGCTACAAATTGTGCAATAGTTCCTGTGCCGGTATAAAGGTCATAAACGGTTTCGTTGCCAGTTAAATCGGCAAAATCTCGAGTAACTTTATAGAGCTCGTATGCTTGTTCAGAATTGGTTTGGTAGAATGATTTTGCGTTTATTTTAAACTGCAGACCTTCCATTTCTTCTACAATGTATGGTTTCCCATAAAAACAAATTACCTCTTGATCGTAAATGGTGTCGTTTGCTTTTTCATTAACAACATACTGAAGTGAATTTATTTCGGGGAAACGCTCTTTTAAAAAGTTTAATAGAAGTTCACGCTTTATTTTATCTTCATAAAAAAACTGAACGAGTACCATAATCTCTTGTGTAGAGGTGGTTCTAATCATAAGGGTGCGTAATAAACCTTCTTGCGTTCGGGGGTTAAAGAAGCTTAACTCGTTTTCTACGGCAAATTGTTTCACTCCATTTCTAATCGCATTGCTAGGATCTTCTTGCAGGTGGCATTTATCAATGTCTAAAATTTTATCCCACATGCCAGGAATATGAAAGCCTAAGCCGTTTTTATTGTCGATTTCCACCTCGCTGTTTATTTCTTCTAGACTTAACCAGCGGTTACTGCTAAAAGAAAATTCCATTTTATTACGGTAAAAATATGTTTTTTCGCTCCCTAGAATTGGGGTAACCTCAGGAAGTTCTATTTGTCCCAAGCGTTTTAGGTTGTTTTCAACCTCTTGCTGTTTGTAAAAAAGTTGATGCTGGTATTGCATATTTTGCCATTTGCATCCACCACAAGTGCCAAAATAATCACATAAAGGGTCTGTTCTTTTATCAGAAAAAGATAGTGTTTCCGTTACTTTAGCCTGGTAATAGGCGGTACGTTTTTTATAGGTTTGTACATTTACAACATCTCCAGGTACTGCGTTATCAATAAAAATAACTTTCCCATCAGGTGCTTTTGCTACTGCTTTTCCTTTAGCTCCCGCATCGGTTACTAGCACAGCTTCAAATTGCTTTCGTTTATTCTTTCTTGCCATGCTGCAAAAGTAGTAAGTTTTTACGTGTATAGTTTATAAATTAATAAACATTTCTTATTTTGCGGCATAAAGATTTTGCGGGTGATTTCTCTCCCTTAAGTAGGAATCAAATATTCTAAAACGTATAAAAACGAAAAAATCTATGTCTGTTGTAGAAATTAAATCTTCGCAAGAAGCAATTGAATTAGAAAATAAGTACGGAGCCCATAACTATCATCCACTTCCAGTGGTGCTTTCTAAAGCAGAAGGGGTGTATATGTGGGATGTAGAAGGAAAAAAATACTATGATTTTTTATCGGCATACTCTGCAGTAAACCAAGGGCATGCACATCCTAAAATTGTTGGCGCAATGTGTGAGCAAGCAAAAAAGCTAAGCCTTACTTCGCGCGCTTTTTATAACGATGTATTAGGAAAATACGAGAAATTTGCAACCGAGTATTTTGGTTTCGATAAGCTTTTACCTATGAATACAGGTGCCGAAGCTGTAGAAACGGCAATAAAACTATGTAGAAAGTGGGCCTACGAGAAAAAGGGAATTCCAGAAGAAAAAGCACAAATTATTGTTTGTGAGAACAACTTCCATGGGCGAACAACCACAATAATATCTTTTAGCAACGACGCTGATGCTCGTAAAAACTTTGGTCCTTACACGCCTGGGTTTATAAAAATAGCTTACGATAATACCGAAGCTTTAGAGAAAGCGTTAACCGAAAACGATAACGTAGCAGGATTTTTAGTAGAGCCTATTCAAGGAGAAGCTGGGGTTTATGTGCCTTCAGAAGGATATTTACGTAAAGCAAAAGCATTATGCGAAAAACATAACGTACTTTTTATTGCCGACGAAATTCAAACAGGAATCGCGAGAACCGGAAAATTATTAGCCGTAGACCATGAAAACGTTAAACCCGATATTTTAACCTTAGGAAAAGCTATTTCTGGAGGGGTGTATCCTGTTTCTGCGGTATTGGCGAATAATGAAGTAATGGACGTGATTAAACCAGGGCAACACGGGTCTACTTTTGGAGGGAACCCAGTAGCTGCTGCAGTGGCTATTGCAGCTTTAGAAGTGGTGCAGGAAGAAAAACTAGCAGAACGATCAGAGAAACTAGGAGAACTGTTTAGAGCAAAACTAAACGAATATATTAAAGATACCGATATAGTAAGCTTAGTGAGAGGTAAAGGTTTATTGAACGCTATTGTTATTAACGACACAGAAGATAGCTCTACGGCTTGGGATATTTGTATGGCTTTAAAAGAAAACGGCTTATTAGCAAAACCAACACACGGAAACATTATACGTTTTGCACCACCATTAGTGATTACAGAAGAGCAACTGTTAGATTGCGTAAAGATAATCACTTCAACAATCGATAAATTCTAATATCAGGAACTTAACTGTTGAAAAACATTATTTTAGTATTGACTTTGGCCTTGAGTTTTCAAGGCTTTAGTCAGTCGGAGGTAACATCTACTCCGAAAAAATTTACCGCCCATAACAAAGGAAAAATATACGTGTTCTGGGGAGGAAACCGAGATTTTTTTACCGATTCTGATATTCATTTTAGAGGAGAAGGTTACGATTTTGAGTTGAAAGATGTAAAAGCACATGATAAACCTAAAGGTTGGCATATTGACTACATCAACCCTGGAAGAATGACGATTCCGCAAACAAACTTTAGGATAGGCTATTTTATTACCGACCATTACAATATTTCTATTGGTGTAGACCACATGAAATACGTGATGTATAACGATAGAACGGTAGATTATACAGGAAGCTACCCTAACAGAGGGAGCTATGGGGAAGCAATTGCCGATGGGAAAACTTTGCTAACAGAAGATTTCTTATTATTTGAGCATACCGATGGTTTAAACTATGTGAACGTTGAGTTTTCTCGTGTAGACGATTTATCTAAATATCTAGGGATAAGAGATACCGATAAATTTCAATTGAATGTTCTTGAAGGAATTGGCGCGGGAGTTCTCTACCCTAGGACCAATGCCACATTGATGAATAAAGAACGTCATGATGAATTTCATATTTCAGGTTATGGTATTTCTGCTAAAGCAGGTCTAAATTTTACATTTTTTAAGCACTTTTTTATCCAAACAGAACTTAAGGGTGGTTACATTAATATGGGGAACATCCGTACAACAAATTCTTCGGCAGATAAAGCCTCACAAAGCTTTTTGTTTTGTGAAACCGTTATAGCTGTTGGCGGAATTTTTAAAGTTTAATAAGATAAAAATATAGATGAAAAATATACAGTTAACTTTTTTACTGATGTTAGGTTCACTACTTTTTTTTAGTTGTTCGAGCGATGATGTTGAAACTACATCAACCGATGGAAAAGAAGAAACACCAAGTAAATACAGGTTATCAAAAATAGATTTAAACAATGCAAGAAGTCAGCCTTATTCTTATGACGATTTTGAGTTTACCTACGAAGCAGATAACGAAGCTATAAAAGAAATAACTCGAGGAAGTTATGTTTATGAGCTGCTTTACGAAGAAAATTTAATAACGGTAAACCTTGTTGAGGAAAACATGTCTGGCGCCGAAGTAACCGATTTACATGAAATACATTTGGAGAACAACAAGCTAACCTATGTAAAAAATATCAATGTGTTTACATATACTAGTGGAGACGTGCAAACCACTATAGACTCTATAAAGTATGATTATCATAATAACCGTTTAGCAAAAATTAGTAGCTACCGTAAAAATGATTTAAATTACGAACTGGTAAAAGATGTAGAAATGGTTTACCAAGCTGGTAATGTTATAGAAACCAATACATCTCGCGGAGAGAATACAATAAAACATATTTATACTTATGATACTAACGAGAAATTAAAATTTTCTCAAATGGCTTATGAAATGCCAATATTTAAGTTTACTCCGTTATATTATACTATTGCTCATGATAAGTTTGGAGAACAGAATAAAAACAATGTTTTATCGGCTTCAATTACTTATGATTATGAATTGTTTTCGCCAGAATATAGCCAAATAAATTATACTTATGTTTTGGACGAAGAAACAAACCTTTTAGAACGTATTGAACTAAGCGGAACCGCAAAGGTAGATAATCCAGATTACGAGGAATATTATCCGTCTAAAACATTTGATGATATTAGTGTGATGTTAATCCACGAAAGTTATTAATATTTAAGATGTATTAAACTAAAAAAGCGGGATAATTATCCCGCTTTTTTAGTAATATATTTTATAATTATTACCTGATTTTGTAAAAGGTAAAGTTTTAAACTTCCATTTGCATTTCTTGTTGCATGCGCTGAATTTCTTCCATATAAGCATCTATACCTCCAAAAGATACAATAACAAAAATCATTGTTAATAAAACCAATACAGATAGTACAAGTCCTATAATAGCAATAATTCGAGCTGTTTTTACCTGCCCGTAATTATTATACAATTCAGGGGTTTCAAGATATTTGGCTTTATCTTTGTTTGCTAAAACTATAGCGATAATAGCAGTTATTATTCCTGGTAGACCCCAAAAGCAACACCCTATATACGATAAGATTGCTAAAACTAATGAGATAGTAGCGTTAGGTAATTTTTGTTTTTCCATAAAAAGTAAAATTAATAAGTTAGTTTATAAATATAATTAATAATAATGCTGGCTACACTAATAGCCGCCAAAACACTTACAAAAAAAGAATATTTTTTTAGGGGTAAAAATTTATTAATAACTACTAAGCCTCCTAGTATAACTAACGGATATATAGGAGGGTACATGAAAAAAGCTTCGCTAAAATTTCCTTGCACAAGCAACCATAAGCTGCGTTGCCCGCCACAACCAGGGCAATCGAAGCCTAAAAAACTTTTGGTGAGGCAAGGGAGCATAAATTCATCCATAGCAGAAATATATTCTATATTAAAACAAAAGTAATATTTTTGTAGCAAACTCTTGAAAATGAATAATTTTTTATACAAATGAAAAAACAAAACATAAACATTATCATTATCCTGCTTGGGGCAATGGTGCTTATATATAGCCTTATGGGAGAATCTACTAATGTTTATTTGCAGATATTGGGTATTGTATTGCTTATGTTTGGCTTATACACTGCTTCTAAAAACTGGGTGGGAGAGAAGCCTAAAAATCATACTTTTGTAGAGGAAGAGATAGAAGAAGAACCTATAGAAAAAAAGCCTGCTAAACATGATAACTAAAGGCGATTATGTAGCACTTATCGATGAGGATTTGCAAGGTGAAGTTATTGCTGTTGATGCAAATGAGGTGTTGTTGGAAACATCAGATGGTTTTCAGTTGCGTTTTCCTATACAAGCGGTGGTAAAAATAAACACTACTACTATCGAGGTATATACCAGCGATGTAAAAGCAGCATTAACAGAAAAAGAACCCCAAAAGAAAAAAAAGCCAATCCAAAAAAGAACCAAACAAACCCCTGTATTAGAGGTAGATTTACATATTGAAAAACTAACAAATTCAACCAAAAACTTATCGAATTTTGATATGTTAAACATCCAGTTAGATACTGCAAAACAACAACTTGATTTTGCTATTTATAAACGTATGCAGCGCGTTGTTTTTATACATGGTGTAGGTCAAGGAGTTTTACGTCAGGAACTAGAAACAATGCTAAGGCGTTATGATAATATAAAATTTTACGAAGCAAGTTATCAGCAATATGGCGCAGGAGCAACCGAAGTTTATATTTTTCAGAATCCGTAAAGTTTTTAGTGTCTTTTATTGGAAAAAGCCTTAGAATTACTTCATTAATTAACCGTATTTTTTTCTAAAATTAGAAGGAGTTAGTCCTGTTTTTGCTTTAAATATTTTAGAGAAATACGCGTAGTCTGAAAACTCTAATAAACTAGCGATGTTTGTTAAGCTCTCATCAGAGTGTACCATCATTCGTTTAGCTTCTAAAAGTATACGGTCGGCAATTAATTCTGAAGTAGTTTTACTAATGGTTTCTTTTACAACTCTATTTAAATGTTTGGTGGTAATGCTAAGTTTATCGGCATAAAATCGGGGTAATTTTTCTTTTAAAAAATAGGTATTTATAAGCTGTTCAAGGTTTTCTAAAATGGTTAAATAATTTACAGAAATAAACTTTTCTAAGTTTATGGTTGCGGTGTATTCTCTTAGTAAATCGATATAAATACCGTTAATAAGGTTTACAATTTTTAAAGCCCTAAAGGCTTCGTTGTGTTGGAATTCATGATAAATTTCCTCATATTTTTTTTGTAGAAAATCTACAGATTTTTTAGATAACGTTAATACAGGAGGGTTTTGGAAAGAATAATAAAAAGGGAAAGATTTTAGTTTGTGTTCTAAAAATTTTAATTCGTAAAATTCTTTTGAGTGAAAAAAGATATAGCCTTCGGGCGGGCTGGTAAATTTCCATGCGTGGGTTTGGCCAGGCCGTAAAAAGAATACTTTTCCTGGTTTTATAGGGTAGGAGCTAAAATCTATTTCATGTATTCCTTCTCCTTTAGTAAACAGTACACAAAGGTAAAAATTATGTTTATGCGATTTGCTAATTAAGTTTTTATTTTCATTTATATGGTTTGCAATGGTATTGATGTAAAAATCGGTTAAGGGTTCTGCTTGTTTAAATTGTTCTATTTTTAAAACAGGTGTTTTCATAAATTAATGTCTAAAAAGTACAAGAATAAGCGAAAAAACTATAACGCTAGTTTTTAGATGCTATTGTAATATTGCATAACTTTTAAGTTGTCTAATATGAGCAAAATTACAAATATATTAAAGTGTAAATGTCCTAATTGTCAAGAAGGAGATATGTATGAGCATAAAGGCAGTATTTTTTTATTAAAAATGCCTAAAATGAAGAAGTATTGCGATAAATGTAATTTTAAGTTCGAGATAGAAACAGGTTTTTTTTACGGAGCAATGTATGTAAGCTACTCGTTAGCTTGTGCCGAAATGATAACCAGCTTGGTTATATTTTGGTATTTTATGGGGTTATCTCCGCTTAATGTTTTCTTGGTGGTGGTTATTGCTACAGTTTTACTTAGTGTTTTTAACTACCGGTTATCTCGGGTTATTTGGTTGTATATTTTTTATAAAAAGCAAATAGATTAGTTTTCAATATTTCATTGATTTTATTTAAAAAGCCAGTAGAGTAATCTACTGGCTTTTGATATTTTATAAAGGCTATTTTATTTTGTACTAACGCACACTCATTTTTCCTTTGCGTTTTTCTAATTGTCGTTTAAGGTCATCTATTACACTTTGTAAAGAAGAATCGTAATTATTTTGACTTGCCGTAGCAAATAATCTTGGTCCAGGAATACTTAATTCTATCTCTACAATTTTTCCTTCCTCAGGGTTACTAGCATTTTCTTTCTTATAATAAACTTGAGCACCTACAATAAAATCGTAACGCCCTTTTAATTGGTTAAGCTTTTGGGTGGTAGCACCTTCTAAACGATCACTAGCTGTAACATGTACATAATTAAAGTTAATATCCATAGGGTATAGTTATTAGGGTTAATAATTACTCTAAGATACTTAATTTATTGGTATTTTTATCTATGTTCTCTGAAATTATAATTGATTTTAGATTTTTTTAAGATTAAATTTTATTTTGCTTTTTTACAAGGATAAAAAATACGTTGTATACTTAAAAGGTTATGAGTTAATTGTACTTTATTTAAACAAAAAACCGAGTCCTAAACGTTTAAGCATTTTCTTTTCAAAATTCCAAAAGAACTTAAATTGCCCGAAAAGAAACCCTATAAAAACCAGTAATACCTGATAAATAGGGAAAATAATTAGTAACCTAAGGATTAAATATAAGGTTTTCCCTAAAAATGAATCTCCAAATAATTCGCCGTTAATATTAAAAAATGCTAAAACAGGCTTGCCAAGATAAGCTGATAATGAACCTGTAATGGCAAACACTATAAATATAATAGTTAACTGGAAGTTAGAGCTAATATTCCAACGCTCTTTAAGCTTTTTCATGCAACTTTTTTAAACATTATAAATTTTTATTATTTGCTCTGCGAGAATTTCTCCTATACGTTCTTGAGCCTCATGAGTGGCACCACCAATATGTGGACTTAACGACATTTCTGGCTGCATGAGTAATTGTACTTCTGGTTGAGGTTCTTTTTCGAAAACATCCAAACCTGCAAATTTTATTTTTTTATTTTCTAGGGCATTAACCAATGCAACCTCATCGATAACACCACCTCTAGCCGTGTTAATAATTGCAGCTCCAGGTTTTATATAATTAAATTCCTCTTCTCCAATAAGGTAATTTTTTTGTGCAGGTACGTGTACCGATATAAAATCGGCTTGTTTTAAAAGGTTTTCTTTTGTTTGGAGTGGGATGTTGACTTCTAAATATTGTCCGTCAAAGAAATCTAAACGTATCTTTTCGTTAGGTTTATCGGTTATGGTATGTGCTATTACGTTCATGCCAAAACCAATACCAAGTTTAGCTAATTCTTTCCCGATGCTTCCTAAACCTATAATGCCCAGGGTTTTTCCTTTTAACTCGTTTCCTGTGCTTAATTTTTTCAACTCTTTAAAACGCATATCGCCATCCAAAGGCATATCGCGGTTAGTTTGGTGTAAAAATCTACTTCCGCCAAGTATGTGAGCAAAAGCCAGTTCGGCAACACTTCTAGATGAAGCCGTAGGGGTGTTAATTATTTTGATGCCTTTTTTTTCTGCCGTAGCAACATCGATGTTGTCTAAACCAACGCCAGCACGACCTATAATTTTTAATTGCGGACAGGCATCGATAAGCGCTTTGTTTACTTGGGTAGCACTACGTACTAAAAGTACTTCTATTTGCTTGTTGTTTATGTAGTTGATAAGTTGGTTTTGAGCAACTTTTGTGGTGTCTACATTAAAGCCTTTTTGGCTTAGTTTTTTTATTCCGCTTTCCGAAATTCCGTCGTTAGCTAAAATATTCATGGTGGTAGTTTATAGGTTATGCTTTGTTTTCTAATTCTTGCATTACTTCGGTAAGTAATTGTACACTCTCTACAGTGAGGGCGTTGTATATAGAGGCTCTGTAACCACCAAGACTTCGGTGGCCATTAAGGGCATTGATTCCTGCTTGTTGCCAAAGTGCATCAAAAGTATGACTAAGTTCTGGATTTGCTAAGTTAAATGTAATGTTCATTAATGAGCGGTCCTCTTTGTTTGCATACGGAGTAAATAAAGGATTTCTGTCTAGTTCTGCGTATAAAAGTTCGGCTTTGTGTTTATTTATTTTTGCTAAGGCAGAAACACCGCCTTGTTTTTTTAGCCAACGTAAATTAAGTAGAGAAGTATAAATAGCAAAAACCGATGGTGTGTTAAACATACTCTCTTTTTCTATATGGCTTTTGTAATCTAATATAGAAGGAATTTTACGAGAAACTTTTCCTAAGATTGCTTTGTTGATGATTACAAGCGTAGTTCCTGCTGGACCTATATTTTTTTGAGCTCCCGCATAGATTAGATCAAACTGAGAATAATCGATGTCTCTAGAGAAAATATCGCTACTCATATCGCAAACCAAAGGTGCATTACTCTTAGGAAAGGATTTTAATTGAGTGCCATAAATGGTATTGTTACTTGTGCAATGAAAGTAATCTATACCGGTTGGAATTTCAAAATTCTTAGGAATGTAATTAAAATTTTTATCTTCAGAAGAGGCAACTTCAATAACTTCTCCAAACAATTTGGCTTCTTTTATAGCTTTACTTGCCCAGGTTCCGGTATTTAAATAGGCGGCTTTTTTTTCTAATAGATTATGCGGAGTCATTAAAAATTGCATGCTGGCACCTCCATGTAAAAAAAGAGCGGTGTACTTATTGTTGTCAAGTTGTAATAACTCTAAAGCCAAGTTGCGGGCTTCTTCTATAACTGCAACAAAATCTTTACTGCGGTGAGAAATTTCTAAAATAGAAAGTCCAGAGTTGTTGAAATCTAAAACAGCTTCTGATGCTTGTTGAAACACCTCTGCGGGAAGTATGCACGGACCAGCACTAAAATTATGTTTCTTCATTATTAAAGTGTTTCTCGTATTATAAATTTCTTAAAAATTCGATACTGTCTATGCCATCGGCATAATCATGTAGTTGAGGTTGTTGAGATTGCCCAAACGGAATATGATTTTTGCTTACAATACATTGTACTTGTTTGCTGTTTTCTAACTCTGCCAACAACTGAGCTTCATCTTCATAGAATTCATAAAATAAACATGCAATAGGCGAGCTGTAAGAAGTATCTTCTTTTAGCATTAAAAATCCATTATCGAGTAATTTAATTTCGCTCATTAAATATACGGCTTTGTTATAGTCGTAATTATTAGCATATTTATGTTGATTGATAATATCTTGCCAGTTAAAAATAGCTTTAAAAAAACTATCAAAGTTATAATTTTTAGGCACAAAAAGTTTTGCAACATTTCTACATCCCAAGCCGTAGTATCTAAAAATATCTTCAGCAAGAGCGCTTAACTCCTCTTGGGTTTCTTTTCCTGTAAGTACCGCTACCGAGTTTCTGTTTTTTCTTATAATACTTGGGAATTTCCCAAAATAATATTCAAAATAACGAGCGGTATTATTACTCCCCGTAGCAATTACGGCATCAAAGTTTTTTAATTGTTCTTTTTCAAAAACAATCGCATTGCTAAACTCGCTAGATAATTCTGTTAGAAAGTGAGCAATAACCGGAAGTAGTAACTTATCATTAGAAGATAATTTTATAACTACATTATGTCCAGAAATAAGTACACTTAAAAAATCGTGAAAACCTACCAACGGAATATTTCCTGCCATCACAATTCCAATATTTTTAGGGGTAGTATGGGGTAAAGCGTAGTTAGATAACCAATCAGATAGGTTTTCTTTGGTTAGTAAACCGCCCCATTGCTGTATGGCAAAAGTTATATTTTCTGGTGTAAACCAACCATTATAATGTATACTTTGCTTAGCCGCTTCTTGTAACAGATGTAAATACTTTTGGTGTAAAGCGTTGTTTAAATTCTCACTATTATTATAGTTTCTAAAAAGATCTCCTAATTCTGCAAAAGCAGCAATACGATTTTCCGTGTTCATATTATTTGGTTATCTAGGCTAATGGCGTTATTTTTGTACAAAGTTACACATAATAAACAGAAAATAATGGCTATAATAATAACAGATGAATGTATAAATTGCGGAGCCTGTGAGCCAGAGTGTCCAAACACGGCAATTTATGAAGGAGCAGACGATTGGCGTTATGCTGATGGAACTGATTTAGGAGGCGATATTGTATTAACCACGGGTAAATCGGTTAATGCCGAAGATGCTCAAGAGCCAATAAGTGACGAGTTCTATTACATTGTGCCCGATAAGTGTACAGAATGTAAAGGCTTTCATGAAGAACCACAATGTGCAGCGGTATGTCCAGTAGATTGTTGTGTTCCAGACGATAACCATGTAGAGACAGATGAGCAATTGCTGCAAAAGCAAGCTTTTATGCACCATGATTAAAAAATAATACTAATACAAAGTTATAATAAAAGCTGCCTTAAGGCGGCTTTTTATTTTTAAAAAATTTAAGAACATTATCTAGCATTGTATATCTTTGCAGCTTATTTAAATTTTACCAAATCTATGAAAGCAGGAATTGTAGGCTTACCAAACGTAGGGAAATCAACTTTGTTTAATTGTTTATCTAATGCAAAGGCACAAAGTGCAAACTTTCCATTTTGTACAATAGAACCTAATATAGGGGTGGTAAATGTACCAGACCCAAGATTGCTTAAGCTTGAAGAATTAGTAAACCCAGAACGCGTATTGCCCGCAACCGTAGAGATTGTAGATATTGCCGGCTTAGTAAAAGGAGCAAGCAAAGGAGAAGGTTTAGGAAATCAGTTTTTAGGAAATATTCGAGAGACCGATGCAATCCTCCACGTATTACGTTGTTTTGATAACGATAATATTGTACACGTAGATGGTAGCGTAGATCCTATTAGAGATAAAGAAACCATAGACATTGAGCTGCAGTTGAAAGATTTAGAAACGGTAGAAAAAAAGTTAGATAAAGTTAAGCGTGCAGCAAAAACAGGAAATAAAGATGCACAGCGAGAAGAGGCAACTTTATTATTAATAAAAGAAGGTTTAGAAGCAGGGAAATCTGTACGAGCTATTGAAATAACAGAGGACGATCGTAAAGAATTTGTGCATCCATTACAGTTTATTACCGATAAACCTGTACTTTATGTATGTAATGTAGATGAGTCAGCTGCTGCAACAGGAAATGCCTACGTGGAAAAAGTAAAAGAAGCCGTTAAAGATGAGCATGCCGAAGTTTTGGTATTAGCTGTAGGTACCGAAGCAGATATTGCAGAGTTAGAAGATTATGACGAGCGCCAAATGTTTCTTGCCGATATAGGGCTAGATGAACCCGGAGCCGCTAAACTTATCCGAGCAGCATACAAGTTGTTAAACCAACAAACCTATTTTACCGCAGGAGTAAAAGAAGTAAGAGCTTGGACGGTGCCTATTGGAGCAACCGCACCACAAGCAGCAGGAGTTATCCATACCGATTTTGAGAAAGGCTTTATTAGGGCCGAAGTAATGAGTTATCAAGACTATGTTACTTATGGTAGTGAAGCTAAAGTAAAAGAAGCAGGAAAAATGGGAATAGAAGGAAAGGAGTATATTGTTAAAGATGGCGATATAATGCATTTTAGATTCAACGTATAATCGTTAAAGAATCTTGTTTTTCTTAACGAAAACTTAAACCTAAATATAAAAATAAACAAGGGATAATTTTTTCATTTGTTATCTAAGTAAATGAAAAAGTTATCCTTCACATTATCAGACAAAGAGCTTCTAGAAGCCATGAAAAAAGGCAACCATAACGCCTTTAAAATGCTTTTTGATAAATACTGGGAGCGTTTATATGCTTATGCGTATAAAATTTATGCAGACGCAAAGGTTTGCGAAGATATTGTACAAGAAGTCTATATAAGCCTGTGGGAAAGGAAAACAGATTTACAAGTAACCTACCTAGAGGGCTATTTGTTTAAAGCTGTAAAATATCAAGTTGTAAAACATGTAAAAAAACTTCAATTTACAGAGGAACAACTTTTAGTATTGACCGATACACCGTTTTCATCTTCTCCAGAGAGTATTTTAGAATATTCAGAATTAGAACTTCAATTAGAAAATCAGATAGCACAATTGCCTCCTAAATGTAAAGAAGTGTTTTTACTAAGCAGGCAAGAAAAACTAACAAATCAGGAAATAGCTACTCGACTAAAGCTTTCTAAACGAACTGTAGAAACTCATATAAGCAACGCCTTAAAAATTCTTAAAAATAAAACCGATGGCTTATTTTATATAAGCATGGTACTAGCATTGTTAGTTTAATGTTAGCTAATTTGCTTTAAGTTTAACAAAGCGTTAAGCCTTAAATTTCGGTTACGTGTATACGCTATGTATAAGTACTTGCTAAAAAAGATATACGTTGACTAGAAAAGAATTTTATACACTAACAGAAAAATATTTAGCAAACACCTGCTCTGATAAAGAAAGAGAACAGCTTGAAGCGTTATTGGAAAAACTACAATTAAATCCATACTCTTTAGATAAGGAGGCTACAAAGCAAAAGCTCTTTACAGCAATAACCCAAAAAACTAAACCAGTTTCTTCATCTCGGTTTTGGAATACCAATTGGTTTAGTGCAGCAGCATCGGTAGCTGTATTATTGGGTTTAATTTTAGGATATCAATTTTTATTTACCAATCCCAAACCTGTTACAGAAACAGCAGGAATTACTCCTAAACAAATTATACTTCCAGATGGCTCTGAAGTTTGGCTAAACAGAAATACAACATTAAGCTATACATTACCATTTAAAAACAATAGAACCATACAACTAGAAGGAGAGGCTTTTTTCGATGTTTATCGCGATACGCTCCATCCTTTTCAGGTACAAACAGAAAAATTACAAATACAAGTTTTAGGAACATCATTCAATGTAAATACGTATAAAAATGTACAACCTTCTGTTAATGTTTCTAGCGGAAAAGTAGAAGTAACCAGACTTACAGATATGCAAAAAGTTGTGTTGGTTAGAAATGAACAAGTTAAACTCCAGTCGCGTAATTTTAAACCTAATCAAATAACGGCTAATGAAGTTGATGCATGGCGAGAAAATACAATTATTCTAAACAATACCAGTTTGGCAGAAACGAGTGCGATTTTAGAAAACTGGTTTTCGGTAAAAATTAATATTCCAGATACTATGGTGCAAAATATGACTGTTACCGGGAAGTATAAAGATGCAAAACTTAGCGAAGTGCTGCAAAGTATTACTTTTTTAAAGAAACTGAAAATAGATACACTAACTCAAAAACGATTTATTATAAGAAAGAAAAGTATTTAGAAACAAAAAAAGCCTCACTTCTGCTGCAACAGAAACAAGGCATACTAAAAAAAGACTACAAACCAATTATAGCCGTTTTAAAAATGAATACGAAATTACAATTATTTTTTAAAAATCAGTATTTTAAGAAACAACTTAATTTTTTATGGGCATTTATATTACTATGCCAAACATCGCTTTATGCGAATGAAAATTCAACAACATTAAACTTACAGGTAGAAAACGCAGTCCTTACAGAAGTTTTTTCTGCCATAGAAAAACAAACCCACTACACTTTTGTATTTGATGAGCATGTAAAAAAATACCCTCAACGCTTTACCGTAGATTTTAAAAATAAAGAGCTTCAAAGCGTATTGGATTATATTAGTTTAAAAACAGGATTTAGCGTTCAAGTAATCAATCAAAATATTACTGTTGCTGCTCCGCAAAAATATACCCTTACAGGAAAAATAACCGATAAAGAAGGCGTGCCTTTGCCTGGAGCAAGTATTATTCAGAAAGGAACAAACCTAGGAACAAGTACAGATTTTGACGGAAAATTTTACCTAAAAGTAAATCAGCTACCTACAACCGTTGTGGTAACTTTTTTAGGCTTTACTCCAAAAGAGATTAATGTTACAAAACTTAATCTAGGAACCATTATTTTAGAAGAAAGCACCAATGCTTTAGACGAAGTAGTAGTAACGGCATTAGGTATAAAAAGAGAAGAGAAAAAATTAGGCTACGCCCAACAAACGGTTACTTCAGAAGAGCTTATGGAGGCACGACCTAACAACTGGTCCGAAGCATTAAAAGGTAAAGTTCCTGGGCTTACCATAAATGGTGTGGGCGGACCAATAAGTTCGCAACAAATTGTATTACGCGGAAACAGCTCTTTAGACCCTAGTAATAATGGAGCGCTAATAGTAATAGACGGAATTCCGATTCAGAATGAGTTTTCAGGCTCTGGAGCTACTAACGGATATATGGGAGGCTCTGGAAATAACGATACCCCAATAGATTTTGGTAATGCTATATCAGATTTAAACCCAGAGGATATCGAGAGTATTTCTGTGTTAAAAGGAGCTTCTGCAGCTGCTTTATACGGATATCAATCTGCAAATGGGGCTATTATTATTACCACAAAATCAGGGAATAAAAAGAAAGGATTAGGGGTAACGGTTAGCTCTAATACAAAATTTGATGTTATTACCCGTTGGCCAGATTGGCAATATGAGTACGGACAAGGAAGCGGTAAAGGAGGATACTTAAAACCAGCAACCGATGCAAACGGAAATCCTGTGGCGTATAACGATAGATTATTCTATAGCTATGGAGCATCTGAAGATGGGAACAGTACCAAAGGAAGCAGTAGTGCATTCGGACCTAAATTTGACGGGCAATATTACTTTCAATACGACCCTGAACTAGAAGGGCAGGGAGCAGAACGAACCTTATGGAGACCTTATAAAGACAACCGTAAAGATTTCTGGCGTACAGGTATTACGCAAACACAAAATATTACTCTTGATGGAGGTAGCGAAAAAGGAAGCATCCGAAGCTCTATTACACATACTAAAAATGAGTGGGTGATGCCTAATACTGGATATGAACAATTATCTCTTTCGGTAAATGCTTCTCATCAAATATCAGACAGAATGAAGTTGAGCTCTATTGTAAATTACCGTAATCGTACCAGTGATAACTTACCTGGGCAAGGTTATAACAACCATTCTATAGGTTATTTTATGATTTTCCAAAACCCTAACGTAGATTTAGATTGGTACAAGCCTATTTGGAGAAAAGGAGAAGAAAACATAGATATGATTCGCCCATATAGTAGTTATATAGATAACCCTTATGCGATTGCTTATGAAATTCAAAACTCTTTAGATCAAAATGCCATAACGGGAAATGTAAAGTTAGATTATGAAATAGTACCCAATTTAACCTTAATGGCAAGAGGAGCTTTAAACATGTACAATAAAGCAATGGACCAAGAACGTCCGTACGATGTGAACCGATATGCTCGAGGGTATTATCGTACCACTAAAGTATTAAAGAAAGAAACCAATTTAGACGTTTTACTTACCTATAAAAACACCTTTGGAAACTTAGAGCTAGAAGCCAATGTTGGAGGAAACCGAATGGATTACGAATACAGACGCCAAGATTCTTGGGCAGAAGGTTTAGAAATTCCTGGACAATACATGTTATCTAACGGGACGTCGTTGTTAACCAGCGAATATAATGGGTTTAACAAAGTAAACAGTGTATACGGTTTAGTTTCTTTAGGATGGAAAAAAATGCTTTTCCTAGATTTAACAGGAAGAAACGATTGGAATAGTGTACTACCAGCTCATAACCGTTCTTATTTCTTTCCATCAGCCAACGCAAGCTTTATTCTAAGCGAAGCCCTAGAAATGCCTAAAGCAATTAGTTTTGCTAAATTAAGAGCTTCTGTTTCTGAAGTTGGAGGAGCTGGAGCTTATGGAAATCGTTATAAAACTCAAAAATACTACGGGCGTTCAGATTTTCCAGGTTCTGTAAATGCCCCAACAAGTTTATATAATAAAGATTTTAAACCAGAAGTAACCCTTAATATCGAAGCAGGTTTTGATGTGAGATTTTTTAACAACCGTTTAAAATTAGACGCAGCGGTATATCAAACCAACTCTAAAAACCAAATCTTACAGAGACCATTAGCATACTCTACAGGCTATAGCAGTGCAATTATTAACGCAGGAGAAGTTAGAAACCGAGGGATAGAACTACTTCTAAGAGCAACTCCTATAAAAACAGACAATTTTAAATGGACCACTCACCTAAATTGGGCTAAAAATGAAGGGAAAGTATTATCCCTTCCAGAAAGTGTAGAGAATGGTTTGTTTGAGATGTTAAGTTCTTCTGGAGCTAAATTGATGGCAGTAGAAGGAGGGTCGCCAGCAGCTTTATACGGGCGTGGCTTTGAGCGTAATGACGCAGGAGAAATTATCTATAACTCTAAAGGAACTCCTCAAATGACAAGTGAAGTTATTTATATAGGCGATACCCAAGCAAAATGGACCGCTGGCTTTAGCAATACATTTACCTATAAAAATTTTAGAATGCATGTGCAAATAGACGGGAAATATGGCGGGAAAATCTACTCACATACACACCATAAATTAACACAACAAGGTAAACTAAAACACACATTAGCAGGTCGTGAAGCAGGAGAACTTGTAGGAAAAGGGGTTGTAGAAAATGCAGATGGTACTTACTCACCAAACACCAAAGCACTTCCTATAGCAACCTATTATGATGCACATTATAAACTTGCAAATACAGAAGCAAACTCGTTTGATGCATCTTTTGTAAAACTTAGAGAAGTAAGTCTTTCATACGATTTTTCTAAAAAAACACTCGAACGCACCTTCTTAAATAAACTAAGCTTATCGCTTTACGGAAGAAACCTAGCTGTATTATCAGATTTTCCAATTTACGACCCAGAAGTAGCAGGTCTTGCTGGTGGTACCAGTATGCATCCTGGGGCAGAAGTAGGACAATTACCTGTACCTACAGAGTTTGGACTTAATGTGAAATTCGGATTTTAATCTAAAAAATTAATACAAATGAAAAATATAAAAACAATACTTATCTTTTGTAGCTTAACTTTATTGTTTTCATGTACTAAAGATTTTGATGAAGCTAATACAGACCCCAACAAACTGTCGGAAATGACGGCAGGGAGTAACCTAAACCCTATAATTTATAAATTAGCAAAACGTAATGCGGTACAAATGCGTAATATTACCGCTCCCGTTACACAAATGTTTGTTGCCTCGGAAGATTTTACCGACGCCCCACATTTTTACGATTTTAACGAGAATATCGGCTCTAGTACTTGGAATGATTATTACAATGTTTTAAACAATGTAAGAGAAATGCATTTAGCTGCCGAGCGTGATAATCTTGATAATTATAAAGCAATCGCTTTAACATTAAAAGCATACGCATTATCTATTTTAACAGATTGTTTTGGAGATGTTCCTGCTGCAGAAGCTTCATTAGGAGAAGAAGGAATTTGGTTTCCTACATTTACACCACAAAAAGATATTTACAGCCAAATATTTTTAGATTTAGAAGAAGCAAATGCCTTATATAACCATGAGGAAGGAATGGTGTATGTTGAAGATATATTGTTTCATAACAATAGTAAATTATGGCAAAAATTCACCAATTCATTGCATTTACGTTTATTGCTAAGAGTATCTAATCGTACAGAAGTTGGTGCTTTTTCTAAAATGCAAAACATGCTAGAAAATCCAACAACTTATCCAATTTTCACCGATAGAGATGAGGAAGCCACCTTGTACCTAGACGGTATAGCTCCGTTAATGTCACCTTGGGATAGGCCTCAAGATTTTGGTACATTTAGGTATTACACCGCTTTTTTTATCGATAACCTTAATAATTTTGAAGACCCTAGATTACCAGTATTTGCAGGAGAAGCAAGAGAATACTCGGAAGAAGGCGAAGGAGATTACCTTGGTTATATAGGTTTACCTATAGATTTTGTAAACACACCACTTCCCGATACAATTGCTACACCTTCGGGAGTGAAAAATTCATTAGCAACAGCACCTTTAAAAATTCCTATTTTAACGTATGCAGAGGTAGAATTTATGAAAGCAGAATTGGCACAACGTGGATATTTTTCAGATGCAGAAATGCACTATAAAAATGCCGTAACATCAGCTATAGAGTTTTGGGAAATCGAAATGCCAGAAACCTATTTCGATACGCCTTTTACAGCATATAATGGCAGTTTAGAACAAATTTTACTGCAGAAATATTACGCGCTGTTTTTTACAGATTATCAAGCTTGGTTCGAGATGAGACGTACAGGCTTGCCGCAGTTGCCAACAACTTCAGAAATGTTAAACAATCAAGAATTACCTACGCGTATGTACTATCCAATTAACGAAATAGATAGAAATTTCAATAGCTATCAAGAAGCCGTTGAACGTATGGGAGGTGATGAAATTAATAAAAAAGTTTGGTGGGATATTCAATCTTAAAATATAAAAACATGAAAAAAGTATTATTTACACTAGGTGTATGCCTATTTGGGATGCTAGGCGTTGCACAAGATACTGCAAAAGGAGTAGTTTACCAGGATATTAATAAAAATGGGAAGCAAGACCGTAGAGAGAAAGGGATAGAAAATGTTGCTGTTACCAATGGGGTAGAAGTGGTGTTGACCGATAAAAACGGAAAATATTCATTACCAGTTTCAGACGATGCTATTATTTCGGTAATAAAACCAAGCGGATACCAAGTTCCTGTAGATGCAAATAATCTGCCTCAGTTTTTTTATATTCATAAACCTAACGGGTCGCCAAAAACAAAATTTAAGGGCGTAGCACCTACTGGGAAATTACCACGAAAAATCAACTTCGGATTATTTCCAATAGAAGAGTCTGAAAGGTTTACAAGTTTAATTTTCGGAGATCCACAGCCTTATACCGAAGAGGAAGTTGCTTTTTTTGCCGAAGGCATTGTAAAAGAACTTGAAGGGGTAGAAAATGTAAGCTTTGGATTGAGTTTAGGAGATTTGGTAGGCGATAATTTAGATCTGTTTAATCCTTATATTTTGGCTACAAAACGAGTAGGAATACCTTGGTACAACGTATTAGGAAATCACGATTTAAATTTTGATGTAAAAGAAGATAAATACTCAGACGAAACTTTCGAGGCTCATTTTGGGCCAGCAAATTATGCGTATAATGTTGGGAAAGTACATTTTATAGTGCTAGACGATGTTTTGTATCCAGACCCACGTGACGGAAAAGGCTATTGGGGTGGTTTTAGAGATGATCAGTTAGCTTTTGTAAAAAACGATTTAAAATATGTACCTAAAGATCACCTTATTGTATTGGCTTTTCATATTCCTATTAGCGAACCTAAAGGCGATCCGTTTAACGATGCACATCGTCAGCGTTTATTCGATTTATTAAAAGATTATCCTAATACACTTTCTTTATCGGCACATACCCATATTCAGCGTCAAGATTTTTTTGATAAAAGCATGGGGTGGCACCAAGATAAACCACACCATCACTATAATGTAGGAACCACTTCGGGCGATTGGTATTCAGGGAAATTAAACAAAGATGGCGTACCAATTTCTACCATGAGAGACGGGACTCCAAAAGGTTATGCTTTTATCCATTTTGATGGAAATCAGTATCGTATAGCTTATAAAGTAGCAGGAAATTCTGACGATTATCAAATGGAAATTTTTGCACCAAAAGTTCTTAAAAAAGATAAAAGAACCAGGTCTCGTTTATACGTAAATTATTTTATGGGAAGCGAAAACGATAAGCTTTACTATCGTATAGACGGAGGAGATTGGAAAAAAATGCATTATACAAGAGAACAAGACCCTGCCTATGAAGTAGGTTTATATGAATGGGAAACCTCTACAACACTAATGGAGGGCAGAAGAGGCTCTAATGCCATGGAAAGTACCCACCTTTGGAAAGCTAAACTTCCAACCAAACTCAACGAAGGTACACATAAAATAGAAGTAAAGGTAACCGATCGTTACGGGAAAACACATACCGCAACAAGCAGTTATAAAATTTTAAAATAACCCTATAATTAAACTGCCTAGAGGCCGAGCGTAAATAATAGTGAATTTGTAAATATATCTTTATTTTGTTATTGAAGCAATAGAGTAAATATAGCAAAGCTCTCTGGGCGGTTTTTTAAATAAAAAACAATGAAATTAGGAAAACGACTTTTAATATTAGGTACTTTTGTAGGACTAATAAGTTGTAATACAACGATGGATAAAAAAACAGTAGAAGTACAAGGGCATCGTGGAGACCAAGGTTATTTTCCCGCAAATACTATTCCTGGTTTTATAAGCGCAACCCAAATGGGGGTAGATGTTTTAGAGTTAGATGTGGTTATTTCTAGCGATAATAAAGTAGTAGTTTCTCATGAGCCTTATATGAAAGCTTCGTATGTAAACTTACCTAACGGAACACCCATTTCTAAAACAGAAGAAAAGGCGTACAATTTATATACAATGCCTTACGATAGTATTAAAAAATTTGATGTAGGAACTAGAAAAAACAATTCGTTTCCAGAGCAAAAACATCAAGAACTTTACAAACCTTTGTTAGCTGAAGTTTTTACAGAAGTAGAAAAATATATAAAAGCGAATAGCTTACCTCCTATAAAATATAATATTGAAATAAAATCTGCTGCAAAGCAATATGATAAATTTCAGCCAGTTCCTAGCGTATTTGTAGATTTAGTAATGAAAGAGGTGAAAGCATTTGGATTGGAGGAAAATATAAACATTCAATCGTTTGATCCAGAAGTTTTAGAACAAATGCACAAAAATTACCCACATATAAAGTTAGCTTATTTGGTAGGAAAGGGAACATTCGAGGAAAATATGAATAAACTTAGTTTTGCACCAGAAATTTACAGCCCTAATTACAAGCTTCTTACAGATGAAAAAACAGTGGTTGAAATAAAAAATAAAAAAATGCAGGTTATCCCTTGGACGGTAAATGATACTACCGAAATGAAACGATTAATAGCGATTAATGTAAATGGAATTATTACCGATTATCCTAATAAACTATTAAAAATCTTGGAAGATTAGATTTATGGTGCAACCTTTGTTTTTACTTACAATAAATTAATAAAAACATGAAAAAACTAACCACATTAGGAGTACTTCTTTTTGCAGGCTTATTATTTACATTTACAAGTTGTGTATCTGTAAACACAACAGCAACAAAAAATAATAATCAATCTACTCAAAAAATGACAAAGGCATTAGATTTAGAAAATTTACCTAAGCAAGAAGTAGATTTCTCGATGTACCCAAAAGCAGAAAAAGGGTATGAACGCAAAATAATTACACTTCCTAAGTTAGAAAACGAAGCTAATTTCTCTATAGAGTTTTCGCCAGGAAAAGAAATTGCCGTAGATATTTGTAACAGGCACGGTTTTCTAGGAAATTTAGAAGAACATTTATTAAAAGGTTGGGGATACACATATTACACATTTGATTCTAATGCAGAAGTTATAAGCACGCAAATGGCATGTTTAGATAATGAAAAAGTAACCAAATTTATTACAGGAGAACGATTAACGGTAAATTACAATTCGAAGCTGCCAATAGTAATCTATGTACCAGAAGGCTTTGAAGTACGTTACCATGTGTGGGAAAAACATACAAAAGAGTATTTGGTAAAATAAATTTTTCTTAATAAAAAGTTAAACTGAAAACTTGTATCTTTGCTTTAAGGATACAAGTTTTTTAATTCATGATAGCTAAAGAACAATTAAAACAAGTAATCGATGAGCTTCCTAATCAGTTTACAATCGATGAACTTGTAGAAAAAATGATTTATTTAGAAAAATACGGATGCCTTTCTAACCCAACTACAGATGGTGTTTTTGTATCGCGTGTAGAAATAGATCAAGCTATAGAAAATTGGTTTAGACACTAATTTCTATCACATAGATGCTTAATTTTGTATTATACTAATACAAAGGATATGTTGCGTCTTATAATTTTATTTTTCTGCTTTTTTTCTTTTCTTAAGGTTTTTGCACAAGCTCCTAAAGGCTTTATTAATCTCGATAAGCAAATTCCAGGTTTAGCCGTAGAGCTAAAATATGCTACACAAGATAATTTTACAGGTAAAATTGTACACGGCTATGAGGATCCTTTAGCTTTTTTAAGTATTCCGGCAGCAAGTGCATTAGCAAAAGTCCAGACATACCTAAAAAAGCAAGGCTATGAATTATTAATATACGATGCCTACCGTCCGCAACAGGCAGTAGATTACTTTGTGGCTTGGGCAAAAGTAAAATCAGACACGATAACAAAAGCTAAATTTTACCCCACTATAGATAAAAGCAAGCTATTTAAAAAAGGATACATTGCTAGTAAATCTGGGCATAGTAGAGGAAGCACAGTAGATTTAACCCTAATAAATGCCAAAACAAAACAACCTTTAGATATGGGAGGAGCTTACGATTATTTTGGAGAAATATCACATCACAATACAACAAGTATCACCAAAGCTCAAAAAAATAACAGGCAAATTTTAAAACAAGCCATGGCTAAATTTGGATTTAGAGCCTATGCAAAAGAATGGTGGCATTATACCTTAAGAAGAGAGCCTTTTCCAGCCACATATTTTAATTTTTCAATTGCAAGATTATGTCAATAAAAAAAGTAATAACATGGGTTTTATTTTTGGGGTTAATTACACTGCTTGTAATTGTCCTGGCAAACTGGCGCATCAACTCTTTTTCAGAAACACGAATCACCACTAAGCTTTCAGAAATTCCAAAACATAAAGTAGGAATGGTACTAGGTACCGCAAAATATACGGTAGGAGGGCAAATAAATTTATTTTTTTTATATAGAATAAATGCCGTAGAAAAATTATACAAAGCCGATAAAATAGACTATGTTCTGGTAAGCGGAGATAACGGAAATACCAATTATAACGAGCCTCAAGCTTTTAAGGAAGCACTTGTTGAACGAGGCATTCCTGAAGAAAAAATTATTTTAGATTATGCAGGCTTCAGAACGTTAGATTCTGTAGTTAGGGCTAAAGAAGTTTTTGGTCAAAATCAATTAATTATTATTTCTCAACCTTTTCATAATGCAAGAGCAGTATATATTGCAGATCATTTTGGGATAGAAGCAATTGGTTTTAATGCGCAAAGCGTACACTATACCGTATCAATAAAAGTACAATTAAGAGAATATCTTGCCCGTGTAAAAGTATTTGTAGATTTACTTTTTAATGTGCAACCCAAATTTTTAGGAGAGAAAATCCTAATAAAATAAAGGGTTTACTTTAAACTTTTAGAATAAATTTTGGAAATCTCGATAGGTTGGGTATTTTTATAACTATTTTAATTTTTAAAATGAAAAATAAATGAATAAAAAAACTAACGTACTAACACTTCTTGCAGCTTTTTTAGTTACTTTTCAAGTGGCTTTAGCACAAGGTGTTACACCAGAAGACATTTCGACCCTAAAAAATGTAACAAGCAGTATTATTTCTGAAGATGGAAATTATGTTGCCTACACACTTAGTATTCCCGCAGACCCTGTAAAAGAGAATCTAACAACTAAAAATCATTTGTACGTACTCAATACAAAAACAGGAGAAACAAAACCTTATTTTACAACAGGAAGCGTAAAGGCATTAAATTTTAGACCTCAACACGGAACGTTAACCTTTCTAACCAAAAGAACGGCTGATAAACATACAAGCATCTATGAGTTAGCGCTAGATGGAGGAGAAGCCAATAAAGTTTTTTCGTACACAGCTAATGTTATCGATTATCGGTGGAATTCAAAAGGAAAACAAATTCTTTTTACTACGCTAGAAAAGCAAAAATCCCCTAAAAATGAGTTGGCTTATCAGCCTCATTTTTATGAAGAAACATTTGGACACAGAAAGGCGTACATTTATAACTTAGATACCAAGACTACGCAAGAAATAGTTGTAGAAGGCGAAGTGTATATGATTTCTTGGAGTCCAGATAACACCAAAATTGCCCTAACAGTTTCGCCTACAACCGCAGTAGATGATTCTTATATGAAACAGAAAATAGTTGTTTTAGACGCAACTACACATAAAATTATAACGAAGGTTGCTAATGAAGGAAAATTAGGACAAATAGTATGGAGCCCAGATAGTAAAAAACTGGCTTTAAGAGCCGCTAAAGATTTACACGACCCTATAGACGGAAACCTATTAATAGTTTCTGCAACAACAGGAGGAAAGCCTATAAATTTAGATGTAGATTTTAAAGGAAAGTACGAGCAAATAGCTTGGGATAATGCTAAAACTATTCATTTTCTAGCCAGTGTAGGTACTGCTTCTATGATAGGTTCTATCCAACCAGATGGGAAAAATAAAAAAACCATTTATAAAAACGATGCACAAGCAATTCGTTCTTTTTCAAAAAATAAAGAAAACACCTTCTCGTTTGTAGCCAATACACCTACACATCCTAATGCGCTTTTTACCTTATCTAACAAAAGGAAAGCTAAAGCAGAAAAAAGAACCCACCATAACCCGTGGTTGGCCGATAGAAAATTAGGAAAACAAGAAGTAATACGTTATAAAGCTAGAGATGGAAAGTACGAAATAGAAGGAATGCTAATTTACCCTGTAAACTATAACGAAGGGACAAAAGTACCTTTAATAACCGTGGTTCATGGAGGGCCAGAATCTCATTATTTAAACGGGTGGTTAACGGCATATTCTATGCCAGGACAAGCAGCAGCAGCAAGAGGCTATGCGGTTTTTTATCCTAATTATAGAGGGAGCACAGGGCGAGGCAACGAGTTTACCTACAGTAGTCAAGGAGATATGGGCGGAAAAGAATTTGACGACATTGTAGATGGTGTAGATTATTTAATAGAAAAAGGAATAGCAGATAAAAAACGTGTAGGAGTAACAGGAGGATCGTACGGAGGTTATGCTTCGGCATGGATGAGTACGTACTACTCAGACCGTTTTGCAGCTTCGGTTATGTTTGTAGGAATTAGCAATAACTTATCTAAATGGGGAACTAGCGATATTCCAGAAGAATTATTCTTAGTACATTCTAGAAAACGTTTATGGAAAGATTGGGAAGGTTACCTAAAAACAAGCCCTGTGTATTATGTAGATAAAGCACAAACGCCTATTTTAATTATGCATGGAGCAGAAGATCCTCGAGTGCATCCAGCGCAATCTATGGAGCTATACAGGCATATAAAAGTAAGAAAACCAGATGTGCCTGTAAGGCTAATTTATTATCCGGGAGAAGGGCATGGTAACCGACGTTCGGGTTCTCAATATGATTATAACTTACGTATGTTACAATGGTTTGATACTTACTTAAAAACAGGAAATGCAACGGCAGAAAAACCAAATTTAGATTTACCTGTTTTAGATTAAACAGCGTTTTTACCAAACAAAAAAAATCCGCTTTTATTAAAAGCGGATTTTTTTTGTTTATTGTTTTTTTGTTTTTTCTTCTTTGTTGAAATAAACAAGGTAATAATACATTTGTTTTTCTTCATCCCAACCCTTCTCAATAAATTTTTCGGCACTTTCAGGGTTTATAAAATCCATTTTAATCTGGATGTTGGTATCTAAATCGATAACGTTTTTTATGCTTTTTCGTGCTGCCGAAACGGCAGTGTTTGATACAGGAAATTCGGTTAAATCTTCTATTTTATATTTAGGCGCTTTCTCGGTTTTATAGTGTTTAAACTCTGGGATAAGCTCTGGGTTGTCTAAAACTTCATTAAGAAAGTTGGTTTCCTCAAAAGTATCATTTTTGGCAAAATGGTTTACCGCACGGTTCATAAACATTACTTCTTGTTGTTTATCTTCGGCAGGGAGTACTACATCTTTAGCAAAATTCTGGCAGAATTTAAGGTAGCTTTTGGTGTTGAAGTTTTCATCGGCAAAAATATCTACACCTAAAAATTGCTCCAACCAGTATTTTGTATCGTATCGGTTAGCATCTACCGATAAGACTTTGAAGCCTTCTTCTTTATCGGTATTAAAAATAAGCGCTCCTTTGTCTAATTTATTTAGGTTTACACCTTGTTGTAAAACGGCTTCTAGGTTATGTGGTTTTTCTTCAAATTGAAGGAAATCGTGTTTGATTTCCGATTTAAAAATACCAATACCATCTACGCTTTCGTTATTTAAAAGCATGTTGGTAAAATATACCACGTAAACTTCGCCGCCTTTAATATGCGGGTGCATAGATTGATTAAATAAATGCTTTGCAATGGCTTTAGATTTTTCGTGAATAAGGTTTGGGTTTAGGAAAACCTCAGATGAGATGCTGTACAACTCATGGAAATCTAAATCAGACTCGTGTGTAAACTGGTAATAGGTCTCTTCTTTTTCTCTAAACGATTTTAAGAAATATTCTTTTAAAAGAGCATTTAGTTCATCATTTAAGTTTATTGCTTCTTCCGATATAAAAAGACCTTCGTTTTTATTTTTGTTTCCTACTCTATGGATAGAGATAGATTCTATTTGTGCGTTATATAAGTTAATCATAATGTATTAATTCCAATTTTCGTTAAAATCGTAATCATCAAAACTGTCAAAGTCGTCAAAATTATCTTCGTCCTCTTGAAAATCAGATAAATCCTCTGCTTCAAATTGTTTATCTGGCGGAGAATCGGGTAATTGTCCTTGCGCAAAAAGTAGGTTAGGGTAGTCTCTACCGTCTTCGGCATCTGTTATTTCAGCAAGCTCAACGTAGAAGGTCCACATGCTAAAAAAGTCGTAAACATAAATTAGTTTGGTGTTTTGTTTAGATAAAACGCTATCTAATTTAGTTTCGTTCATCATTCTTACAGAAGTAGTGCCTTCGCTCATATCGTGAAGTAGAACTTCTTCCCCTTGGTTCCATTCATCATCGCTTAAATAAAAAGAGGCCATTTCGGTGCCATCAAAACCAAAGGCTTGCGTAATTACGTTATGCAAATCTTCGAGTGTGTTTTCACTTTCTATCTCGATGTCTCTAAAAACATCTTCTAGCGTATCTAGCACTATTCTAAATTTATATATCATGCTTATTGTATTGTTTTAGCGCTAAGGTTTTTAGCGTTTTTTATTTGTAAAATAAGGTAGTATTGTAATCCAAAAAGCACGCTGGCTACCACTAGGTGTATTGCTTGAGTGCTAAATGGAAAGTGAAAATAATACATGGCTAAGCCTGTAATTACTTCTATAAAAACAAGTAGCACTACCCAATTTACGAGTTTGTAATTTGCTTTTATTTTTTTGTTGAAATACCAGATATAGAGGCTAACAGCAACAACAAGTATGGAGAAACTTCGGTGGATATAGAACCAAAAATCTGGATTTGCCAGCCAATGTTCTTTTTGGTAACCAATTTCTTTTACTTTAAAGTCTATAAAGGCTCTTACTTCTGTGCCTAAAACAACTTGTATTAAAGTAATAACGGTCGCCCATATAAATAATTGTCTTAATTGTTTGTTATAGCGATGTGTTGTTTTTTTTGTTTTACTAGCTAGGTGTAAGATGTATAAAATAAGTGCTACTATAACTAGGGCAACTACCATGTGTATGGTGATGCGTAGCGGAGCAAGGTGAGAGTATACTACGGTAGCTCCTAGCCATGCTTGAAACCCCATTAAAAAAACATTTAACCAAGAGAGTAAGGTTATTTTTTTGTTGGTTTTCCATTTTCTAAAGGAGGCTATTGCCATAATAAATACAGCAATCCCTGCTAAAGCTCCAAATAAGCGATTAATATATTCTACCCAGGTATGTGTTGGGTTAAAAATGGCATAATCGTGTTTTGTATACGTGGACCAGTTGTTTTTATTAAACGTTTTAGTGCTGGTAAAACTAGAGTTTGCAACTTGTAATGTTTCGTTTAAGATAATTACTTGTCCTTTTTTGTATTGATGTTCGGGATGCCATTCTAATTGCGATTGCTGGGTAGGAGGGATGTAATATCCAAAGCATTTTGGCCAATCTGGGCAACCCATTCCACTACCTGTCATACGGACAGTAGCTCCAGCTATTATGACAAGATAAACTAGAACAAGAGTGGTTTTTACGATTTTTCTAAACATAACAAACAGAATATAGTGTAAAGATACGGGTTTACTTAGTTGTTTGTAAACCTAATTCCTTTCCTTTTTTTAGCATAAAAGCATAAGCGGCTTCATATTCGTTAGGGATTTCTCCTTCTAAAATAGCTTCTTTAATAGCGTTTTTTATCATTCCAATCTCACGCGAAGGTTTTATATTGAATACTTGCATAATTTCTTCGCCAGAAACTGGCGGTTGAAAATTTCTTACATGGTCGCGTTCTTCTACTTCTTTTATTTTTTGCCTAACAATCTGGAAATTTTTATGATATTTTTCGTAACGTTTTGGGTTTTTTGTGGTGATATCGGCCTCACAAAGCGTCATTAAGTCTTCAATATAATCTCCAGCGTCAAAAATAAGCCTTCGCACAGCAGAGTCTGTAACGAAGTCTTTGGCAATAACAATAGGGCGAGAGCTCATAAGAACCATTTTTTGGACAAACTTCATTTTTTCATTTAAAGGCATTCGCATGCGCTTAAAAATTCTGTATACCATTTTATTGCCAACAAACTCATGCCCGTGGAAAGTCCAACCAATTTGTTTATCGAAACGTTTGGTGGGTGCTTTGCCAATATCATGTAAAAGTGCTGCCCAACGTAACCACAGGTTGTCTGTGTTTTGTGCAATATTATCTACCACTTCTAGGGTGTGCCAAAAGTTGTCTTTATGGCGTTGCCCTTCTACTTCTTCTATTCCTTGTAAATCTGATAATTCAGGAAGTATAAGAGGTAATAGTTTAGTTTTGCGTAAAAGTGCAAAGCCTAAAGATGGTTTTGGAGCTGATAATATTTTATTTAACTCTTCAACAATACGTTCTTTAGAAATTATTTTTATACGCTCATGATTTTTGGTAATTGCCGATAATGATTTTTCTTCTATCGTAAAACCTAATTGTGTGGCAAAACGTATAGCCCTAAGCATACGTAATGGATCATCAGAATAGGTGATATCTGGATTTAGAGGCGTACGAATTATTTGTTTATCAAGGTCGCTAAGCCCTTTAAAAGGGTCTAGGAGTTTTCCGAAATTTTCTTTATTAAGCTGTAGCGCTAAGGCGTTTATGGTGAAGTCTCTACGGTTTTGGTCGTCTTCTAAACTTCCTTGTATTACTTCTGGGTTTCGGCTATTTTCTGTATAGGACTCTTTTCTAGCGCCTACAAATTCCACCTCTACATCAAAAGCTCTAAGCATTGCGGTTCCGTATGTTTTAAAAACCTGTACTTTAGGGTGGCTAGGTAAGAGTCTTGCTACTTCTTGTGCAAGTTCTATTCCGCTTCCTACCGCAACAATATCTATATCTTTTGCATTTCCTCTATTTAGAAAATAATCGCGTACAAAGCCTCCAATAGCATAAGTTTCTACAGAAAGGTTGTCGGCAGCTTGTGTTATATAATCAAAAATTTTATGCGTTAAAGCGTCTTTATATACTTGCACTTGGTGAGTGATATTTGATAATTACTTTTGGGTTTAAAAACCTTAAGTATGGTTTTTATTATCTGCAAAAGTAATATTCTTGACGAGTATATGTCAATACTTTTGTAAATTTCATTTACTTAGAGGTTGTTTTCTTGTAAAAAAGGTTTAGATAACGATTATAGGGTTACTTTCTAATTACTTCTACTTTACCATCGTTACTTAATTTGATGATTGCCGAAGGCTTATTTTTGGAATATTGGGGTTTTAGGTTTACAATGTAATCTACTCCTTCTTTTATTTCTTTAGAAATCTCATTAAAAGATTTTGGTGTAGGTTGCCCACTTAGGTTTGCAGAGGTAGAAACAATGGGTTTTTTAAATTTTCGGATAAGTTGATTGCAAAATTTATCTTTACAAACCCTAATGCCTAGTGTGTTATTATTGGCTACTACATTTTCTGCCACACGGATGGGTTTGTCGTAAATAATAGTGGTGGGATTTTTGGCGTATTTTAGGATGTCGTATGCTACTTCGGGAACTTCTTCAACGTGTTTGTTTAGCATTTTAAAATCGCTTACTAGGCAAATCATCGATTTGCTTTCTGCACGCTTTTTAAGCTCGAATATTTTATCTATCGCATCTGCATTGGTAGCATCACAGCCTATTCCCCATACGGTATCGGTAGGGTAAAGGATGATTCCACCACGTTTTAAAACTTCCAGTGCTTTGGTTATTTCGTCATTCATGTTTAAATAGTTAAGTAGTTAAAAACTTTTTCGGCAAAGTTTAAATTTATTTCTCTAGATTCCTCTAAAATTCCGCTATAAGATTTTGCTTTTTTAATGTCTTTTTCAAAATTTTCATATGAAGAAATAACGGGTTCGTATTTGAAATCGTAAAACTTAGAAGATGTAGGAATAACAACAACTTTTTTCTCTAATAAAAAAGCCCAATACATAGCATGATAGCTATCGGTTACAATAGTATTGGAATTACCAATAAGGTTTATCATCTCAGTTAATGAAGAGGTGTTAGATACAGAGGGATAGTTTTTGAATTTTTCTAAAATAGCTTTGTTTTTTAAGCTTTTTTTAGTGATAACTATACCAACTTCGTGTGTATTCTCGAATTTTTTATCAAATATGGGGTGTAAACAACTTACACAAGGAACATACTCGTTAGGCATACTATAATCTCGTGTGCCTACTAGTCCAAAATTAGCTGTATTTATATTGTATTGAGTGATTTTTTTCTTCTTATTAGGATTATTATGACCTAAGCCCCAAAGAACTGTTTTTTTTCCTTTAGCTTTTAATTGACTAAATAAAGACATTTGTCTTTCGAAATGACGAATGTTAAGAAGCCCACCGCCGCCTATAATTAATGCATTGTTATTAATGTTATTACTCCAATTAAGGCGCTTTTTTAATGATAACTCTCTACAGTGTGAAATGTCTAAATGCGTATTTTTTAATTCACTAAAATAATGGTGCGGACCACAAAAAAAATCACCTACATTATTTTTATTATACCGATGAATGTTTATAACGCCAATATTTTTTTGTGTAGAATTAAGTACTTTTTGCTCAGACACTTCTTTCCTTTTATTACTGTCTACTATAGGGAATATTTTACTAACTATTTTTTTCATATAAATGTTTGTAAGCTTATTGTGAGATAATACAAAAAGTAATAGAGGAATTAAAATTTTAGAAAGGCAAAAATAAATAAATATATTTGTAGTGCATAATATTAATGAATTCTTTGTTTTGAAAACAACCCTTTTAATCTCTACCTATAATTGGCCGGAAGCCTTAAACTTAGTTTTAGCCAGTGTGTTAGCACAATCTAAACTTCCAGATGAGCTGCTTATTGCCGATGATGGTTCTAACGCCGAAACTAAAACGGTTATTGATGCTTTTATTACAAAAACAACATTACCCGTAAAGCATATTTGGCATGAGGATAAAGGGTTTCGCAAATCAAGAATTTTGAATAAAGCAATAGCCCAAGCAAAAGGGGATTATATTATACAGCTTGATGGCGATTGCATTATGCATAAAGATTTTGTAGAAGATCATGCCGCGTTAGCTCAAAAAAAAGTGTATTTATATGGAAGCAGGGTAAATATTCAGGAGTTTTTTCTAAAAGAGTTGTTTTTAAAGCGTAAAATTAAGTTTGGCTTTTTTGCTAAGGGCATAAAAAAACGCACCCGAAATTTACGAATCCCTCTTTTTAGTAGTTTCTATAAACCTAAAGCAGAAATTTCTAAAAAAATGAGGGGTTGTAACCTATCCTTTTGGCGGTCAGATTTTATTGCTGTAAACGGATATAATGAGGATATAGAAGGCTGGGGGAGAGAAGACTCCGAATTGGTGTTGCGTATGCTGCATAACGGTGTAGCAGGGAAACGCCTTAGGTATCGGGGCATTATTTACCATATATGGCATAAAGAGCAGAGTAAAAGTAAGCTTTCTAACAACAACCAACTACAAGAAGAAACTATAAGAAACAAAGCAAAATGGTGCGAAAATGGGGTAGATAAATACCTTTAAAAAATGAAATACATATAATAAAAACATATAAGCACCTTTTTTAAAATTAAAATTATTGTATTTTAAAAAACAGCATATAGGTTTAATTCTTATTTTTGCATCTTCAAAAAAACAAACCAATTAGATGAGTAGTAAAGCTGTTTTTAATGAAGATTTTGAATACCTAAAACCCGAAGTAGCCTCTAGTATTGCTAACTTTAAAACTATAGGAAAGTTAATTTATGGAGGCTCAAGAAACAGCATAAAAGTTGTAGATACTACGCAAGCTATTAAACTAAACATTAAGGCTTTTAAAGTACCTAATATTGTCAATCAAATTGTGTATAGTTTTTTTAGAAAAGGAAAAGCTCAACGTTCTTTTGAGTATGCCAACTATTTACAAAGCTTAAAAATAGGTACACCAACACCCATAGCTTATATCATAAATAAAAGTGGTTTTTTATATAAAAAAAGCTACTACATAAGTGAACATTTAGATCACGATGTAACCTTTAGAGAAGTTGCCGACGATGTAAACTTTCCTAATCGGTATGAAATTTTAAAGCAATTTGCACAATTTACCTTTGTTTTACATGAAAATGGAATAGAGTTCTTAGATCATTCTCCAGGAAATACCCTAATTGTAATTGGAGACAATAATCAGTACAGCTTTTATTTGGTAGATTTAAACCGCATGAAATTCCATAAAGAGCTTCCTTATGAAATACGTATAAAAAACTTTTCTAGGCTAACGAATAAAAAAGATGTTGTCTCGGTAATAAGCGGCGAGTATGCAAAACTTATAGGAGAAGACTACCATAAGGTTTCTACAGATTTATGGGCCGAAACACAACGATTTCAATATAAATTTCACCGCAAAAAAGCTTTAAAACGTAAACTTAAATTCTGGAAACGCGATTAAATAATCTCCTGTAATTTTTATTTCGTACAACGAAGCTTGAAAGTTACTTAAAAAACCTAGAGAAATAATGTTTTTTTGTTTCGTTTTTATATATAAAAACAAAACAAATAGCGTTTGCTTAATGATTATATAAAATCAAGGGCATTAAAATTCGTGATTATAGGCTTATATTCGCATAAAATTAATAAACCTTTAGGATGAAACATATAGTTGCAATACTTATTATACTATTTACAGGTATTTCTTCTGCTCAAGTAGTTATCAACGAGCTAGATTTTGATAACCCAGGTATAGATACCCAAGAGTTTATCGAGCTAAAATCTACAACACCTTATTATAATTTAGATGGTTATGTATTGGTTTTTTATAACGGAAATGCAAGTTCCAGTACAGGCAATAAAAGCTATTTTGTTATAGATTTAGATGGATTAACTACCGATGTAAACGGACTTATAGTATTGGGTAATAACGATGTATCTCCTGTTCCTGATTATGTTTTCTCAGACAATACCATTCAAAACGGAGAAGATGCCGTTGCTTTATATTTAGGAAATGCAGCTGATTTTCCCGATAAAACACCTGTAACAGCAACTAACCTCATTGATGCCGTAGTATATGGCGCAAGTAACGATGGGCAAGCAACTACCTTATTGCAAACATTAGGTGTTACTACCCAGATAGATGCAGGTCCGTCAAATAGTACAAATTCTATACAACGTGCAACAGATGGTAGTTTCTATGTAGCAGCACCAACTCCAAAGGCTAATAATGATGGTAGCGGAATAATTCCTAATGGGATAGAAATATTGGTAGATAATAATCATAAAACAGAAGGAGACACCTTCCAAATAACTTTTAGTACACAACATGCAGTAGCCGATACTCCGTTACATTTTGATATTAGTTTGGCCAATGCTGGATTTAATACCGCAGATTATTCCGGAAATATAAACATGAGTATTCCCGTAGGGCAAACCACTGCAACTACAACAATAAATTTACTTACCGATGGAATAGAGGAAGGTGATGAAGAGTTAAAAATTAGTTTTAGTTTACCACTACCAGCAGGTTATGTGCGTCTAAATGATAATATTATTATTCGGGTGATTGATGTTGATTATCAAGTAGCAAGTTTTGGAAGTCCAACTAATCCTACTTATGGTAATGTAAGTTCAATACAACCTACAAATTATTACAATAGTATCGATCAGCTTTCAGGAAATAATTTAAAAAATGCTTTACAAGCAATTATTGCGAATCCTACGGTAGTTAGAAGCCAAACCTATGCAGATGTGTATACCATTTTAGAGGAAGCTGATCAAAACCCAGAAAATAGTAGCCAAGTATGGTTGCTTTATACAGAACAAGGACGCTCTAAATTAGATAAACAACAAAGCTCTCAAAACACAGGAACCTGGAATAGAGAACATGTATTTCCGCGTTCTAGAGGCGGTTTTTATAGCATACAGGAAGATGATATTGCCGATGGGAAGGATGTTTATTGGACCACCAATGCCGATTCTACACGACATGCAAATTCTGATGTACACGCCATAAGAGCTGTAGATGGTCCAGAAAATAGCGCAAGAGGAAATCAGTTTTACGGAAGCCAGGCTTATAATGGTCCAGCAGGAAATTTAGGAAGTTTTAAAGGAGATGTTGCTAGAAGTATATTCTACCTAGCAATACGCTATAACGCTCTAAATGTAGTAAATGGTTACCCAAATGGAAACCTAGGCGATTTTGGAGATTTAGCAACTTTATTAGATTGGCATCGTAACGACCCACCAGATGATTACGAAATGAATAGAAATAACCTTGTTTATGATTGGCAGAAAAATAGAAACCCATTTATAGATCAACCTGATTTAGTAGAATACATCTGGGGAAATAAGCAAGACGAAGTTTGGGAGCAAACCTTATCTGTAATGAAGCCTAAGCAGCCAACGGTAACACTTTATCCTAATCCTGCTAGTACTCATATTATTGTTGCAGGTGTACATCAAGCAACATTACGTGTTTTCGATATTCACGGGCGTTTATTGTTTACCAAGAGTATTTCTCAGCAAAACAACACATTAGATGTAAGTATGCTTGCCCAAGGTTTGTATACTTTTTCTGTAGAAGAAAACAATACATCTAGCGTACATAAATTAATAATTACGAAATAGTTTTAAAAATCAAGCAGTTATTTATTGTTTTAGAGAAATAGCTGCTTGGTTTTATATTTCAGGAACTTCTATCACATCGCCAGCTTGCATTTTTTCTATATGCAAGTTGCCAATCCTTACCCTAACCAAACGCAGTGTAGGAAAACCAACAGCAGCAGTCATTTTTCTTACTTGGCGGTATTTTCCTTCACGCAAACAAATGCTTACCCAACTGGTAGGACCATGGCGTTCATCTCTTATTTTTTTTGCACGTATAGGTAGAGTAGGTGTAGCTATGCGTTTAGCTTTACAAGGTTTAGTAAGGTAGTTTTCCCCTTCAACACTTATGTTAACGCCTTGTTTCAGTTTATTTATTTCGGTGTCGGTAATTACGCCATCTACTTGGGCATAATATTCTTTCTCCATTCCTGTTCCCGTTATTTTGGCACTGGTTTTCCCACAGGTAGTTACCAAAAGCAATCCCTCGGAAGCTTCATCTAAACGTCCAGCAGCCATACTTCCATCAGGAAACGGAAATAGTTCACCCAGCATTTTCTTTTTTCTAGCCTGTTTTTGGTTAGTGATAAATTGACTTAAATATCCGTAAGGTTTAAACAGTTTAAAATGTTGGTGTCTCATTATTCTAGGAATTTGGCTTTTATTTCTGGCGATGGAAGCATGCATTGTTCCTTTTTACCGTACCATTTATACCGGTTGTTGGCAACATAAGTATAGATAAAGTCTCGGAAATTTTCTGGTAAAAAACTAAAGTAACTAAGTAGTTTATAGCCACCAGAAAGATGTTTTGCTATTTGTAAAGCCGCAGTCGATTTTAAATAATAAGCTACTCCAGGATTAATAAGTATGATAGAGTCTAGTTTATCAGGGTCTAGGTTGCGTTCTTCTATCAGTTCTCTTCCTATTTCACTTTGTAAAGAAGCAAATCTAAACCTGTCTTTTTTGTCCTGCCTAATGACAAGGTTTACAAAGGAATTACAAAGGTTGCAAACCCCATCAAAGAGGATAATTTGTTTATTTTCGGGAATGTTACTCATAATTTTGCGCGTTGTACTAAATCTAATTTATCTAAGGCTACAAGTGTGGTAAACATACCATAATTTACGGTAGCCATGTTTTTTTCAATCTTATCAATCGTGCCAACTGCTTTGCTGTCTATTAATCGTACACGGTCATTTATTTTAAAAGATTGTATTTTTCTTATGGTTTCTTCTTGTTGTTTTTGGGCTTCTTTTATTTTTTCCTCTTTCTTTTTTTCTCGTATTAATGTTACTTTTTGTTCTGCTTCTTTTTTTACTTTTTCTTCTAGTGCTTTTTGGGCTTGTTTCTGTTTTTTGGTAACTTTTTTACGCTTAGCATTTTCGATAGCTACCAGCTTTAAAAATTCTGCGATTAGTTCTTTTTTATTCTTTTTTTGAAAGAATTTATCGTTTAAAGTATCTATTTTCTGGCCTAAATAAATGTATTTTTGGTGTGTGTCGTAGAGTTCTTGATAGTTTTCTAGTTTTTGCTGGATTTTAGCATTGGTTTTTTCTAACTTCTTTTGCTCCTCGACCGTATGTTGTTCTTGTTTTTTTAGGTTTTCGTTGGTTTTGGTAAGTTTAGAGCGCTCTTGTTGTAGTTTGGCAATACTTTTATCGAAACGTATTTTTCCGCGTTCTACTTTCTTTTTTGCTCGGTTTATTAAGCTGTATGGGATTCCGTTTTTCTGGGCAACTTCAAACGTAAAGGAGCTTCCTGCCTCCCCAAGATGTAACTGAAATTTAGGCTCAAGGGTTTTCGAATCAAAAAGCATATTGGCATTACTTATTCCAGGTGTTTCATGCGCCATTTTTTTCAAGTTGGCATAATGTGTGGTAATAATCCCGTAGGCTTGCTTTTCGTAAAAAACTTCAAGAAAAGATTCTGCCAAAGCACCACCAAGTTCGGGGTCGCTCCCTGTACCAAATTCATCGATTAAGAACAAGGTTTTATCATTGCATTTACGCAAAAAATACTTCATGTTTTTTAAGCGATAGGAATAGGTGCTTAAGTGATTTTCGATGCTTTGATTGTCTCCTATATCTGTAAGTATATTGCTAAATAAACACATGCGTGTATATTGGTGTACAGGTATTAGCATTCCGCTTTGTAGCATAACTTGTAATAAACCAATGGTTTTTAGTGTGATGCTTTTTCCTCCTGCATTAGGACCAGAGATTACAATAATTCTGTTTTCTGGATTTAAGTAAATGTCTTGCGGGAAGGTTGTTTTGTTTTTCTTTAAATTGTTTAATAGTAATAGTGGGTGGTAAGCTTCTTTTAATTCTAAAACGCGCTCTGTGGTAATTTTAGGCATAATGCCTTTTATGCGGTTGGCATAAGCTACTTTTGCAGCGATGAGGTCTATGTCGGAAAGCAATTCCTGATAGGATTTCAATAACAACCTGTGCGGACGAATATGTTCGGTAAGCTCTTTTAAAATACGTTTAATCTCTTCTTTTTCTTCGTATTTTAAATTGTTTAGTTCACGGCTATATTGCAAGGTGGTTTCTGGCTGAATGTATACAATACTTCCTGTTTTAGAGCTGCCTAAAATACTCCCTTTAACTTTTCGTCTATGCATTGCTGTTACGGCAAGTACTCTGATGTTTTCTACCACACTTTCTTTAATATCGTCGAGATAACCAGCTTGGTGGTAGCGACTCATAGCATTGGTAAAGCTCGAATTTATTTTCGCATTAAACTCGTGTATATTTTTGCGTATTTGCTGTAAAAGTGGCGAGGCATTGTTGCGTAATTCTCCAAACCTATCTATTACTTGCTGTATTTTTTCGATAAGCGCGGTGGTAAAATAAACTTCGTCTGTGCGTTGAAATAAATTAGGATAAAGAGCTTTATGTTTTCTGAAAAATAAAATTTGAGTATTGGCTGTTTCCGAAAGCTGTGCTATTTTTCTAAAACTGCGTATTTCGAGTATTGTGTTTTCTACGGCTAAAATTTTAATTTCTTCTGTAACGCTATCAAACCCATGATTTGGAATGCGAGCATCCTCTAAGGCCGATTTTTTATACTCTTGTGTTTGATCTAGTGCTATTAGTGTATCATTTTCATTGGAAAAAGGAACGCTAGCTAAAGCTTTTTTCTTACCTAAATCGGTTATACAATGTTCGCTTAATTGCGTACAGATTGTAGGAAACTCTAAATCAATTAAGGTCTTTTGGTTTATTTTTATCATAGTTTAATTTGTACCTTCGTGCGCGTGCAAATTTAATCATTTTATTTATGAAGCTAAACATACATGAGAGTTGGAATGAACAGTTAAAAACCGAATTTGCTAAACCTTACTTTAAAACCTTAGCTGATTTTGTAAAAAGAGAATACGCTACGCATACATGTTACCCTTCTGGGGAAGCTATTTTTTCGGCTTTTAATTACTGCCCGTTCGAAGATGTAAAAGTTGTTCTTCTAGGGCAAGATCCATATCATGGTGTTGGGCAAGCACATGGATTAAGTTTTTCTGTTCCAGATGGGATTGCAAGTCCTCCTTCTTTAGTAAATATTTTTAAAGAAATAGTAACAGATTTAAAGCAAACTCCTCCTGCTAATGGCAATTTAGAACGTTGGGCAAAACAAGGCGTGTTGCTTTTAAATGCTACCTTAACAGTACGTGCTCATCAAGCAGGGAGTCACCAAAATAAAGGTTGGGAGCAATTTACCGATGCTGTAATTTCAGCTATTTCGGCTAGAAAAGAACATGTTGTTTTTTTATTATGGGGAGGTTATGCTAAACGTAAATCAAAATTAATAAATACAGAAAAACATTTGGTACTAACCTCTGGGCATCCTTCGCCTTTAAGTGCAAATAGGGGATATTGGTTTGGAAATAAACATTTTAGTAAAACAAATGCCTATTTGCAACAGCATCATCATAAAGGGATAGTTTGGTGATTACTTGTTGGTAGTAGAATACTTGTTTTTTTCTTCAGAAGGATCTACTTTATTTTTGCTAAAGGCAAACAGCAGTCCTGTTACAATTAGTAGTAAAATTAATATAATAAAAAAAATATACATAAGGTTTGGTTTTCTCTAGTGTCTCTACCTACTAGAGGAAACTTTACTAAAAAGGTTGCGTTAAAATAATATTATTTTAACGCAATGATAAATAAGTGTTTTTTTATAAATAGGTAATAAATTCTTGGTTAGGGAGTTTTTTGTTTATAAGTCCTAAGTCAAACAATTCTTCTTGAACTTTTTCAACATTAGTTAGTGTAATTTGCTCTTGGCTCCACTCTGTTTTTAGAAGCCATTCTTTTATATCTTCGATATCTTGCTGGTAATTTTCTGCAAGAACGGCTGCAATCTGTTTACGATTTTTGAAGTCTTGGGTAATGTTGTTTATAATTTCTAATATGTTAGAAACATCGGGTATATTGTTTTCTAAAAAAGGAGTTCTGCTAGCAATTACAAAGCAAGGCCATGGTGTGGGGAAATCTCCAATTCGCCTAAAAGTATTATTGTCTACATAGGGTTTTGTGGTAAAATGTTCCCACATAAAGTATTGGGCGTTGTTATTTGGTAAAGCTTGTAACGCTCCGTCAAGATTTTTTACCAATTCAAATTGAAGCTTTTCGGTATCCCAATTTAGTTGCTTAGCAAGTAGGTAGGTGAGTAAGTGAGAACCAGATCCATGCCTGCTAATGGCTGCTTTAGTATTTTTTAAATCGGCTAAATTTTTATACTCTGAATGGTGTGCTACATGGATTCCCCAAATTAAAGGGGTAGCGATATATTGTTGAATAATTTTAAAATCTTTCCCTTGATTAATTTGCTGGATACAACCTTCGGTTAGCATGAGTGCAATATCAATCTCCTTATTAGCTAGTGCTTGGCTAAGTTCTCCTGTGCCTCCATAAAAATCTTTCCAGACAAGATTTATATTGTGTTTGTTAAATAAATTTTCATTAAGTGCTATATGCCAAGGAAAGTTAAAGTGTTCGGGTACACCACCTACTCGTATTGTTTTCATTTATAAATTCTCTAAGGTAAATTGTATTAATTGATTGACGGTTTTGGTAGGGTTCATAGCGAACTCTCCTGTAACCCTATTGGCAACGATAGCATTAAGCGATAAAGCTTTATGGCCTAGTAATTTTGCCATGCCATAAATACCACTGGTTTCCATCTCTAGGTTTGTAATACGCCGATTATTATGCTGGAAAGAAACAAGATTTTCCATAAAATTAGCGTCTTGTAAAGGGGCTCTTAAAACTCGGCCTTGCGGTGCATAAAAGCCTACATTTGTAGCGGTTATACCTGTGTGCATAGCAGGATGTTTGCTAAATTTAGCGAGCAATGTGCTATCGGCATCAACAGTGTAAGGAGTTGCTTTTTTGCTGAGGTGCTTGAGTTGATTGCTTAGCGCTTGGTTAAGGGCTTTGTTTTGTATCGCATCACTTTGATAATAATGAAGAAGCGAGTCGAATCCAACAGCACTTTCTGCTGCTAAAAAGGCATTGGTAGGAATGTTTTTTTGTATTGTTCCAGAAGTTCCTACGCGGATAATGGTTAGCGAGGTAAGTTGTTTTTTAGGAATACGTTTTTCTAAATCTATATTTACCAATGCATCGAGTTCATTAAATACAATATCGATATTGTCGGTGCCAATTCCTGTAGAAATTACAGATATACGCTGATTGTTGTAGTAGCCAGTTTGGGTATGAAATTCTCTTTTTTGGGTACTAAATTCTATCGAATCAAAGTATTGAGTTACTTGTTTAACTCTATCGGGGTCTCCAACAGTAATAATGGTGTTAGCAAGATGCTCGGGTTTTAAATTGAGGTGATAAATGCTACCATCTGGATTTAAAATAAGTTCGGAGGGTTTAATTTGCATGGTTTGATTTTGTTGTATTAGAAAATTATCCGCCTACACGTTTTACTTGGAAGCCTTTGTTTTTTAGCAATTCCATAATTTTATCGCGGTAATCTCCTTGAATAATAATTTTTTCGTTTTTAAAACTACCTCCAACGCTTAATTTTGTTTTTATTTCTTTGGCTAAGCTTTTAAAATCAGTATCGGCACCTGTATATCCTTCAATAATGGTAATAGGTTTACCTTTTCGTTTCTCGTATTTACATAACAAAGGCTCATCTTGTAGCCAAATTCCTGTTTCTGGTTGTTCTTGTATTTTTGGTTCTTCAGGTTTATGGTCAGGGAAAAGCTGTTGAAGTTGATCTTTTAAATCCATCTTTTTATTTTTTTATCAGTCCAATTTCCACTAAACGTTGATGAAGAAATTCACCTGCTGTAATATCATCGTATTGTTTCGGGTTGTGTTCATCAGTACACTCTTCTAGGCAATTAAGCTTCATGTCGCTACGCGGGTGCATAAAAAAGGGTATAGAATAACGCGGTTTTCCCCATTGCTCACGAGGGGGATTTACTACCCTATGGATAGTAGAGCGGAGCTTGTTGTTGGTGTGGCGTTCCAACATATCGCCTACATTAATTACCAGCTCGTCTTCCTGCGGAATGGCATCTATCCAAACACCGTCTTTGCGTTTTACCTGAAGCCCACCTGTAGAGGCGCCCATAAGCAACGTAATCAGGTTGATATCTCCATGTTCTCCTGCTCTTACCGCTCCTTTAGGCTCGGTGGTAATTGGTGGGTAATGTATTGGACGTAGAATACTGTTGCCATTGCTAGCCCAATGGTCAAAGTAATGCTCATCTAGTCCTATATATAATGCAAGTGCACGTAAAACATAGATTCCTGTTTTTTCTAATTCACGGTAAGCTTCCATTCCTGTTTTATTAAAGTTAGGTAGCTCTTTTACTTGAACATTTTCAGGATATTCTTCTATTAAATTAGCATGTTCATCTGGTTCTTGTCCAAAATGCCAAAATTCTTTTAAGTCACCTTCTTTTTTTCCTTTTGCGTGTTCTTTTCCAAACGAGATATATCCGCGTTGCCCGCCTAGACCTTCAATTTCATATTTTTCTTTGGTTGCCAGCGGTAAATCAAAAAAGCTTTTTACTTCTTTATAAAGTTCTTCGGTAAGTTTATCAGTTAAAAAATGATTTTTTAAAGCCACAAAACCAATTTCTTCATAGGCGGTTCCTATTTCTTGTACAAATTTTTGTTTTCGTGTTGGGTCTTCCGACAAAAAGTCTGCTAAATCTACACTGGGAATATTGGTAAGTGCCATAATATAGTTGTATTTTAAGGTATAAAAACAAAGTTAACCAAAATAAAGTAATTATTTAAGAAGCCAAAGGTTGTAAATTATGTTATTAAGCGTTAAAATTGTTTAAATTTGATACATACTAAAACTTAAAAATATGGAGTCTGCACTTGAAGAAGCGCAAAATATAACTTACCAAGCTCGGCAGTTAGCATCAGAGGAACAGTTGATGTTATACAAGAAGTTACTTAAACCTAGGTTGATAGAAGAAAAAATGTTGATTCTTTTACGACAAGGTAAAATATCAAAATGGTTTAGTGGAATAGGGCAAGAGGCAATTTCGGTTGGGGTAACAGCAGCACTACAGAAAGATGAATATGTATTGCCGATGCATAGAAATTTAGGAGTGTTTACCACAAGAAACATCCCTTTGTATAGACTATTTGCCCAATGGCAAGGAAAACCCGATGGCTTTACTAAAGGTAGAGACCGAAGTTTTCATTTCGGAACTCAAGAATATCGTATTATTGGTATGATATCTCATTTAGGACCACAATTAGGAGTAGCCGATGGAATAGCATTGGCCCATAAACTTAGGCAAGAGAAAAAAATTACCGCTGTTTTTACGGGAGAAGGAGGAACTAGCGAAGGCGATTTTCACGAAGCCTTAAACGTAGCTTCGGTATGGAAATTACCCGTTGTTTTTTGTATAGAAAATAATGGTTATGGGTTATCTACTCCAACCAATGAGCAATATGCTTGTGAAAATCTAGTAGATAGAGCTAAGGGCTACGGGATGGAAGGCCATGTTATCGATGGGAATAATATTATAGAAGTTTATACCAAGGTTAACGAAATAGCATCGGATTTACGAGAAAATCCAAGACCTGTGCTTATAGAGTTTAAAACCTTTAGAATGCGAGGGCACGAAGAAGCTAGTGGAACAAAATATGTACCTGATTCTTTGATGGAAATGTGGGCAAAAAAAGATCCTGTAGAAAACTTTAAAAAGTATTTAATTGCAGAAGGAGTATTGACAGAAACCGAGGATGAAAAACTAAGAAAAGCCTTAAAAAATGAAATAAATACTCACTTAAAAAAGGCAGATGCTTTACCACAAATAGCTTCCGATATAGAAACAGAATTAAATGATGTATATGCGGCATATACTCTTAAAGAGGAAGCGCCTAGCCAACATACAAAAGAACTCCGTTTTATCGATGCCATTTCGGACGGATTAAAGCAAAGTATGCAAAACTTCCCCGAGTTGGTAATTATGGGGCAAGATGTTGCCGATTATGGAGGGGTGTTTAAAATTACCGAGAATTTTGTAGAAGAATTCGGGAAAAATCGTGTGCGCAATACACCTATTTGTGAGTCGGTAATTGTTTCTGCAGCGATGGGCTTATCTATTAATAAAATGAAAGCTGTTGTTGAAATGCAATTTGCAGATTTTGTTTCAACAGGATTTAATCCTATTGTAAATTATTTAGCAAAAGTACATTATAGATGGAATCAAAACGCAGATGTAGTTGTACGTATGCCCTGTGGGGCAGGTGTAGGAGCAGGACCTTTTCACAGCCAAACCAACGAGGCTTGGTTTACTAAAACTCCAGGATTAAAAGTTGTTTATCCTGCATTTCCTGTAGATGCTAAAGGCTTATTAATATCAGCAATACAAGACCCTAATCCAGTTATGTTTTTCGAGCATAAAGCACTTTACCGAAGCATCCGTCAAGAAGTACCTACCAATTACTACAATTTGCCTATAGGAAAGGCGGCTTTACTAAAAAGCGGAGAACAATTGAGTATCATAAGCTTTGGAGCGGGAATACATTGGGTACTAGAAGTACTAGAAAAACATCCAGAAATAAAAGCAGATGTACTCGATTTACGCAGTTTACAACCTTTAGATACAGCAGCAATCTATAAAACTGTCAAAAAAACAGGAAAAGTACTTATTGTACAAGAAGATACCATGTTTGGAGGAATTGCTTCGGAGATTTCAGCATTAATTTCCGAGAATTGTTTTACACATTTAGACGCTCCTGTGTGTCGGGTAGGAAGTTTAGATACGCCAGTGCCGTTTGAAGCTTCATTGGAAGCCGATTTTTTAGGAAAGAAGCGTTTAGAGGAAACTTTGCTAAAATTACTAGCATTTTAACTTCATAAAAAGAGTTAAAAATAAGAAGAATAAACTTCTGATATTTCTTAAATATGTATTTTTGAAGAAGAATAACTAACCCAAATTAATAAATAAGTTATGAAAAAAGCAATTTTAGCAACCGTTGTCATATTGGTTTTGGCTGCCTGCGGTACTACAAAAATAGAACGCCAAGCAACACGAACATTTAAAGGCGAGTGGACATTAAACAACATCACCTATCCAGGAAGTTCTGGGTTTGTAGACGTGGTGCTTTTTGAAGATTCTCCAACAAATTGTTTTAGAAATTCTACTTGGAAATTTGTTCCTAACAATAATAAAGGGGTATATACTATTTATGGGAATAAATGCTCAGAAGGCTTACGTAATTTTGTATGGAGTGTACAAGAAATAGACGCCAATACAGGGCTTTATGATTTCTTACTCAAACCCGTTGCAGAAGGAGAAAACGCAAGAAAAACAAGCAAAGGTTTTCGGTTAAGTTTAAAACGTCTAACCGATACAGATATGGTTTGGGAACAAACAGTATCTTTTGAAGGAAAACCTTTTACAATTCGTTTTAATTTTTCTAAATCTATATAACTAAAAACTATACTATAATGAAATCTATTTTTTTGAAAAAACCACTTGTAGCAATTCTAGCCATGGCTTTTATTTTTTCTAGCTGTGAGGCTGTAAAAAATACAAACAACACGCAACGAGGAGGAGCAATCGGAGCAACAAGTGGCGCCGTATTAGGAGGTGTTATCGGAAATAATGTTGGCGATGGCGGAAACTCTGTTTTAGGAGCTATTGTTGGTGGGGTTGTAGGAGGTGCTGCTGGAGCTTATATTGGTAACCGTATGGATAAGCAAGCGCAAGCTATTGAAGAAGAAATTCCAGGAGCAGAAGTTAGCCGTGTAGGAGAAGGGATAAGTGTTACTTTTGATGAAAATAGTGGGGTGTACTTTGCAACCAATAAGCACGAATTGAATCAAAAATCACAAGAGACATTAAACAAGCTAGTGAAAATTTTTAAAGAATACCCAAACACCAACGTATTGGTAGAAGGACATACAGATAATACAGGAAGAGCAGAATATAACTTAAGCTTATCAGAAAAAAGAGCTTATTCTGTTACAAATTATCTTGTAGGTCAAGGTTTAGCCTCAAGCCGTTTTACTACAAAATGGTATGGCGAAACGCAACCTAAACATGATAATACTACAGCCGAAGGACGTTCTAAAAACAGAAGGGTAGAATTAGCTATTGTAGCAAACGAAGATTTTAAAAAAGAAGCAGAGCGCAAAACAAACTAATAGTATCTTTTATTAAAAAGGTTAAAAAGAAGCATTTCAATTTTATTTGAAATGCTTCTTTTTTATAACAAAGACTTCTTGATTTTATAAAAACAGGTTTGTATATCTATACTTTACAAGTATATTTGCGGCAGAATAACCATCATCAATAGCCGCTAACCAAGCTATATTGTTTTAAAGAATAATAAACTATGAAGTTTTTTTTACAAGAAAAACAACTCATCTTTGGGTTGGTTTCTAGTATATTACTATATGCTTGCCAACCAGAAAGTAAAAAGTCTTTTTCAAAAAGTCATTCTATAGAAAAAGCAGAGGAAATAATCAATCAAAGCCTATCTTCTTCAACGAATAAAAATTTGGCAACAGCAGAAATCCATTTTAATTACCAAGGGGAGCAATACATAACAAAGCGTAATTGTAATTTATTTAAGTACGAACATTATTATAAAAAATATGGCGATGTGTACAAAGATGTTTATACCAATACAGGGTTTAAGCATTATAAAAACGGAGAGACTATACAGTTGCCTCAAAACGAAATAGATGAGCGTGTTTTGGCTTTAAAAACCGTAAACTATTTGCCTTTTGTACCTTATGGTTTAACAAAAGAACGGGTTTTTAAAACGTATTTGGAGGACGAAGTATTTAAAGGAAAAACATACGAAGTAATTCAGGTAAGAAAACCAGATAATATACAAGTAAAAAATGCTTTATATTGGTTGGAAAAAGATACCAAGCACTTGAAATTTATCAGTTATCATGCTCAGGGAGAAACTTATTTGGGAGTTGTAAAAAGCACAGTACAAATAGATGGTTTTACCTTAGCAAATTTTGATGTTTATAGGTTGAAAAAACCTTTAGAATCTTTATCAAAAGTGTTAATAGCCTACCAAAAAACAGAAGTAGAAAAAGTAGCGAATTATGCTATTGAAAATGTTGAAATTAAACAGTTAAATACTTCTTGTAAATAGTTTTGCTAAGCTATTATTTAGAAACAAGCTCCAATAAAATAATTTGATTAAGTTGTTTGGAGTAAGCATTAAAATTATCATCGGCAATAACAAGTAAGGTTTTATTTCCGTTGGGGAGTGTTGGTCCGTAGCAAATTCCTTCAATATTGTCTATTTGTTTGTTGGTAAGTTGCTTTTTAATATGCTTAAAATTAAGTAACAACTGTTTTTCCATAGGAATTATTTTTTTGTTTAATTTTCCTTTTAGCGTAACTTCTTCAAGTGTATTAGAAGCTTTTTGTTTGTTTGCTAGAAATAGATAAACATTATTTCCGTGGTTTTTATGTCCTGCAGAATAAGCTCTTTCTAAAACAAAAAAGCTATTTTCATCATACATTAAAATATCGGTAACACCACTTACGGCAAAAGGTAGAAAAGGTATTTTTTTTATTTGTAAAAGCGGATATGTGTATTGCGCTATTGCTTTTTTTTTGTTTCTGTCAAAAGCAGTAAAACGTACGGGAGATTTTGTTTTGTATAGTTTTGGTGCTGGCCCGTCTAGGATTAAAGGGAGCTCGGTTGCTGTCCATATAATGTTAGGATTTATACCATGCGATAAGCTTTCAAAAACACCATTATTTCGAGGATGATTTTCTGATGTAGTAAAAAAATATTCCGGTAAATTATAGAAATAATTGAATTTGCCTTCTTCATTAATATTAAAAATACTTGGGTCTTTTTTTCTGTTTATAGAACCTTCGCTAGATAGCGTAAAACTTTTAGATGTTGGGTGGTATAGAATGGACTCTAAGTCTAACCAATGTTCTTTTAGTGGTGATTTATCGTTTTTAATTTCGGTTACTTTTGTGATATAGACACTGTCTATTTTTTTATGCTCAATAGCGATGTTTAGGGTGTAAAATCTAGGGTTTTTAGGGTCATCGGCAACAGCGTAATATTTTTCTCCATCAAAGTCTATCCCCGAGAGTCCGCCTACTTTTGTGTTTTCGTAGCTGAGGTTGTCTGGGATTACATATTCGTCTAGGTACTTTATTTGAATATCAGCGTTTTTTGCAATGCGTGTACTTGTACAACTGCCAAAAACACTAATGGTGATTATAAATATTAAATATAAGTGTAAAGACTTTGCATTTCTCATCTGGCAATATTTTATGTTTTGTGACCATATAAAAAGTCAAAAATAAAAAAGGCTACCTAATTATACATTAAGTAACCTTGAAATTATGAAGTTGTTTTATTAGTAAGCTTTTACCAATTCTACATCAAAGATAAGAGTTGAGTTTGCAGGGATAGGGCCTACGTTACGTTCTCCGTATCCAATGTGAGGAGGGATAATAAAAGTGGCTTTTTCTCCTTCTTTTAAAAGCATAATACCTTCATCCCAACCAGCAATTACACGTCCTGTGCCTACTGGAAATTTTAAAGGTTTTCCTCTATCTACCGAAGAATCGAATTTTGTACCATCGGTTAATTTTCCTGTATAATGTACTTCTACTTCGTTTCCGCGTGTTGGTTTTTTTCCTTCAGGATTGTTTTTTGTTATTTTATAAAACAAACCACTAGATGTTTTTTCAAATCCATCTTTAGTTAAGTTTTCAAGTTTCTTTTTAAGTTCTTCTTCTGCAAGCTTTTTTTCTTCTTCTATTTTTGCAGTAATTTCTTCAAAAGTTTTATTGGCATCAAAAGCTTTTGCTTCTTTTCCTTTTCTAATAATAGTTACATGATTAATTACCACATCGACAACAGGTTTATCGCGCTCTAGTGTTTTAACTTTTCCTATTTTATCTACTATATCTTGTCCTATTACTACTTTTCCGAATATGGTATGCCTTCCGTTAAGATGCGGAGTAGCTTTTAAGGTAATAAAAAACTGACTTCCGTTGGTTTCTGGGCCTGCATTTGCCATAGATAAAATCCCTTTAGTGTCGTGTTTTAAGCTATCAACAAATTCATCTTGAAATTTATAACCAGGACCGCCACTTCCAGTTCCTGTAGGATCTCCTCCTTGAATCATAAAGTTATCAATAACACGGTGAAATATGAGTCCGTCGTAATATTTTTTCCCTTTAAACTTTTCATCTACACGGGAGTTATTTCCTTCTGCTAAAGAAACAAAATTAGCAACGGTAAGCGGTGTTGCTTTGTAGTATAGTTCGGTTACAAATTTTCCTTGGTTAGTATCAAATTCTGCATAGATACCGTCGTTTAGTTCTGGGTATAAATCTTTTTGGCAAGCAAAAGCACTAAGTACAACGCTTAAAAGAAGTAAAAGTTTTGTTTTTTTCATGTTGTTTTAATTTATGTGTTGAGGTTTAATATCTTTTAGGGTAATGGTGGTTTTTATAGGTACGTTTGTGCCTATACGGTTATTGTCTCCGTAGTAGCCAAAAGCATTATACGAAGGGAATAGAAAAGTTGCTGTTTCGCCTTCTTTCATTAGTTTTAGGCCTTGTCGAAGTCCGTTAAACACATTTTCTTTATCTATTACATAGGAACGTGTTCCTATTTCTTTTGTGGTGTAGATGGGAGTACCATCAAGCGTACTTATGTTGTATTCAAAAATTACTTCATCGCCAAAATGGGCTTGGAGAGTATCTTGATTGTTTTTTTTATGATAGGTATACCAAAATCCATTAGAGGATGCATGGTAGGTTTGCGCGGTATCTTTTTCTATAATAGACAAGATTTGATTTTCTTCTTTTTCTATTAATTTTTTATTTCTATTTACCGATTCTCTTATAAATGATCCAGAATTTTTTACAACAGGTTTTCTGGGCTCTGGACTTTTGCAAGCGAGTATACATATAAAAGAGAATAATAATAAAATTTTAGTTTTCATCTGTAAGCAGCAATTTATAATTCTTTATTGTTTTTTCAAAATAAACGATGGTTTCAGTTAAAGATTTCTGAGACCTTCCTCCAGCTGCATTAATATGTCCGCCGCCATTAAAATGTTCACGAGCAAAGCTATTTACATCAAAATTCCCTTTAGAGCGCAGGGATATTTTTACAATTCCTTCATGGGTGTTTTCTATAAATATAGCGGCAAAAACTACGCCTTTTATACTTAAACCATAATTTACAAAACCTTCGGTGTCACCTTTTTTAAAGTGATGATCGTCTAATTCTTTTTGAGATAAAGTAATATAGGCTGTATGCAACGCTGGGATTATTTTTAAGTTATTTAGTGCTACTCCCAATAATTGCATGCGATTGTAAGAATTATTGTCTAAGGTTTGTTGATGAATTTTACTATTCTCAGCTCCTTTATCAATAAGCTTTGCTATAATTTGGTGTGTGGTACTACTTGTAGCAGGAAACCTAAACGAGCCTGTATCTGTCATAATTCCTGTATATAGGCAAGTGGCTATTTCTTTATTGATGCTCGCTGTCTCGCGAAGGTTTTCTATAAAATGATAAACCATTTCACAAGTAGAAGACATGCTTACATCACTATAACAGAATTTTGCATAATCATCGGGTGATTGATGGTGGTCTATCATCACAAAAGTAGCGCTGTTTTTTTGCAACTCAAGGCATTGTTGCATTTGCCCTATACGGGAAAAACTATTAAAATCTAACGTAAATATAAGCTTGCTGTTTTCTATAAACTCAGTAGCTTCTTTTGGATTATCTTCAAAAAAAACAATTTCCTCAGACCCTGGCATCCATTTTAAAAAATCTGGATAATTATTAGGAGCGATAACTTTTACGAGATGTTTTTTTTGAGATAAAAAAAAGAATAAAGCTAAGCATGCCCCTATGGCATCGCCATCTGGGTTTTGGTGTGGTACAAGCGTTATTTGTTGAGGCTGTGAGAGAAGCGTTTTAAGTGCTGTGTAATTTTCTTTTGTCATAGCCGATAAAGGTATGCTTTTTTCAAATTACAGCCAATTATATGTTTTCTATAGGAAAATTAAAGTAAGATTCTCTATACATATAGCCTAAAAATTAAAAAATAGCCTTTGAAGTATATTTCAGGTAAATTTAAAATTTTAATAGAAATGTAGAGATTTTTTTAAAAACTTGTAAATGAAATAGAATTATTTATTTTTGCAAAAAAATAAAATAAACATGTCAGGAAAAAGAACTTTTACCATGATAAAGCCCGATGCTGTAGAAAACGGACATATCGGAGCAATTTTAGAGCAAATAGCAACTGCAGGATTTCGTATTGTTGCTATGAAGCTTACGCAAATGACAAAAAATGATGCAGAACAATTTTATGCAATACATAAAGAGCGTCCGTTTTTTGGAGAATTAGTAGAATTTATGACCAGAGGTCCTATTGTTGCTGCTGTATTAGAAAAAGAAAATGCGGTGGAAGATTTTAGAACCTTAATAGGCGCTACAAACCCAGCAGAAGCAGCGGAAGGAACTATCCGTAAAAAATATGCAACTTCAATTGGAGAGAATGCTGTTCATGGTAGTGATAGTGATGAAAATGCAGAAATAGAAGCTGCTTTTCATTTTGCAGGAAGAGAGCAATTTTAATTGCTATACTTAAAAAATTTAAAAGAGGCTGTTTAACCAAACAGCCTCTTTTTTTTTGATTTAGTCTATTTCATTTTGTTTAAGCAAGCTTAATTTTTTATCAGCTTAGTAAAAAGTTAAAATTTGAAGAGATAACTTCAAGGTAAATCGCCATATCTGTTAGGGCGTTGTAATACATTTTTTAAAACTTATGTTAAAAATAAATAAAACTCCAGAGGCTGTAGTTGAAAATCAATTAAAAGCCTATAATCAAAGGAGTTTGAATGAATTTTTATCTTTTTATTCAAACGACATTAAGATATACAATTTTAATAAAGAAACCCCTTTTTAAATGGGTTGGAAGAATTAAAAACCGTTTATTTTGAAGTGTTTAGTGATTCCCCTAAACTTAAAGCATCAATTAAAAATAGAATTGTATTTGATAATAAAGTTATTGATTAAGAGGAAGTTATAGGAAGAAGAGGAATTGAATATATAAAAGTTGTTGTTATTTATGAGATTAATTCAAACTTAATAAATAAAGTAACTTTTATCAGAAAGAAATAAAGCCCTTTACTACCGCACAAATATTTTCTAGGGTGAGATGTCTGTACTTTAATTTCATTGCGAAAGAACAAGCCATTATCTCAAATTATAAGATAAAGTTTCAGGTTAATCCATAAAAAAAGCCCATATAAAATGGGCTTTATAATAACCAAATAAGACACTAACCATCAACTATGAAAAAATTTGGTTACTTTTCAATTATACTAACTAAATTAACTCTAATTAGTAGACGATAAATTTACGCTAAAGTTACAAGAAAATAACATTTTAACAATCTTTTATTTTTAAAAACCATAAACCCGTAAATGTTATAGCACCATTTATAATAAGAAGCTCATAATTGAAAACATATCCGCCTAGGTATGTCGGGGGAATATTACCTAAAATAGCACTTATACCAACAGAAATTAATGCAACTAACCAAACCCATTTATCTTTTATTTTATATTTGGTAAAAATACCGAAAGCAAAAAGACCTAGTATAGGGCCGTAGGTGTAGGTTGCAGCCTTTAGAAGAACATCAATTACACTGGCATCTAACAAATATTTGAAGGCTATAATCACCAAAACAAGGATAATACTTATTAGAATATGAACTTTTTTTCGCAGGCTGGTTTGTTTTTTGGCTTCTTTTTTTTCGATGTTTAAAAAATCTACGCAAAAACTTGTAGTGAGCGATGTTAGCGCACTATCGGCACTAGAATATGCTGCGGCAATTAAGCCTAATATAAAAAATACACCTAGCCAAATGCTAAGTCCGTGGTTTAAGGCAATCTCGGGGAAAAGGAGGTCTGCCTTTGCTTTTCCGTCTAACATAGGGAGTTCTATTCCGTTTCGGTTGGCATAGATAAATAGCATTGCTCCTAAAAATAGGAATAGTAAATTTACAGGAACAAATACCAAGCTGTAGGAGAGTACATTTTTTTTAGCATCGGTTAAACTTTTACAGGTAAGGTTTTTTTGCATCATATCTTGATCTAGTCCTGTCATGCAAATAGTAATAAACATACCTCCAAAAAATGCTTTCCAGAAATAATTTTTAGTTAAAAAATCATCAAAATGAAAAGTTTTTGTGTAGGCTTTAAGCTCAGGCTGAGATAAGGCATTTTCTAAACTCCAGCCTAGTTCTTTTCCTATAATAAATACAGCTATAAATACCGCGCTTAGCATAAAAAGTGTTTGTAAAGTATCTGTCCATACAATAGTTTTTATGCCGCCTCTAGACGTATAAACCCAAATTAAGGCAATAGAGATTATTACTGTGATGGCATAGGGAACTCCCCAAGCATCGAATACAAAATATTGCAATACGGTGGCTACTAAAAACAACCTGAAAGAAGCTCCTAGTACACGAGAAATAAAAAAGAAAAAGGCTCCTGTTTTATAACTTACACTCCCAAAGCGTTGTTCTAAGTATTGGTAAATAGAAGTAACATTTAATTTGTAATAAATAGGAAGGAGGATAAAAGCAATAACAAAATAACCAACTAAATAGCCTAATACAACTTGCATATAGCTAAATTGAGAGCTCTCTACCCAGCCAGGAACAGATATAAAGGTGACGCCAGATAAAGAGGCACCTACCATCCCAAAGGCTACAATATACCAAGGTGATTTTCCTTCGGCTTTAAAAAAGACTTCATTACTATCTTTTTTTCCTGTTAAGTAAGCGATAAATAGTAATACACCAAAATAGAGTGCAATAAGAAGTAAAATAAAGCTAGGACTCATGTTTTCTTGTAGTTTATAATAAAATTAAAATACGGGTTGTTGTAAAAGGCAATTTAGGATGCTAAATTAATATTTTTTAGAGGTTTGTTTTAAAATCCATTGGGTAATATCTTTTAGAACTATAGGAGAAATGCTTTGTTCTAATTGTCCGTATTCGGTTAAATTACAAAGGTTGCATTCTTGAAACAGGTGGTTTAGTTGTGGGTATTCTTTTAGGGTGAGCTTTGCTTGTTTATTTTTAGCAAAGGCATTTTTTATCGCGGCCAAATTTTCTTTTGCAGGAACTTGGATATCTTTTTCCCCGTTAAGTGCAAAAACAGGACAATTTATTTTTTGTAGAGTAGGAGCCGGATTGTAGCTTAAAAAAAACTTCATCCAAGGTGTAGTGAGTCCTTTTATGCTGTTATCGATAAATTTATTTTCGTTAATGTTATAAACGTTTAGCTTATCGCTATGTGTTTTTAATGTTTCGGTAAGTTTTTGGTTTAGAAACTCTTTGTCATCGGTGGTTTTTACGATTTCAAAAAGTTTTTGGTTGGTTTGTATGAGCTTTTTTAAAGATTTTGGGTTGATGTTGTTGGCCTTTCCTATTAATTCTTGCTGAAGTAGTAAAATTTCGTCTCCAGATAATCCAGGTGCTGCAAGCAAAACCATAAAAGCTACATCGGGATTATTTAGCGCAACTATGGGAGCAATTATTCCGCCTTCACTATGCCCTAATAAGCCTATTTTTTTAGAATTTATTTCTTTTCTGTTACGCAGGTAATTAAATGCAGCTTCGGCATCGTTAGCAAAATCTTTAGAAGTGGCATCGTCAAAATTTCCTTCAGATTCTGCAACACCTCTATCGTCAAATCGTAAAACCGCGATGCCGTTTTTGGTGAGGTAATCTGCAATTACCCAAAAAGGTTTATGTCCTAAAATTTCTTGGTTTCGGTTATGTTTTCCGCTACCACTAATTAAAATAACTGCGGGTAAATTGGTTTTGTTTTTGGGTAAGCTAAGTGTTCCTGCAAGCTTAAAATTTTCTTTATTGTTAGGAAAAGTGATGTTTTCTACTTGATAAGAAAAGGGAGGTTTTGGGGTTTGTGGTTTTTCTTTTTTTGAAGTTGGAATGGCATCAAAATTAAGTTCTAATGGAAGTTTAAAACCAGCTTGTTCAAAAACGCCATTAAATTTGGTTGGCTTTGTTTTTTTAGCTTGATAGGTAATGCCAAATTGGTTTACAGCGATTTTTAAGCTATCATTTACAAAGTAAACGCTATCTGCGGGGATGTCGTATACACTTTGGTCTGGGCTGCTCATTGTAGCCTGAAGTTTCCCTGCTTCTGATTGCGAAAAGGTGAAAGCAAGCCTGAGTTGAGCTCCTTGAAAATTAATTTTTCCAGACCATTGTCCAGAAAGAGTTTGCCCCATTATATTGGGGCAAGTATATAGGAATAACGCAATGTATAGGAAATATTTTTTCATTGTGTTGGTGTTAGAAAAGTTTAGCTTTAATTTAAGGCTAAAATTTACTAATATTTCCTGAAATAGACTTTTCTATTTCTGTTTTTTTAGGATTTCCACCGTATTTTATATTTCCTCCGGCCGATGCCGATGCTTTTATTTTGTCATGTACTTTTCCAATTTTTATGTTTCCGCCAGATGAGGCTTCTGCATCAAGGGTTTGTGTTTCTAGTTTTTTTCCTTTTATAGTAGCTCCGCTACTTGCTTCAGCTTTTAAATTTTCTATGGTTCCTTCTAAGTTTATATTGGCGCCGCTAGAAGCTTCTACCGATGTATATTGTGTTTTTAGCTCAAGGATTATATCTGCACCACTACTAATATCTAAGGTTAATTTGCGTTGGTTAAGTATATCTTTACTGCTAAGTGAGGCGCCGCTACTTACATCGATATCATCGATATTACCTGTGTAATAAATAGTTATGTTGCGTTTAGTAGCTTTTATTAAGCCTTGTTTTTTTAGTGTGCTTATGTTTAAGCTGTGTTCTTTAAACTCGTACTTAAAAAGTTCTAGAATGTTCTTATCTGTAGTAACTATTAATTTGTTTTCAGTGCCTTTTATCAGTTCAACATTCCAACCGTTACCAATTTCTAGTTCGTTGATTTCTTGCGGAAGTAAAAATTCTTTTTGTTTTAGAATTCCATTGCCTTTAATGGTATAAGTGGAGCAGGAAACCCCAAAGAGAACTGTTGCTATAAGTAGAAATAGTTTAGTGAAAGCGGTTTGCATAATTGTTGTTTTAGGGGTTAATAAGTTAAATTAATGATTTTCTGTGGTTTTAGTGTCTGTTTGTAATTGGTCAGAATACCATTTGGTATTTTTGTTTTCTGTGGTATTTTCTGTAGTGTTTTTAGAGAACGTTTTCTCTTTTTCTACTTCTGTTTCTTCTATTTTGGTTTTATCAAAGCAGTTTAAGCAGCGTATATCATGTTTTAAAATTTGTATGTATTTTTCTTCGTATCCACGTAAATTTATATCGTTTAGTTGGCGGTCATATTCGTTAAAATACGCTGTATTACTATCAAAATAAACAATGATGTTTTCTGGAATATATAAGTAGAGGTCTATTTCTTGATCTCGGTATGAGTTTTCTACCGCTGTAGTTAAGAAGTTGTCTAGCTGTAAGGTGTTTTCTGTAAAAGTTGTTGTGTACAAAATCTTTTCGGCTGTTTTTTTTGCTTTGTTAAAACTGCTTCCTTTTGCTGACTTTACAATTTCTAAATAAGGTGATTTTTTATTTGTACTACGTGTAAATAAACGGATATCTTTTGAATAAATAACCTTTTCGTCTTGTTGGTTGATAACTATTGAGTAATTATTGTCAGAATGCCATGTTGAGTGAATAAAATCTTTCATTTTTACATGTAGCGTATCATTTTCTATGATAGGTAAACTTATGGTTTTAGACGTTTTTGCTTCAAAGGCGTATTCCGAAGCTTGTCTAACGCCTAAATAAATAAGAGAAAACAAGGCGATTAACCAGATAATAGCTAGGCTTATTTTAGCTGGTCTCCCAATAGATTTTGCTCGTTTGCTAAGCATTTTTAGTCCTAATGTAAAAAGGAAAAAGAACGGAATAGTAATAAAAAAGAATAAGATAAGCGAGCCAACCCATAGAGGAACCCCAATGTTAGCGGTCTCTACATAAGTAACCCAATCTGCTTTCGAGAGGTTAAATAACAGAACGCCAACCAAAACAAATAGTAAACTAATTAGGGTGCTTGCAGCGATAAAAATTATAAAAGCACCTATTAATTTTGCAATAATTTCTATACCAGAAGAGACAAGATTACCCACTCCTTTAGTAGTCGATTTAAATCCTTTATTTATTTTATTTCCGTATTTTTCATAATCAACATCTTTAACTTTCTCTGAAACCTGCTCAAAACCCTCTCGCACTTTTTTTTCAATATTGCTAATGTTGATGGGTTTGCCTTTCATTAGGAGTTTTTCTGCGGTAGTTTTTGCTTCGGGAACAGAAATCCAAAGTAAAATATAAATGAAAACAAAAATTCCTGAACTAGAAATGCTTAGTAGAACTAAGATAATACGTACAAAAACAACATCGATACTAAAGTAATGTCCTAAACCAGCACAAACCCCAGAGAATACTCCGTTGTCGGTATCTCTAAACAGTTTTTTAGGAGTTTTTTTAGTTTTTTCTTTTTTATACTCTTCTTCAAAAATATCTTCATCTACTTGGTAATCTTCTGGTTGCCCCATGATTTCGATGATAGATTCAACAAGTGTGTTGTTAACCACTTGTTGGGCGTTATTTAGTTTTTCTGTAAAAAGCTCAGCAATTCTGGCTTCGATATCTTGAATGATTTCTTCTTTGCTAGAATCGTTAGCTAAGGAAGCCTTAATGGCTTTGAGGTAATTATTTAGGTTTAGGTAAGCATCTTCATCTATATGGAAAAAAACGCCTGCTAAGTTTATGTTGACTGTTTTATTCATGGTTGTTGTTTTTCTGGTTGGTAATGGTGCTTACTGCATCTTGTAATTCTTGCCAAGTAAGGCTTAACTCCGTAAGAAACTCTTTTCCTTTTTGGGTTAAACTATAATATTTTCTAGGGGGGCCGCTAGAGCTTTCTTCCCAACGGTAACTAAGTAATTCTGCATTTTTTAAGCGAGTAAGCAAAGGGTATATAGTACCTTCTACCACAAGCATTTTAGCATTTTTTAAGCTCGTTAAGATTTCTGCAACATAAGCGTCTTTATCTTCTAGTACCGATAGAATGCAGTATTCTAAGACACCTTTGCGCATTTGAGCTTTTGTATTTTCTATTTTCATAATTCAGTTTTAAAGCTTTTTAGAAAAGCTAATAGCATAGGTTTAGGTATACTATATTATTTTCTTATGCAAATATATTTCTTTAGAAAGGTATTATGCAATGCAAAGTACTTTAATTTAACGTTATTTTAACTTTTAATGGTTTTTATCAGTAATAATTATTGAATAGTTACTGGAAATAACTTACATTTAGAATAAAATAATCGATATGAAGTTTACACCTCGGAAAGTTAATGCTTACATATTTTTTAAATTGCCTTCTGCATGGTGGTGTGGTGTACGTTTAGTGGCTATAACAAATACTAGGGCAGAGGTAAAGGTGCGTTATGGTTTTATAAATAAAAATCCGTTTAAATCGATGTATTTTGCTGTTCAAGCAATGGCGGCTGAGCTTTCTACAGGCGTGTTAGTGATGCAAGAAATCACAAAGAAATCAGAAAAAATATCGATGTTGGTAAAAGAAAACAAAGCTGAATTTACCAAAAAAGCTAAAGGTGTAATAACATTTTCGTGTACCGATGTAGACGCGCTAAGAGAAGCCGTTAATAAAGCGGTAATAACTAAGCAAGGGCAAACCTGTTGGCTTAACGCTGTTGGTATAGATGAGGGTGGAGACCAAGTAGCCAATTTTTCTTTTAAATGGACGTTAAAGTCTAAGTAATTTTACGTATTAACAGTATTTTATATTGTTTTTTAATAAAATTAAGTTTGCTGTTTGTTTTGTTTTGATTATTTTAGGTGAAATTTTAAAAATCGTTGCCTATTTAACACCATTACTATTATTAATTTATAATTGATTACCATGGCAAGAGCAATGTTTGAGTACACTAAAGAGATACTCAAAAAGGTTAGTTTTGATACCAAGTTGTTTTGTAAGGAAGTAAAAAAAGCAGTAACCCATTTATTACCTCACGAAGTAGAAGAGTTAAGAGTGTATATACTTTCTTTAATACAAGAGAACCCTAGGTTATCTCAATGTTTAGTTTATATAGAAGAATAAAATAATAAAATACAAAAAGGCTTGAAGTCTCAAGCCTTTTTGTATAAAATTTATACTATTTATAAAATTACTTTTTAGCTAAAGGGCTAATAATATTTACGTTACTAAATGTAATAGCTCCTTTTATAACGCTAGCGATAAGATCGTATAAGGCATCTATAATTTGTATTTTTAACTCGTTTTTGTGGTACAATAAGCTTACTTCTCTAGCAGGTACAGGCTCATTAAACATCCGTAAGTTAGCTTTGTTTTTTTCGGCAAGCTCTAAAGTATGTAAGTATGGGAGTAGGGTCATGCCTAAATTATCGTTAGCCAATTTTATTAAGGTTTCAAAGCTTCCGCTTTCTAATTGGAAGTAACTGTTATCAGGATTTTTACTGGTTTTGCATAAATTTAAAATCCCTTCTTTAAAACAGTGTCCATCTTCGAGTAGTAAAATGTCATTTACGTCTAAATCTTCAGGGTTAATTTTATCTACCTTAGCTAGTCGGTGGCTAGGAGGGGTGTATGCTACAAAAGGTTCATAATATAGGGGTTTTTCTATAATTACATCGTTGCCTAGCGGGGTAGCTGCAATGGCTGCATCTAGGTGACCGTCTTCTATACGCTCTATAATTGTTTCTGTGGGAAGCTCCTCTATTTTTAGATGTACTCGAGGATATTTTTTTATAAAATTGGTAAGAAACATAGGGAGTAATGTTGGCATAATGGTAGGAATTATCCCTATTCTAAATTCACCTCCAATATAGCCTTTTTGCTGGTCTACAATATCTTGAATTCTATCACTCTCATTAACTATGTTTTTTGCTTGCTGAACAATTTTTTTTCCTACTTCGGTTAATTCTATAGGTTTTTTGCTTCTGTCGAATATTAAAACTTCTAACTCTTCTTCTAATTTTTGAATTTGCATACTTAGTGTAGGCTGGGTTACAAAAACCTTTTCGGCAGCTTTAGTGAAGTTCTGGTGTTCTGCTACTGCAAGCACATAGTGTAATTGCGTAATGGTCATAACTATATTATTTTGTGATACAAATATAATTATAGTATTGATAATATTTATATAATATTGTTTAAATAACCAGAAAAGATATTGTTTCTAGAGCATTCCTCGTGCCTTTACCTCAAGGTATTTATTAATACTGTTGAGGGTTAAATCTTTTGGTTTTGTAAGAATAGCTGCAATTTTGTTTCGTTGCAGTTCTTTAAGCATTAATTTTTTATCGTTTTTAAACTGCCCTGCAATAGTTTGTTCTACAACATTGGTAATATTGTCGGTTTGGGTTTCTATGAGTTTTTCAAGCTCAGTGTTTTCAAACATAACAACTACCAGTAGGTGTTTTTTTGCAATTGCTTTAAGGTAGGGAAGCTCTCGTTGTAACGCAGAAATATGTTCGTAATTTGTGTAAAGCATCAAGAGGCTGCGTTGAGTTATTTTTTGTTTTAAAGCAGCATATAGTTTACCAATGTCACGATCAGAAAAATCGGTTTCTATATTATAAAGGGTTTCTAAAATGCGCTGTAGATGTGTTTTTCTGTTTTTAGCAACTACAAAATTATTTATCTTGTTGCTATAACAAAGCATACCAAATTGGTCGTTTTTCTTTAAAGCAATATTAGCAAAAGCTAAACTACTATTAATAGCATAATCTAGAAGTGTTAAGCCTTCAAAAGGCATTTTCATATTTCTGCTGGTATCTATGACGGCATAAATAGGTTGAGATTTTTCATCTTGATATTGGTTTACCATAAGGTTGCTGGTTTTTGCAGTTGCTTTCCAGTTAATGGTTCTAATATCATCTCCGCGAACGTAATTTTTTATTTGTTCAAACTCTAACGTATGTCCTAATCGTCTAATTTTTTTTACGCCTGGTAGGCTTAAGCGTTGATCTATCGATAAAAAATCATGGGCTTTCATCTGTATAAACGAAGGGTATACTTTCACCATTCCTTCATTGTCAAAGCGATACCTGCGTTTAGCTAAGCCAAGCTTTGTAGAGCAATAACAATTTAAGTTTCCAAAAAAATATTCGCCACGTTCTAGTGGAGTTAATTGATAACTTAACTTACAGTGGCTATTGCTAGCTAGATTTTTATGAAGGATGAAATCTCTTTTTTGAAATTGAATAGGAATTTCATCTATAATGGCTAATGCAATAGGAAAGCTATAGTTATTTTGTATATGAATGTATACAGGGTTTGGGTCGCTGTTAGAAAACTTATCGGGTAGAATACGTGAAGCTACTAACTTTTTTTTAGCGAAAAGCATCACAAGATCACTTATAAAGAGTCCGATAAGCAGCAATACCATTAGCCAGGCTATAGGATAAAGTATTTCCCACCAGTATGATAAGAAAAATATAATGGCAATGGCTATTATTCCATAAAATAGCCTAAGGTTTAGGTATAGCGATTTAAAAAATGTAAGCATTAACGAGGTACTTCTACAGATTTGATTAGCATATCGATAACATTTTCAGGTTGTAAACCTTCCATTTCTCTTTCTGGCGAGAGTATAATACGATGCCTTAAAACAGGGTAAAGACTTTTTTGTATATCTTCTGGGGTAACAAAATCACGTCCGTTAATGGCGGCAAAAACTTTAGCTGTTTTTAATATGGCAAGCGAGGCTCTAGGGGATGCTCCTAAATATAAATGCGGGTGACTACGGGTGTTATTAACCAAATTAGCGATGTAGGTAAATAATTTTTCTTCGACAATAACCTCTTGTAAAGTTTCTTTTAGCGTACTTATTTTTTCAGGTGTAAGTATGGTTTCAATTAAACTTATAGGGTTTGTAGTTTTACGCTGGTGTTGGTTTTGTAGAATGTTTATTTCGGCTTCTACCGATGGGTAATCTACTTTTATTTTAAATAAAAATCGGTCTAATTGAGCTTCGGGAAGCGCGTAGGTTCCTTCTTGCTCTATAGGGTTTTGTGTTGCCAATACCATAAAAGGAGAAGCGAGGTTGTAGGTAGTCCCGTCTATTGTAATTTGCTGTTCTTCCATTACTTCAAAAAGCGCTGCTTGTGTTTTTGCAGGAGCACGGTTTATTTCATCTATCAGCACGAGGTTTGCAAAAATAGGTCCTTTTTTAAATTCAAAATCAGCGGTTTTACTGTTAAAAACAGATGTTCCTAAAACATCGCTAGGCATTAAATCTGGAGTGAATTGGATACGCTGAAAGTTGGTGTTTGTAGTTTTTGCAAAAAGTTTAGCTGTAAGTGTTTTGGCAATTCCTGGAGCACCTTCTATCAGTACATGCCCATCTGCTAGAAGGGCAACAATTAGTAATTCGATAAAGTTTTCCTGACCAATAATAACCTTATGTAATTGTTGTTTTAATTGTGTAACGGCTTCTTTAAGTTCGGTTAATACAATACGGTTGCTAAAATTTTCGGTATTGTTTTCTGGTGCGGTGTTTAATTGTTCTGGCTCCATGGGGTTAGCTGTTTTTAAATTCGTTAATTTTCTTAGCTAAAGCAATAAGGCTTTTTTGAGAAGGGGTATTTTGTTGGTTAATTTTTTCGATTTCTTCAAATAAAGAGATTACAAAAGCTTCTGGTTTTGCAGTACGTATGGCTAATTTACTATAAAATAAAGCATCTTTTTTTGGAGGAATATCGATGTGTAAATCCCAACGGATGTAATGGTAAAGTTGTTCTGTTTGCTTTTTGAAAATATTCTTGTAATCTTTTTCTTCTAAAAATAATTGTGCTACTGTTTGGGTAAAAGCATAGGTTTGGTTTTTATGTGGCTTTATTACTTTTATACTGCGTTGTTTTCGTTTCCCTTCAAATATTACATAGAGAATACTTCCTATTACTAATAAGTAATACCCCCATTTAAGATGTTTGTTTTTAAATAACAAATATAGGGGAGAGCTTACCGTTTTTTTCTCGGCTTTGTAATGCGCGTCCCAAAATAAATTTTTAGTAGCGGGTAAATAGGCGAGTATTTTTTCGGTGTATAGGTAGTTATCTTCAGATAAGATAAAATAATTACTAAGGGTTTGTGGCATACTGTGCATAAGTATTTGTCCTTTTCCTTTAGGTATTTTTATATAAACGGGCATACTAATAGCTTCTGCATCTATTAGATTAGCTTCGCTTAAAATGGGGTAATTTAGGCTGTCTGCAATTTTAAAATAAGAAAGGTTTTGGTTGCGTTCAAACTGGTAACGCTGTGTAGCCCATTGCTTATGGGTTAGCCAAAAAAGAGGTTTGCTATAGATACTATTGCGGTTGAAGGCTGTTTTTACTTCGATGCCTAATGTGTCTAAAAGTGGTTGACTGTAATGGTTTGCGGCTAGAAAAAGCGTGTTTCCTTTTTCTACCCAAGTGAGCATTTTTTTGAGTTCTGTTTTATCGAAACTTAATTGGTTATTGATAAAAAAGTAATTTCCTTCGAGGGTTTCATTAACAGCTTCATACGGAGGTGCGCTAAGCGTTTGAACATCGAAATGGTTTTTTAATTCTCGGTGTAGAATATAGGTTCCAAACGGAATTTTACTGTTGCGATGATAACTGGGGCTCCAATTAAGGGGTTGAGGTTTGTTGGCTTCTAGAAATATTAGGCCAATAAAACCTAAAATCATAAGCACGAGCATAATTTTATAAACTTTTCCCATGGGTAGTTATTGTTTTTAAAGTGCTTATGTAGTGTTGTTGTACTTTTGTGAAAAGTTGCTTGTTTACAGGAAACTCGCCATACCAAACAAAATCGTAAACTTCGGTTTGTTTTTGGAATTGCTCACGAAGGTCTTCTTTTTCAATTTCTAGAATATAGGCAAAATTGGTTTTTTCGGGTTGATAATCTATAAAGTTATTTTCTTTAAGTTTTTTTAAAACATCTAGGTAGTAATACCGTATGGCTAAACGATAATTTTTGTTATTAATAGCTTCCTCTATAAGTTTAGGCAAATTTTTGCTTGCCATAATTTTTTCATCTTCAGAAAGCATCACCGTTCCTTTTGCTTTTTTAGACAGAAAATACTTACCAGGGTTTACTTTAAAAAACAACCAAACCACAAAGGCAAGAAGCAGTAGGATAAGTAGGTATTTAGAAATATACATAATGGTACCCAGCAAATCGTTTGCTTCATTTCCATCTAATAGCCAATGCCAAAAGCTATTCCATAGGTTATCTAACCATTTAAAAAATGCCATGGTAGCTGAATCTTGTTTGTTTTCTGTATAATCGAAACTAGAAGATTTTTTATAATCGGCTATTTTTTCTTTATCAAAAGCTAGAGGAGTAAGGTGTTGCTGCTGTATGTTTAGGATACTATCATTTACGGCTAAAGCAGTTGCTGTAAGCTTTCCATAAAGCATAAAAAAAATAGAGATGTAGAGTAATTTTTTCATTTACATTTTTCCTAACTCGTCTATGGCTTCGTAAGCACCAGTTTTTTGTTGTTTTTCATTTAAATTAAAATAAATAAAGGCACTAGCTATTACAATAATAAAATAAGCTACGTATTGTAGCGCAGAACCCAACAATTGTAAGGATAATAATACCCAATCTGTTTCTAAGTTGGCGTATGTGCCTTCGTATGCGGTAAGAAATCCTTTAGAGAAGCTGTAAATAATAATAGGTAATTGGAAAACCATACTGGCAAAATACCATAAAGCGCCAATAATAAGAAAGCTAATAAAGGTTGTAAACCAGTTGTTTTTGATAAGTTTAAACGAGTAGCTTATAGACTCGCTAATGCTTAAATTATTAAAAACTTTTATGGCGTAAATAAGCATAAGCGGAGGCCAAAGATAAATACCTGGGATAATACAAAGCATAAACCCTACAAAAAGCATTATTAGGCTAGCAAAACTTAATCCAAACAGGCTTCCCCAGTTTTGTTTCATGTTGTCGCCAACTTCAGCTATTACAATTTTCCCTTCATTTTTTATATAAGATTTTATACTGTATAAAATACTTCCGAAGAGAAAAGCATAAAAAGTATAGAGCGTAATTATTAAAAACAAAGAACCCAATAGAATTTTACTAAAAAAATCAGGTAAATCATCCATTCCGGTTACTCCAGGGTTTCCGCTCATATAACTAGAAAAGAAATTGTTATTTACGCTTATGTAAGAATAATATCCAACTCCAAGCAACAAAATAATAAAGGAAGGAGTTACAAATTTTACAAAAACTTTGAGTAATGTTTTAAAATTTTGGCGGGTAAACTTAAAGGTATCGTTTATAATTTCGCCTATTTCTCGTTCTTTTTTAAAGAGAATCATTTTTGTTGTAGTTTTTTAATAGATTGTTGGTGTAAATATTTTGGATAAAATACGTAATAAAATAAGATTAAACCTAGCGATGTCGCAATAATAATAATGGCCATTGTATCGGTCATTTCTGTATGCCTGGTAACAAAACCTTCCAAAAAGCCTGCAATAATAAAAAACGGAATGGTGCTTACTACTATTTTGAGTCCATCCTTTACTGCACGTGTAAAAGAATATAAACGCGTATATGTTTTCGGAAATAAAAGCCCTTTGCCTAATACTAACCCAGCACAACCTGCAATAATAATTACAGAAATTTCGATAGTCCCGTGTATCCAAATAGTTCTAGCAGACTCCCAAAGTAAGCCCTGCTCATAAAAAAAGTATTGGAAGCTTCCTAGCATAATGGCATTTTGCATAAGGATGTACAAAGTACCTATGCCGTAAAAAACACCTGCAACAAATGCATATAAGGCAACTTTAATATTGTTTATGGTTATTCCTAAAAACATATCCACTTCTTCCATTTGTTTATATACCGCCATGGGGTCATTATTGGCAATGTTATCAAGTGTCATATTAACATAGGCATCGCCTAAAATTAACCTAACAAAATCGGTGTTGGTTGCTGCAGAATAAGCGCCTATAACTCCAAAAAAAAGAAACACTAAAAAAGCGATAAACAATTCTTTTTGATACTGATAAAAAAATAAAGGAAACTCTTTTAGGTAGAAGTTTAAAAGTTTGTTTCTAGACTCTTTTTGGGTTTTATAAAGTTTTAAATGGGCTCGAGCTGCTAAATTATTAAGGTATTTTACGGTTGTACTACTAGGGTAAAATGTTTGCGCATAGCTTAAATGGTCGGTAAGCTCTATATAAAGCTGCGTAAGTCTATCAGGAGAAATTTGAATATTATTTTCAAGAACTTTTTCAAAAGTCTCCCATTTATTTTTATTTTGCTTAACGAAAGCTGCCTCGCGCATAGGTTTTGTATTTTTACAACTTTCAAAGAAACATATTTAATGAATAATTTTCAAATAGAAACGGCTCAAAATGTTAGTATTTCTCAAAATGTAGCCGGATTAGGGAGCAGGATTTTAGCCTACGTTATCGATACTTTGGTAATTGTAGCTTATGTAATTCTCTGTGTTTTGGGGATAGATTCATTAAGTTTAACGATGGCAGACCAATGGGTTTATATGCTTATAATTGGGTTGCCTCCCTTTTTATACTACTTGTTGTTAGAAACTTTTTGGGACGGAAAAACCCTAGGGAAAGCGGCTTTAAAAATTAAAGTTATAAAAATAGACGGTACGCAAGCAAGATTTTCAGATTATTTAATTAGGTGGTTGTTTAGAATAGTAGATATATCTATCTCTAGTGGGATGATAGCCCTTTTTAGTATTGCCGTATCTGGTAAAGGGCAACGTTTAGGGGATATTGCTGCAAGAACAGCCGTAATCTCAGAAAAACAATACACTAGCCTAAAAGATGTTATTTTAATAGAATTAGAAAAAAACTATCAACCTGTTTATCCGCAAGTAACAGTATTTACAGATAAAGATATCCGAACGATTAAAAAGTTATATACCAAAGCAGTTACTAGAAAAAACTTAGATCAAGAGTTGCTAGAAAAGCTAAGCCTTAAAATGCAAAATATAATGCAAATTGAACTAGATAAGGCAACAAATAAACAACAGTTTATAACCACAGTGCTTAAAGATTATAACCATTATACCCAAGAATTTTAAATTTCTTTGCTAATTTTATAAAAAAGAAACTATAAACTATTAGCTGCAATTTTTATATAAATGTAGTTAAACCACTAACCAACTTATGGATTACTTATTTATTATAGACACACTAGGGGTAATGGCTTTTACTATCTCGGGCGTATTATCGGCTATAAAAAAACGAATGGACTTGTTTGGTATCTTCATCATTGCGTTTGTAACAGCCGTTGGCGGAGGGACCATTAGAGACTTACTTATCGATGCGCCTATTGTTTGGATGAACGATTACTTTTTTATGTACACCATTGCCATTACTACTGTTTTTGCAATTATCTTCAGAAAAAAATTATACTATTTACGCAGAGGTTTATTTCTTTTTGATACTATTGGGATAAGCTTATACACTGTTATTGGGGTAGAAAAAGGTATCGAAGCTGGTTTCTCTTCCATCATTTGTATTGCTATTGGTACGATAAGTGCTTGTTTTGGAGGAGTAGTACGCGATATTTTGTGTAACGAAATTCCTGTAATTTTTAGAGAAAAAGATATTTATGCCACGGCATGTATCTTAGGAGCAACAGCTTATTTTATTATGCTAAACCTTAATTTTCCTGTAAATGTTATTTTTGTAGTTTCTGCAATTGTTGTTTTTTCGGTAAGAACTTTAGCTGTGGTTTTTAACATTGGCTTGCCAAATATTTATAGAAACGAAGCTTAAAGTGAATCTCTAATTAAGATAAAAAAACAAACTTAATTCACTATTTCAATATCCATTGTAATATTTTCTATAGGCCACTCGCGTTCGTCTACAGGAGCTTTTGCAATTTTTAAAGCAACATCCATTCCTTTAGTAACTTTTCCAAAAACAGTATGTTCGTTATCTAAGTGATGTGCACCTGTTTTATCTACCACAATAAAAAACTCGAAGGGAGAGGAGGCTTTACTAATATTTTGTTCGCTATATTTTGCTGCAGAAAAAGCACCGTAAGTATGGGGGTGTTTAGACGAAAACTCATTAGGAATAAGATAATCGCCCACAGCTTTTCTGTTTTTAGGCGTAGTAAAAGTATCGCTATTCCCACCTTGTACAACAAATCCCGCTGCCACACGATGAAAAAATGTAGTATTAAAGTAATTTAGTTTTACCAAACGTATAAAATTTGCACGATGCAAAGGAGCATTGTTAAATAAGGTGATTTCAATATCTCCATAATCGGTAGAAATAAGCACTTTTTGTTCTGGGTTTTTTTCTCCGTATGCGGTAAGAAAAGGAATAAGTTCTTCTTGCGTAATAGGTGTAATGTTGCTTAAATCCATTTCGGTTTTTTCTCCACCAGAAGGAATTACAATAGCTTTTAATAAGCTATCTTGTTGTGTAGTTAAAGTACTTTTTTTAGGTGCTTTAGTTGGCGTGGTTTTTGTATCTTGACAAGCAAAGCAAAAACTGAGTAGCAAACCTGATAAAACGGATTTTTTTAATGACATTTCTAGCATTTCAAGAATTGGTTTCAAAAATAGAAAAAATTGGACTTCTAGGCGAAAAAGCACATGCAGAAATGAGTCCTTTATTCAGAAAAGAGAACCTCAAAAAGGTAAATTGGCAAAATTTAACCCCAAGAAAAGCTGGAGTCATGGTACTTTTTTACCCAAATAAAAACCAAGAAACAAACCTTGTTTTAATTTTACGCAAAACATACAAAGGCGTGCACTCTGCTCAAGTTGGTTTTCCTGGTGGTAAAGCAGAATTATTTGATAAAGATATAAAAGATACTGCCTTACGCGAAACCTACGAAGAGGTTGGCGTGCTACCACAGAAAGTAGAAATAATAAGACCTTTAACAGAAGTATACATCCCACCCTCTAACTTTTTGATGCATCCTTTTTTAGGCTATGCTAAAAATCCGTTAAACTTTATCCGTCAGGAAGAGGAAGTAGAAGCTATTTTAGAGGTAAAACTTCAAGATTTTCTAGCAACTTCATCCTTAATTACACAAAAACTCTCTACTTCTTATGCCCAAAATGTAGAGGTTCCTGCATTTTTGTTACAAAACCAAATAGTTTGGGGCGCTACAGGTATGGTTCTTAACGAGGTAAAGCACTTAGTTAAAGCAGCTATGTTAGAGTTATAATTTTTGTATATTTGAAGCTTCCAAAAACAATAAATATACATGGGGATATTTAAAAAGAATCCTTTTGGTCATATACTTTTCTTAAAAAAATGGCTTATTAGGATTATGGGGGCTTTAACCCATAGTCGTTACAACGGATTTAATGAACTACAAATAGAAGGCTCGGAAATACTCAGAAACCTTCCAGATAAAAACGTATTGTTTGTTTCTAACCATCAAACCTATTTTGCCGATGTTGTAGCCATGTTTCATGTGTTTAATGCAAGCCTTAGTGGGCGAGAAGACCATATTAAAAACATAGGTTATCTCTGGCAACCTAAATTAAACCTTTACTATATAGCGGCAAAAGAAACAATGCGTTCTGGACCATTAGCCAGAATATTAGCTTATGCAGGGGCAATTCCTGTAGAGCGTACATGGCGTGCTAAAGGAAAAACCGTAAACAGACAGGTAAAAATGAGCGACATTACCAATATAGGGAAAGCGTTAGACGATGGTTGGGTAATTACTTTTCCGCAAGGAACTACCACACCTTGGAAACCTATACGTAAAGGTACCGCACATATTATTAGAAAATACCAACCCATTGTTGTGCCTATTGTAATAGATGGTTTTAGAAGATCGTTTGATAAAAAAGGAATCCGTATAAAAAAACGAGGCATCTTACAGTCTATGGTGATTAAAGAACCACTTGTTTTTGATTACGAAAACGAAGCTGTAGAAAGCATTATAGAAAAATTAGAATACAGTATAGAGCAGCACGACTCTTTCCTTAAAGTAATTCCTGAAAGCGAGCTTAAAGCTGAGGAGGATTTAAACGAAATGAGACGTTGGAGTTATAAAGAAAAAAAATCCTAAACAACTATTCAATTTTTTGTAACTCTTTGTAATTTCTAAGCAATCGTTTAAGAATAAGTCCGTAAATAAGCGCATATATTCCCCAGATTAAAAAGGCGAGAATTGTAAAAACTAAAATTCCTTTTGCAATAACTAGCCATTTATTTTCTACAATAAACTGTTGGTATTTTTCTGGCAAGTAATAGAAATTCATGTATAAATAGGTAATAAAACCACTTATACCAGAACTTAGTATAATGTACATAATGTAATAATGTACCACTTTACGGGTTTTTATAATTTTTTTCATTAACCCAGAAACCGATTGTGTAGAGCTAATGGTTTTATAATTACGGTAAAAGAAATAAACAAACACAGCCGTAACCGTATAACTGATAAGGTTATATAAAATAGCTGCTGTTTTTAAATTTAGCTCTTCGGCTATTTTCCAAAAAGCATCATCGTAAAAAACAATGTTTAACGAAATTCCTAAACCAAGCTCTATTAAACTTATAATAAAAATCCACTTTACAGAAGAAGAAGATTTCTTGTGTAACAACCCATATATCTCTTTAGCCTTTATCTTAGGGAGTTTACTCTCTTGGCTTTTCCAGCTTTGTTTTAAAAATTCTAACTCGTCCATAACTTACTAAGGGTTTAATATTTCGCGAAGTTTCTTCTTAATTCTATTCATTTTTACACGTGCATTTACTTCGCTAATACCTAGTGTCTCAGAAATTTCTGTATAATTTTTATCTTCTAAATATAAAAAAACCAATGCCTTATCTATATCGTTTAGGGTATGTAAAGCTTTATACATTTGCGATAGTTGCTGTTCTACCGTATCATCGTAAGCTTCAAATTTAATTTTAAACTCTACTTTATCAAAGCTTTGTGTTTCTATTTGGCGTTTTGCCTTTTTAAAAAGCGTAATAGCTGTATTTAACGATACGCGATACATCCAAGTAGAAAATTTTGCTTCTCCTCTAAATTTAGGATAAGCACGCCAGAGTTGTATGGTAATCTCCTGAAATAAATCATTATGTTCGTCTTGGCTATTGGTGTATAGCCGGCATATTTTATGAATAATGTTCTGATGTTTTTCTAGTAAACTAACAAATGTATCTGTTGTTGTTGTTTTCACTTGTGGTTATTTCTTATCATAATAGGTTACTCTAAACGTATTTTTGTTACAAAATAAATAAAAAATAAAGCCTTATAAAAAGCTTTTAGTAAAATATATATCTTCTTTAGCTTTGATAATTAGCTAGATAAGTACCTGTGTTTGGTAGAGATTTTCTTGTGTTTTTTAGGAGTTATAAAAAAATATAAAGCGGTATTCGTATCAAAAAATAAAAACTTAAATTTAGGGTATAAAACAATTTTATGAATATCCCAAACACAACTCAACCTCGCTTAGTTATTATTGGGGGAGGTTTTGCAGGTATGAATCTTGCTAAAGCCTTAGTAGAAAACAAGAACTTTCAGGTTGTATTAATAGATAAGCATAATTACCATACATTTCAGCCGTTATTATACCAAGTATCTACTGCAGGTTTAGAGCCAGACTCTATTGCATACCCATTACGAAAAACCATAAAAAACGGCAAACACATCTTTTTTAGGTTGGCAGAGGTGCAACATATTTCTGCCGAAAGGCAAGTTATAAGCACCACAATAGGCGATTTAAGTTTCGATTATCTAGTAATTGCCACCGGTTCTAAAACCAATTTTTTTGGCAATAAAGCAATAGAAGCCAATGCCGTTTGGATGAAAACAGTACCACAGGCACTAAACATTAGGAGTTTAATTTTGCAAAATTTAGAGCAGGCAACCATAACAAGCCAGCCAAAAGAGCGGGCGGCACTGCTGCGTTTTGTAATTGCAGGAGGTGGCCCTACAGGAGTAGAGCTTGCAGGAGCCATTGCCGAGCTGCGTAATAATGTGGTAGAACGCGATTATCCTGATATTAAAGCATCGGAAATTTCTATATATCTAATAGAAGGTGCCTCAAGAGTGCTGGCAGCCATGAGCGAAAAATCGTCTAAAGCTGCATCAAAATTCTTAAAAGAGTTAGGGGTAGAAATTTTATTAAACACGAGAGTAGAGGATTACAACGGGAGTTTGGTAACCACCAATCAGGCTGATTTAGCGCTAGAAACCAAAACATTTATTTGGAGTGCAGGGGTTACAGGCGCGCCCGTAGAAGGTTTACAAGCCTCGGCACTTATTAAACAGGCAAACCGTTATAAAGTAAATGTTTATAACCAAATAGAACCTTATAAAAATATCTTTGCTTTGGGCGATATTGCTTGCATGCAAACCGAAGCTTTGCCTAAAGGTCATCCCATGTTAGCGCAGCCTGCCATACAGCAAGCCAAGCATTTGGCAAAAAATTTAGAACGCTTATTGGCAAATAAAAGCCTACTTCCTTTTGCGTACAACGATAAAGGTACTATGGCAACCGTAGGAAGAAACAAAGCTGTTGTAGATAGAAATAAGAAAACCTATACTGGTTTTTTTGCATGGTTTATATGGATGCTGGTACACCTTTGGTTTTTAGTAGGCTTTAGAAATAGGGTAATTACCTTTTTTAATTGGAGTTATAACTATATAAACTACGATAAAGCGGCACGTTTAATAATAAGACCTTTTAAAAGAAACCTAGATTCTTAAAAGTATTTTTGTTAAAAATTTGTATTTTATTAATAATTATATGTATATTTATCACAATAATAGTTTTTTATCAAGTAACACTTGATTAGGCACCTAGCATTAATAAAATATAAAATAGGTGCCTTTTTTATGCAATTACCTCAAGTAGTTTTTGTTTCTACCTTGCTCGGCGTTTAAGCCACCAGGCTAAACGGGTTTCTGGTTTGTAGTTAGTAAGTGTAGGCTTTGCTTCGGCACGTTCTATCTCTAGGTTGTTGAGCTTAGCTACAACAGACCAAATGGTGCCAAATTTCTCTTTTCTTAAATTTAAACAAACACATTTATCGCTTAATATAGCTTTGGCTTGCGCTAAATCTAGGTTTTTTGTTACTGCCAATTTATGGGCTAAGCTCTGGTAACGTACCAAACTTTTGCTCCAAGCTACGCCACCTGCATCGTAGTTTTTCATGGTATTGGAAGTAAACTGATTGGTAATGTATAGGTAATTAGTGCCTTTTTTAGGATATATTACATGACTTTTTTGAGGTGCCGACTCTATAATTGCTAGGGTTCCTTCCTTATCGGCTACTAAAAAATTGTTGCTACTCGCTACTTTTGCTGTTGTAATAAGTTGTATTGCCTCTTGTGTGCTGGCACAATTCTCTAATACTTTTTTTATAATGAAATGAAAACTTATGCCAGGTACATAGTTTTTACCATTTACAAAAGCCATAGCAATGCTAAGTCCTTTTTCATTAATGCCATCAGACCTGCCAATAAAAACATCAGATTGGCTTATATAGGCATATTTCCCTGTAGGTGCAATAAGGCTACTCTCGGTAAATTTTTTAAACTCGAATAACATATCGTAGTTTCTGCCTACAATTACTCCGTTATCACCTTGGTAAGCAAAAACACTACATTGCCCTGTGTTTTCTAAGACAGGGATACTTAATAGAAAAGCCCCAAGTTTTTCGGGTTTATCGTTTATGCCTGCGGCAAAACCTTCTATTTCTTCGATGGCTTCTGGGTAAAAGTTTTTTAATTCTTGATAGGCTTTTAATCCAAAGTTGCTTTTTTCTGTGGTTATTTCTGGGATGCTAAAATTTGCTTTTTTGTATAATAGCTTTCCGTACTTATGTCCCATCTCATAAAAGCTACCGTAAAGTCTAGGGTGATACATTTGGTTTTGATTTTTTTTAGTTGGAAAAACCCTATTTTCTTATTTAATTTTAAACAAGAAAATAGGGTTAAACACTTGCTACGCTATGGTTTATTTTATAAAAATAGCTTAGGCTTCTTTATTAATAGCTATATAAAAATCTACTTCTGCAGCGGTTGGGTCTTGAGCTTTACTGCCATAAATTTCAAAATCTGCGGTGTATGCCCTGTCTAGTTTCATTTTCCAGATTTTATTCCATTGTTCTCCTACTATGCCATCGGCAAGATTTCCTTTTACACTGCTTTTTAAATAAGTACCTCCTGTAAAGCTTTCGCCTACCATGCCTTCGGGAATGTTTTCTAAACTGCTTACTTTACAACCTAGTATGGTGGTGTATGGGGCTGTAAAGTCTTTTTGGTAATGGGTGTATAGCGAGTAAACATTGTTGCTTAGCTTGTTAGGTATTTTGTTTGCAATGTCTTCTTGCATAAATTGTTGCCATAGTTTACTAATGTCTTCTAGAGCTTGGTTGTTTTGGTTGGTTGTTCTTACAGCAATACCTATTAGGTTAAACGGCTTAATTTTAATTTGTTCCATAATGTTAGAGTTTATATTTTTTGTAAAATTAGGTTGGGGAACTGCCAAAGGTATGTCAGGGGTAGGGAAATATTTTTTTCTACAGCTTTCTAAATACTCTTCTAAGGTAAAATTATGAGGGGTAAACTGCTGTGTTGTTTTTTTAATTTCTTGTATGCAGTCTAGCCTAAAGGCTCTAAAAGCTTGGCGTTTTCTGCAAAAGGCTATAAGTATCCAATTGTTATTGGTGGTGTATAGGGCAAAGGGCTCTATGGCTCTGGTGGTGTGTTTATTTTCTAAAGAGAGGTATTTTATTTCTATAACATTAAAACTAGCAATATAAGCTTGCAGTTGTATAAGGTAATTGCTGGTTTTATTGTTGTAGGTATTGTTGCGTACTTGGATACGCTGCGCAATAAACTCCGATTTATTTTTTTGTTCTCCTCTAAGTACTGCTTTTATTTTTGTAATAGCATTTTGGTATTGCTCTACTAAGGATGTATCTGTATTTTTTAAAATTAAATGTTCTGCTGTAATAAGGGCATTTGCCTCTGCTTCTGTAAACATTATGGGCGGAAGTTTAAACCCATCCATTAAGGTATAGCCTTTGCCCTCTAGCGTTACAATAGGAATGCCAGACTGCTCTAATGTACGTATATCTCTATATATAGTGCGTACACTTACCTCATGTTTATTAGCAAGGTAGCTTGCTGTAAGGCAATTAGAGGCTTGTAATTGTGTTACAATTGCGGTTAAACGTGCTAATCTAGGTTTACTTTCGGGCATTGAGGCATTGTTTTTTGGCTAAATAAGCTTAGGAAGTTTTAAAGATATAATAAAAATAATTAGCTTTTTACTTTAGTAACTTGAAGTGCAAGTGCTAATATAAAATAAAAATAGCCTGCATTGCGCAGGCTATTTGTGTAGTAATAAGCTAAATTGTTAGCGTTTATTTTTTTATAAACTTTTTGTAGTGTGTACCTTCGGTACTGTTTATTTCTAAAATATACAAACCTACAGGCAATTGCTCTATATTAATTGTATTGTTTTCTAGCTTAAGTTGTATTTGTTTTCCTGTAATATCAAATGCACTTACTTTGGTAATGCTTGTATTGTTAGGGGTTTCTAGATTAAGGATTGTACTACTTGGTATAGGGTAAACAGCAAAAGCATTCTTATCTAGGTTGTTTACCAATAGGTCCTCGCTTTCTCCGTAAAAAGTAAAGCTTAAGGCCTCTATAGGTAAACCTGCTTCTGTAATAGATGTCCAGTTAGTAAGTCCCATATTATCTGGGTCTTGTGGGCTAATTACTACAGCATCGTTAAGGTTTGTAGTTGGCGATTGTATCCAACTCCATCTGCTGCTAGTGCTATTTTCTGAAGCTGAAATGTTAAACACAATAGAAATCCAATATTTACCAGCAGGGAAAATTAGGTCTTCACCAAGAAAATCTGCTACGTTTAAGGTATATTGTCTGTTTCCTAAAAAAGCATTATTTACATTATCATCTACAGTTAAATGCGGACTATTGTATGCTACACCTGAAATAGTTTTAAATACTCCGTTTGTACTTTCAGGATGGCTGCCTGGCTGCCCGTTATTATCTAAAAAGAAATAGATATCTATATGGTTAATAACGTCTGCAGGGTTGCTATTAGAGTTAGTACCATCAAAAACCATTTTAGTAATTTTTGTTTCACCCGTAAACTCAAAATCGTCTGCTAGGTACATTCCCCAGTTAGCTAAATCAAAATAAGACGATACTGCACTGTACTCTGTATTACCAGGAATACGTTCTTGCTCCCAAATAACAGCATCTGCTGCAGGAGGATTAGTAGTGTTGCTATCTGCCATAACAGATAAGGTGGTGTTACCTAAAGCGGTAACGCTTACTTCTTGCGCACTTAAATTTCCGAAGCCTAAACTAAGCCCTGCGAAAAGTGCATAAGTGGTAATTTTTTTCATAGCAATTTTTTTTTAATTAAGTAAGCAAGCAAAATAATTTGAATTTTAGTACTTACCTAATTAAAGCTAAAAAGAAAAAAATAAGCTTTTTTTTAGACTGCTATTTTGTTGTTATTTAGTTGTTTGCTATTAGATTATTTACCTAAACTTACCAAAGTTGAAAAGATGCTTTGTTTTGTATGAAATTAATTTTCTTTAAGCTTTTTTTGATTTTTAGCCTTGTAAAAAAAATAATAGGATGCTATTTTTATGTCAATTTTACTAATTTTAATATGTATTAATTAAGTATGTTTAACAGGGTTTTTAGCGAGTATTTTTTCTTAAATATATCTTAAAAAACGCAAATTAAAGCTAAAATTAGGTTTTTAAACTGCTTTTTTTGTTAGTTAAAATTAGGGTTTTTGCTTTTAAAAAAGGAGGTTATTTTAGGCTATTTTTGAGTAAAAAATAGGCTATTGAGTTACTTTAATTAGGCTATTTTGCTTAAAAAATAAAAAACAGCAGAGCTTTTAAAAAAAGCTCTGCTGTTTTTGAATAAATACTCAGGTGTTTTTTTTAAAAACTCTAGAACTTTTACTTTAAAACAGCAGAGTATTTTTTTTTTGCTCTGCTGTTTTTTTCTGAAAAATTAGTGAGAAAATAAAAAAATCCTTACTTTTCGGTAAGGATTTCAAAGTAATAAACAAATAAAAAGAATATTTGTGATAGGCTATTCTGTAATATGTTTATAGCTTAAAGTTTTAAGCATACTTTGTATAGGTTTGCCGGGCCTAAAGTTAAGTTTAGCTCTTTCTATAAGGCTAGGGTTTACTTTTTCCGGCAAATCCATTCCGTTAGATTTTACTACTACCTTAAAATGTCCTAAGGTACCTAGCTTTACTATTTTGCCTTGTTTAAGCTCGTCCATAATATTATGCTGTAAGGCATATAAAACAGCATAGCAATCTGCCTCTCTTACGGTAGATTGGTTGGAAACTAAATAGGCTAAGCGGTCTAAGTCTGTATAACCGTTGCCAATTGCCTGTAAATAGTACTTTACAGGATCGTCTAAATGCAGGGGATTTCGCTTCCCAATTGTTTTTAAATAAATCATAAATTTTAGATTTAAGGTTAATATTTAATCTTAAGATAAAGATTTTCAGTACAATATATACTTTTTTTAGTATATAAACGCTTTTTACTGAATAAATTTTCAGTTTTGCAGTGTTTTTGTTGGTTATTTGATTGTTTTTTAGTATAAAAGTGTATTTTATTTGTAATTATAGGTGTGTTTTTGTTATTGTACCAATAATTTTTTTGTTTGCTGTGAGGTAGTTTTTATAAGGTATTTGTTTTTTATGGGGTTTTGTAGGTGTAGCTAAGTAAATAAGCTTACTTTTTGGTATAAAAAAACTGCCTAATGTTGTGTAATAAACATTAGGCAGTTGGTAATAATTGTTATGAAGCAAGCTGTAGTTTACTTAACTATAAGTTTTTGAGCAGTACCTTCTGTATTTTTTATAATGTAAATTCCGCTGTTTACATCTTCTATATTTAGGTAAGATGCGTTGTTTGCTTGTTTAATAAGCTTGCCTTGCATGTTGTATAAACGGTAGTTTGTAGGTTTATTAAAGTAAACTTGCGTACTAGCAGGGTTAGGATAGATGCTAAAATTGCTTTTGGCAACAGGGGTTTTTGTGCTTAGGCTGTTGTTATCTAAAGTATATACGCTTACGGTAGCACTAACCTCGTTGGCAATAACTAGGAGTCCTTTTTCTAAAGTATTCTCGTTTGGTGCAATATAGATAATGCTTTCTGGTGCTAGATCTCCTACAATGTTTTCGCCTGGTGCAGTGCTACGGTTATTAAAGTAACCTTCAAACACAGGGCTGTTAGGGTTGCTAATGTTGTAAACCATAAAACCTCCTACGCGTTCTAGGGCAATAAAGGCATAAAACTCATTTGCAATTTCTTTAACCAATACAGCTTCTGGTTCTGGGCCTTTGTTATCGCTACGGTTTTTAAGTTTGTTCTCATCGTCTGTAGTATTAAAAATATCTTTGTAGGTAGGGTCTTCTTCTATAATTCTTTCAAAATCGTCGCCACTATCATATACTTGTACGCCTGTTTCTGCATTGTAAATGCTAAACGAACGCCCTCCAAATACATGAATTTCCTCATAAATTCCATCATTATCAAGGTCGCCCCCTTGGTTAGTTATTTTAATTTTTCCTAAATTATCGTTGTGTGCTAATAGCTCGTGGTTAGGAAAAATACTAGGGTCTAGGTTTAAATCTTCAAGATTTACTTCTTCCTCAAAAGTATCGTACTCTCTTGCATCGCCTTCATTGGCAGTAACAAGGTAAGTTACGCCATTTAGGGTGTAATTATCTATAGCATCTGGCATATACATCCCTTTAATAGGCCAATTTGCCATAAAAATAGAGTCAGCTTTATTAGAAGTATCTAAAGTATTTCCTGGTAAGCTATGGTCTTTTAAGCCTAGCGGAAGGATGTTGGTAATTTGCATACTATTTAAATCTATAGTAGCATAAGCATTGTTTTCCTGTAAGCTTACCCAAGCCTTTTGGCTATTGGCAGCAACAGTAATGTACTCTGGTTCTAAATCTTGCGATACGCTTGCATTAGGACCAAAAATACGTACTTGTGCTGCTTGTAAAGCTGCCTTTTGGTTATCAAAACTATTAAAGTTTAAAAGGCTTACGTGGTTTTGGTTAAGGTTTTCTATCCCATTACTAAGGTCTATTACGGCAATACTCCCTTCTGGGTCTATGCTATAATCGGCATTTGGCTCGCCTTCGTTAGCAACTAAAAGTTTATTGCCATCTGGAGTAAAGCACAACATATCTGGCAATGCACCAACTTCTAGGTTGGTAATAATGTTGCCATCGGTATCTAAAAATACAACCTTCCCGTTATCGGTTTTATTTGCTGCGGCTAAACTTACAGCAACATAGCCATTATGGTATGCAACACTTGTACCACCAGCGCCATAAGCCGATAGGTCTATACTATTTATGGTAGAAATAGCTAAAGGATTGCTAAAGTCTAAAATCTCTACCGAAGCATTTCCGCTATTCATTACAAATAAACGTTGCGTGGCAGCACTGTAAGTAAGTATCTCAGAACCTGGATTATTACCCTCGATAGCAAAGTTGGTTGCATAATTTATGCCTAATGTATTGTTGGGTGTAGCTATGTGTTTTTCGTTATCAAACAGGTAAAGTACATGGGTTTTATTGGCTCCTAAACTAATGTTGCTAGGGTTTTGTAAGGCAAATACCAACATTTTATCTGGGTTGGCTATTTGATTATCTATAAGTGTTACCGGAATGCTTTGTGTTGTGCTTCCGTTTGGGGCAAAACTAAGTACTTGTGTAGTAAAGTTATAGTCGGTAGTAGCATTTGCAGTGCTTACATCGTTAAGTACAATAAGCTCTATTGTGGCAGTGTCTGCTAAAGTGCCAGAAATACTAACATTTAGCAGTGCAGTATCTGCGTTTTCTGCTAGGTTTTGGTAATCGGTTTCAAAAAATACCTCTTGTGCATAAAGGTTAAATACCCCAAGAAGGCAAGTAAGACTTAAGTAAATTTTTTTCATGTTAAATAGATTTTAAGCTGTAAACTTAGAAAGCTATCTAACAAAGCACTTGAAGTAAACTTTAAGGATTATTTACTAAATATTAATTTTAATTAAGAATATTGGTGCTTAAAGAGTAGTTTTTAAAAGAAATGTTACCTAATTATTAATTATAAGGAAGAAGAATTTTATAATAAACTAGTTTGTTTTGTTTTTTACCAATGTAATTTAGCCTAAAATCACTTGATTTTTGTAGCGGTTTAACACGAATAAAAAAGCAAAATACAATTAGTTATCCTGCAAATTCTCGTTAAAAGCAGTAGGTAAGAGCTGAGGGATAAACTTAATTAACAACGGAAGCAAGATACTCCCTCCAGGCAATATAAAAATAGCTAAGGAAGGTATGGTTTTACAGATGTCTAAAAGTTGCGTTTTTACCTTTTCTTTTTCGGTAATACTCAGTTCTTGTTGTGTAGATTTATGTAAGAGCAACATTAATTCTCTACTATCAGAAATTTCTTTAATAAGCCTTCTTTTATTTCTTATAATAAGCACCCTAACCATACGGTTGGTGTTTTTATAAAAATGTTGCAGGGCATTGCTGTAATCAAAATAAACAATTTCTGGTTTGTGCTGTGCAACAAATAGCTGCATCTGGGTAACTGCCGTTTGTATACGCCTCTCTGGGAGGTTAAGGTAAGTGCCTAATTGTGCAAGAAACTCAAGTTCTTTGTTTGCCAAGCGTTCATCGCTATAAATAGCAATGCAAGCAATATCTAAAAGGTAGTTTTTTTCTAAACTATGTATTATAGATTTAAAACAAGTTTTAGAGAGGTTGTAGTTAATATCGGTTAACTTATTGTACCTAAGTGAGCTTTGTATAAGCTTTAAAATAAGCTCTTCGTAATGGCTTTTTTCTGTTTTCTGTTGGAAAGCAGCTAAAATAACGCGGCATATTACAGCTTCTAGATTTTTAATATAAGCGGGAGTACCTGTTTTGTAAGTAAGGTAGTGCAAAAATGCCAAGGCATCTAAAAACAAGAGCGCGTTGGTAATTAAATTACTAAAGTTGCGCTGAAAAATATTTTCGTTAAGTTGTATGCGTTGTTGTAGTACTTTTTCGGCCTTATCGTAGAGGTTGGCTTTTAAAATACTAGGGAATTTAAAAAAACTCGTGTTTTTTATTTCTACTTCTTCGTAAAAAAATAAGAGTTCCTGTAGGTAATCTTCTTGGGTTGCATTAGGGTTTTTAAGAAAAAACAAGTACCCAAGTGTATCAAATAGGTTTACTTTAGTTTTTTCTTCTAAAGTTAATTTTAACGTATCTTGGTTATTTTGGCTTAGCGTAGTAACACTATTGGCATAAGTAAAGCCTGTTTGTTGTAATTTTATATAGAAGTTATTTTCAGAATAGTTGGGGTTAACTATTGTTTCTTTGAAAGTAGGGAAGTGTTTCTTTATCCAACCAGTTGCCGAAGGATTCATGTTCTATAGGTTTATCGCGATAAATATAGGCAAAAAAAATAACCCTTCTTACATTTAATTTTGCAAGAAGGGTTGTGGTTGTACTGTTTTGTATGTAGATTATTCTCTTAAGAAAGTAGAAACTTCTATAGCAACCTCTTCCCAAGTTTTGCTGACGCCATCGGGACCTTTGTGTAAATCAAAACAAGCTTTGTGTAAAGATTCTAAAGCCCCAAGAGCATCCCAATCCTTTACGTTAATGTTTCCTTTTAAAGTTACGCGTCTTTCTTGCTCAACATTAAAGCTTAAAGGTGTTTTGTGGCTTACTCCATTCATGGTAATGTTGGCAATAAAGTTTTTAGCTTCTTTGTTGTAATGTAAAGTGCCGGTAATAAATTCGGTATTATCCATAGCTGCAAAGAAAAACTCTTTAAGTTTGCTATCTCTAGATTCGTCTTTAGAGAAAATACTGCTTACCGGGATAGAGAATTCTAAACCATCTAAGGCATCAATTACCGAGCTTCCTTTCTTATCGCTAAACTTAACTATATTAAATTTTCCTTTTACAGGAGTTTTAGCTGTAGTTTTATAAGCTGTCCAGTACACGGCAGTTGCTTCTGCTTTAGCGGTAAAGTTTTCTGTAACTTTAGTTTCTTCTTTCGTTGTTGTTTGGTTTTCTTGCTTTTTTTCATTCTTACAAGCAGTAGTAAGCACTAAAGCACCAGCAATAAGGAGTAGACTAATTTTTTTCATATTTAGTTTTTTTTGAGTTTTAAAAAGGCTAATTTACCTGTTACTAAAAAGAATACAAAATATATTTAAGAAAGCTTAACAACTATAAATGCCTAGTAAAGTTTATTTTTTAAGCAATACTTGCTTATTTTTACCCAAAATAAATAAAAATATGACTTTAGAGGAACGTATAAAACAATCGGAAACCCATATATTTAAAGCCGTTTTCCCAAATACTACTAACCATTACGATACTCTTTTTGGAGGTACAGCCATGCAACTTATGGATGAGGTTGCCTTTATTTGTGCAACACGTTTTAGTAGAAAACGCACAGTAACCGTTTGTAGCGACCGTATAGATTTTAATAAACCTATCCCCGCCGGAACCATTGTAGAGCTTGTTGCCAAAGTAACCGATGTAGGAAGAACAAGCGTAAAGGTGAGTGTAGAAATTTTTATAGAAGAAATGTATTCTGATAGTAGAGAACAAGCCATAACAGGTTGCTTTAGCCTTGTAGCAGTAGATGATAATAAAAGACCAATACCTATTTTAGAATAAGCTCGTTATTCTGTTAATAATGTGTATCTTTGCAAGCCTTTTTTAAGTAATATTATGCGTACAAAATCTAGAAAGAAAAATAAAATAAATGTAGTTACCTTAGGATGTAGTAAAAACCTTTACGACTCTGAAGTACTTATGGGACAACTAAAAGCTAACAATAAAGAAGTTGTACATGAGGAAGAAGGAAACGTTGTAGTAATAAATACTTGTGGGTTTATAGATAACGCTAAAGAACAATCGGTAAACACTATTTTAGATTTTGTACAACAAAAGGAACAAGGATTGGTAGATAAAGTGTTTGTAACCGGTTGCTTATCGGAACGCTATAAGCCAGACTTGGTAAAAGAAATACCCGATGTAGACCAATATTTTGGTACTACCGAGCTGCCCGCATTACTAAAAGCTTTAGGCGCAGATTATAAACATGAACTTTTAGGAGAACGCATTACAACAACCCCTAAAAACTTTGCCTTTTTAAAAATTGCAGAAGGCTGCGATAGGCCATGCTCCTTTTGTGCAATCCCATTAATGCGCGGTAAACACAAATCTACCCCAATAGAACAATTGGTAAAAGAAGCTAAAGGACTAGCTAAAGAAGGCGTAAAAGAACTTATACTTATTGCACAAGATTTAACTTACTACGGATTAGATTTATATAAAAAAAGAAATTTAGCCGAGTTGCTTAAAGAATTGGTGAAAGTAGAAGGGATTGAGTGGATACGTTTACATTATGCCTTCCCCACAGGCTTCCCACTAGATGTGCTTGATGTAATGAACAACGAACCTAAAGTATGTAACTACTTAGATATTCCATTACAACACATCTCAGATGATATTCTAAAATCTATGCGACGCGGAACAACACACGCAAAAACTACCGCACTTATCAATAAATTTAGAGAAATAGTGCCGCAAATGGCAATACGTACTACACTAATTGTAGGCTACCCAGGAGAAACAGAAGCACACTTTGAAGAATTAAAACAATGGGTAAAAGATATGCGCTTTGAACGTTTAGGCTGTTTTACCTATTCTCACGAAGAAAACACGCACGCCTATTTATTAGAAGATGATGTTTCGGAAGAAATAAAACAGCAACGTGCTAATGAAATTATGGAAATTCAAGCACAGATTTCTTGGGAATTAAATCAAGAAAAAATAGGAAAAACCTACACTTGTATCATAGACAGAAAAGAAGGAAACTACTTTGTAGGAAGAACAGAGTTTGATTCGCCAGATGTTGATAACGAAGTACTCATCGATGCCGAGAAGTATTATTTAAAAACAGGAGAGTTTACTCAAATAAAAATTACACAAGCCGCCGATTTCGATTTGTATGGCGAGCCAATATAGTTTTGCAATTAAGTAAAGCTATTTAACTAAATAAAAACATATAAAAATACTTAAACTGCATATCTTTGTGATTTAAGTATTTTTTTATGGACGACTGTATTTCTTACGCAGAGATTTCGTATTTCTCGCAATTTATAAAAGATTATCTAGCACAAAAAGACCAACTAAAAACGTTTTATCATCGTTTTCCAACCCTAGATAACTTTAAACCACAACTAGAAGAAAAACAGAAAAATTACCCAGAAAAATACAGAGCGGTTTTAGTAAGTTCGTTGCAAGAGCAATATAAAGATATTGCCATTTCTGAAGCAACACAGGAAAACATAACTGCACTACAAAATAATAAAACCTATACCGTAACAACAGGGCATCAGTTAAATTTAGCAACAGGACCTTTATATTTTTTATATAAAATAATAGCTGCTATAAATTTAAGCAAGCAACTGCAAGAAACCTACCCAGAATACCATTTCGTTCCGGTGTATTGGATGGCGACAGAAGACCATGATTTTGAAGAAATCAATCATTTTCATACAGAAAATAATACCTATTCCTGGCAACGCAAAGCATCTGGAGCTGTAGGAGAGCTTTCTACCGAAGGACTGGAAGAGCTATTTACCGATTTTGCTAAAGATGTAAAAAACTCAACACAAGGAGATGCGCTTATAAAACTACTAAAACAAGCTTATGCGCAACATAACAACCTTGCAGATGCAACCCGCTATTTGGTCAATAAGCTTTTTGGAGAATATGGCTTATTAATCATCGATGCAAACAGCACTTCTTTAAAAAAACTTTTTATTCCGTATATCGAGGAAGAATTGCTTAAGCAAACCGCCATACAGCAAATAACAAGTACTACAGAAGTGCTGCAAGAAAACGGCTATAAAGCACAAGTAACTCCGCGAGCGATAAACTTATTTTACCTAAAAGATAATTTACGTGAGCGTATTGTACTAGAAGAAGGTAGGTATAATGTTTTAGAAACTAATGTATCTTTCTCTAAAGAAGAAATAATATCCGAACTGTATGCGCATCCAGAACGGTTTTCGCCTAACGTAATTATGCGTCCTTTATACCAAGAAACAATTTTACCAAACCTTTGTTATATTGGCGGCGGCGGAGAGTTAGCCTACTGGTTGCAGCTAAAAGATTATTTTGCTACTCAACAAATAAGTTTTCCGATATTGTTATTAAGGAATTCGGCGCTTTTGTTAACAGAAAAACAAGCAGATAAACTTACAAACCTATTAGCTACTCCAGCAGATATATTCTTACCACTACCAACACTGTTAACAAAGAAAACAAAAGCTTTATCTGAAGTTGAAATAGATTTTAGTAAACAAAAAAAACACTTACAGCAGCAGTTTAACGATTTATATAAACTCGCAGAACAAACCGATAAATCTTTTTTAGGAGCTGTTTCTGCACAAGAAAAAAAACAAATCAATGGGCTGGCGCAACTCGAAAAACGTTTAATAAAAGCACAAAAAAGAAAGTATAAAAAAGAACTAGCTTCTGTAAATATATTGCACGAAGCTTTATTTCCTAATAAGCAATTACAGGAAAGAAGACTTAACTTTAGCGTGTTTTATCAAGTTTATGGCGATGAGCTTATACAAAAACTTCAAGAGCACTTAAATCCGTTAGACTTGCAATTCACCATAATAACCTTACCCAATTAAACTATAATATATGAAAAGTATGCATTCAATAGATATTGATACTGTCGAGATGACACTCGATATCATGAAATATGCAATTAATAGAATTTCAAACACCTCTGCCGAATTAGGGAAACCTAAAAAAGAAGAAGAATTATATAAGCTAGTAGGAGAAACCATAACCAAAGATGGTCTTGGGGGAGAAAAAGCCTTTCAGTTATTTAAAGATGTTCTTGTAAAGGCAACCGTCCCTGTAGATCATCCTCGGCACTTAGCATTTGTTCCTGCAGCGCCTACCAAAGCTGCAGTTTTATTTGATTTGGTAACCTCTGCTTCGAGTATTCATGGAGCCTATTGGATGACAGGTGCGGGCGGTATATTTTGTGAAAACCAAGCCATGAAGTGGTTGGTAGAACTTACAGGACTTCCAGAAGGAGCCTTTGGGGTGTTTACCAGCGGAGGAACCTCGGCAAACCTTTCGGCAATGATTGCTGCAAGAGAAGCTTGGAGAGATAAAAAGGAAGAGAATAAGAAATTAAAAGCTTTATTAATCACTTCCAACGGAGCTCATTCTTCTATAAAATCTATGGCAAGAGTGATAGATGCAGATATTATTTTAGTAGATGACGATGCGGAAGATAAGCTTACTGGCTTTTGGCTAGAAAAAGCGATAGCGAATTTGAGTGAATTTGATAGAAAACGCTTATTTGCAGTAGTAGCAACTGGAGGTACAACAAATGCCGGAATTATAGATGACCTTGAAAGCATAGCTGCTGTTTGCGAAAAAGAAGATTTGTGGTTTCATGTAGATGCTGCTTACGGCGGAGGAGCTTTGGCTGCACCTTCGGTTAGGCATTTATTTAATGGAATAGAAAAAGCCGATAGTGTAACTATAGACCCGCATAAGTGGATGTTTTCTCCTTACGATAGTGGAGCGGTAATCTATAAAAACCTAGAATTAGCAAGAAATGCTCACTCACAAAAAGGCGCTTATCTAGATATTTTTAAAGATGAAGGAGCGCAAGGTTTTAATCCTGCCGATTATCAAATACAACTTACCAGAAGATTAAAAGGATTACCATTGTGGTTTTCTCTAGCCATGCACGGTACAGATAAGTATACAGAAGCCATAGAGACAGGACTTAAATTGGCTCAAGATACAAGTGCGCTAATTGCAGAAAAAGAATATGTAGAACTGGTAAGAGAACCAAGTTTATCTTGTGTGCTTTTTAGAAGAAAAGGATGGACACCAGAGGATTATAGAGATTGGACCTATAAAAACCATACCGAAGGAATTGCATTGGTAACCCCAACTAAATGGACTAAAGATGATAAACAAGAAACGGTGGCTCGCTTTTGTTTTATAAATCCAGATACAAAACTCACCGATGTAGATAATATTTTAGAGACAATGCGTTAATAAAAAAAGTATAAAAAATAAAAAGTGCTTCCATTCGGGAGCACTTTTTATTTTTAGAATAATGCGAATGTTTAATTAATCAATCTCATAAGTAAGACGCATGGTAATCGAAGCGGTTTTCTTTTTACTACTCGTGTTGTAAGCGCCACTCCAGCTATAATCCTCTCCGCTGTTTTGTCCTGTAATTTGAAAAACACCTAAATCAGCACTTTTAAGTTTTCCAAGTTTTCCTCCTGCATTTTCGGCAATTTTTTTAGCCCTTACGTTAGCATCTTCGGTAGCTTTAGAAATCATTTCTATTTTTAAATCTGCTAGTTTTGTGTAATAATATCTAGGGGCAATAGAATTTAATTGTACGCCTCGGTTTAAAAGTTCGGTAACTTCTCGCGAAATTTTTTCAATAAGCTCAACATCGGTAGATTCTATTTTAAAACTTTGAGTTAGCTCATATCCAACAAATACACTTCCTACATATTTCCCACTATTGCTATATTCATTTTTACTGCGCTCGTAGGTAGAAACCGAATTAAAAATAATTGCATCTTCGGCAATTCCTTTTTCGAGTAGGTATTTATGAATAATGTTTTTGTCGTTATTAATACTTTCGTAAGCAGTTTTTAAATCGTAATTGGTACGACTAAAAGAGCCTTCCCATACAATTAAATCGGAAGTGAAATTCATACTTCCAGATCCTGTAACCTTAATAACATCGTTGGTTTGCGCTCTGTCTACATAAGCTTTTCCTAAGAATGAAGCCGCTAAAACAATAGCGACAGAAAAAATAATGGCACTTAAATACTTCATAATATTTTATTTGATAGTTAGAATGCGAAAGGTATGAAAAATACTTTTTAAAGAAAATAAAAATGCGTATTTAATAAAGCGAAAATAGCTGAATTTACTCAGTTATTTTAATATTTTTGCTTCTTGGAAGTTGGCTATACTTTAAGAGATGTTTTCTCTTTGATTTAATTATAAAATTTCATTCAAAATTTTTACTTTTGCCTATGCAAAATAACGTACTTATATTAGATTTCGGTTCGCAATACACACAACTTATTGCCCGTAGAGTTAGAGAATTAAATATTTACTGCGAGATACATCCTTACCATAAAATCCCAGAAGATTTATCGAGTTTTAAAGCAGTAATCTTATCCGGAAGTCCTTTTTCGGTAAGAGCAGAAGAGCCTCCACATCCAGATTTATCAAATATTAGAGGAAAGAAGCCTTTATTAGCGGTTTGTTATGGAGCACAATATTTAGCTCATTTTAATGGAGGTAAAGTAGAGCCTTCCGAGACTCGAGAATATGGTCGAGCTAATCTTTCTTATATAAAAGAAAATGAAGCACTTTTGGCTGAAATTCCAACACAATCTCAAGTGTGGATGTCGCATAGCGATACCATCAAACAATTACCAGAAGGAGGCATTTGTATAGCAAGTACACACGATGTGGAAAATGCAGCTTACCGCATAGAAGGCGAAGAAACCTACGCAATACAATTTCACCCAGAAGTATACCATTCTACCGATGGGAAACAACTGTTAGAAAACTTTTTAATCAATATAGCAGGAGTAGAAGCTAAATGGACGCCAGGTGCTTTTGTAGATTTAACAGTAGAAGAATTAAAACAAAAAATAGGAAACGATAAAGTTGTTTTAGGATTATCTGGCGGAGTAGATTCTACCGTAGCGGCAATGTTGTTGCATAAAGCAATAGGCGATAAGCTATATTGTATTTTTGTAAATAACGGGTTGCTTCGTAAAAATGAATTCACAGACGTGTTGGCTCAATACAAAGACATGGGGCTAAACGTAAAAGGAGTAGATGCCTCTAAGCGTTTTTTAGATGCCTTAGCAGGAGTTAGTGACCCAGAGCAAAAACGAAAAGCTATAGGGCGTGTATTTATAGAGGTGTTTGATGATGAGGCGCATAAAATAAAAGATGTAACTTATTTGGCACAAGGAACTATCTATCCAGATGTTATCGAATCTGTTTCGGTAAATGGACCTTCGGTAACCATCAAATCACACCATAACGTAGGTGGTTTACCCGATTTTATGAAACTTAAAATTGTAGAGCCTTTACGTATGTTATTTAAAGATGAAGTACGCCGAGTAGGAGCCGAAATAGGAATAGCTAAACAATTATTAGGAAGACACCCCTTTCCAGGACCAGGACTTGCTATTAGAATATTAGGCGATATTACTGCAGAAAAAGTAAGAATTTTACAGGAAGTAGATGCTATTTTTATCGAAGGCCTACGCGAGTGGGATTTATATGATAAAGTATGGCAAGCAGGCGCTATCTTATTACCTATAAACTCGGTAGGAGTAATGGGTGACGAGCGTACTTATGAGCAAGTAGTAGCTTTGCGTGCAGTAGAATCTACCGATGGGATGACAGCAGACTGGGTAAACTTACCTTATGAGTTTTTACAAAAAACCTCTAATAAGATAATAAATAGAGTAAAAGGCGTTAATAGAGTAGTATATGATATTAGCTCAAAACCACCAGCTACTATAGAGTGGGAATAAAAAATAAGTATATGAAGTATTTATTGATTGTTGTTACAATCTTATTTTTAAGAATAGATAATAGTTTTTCTCAGCAGGAATATGTTACGCATATTGTTAAAGACGGAGAGCGTATAGAGAGTATTGCAAAGAAATATAAAACTACTCCTAAGGCAATATTAAAGCTTAATCCTGATATTGAGGGGCGTCGTACACTAGAACATGCTGTATTGGTGATTCCTGTAAATTCAGCGCTTTCTGTAGAAGAAAATTCGAGAGAAACAAAGCAAGAAGAGCTTGCGCAGAAAATTACATTTAAAGAACATAAGGTAAAACGGAAAGAAACACTTTATGGGATTGCCAGAAATTATGATATTCCTGTAGACGATATTAGGAAGTACAACCCATACCTATATGATAACATGTTAGGTGTTGGAGATGTAATTAGAATTCCGCAGTATCCTAAAGAAGAAAAAATAATAGACGTAAACCAAAGTTTAAAGAATTCGACCTTTAAAAACTTACAGCATATTATTTTACCTCGCGAAACAAAATTTGGAATAGCTAAAAAGTACGGAATGACGGTAGAGGAATTAGAAAAACTCAACCCGCATATAACGGCTTTACAACCAGGACAAGTGGTACGTGTTACCAACCCGTATGCAATAGAAAAAATAGATGAAAAGGTTGAAGAAACAGGTTTTATTTCTTACAGTGTAGCTCCTAAAGATACATATTACAGCTTAACACGTAAGTATAATACTACAAGAGAAGAGTTAGAAAAATATAATCCTTTATTAGTTAGAGAAGGGTTAGAATACGGGATGGTACTTAGCATTCCAAAAGAAACCCCAGAAGTTGTAGTAGAAGCAAGCGAAGAAAATTCAGGCGTAGTCGATATGGCTTCTTACCTAAAGTATAGAGAAGCACAGAAAGTTGCCGTATTATTACCTTTTAATTTAGATGATTTTAGAGGAGGCTCAAAAAGCGATCAACTTAAAAGAAATAAGGTTACTCAAATCTCATTAGATTTTTATAGTGGCGTACGAATGGCATTAGATTCTTTACAAAAATTAGGAATCTCAACTCAAGTTGATTTTTATGACACCAAACAAAGCAAAACTGCGGTAAGAAATCTATTAAAATCTACAGACTTTAGTCAATACAAAACAATAATAGGTCCGTTGTTAAAAGATAATATTAACGAAGTAGTTACAGAGCTTTCAGCAGAAGGTATTCCTGTGGTATCACCATTAACCGATGCATATATACCAGGCGGAAACGTATTTCAAACACGTCCTTCTCAGCAAAAACTTACACAGAAATTAATTCAATATATCGATAGAAATAAAGAAGGTAAAAACATCATTATTTTTACCGATAGCAAAAAAGTAGCACTAAAAGATACTTACCAACAAGTATTTCCTTATGCAAAAGTAGTAACTAGAGCTAAAAAAGAATATTATCAATTATCAGATATTCAAAAACACTTAAGTACCACACAAGAGAATTGGGTTATTTTAGAAGCAGATGAAATGGCAGTAGTAAGTAATGGCGTATCTTACTTAAACACATTAGCAAATAGAAATAAAAACTATAAAATTCGTTTACTTACTTCAGAGAAATCCAACCCGTTTGAAGACGAAGTTTCTAACGAGTATTTAAGCAACTTAAAGTTTACCTATACAACAATAGCCGGCGTAGCAGAAACTATACCTAATAATTTTACAAAAACGTATAAAGAAAAATACGAAATAACCCCTACAAAATTCGCCATTAGAGGGTTTGATATTACTTTTGATATTATTTTGCGTTTAGCTGCAAAAGGTAATTTATACGATTCGTTAGAGCTTACTGGGGTTACACGCTATATCGAAAATAAATTTGATTACACACAGAATTCTAGCGGAGGTTTTTCAAACCAAGCAGTTTATTTAATAGAATATCAGGAAGACCTAACCTTAAAAGAAATAGAATAATGCCAACTTCTAAGTTAGAATATCAAGGGGATTTGCGGGTAAAAAGTACCCATATACAAAGCGGAAATAGCTTTATAACCGATGCCCCTACAGATAACCATGGCAAAGGAGAAGCTTTCTCTCCCACCGATACCGTTGCTAATGGTTTAGCCGCTTGCATGCTTACGGTAATGGGAATAAAAGCCAACGCACTAGAAACAGATATTACAGGAGCCACCGCCGAAGTAACCAAAATAATGGCTGCCAACCCACGGCGAATAGTAAAAATAAAAGTATCTATTCTGTTTCCTAAAACCTATGACGAGAAAGTCCGAAAAATTTTAGAAAACACGGCACAAACATGTCCTGTATTACAAAGTTTACACCCAGCAATAGAAAAAGATATTCACTTTTCTTACAAGCAGTAGAACAGAACATTCAAAAAAAAATAAAAATATCGTAAATTTGCAACTTACGATACCATAACTTATGATAGATAAATTAAATATAGTTAAGCAACGTTTTGACGAAGTAAACGATCTAATTATTCAGCCAGAAGTAATAGCCGACCAAAAACGTTATGTAGAACTTACAAAAGAATATAAAGATTTAAAAGCACTCATGGAAGAGCGTGCTAGCTATATAGAATTAACACAAAATATAGCTGAGGCCGAAGAAATTATCGCTGACGGAAGCGATAATGAAATGGTTGAAATGGCAAAAATGCAGTTGGAAGAAGCAAAAGCAGAACTTCCAAAGCTAGAAGAGAAAATAAGAATGATGCTTGTGCCTAAAGACCCAGAAGATGCTAAAAATGCAGTGGTAGAAGTACGAGCAGGAACAGGAGGAGATGAGGCAAGTATTTTTGCAGGAGACATCTATAAAATGCTTACCCGTTATTGTGACAGCAAAGGCTGGAATGTAAGCACCGTAGATTTTTCTGAAGGAACAAACGGAGGTTTTAAAGAAATTCAGTTTGAAGTTAGTGGAGAAGATGTTTACGGAACCCTAAAATACGAGGCCGGAGTACACCGTGTACAACGTGTACCACAAACAGAAACACAAGGTAGAGTACATACCAGTGCCGCTACCGTGATGGTGTTTCCAGAAGCCGAAGAATTTGATATCCAAATAGATCCAAAAGATGTTAGAATAGATTATTTCTGTTCTTCAGGACCAGGAGGGCAGTCGGTAAACACTACCTATTCTGCCGTTCGTTTAACGCACGAGCCAACAGGATTAGTAGCCCAATGCCAAGATCAAAAATCACAGCATAAAAATAAAGAGAAAGCCTTTAAAGTACTACGTTCGCGTTTATACGATTTAGAATTGGCAAAAAAACAGGCCGAAGATGCTGCTAAACGCGGATCGATGGTAACCAGTGGAGACCGAAGTGCTAAAATTAGAACCTACAACTATCCACAAGGAAGGGTAACCGACCACCGTATAAACTTAACCTTATACGATTTGCCAAACATTATGAATGGCGATATCCAAAAAATTATAGACGAATTACAGTTGGTTGCTAATACCGAAAAACTAAAAGAAGCTTCCGATGCTTTATAAAATCTAAAACCCGTTTTTACGGGTTTTTTTATAACATAACCTATATGAACACAACACAACTTATCCAGCAAATTCTAAAAAAGAAATCTTTTTTATGCATAGGTTTAGATACAGATTTAGATAAAATTCCAGCATTTTTATTAGCTAAAGAAGACCCCATCTTCGAGTTTAATAAAGCCATTATCGATGCAACACATCATTTAGCAGTAGCATATAAACCCAATACAGCATTTTATGAAGCTTACGGATTAAAAGGATGGCAGGCTTTAGAAAAAACCATCAATTATCTTAATACCAATTATCCAGAGATTTTTACAATTGCCGATGCTAAACGCGGAGATATAGGCAATACCTCTAGCCGATACGCAAAAGCGTTTTTTGAAGATTTAGCTTTCGATTCTGTTACCGTAGCTCCATATATGGGAAAAGACTCTGTAGAACCTTTTTTAGCTTTTCAAGATAAGTTTACCATCATGTTGGCTTTAACCTCAAATCAAGGTGCTTTCGATTTTCAAACCCAATTAATAAAAAACGAAGAATTGTATAAACAAGTACTAAAAACTTCGTTAACTTGGGAAAATTCAGCACAATTAATGTATGTTGTAGGAGCAACTAAAGCTGCTTATTTTAAAGAAGTAAGAAGTATTGTACCCGATAGTTTTCTGCTAGTACCAGGAGTTGGTGCTCAAGGAGGAAGTTTAGCGGAGGTTTGTAAATATGGGATGAATACTAAGGTAGGTTTGCTTGTTAATTCTGCACGCGGAATAATTTATGCCGCTACCGATACCAATTTTGCCTTTGCTGCCGCCGATAAAGCCAGAGAATTGCAACTAGAGATGCAAAAAATTCTAACAGAACATAAATTTATTTAATCCCTTTTTGAATTTAGAATAAATATAATTTATTCTAATATTGTTTTTAATTAATATCATTTATGGTTTTTGTGTTTATTTCCAGTTAACTTTGGGAAACACAAAAACCTAATATGATGGCTACTAAAAAAACACTTACGACTTCTGCGGGTACTCCAATGCCCAGCAACGAAAATTCATTAACAGCAGGGAAACGTGGTCCTGTTTTAATGCAAGATTATCAATTAATAGAAAAACTAGCTCACCAAAACCGAGAGCGTATACCAGAACGTACCGTACACGCTAAAGGAACAGGAGCCTTTGGTAAATTTACCGTAACTCAGGATATTACCAAATATACCTGTGCCGATGTTTTTTCTAAAATAGGAAAAGAAACCAAGGTATTAACGCGTTTTTCTACTGTGGCAGGAGAAAAAGGAGCGGCCGATGCAGAACGTGATGTACGAGGCTTTTCGGTTAAGTTTTATACACAACAAGGCAATTGGGATGTAGCAGGAAACAATACCCCGGTGTTTTTTGTGCGAGATGCCTATAAGTTTCCAGATTTTATTCATACACAAAAGCGTCACCCACGTACCAATTTACGTTCGGCAGAAGCCATGTGGGATTTTTGGAGTCAGCATCCAGAAAGTTTACACCAAGTTACCACACTAATGAGTGATAGAGGAATTCCTGTAGGACCACAATACATGAACGGTTATGGCTCGCATACTTATAGTTTTTGGAATAAAAACGGCGAACGTTTCTGGGTTAAATTTCATTTTAAAACCATGCAAGGGCATCGTTTTTATACCAACGCTCAGGCAGCAGAAGTAATTGGGAAAACAAGAGAAAGTTTTCATGAATCGCTATTTTATGCTATAGAAAAAGGCGAGTTCCCGAAATGGAAATTGATGGTGCAAATCATGCCAGAAAAAGATGCCGAAAAAACAGCATACAACCCATTCGATTTAACTAAAGTGTGGCCACATGCAGATTATCCGCTTCATGAAGTAGGAATTCTAGAACTTAATGAAAACCCTAGTAACTATTTCCAATATATAGAGAATGCAGCATATTCGCCATCTAATGTGGTGCCAGGTATAGGTTTCTCTCCAGATAAAATGTTGCAAGCAAGAATATTTTCTTATGCCGATGCACACCGCTATCGTTTAGGGACACATTACGAAATGTTGCCCGCAAACAAAAGCGTGGTAGAAGTAAACAATTACCATAAAGACGGATCTATGCGTTTCTTTGAGAATTTTAATGAAAACCCAGATGCTTATTACGAACCCAATACAAAAGGAGGTCCTGTAGCCGACCCTTCTGTACAAGAACCACCATTAAAAATAAGCGGAGATGCCGATAGGTATGGGAATGACCAAGCTTATGATGATTTTAAACAACCGGGCGATTTGTATAGAATTCTAGAAGAAGATGAGAAGAAACGTCTGCATCAAACAATAGGAGGTGCTTTACAAGGTGTGTCGGAACATATTGTAAAGTTGCAGCTGCAACATTTTTATAAAGCTGATGAAAATTACGGAAAAGGCGTAGAGGAAGCCTATACTATGATTAAAAAGAATTCTGAAGCAACATCAGAAAAACCTATGGATTTTACTAAAGAAAATCCAAACCTATAATTTTATGAATTAAATAAAAAGAGGTTATTACATACCGTTAATAACCTCTTATCTTTTTTATATGGAAAAACAAACACAACTATTTAATGCTATTCGTTCGGGAGAGCTTCCTATAGTAAAAACAATACTAGAAAAACAGCCCAACCTTTTAAACCTAAAAGACGCTCGAGGTTCTACCCCTTTATTATTGGCAACTTATTATGGGGAGGTAGCAATATCATCATTTCTTATAGCGCAAAAAGCAGCACTTGATGTGCAAGATATGGCAGGAAATACTGCTTTAATGGGGGTTTGCTTTAAGCGGCACAATACAATAGCAAAAATGTTAATTGATGCAGGAGCTAACCTACATATAGTAAACCATAATAATGCTAATGCATTGGCTTATTGCGCTTTGTTTAATAATGAAGAAATAGCACAAATTCTTTTAGCAGCAGGAATAGATACAGAAGTAAAAGATAATCACGGATTAACTCCAAGAGCACATGCCCAAGCGCAAGGCTTAGAAAATATAGTGAAACTTATAGATAAATATACCCAAAAGAGCAAAGCGTGTTAATAAGGGGAGGATTTACTGATAGAAAATTGTTCATTAGGGAATTCTAACTTAAGTTCTTTTAATACATTTATAGCAAACAATAAAAATGAATAAAGAAGACTATAAAAGTAAATTTGATGAGGATGAAGCTGTAGGCTGGCTAAGCATAGATAAATTAACAGATAAATGGTATCCAAATCAAGAACCAAAACACTATGGACCCACTCTTAAATACATTTTAGGAGGGGAGGAGCCTCTAGATGGTGTAAGTATATACAAAAGTAAAAATCAACAAGAGCATTTTCATTTTATATCCTACGGGATGTCTAATCTATACTACGATTTAGAAAACTGTGATGCAGATTTTAGTGGTTGGGGATTTGAATTTACGTTTAGATTAGCTCCTTTTACCGAGGATAACAATGAGCCTACATGGGTAATTTCATTAATGCAAAACCTTGCAAAATATGTTTTTAATAGTAAAAAATGGTTTGAAGAATATCATTTTATCCCAGCAAATGGACCAATTAGGATAAATACCGAAACAGCAATTACAGCTATTGCGTTTATAGAAGACCCAGAAATGGGAAAGATAAAAACCCCAAATGGAGAACTTCAGTTTTTACAAATTGTTGGAATCACTACAGAAGAATTTGAACAACTAAAGCTTAATCCTACAACAACCGAAACTAAAAAATTACTGGATAAACTGAAAAAAGAAAATTCATTATTAATAACAGATTTAAAAAGAAAATAAAAGTGTGTTTAGCAATACTTAATAACGAATTTATTTTTGCTTGAGATGTATAAAATTAATAAGCATAATAAACACCTAAATAGGTTAGTAGCGTAAAAAAATGAGAAATTATTTAGAAACCTTTCATATACTAAGCGAAGCAGAAATCGATTTATTTGAGAAAAAAGTCACGCGTAAGAAAATTAGAAAAGAAGATTTTTTTATTCAAGAAGGTCAAGTTTGTAAAGAAGTAGGCTTTGTAACTTCAGGATTATTCAGGTCTTTTTACTACTCATCATTAGGAGAAGAGGTAACCTATTGTTTTACTTTTTCAAATGCGTTTGTTACCGCTTATTCTTCATTTTTATCTGCGCAAAAAACCGTCGAAAATATTCAAGCTTTAACAGATGTAGAGCTGTTAACGATATCAAGAGAGCAAATTTTAGAACTAGAGCAATCAAGCACCAATTGGCTTCGGTTTTTTAAACATATTGCCGAGCAAGAATATATTAAAATGGAAAAAAGAATCTTATTGCTACAAAAAGAAACCGCCGAAAAAAGATACCGAGACCTGCTTACAAACCATCCCGAATATTTGCAATTAATTCCGCTTCATTACCTCTCTTCGTACTTAGGCATTACACAAAGGCATTTAAGCCGAATAAGAAAATTAATTTCAAATTAGACAAATGTCCTTTTTTTAAAGTTTAATTGTCTGGTACTTTGTAGAAAATATAAATTCTATATGAAACAAGTACTTGTAATTAACGGACATCCAGATAAAGAAAGTTTTAATTATGCTTTAGCTGAAGCTTATGTAAAGGGCGCAAATAAAACAGGCGCTATACTTAGTCAAATTAATATTTCCGAATTAAAGTTTGACCCTAATTTAAAATTTGGCTACCGAAAAAGAATGGAATTAGAGCCCGATTTAATTGATGCAATTGATAAAATAAAAAAAGCAGACCATATTGTTTGGGTCTTTCCGTTATGGTGGTATAGTTTTCCTGCATTGATGAAAGGATTTATCGATCGGGTATTTCTTCCAGGAATAACCTATCAGCCAATCGAAGGCAAACCTTTCCCTAAAAAACTATTAAAAGGAAAAACGGCACATATAATTATTACTGCCGATACGCCAAAATGGTACAATTTTTTAGTAATGAAAAATCCAGCCATAAATCAATTAAAAAAAGGAACATTACAATTTTGTGGAGTAAACCCAGTTAAGGTAACTTATATTGCCACGATTAAGAATTCAGGTGCTAGTTTTAGGAAAAAATGGTTAGAAAAAATAGCCGTTTTGGGAGAGAAGATAAAATAACTCGGCTATAAAAAGGAAAACCGATTGAGGTTTTTAGCTCTTATATCGGTATCCATTATCTAGTTGAATTTAATTTTTTAGTGCAAAGCTATATCTTTTTACAAGCAGATATTTTAAATTATCTGTTTTTTAGCAGATATTATTTTATATCTGCTTTTTTATAGATATATTTGAAAAAATGAAAGAAATGATAGCTGTATTAACAGGAGATATAATAAATTCCAAAAAAGGAGAGGTTGAGCATTGGATAAAACCTTTAAAGAACGTATTAAATAAATACGGTAATGAACCTCAAAATTGGGAAATATATAGAGGAGATAGTTTTCAGTTGTCACTAGCGCCCGAAAAAGCATTACTCGCAGCAATTCATATTAAATCAACTATCAAACAAACAAAAACACACGATGTTAGGATAGCAATAGGTATTGGGGAGGAAAATTATAGTTCTGATAAAATTACAGAATCTAATGGAATAGCTTATGTTAATTCTGGTGAATGTTTTGAAGAATTAAAAAAATATTCATTAGCAATAAAATCGGGGAATGTACAATTAGACGAATCTTTAAATCTCATGTTTAAACTATCACTTTTAACCACAGATAATTGGAGTAGTGTAGTTTCTAAAGTAATAAAAACAGCGATAGAGCACCCTGAAAAAAATCAACAAGATTTAGCAAAGCTTTTGGGTAGGTCGCAAAGTAATATAAGCGAAGCTTTTAAAAGAGGTGGTTACGAGGAAATTATGAGCATGAATGAATTTTATGTTAAAAATATTTCACAATTATGATAATCCTGACAATAAAGCTGTTAATAGCACATGTTATAGGCGATTTTGTATTACAACCCAATAGCTGGGTTGAAGATAAAAAAAGTAAAAAACATAAGTCTAAATATTTATATCTACATGGTTTAGTTCACCTAGGAGCACTTTTTATATTGCTGGAATTCGATTGGTCATATTGGTTATCAATATTAATTATAGTAATGAGTCACTTAATAATAGATTTTCTTAAATTAAAATTAGATAAAAAAATTAATCCTAGGTTATTATTTGTTTTAGACCAACTTTTACATTTAGCAATAATTAGTATTGTTGTCTATTTAAACACATCGTACATAATAGCCCTAGAGAAAATTTACTCAGCCGAATCACTCTTATTAATACTCGCCATTCTTACCGTCTCCTTTGTATCGTCAATAATTATGAAAATTATTATTAGTAAGTGGGTTTTGGAAGAAGATAAACCAGAAGACTCCTTAGAAAACGCAGGAAAATATATAGGAATATTAGAACGCCTATTTGTTTTCGCTTTTATCCTATTAAATCAATGGAGCGCAATAGGGTTACTAATAGCTGCAAAATCTGTTTTTAGATTTGGAGACCTTTCTAGAGCTAAAGACAGAAAACTAACAGAATACATATTAATAGGAACTTTGATTAGCTTTGGCTTAGCAATTTCAATAGGTTTATTATATCAGTATATTAATACACTATTATAAACCACACCAATAAAAATATTATTATACAGGTTTACAACTACATAAATAAACGGTAAAAGCCTTTTTAAATTAAGGCATGTAAAAATTGTTAACAAGCTAGAAATAAGAATATAACAAAATGAAAAAAATAGGTTTAGTAGGCGGGATAAGTTGGACTTCAACTTTAGATTATTACAAATATATAAACCAAAATATCAATGAGAGATTGGGCGGACTAAACTCGGCAGAATGTATAATATATTCCCTGAATTTTGCTGATATCCAAAATAAAGGATGGATGAACTCTTATGATCTGATTTTTAATGCCTGTAAAAGTTTAGCTGCAAGTAATGTAGGTTTGATTGTTTTAGGTGCCAATACGGCTCATTTATTTGCAGACAGAATCCAATCAAAAATAAATATTCCTATTATCCATATTGTCGCCGCCACTGCGAAAAAAATACAAAAACAAAAATTGTCTAAAGTGGGACTGTTAGGAACAAAATTTACAATGGAAATGGATTTTTATAAAAATAAGTTGGAAGCGTATAATATTGAGACCGTTATCCCATCTAGCAAAGAAGACATTGAAGAAATACAAAATATTGTAAAAAACGAACTAGGAAAAGGAATTGTAAGGAAAGAATCAAAGCAAAAATTCATAAAGTATGCAACTGAGCTAAAGGAAAGGGGAGCGGAAGGACTTGTTCTAGGATGTACCGAGATCCCTATGCTTATTGAACAGAAAGATTTTGACTTTCCGGTGTTTGACACGGCAAAAATTCACGTTGAAAGTATTGTAGATTTTGCCTTAAATAAATAAATACTAAAGCATTTATAACTAACAAAAGTATAAAAAAAGCCCTGAATTTTCAGGGCTTTTGAGTAATTATGAGAAAGCTTAGAACGTTTTTGTTTCATTTCTAAAAACAAGCTTATTATCAAACGCATCGAGTAAAATAATACTCTCGGTGGTTATTTGTCCACTTAAAATTTCTTTCGATAATTTATTAAGGACTTCCTTTTGTAAAGTTCTTTTTACAGGACGAGCACCATATTGTGGGTCGTAACCTAGTTTAGATAAGTAAGCAATGGCCTCATTGGTAGCATCTAGTGTAATGTGTTGCTCACTTAGCATTCTAGAAACAGCTTTTAATTGTAAGCGTACAATTTCTTGGATGTTTCCCTGAGTTAGTGGGGTAAACATTACAATATCATCTATCCTGTTTAAAAACTCAGGGCGTACCTGTTGTTTTAAAAGTCCTAAGACTTCTGTTTTGGCACTTTCCATCGCATTTTCAATATTAGGAATATTATCAAATTTATCTTGAATAATATGACTTCCCATATTTGAGGTCATGATGATAATGGTATTTCTAAAATCGGCCAATCTTCCTTTGTTATCAGTCAACCTTCCTTCGTCCAATACTTGTAAAAGAATATTAAAGGTATCTGGGTGTGCTTTTTCAATTTCGTCTAACAACACTACAGAATATGGTTTTCTTCTCACCGCCTCGGTTAATTGTCCACCTTCATCATAGCCAACATATCCTGGAGGAGCTCCTACTAAACGACTTACACTGTGGCGCTCTTGGTATTCACTCATATCGATACGTGTCATGGCTGCATCGTCATCAAAGAGGTATTCTGCCAAGGCTTTTGCCAGCTCTGTTTTACCCACTCCTGTTGTTCCTAAAAACAGGAATGAGCCAATAGGACGTTTTTGATCCTGTAACCCAGCGCGACTACGTCTTATCGCATCGCTTACAGCTTCTATGGCTTCTTCTTGTCCTACTACACGTTTGTGTAGTTCTTGTTCTAAATATAACAGTTTTTCTCGTTCACTTTGCAGCATTTTGGTAACTGGTATTCCTGTCCATTTAGCAACTACTTCGGCAATATCATCTCGGGTAACTTCCTCTTGAATTAGTGATTTATTACCTTCTTTTTGGTTTTCACTAACTTCTTTCTGAAGTTTTTCTAAGCGTTCTTGTGCTTCTTTAATTTTTCCGTATCTAATTTCTGCAACTTTACCATAGTTTCCTTCACGTTCGGCACGTTCGGCTTCTAAGCGGAAATTTTCGATATCGGTTTTTGCTTGTTGAATATTATCTACAACAGCCTTTTCGTTTTGCCATTGGGCGTTAAGTTCAGCTCGGTCGTCTTTTAGGTTCGCCAAGTCTGCTTGCAACGATTTTAGTTTGGTTTCGTCTTTCTCACGTTTTATGGCTTCAATCTCGATTTCCAATTGCATGATTTTACGGTCTAGAACATCAAGCTCTTCTGGTTTAGAGTTGATTTCCATACGTAATTTTGATGCGGCTTCATCCATTAAATCGATGGCTTTATCGGGGAGAAAGCGGTTGGTAATATAGCGTTGAGATAGTTCTACTGCGGCAATAATTGCTTCGTCTTTAATACGTACCTTATGGTGTGTTTCGTATTTTTCTTTAATTCCTCGTAAAATAGAAATCGCACTTTCGGTATCGGGTTCATCTACCATTACCTTTTGGAAACGACGTTCTAAGGCTTTATCTTTCTCAAAATATTTTTGGTATTCATCTAAAGTAGTTGCACCTATTGCTCGTAGTTCGCCACGGGCAAGTGCTGGTTTCAAGATATTGGCAGCGTCCATAGCTCCTTGTCCACCTCCAGCTCCTACAAGGGTGTGAATCTCGTCTATAAAAAGCACAATGTTCCCATCGCTACCCGTAACCTCTTTAATTACTGCTTTTAAACGCTCTTCAAATTCTCCTTTATATTTTGCACCTGCAATTAATGCTCCCATATCTAAGGAATAAATTTCTTTATCTTTTAGGTTTTCAGGAACATCGCCAGCTACAATACGGTGAGCTAAACCTTCTGCAATGGCGGTTTTACCTGTTCCGGGTTCTCCTACCAGCATCGGGTTATTTTTGGTTCTACGTGATAATATTTGAAGAATTCGGCGTATTTCTTCATCTCTACCAATAACAGGGTCTAGTTTTCCGCTTTCGGCTAATTGGTTTAAGTTTTTAGCGTATTTATTAAGTGAGTTGTATGTATCTTCGGCACTTTGAGAAGTTACTTTACCACCTTTACGGAGTTCTTCGATAGCGGCTTTTAATGCTTTTTCTGTTGCGCCTTGGTCTTTTAAGGCACGTGCTACACTGCTATTAGATTTAAAGATGGCTAGGATAAGGTGTTCTATAGAAACATACTCGTCTTGCATCTTTTTTGCAATAATAGAGGCTTCATTTAAGGTTTTTCCAGCCTCGCGCGATAGCATAATATCGCCTCCACTTACTTTAGGGAAACTTTCTAAGCTTTTATCTATAAGTTGGTTGAATAGCTGAACGTTGATGTTTAATTTTTTTAAGATAAACGGGGTTACATTTTCATCAACCAGCGTAATGCCTTTAAATAAGTGTTCATTTTCTATTTGTTGATGCCCATATTCTTGAGCAAGCTGCTGTGCTTGTTGTACAGCTTCTTGGGTTTTTATTGTGAAATTGTTTAAGTTCATAATTATTGTTTTGTTTTTGATTATACAAAGGTTGTACCTAAACTCGAAAATGTCATAATGACATTAAAATAAAACATAATAATGACAATTTGTCTAGTCGTTTTATCGAAGCTCTATAAAAATACATTATTTTTGATGAAGTTGATTTAATTTAAAATTAAGCATGAGTTGGATAAAGAGTATTTTAGGAAATAAAGCCGATAATGAAGCAGAGGAAAAGTTACCATGGAAATTGCTAACTGCTGATGTACAGGTTGAAAATATGTTGAAGGAATCGGAAACTATTCCGGTGGCTGTTTTTAAGCATTCGCCTCGATGCGGAATTAGCAGTATGGTTTTAAGAAGTTTTGAACGTAATTTTGCGTATAAACCCGATGAGGTTTCTCTGTTTATGGTAGATGTGGTTGCGTATAGGGAAATTTCGTTAGGTTTGGCAAGAAATTTCGAAGTTCAGCATGAATCCCCGCAGTTGTTGGTAATTAAGAATAGAAAAGTAATTCTGCATCAATCTCATCACGAAATCAATGCAGAATTTTTAGGGTAATTGGGTGTTTTTTAATCTTTTTTAAAAATGGGAAGTAATTTTGTTGATACTTCTCCAAAACCAATTCGGGTATCTGTATTTTTACAATAGCCACGCATAATTACGGTATCGTTATCTTGAATAAACTTTCGGTCTTGTCCATTTTTCAAACGTACAGGTTTGCTTCCGTTCCACGAAAGCTCTAGCATAGACCCATAGCTGTTAGGTGTTTTACCAGAAATTGTTCCGCTTCCCATCATATCGCCACTATTTATAGGGCAACCGTTTATGGTGTGGTGGGCTAATTGTTGACTCATATTCCAATACAAGTGTTTGAAATTGGAATTGCTAATGATGGTTTCTTCGTCTTTTTCGGGTTTTAAAGCGACTTCCAAATGAATATCAAAGGTTTTTTTACCTTGTGTTTTTAAATACGGAAGTTGCTCGGTAACAGGCGTAGGACCTTCGGTTCTGTATGGTTCCAAAGCATCTAAGGTAACAATCCATGGCGATACAGAGGAGGCAAAGTTTTTTCCTAAAAAGGGCCCTAGAGGTACATATTCCCAACGTTGAATATCGCGAGCAGACCAATCGTTAAATAAAACTAAGCCAAAAATATATTCTTCGGCATCTTTTGCAGGTATGGGTTCACCAAGCTGGTTGGCATCGGTGGTAATAAAGGCCATTTCTAGCTCAAAATCTACCTTTCGTGAAGGGCCAAAAGTAGGCTTTTCTGCTCCAGGAGGTAATTTCTGACCTTGCGGGCGGTGTATAGGAATTCCCGAAGGAATTATAGAGGAACTTCTTCCGTGGTAACCTACAGGCATGTGAAGCCAGTTGGGCATTAATGCATTTTCTTTACCTCTAAACATAATCCCAACATTTTCGGCATGTTCTTTACTCGAATAGAAATCGGTATAATCGCCTACTTGAACAGGGAGTTGCATTTCTATTTCATCTAGCGTAAATAAAATTACTTTGCGGTGTTCCTCGTTGTTTTTTAAAGCCTCGTTTGTGATGTCAAAAATATCGGCAATTCTGTTGCGTACTGCTCGCCAAGTTTTTCTTCCATCAGCAATAAAATCGTTTAAACTGTCTTGTAAAAAAATATCATCGGTTAGCGGGATGCCTTCAAAATACCCTAGTTGATGCAATGCACCTAAATCTATAGCGTAGTTTCCTATTCGTGTACCAATAGTAATAATATCGTCTCTGGTTAGAAAAACACCAAAAGGAATATTCTGTATAGGAAAATCACTGTTTTTAGGTATTTCTAGCCATGATTTTCGTTTAGGGTCGTTTGCAGTTATCACCATAAGATGTATTTTTTATTGTTGAAACTTTTTCTTATATTCAAATATATTATTTTCCTGCAATTAACCGAATGCTTTTGTTATTTTTGAGGAAATTTTTAAACCAATAAGGTATGAAGCAACACGATACTGAGATTTTTGATCTTATTAATGAAGAGAAAAAACGACAAACAAATGGATTAGAATTGATTGCTAGTGAAAATTTTGTTAGTGATCAGGTTTTAGCTGCCGCAGGTTCTATATTAACCAATAAATATGCAGAAGGTTATCCTGGTAAGCGTTATTATGGAGGCTGTGAAGTAGTAGATGAAATAGAGCAACTAGCCATAGATAGAGCAAAAGAACTATTTAATGCCGAGTATGTTAACGTTCAGCCGCACTCTGGTTCTCAGGCAAATACAGCGGCTTTTGCAGCTTGCCTTAATCCTGGTGATAAAATATTAGGGTTTGACTTATCTCATGGCGGGCATTTAACGCATGGTTCTTCTGTAAATTTTTCAGGAAAACTTTATAATCCAGTTTTTTACGGGGTAGATAAAACAACAGGATATATTGATTATGACCATGTTAGAGAGGTTGCAAAAAAAGAGAAACCAAAAATGATTATTGCAGGAGCTTCTGCTTATTCTAGAGAAATAGATTATAAAACGTTTAGAGAAATAGCAGATGAAGTAGGAGCAATTTTATTGGCAGACATGGCGCATCCGGCAGGTTTGATAGCTAAAGGCTTATTGCAAGATCCGCTTCCGCATTGCCATATTGTAACTACAACCACCCATAAAACATTAAGAGGACCACGTGGGGGAATGATTTTGATAGGGAAAGATTTTGAAAATCCTTTTGGGGAAACTTTAAAAAGCGGAAAGCCTAAAAAGATGTCAACATTGATTAATAGTGCTGTTTTTCCAGGAAATCAAGGTGGGCCTTTAGAGCATATTATTGCTGCTAAGGCTGTAGCTTTTGGTGAAGCACTTACCGATGAGTTTTTGCACTACATGGTACAGGTAAAAAAGAATGCCAAAGCAATGGCAAAGGCTTTTGTAGATAGAGGTTACGAAATTATTTCTGGCGGAACAGATAACCACATGATGCTGATAGATTTGCGTAATAAAAATGTTACGGGTAAACAGGCAGAAGATACTTTGGTAAAAGCAGAAATAACCGTAAATAAAAACATGGTGCCTTTTGATACAGAATCTCCTTTTGTAACTTCAGGAATGCGTGTAGGTACAGCTGCAGTTACCACTAGAGGGTTAAAAGAAGCGGATATGGAAACTATTGTTGACCTAATAGATCGTGTAATTAGTAATATCGATCACGAAGAAACACACCTAGCCGTTAAGAAAGAGGTAGAAGCAATGATGGGAGATTTACCATTGTTCTCTATGTAATTTACAAGACATTTTCCATTGTGTGGTTTAAATAAATCACACAGTGGATTTTTATATTACTAACCATAATATTATGAAAAAAGCAGTTTTAGCTGTAGTTATCTTTTTGACTTTTGTACAAACACAAGCGCAAGAACAGGAAGCGTACAAACAAGATGCAATAACTTGGGTCGAAATAAAATTGAAATCTCAATACGAGTTTATATACGAGCAAGTAGCAGCATTAATCCCCGAACATAATTTGCCTGCTTTTAAAGCAGAGATGGATAAAGAATTAAATTTATTTAATGAACGTTTGGCTGAAGAGTATATGCAAGTGTTTACCCATGATGAAATAAAAGAAATATTAAAATTTTACAACACAGAAGTGGGTAAAAAGGTAATCGAAAAGAGTTTGTTGTTAGATGAAGCTAGTATAGAAGCAGGGCAAGAATTAAGCCTTAAGCTTCAGGCTTTGTTAGGAAAATATGCAGAGTAATCATTTAAGTTTACGTTTAATAAACAAGGAGTTTGAAAATTTTCAAACTCCTTGTTTACTTTTATACTAACGCGTAAAACATTTATTCTTCTTCGGGTAGGTTTGTGCTTTCGTAGGCTCCAGCATCTGGTTGGTTGCTACGGGGTTTGCCTGTAACATCAGTTGGTGTTGCAGAGGTTGGATTAGCAAAACCATTTGCAGGAGATTCGTGTGGGATGTTATAGTTGTTTTCTTGAGGGGCTATAAAAAGAGGGTCATCATTTCTAAGTATGGTATTGTAAAAGGTTTCATCCTCAAAATTGTACAAGGCTTTGTTTGTATATAAATTTCTGTAATCATTAAACCTTAATAAGCAGTTGTTAAACTGGAAATTAAAATCGGTTTCGTCGGTTTGATTTAAAATAAATTCATAGTTTTTATTTCCGTAAATAATACAGTTATTAAAGGTTGCTTGTGTAAGCGGAGCTTGGTAGATTATGTCTGGAGTTTCTAGTATGTTTTGGATAGCCAATGCGTACGAACTAGAAGGTCTATTACTTGCATAATTAGTTATTGTCGCGTTATTGAAGGTGTAATTTCCGCCAAACGATAGGTTTAATGATATCTGTCCGCTATTTCCTACCACGAGATTGTTACTTGTAATGTGGCTGTTTTTAGCCCATAGCCCAATACTTGAGGAGTTGTAAATTTGCGTGTTGTTTATTTCTAGCGTAGGGTTGTTGGAACCATCGGTAGCATCGACCAAAATTCCTACAGTTGCGTTTTTTATAGTCGCATAATTAATTTTATTGTTTGTGCTGCCTTGCGATAGCCAAATGGTTTCCCATTGCCCAGAGAGTTCACTAAAGTCAGGTTCTAGGCGGTCACTTTCAAAAATCACTTCGTTTTCTAGTAATTTTTGGTCTTGGCTAGGCATTCCGTTTACATGTAAACTCGCTGTGTTGCTAACTATTAGACCACTTTGGTTATGAAAATGTACGCGAGCACCAGCATCTAGTTGTAGTGTTTTTCCAGGAGGAACAGCAGCATAGCCGTAGATAACGTAAGGTTTTTGGTTGGTAAAATGCAATTCTGTGTCATCTAAAAAAAAGCCTTCTTGATAGATAGGGTTTCCTTCTTCATCGGTGCCAAACTGAAGTTGTTCTTTAGTGCCATTTTCATCTTTTTCAGGGTAGAGGAAAACAGCATCTTTAACTAAAGTTACAAGAGAAATTTTTTGTTCTAAAGCTCCTTGGTCAAAAGCAATATGGTCTGTGTATAAAAAATTATTTTGTTGTGTTTCGGCTTTGATATCTACGGTGGTTTCTATAAAAATATATAAACTATCTTTGGCAAGAAGTTCTACGTTAGTGAATTCTTTTCCTGCAATCCCATCTACATTTAAGCGATAATTAGATTGTTGTCCTTTGCCTAGTTTTATGCTAGGAATGTTTATGTCTTCGCTCGAGCGGTTGTACACTTTTAAATTGTAAGTGCTAGAACCTATATTGCTAAAAATGGTATCTAGATACACGGTATCTTTAGAGAAATGTAGGTTTCCTGTACTAGGAGCGGTGTCGAAATCTTTTCGGCAGGAACTCCAAAAAACAATACTGATGAGGCAAATAGTATAAAGAATGGTATTTTTCATAAAAAATTTCCGTAAGCTTTAATGTTATGATTTTTCGATAATTTCAATTTCAAAAAGTTTATCCCAGTTTTTTCCGGTTACATAAAGCTTTTTGGTGTTAGGGTTATAAGCAATTCCGTTAAGAACATCTAATGTTTGGTGTTGGGTTACTTTTTCTCTTAGGCCTCGTAAATCTATAATTCCTTCAATGGCTCCTGTTTTAGGGTTTATAATGGCAACACCGTCTTTTAAGTAGGTGTTGGCGTAAATTTTACCTTCTACCCATTCTAACTCGTTAAGCCTTGTAGAAACAGATTTGTGTGTGGTGGGTTGTATAGAGCTTTTTTCTTCTAGTGTTTCTGGGTCTAGCAGCCAAATTTTATCGGTGCCATCGCTTTTATAGAGGTGTTCTCCGTCGTTACAAAGCCCCCAGCCTTCTTTACTTTGCTGGTAGGTAAATTCTTTTTCTTTTTTTAAGCCAGTAGTGTTATAAACAAAACCTTTGCCTTCTCGCCACGTTAATAGGTAGATTTTGTTGTTAAGAATACTAATGCCTTCGGCAAAATATTGTTTTTCTAAATTGGTTTTTTCAAGAATTTTACCTGTGGTTAGTGCTACTTTTCTTAAGCTAGAATGCCCGTACCTGCCTGTGCTTTCATAGAGCGTGTCTTTATAAAATTCTAGTCCTTGAGTATATGCTTGGATATCGTGCGGATAAGTATTTATAATTTTATACGTATATAATTTTGGGGCTTTATTGTTATGTAAAATAAGCTCTTTGCTTAAAAGTGCTTTTTTATTGTCATAATATACGGTGGCAGCAATCAGGTGTTTTCCTAAAGGAGTATTTAATTTTTTTGTAATTTTTTTATTGTTTATACTTTTTGCAAAGGTATTTCCAGCGTAAGCATAAGTAACAGAGTCTATTTGGAGCTTTTTAGGGTTTTTTATGCTAAGCGTAACGGCATCTCCTATTTGTAAGGTTTTTTTGTTTTGTTCTAATTCTAATTGAAATTTAGGATTTTCTTTACCGCTACCACAGGCTATGCTTAAGCTTAATAAGCTACTGAAAACTATGTATTTAAATACTTTCATGAGAAATGAAAATTAATATTAAAGGGCTAATTTACTTATTTCTTACGTAAAATTCTTGCAAAAAGCCATAAACGTTGTATATTTGCAGCGGCAAGTCCCACACAACCAGCTCCTGCTGAATCCCCCAGGGCGGGAACGCAGCAAGGGTAAGCGGTCGTAGCGGTGTGATGTGGGTAGCTTGCCTTTTTTTGTTTATATACATCACTGCATATCAGAGTGTTCTTACTTCCTAAATTAAACTAACTCCTTATGGCAAAGACTGTATTGATTACTGGAGCTTCTTCTGGTATAGGAAAATCTATCGGAGAATTTTTACATAGCAAAGGCTATATTGTATATGGTACGAGTAGAAAACCCAAACATAAAGAACATAACGGAATTCGGTTTGTGGCCTTAGATGTAACTTGTGCCGAAAGTATAAAAGCAGCTGTAACAGAGGTGCTTGATGCCGAAGGAAAAATAGATTACCTGATAAACAATGCAGGGATGGGAATTACAGGACCAATAGAAGAAATTCCTGATGAAGAAATTCAGCGTGTATTTAATACCAATTATTTTGGGGCAATACGCGTGATAAAAGCTGTTTTGCCCAGCATGCGTACCCAGCAGGAAGGTTTTATTATAAACATTACTTCTATTGCGGGCTATATGGGATTGCCCTATCGAGGAATTTATTCAGCAACTAAAGGTGCCTTAGAGCTAACTACCGAAGCCTTTAGAATGGAGATAAAGCAGTTTAATATAAGAATGACAAATGTTGCTCCAGGAGATTTTGCTACCAATATTGCCGCAGGAAGATACCATGCCCCTGTAAAAGAAAATTCTCCTTATAAAAAACAATACGGTGCTACATTAGCCCTTATGGACGAGCATGTAGACGAAGGGCAAGACCCTTTATTGATGGCTAAAAAAGTATACCGTGTAATGCAGAAAAAAAATCCTACAATTCACTACAAAGTAGGAGAGTGGCTTCAGAAGTTTTCTATTGCATTAAAACATATCTTACCCGATAAGTGGTACGAGCGTATGTTAATGAAGCATTATAAGCTTTAAGACTATATTTATATGCCTAAATTTAGGTTTTCTAGTAAATATAAGCTTTAAAATGTACCTTTGTTGAGGTTGAAAAAGAATTAAACAACACAAAAACCTTAACATATGAAATTTTTTATAGACACGGCTAATTTAGCACAAATTAAAGAAGCACAAGACCTAGGGATTTTAGATGGTGTGACTACAAACCCATCTTTAATGGCAAAGGAAGGCATTACAGGACAAGAAAACATTATAAATCACTATAAGAAAATTTGTGAAGTTGTAGATGGCGATGTAAGTGCCGAAGTTATTGGTACAACTTACGAAGAAATGATTAAAGAAGGTGAAGTACTTGCTGCTTTACATGACCAAATTGTGGTAAAAGTGCCTATGATAAAAGATGGGATTAAAGCCATTAAATACTTTAGCGATAAAGGCATAAAAACCAATTGTACGTTAGTGTTCTCTGTAGGGCAAGCATTATTGGCTGCAAAAGCAGGAGCTACCTATGTATCTCCTTTTATAGGAAGGTTAGACGATGTTTCTTCAGACGGGTTAAACCTTATTCATGAAATAAGAACCATTTATGATAATTATAACTTTGATACAGAAATTTTAGCCGCTTCTGTTAGGCATACCATGCATATTATTGATTGTGCCAAAATTGGAGCTGATGTGATGACTGGGCCGTTAAGCGCAATAGAAGGTCTACTAAAACACCCACTTACCGATATAGGTTTAGAGAAGTTTTTAGCAGATTATAAAAAAGGGAACGCTTAGTGGTTTAGAAAAGCTAAGATATGTTGTTCTAAATAGGGGTCGTTTAGTTGAATAGTATTCTTCCAAACGATTCCTTTTTTATTTATAAAAAGCACCTTATTGAGGTAATGCTGATATAGTTTTTTATCTATCCCGTTGTCTTTTAATTGATATTCGTATTCAGGATTAAAACCTATATTTTCGGTTAGCGTTTGCCACGATTTTATATCACCAATATCAATATTAATTCCCATAAAAACTATTTCAGGATATTTCTCGCGTAAGCTATGAATAAGTTTATGTTGTGCTTTATAATGGGCAGAAGATTTTATAGACCAATTAAAACTAATAATCGGTTTTTTAAATTTTTCTACCACATTTACTGTTTCTCCTGTACTGTTTAGTAACTGGATGTTGGTAATTGATTTTCCAGGCAATAAATGCTCTTGCATTTGTGCAAGCGCTGTAATTTCTTTTATTTTATTAGAGTCTGTAAAACTTTTTCGGGAAAGCCTTAAAATATCTTGAATCTCTGTAGGAGTTTCAGAAAATGTAAGCCCTTGTATTGCAAAACGTTTTATAAACTGCTCTTTGAGTTGTTTATCGCTAAAAATAGAATCCGAAATTTCAATTCGTTTTTTTAAATTAGCAACACTACTTAACGAAAAACAATTCTGAGTAGGTGTGTTTTTACAATTTTCGATAGATTTATTTTTAATATAATTATCTAAAAAGCGCTGATAGGTATAATGACTCATCAGAGTAGAGTCGTTAAAGTTTGCTTCCTTCCGATAATCATAAAAATTTGTAGGAATATGCCTGGTTAGTCTAGGCATATAGCGGTGTAGTAAAAACGAGTAGCGTTCGCGCATATCATAATATTCATACAGAATAGTTTTGTCTGCAAACTGAAAAAATTCTTCGCAAAAGCCATGGTTTTTAGCTAGTTTAGCAAGCTTAATTTGCCGCTGTGTTTTTACAGAATCGGTTAAATTTGCAAATTTCTGGGGCGGAATTTTATAATAAGAAAAAATTAAGTTGTTGTTATTTTCGTTAAGCAGAAACATTTCGTTTAAGAAGTTATTCTGTACGGCTCCATCTCCGCTAAACATAAGCGATTCGTCAAATTCTAATGTGTTTAGCCTAAACAATAAACTATCTCCGGGTTCTATATAGAAAAATTGACTTTCGGGATAGTGCCAAAATGTATAGAGTCCATGCGGTTTATCTTTAAAAACATAATTAAATTTATTGTTTTTATTTAAATAAACGGTATCTACAAGGCTATCATTCTTCGTAATGGTTATATAATTGGTGTTCGGATTAAATATTTCACCAGCAATATAGGTGGGTTTATCGCTAGACGAAGAGGTGCAAGCAATAAAGAAAGCCCCTGTAACAAGGCAGATTAACCATTTGTAAATGTAGTGCATCAGAAAATAAATACTTTTAATCAAAAACGCCCAAACATAAAGATACCTCTTGTTAATTACTGTTAATTACCCGTTAAAACATTAAGTGCTTGCTTAAAGATTTCCAGAACTAACTAAGTTTACCTACTTTTGCACAAATTTTAATAAAAACTATGTTATCAGTATCTAATTTATCGGTTCAATTTGGTAAACGTGTATTATTCGACGAGGTAAACACATCGTTTACACAAGGTAATTGTTATGGGATTATCGGTGCTAATGGGGCAGGGAAATCTACTTTTCTGAAAATTCTATCAGGAAAAATGGAACCAACCTCAGGGCATGTACACCTGGAAACAGGAAAACGTATGTCGGTTTTAGAGCAAAACCATAACCTTTATGACGATTATACGGTATTAGAGACAGTGCTAAGAGGGAATAAGCCTCTGTATGAAGTAAAACAAGAAATGGATGCTTTGTATGCCGATTATACCGATGAGAATGCAGACCGAATAGGAGAGTTACAAGTAACTTTTGAAGAGATGAATGGTTGGAACGCAGAAAGCGATGCAGCTTCTATGTTATCTAATTTAGGGATAAAAGAAGAATATCACTATTCTTTGATGAAAGATTTGGATGGTAAACAAAAAGTACGCGTGCTTTTGGCACAAGCACTTTTCGGAAATCCAGATGTGCTTATTATGGATGAGCCTACCAACGATTTGGATTACGAAACCATTACTTGGTTAGAGTACTTTTTAGCAAATTACGATAATACCGTAATTGTAGTTTCGCACGATAGACACTTTTTAGATGCCGTGTGTACGCATATCTCTGATATAGATTTTGGTAAAATAAATCATTTTAGCGGAAACTATACTTTCTGGTATGAGTCTTCTCAATTAGCCGCCAGACAACGTGCGCAGCAAAACAAAAAAGCAGAGGAAAAAAAGAAAGAATTACAAGAGTTTATTCAACGTTTTAGTGCCAACGTAGCAAAATCTAAACAAGCAACCTCGCGTAAGAAAATGTTGGAAAAACTTAACGTGGAAGAAATTAAACCATCAAGTCGCCGTTACCCAGCTATTATTTTTGAGCGTGAACGTGAAGCTGGTGATCAAATTTTAAATATAGAAGGATTAACAGCCTCGATAGATGGCGAAGTACTTTTTAAAAATATAGATTTAAATTTAGCAAAAGGCGATAAAGTAGTTGTGTATTCTCGCGATTCACGAGCAACTACTGCTTTCTACGAAATTATAAATGCAAAACAAGAGGCCGATGCTGGGAAGTATGAGTGGGGAGTAACCACAAGCCAAGCATACTTACCTTTAGATAACGCAACCTACTTTACCGAGGAATTGAGCTTGGTAGATTGGTTACGCCAATATGCAAAAACAGAAGAGGAACGAGAAGAAGTATATATTCGTGGCTTTTTGGGTAAAATGCTTTTTAGTGGAGAAGAAGCATTAAAATCTGCTAATGTATTATCTGGAGGAGAAAAAGTACGTTGTATGCTAAGTAGAATGATGCTAAAACGTGCCAATGTTCTTATGTTAGACGAACCAACTAACCACTTAGACCTAGAGTCGATAACCGCATTTAATAACTCGTTAAAAAACTTTAAAGGCACAGTATTGTTTACCACACACGATCATGAGTTTGCACAAACAGTTGCCAATAGAGTAGTAGAGCTTACACCTAATGGCGTAATAGACCGCTACCTAACTTTTGATGATTACATGAACGATAGTAAGCTAAAAGAGCAACGAGAAAAAATGTATCAGAAATAACAGGAGTAAAGTACAATATTAAGATAATAGCTATTTAAAGAAAACCTTTCTTACTTTTAGAAAGGTTTTTCTATTTTTAAAGCCTAAATAAAAATTATGCAAGCATTACCAAAGGGTCATAAAAAATTATTGAATGCCTGGGCATTTTACGACTGGGCAAACTCGGTTTATAATTTAGTAATTTCATCGGCTATATTTCCTATCTTTTATGGGGCATTAACCATTATTAAAGATGAACAAGGAGTTATTATTAGCGATAGTGTAACCTTTTTAGGTTTTACCTTAAATAACGATACCTTAATTAGTTATGTAACCGCAGCGGCTTTTATGGTCGTATCGGTAATGAGTCCGTTTTTAGGTGGAATATCCGATTATGTTGGAAATAAAAAGAATTTCATGAAATTCTTTTGTTACCTAGGCGCTGCCTCTTGTATTGGGTTATTCTGGTTTAATTTAGAATACTTGTGGTTTGGCTTGTTGTGTTACTTTTTTGCATTAATAGGCTTTTGGGGCAGTATTGTGTTTTATAACTCTTATTTACCCGATATTGCTTACCCCGAGCAACAAGACGCAATAAGTGCAAAAGGTTATTCTTTAGGTTATATAGGGAGTGTGTTATTACTGGTTATTTGTTTGGTTCTTATCCTAATGTACGACACCTTTGGTTTTGAAAGCAAAGATTTTCCTACACGTTTATCGTTTATTTTAACCGGTATTTGGTGGATTAGTTTTAGTCAATATACATACAAGTATTTACCAAAAGGGAATAAAAAGCAAGCGCTTACTAAAGATGTTTTGTTTAATGGATTTAAAGAAATAAATAAAATTTTTGCAAAACTACAGCATGATATTCGGTTAAAAAGATACCTGTTGGCATTTTTTATGTACAGTATGGCGGTGCAAACCATTATGCTTATTGCTACTTATTTTGGGATAGAAGAACTAGATTGGGGAGATCAAGATCCCACTACAGGGCTTATAGTAAGCATTTTGTTAATACAACTTGTGGCTGTTTTTGGCGCTTATTTTACCTCTAAAGCCTCGGCAAGATTTGGTAATATAAAAACCCTAATAAGCATTAATATTATTTGGATAGGCATCTGTATCTATGCTTATTTAATAACCACTCCAGAACAGTTTTATATCGCAGCAGCTTTGGTAGGTTTAGTAATGGGAGGCATACAATCCTTATCTAGATCTACTTATTCTAAATTTATACCAGAAAATACAGTAGATACAGCTTCTTATTTTAGTTTTTACGATGTAACCGAAAAAATAGGAATTGTTATCGGGATGCTATGCTATGGGTTAGTTACTCAATTTACAGATAGCATAAAGAATGCGATTTTGTTTTTTGTTATCTTTTTTACCTTGGGGGTTATTATTTTATTTAGAGTTCTTAAAAGAAATATTTCAGATTAAAATATTTTAATTAAGTTTGTACAAAACCCAACTAATTAGTTAACATCATAAATTATTATGATGGATAATAAGAACTTTTAAATTTTTTATGAATGAAAAAAGCATCCCTTAAACTCTTTTCTATTTTTTTTATCCTGGCAACCTTAGTAAGTTGTGATAACGAACCGCTAGAAGGTGAATTTGGAGAAGGGTCTTTAACCCCTAACACAGGGTCGCCAACAGCATTGGTAGGACAATGGAAACTAGAAACTTTTGAAACAAATGTAGAAACAACTGGAAACGCACCACTTTTTGGAGAAATAAATATTGTGCAAAATGTAACTTCAAACGAAGAAAATATCACGCTTACATTTACAGAAAATTCATACACCAGTACAGGTAGTTGTGAATTTATATTTGATATGAATAACAACGGCATCGAGATGCAAATTACACAAACCATGAATTCTTCTAATAATACTGGTACGTATAGCCTACAAGGAGATAAAATTACCTACGTGGGTGGTAATTTTGTGATGTACGAAACCCAAGGAATGGAAGATGTTAGTATTGTAGATCAACATACAGGAGGAGGAGAAGAAACCTATCAATTAAGCGATAATAACAATACACTTACATTTATAAACAATAAAGAGTACACAGAAACCCAAAACGGAATAGAAATGCAAGTAACTATTGTAGGAAAATCTGTATGGAAAAAGCTTACCACCACCGATGATACTAACGAAGGAGATACCAGTACAACAAATGATTAACAAAATATAAACCTTTAGGTTGAAAAGCCCTTAGTTTTTAAAACTAGGGGCTTTTTTTATATAATAATTTCGTTAAGTATTTGTAATATAGTTAAATATGATTTATGTTTAACGTGAATTGACTTAAATAAATCCTAGCTAATTATGAAAAAACTTCTATTAATCGCCCTAACATTAAGCCTGTATGCTTGTAATAGCGACGATGACAAACCCCAAAACCCCGTAGAGCAATTGCCTAAAGCCACGCAAACCGGAGAGGGTATATTTGCCTGTTTGGTAGATGGTAAACCGTTTATAGACAAAAGTGGTGGTTGGTTTAATTGCTTTTATCAATATGTTGATGATGGTTGGCATTTTGGAATACATGGAATAGATGAAAGTTTCGAAGGTACATTATTTCCTGATAGTATTATACTAGGAACAACTAAAAAAAAGATATCAGAAGGAGGGGTACTTCAGTTAATTGAAATATCTGAAGGAAATGCCTCTGGAGGGGGAGGGTTTACATTTTCGATTAATGACAGTCAATCTTCATCAACAAATCAGGAATATACCGGAGAATTAACCATTACCAAATTAGATTTTGAAAGTTATATTGTTTCAGGTACCTTCTGGTTTGATATAAAGCATCCTGTAACGGGCGATACCATAAAAATCAGGGAGGGAAGATTTGATACTTTTTTTATTATGTAAAACTTGATAATTATTTATTTTAAATAAAGTTTTTTTTGTAAATATTTGTAAAACAGTACAATATGGTTTATGTTTAACGTAAATTAACTTAAATAAATCCCAGCTAATTATGAAAAAACTTCTATTAATTGCCCTAACATTAAGCCTGTATGCTTGTAATAGTGACGATGACAAACCCCAAAACCCCGTAGACCAATTGCCTAAAGCCACGCAAACTGGAGCTAATACTGCAGGCTGTTTAGTAAATGGCGAGGCTTTTTTACCCAAAGGCGGTGGGCTTGCCGGCAACAAAAACTGTTTTTACCAATATGTAGAGGGAGGGTATCATTTTAGAATGGGTCTTTCTAACTTTTCTAGAGATACTTCTTATTCTGTCGTTATAGGAACACAGAATGCCAGTATTGAAGAAGGGGAAACTTATTTGTTGAATTCTCAACCTTTTTTCACAAATAATATTGATGGTAAAGGGGGGGGGTATTCTATATCTGGGTCATCAGGCTTTGAACAATATACTACAACTTCCGAAGTAACTGGTGAAATGACGATTACCAAATTGGACTTTGAGAACCATATTGTTTCGGGCACCTTTTGGTTCGATGCGATTAATGAAGATGGAAAACTGGTAGAAATACGCGAAGGCCGCTTTGATATGAAATTTACTAATTAAACTATATTAACTAAACCTTAACTAATTATGAGAAAATATGTACTAATAATTATAGTCTTGTTTGTGGCAACAAGCTTTTATGCCCAAACTCAGCAACAAGTACTAGCAGACCATTCATGGAATGTTTATAAAGTAGAAATAGATGGGCAAGAATATTTGGCACCAATTAACCAAGAGCGTATAGAATTGAATACTGCAAATTTATCGTATTCAGTAAATAATGAGATATGGTTTGGTTTTTGTGGATGGAGTTTTTTTCAAGGGGTTACTTTTATTAATGATAACCGATGGGAATCAACTAATTGGGTTAGTTTAGCGTTGGACTATTGTTATCTTGCAGAGAACATTGAATTTGCAAGGCATTATAGTGCTGTAATGATGTATGAAACGCTAAAAAGTTTTAACTTTTATTTTGAGATTACAGATTTACATAACGGAGATAAAGAACTGGTAGTAACAAATGTTAATGGCGATAAAGCCTATTTTAATAATAAAAGCTTGGCTGTAAATGCTTATCTTTTTAAAGATATAAAGGTGTATCCTAATCCTGCACAAACAGCGGTAAATATTAGCTTACCTAATCATACAAGCCAAATGCTTACTATAAAACTTTATGATGTTTTAGGGAAAGAAATAAAAACGATAACCCAAACAGTAGCAGCAGATCTACGTTTCTCTTTAGATGGCATAACCGCTGGAGTTTATTTTTTAGAATTAAAACCTAAAAACCATAGCGGAAAAGGGCAAATAGTTAAACTGATAAAACAATAGTATAAACTTAGATAATAAAAAAGTCCTGTTTAAAATCTTATGCTTTTAAACAGGACTTTTTATTTTTTTTAACCTGCATTTTGTTACAAACTAGAGGTGTTTTGAAGTTATTTATTTAAAATAACTAAAATCATCATCAGCTTTAATTTCTAAGAGGCTATTATAAATTAATTTTATTACGTTTTCTACGTCTTTTTGATGTACCGTTTCTACTGTTGTGTGCATGTATCGTAGCGGTAAAGAAATCAGCGAGGAAGCAACACCGCTATTGCTGTAAGCAAAAGCATCGGTATCTGTTCCTGTCATTCGGCTAGCAGCAAGTCGCTGAAAAGGGATTTCTTTTTTCTCTGCCGTATCAATAATCAGCTCTCTAAGCTTGTTTTGTACAGCGGGAGCGTAAGTAATTACAGGACCTTTACCTATTTGTACATCGCCTTCTTTTTTCTTATCAATCATAGGCGTAGAAGTATCGTGTGTTACATCGGTAACAATAGCTACGTTAGGTTTAATATGTTCTGCAATCATTTCGGCACCACGTAACCCAACTTCTTCTTGTACTGCATTGGTAATATATAGCCCAAACGGAAGTTCTTTTTTATTTTCCTTTAAAAGCCTTGCCACTTCTGCAATCATAAATCCGCCAATACGGTTATCTAAAGCGCGGCAAACAAATTTATCTTTATTTAAAATAAAAAATTGGTCTGGGTATGTAATTACACAACCTACATGGATACCTAGTTTTTCAACTTCCTCTTTTGTAGTACATCCTACATCTATACAGATATTTTCTAGTTTTGGTGCTTGCTCATTGCTTCGGTCTCTGGTGTGTATGGCTGGCCAACCAAAAATACCTTCTACAATACCATTTTTTGTATGGATATTTACTTTTCTAGAGGTAGCTATTTGATGGTCGCTTCCGCCATTTCTTATAACATAAATAAGTCCGTTATCGGTAATATAATTTACAAACCAAGAAATCTCGTCAGAATGCGCTTCAATAACTACTTTATAGGCAGCTTTAGGATTAATTATTCCTACAGCAGTACCATAAGTATCGGTATAAAATTCATCTACGTATGGTTTTAGGTAGTCCATCCAAAGCTTTTGTCCTTCGGCTTCAAAACCTGTAGGAGAAGCATTGTTTAAGTACTTTTCTAAAAACTCAAAAGAAGATTTTTTTAAGATGCTTTTGTTTTTCATTTAACTATATTTTTTTACGAATTTAAGAATTCTTATGTTTAGGGCATCGAGTAAATACTTAATTTTGTCTAAATGTTTATAAATGTAAACGCGTGAAGTTTCTTTTTGGCTTAGGTTTTTGTTTAATTGTAGTGTTTAAAATGGCGGGACAACAAGATGACTCGTTAAGGAAGCCTATTCAAGTAAAAGAAATAAAATATAAACTTCAGCATGCTAATATTTCTATAAGCGATGAAGGCTACGATGTTCCTGCAATAGACCTCGAGGAAGTACTGGTATTAACTCCGTTTAGGTATAAAAGTAGAGACGAACGCAGGCAGTACCTAATTTTACGTAGGAAAACCAGAAAAGTATGGCCTTATGCGGTAATGGCTTCTAATCGGCTAAACACGTTGTACGAGCGTTTAGATAAAATAGAAACCAAACACGGTAAGCGTAAGTATACGCAAATGGTACAAGATTATATTGAAGAAGAATTTACCGAAGAGCTTAAAAAACTTACCAAAACCGAAGGACAAATTCTAGTAAAATTAATGTATAGGCAAACAGGAAAAACCACTTTCCAGACCGTAAAAGAGTTAAAAAGCGGTTGGAGAGCCTTTTGGTATAATACCACAGCCAGTTTTTTTAATATATCCTTAAAGAAAATGTTTGATCCTCTACAGGAGAAAGAGGATTATTATATAGAATATATTTTACGCAGAAGCTTTCAGGAAGGTTTGCTAGAACCTCAAGCTGCCGCTATCCCTATCAATTTTATAGAGTGCATGCATAAATGGGAATAATTTCAATAAGGCTTTTTAAGATTAATTAACTGGTTTGTACATTTTCTGTACTTTTGTAGGAATGAATTATGCTTCTAAATATCTCGAAAACGCAGTAAACGAAATGTCTCAACTTCCAGGCATTGGTAAACGGACTGCATTACGCTTAGTTTTACACTTGTTAAAACAACCAGAAAGTCAAACAACTGCTTTAGCACGCGCATTAGTCGATTTAAAAACAGAAATTCGTTTTTGTAAACAATGCCATAACATTAGTGATACCGATATTTGCGAAATTTGTAACGATACACAACGCAACAAAAAAATAATTTGTATTGTAGAAGACGTTAGAGATGTAATGGCGATAGAAAACACTTCGCAATATAAAGGGGTTTATCATATATTGGGAGGAAAAATAAGTCCGATAGATGGTGTAGGTCCTGGAGATTTAAGCATTACATCCTTAGTAAAAAAGGTAGAAGAAGGAGCGGTTGATGAACTAATATTTGCCTTGAGTAGCACTATGGAAGGCGATACAACCAATTTCTATATCTATAAACAAATAGAAAAGTACAACATAAAAACCTCTACCATTGCCAGAGGAATAGGTGTTGGAGACGAGCTAGAATATGCCGATGAGGTAACTTTAGGAAGAAGTATTTTGCATAGAGTTCCTTTCGAGAATTCTTTGAAAGTAAACTAAATTCAGCCCATAAAACTTATGAAAGTTGAAACCCTAGATGAAAAACAGGTAAGCATTGCGCTAACACAATTGGTGCAGGAAATAGACTTTCGGCCCGAATTGATTGTGGGTATTTTAAATGGTTCTGCAGAAATTATTAAGTATTTAAAACAGCAAGATAAATTTTCTGAGAGTGTTTTTTATCAAGTAAAATTGCAACGAAAACAAGAAACGGTAAAGCGAAAAAAAATAATGCGCTTTCTCGCAAAGCAATTGCCTTACTTTATCGTTGATTTTCTACGAAAGTTAGAATCGGCCAAAGCTCGAAAAAGCATAGCTGCTATCACTAAAGAAAACCTAGAAAAAACAAAAATTATTCCGATAGAAATAGCATTTAAAAAAGAACCACAAACTATTTTAATAATAGACGATGCTATCGATACCGGAAAAACCATGTATGTTGTAAAAAAACAATTGCAACAAAAGTTTCCAAAAGCAACCGTATATGTGGCTTGTATCGCATGGACGCTAACAGAAGCTATTGTAAAACCAGATTATTTCTGGAAAAAGGAAGTCCTTATAAGATACCCGTGGTCTAAAGATTATAAATCAAGGAAAAACGCATGAGAAAAACACTTGTTGTAGACCTAGATGAAACGCTATACCGTATAAATACGTTTCATTATTTCTATAAATTCCTCTTGAAAAATAGCCTGAAAAAGCTTGATTTAAAACTCTTTTTCGTACTAATGTTTGCTGCTTTAGGTAGGGTGTTAAGGGTAATTTCTCATAAAAAACTAAAATATACAGTGCTTAAAAACACTAAAATAGCAGCAACGGAAATTGCTTCTTTTTTAAAAGAAATAGAAATCTATAAGCGACAAGACTTGTTGGATGAATTTTTAGCTTACGAATTGAAAATTTTGGCGACAGGAGCTCCGGGGATTTATGCAGAAAAAATCGCAGTTAAAAATGGTTTTGATGCATGTTTAGCAACAACTTACAAAGGAGAATCTTTTTCTTTTTTTACAGAAAATTTGAAGGAAGAAAAAAGCAACCAAGTATCAATGTTGCTACAACAAAAAGGCTATCCTAATATCGATGTTTTGATAACCGACCATGAAGATGATTTTTCTTTAATTAAAATAGCAAAACATAGCCTAATTGTAAATCCGTCTGCCAAACTTAGTAAAAGACTTCAAGAAGAACTTCCTCTTGATAATTTTACCATATTAAACGATTAAAATTTTAAAATGCTCCTGTATTTTTTAAAGGAAAAACTTTAACTTTATCCCGAAGAATAATAACCTTTTAATTAATAAGGAAATAGAACATCTTTGGGCTTAAAATAAAATTACTCAAATAAATATTTTTTTATTAAATTCGCAAACATTAATTCAAAAATCATCTTAGGATTAAAAATATGGCAAAATTTGAACTAAAATTACCTAAAATGGGTGAAAGTGTTGCAGAAGCAACCATTACCAATTGGCTGAAAGAAGTAGGAGAGCGTATAGAAGAAGATGAGGCAGTGCTAGAAATAGCAACCGACAAGGTAGATAGCGAAGTACCTAGCGAGGTAGAAGGTGTATTGGTAGAAAAACTATTTGAGGTAGACGATGTAGTCCAAGTAGGGCAAACCATAGCGATTATAGAAACCGAGGGCGATGCCGCCGAACCAACAGGCGAAGCAGCTGTAACAGAAACCACAGCCCCAGAAGTTGCTGCTGTAGCAAAAACAGTAGAAACGGCAAAAGAAACATTGGCGGTAGAAAACAATTATACCGATAGCGAACGTTTTTATTCGCCTTTAGTAAAAAATATAGCTAAAGAAGAAAACATTAGCCTAGAAGAATTAGAAGGTATTTCGGGAACAGGAAAAGATAACCGAGTAACAAAAAACGATATTCTAGCTTATGTAGAAAACAGAAAAGCAGCTCCAGCACAAGCCGCTTCTAAGCCAGTTGCAGCCGCTAAACCAGCCGCAACTCCAAAACCTGCACCTGCACCTGTAAGTGTAAATGGAGAAGATGAGATTATCGAAATGTCGAGAATGGGGAAACTTATTTCGCATCACATGGTGCAAAGTGTACAAACCTCGGCACACGTACAATCATTTATCGAAGTAGATGTTACCAAAATTTGGAATTGGAGAAGCAAAATGAAAGCTGAGTTCCAGAAACGTGAAGGAGAAAATTTAACCTTTACGCCAATTTTTATGGAAGCAGTTGCAAAAGCAATTAAAGACTTTCCGCTTATTAACATCTCTGTAGATGGCGATAAGATTATCAAAAGAAAAGCCGTGAATTTAGGAATGGCAGCGGCCTTACCAGACGGAAACTTAATTGTACCTGTAATTAAAAATGCCGATCAGTTAAACCTTGTAGGCATGGCAAAGGCTGTAAACGACTTAGCAAATAGAGCTAGAACAGGAAAATTAAAACCAGACGATACACAAGGAGGTACTTATACCGTAACCAATGTAGGAACTTTTGGAAGTATTATGGGAACACCAATTATCAACCAGCCACAAGTAGGTATTTTAGCACTTGGTGCCATTAGAAAAGTACCAGCGGTTATCGAGACACCAGAAGGTGATTTTATAGGAATTAGAAGAAAGATGTTCTTATCTCATAGTTACGACCACCGCGTGGTAAACGGAGCTTTAGGAGGACAATTTGTGCAACGAGTAGCGCAATACCTAGAAGCTTTTGATGAAAATAGAACGCTTTAAATTTTTAATAAAATAAAGCACAAACCGCTTTAAGGCAGCTTAAAGCGGTTTTTTTGTGTAAAAAATAGAACAGAAGTTTACGAAACAAACTATAATAATTTCTGCTAGAACCTAAACAAAGTTTACCTTTGTTATAAAATTGACTAATGTTATGAAGCTAAACCTTACCAAACCCATTTGTTTTTTCGATTTAGAAACCACAGGAACCAATATTTCCAAAGATAGAATTGTAGAAATTTCGGTACTTAAAATTCATCCAAACGAAAATAAAGAAAGCTTTACTTGGCGTGTAAATCCAGAAATGCCCATTCCATCGGAAGTTACCAAAATTCATGGAATTTCTAACGAGGATGTAGCTAACGAACCTACGTTTAAAAGCTTAGCAAAAACCATTCATAGTTTTATGAAATCTTGCGATTTAGGCGGATACAATAGCAACCGTTTTGATATTCCGCTTTTAGCAGAAGAATTTTTAAGAGCAGGAATAGATTTTGATATAAAAAATGCAGTGGCAGTAGATGTTCAAACCATTTTTCATAAAAAAGAAAAAAGAACATTAGAGGCAGCTTATAAGTTTTACTGCGATAAAGACCTTACCAATGCCCATAGTGCAGAGGCAGATACCAATGCAACTTACGAAGTATTAAAGGCTCAATTAGACCGCTATGACGATTTAGAAAACGATACCAAATGGTTGGCAGAATTTAGTGCCCATAAACGTTTTGCAGACTTTGCAGGCTTTATTGCGTATGATAAAAATGAAAAAGAAGTGTTTGCTTTTGGGAAACACCGAGGGAAGTTAGTAGAAGATGTTTTGGAAGAAGAACCAGGTTATTTTGGTTGGATTCAGAATGCAGACTTTCCATTATACACCAAAAAAGTACTTACGGCCATTAAGCTTAGAAAATTATCAGATAAGTTAAATTAATCGAATTATGAAGATAATTTGCGTAGGTAGAAATTATACCGAACATATCTCGGAGCTTAAAAATCAAAAGCCAGAAAATCCCGTGCTATTTCTAAAGCCAGATACTGCTCCGCTTCTTAAAGGTCAGCCTTTTTTTATACCAGATTTTTCTCAAAATGTTCATTATGAGGTAGAATTGTTGGTGAAAATCAATAAATTAGGAAAACATATTCAGCCCAAATTTGCGCATACGTATTATGAAGAAATAGGGCTAGGGATAGATTTTACCGCAAGAGATTTACAACAAAATTTAAAAACAAAAGGTTTGCCTTGGGAAATAGCAAAAGGTTTTGATGGTTCTGCATTAATAGGGCGTAAATGGCTGCGGAAAGATAGCTTTCCTGATGTAAATCAGATTAATTTTAGCTTGTATAAGAATAATGAGCTCGTACAGCAAGGGAATACACAGCAAATGCTATGGAAAATAGACGAGTTAATTGCTTATATCTCTAAATTCTTTACCCTAAAAATAGGAGATATTATATTTACAGGAACTCCAGCAGGAGTAGAAAAAGTAGCTATAGGCGATATACTTGAAGGAAGAATAGAGGAAAAAGAGGTTTTTAAACTTCCTATTAAATAAAAACATTTATGAAGTATTATAACCTTAGAAAAGTATATGAGTTAATAGACCTTGATACGGCATATATAACTAAAATGATTCAAGTTTTCTTGAAAGAAGTTCCAGAAGATTTAGATGCACTAAATACAATGGTAACCAACCAAAATTATGAGCTTGCAAGGTCAAGTTTATTTAAATTAAAACCTAATTTAGAGTTATTTGGGGTTCCCGTAACACAAGAACTCGAGCAAATAGAAGCTTGGGTTGAACATAAAAACATAACTGTAGAAGAGGAGATAGACCATTTAAATAAAGTAATAAAAAAGGCATGCATAGGTTTAAAAGAGGACTTTAAACAACATTAGAATGAAAGCAGAAATTATTACCATTGGCGATGAAATTTTAATCGGACAAATAGTAGATACAAATTCGGTTTTTATAGCAAAAGAGCTAAATAAAATAGGAATAGATGTTTATCAAATCACATCGGTACAGGATGAAGAGAAACATATCTTACAAGCGTTATCAGTTGCATCAAAACAAGTAGATGTCGTTATTATTACAGGAGGTTTAGGCCCAACAAATGATGACATAACAAAACTCACCTTATGCAAGTATTTTAACGATAGCCTAACAATAGATACAGAAGTATTGGCTAACGTTAAGGCCTTGTTTAAATCTTTAGGGAAAAGTATCTCTCAGTTAAATAAAGATCAAGCCTTATTACCTACAAAAGCAACAGCTTTACACAATAAGTATGGTACAGCTCCAGGATTATATTTTGATGAAGGAGGCGTAATTTATGTATCAATGCCGGGGGTGCCTTTCGAAATGAAAGCATTAATGAAAGATGAAGTAATTCCTAGGCTGAAACAACGTTTTAAACGCCCGCATATATTCCATAAAACAGTGCTTACTTATGGCATGCCAGAAAGTGATTTGGCCGAAAAGATTATGCCCTGGGAAGCAGCTCTTCCAGCCTTTATTAAACTAGCATACCTTCCAGGTTTCGATAGGGTAAAGCTACGATTGTCTGCAAGAGGAGAGAATGCGCTAGTTTTAAAAGAAAACCTGCAATTGCAGTTGGAGAAACTAGAAACCATTCTAGGTAATATTATAAAAGGCTATGAAGACGAAGAAGACCTACAAAACCTTATTGCAAAGCAATTAACAAAACAAAACAAAACAATAACCACTGCAGAAAGTTGTACAGGAGGTAAAATTGCAGCCGAGTTAGCGGCAATTCCAGGAGCATCTAATTTTTTTAAAGGAGGAATAGTAACCTATGCAACCATTACCAAAACAGAAGTTTTAGGAATACCGCCAGCTATTATAGATGAATTTTCTGTAGTAAGTGCTCAGATTACAGCCGAAATGGCCAAGCGTGCAAAAAAACTTTTTAACACCGATTACGCTATTGCAACAACAGGAAATGCAGGCCCAACAAAAGGCGATAGCGACGCCGAAATAGGAAGTGTTTTTATAAGCATAGCCGCTCCAAACCGACAAGAAACCTACGCCTTTAATTTTGGTAACGGACGTGAAAAAGTTACCGAAAAAGCCGTAAAAAAAGCCATGCTATTACTGCTAGATGATTTTCTGTTAGAGGAAGAAAAACAAAATAAATAAAAAAATGTTCGGTAATAGTTGTTTAGCATATAAAAAAATCGTTAATTTGCAGCCTGTTTTAAATAATTGAGAAAAGAATAGAAAAATGTCAAGAGTTTGTGAACTTACCGGAAAAAAAGCAATGGTTGGGAATAACGTATCTCACGCCATGAACAAAACAAAGCGTAAATTTAATGCTAATTTAGTAAAAAAGCGCTTTTATATACCAGAAGAAGATAAGTGGATTACCTTGAAAGTATCTACTTCTGCTATAAAAAACATTAATAAAAAAGGAATCTCTGCTGTGCTTAAAGAAGCAAGAGAAAAAGGATTTCTTAAAAAATAATAACCCTCTAATACCTAGGAAAAATGGCAAAAAAAGGAAACAGAGTTCAGGTAATTTTAGAGTGCACAGAGCATAAAGCATCTGGTAAACCAGGAACTTCTAGATACATTACAACAAAAAACAAAAAGAACACACCAGATAGAATGGAGTTAAAGAAATTTAACCCTATCTTAAAAAAGGTTACTGTTCATAAAGAGATAAAGTAAATATATTATGGCAAAGAAATCAGTAGCATCGTTACAAACAGGATCTAAAAGGCTGACAAAAGCCGTAAAGATGGTAAGGTCTAAAAAATCAGGAGCATACACTTTTGTAGAAGCAATTATGGCTCCAGATCAAGTAAATGACTTTTTCAATAAAAAGTAATTTTTTAAAACATCATAAAAAACCGCTTTGATATCAATCAAGGCGGTTTTTTGTATTTATAATACTTATATTTGCACTCTGTTATTTGTATACTAACACACCAAGCTTACTTCTAAAACTATAAAACTTTTAGATTATGAATTTGTTTAAGAAAATATTTTCAAAAGAAAAAAAAGAAACCCTCGATAAAGGCTTAGAGAAGTCTAAAACAAGCTTTTTTAATAAACTTAGCAAAGCCGTTGCAGGAAAATCTAAGGTAGATGATGAAGTTTTAGATGATTTAGAAGAAATTCTAATAAGCAGTGATGTAGGTGTGGCTACCACCATAAAAATTATTAAGCGTATAGAAGAGCGTGTGGCTAAAGATAAGTACTTAGGTACAGCAGAACTAGATACAATACTACGCGAAGAAATAGCCAGTTTGCTTAGCGAATCTCAAGGTGATGATGCTGCAACTTTCCAGCACTCAGATAAAAAACCTTACGTTATAATGGTTGTAGGAGTAAATGGTGTAGGAAAAACAACTACTATAGGAAAATTAGCTTATCAGTACAAAAAAGCAGGAAAAAAAGTAATTCTAGGAGCAGCCGATACGTTTAGGGCTGCGGCAATAGACCAGTTACAAATTTGGGCAGACCGCGTAGATATTCCTATCGTTAAGCAACAAATGGGAAGCGACCCAGCTTCTGTAGCTTTCGATACTGTACAAAGTGCCATAAAACAAGATGCCGATGTAGTTTTGATAGATACAGCCGGACGTTTGCATAATAAAGTAAATTTAATGAATGAGCTTTCTAAAGTAAAACGTGTAATGCAAAAGGTAACCCCAAATGTTCCTGATGAGGTGCTACTCGTATTAGATGGTTCTACAGGGCAAAATGCTTTTGAACAAGCAAAACAATTTACGGCAGCAACAGAAGTAACTTCTCTAGCAGTTACAAAACTGGACGGAACAGCAAAAGGAGGCGTCGTTATAGGAATTAGCGATCAGTTTAAAATTCCTGTAAAATTTATAGGAGTAGGCGAAGGAATGGAAGATTTACAAATATTTGATAAAATGGAATTTGTAGACTCTTTCTTTAAACAAGTGAAGGCTTAAAAATAGATTATGCGTGCAAACCCCTCTGAAACCAATCCAATTTTGGCTAATCGGTTTAAACATATTTTAGGAAAGGTTGTTTTTATTTTTTCAACACTTTTTTTTATCATGCGCTTTATAGGTGCTTTTAATGAAATGGAAACGCTACCAACCTTAATCTTGTGTATTCCTTCTTTATTATTGGTCGTTGTAGGATTTAAAATGTATAAACGCCAACAGTTTATGTGGTGGTATATAGCATTAGGAATGCTCATAATTATAGGAATGCGTTATTATGAACATTCTTTGTATAACTATTTTGTAGAATTGTTCTCTTAAATTAACTGTTTTTCTTTTGCTTAATCATCGCTTCTAGCATATCCCACATTTCTTCGGGAATTTGCTCGAGTAAGTTAAATTGTCCTGCGCCTTGAAGCCACTCTCCGCCATCTATGGTAATTACTTCACCATTTATATATCCAGAATAATCGGAAACAAGATAACCTGCAAGATGCGCTAATTCCTCATGTTTACCTACACGTTTTAAAGGGACTTTTTTAGATAAATCAAATTTATCTTTTAAATCTCCAGGCAATAGCCTATCCCAAGCTCCTTTTGTAGGGAAAGGTCCAGGTGCAATAGCATTAAAACGGATGCCATATTTAGCCCATTCTACCGCAAGAGAACGTGTCATGGCAAGCACCCCTGCTTTTGCACTGGCCGAAGGCACTACGTAGGCAGAACCCGTCCAAGCATAGGTGGTTACAATATTAAGTACCGATTTGTTTTTTTCTTTTTCGTTAATCCAATGTTTTCCAAGTGCAAGCGTACAGTTTTTTGTTCCCTTTAATACAATATCAATGATGGTATCAAAAGCATTGGAAGAAAGCCTTTCTGTTGGAGAAATAAAATTTCCAGCAGCATTGTTAAGTAGCACATCTATTTTGCCAAATTCCTTATGTGCAAGCTTGCACATGTTTTCTACTTCTTCATAATTTCTTACATCGCATTGAATTGCAAAACATTTTCCGCCGGTTTCTTCTTCTAATTCTTTGGCTGTATTTTTAAGTTTTTCTAGGTTTCTAGAAGTAATGGCAACTTGGGCGCCTACCGTTAAAAAATACTTGGTCATGGCTTTACCTAAGCCACTTCCTCCTCCAGTAACGATAATGTTCTTTCCTTTTAAGGCGTCTTGTTTTAGCATAGCTTAATGTTTAGATTTAGCATTAGCATAAAGTTAAGCATTTAATTTTACTATACTAAAATAAAAGCAGACTAAAAATCGCTTAGAATCTCTAGAATTTGAATAGCGGCATCACTAATTTTTGTTCCAGGACCAAAAACGGCAACAGCACCAGCATCGAATAAAAATTCATAATCGGCAGAAGGGATAACCCCACCTACAATGACCATAATATCTTCACGATTTAATTTTTTTAATTCTTCGATAACTTGTGGGACTAAGGTTTTGTGTCCTGCTGCTAAAGAGGAAACCCCAAGTACATGTACATCGTTCTCTACAGCTTGTTTCGCTGCTTCTGCAGGGGTTTGAAAAAGCGGACCTATATCTACATCAAAACCAACATCGGCATAGCCTGTGGCTACTACTTTGGCTCCTCTGTCATGCCCGTCTTGTCCCATTTTTGCAATCATGATACGTGGTCGGCGACCTTCGTTTTCGGCAAAAGCATCTGCAAGTTCTCGTGCTTTTTTAAATGATGAATCATCTTTAATTTCTTTACTATACACGCCACTAAAAGATTTTATTTGTGCTTTATGTCTTCCATATATTTTTTCTAAAGCCATGCTTATTTCTCCAATACTGGCTCTTTCCCTGGCAGCATCTATAGCTAAAGCCAGTAAGTTTCCTTGAGCCGTTTCTGCTGCTTGGGTAAGCTTATTTAAGGCTGTTTGAACTTTTTTCTCGTCTCTATTTTCTTTTATAGAATTTAAACGTGTAATCTGTTGGTTTCTTACCGTTTGGTTGTCAACCTCTAGTGTTACTATTGGATCTTCTTTTTCGAGTCTATATTTATTGGTACCTACAATAATATCTTGTCCACTGTCTATACGCGCTTGTTTTCGAGCAGCAGCTTCTTCAATTCTCATTTTAGGAATACCTTTTTCGATAGCTTTGGTCATTCCTCCTAATTCCTCAACCTCTTGGATTAGTTTCCAAGCTTTGGTTGCAATTTCTTCGGTAAGCTTTTCTACATAGTAACTTCCTGCCCAAGGGTCTACCGTTTTGGTAATTTGAGTTTCTTGTTGTAGGAATAATTGGGTATTTCTTGCAATTCTGGCCGAAAAATCTGTTGGGAGTGCAATTGCCTCATCTAAAGCATTGGTGTGTAAACTTTGCGTTCCTCCAAAGGCAGCGGCGGCAGCTTCTATACATGTACGAGCAACATTATTAAAAGGATCTTGTTCTGTTAAGCTCCATCCACTTGTTTGGCAATGTGTACGTAGGGATAGTGATTTTGGATTTTTAGGGCTGAATTGTTTTACTAATTTTGCCCAAAGCATTCTTCCGGCACGCATTTTTGCGATTTCCATAAAATGATTCATTCCAATAGCCCAGAAAAACGATAATCTAGGGGCAAAACTATCAATATCCATTCCTGCTTCTAAACCTTTACGGATGTATTCTAATCCGTCGGCTAGTGTGTAAGCAAGCTCGATATCGCAAGTAGCTCCTGCTTCTTGCATGTGGTACCCCGAGATACTTATGCTGTTAAATCGAGGCATATTTTTAGAAGTATATTCAAAAATATCCGAGATAATTTTCATCGAAGGTGTTGGTGGGTAAATGTAGGTGTTACGCACCATAAACTCTTTAAGAATATCGTTTTGTATGGTTCCTGCAAGTTGTGCTGGTTTTACGCCTTGCTCTTCTGCAGCAACAATATAAAATGCCATTATGGGGAGTACGGCTCCATTCATTGTCATAGAAACCGACATTTTATCTAAGGGAATCTGATCGAAAAGTATTTTCATGTCCTCGACAGAATCTATGGCAACTCCTGCTTTTCCTACATCACCTACTACACGCTCGTGGTCGCTGTCATATCCGCGGTGTGTAGGTAAATCGAATGCTACGGAAAGTCCTTTTTGACCTGCAGCTAAGTTTCTGCGATAGAAAGCATTACTTTCTTCTGCGGTAGAGAAACCTGCATACTGGCGTATTGTCCAAGGTCTTTTTACATACATGGTAGAATATGGTCCTCGTAAGTACGGGGCAATTCCTGCCACAAAGTTTAGGTGCTGTATATCTTTACGGTCTTCTGCCGTGTATTTATTTTTTATAGAAATATTCTCTGCAGTCTTAAAAGAGGTACTTTTAGAGGTTTTGTTTGTAGCTTTTTTAAGCTTTATATGTTGAAGATTTTTACGCGACATGGTTTTCTCTCTTAAATTATTCTTCGTTTAAACGAGTTTGTTCTAACTTTTCGGCTAATCTTTTGGCAATTATAGGCTCGATAAGTGTTTTCCTTTTTTCTTTTTGTAAAAAAGGGCTTTTTTCGAGTTCATGTGCCATTTTATCTTCAGGGTTTTGATATTTATTGGTTCCGATAAGGGTGATTTCTCCTTTATCGAATTGAGCTTGTTCTTTTTCGGCACTTTCTTTAACCTTACGCTGAATAGTTCCTGCTTTTAGAGCGGCCAAAAAGCCACCACTTTTTTCTATTTGTTTAAAAATATCGAGGGCTTTTTCGGAAAGTTGTTCTACCAAATGCGTGATGTAGTAAGTTCCATCGGTTGGGTTTTCTACTTTATCGAAGTAGCTTTCGTTTTTTAAGATAAGCAGTTGGTTTCGGGCAATACGTCTACCAAAATTGTTTTGATGGTGAAAAATCTCATCATAAGGCATGTTACAAATAAAGTTAGCATTACCTAAAACAGCACTCATGCACTCGGTAGTGCTTCTTAGCATGTTTACGTTATAATCGTAAAGGGTTTTGTTGCGTGTAGAAGGAAAAGCTAAAATTTCTATATCTTCTGGCATATCATAGGCTTCGGCCAGCGTGGCATATAAGTCTCTTAATGCGATAAGTTTTGCGGTTTCAAAAAAGTAATTGGTACTTATGGCTGTTTTAAATAAGGGTTTAAAAACAGACTTTATATTTGGTATTTTTTGCGTTATAAAATTTAGGTATTCATTTACATGCGCAAGGGCATAAGCTAATTGTTGTACTTGTGTGGCGCCTGCATGTTGATAAACTTGGGTGTTTATTGCAACTTGTACCGAGCATAGTTCATGTATCTCTAGGAAATCAAGTAATAAATCATGATCTTTTTTTAGGTTGGTTAACCAGTTTCCTGTTTTGGCTAAGTTTCCTACAATATCTATTCCTAAGCGTATTTGGTGGTTTTTATGCTCTTTTAAAAACCGTTTTAATTCCTTAAGGTGGGTGTTGTTAAGGTTTTCTAGCTCTATAAAAATTGGGGTATTCTCTAGGGCTATGTTTGCTAATAACTCGGTTAAGTTTACTATTTCTTTAGGGAAAAACAACCAAAGGCTTTCGGTGCCTTTTTCTATGCTAGCTTTAAGCTCTTCTTGTTGATTAGCATGGGTGATGATAAATTTTTCTGTAATGTACCAATGAGTTGGTGCTGCAGAAATAGGAGTTTGTGGCGTATTCTCAAGATGATAAAAAGGTTTAATATCTATCCCATTGTTAGTATGGGTAATAAGGCTGTTAAAATCATCTCCTTTTAAATCTACCTGAATTTTTTGCGTCCATTCTTTAGCAGATGTAGGCGAAAAATCTTCAAACAATGTTTTAGTCATTTACTGTTGTTTTTAAACTATCTTGATATTCTATAATAAAAACCTCTTCATTATCTTTTTTCATAAAATAATTTTCACGTGCATATTTTTCTATAGCAACGGGATGATTGAGGTCTTTTATAGTTTTTTTATCGTTAAGAATTTCTTCTTCGTAATAGGTTTTGTTATTTTTTAGTTCTTTTAGTTCTTGGTTTAATTCCTGATGAATTAGCCATGAATTACTATCAAAAAAAAGCATCCAAACACCAAAAACAAGCAAAATTATAACATACTTATTACTGATGATTTTAAACCAAGTTTTACTTTTTAATTGTGTGTAATTCATTGTTTACGAAGATACAAAATTATACTAAACGATTACGGATGATGGTTTGAACAATATCTATAGCTACCGTGTTATAGCGGTTGTAAGGAATAATAATATCGGCAAACTCTTTAGAGGGTTCTATAAACTCTTGGTGCATAGGTTTTAGCGTGTTTTGGTACCTGTTTAAAACCTCGTTTAGGTCGCGTCCCCGCTCATTCATGTCACGTTTTAAACGTCTTATTAGGCGTTCGTCACTATCGGTATGAACATAAATTTTAATATCAAAAAGCTTGCGTAATTCAGGGTTGGTAAGAATTAAAATTCCTTCAACAATCATTACTTTTTTTGGAGCAGTACTAATGGTTTCGCCAGTACGGTTATGCTCTTTAAACGAGTACACGGGTTGCTCTATTGTTTTTCCTAGGCGTAGGAGCTTTAAATGCTCGCAGATTAAATCGAAATCTATCGATTGTGGATGGTCAAAATTTATTTTACAGCGTTCATCGTAGGTTAAATCACTGTTGTCTCGATAATATGAATCTTGAGAAATCACAGTAACTTCATCAGCTTCGAGCTCTTCTGTAATAAGTTTTACTACGGTTGTTTTTCCGCTTCCGGTACCACCGGCAATACCAATTATAAGCATGGAGATGTTTTTGGAGCAAAATTACGTAATATTTAAAATTACGAAAGATTTTTTATTTGTAATAATGCTAATTTTTAAACGAAGTGTAGACTATCTTTAAGAGAGATTGTATTTTTGTGTTTTCAATTTTTGTTATGAAAAAGTATATCCTAAGCGTTTTACTCGTTATATTATTTGCGCCAACACAGGCACAAGAACAATCCCAACAAGTTACAACCCCAACTACTTGGCAGTTAGCAAAACACGATGCCAAGCTTATGTTTGGGGGCTTAAAGTACACTTATTCCAGGCCTTTTAGCTGGGGACAAGACGATTGGGCGATTGCCGCTGGAGTAGTGGTAGGGGCGGCAGGATTAAATATTATAGACCAACAAACCTCTGATTTTTTTGTAAAACACGAACCCGATGTTCCTAATATAATTAAAGATTTTGGCTGGTATTTTGGAAGTCCACAAAATAATTATGGAATAACAGGAAGCGTTTACCTTTTTGGGCTTTTTACTAAAAATGAAAAAATAAGGAGAACAGGAATTCTTATGATTTCTGCAGCGAGTGCGGCGGGCTTAATACAAACGGTTTCTAAAACAGTAACCGGTAGGGCAAGACCTTCTGATGGAGGAAAGTTTAGCTTTAAACCTTTTAGTAATGAAGGCGGATACCATTCTTTTCCCTCAGGACATACGATTTTATCGTTTACTACTTTTTACGCCTTATCTAAACAATTTTCTAACCCTTGGGTGAAAGCAAGTTTGATAACCGCAGGAATGATTTCTCCTGTATCGAGGCTTTTAGCTGGAGCACATTGGTTAACCGATGTAGCTTTAAGCTTAGCACTTACGGTTGCTGTGGTAGAATCTGTAGATAAATATTTGGATAAAGAAATGGGAACCCTCTCTGAAATGGAAGCTAGAAAAGCTAAAAAGAAAATATCGTGGAACCTAAAGTTAGGCGCAGGAAGTTTTGGAATAACCGGAACGTTTTAAAAATAACATAGAAGGAAATTTTAAAAATCCATTAAGTTAGAATTCTAACTTAATGGATTTTTTATCAACTTATAAGCTGTTTATAACACTACCACATTTTAGCATTTTATCGCCGTAATAGGGATTGCGAACTTCTTTTTCTGTGCTTAACCAAACGGCACCTTGGTCGTTATTAGCCATAGGGCATTGTTGAACATAAAGCGGAGTGTCTACTTGCATGTTTTTTTCTATAAACTTGATAAAGTTATCCGATAAACCTACCAAATATACACGTTGTTTTTCTAAATTGGTTTCTTTTGCTATTTTCTCTAGCGCCGATTTTACGTTGATAATGGTTTCTTTAGCCTCTTTAGGTTCTTGTATATCAATAGCTAAATGGGCTAACATTTTTGAGGCTTGTGCACTTATTTCTGATGTATTATCTTGTACAAAAGCATCTTTCATTTGTAAATAAGCAGCAATAGCTTCCTTTAGTTGTTCTTGGGCTTTTTCGGGTAAATGTGTTTTTGGTTTGTTTTCAAGGCTCATCATCGATTTTTTTCCTTGTAATTGCGCTGCGGCATCTACTGTAAAAGTACCGTTGGTAACTATTTCTTCGCCAGGTTTTAATCCCGATAATACCGTATAAGCATTTCCTGTTTTTTGCCCTAAACGTATTTTTCTTAATTCAAAAACACTTTCGTCTTTTTTGGGTTTTACATAAACTACAGATTGCTCTCCCGTCCATAATACAGCGGTTTCAGGGATGCTTAATTGCGTACCCTCATTTTTACTATCAATGTGTACAGCTCCTGTAATAAACATTCCTGGTTTAAATTTATCCTCTTTATTATTGATAATTGCACGTATGCCAACGGTACGTGTAGTGGTGTTTAAAATAGGACTTATAAAATCTATTTTTGTTTCGATGGGGTTTTGCCTTAGGGCAGAAGCCTCGATAGTTATTTTTTGTCCTTCTTGGAGCGCCCCTATTTGGTTTTCATAGGCATCAAAAACCGCCCAAACTTCATTAAGGTTGCTTACCTCAAATAATATTTGGCCTTCTTGAACATAATCACCTTCTTCTACATTAATTAACGTAATGGTTCCTGTGGTATTGGCATATATAGGGAAATCTCGCAGCACTTCTCCAGATTTTTCGATGTTATTGATTTGTTTTTCTGTGAGTTTCCAAGTGCTTAATTTATTTTTAACGGCGTTATAAAGTGCAGGTTGGGAGCTTTTGTTTGCTGCGGCAGTAAGTAGTTCTTGCTGTGCAGAAACCAATTCTGGCGAATAGATTTTGGCAATAAGTTGCCCGCGTTTTATTTTTTTGCCAGTTTCTTTGGTGTATAAAAACTCTATTCGTCCTTTAAAATATGCTGCTTGAAGTGCTTTGTTATTTTCACTTTCTTTAATGATTCCAGAAAGCTTTATTTGATTAGCGCTTTCATTATTATTATCAATAAGTGTTGTTTCTACATTGGCTAGGGCAATGGCGTTTTTGGTCATTTTAATTTGTAGCGGGCTGCTGTTTGCTTCTGCTTGATCGGCAGGGATTAAATCCATACCACAAATAGGACAATCGCCAGGTTCTGGTTGATTGATTTGTGGGTGCATAGAACAGGTCCAACTACTACTTTCTTTTGTTGTGGTACTTGTGGTATCTGATGTGCCAGATGCATTTAGTAAGAAATAGCCAATGCCAATTCCTACAATAAGTACAATGATATAAACTGCTATTTTTTTCATAGGGAATTTACTGTGTATTTTGTGAGAATGAAATTTATATGAAGTTAGCTAATTATTTTGCCTAGTGGTTACTTCGGGTTTTTAGTGTGAATAAATTTCAATTCTGTTTTATCTAAAAATTATTTAAACTATTAAAATCATATTTATCAAAGAGAAAAACTAACCCTACGCTAGGTTAAAGCGTAAGGTTAATTGTTTTTTATTGGATGGTTTTTTGCACCATACCACAACGAAGCATTTTCTCTCCGAAGTAAGGGTTAAGAATATTTTCTTCAGACGATAACCAAAAAGCTCCTGTGTCGTTAAAAGCCATAGGGCAAAATTGCTTATATACTTTTCCTGAAGTAATGTTATCATTAGCAAGGGTTTCTACTTGCTTGCTTAAGTCGAAGAATAATACGCGTATTTTCTCGATATCATCTGTTTTAGAAATATCTTTGGCTAGACGAATAATTTCTTCGTTTTTTGCAGACGCACTCATTTTTTCGGCAACTTGTTTTGCGGTGGTTGCATCCGATTTTACTAAAGCATCTTTTAAAAGAATGTAGTCTTTATAAACCTTATTTACATGTGTTTCTTTAAAACTAAGCTCAGAAGTTTGTTTAACTTCTTTAGCAGGTGTAGCGGTTGTTTTCTCTTCGGTTGCTTGTTTGTTTTCGGTTTGTTTACAAGCGGTAAAACTAAGGGCAATAATCCCTAGGCTTAAAATAATTTTTGTTTTTCTCATGGTTTTATTGATTTAAATAATTAATAGTTGCTTGTTGGCGGTAATAGTTATTAAGTGCTTCTGTAAGCGAAAGCTCCATGGTTAATTGCAGCTCGATAATATCTAAAACATCGTTGTATTGTAAAATTCCGTTTTGGTATTGTTGCAATAAAATTTGCTGTGCTTGTTCGGCATAGTTTAGGTTTTCGAGCTGATTTTGGTAAGTAATCCTAGCAGAAATTTGCTCTTCTATGGCTTGGCTAAGTTGTGTATCGATAAGGTTTTTTTGCAGCTCCTGCTGTTGTTGTGCCTCTTGAACTTTAATGTTGTTTTGTGCCGTGATAGATTTATACTTTTTATTAAAAATAGGGATAGAAATATTAACCATAGGCATAATGATATCTTTTCCGTTATCATCCATCACCATACCTGGGCGTTCTTCTACAAAAACATAATCTAAACCAAGCCCAATATTAGGGTTAGCACCTTTTCGGTTTACTTTTTCTTCCTGTTCGATGCTAGAAATTACATAATCGTATTTAAGTACCTCTGGATGAATTTTTGGGTCGTTAAAATCGGTCAATTTTTCTTTTGGTAAGCTTAACGTATCGGGTAATTCTATCAGTAAATCTTCTTGATTTAACAAGTTGCTAAAGGCTGTACTTTTCGCATAGAAAAGCCCTTGTGTTTGCTCTTTTTTACTTATCAATTCCTTCCTTTTCATCTGTAGTTTTAAGACATCTACCGCAGAAGCTTGATTGGTTTCTACTCCTTTAAGAGCAAGGGCTTCATAGCTATCTATAAGGGCTATGTTTTTTAGATAAATCTGTGTTTTATCTTTTAGCATGTATAAATCATAATAATTGGTAGCAACTGCTAAGGCTAGTTTGTCTTTAGCAATAGCAATGTCGTAGTTTTTGGTTTCCACCAAACTGTTGATGTATTTTTTTTGGGTTTTAAAACTACCAAACCAAGGGAAACTCTGTTGTACAGAGAGTTTTGCGACTTGTGCTCCCGTTCTTGTTTCGGGCTGACTAACAAAATAACCTGCACCAAAGGATGTGTTTCCTAGTGTATTGAGTTCATTAATGCGTTCTGAAAGCTGTTTTTTTTGCGCTTCTAGGGCTTTTATTTCTGGGCTTTGTTCCTTTGCAAGTTTAATATATTGCTCTAGCTGTTGTGCTTGCAGGTCGTATAGGCTTCCAGCAAGGAGCATTAAGTAAAGAAATATATTTCTTAGCCTAAGTTTTTTAATGTTTATCTTATTCATGCTTAAGGAAATTATATTTAAGTTTCAGTTCTGCTTTCCAACTATATAATACAGGGACTACAAAAAGTGTAATCAGAGCAATAAGCATACCACCAAAACTAGGAATGGCCATAGGTATCATGATATCACTACCTTTTCCTGTAGAGGTAAGTATAGGTAAAAGCGCTAAGAGCGTAGTTGCGGTTGTCATTAAACAAGGGCGAATACGTTTTTCTCCTGCCTCGATAACAGCAGCTCTAATTTCAGCTTTGTTTTTGGGTTTGTTTTTATCAAATGTTTGCGTTAGGTAGGTTGCCATTACTACGCCATCGTCTGTAGCAATTCCAAACAAGGCTATAAACCCTACCCAGACAGCAACACTTAGGTACATGGTTTTTACTTGGAAAATATCGCGTAGATTTTCTCCAAATACAGAAAAGTTTAAAAACCAATCTTGCCCATATAATCCCAAAAGCATAAAACCTCCAGAAAATGCTACGGCTATTCCTGTAAAAATAATAAAGGAAGTACTAACCGATTTAAACTGTAAATATAAAATGATAAAAATGATAAGCAATGAAATAGGAATAACAAAGCTTAATGTTTTTTCGGCTCTTAATTGGTTGATGTAATTCCCTGTAAATTCGTAGCTAATGCCTTTTGGAACGGTTAAGTCGCCATTATCGATATGCTTTTGAATGGCTTGCTGAGCATCTTCTACCACATCGGTTTCTGCAAAACCATCAAGTTTATCAAAAAGCACATAACCTACCAAGAAGGTGTCTTCGCTTTTTATTACTTGTGGTCCTTTTTCGTACTTAATATCGGCGAGTTCTGCTAAAGGAACAGGCTGTTTGTTTTCTACAGGAATGTAGATGTTTTTTAGATCGTCTGGACTGTCTCGTAAGCCTCTTGGGTAGCGTACACGGATGTTATAGCGTTCTCTTCCTTCTACGGTTTTAGTAAGGGGCATGCCTCCAATAGCTACTTCGATAACTTGTTGTATTTCTTCAATACTAATTCCGTAACGGATTAATTTATCGCGTTTTATATCGATAAGTAAATAAGGCTTTCCTACCATTCTATCGGCAAAAACAGCTTCTTTTTTAACCCCTGGAGTTTGTTTAAGCAGTTCTTCTAACTTTAATGCAAAAGCTTCTATTTGAGTTAAGTCTTGTCCTTTTACCTTAATTCCCATAGGAGCACGCATTCCTGTTTGCAGCATTACTAATCGAGTTTCTATGGGTTGTAATTTGGGAGCAGAGGTGACTCCTGGAATTTTTGTTTGCTTAACAATTTCATTCCAAATATCATCTGCCGATTCGATTTCAGGTCGCCAAATACGAAAGTACTCACCGTTTTCATCTGGGATAAGCAAATCGATTACTTCTTTAGTATACGGAACAAGCTTGCTAGAACCAGAGTTTTGCGTAACAGGATGATTAGGATTTTCTACGCGTTTTCCGTTCTTTAAAATAAAATACCCATTTTTATCTACCTTAAAAGTACTAGGCTTTAGGCTGTTATTTTTGGCGTATTCTGGGTAATATTGGATTACGTTTTCATACATAGATAGCGGAGCGGGATCTAAGGCAGAGTTTGTTTTTCCTGCTTTTCCCACTACGGTTTCTATCTCTGGAATTGCCGCAACCGCCATGTCTAATTGTTGTAGAACGCGTTTGTTTTCTTCTACTCCTGCGTGCGGTAAGGAAGTAGGCATAAGTAGAAAAGAGCCTTCGTTTAATGCCGGCATAAACTCTTTTCCGGTATTTCTCATAATCCAAAATCCAATCACAAGAAAACTAGCAGGAATAAGCAAAAACAACAATTTGTTTTCTAAAGTCCATGTAAGCAATTTGGTGTAGTTTTTTCTAAATACATAGAAAGCTCCTAAAATGCCAAAAATTAAAACACTCGCAAAAATAAAATTAGTTATAAAGGAGTGGTTGAAACCAAGCGGACGCCAATACCATGCTAGAGCTACACTAATGCAGACAGCAGTAAGAATGTTGGTGCTTTTTAAGAAGGTTTTTTCCGAGAGTATATGTTGTTTTTTTAGTATATCTAGTCCTACAAATAGTATAAGTACAAGCCCTAATAAATGTCCGAAAAGAAGTCCAATTACCCCTATTATAATCAATAAGCTAGCTAAAGCATACTTCACTATTTTGGAGGTTTTTCTTTTCTTAAATAAGCTGGCTGCGAAAGGAGGTAAGATAAATAAAGCAACTATTAATGCGGCGATTAAAGCCATGGTTTTTGTAAAAGCAAGCGGACTAAACAGTTTGCCTTCTGCACCCGTTAAAGTAAATACCGGTAAAAAGCTTACAATGGTAGTAAGTACAGCTGTAATAATTGCCCCCGAGACTTCAGAGGTGGCATTGTAAACAACTGCTGTTATAGGAATTTTTTTAGTTTGCTCGTTGATATGGCGTAGAATATTTTCGGTTAAAATAACGCCAATATCAACCATGGTTCCAATTGCAATGGCAATTCCTGAAAGCGCTACAATATTAGCATCTACATTGGCATATTTCATAGCGATAAATACCATAAGCACAGCAATAGGTAATAAGCCTGAGATAAGTGCAGATGCGCGTAAATTATAAACCATTATGGTAATAACAAGAATGGTGATTAGAATTTCTAAGAGCAATGCCTCGTTTAAGGTATCTAGGGTTTCTTCTATAAGTTGGGTACGGTCGTAAAAAGGTACAATAGTTAGTTGCGAAACGGTACCGTCTTGTAAAGTTTTTTTGGGTAAACCTTTACTGATTTCTTCAATCTTAAGCTTAACCCCGTCAATTACATGCATAGGGTTTGCTCCATAACGAGCAGTAATAACGCCACCAACAACTTCGGCACCTTCTTTATCCAGAATTCCTCTTCTTTCGGCAGGCCCTAAGTTTATGTTGGCAATATCTTTTAGTCTAATGGCTCTATATTCGGTACTAAGTACCACAATATCTTCAATATCTTTTATCGATTTAATATAGCCTAAACCTCTTACAAAATATTCAGCTTTATTAATTTCTAAGGTTTGTGCGCCAACATCACGGTTGCTTTGTTTTACCGCTTGGGTAACCTGTGCTAAGCTAATGTTGTATTGGCGCATAAGCTCAGGGTTTATGTCTATCTGATATTCTTGTGTAAACCCACCAATAGAAGCTACTTCAGCAACCCCTTTGGCACTTGCTAGCGCATAATTAACATAGTAATCTTGGATGCTTCGTAACTCGTGTAAATCCCATCCGCCAGTTACATTGCCGTTTTCGTCTCGTCCTTCTAGGGTGTACCAATAAAGTTGTCCTAAACCGGTGGCATCAGGTCCTAGTGTAGGGGTAACACCTTCGGGGAGTAGGTTTTGAGGAAGCGAGTTTAATTTTTCTACAATTCTGCTACGACTCCAGTAAAAATCTACGTTTTCTTCAAAGATGATATAAATACTAGAAAAACCTAACATAGAGGAACTTCTAATGGTTTTTACGCCAGGTATTCCAAGTAAACTGGTGGTAAGTGGGTAGGAAATTTGATCCTCGATATCTTGAGGAGAACGCCCTTTCCAAGGGGTGTAAATAATTTGTTGATTTTCTCCCAAGTCTGGGATAGCATCTACGGCAACGGGATCTTTAGGTAAAAAACCAGTATCCCAATTAAAAGGGGCGTGGATAACTCCCCAACCTATAAAAAGAATTGCAATTAATACGGCAATTAATTTATAGTGTATTAAAAAATGTATAAGCCTATTAAGCATAATAATAAAATGATTTAATGAAACAACAAACTTTACCTTAAAGGTATCGTTATAGTAAAACCTCGTTGTTTATAGAACACGAGGTAAAAGCGTTTATTAAATCAAATAAGATATACTTCTTGTAATTGCTGGATATCCCAGACAATTTTGGGCGGGGTGTAAGTTAAGTAGTCAGGATTGTCTGTAACTTCTGGCGTAAATAACGCAAGGTAACTCATGCCGAAGCTAACAATAAATACTTGCTGTTCTAGGGTTAATTGTAGCGGAGAGGATAGTTCATCCTGCCCATCAACAATTACTTTTTTATCTTTACAGCAGTTAGATTTTTCTATGGTACAACCTTCAGTGTCGGTTGTTTTAGAGGTATCAAAATTATCCATTCCACAACTTGTTGCAGCTTCCAGTAGGTTTATATCTACTAGAAAAGACCCGCAATAGTGCATATTAGCAGCAAAAGAAACCGTAGAGCCCATAACGAGAAAGGCTAGACTTACGGCTAATATTTGGCGGAATAATTTCATACAAAAACAAATCTATAAAAATAATTTTAAAAGAATTCTGTTTTTAAACTCTTTTAACAAAGATTGTCTTTTTATTTCTTAAATTAGGGTTTTTAAACAGCGTGGATAATGTCAAATATCAAGTTAATAATTGAAGAGCGTGCTGCAAGGATTGGCGATTTTCTGGTTGGTAGGTTATTGCCCTTTCGGCAGAAAAGAGCCGTAGGGCCGTTTGTTTTTATAGACCACATGGGACCTGTAGATTTTTCTGCTAGCCAGAATTTAGATATTGCCCCGCATCCACATATAGGCTTATCTACCCTAACATATCTTTTTGAAGGAAATATCATGCATAGAGATAGTTTAGGTAACGAACTCGAAATTTCTCCTGGAGCCGTAAATTGGATGACAGCAGGAAAAGGAGTAGTGCATTCTGAGCGCACACCAGACAGGTTGCGAAACACACCTAAACGTTTACATGGATTGCAAATATGGGTAGCATTACCAAAAGCATTAGAGCAAACCGAACCCAATTTTTATCATGCCGAAAAAGATAAATTGCCCTCTTGGGAAACCGATGAGGTAATGTATAAACTTATTGCAGGAGAGGCTTTAGGAAAAAAATCTCCAGTGCCTGTTTACAGTGAGTTATACATGTTAGAAATTGTAAATTTAAGCCAAGAAGATAAGCAAATAACAATAGGAGAGGGGCTGTATGGAGAAAGCGGACTTTATATTTTAGAAGGAAGCGTAAGGATTAAATCACATCGATATACCGCCAAGCAATTGCTGGTAACACAAGAAAGCCATTTGTGCAGTTTTGAGTTAAGTGCAAAGGCTAAGGTATATGTATTTGGAGGTGAAGCCCTTCCCGAGAAACGTTTTATACATTGGAATTTTGTAGCTTCGGATATGAAAAATATAGAAAAAGCCAGAACTGATTGGGAGCAGCAAAACTTCCCGAAAGTACCTAACGAAACCGAATATATACCTTTACCTACCTTTAATTATTAAGCTTATGAATACTGTACATGCAAGCATTACCCGAGAAAAGTACAAAACCACTATTGTAACAGATAATAAACATACACTTGTTGCCGATGAACCTATAACTGCAGGCGGAGAAAACCTAGGGATGACTCCTGGGCAATTATTAGCCTCGTCTATTATATCCTGTACTGCAATAACATTACGAATGTATGCAGATAGAAAAGAATGGCCTTTAGAGAAAATAGATATAAGTATTACTTATGAAAAAAAGGAGGATAAAACAGTATTCTATAAAAAACTAACTTTTCATGGCAACTTAGACGATAAACAACGTGGACGCTTGTTAGCTATAGGCAAACGCTGCCCAATAGAGCGCATTGTAACTTCAGAAGTAGAGGTTGTTTCTAGTTTGAATGATTAGTCACGTACCAGCGGGGCAACTTTTTCCATACGATGCAATTGTGTGTTGACCTTTTGAAGCACAAAAAAAACAGCCAAAAACAGACGGAAAAAGCACTGTTTTTTTAAGATAAAAACAAACCTGTAATAACAATAAAATCTACAGGTTATTTATACCATTATTTTAAGAAAAACCAGCTTTTAGTTTTACCCATGTTTTTCCCCTATCAAAGTCATACCTAGTCCACACCTAGTCTAGGGTGAGACCACAAATTGTCCACTAAAAAATGGGCTGATTTTAGTTTAGCTGTGGTTTAAATATGATGTAAAAAAGACTTATTTATAGGCGATAAAAAAACAGCAAAAACAAGGCTCCTTAGAAGAAGTGTTTTAAGCTTGTTTTTTCAGAGTTTTTTTTATTATAATTTTTTAATTAAACTCTTTGGGTTTTATAAGCTTTTTGTTTTAACATAAATAGTTGTATATATTTGACAGGGATGTGTATTATACTTAATAAAAAATGGAACTAGAAGAAAAAAAATTAGATAACCCAGTATGGAATTCTTTAAATGAAGTACATAACAAATTTTCAGTAGAATATGATGGAATTAAATTTTATGCGTCAGAATATTGTCCTTTTGGGGGTTTTATAAACTATAAGAAATCTTCTGAAGGCATAAGTAATTATGCTCAAAAAATCAACAATTTTTATGTAGTTGGTGAAAAACCAAAATACCAAAATCAGTTAGTATTAACTAAGAATCTAATTTGTAATCAAATGCTACTGCATAAACCTATAGACATTGAGCTAACTGAAGCTATTACGGAATTAAATACCAAACAACAAAAAAATGATTTGTTTGATTTGGTTAATATGATTCAGCCTGGTTATTTTAAAAAGAAAACACCAGATTTAGGAACGTACTTTGGCATATATAAAAACAATCGATTAGTTGCGGTAACAGGAGAAAGAATGAAGATGAATAAATATACAGAAGTAAGTGCTGTTATTACTAGCCCTGAGCATACAGGAAAAGGTTATGCGAAACAATTAATAAAACATACCACAGATCAAATATTTAACGAAAATAAAACGCCATATTTACACGTTGCCGAATCAAATATTGGAGCAATTAAACTCTATGAAAAATTAAGTTTTTTAACTCGAAGAAAAATAAGTTTTTGGAATTTAAAAACATTATAAAAATAAAAAAGCCCTCCATCGGAGAGCTTTTTGTGCGGCTGAAGGGAGTCGAACCCCCACGCCTCGCGGCACTAGATCCTAAGTCTAGCGTGTCTACCAATTCCACCACAGCCGCAGTGCTTAGTAGTAAATCGGTTGCAAATATACATAAATATATCAATCTACAATAATAAATTATTAAAAATTTCAAATTTTAAAAACTTGTTGTTATCTTGGCAGTTCTATTTAAAATATAACTACATGATTACCAGTAAAGATTATGTTCAACAACATAAAGAAAGATTTATAAATGAATTAATCGATTTATTGAAAATTCCTTCCATAAGTGCCGATTCAGCCTATAAAAAAGATATGTTTTCTACGGCAACATTGGTAGAAAAAAGCTTAAAAGAGGCAGGATGTACAAAAACCGAAATTTGCGAGACTCCAGGTTATCCTGTAGTTTATGGAGAGCGAATTGTAGATGAAAATTTACCCACGGTATTGGTCTATGGGCATTATGATGTTCAACCAGCAGATCCAATAGATTTATGGGATAGCCCTGCTTTTGAACCTGTAATTAAGAAAACAGCAATACACCCAGAAGGAGCCATTTTTGCCCGTGGTGCTTGTGATGATAAAGGGCAGTTCTATATGCATGTAAAAGCATTAGAATATATGGTGAAAAATGAGGAGCTTCCGTGTAATGTGAAATTTATGATAGAAGGAGAGGAGGAAGTAGGAAGTGTAAATTTAGCTTGGTTTATAAAAAACAATAAAGAAAAATTAGCAAACGATGTGATTCTGATTTCAGATACTGGTATGATTGCTAAAGATACCCCATCCATCACCACAGGTTTAAGAGGTTTAAGCTATGTAGAGGTAGAGGTTACAGGACCAAATAGAGATTTGCACTCAGGTTTATATGGAGGTGCTGTTGCCAACCCAATAAACATACTTACAAAGATGATAGCTTCGCTACACGATGAAAATAACCATATTACTATTCCTGGTTTTTACGACAAGGTAGAGGAATTGTCTAAAGCAGAGCGAGCAAAGATGGCAGAAGCTCCTTTCTCATTAGAAAAATATAAAGAAGCCCTTGCAATAACAGATGTATATGGAGAGGAAGGCTATACAACCAACGAGCGCAATTCTATTAGACCAACGCTAGATGTAAATGGTATTTGGGGCGGTTATATAGGCGAAGGTGCAAAAACAGTTATTCCTAGCAAAGCTTTTGCTAAAATATCAATGCGTTTAGTGCCTAACCAAGATTGGGAAGAAATTACTAACCTATTTCAAAAACATTTCGAAAGTATAGCTCCAGCAGCGGTAGAGGTAAAAGTAAAACCACATCATGGTGGGCAAGGATATGTAACTCCTATAGATGGGATAGAATTTCAGGCAGCGAGTTTAGCGTATCAACAAACTTTTGGAAAAGAACCTATCCCGCAACGTAGCGGAGGGAGTATCCCAATTGTAGCTATGTTTGAAGAAGAATTAAAAAGCAAAACTGTTTTGATGGGATTCGGGTTAGATAGCGATGCTATACATTCGCCTAACGAGCATTTTGGAGTGTGGAACTACCTAAAAGGAATAGAAACCATTCCTTATTTTTATAAACATTTTACAGCACTTAAGAAACAATAGTAATGAAGAAGCCTTTATTTTCTCCAAAGCGATTATTCCTGTTATGTTTGGCAGTTTTTTGTCTTACCAGTTATAGCAGTATTGCTCAAAACGATAATTTCCAGTTTAAAACAAGAAATTTTTGGAGTAATGTTCGTTTTGGAGGAAGTTTAGGAATGGGCTTTTCTGATGGCTTTTTTAGTGCTACCCTCGCGCCTAATGCTTTGTATAAATTTAATGAATATTTTTTAGGTGGCGTAGGCTTGAAAGGCTCTTATGCTAAACAGAAAAATGATTATGAAGCAATTGTTTTAGGAGGAAGCTTAATGGGGTTATACAGACCTATGCAAGCTCTAGAGCTATCGGCTCAGTTAGAGCAACTTCACGTGCAGCGAGATGATAAGTATTGGGGATATACGGACAATTATTGGTTTACAGCACTCTATTTAGGTATTGGGTATAGGGCAGGAAATGTTTCTTTTGGAATACAATACGACGTACTATATGATAAAGAAAAAAGTATATACAGCACGCCGTTTGGACCTTATGTGAGGGTTTTATTTTAAAGAAACTTAAGAAGATTTTTTTACAAATTTTGTTAGGATAACAATTTGTTGTCCATCTACTTTTCCCTCTATATGTTCTGCATTATCATGCACTAGGCTTATTCTGCGTACAGCAGTACCTCGTTTTGCAACCATACTGCTTCCTTTTACAGGTAAATCTTTAATCAATACAACCGTATCTCCTGCATTTAATACCGCACCATTAGCATCTTTATGGATAATTGCTTGTCCACTTTCATCGGTAGCAGGCATGCCTTCTTTTGCCCAAGCCAAGGTATCGTCTTCCATATACATCATGTCTAATAAATCTTGCGGCCATCCTTCATTTTTTAGTTTGGTAAGCATTCTCCATGCCGTTACTTGCACAGCAGGATTGGTGTTCCACATGCTATCGTTTAAGCAACGCCAATGGTTGGCGTCTATACTGCTGTCGTCTGTAAGTTGTTGGTAGCAAATAGTACAAGTTAATACACAATGTTCACTTTCTTTATCTTGATGTGGTGGTACGTGGTAAACCTGTAGCTCTTGGTTACTGCTGCAAAGTTCACATGCAGCACTTGCACGTTCCATCAAATCTTGTTCTAATTTCATAATTAATAATTTTAAACCGCTGTAAAAGTAGGTTTTTTTAACATAATTCCTAATTTCCTCTTATTCGTTTTAGTAATGAGCTTAATAAGTTTTTAGCATTTTCACGGTCTTTTTTAACTTCGGTAACCTGTATTTCTTTGTTGGCTTGAGAAATACGGTAACTAAATGCGAAATTAGTAGCCTTGGGGGAAAGGCTTAATAATCCAAACCGGAGGTCATTAAAATAAAGCTGATTCTCTTTTTTGGTGATGCTGTACCAACCTTCAGAGATTTTTATAAGTTTTTGAATGCTTTTGTCTTTTTTTATAGGAGTTAGAAGTTCATGATTTTTCGGGTAAGAAGCAAAATGTATGGGCTGGGTATCAAAAAAAGAATAATGCCCTATTAAATAAGCCGTTGGAGTATCTACATTTGCCGTCCAGAGGATGGTGTTAAAAGCGGTTGGTTTTGTTATAATGTTAGTATAGGCTATATTTTGTGTTTGAAGTGCTTGGGTGAATTTCTGATAAGTGATAAATTTTAAAATTACGCTAAGCAGCAGGTAGGCTGAACTTATAGAAATACCTAATTTGTTGTAAAAGCTTCTTTTACAATTAGTTTTAGGTAATCGCATGGCTAAAATTAAGCAAACTATAAAAGGGATGGTATAAAGCGGGTCTATCACAAAAATAGTTTTAAAGGCTAAGCGATTGGTAGAAGGCCAAAAAAACTGTGTTCCCCAAGTGGTAAATGCATCGAGCATAGGATGGGTAATTAACCCGAAAAAGAAAAGCCATGACCAAGATTTCCAGGAAACAGACTTATCGTATAGCGAGACTATTTTGCCAAAAACGGGTGCGAAAAGCAGCGAAAAAATAATAGAATGTGTAAAGCCTCTGTGTATTTGTAGGGCAGTAACCGTATCGGTAAAATGACTTGCAAAGGTATCTAAATCTGGAATTGTACCAGCTATGGCACCATAGAGCATTGCCTTGTTGCCTATTTTTTTTCCCAATACAGCTTCGCCTACTGCTGCACCTAAAACTATTTGTGTTAGCGAGTCCATAATAAATTATTGGTCAATAATATTCATTTTTCTTAACAGAAACGAAGCATTCATGTTTTTACAAACGCCTTTTTTAAGAGTATAGTCGAAGGATAACTCATCGTTAATAATTTCTGCGTCAAAATAGTAATTGTGAATATGCGGGTATCGTTCGGCAAGTTTACATAAACTCAAGTCGTGTGTAGCTATAATTCCGGTGGCTTTTTGTTTGCTGAGTTTTTCGATAAATTTTTCAGAACCTTCTGCTTTATCTTTACTGTTGGTGCCTTTTAGAATTTCATCTAACACAATAAAGTATTGGTTGTTTTTTAATTCTTCTACCAAAAATTTTAAACGGCTTAGTTCGGCAAAGAAATACGAAGAATCGTCTGCCAAGCTATCTGAAGTTCGCATGCTGGTAATAAGCTTTATGGGTTTGTAGTTACAGGATTCTGCGCGTACGGGTAATCCGGTATTTGCCATTACGATAAGTAACGAAACCGTTCTTAAAAAAGTACTTTTTCCTGCCATATTTGCTCCCGTAACAATTAAAAATTCTTCTTCAGCAATGGTAAAACTGTTGGTTATTGCGGTTGCGGTATTGATTAACGGATGCACGGTGTTTTTTACTTCTAGAATATGCTGGTTTGTACTGTTTAAGCTAGGGAAGCAGTAATTAGGATGATTAAAAGCAAAATTTCCTAAAGAGTGGTAGGCATCTAAGGTTTCTAATACAGCAAACCATTGTTTTACTTCCTTGCTATTGGCCGAAATCCATTTTTCTAATTTATACGTGTAATGTAAGTCCCATAATAAAAATCCGTTTCCTACCACACCAAAAAGCATATTGTTACGCTGCTCAAAGGCATCGATGATTTTAGAAAACTGCTGGAGTTTTTCAGATGCTTTTTGATTTTTTGAGGATAGTTTTTCTTGAAGTTCGGTAAGTAAATCTGCTTTAAAATCTTGGGCTTCAACAAGGGCTAAAAGCTTATAATATTGCTGAAAGCTTTTTTGCGATTCATTGGCATAAACGCCTAATAAGTTTATTTTTTTAAGCTTGCTGCCTGTAATAGCTAAGCCTACAAAAAACCATCCGCTTGGGATATAACCCGAAATAAAACCTCCAAAATAAGCGATGAGTAATAAGATGGAGATACCCCCGAAAACACGAGGGAGCCATAGGTGTATTTTAGGTATAAATGGGGTGTAGTTTTCTAGCCAATTAAGTAAACTTTTATTAGAAACTTCTGTGGTTACTAATTTTGCTTTTGCAGAAAATTCTTGTCGGTAATCAATTTTTTCAGAAAGTTCTGCTATTGCTTGTTGTTTCTCTATAATGTTTAAGGTTTGGTTGGCGGTAAGTAAATCGGCCAATTTATCGCTTCCTTCTTTTAAGCTGGTTCGGTTTAGGTATTGATAAAAAGAATTTTTTCCAAACAAATCAATATCTTCGCTATAATGGTGTAGGGCATTGCTGTAAATTTTTCCAGTGGGTAAGTTTTTATAATCTCCAGCAAGTACGTTTAGCTCGGTTTGATTGATACTAATGAGTGCTTCGAGCTGCTTTTTTTGTACCGCTAGGTTTTGGTATTTTACCAATAAAAATAAAAAAACACTTATTCCTAACACAAGACTAATTCCAAGAAGGGCTAAGTTTCCCCAAAATAAATAAATGAAAAGGATAAGTAGTAGAAAGGTAACAAGCCTCACCATGCTCAGAAAAAATAAGCTTCTTTTTTTTTCTTTTAAATGGCGAGTAAATTCAGCAAGACGTTCTGTATATAATTGCTGTAAGGAAGAGGTTGTATTCATATAATAATAATCGCTATTTTCGTCAAAAATACATATTTGCTATACTATCTTAAGCTAAATAAACAAATGTTTATGAAAACTATGTACTTTTGCCGTAGTTAAAAGATTTACACACTCGATGATAAGAACCGTATATATATCTATTTGTATAGTATTTTTTATATCAGAAACATTAACAGGACAAGTGCTGGGCGCTGCTAAAGAAATAAGTGGCGAGCGTAGAGGTGAGTTAGGAATTAATGAGCCTTCGGAAAACATGCAAGGGGTAATCGATAAACGAGAAAAACCACCCGTTACCGATTATAAAATTATTTCGGTAAGAAATGATACTTCTTATGTAGATACTACACTTACTATATATAAACACTATAAGTATAATAGTATTCGGAAAGATGATGTAGAGCTTTTGCCATTTGCGAATGTAGGGCAAGGTTATACACGTTTAGCCCACCAGTTTTCCGAACGAAAACACTTGCCTGGTTTTGGGACAGAAGCTCGAGAAAACTACCTATATAAAGTAGATGACATACATTATTATAATGTACCTACGCCCTTAACCGAACTTTTTTTTAAAACTACCTTTGAGCAAGGGCAGAATTTAGATGCTTTTCTTACCTCTAATATTGCTCCAAACATTAATTTTAGTTTGGCGTATAAAAGCATAAGTTCTTTAGGGAAATATCAACACACAAGAACGCGACATGGAAATTTTAGAACTACCGTAAATTATCAATCTAAAAATAATAGGTACGATTTAAAAACTCATTTTGTTTCGCAAAGTTTAACCAATCAAGAAAACGGAGGTTTAACCACATTATCTACAGCTCAATACCTGTTGGGTTCTAAAGAGTATAAAGACAGATCTGTTTTAGATGTAAATTATAACGATGCAGAAAACAGGTTGTTGTCAAAACGATTCTTTTTAAAGCATGATTTTAAACTCATCCAGTCAGACAGTATATCTCAGCAGCATCTTAAAGTAGGGCATAAGTTAAGCTTTACCGATAAAGAGTTTAGGTTCACTCAGGCAAGAGCTTCTTTGCTTTATGGAAACACATACGAGGATACCGACCTTTTTGACGAAACAGAATTTCAAAATTTATCAAACACACTATACCTAGATTATACACAAAAAACCTTGGGGAACATACAGTTTTTTGCAACCCATACAAATTACCGTTATGGATACCATAGAAAATTGCAATTGGACACAGGGATTATTCCTAACTATCTAAAAGGAGATGTGATTAATGTGGGAGGAGTTTATAAAAAACATTTAAAAGGTATAACCCTAAATACCGAGGCAGCATATAATGTTTCTGGAGACTATAAAGGGTATTACTTATTAGCAGATGCAAACTATACTGCAAATTCATTGTTTACATTAGGTGCAAAAATCAATATGAATGCACATGAAGCTAGTTATACAAAACAACTCTATCAAAGTGATTATGTAAATTATAATTGGTATAATGATTTTAAACCCGAAAAGGAACAACATATAGAAGCATACATCAAACACAATACTATAGGAAGCTTGTCGGCTCAAGTTTCACAACTAAAAGATTATACTTATTTTGGGTATGTAGAGAATCCAGCTTACAATCCTAATGCACAAGATAATTTAGAACCAGCGTTTTTTGCTAAACCATTTCAATACCATAAAAACATTAAGGCGTTAAAGCTAAAGTTTAGCAATAAGCTGAATTATGCTAAGTTTTCACTAGAAAACACTTTGTTGTACCAAAATGTACTCGAAGGAGAAGAAGTATATAAGGTATCAGATTTTATTACTCGAAACTCATTATACTATAGCGATTATTGGTTTGATAAAGCCTTGTATTTACAAACAGGGGTTACATTTAAGTATTTTACTTCTTTTTATGCAGATAATTACGATGCCGTTATAGCCGATTATGTAGTTCAAAACAATACCGAATTAGAAGGATTTTACACAGCCGATTTGTTTTTTAATGCCAAAGTACGCCAAACACGTATTTATTTTACTTTAGAAAACTTTCCGACAATCTTCACAAACAACGGGAATTTTACGGCGCAAGGGCAACCTTATCGAGATTTTGTAATTAGGTTCGGTTTAGTTTGGAATTTTTTCTTGTAAGAAATTTCTTGTTTTTCAGCGACTTAAAAACTAATTTGAATAAATATTAAATTATTTTAAAGAAATAGTTGCGTAGAAGTAAAAAACGGTTGTATATTTGCAGCCCGCTAAGCGGTCAAGTATGAAGCTTGAGAGTTCATTGAGAAGTTAGGATGTGAGTAGTATAGGAGTAGGAGTAGAAAGGATATTGTTTTTAGAAAATCGGTTAAAAAAAATATTTTTAAAAAATTTTCAAAAACATTTGGTCAGAAAGAAAAAAGCTTATA